>NZ_ML137708.1:0-95251 GCF_004023625.1 Streptomyces cavernae | reverse complement strand
CCTGCGAAGAGTCGTCCGCCGCGCGGTGCGGTGCGCGGCGGACGACTCCGCACGCAAGCTCAACACCCGTACCGCGGACGGTACACGGGAGGAGAACCCGATGGTCTCGACAACGGTGGGCACCGGCAGGGCGGGCACGACGCTCGGTGCGACAGTGGCGGCGGTGCTGTCCCTGTCCGCGGTACCGGCGCAGGCCGCGCCTGCGATTCCGAAAGTGCCGGTGGTTCCCGGGACCACGGCCGCCCCCGCGGCGCAACTGCCCGCGCCCGACCTCGACGGGCTCGGCACGGTGCTGCGCAAGGCACTGGCCGGGGGAGCCCCGGGAGTGATGGCGCGGATCGACGACACCGGCAAGGTCTCCACCGTGCACGGCGGCGTCGCCGACAGGGCCACCAGGCGCGCCATGACCGCCGACCACCGCTTCCGGGCCGGCAGTATCACCAAGACGTTCAGCGCCGTGGTGCTGCTGCAACTGGTCGACCGGGGCAAGCTGAGACTCGACGCCTCCGTCAACGCCTACCTGCCCGGACTGCTGCCCGACCAGCGCATCACGGTCCGTCATGTGCTGAGCCACCGCAGCGGTCTGTACGACTACACCAACGACATGTTCGCGCAGAGCGTGCGCGGCTTCGAGGCCGTACGGAACAAGGTCTTCACCTACCGGCAGTTGGTGAACCTCTCACTGAGGAAGCCGCGGACCAACGCGCCCGGCGCCGCCTTCGCGTACTCCAACACCAACTTCGTCGTGGCCGGACTGCTCATCGAGAAGCTCACCGGGCGAACCGTCGCCCAGGAGTACGCCACCCGCATCATCAAACCGCTGAAGCTCGCCGACACCTTCTACGTGCACCCGAAGACCGCCATTCCGGGGAAGCACGCCAAGGGCTACCTCAGGTCCGACGTGGCGGGCTCCGCACCGGTCGACGCCACCAGGCAGACCCTGTCCTGGGCACAGAGCGCGGGCGCGGTCATCTCCAGCCCCAAGGACCTCAACACCTTCTACTCCGCGCTGGCGGGCGGCCGCCTGATGTCGGCCGCCCGGCTGAAGGAGATGAAGCAGTGGAAGAAGACGAGCAGCACGCAGGCCTACGGTCTCGGGCTGCGCAGCCGCCGGCTGTCCTGCGGCATCTCGGTGTACGGGCACACCGGCGCCGTCCAGGGCTATTACACGTACGCCTTCACCTCGACCGACGGACGGCGCAGCCTCACCGCCGTCGCCAACACCTCCAACAACGCCACCGTGCTGAACACCCTGGCCGGAACGCTGGAAAAGGCGTTCTGCGGCAGGAGCGGCAGCGGCAGCGGAAAGTAGGTGAATGACGATTCACCACGTAGTTGAGGTATGGTGAATCGTCATTCACCTGAAAATCGGACCTCTGGAGCGGCCATGGCGTCCGTGCCGTCATCCGACCCCCCGATACCCGGGTCCGGCCGGCGCGGGCGTCCGCGTCAACGCCTGACCGTGCCGGTGCTCGCCTTCGGCGGGATCGTGATGGCCGTCACGCAGACCGTGGTGGTGCCGCTGCTGCCGGACCTTCCGCGGCTGACCGGCGCCTCCGCGGGCACGGTGTCCTGGATGGTGACCGCCACGCTGCTCACCGGCGCGGTGCTGACTCCCGTGCTCGGGCGGGCCGGGGACATGTACGGAAAGCGGCGCGTCCTGCTGATCGCGCTCGCGTTGATGACCGTCGGCTCGGGGATCTGCGCCCTCACCTCCGACATCCGACTGCTCATCGCGGCCAGGGCACTGCAGGGCGCCTCGGCGGCCGTCGTACCGCTGTCGATCAGCATCCTGCGCGACGAACTCCCGCCGGAGCGCACCGGATCGGCGGTCGCCCTGATGAGTTCCACCGTCGGCATCGGCGCCGCCCTGGGCCTGCCGCTCGCCGCGCTGATCGTGCAGTACGCCGACTGGCACGCCATGTTCTGGGCCACCGGCGCGCTCGGTGCCCTGGGCCTGGCTCTCCTCTGGTGGGCGGTACGCGAGTCCCCGGTGAAACAGCCCGGCCGCTTCGACATCCTCGGCGCGTTCGGCCTGGCCGCCGGTCTGGTGTTTCTGCTGCTCGGCGTGTCGCAGGGCGGCCAGTGGGGCTGGACGAGCCCGCGCGTCCTCGCCCTGTTCGCCGGCGCCGCCGTCGTTCTCGCGCTGTGGTGGCGGCAGCAACTGGGCGCCGCGCGGCCCCTGGTCGACCTGCGCCTCGCGACTCGGCCCCGGATCGCGTTGCCGCATCTGACCGCCCTCCTCGTCGGATTCGGCTTCTACGCCAACACCCTCCTCACCGCCCAGCTGGTGCAGGCGCCCCCGGCGACCGGCTACGGCCTCGGGCTGAGCATCGTGGCGACCGGCCTGTGTCTGCTGCCCGGCGGAGTGACCATGCTGTTGTTCTCCCCGCTGTCGGCCCGTATGTCGATGGCCCGCGGCCCGCGCGTGACGCTGGCCCTCGGCGCGGCCGTCATCGTCCTCGGATACGTCGTGCGCATCGCCGACAGCCGTGACCTGTGGGTCATCGTCCTGGGCACCGCGGTCGTCGCGACGGGCACCACCCTCGCCTACTCGGCCCTGCCCACCCTGATCCTGCGCGCGGTACCGGCCGGGCAGACCGCATCCGCGAACGGCGTCAACGTCCTGATGCGGACCATCGGGCAGGCCGTGTGCAGCGCCGCCGTCGCCGCGGTCCTGGTGCGCCACACCAGTCTCGTCGGCGGCGCGCCGGTACCGACGCTGCACGGCTACCAACTGGCGTTCGCGATGGCGGGCTCCGTGGCGCTGGTGGCCTGCGCCGCGGCCCTCGCCATACCCCGCGACCACGCGCCCGCGAAAGCGGGCGAGACCCGGAAGCGGTCCGACCCGGACAGGGAACTCGAAGGAACATGACCGACAAGCCCACCCCCTCCGCCGCGACCCCGTCCGCGCGCCGCGACGCCGAGACGACGAAGGCGGCGATCCTCCGAGCCGCCCGCCACCTGCTGGCCCGGCATGCCCACGCCGACATCACCCTCAAGGCCGTGGCCGAACGGGCCGGAGTGAGCCCGCCGTTGATCCTCAAGTACTTCGGCAACAAGGACGCGCTCTTCGCCCGCGTGATGTCCTTCGAGGCCGACGCCGACGCCCTGCTGGACGCACCGCTCGAGGAACTCGGCCGGCACATGGTCCGTCATGTGGTGACAAGCCAGCGCGAGCGGGGCGTGGACCCGATCTTGCGCATCGTCTTCGCCCCGCTCCAGGGCGAACAGGGCGACACCCTGCGCACCAACTTCCGCACCCAGGTGACCGCACGCCTCACCGCACGCCTCACCGGCCCCGACGCCGCACTGCGCGCGGAACTGGCGGTGAGCACCCTGCTCGGCCTCGGCGTGATGTACGGCATCGCCCGCGGCCCGAGGATACGGTCGGCCGGGATCGAGGAGATCGTGGACCGCTGCGCACCCGCGGTGCAGGTCCATCTCACGCCGTCGTGAGCCGCCCGAGGGCGGGTTGACGAGTTGACCACCGTCAGCCGTGGCCCGGGCCCCGGTGCATGTTCGGTTCGCCGTCGAGTTCCTGCGCGCCGAGGGCCTCCACCAGCGTCGCGACCCGGGGATCGCGGCGGCCGCCGCGCGTGGCGACGCCGATGTGCCGGGCCGGGCCCGGGGGCTCGATGGCCACCGCGCGCAGGCCCGGCAGGTCCGGGGTGAGTGCGATGGACGGGATCAGTGAGACTCCGACGCCCGCGGCGACGAGCGACCGCGCGAAGAAGTAGTCCGTCGTGCTGCCCCGCACCAGCGGGTCGAACCCGGCGCGTTCGGCGTAACGCCGCAGATACGCCTCGGTCTTGAGGCAGCCGAGTACCCAGGGTTCGGCGGCGAGTTCGGCGAGGCCCACCCGGTCGCGGTCGGCCAGTCGGTGGCCTTCGGGCAGGACCACGTACAACGGGTCGTCCAGCAGGGCCGTCCACCTCACGCCGGGATTCTCGCCGGTCCGACCCGGCAGCGGGCCGTCGAAGTGGTAGGCGAGCGCCAGGTCCACGACACCCTGCCGGACCAGCGGCAGGCTGCCTTCCGGCTCGGCCTCCACGACATGGAGTTCGGTGTCCGGGTGCGTGGCGGTCAGCCGGGCGAATGCAGCGGGCAGCAGCAGCCGGCCACCACTGGTGAAGGTGGCGACGGTGAGCTTCGTCCGGCCCGTGTCGAGCCGCTCGACCTGCCGTCTGGCGTGCTCCAGCTCCGCGTTGACCGACTCGGCTGCCTCTACCATGATCCGTCCGGCCTCGGTCAGCGTGACCCCGCGGGTGCTGCGCGCCACGACCTTGCTGCCGAGGCTCCGTTCCAGCGCCGCCACCTGTTGCGAGACGGCCGACGGTGTGATGAGCAGGGCTGTCGCCGCCCGGTTGAAGCTGCCGTGCTCCGCCACGGCCCGCAGTATCCGCAACCGCTGGAGATCGATCAACAGTTTTCCTTAATACGTGTGCAGCAAGCCGACACTTCTGCTGAAGACGATAGGTGGTCAGAGTGGAGCCATGCCAACCATCTGCGTCATCGGCGGCAGCCGGTACTTCGGAAAGCTCCTGGTCCGACGTCTGCACGCCGCCGGACACCGGGTCACCGTCGTCAACCGGGGTTCCAGTCCGCCGCCCCCGGGCGTCGAGCATCTCGTCGCCGACCGCGACGACGCCGTCGCCCTCACAACCGCCCTCGGATCGCGCAGCTTCGACGTGGTCGTGGACCAGGTCTGCTACACCCCCGCGCAGGCCGCCGTCGCCGCCCGGGTCTTCGGCGACCGCGCCCGTCGTTACGTCATGACCTCCACGATCGAGGTGTACGACCCGGCCACCGCCGCCGTGCCGGAGATCCGGCGCGGCGTCCCCGTGACCGAGGAGAGCGTCGACCCCGGGGCGTGGCCGGTACGGATGGAACTGCCCTGGCGCGACGAGGCGTTCCGCGAAGCCCACTACGCCGAGGGCAAACGCCAGGCGGAGGCAGTCCTCGCCCGGGACGGCCGCCTCGAGTTCGCGTCCGTGCGCAGCGCCCATGTCCTCGGCGGTGGCGCGCAGGAGTTCACCCGACGCCTGGCGTACTACGTCGAACGCGTCGTGCGCGGCGCGGAGATCCCCGTCCACGCCGATGTGCTGCCCACGGTGTTCATCGAACACCGGGAGCTGGCCGACGTGCTGCTGTGGGCGGCCACCGCCACCGACTTCACGGGCCCGGTCAACGCCTGCTCGGACGGACTGCTCGACGTGCGCGAGCTGGCCGGCGCGATCGCCGCGCGGACCGGGCGCGAGCCGGTCTACCGGACCGTCGCCGACGGGGAGGAGGCCTCGCCCTTCTCCTTCGACCGCTACTACGCCATGAGCAACGCCCGCGCGACGAGCCTGGGTTTCCGTTTCTCCCGCACGACGGACTGGCTGCCCGCCGCCATCGCCGAAGCCCTCGCCCAGTCCGTCCCCGCCACCCTTCCGGCCACCTGAGGAACCGCCGACCATGCGCTACCGCACCATCGCCGACACCACCGTCAGCGCCATCGGTCTCGGCGCGATGCCGCTGTCCATCGAGGGCCGCCCGGACGAGGACCGGGCCGTCGCCACCGTGCACGCCGCCCTCGACGCGGGCGTCACGCTCATCGACACCGCCGACAGCTACCACTGGCACGCCGGCGAGAGGGGCCACAACGAACTCCTCGTCGCCCGCGCCCTGGCCCGCTACGGAGGCGACACCTCCGGGGTCCTCGTCGCCACCAAGGGCGGCCGGGGCCGGCCGGGCGACGGCAGCTGGACGGTCACCGGCAGCCCCGAACACCTCAAGAGCGCGGCCGAGGCCTCCTTGCGGCGACTCGGCATCGAGGCGATCGGCCTCTACCAGCTGCACAAGCCCGACCCGACGGTGCCCTGGGCCGACTCCGTCGGCGCGCTGCGTGACCTGCTCGACGCCGGGAAGATCCGCGCGGCGGGCATCTCCAACGTGACCACCGACCAGATCCGCGAGGCACACGCGATCCTCGGCGACGGGCTCGTCTCCGTGCAGAACCAGTACTCGCCCGCCGTCCGCGACTTCGAGTCGGAGTTGCGGCTCAGCACGGAACTCGGCCTGGCCTTTCTCCCGTGGAGCCCGCTCGGCGGCATCTCCCGCAGCTCCCTCGACGGCCCGTCCGGACCGACCTCCTCCGGCACGGCCTTCCACCGCGTCGCGGCCGAGCGGGGAGTGAGCCCGCAAGCGGTCGCCCTGGCCTGGCTGCTGGCCCGTTCCCCGGCGGTGATCCCGGTGCCGGGGGCCAGCCGCCCGGAGTCCGTCCACGACTCGGCCCGGGCCACCGAACTCGACCTGAGCACGGAGGAGCTGACCTTGCTCGGTGACTCACTGCCGGGATCAGGGTGAGACGGCTCTGGCCGCACTGATCAGCTGAGGTCCAGCGGTCGTCCGTGGACAGGAAGGCGAGCGCCTCGGCTGACGGAGTGGTCCATGTCGGCAGCGAGGACGGCAACCTGTACGCGGCAGGTGAGCAGCATCCGCAGCGCAGTCACTGCACGAAGATGAGTCGCGTGAACAGCCCTTCTGAACACGAAGCCGTTGTGGCCCGCTTGTGGCAGGAACACCTGCGCGCGACCTTCCCCGCCGGCCTGCGCGGTGCCGAGCGGGCAGGCATCGACATGGTGTTGCTTGACGCCGGCATCGCCGGGTGCGTCTCCACCTGGCAAAACAACGGTGGCGTTCTCGACTCAGAGCGCCACCGGATCTTGCGCGACTGCATCGCAGACCTAGGCCAGGTCCTGCCGTTACTCAACGAAGCAGAGGACTTCCGCTACTTCCAGCGCCTGCGTCAGCTGGCTCAACTCGTGTCGGACACTGGCTCACAACCCACCAGTTGAAACGACGTCTTACAGGGCCACGACCACCCCGACACCCTCACCGACGTTCATGCTCGTCCTGCGGCCGATCGCGGGCGCGACGGCCAGGCGCGCCGCAGGCTGATCCCGCGCCCGGCGGCGTCCGTCGGCCGACCGTGGGCGTGCGTCAGCCGACCGTGAGTGGCTCCGGCTCCGTCAGGATCGTGGTGACCCCACGGGCGCGCAGGTCATCGAGGACGCCCGGGTCGGCGGAGTCGTCCGTCACCAGGGTCCAGCCCTTCGCGAGGGAGGCCCAGGCGTGAAAGGGCCGGCGGCCCAGCTTCCCCGCGTGCGCGAGGACGTACACGTGCTCCGAGCGCCGGGCCATCAGCTCCTTCAGCCGGGTCTGCCGCAGGTCGGCCTCGCAGATGCCGAGTTCGGGGGCGATACCGTCCGTGCCCAGGAACACCCGGTCGAACGTCATCCTCTCCAGGGCCGCCTCGGTCAGCGGCCCCACGAACCCCTGGCTCAGCGGGCGCAACGTACCGCCGAGACACTCGAGGTGGATGGACTCCACGTCGGAGAGCGCCTGCAGCGTCGTCAGCCCGGTGGTGACCACCGTGATGTCCTTCGCGGTGCGCAGTTCGTGGGCGAGCGCTCCCACCGTGGAGCCCGCGTCCAGCAGCAGCGTCTCACCCGGCCGCACCTGCCTGGCGGCCCAGCGGGCGATGGCCTGTTTGGCCTCGAACGCCTCACCCGTGCGCTGCCGCAGCGACGCCTCGGGATGCGCCGCCAGCGCCATCGCACCGCCGTAGGTGCGCGCGAGCCGTCCGTCCGTGGTGAGTTTCGCCAGATCACGACGGATGGTGGAGGCCGTCACGCCGAACAGCTGGGAGAGTTCTTCGACGCTCGCCAGACCCGTGGTCGTGGCGAGGTGGACGATCCGGTCACGCCGGGCCTTCGATCCGATCGCAGACATCAGTCTTCTGTCCTCTGGTGTCTCGTGTCATGCCGGCCTGCCCTGCCTACGGCCTGACGAACACAGGTGATCACGGATGGTCACGGGGGTCAACGGACGGCCGGAGCGGTCGACATCTCGGCGGCCTGGCGCAGGGCCTCGACCATGCTACCGGCGTCGGCACGCCCCGTACCTGCGATGTCGAACGCAGTGCCGTGATCCACCGACGTACGGATCACCGGCAGTCCCACCGTCAGATTGACCCCAGTCTCGATGCCGAGGACCTTCACCGGACCGTGCCCCTGGTCGTGGTACATCGCCACGATCAGGTCGTAGTCGCCGCGTGAGGCGAGGAAGAACGCGGTGTCGGCGGGGAGCGGGCCCCGGGCGTCGATGCCGTCGGCACGCAACGCGCGCAGAGCCGGGACGATCTTCGCCTCCTCCTCGCCGTAGCCGAACAGGCCGTTCTCGCCGGCGTGCGGGTTGATACCGCAGACCCCGATCACCGGGTCCGCCACTCCCGCGCGGACCATCGCCTCGTGCCCCCGGCGCACGGTGCGCTCGACGAGCCCGGGCTCGATCCGCTGGACGGCGTCGAGCAACCCGACGTGGGTGGTGACATGAATGACCTTCACCTTGGGGGTGGACAGCATCATCGACACCTCGTCGACCCCGGTGAGGTGGGCGAGGAGTTCGGTGTGGCCGGGAAAGCGGTGGCCGGCCGCGTGCAGGGCCTCCTTGTTCAGGGGTGCGGTGCAGATTCCGTGCACGTCGCCGCGGAGCGCGAGGTCCGCGGCGACGCGTATGTAGTGGTACGCGGCATCACCCGCCCTGGCCGACAACTCGCCCCACGGCAGATCGGCGGGGAGCAGACCGAGGTCGATGACATTGATGCGGCCCGGGGAGAACTCCGCCCGGGCCGGGTCCGCGACCGCGACGACCGTGCAGTCGACACCGAGGATGCGGGCCGCCTGGCGCAGCCGTTCGGCGTCGCCCACGACCACCGGGCGGCAGTCGCGCAGTGTTTCGGGGTGGAGCAGCGCCGGGACGATGACCTCCGGCCCGATGCCGGCGCCGTCGCCCATGGTCACCGCGATGACCGGGAGCACACGGCCGTTGGAGCCGGACTGCTCGGCGGGGGTTGCGGTGGGAGCTGCGTTCACAGGGCTTCTCCTCCAGGGATGGATGGCACGAGAGGCACGGGCGCGGGCACGTGCGCGGGTACGCGTTCCGGGTCGGGGCGCAGCGCGCGCGTGATGCGCAGAAGGGAGTCGGTTTCGCCGTGGCTGCCCGGACGGGTGACCACGGAGCGGCCGTCGGGCGTTCGGGAGTGGACGGCGCCATGGTGGATCTGCCCGACGGGCTCGAGCCGGGTGACACCGAGCGCGTCCAGCACACGGCGCGCGGTCTCCCCGCCGGTCAGCACGAGATCGGTGTCGTAGGCGACTTCGGCCACCGTACGGGCGAGTCCGGCCACCAGGGAGCCGGCGGCGGCGGGGTCGACCGGGGTGCCGGAGGCGATGCTGACGACGGTGACGCCGGGCCGTTCGAGTACGAGCAGCAACTGGGCGAGGGTGTCGGCCGGAACCGGGCACCGACGGGTGAGATGGCGTGCGGGCAGCGGTATGTGGTGCGCGCCGAAGGCAACGAGCTGCGCGATCTGCGCAGCTGCGGTGGGTTCGGCGGTACCGACGACGACCAGCACCGGCCGGTCCGCCACCGGACGTCCGGACGGCTGGTGCACAGCGGCACAGCCGCACGGCGGCTCGACCGCGGCACCGGCCGGCGGGCGGTCCGCCCCGCCATCGGCGCCCCACCGGTCGGCCTCGGCGCCAACGGCGGACCGGCTCCGCTGGGCCGCCATCGCCGAACGGATCCGCCCGGAACGCAGGGTGGACCGGTCCGCCATGACACCGCAGCAGTCGGAGAAGGCGTCCACCCGCCCGGCCCACCGCCCGAGTGCCGCCGCGAGTCCGCCCGCTCCCAGCAGCCGTACGTCGGGGCCGAGTTCGAGCGCGGCGCGGGTGATGGCGTCGAGGTCCGCGTCGGTCTCCGCGTCGCACACCGGATGGCGTCCCCGGGCGAGCAGTTCCCGCAGGCGGTCGGTGAGCGCGCCGCGTACGTCGGAGAGGGGCACCGGCGCGGTCGGCAGATCGCCGAGGGCCCCGGCGATCGACCCCGGCGCGGTGCGCGGCTCCGCGCGCCAGGCCTCCGTGGCGTGCAGCGGGACACCCCGCAGATGGACGACGCCGTCGCGCACGGTGCGGCCGAGGGCGGGCACCGCCGGCGCGATCACCACTCCCTCGGCGCTCGCCGCGTACGCGGCGGTCTCGGCGGCGACGTTGCCCCGTAACAGAGAGTCGGCCTTCTTGAAGAGCACCACGCCGTCCCCGCCGGCGCACACCGCGGACCGCACCGCGTACGCCGCCGCCCGGGGCGGCAGCCGCCGGCTGTCCAGGTCGAGCACCACCGCCTCGCCGAAGGCGGGCCGCGCGTCATGGGCGGGACGCAGCAGGATGCGGCCGGGCAGGCGGAGGGCAGCCGCCGTCTCCGCCGCCCCGGACAGGTCGTCCGCCAGGGCGAGTACGCGGCGTGGTGTGCGATCGCTGCGGCTGATCAGGGACACGGGTACCTCCTCGGGGCATCCCCGTTGGTCGTCCGTCATCGATGATGACACGTCTTGCGTGATTCGCGCGAGACCTCTTGCGCACTTCGCGCAATCGTGCCAACTTCTTCGGCGCGACACCCTGTTCGTCGCCCGCCGGCCCGGATCCCCCGACCGGGCCGGCCCGACGGCCGGACCGTCCCTTCCGACGGGAGGGAACGAGGACGGCAGGACCCGGTCGCACCGGAACGCGAGAAGGTCGACGATGACCCCAACTCCCCAGAGAGCACTCCCCGAAAGCGAACGGTTGGGCCGTCGCACCCTGTTACGCGGGTGCGCCCTCGGCGCGGCGGGCATCGCCCTCGGCCCCCTGTCCGCCTGCGCCGGACCCACCGGCGCCCCCGGTCCCGGCACGCTCACCCTGGGACTGAACCGCTCCCTGGTCAGCCTGGACAACAAGCTCAACCAGTTCGACGCGGCGGTCACCGTCCAGCGCGCGGTACGGCAGGCCCTCACCCGCATCGGCCCCGGAATGCGGCCGGAACCGATCCTCGCCGACCGCTTCGAGATGACCGGTCCCACCGCCTGGACGGTCCGGCTGCGCGACGGCGTCCGCTACTCCGACGGCAGCCCGGTCACCATCGAGGACGTGACGACCGCGCTGGAGATGTACAGCAAGGTCAACGGCTCCTTCCTGCTGGGCCTGTTCCCCGAACTGCCCGCCGTGGAGCCGGTGGACGAGCGCACCTTCCTCCTGCGTACCGAACGGCCCGTGCCCGTCCTGGACCGGCTGATGGCCAACATCCACATCACCCCGGCCGCCGCCAACAAACCCGAGGAACTGCAGAGCGGTGTGGGCTCGGGCCCGTACCGCGTCGTCCGGGCCGACAGCGGCGCCGGCGAGTACACCCTGGCCCGCAACACCCGTTACTGGGGCCCGCGTCCGCACCTGGACACCGTCCGGGTCCGCTTCGTGCCCGAGGAGTCCAGCAGGGTGATCGCCCTTCGCAGCGGCGAGTTGGACGTCATCGACACGATCACCCCCGACTCCGCCGAGCAGCTCACCGGCCTGCCCGGCGTCACCGTCCAGAAGACCTCCGGTGTCCGCATCTGCCAGCTGTTCTACAACTTCCGCAAAGGCCGGGGGCACCCGCTCGCCGACGCCCGCGTCCGCCACGCCCTCACCTACGCCGTCGACGGCGAGTCGCTGGTCCGCGACGTCCTCACCGACTCCGCCGAACAGGCCCGTGGCGTGGTGCCGCTCGCCATCGAGGGCGCCGTGCGCACCGGCTCGTACACCTACGACCCCCGCCGCGCGAAGTCCCTGCTGAAGTCGCTCGGCGCCACGGACCTGCGCGTCAGAATCATCTGGGAATCGGGGGAGTTCGCCGGTGACGCCTCGGTCATGGAGGCCGTGGCCGGCATGCTCCAGGACATCGGCGTCCGCGTCCGCCTCCAGCAGTTCCAGCCCGGCGGCGACATCCTGAAATGGCGTCAGGGGCGCGCGGGCGACTGGGACGTCATCGGCAACGGCTACCCCGGCACCACAGGCCAGGCCCTCACCTCCCTCCAGGGCATGTACGGCGGCACGGCCGAGAAGGAACGCACCCGCGACACCTACATGGGCTATGTCGTCCCGCGCGTCCAGCGGCAGCTGTCTGCCGCCGCCACGGAAGCCGACGCCCGGGAGCGCGACAGGCAACTGGCCGCCGTACAGCACGCGATCTGGGACACCTGGCCCAGCCTGTGGGCGTTCGCCCCCAAGACCCTGCTGGCCCGCCGTGACCGGGTGCACGACCTGAACCTGCTGAGGCTCAACGCCTACGACCTGTCCACCGTACGGCTGGAGGGCTGAGTCATGGCCGCCTATCTCGCCCGGCGTATCGGCCAGAGCCTGCTCACCGTCTTCCTCACCCTCACCACGGTCTTCCTGCTGGTCCGCCTCGCCCCCGGCGACCCGGCCGCCGCCTACGCCCCGCCCACCGCGAGCAGTGCCGACCTCCAGCGCATCCGCGCGCAGTTCGGCCTCGACGGACCGCTGATCACCCAGTACGGGATCTTCCTGCGGGACCTGTTCACCGGGGACCTCGGCACCAGCTACTCCTTCCGCGCCCCGGCCTTCGACGTGGTCATGGACCGGATGCCGTACACCATCACCCTCGCGGTCTCCGCGATCGCCGTCACCACCGTGATCGCGGTACCGCTGGGTGTGTGGATGGCCAGGCGGGCCGACACCAAACGGGAGTTGGGCGCCAATGTGCTGACCATCGCCGGCCAGTCGATGCCCGACTTCTGGACCGGCGTGATGCTGCTGACCGTCTTCGCCGTACTGGTCCCGGTGCTGCCCGCCTCCGGATTCACCTCCTGGAGCGGTCTGGTCCTGCCGACGGTCACCGTGGCGATCCTCCAACTCGCCCTGGTCTCCCGGCTGGTACGCCGTGAGATGACGGTCGCGCTGGCCGCCCCGTACACCACCGTGGCCCGCTCCCGCGGAGTCTCCGAACGGGCCCTGGCCTGGCGCTACGGACTGCGCAACTCGGCCGTTCCGCTGCTCACCGCACTGGGCACGCGCTTCGCGGCCCTGCTGAACGGTGTCGTGGTCGTGGAGGTCGTCTTCGGCTGGCCCGGCGTCGGCTCGCTCGTCGTCCGCGCCCTGGCCACCCGCGACTACCCGCTGATCCAGGCGACGGTGGTGGTGACCGCCACCCTCGCGATCCTCGTCCAACTCATCGTCGACCTCGCCTACCCGCTGCTCGACCCACGGGTACGTCTCGGAAAGGCGGCCTGAGCATGACCACCACGGCACTCAAGCCCGGGCGGCCCAGCGCCGTCACCGCGCGCGACCTCGCCCGCGCCACCGCCACCCGGCAGCAACGCGGCGCCCGCTTCAAACTGTGGGCCGGTGCCGTGTGCACGGCCCTCGTCGTCCTGCCCGTCGCCCTCGCGAGCCTGCTGCCGCTGCCCGACCCGGACGGCCAGGACCTGTCCCGGCGCCGACTGCCGCCGCTGAGCGCGGACCATCTCCTCGGCACCGACCAACTCGGCCGCGATCTGCTCTCCCGCATCCTGCACGGCGGCCAGGTCTCCCTGACGGTCGGTGTCCTCGCCGTCGCCGTCTCCGGGCTGATCGGCATCGTGGCCGGATCGGCGGCCGGGTTCTTCGGCGGCTGGGCCGACGCGGTCGTCTCCCGCTTCCTGGAGGCCCAGCTCGCGCTGCCCCTGCTGATGATGCTCCTCCTCGTCGTCGCCCTGTTCGGGCCCTCGGTCACCGTCATCACCGTTGTGATCGCCTGCGCCCAGTGGCCGGAGGTGGCCCGGCTGACGCGTTCGCTGGTGCTGGTCGAGCGGGAGAAACCGTACGTCGCCGCCGCCCGCGTCCTCGGACTGCGCGGCCGCCAGGTCCTGGCGCGGCACGTCATCCCCAACGTCGTACGCCCGGCCGGCCTGGTGGTGCTGCTGCTGCTCGCCCAGGCCGTACTGCTGGAGAGCGCGCTGAGTTACCTCGGCGCGGGCCCGCAGCGGCCGTTCGCGACCTGGGGACGGATCATCTCCGACGGACAGGCCTACATCACCACCTCGTGGTGGCTGGTGACCCTGCCCGGCCTGGTCATCGCCCTGCTCGTGGTCGGGGTGAACCTGATCGGCGACGGGCTGCGGGACCGCACGCGGCGCCGGAAGGGAGCGTGACCCATGTCTGAGGAAACGTCCCTGCTGGACGTGGACGAGCTGCAGATCGAACTGATCACCGCGAACGGTGTCGTACGGGCGGTCGACGGCGTCAGCTTCACCGTCGGCCGCGGTGAGACCGTCACCCTCATCGGAGAGTCCGGCTCCGGCAAGTCGACGACCGCGATGGGCGTGCTGCGACTGCTGCCCGAAGGGCTCGCCGTGTGCTCCGGCAGCGTACGCATCGCGGGGCGGGACGTCATCGCCGATCCCGGCGCCGCGCCCGCGGTCCGCGGCCGTACCGTCTCGCTGATCCCCCAGGCCCCGATGACCGCGCTGAGCCCGGTGCACTCCATCGGCCGTCAGCTGGGCGGGGCGATCCGGCTGTGCCACCCCGAACTGTCCAGGGCCGAGGCCCGCGACAGGGGGACCGAACTGCTGGCCCAGGTGCGCATCAGCAAGCCGGAGACCCGCTGGAAGGCGTATCCGCACCAGTTCTCCGGGGGCATGCTCCAGCGCATCCTGATCGCGATCGCGCTGGCCGGGGAACCTCAGCTGCTGGTCGCCGACGAGCCCACCTCCGCGCTGGATGCCACGGTGCAGGCGAGCGTCCTCGATCTGCTCATGGAACTTCAGGAACGCACCGGTGTCGGGATGCTGATGATCACGCATGACCTCGGGGTGGCACGGCTGGTGTCCGACCGTATCCACGTCATGAAGGACGGCCGGTTCGTGGAGTCGGGCCCGGCCGAACAGATCGTCCGGCGGCCCGCGGAGCCGTACACCCGCGATCTCCTCGCCGCCGTGCCCCGGCTGGGCGCCTGGGACGAGGACGGTGAAGGGCACACCGAACCCGCCGTCCAGGGAGCAGCCTCATGACCGACCCCAAGACCCCCTCCGGCACCGACCCCAAGACCCCCTACGGCACCGAGGCCAGGCCCACCTACGGCACCGAGGCCAGGCCCACCTCCGGCACCGACCCCACGACCACCTCCGGCACCGAGGCCAGGCCCACCTCCGGCACCGACCCCACGACCACCTCCGGCACCGAGGTCACGACCGACCCGGTGCTCCTCTCCGTCGAGGACCTGACCGTCGAGTACGCCACCCACGACGGTCCGTTCCGCGCCGTCGACCGGATGAGCTTCCGGATCGAGCGTGGCGGTTCGCTGGCGGTGGTCGGCGAGTCGGGCTGCGGCAAGTCCACCCTCGCCCGCGCCCTCGTACGGCTGCTCAAACCCGTCTCCGGCCGGATCGTGCTCGACGGCACGGACATCGCGGCCCTGCCCGAGCGGCGGCTCCGCCCGCTGCGGCGCCGGGTGCAGATGGTGTTCCAGGACCCCTACGGCTCCCTCGACCCGCATCTGACCGCCCAGCAGATCGTCGCCGAACCACTGCGCCTGGCCGGGGTCGTCGGCCGCGCCGAACGCGCCCGCCGCGCCGCCGAGCTGATCGAGCAGGTCGGGCTGCCGTCCGCCGCGCTGACGCGCCGGCCCTCCGACTTCTCCGGCGGGCAGCAGCAGCGTATCGGCATCGCCCGTGCCCTCGCCTCCCGCCCCGAACTGCTCGTCTGCGACGAGGCGACCTCCGCCCTCGATGTCTCCGTACAGGCCCATGTGCTGAACCTCCTACGCGAGTTGCAGGCCGAGACGGGCATCGCGTACCTCGTCATCGCGCACAACCTCGCCGTCGTACGGGAGATCAGCACCGACGTGGTGGTGATGCGGGCGGGCCGAACCGTCGAGACCGGCCCCACCGCCGCCGTACTCGCCTCACCCGCCGACCCCTACACCCGCGCACTGCGCCGCGCCGCACTCGACCCCACCGCCATCCACGGGGTGAAACCCCGTCGCGTCCCGGAAGGAAGCACCACGTGACCATCGGCCTCGACCTGCCGAACATCCCCGTCCCGCTCTCCCGGCTGGTCCTCGGCACCATGACCTTCGGCGACACCGTCGACCGCGCGGGCGCCGCCGCCATGCTGGACGCGGCACTGGACGCGGGCATCACCGGCGTCGACACCGCCAACGGGTACGCGGGGGGCGAGAGCGAGCGCCTCCTCGGCGAACTGCTGCCCGGCCGCCGCGACCGCGTCGTCCTGGCCACCAAGGTGGGCATACCCCACTCCGACCAGGGCGACAACGCGCCGCTGTCCGCCGCCGGCTTGCGCGCCTGCCTCGACGGCAGCCTCAAACGTCTCGGCATCGACCACGTCGACCTGCTCTACCTCCACCAGCCCGACCGCGCGACCCCGATCGCCGAAACCCTGGTCACCGTCGCCGAACTCGTCATCGAGGGGAAGGTCCGCGCGCTCGGCGTGTCCAACTACGCGGCCTGGCAGATCGCCCTGCTGACACGCATGGCCGACCAGGTCGGCGCGCCCCGCCCCGTCGTGGCCCAGCAACTGCACAACCTGCTCGCGCGCCGCATCGAGGAGGAGTACGTCGAGTACGCGGCCGTCACCAAGCTGCCCACCATGGTCTACAACCCGCTGGCCGGCGGCTTGCTGACGGGCCGTCACCACTTCGGCGCGGAGCCCGGACACGGCCGCTTCGGTGACTCACGGCTGGCCGCCATGTACCGCCAACGCTACTGGGACGAGCGGCCGTTCGGCGCGGTGGAAGAACTGGCCGGGGTCGCCGACGGCGCGGGCATCCCACTCACCGACGTGGCACTGCGCTGGCTCCTCGACCGCCCCTCAACCGGCGCACTCCTGCTCGGCGGCTCCAGCCTCACGCATCTGCTCGCCAATATCCGTGCCGCCGAGGCCGGGCCACTGCCCGACGAGGTGACCGCGGCCTGTGACGAGATCGGCGCCCGGCTGCGCGGCCCGATGCCCGCCTACAACCGTTGACCCGTGCAACACCCACTGCCGAGTGAGCCAACGGGACACAGCCGCCCCCGAGGCGAACCGAGCCCAGAAACAAGGAGCCACCCCCCATGTCCGCCGCCCCCGGAACGGCAGCCGCCTTCGCCACCGCGCTCCGCGGCCGTGAACCACTCGTCGGCTACTGGTGCGTCCTGGACGCGCCGGTCGCCACCGAACGCCTCGCCCGCCTCGGCTACGACTACATCGCCCTCGACGCCCAGCACGGCCTCATCGGGTACGCGGGCGTGCTCGCCTCGCTCACCGCGATCGACACCCGGGGTTCCACCGCCGTCGGACTCGTCCGCGTCGAGGCCAACGACCCCTCACCGATCGGCAAGGCCCTGGACGCGGGCGCCGCCGGAGTCATCGTGCCCCTGATAGACACCGCGCGGGACGCGGCCGACGCGGTCGCCGCCGTGCGCTACCCACCGCTGGGCCGCCGCTCGTACGGCCCGATGCGCTCCGGGTTGCGGATCGGCCCCAACCCGGCCGACGCGCACCGGCAGACCGTCGTGCTGGCCATGATCGAGACGGCCGAGGGGCTCGCCAACGTCGAGGAGATCTGCGCCACCGAGGGCCTCGACGGCGTCTACATCGGCCCGTCCGACCTGCGGATCGCGCTCGGCGGCGCCACCTCCACGGACCCCGCCGTCGCCGCCGAGTTCGAGGCCGCGCTGGAGACCGTACGCAAGACGGCGGCCGCCGCCGGCATCGCCGCGGGCATCCACAACCCCGACGGCGCGAGCGCGGCCAAACGCCTCGCCGAAGGCTTCACCTTCGCCACGGTGGCCTGCGACCTCGTCCATCTGGAGCAGGCCGCGGCGGGCCATCTGACCGCGGCCCGAGCGGTGGGGGAGGCACGATGACGAGCGAAACACTCGGGCCGCTCACACCGGTGGCCGACGGCGTCGTACGGCCTCTCGCCGGTCAACGCGGCCGCTGGGAAGCCCGACTGACCGCCCCCGCAGTGCAGAACCACGCCGCCAATCTCACCGTACTGCCCGGCGGAGACCTCGCCTGCGTCTGGTTCGCGGGCACGCTGGAGGGAGTCGCCGACATCTCCGTGTGGTTCTCCCGGCTCGCAGCGGACTCGGAAGTCTGGACCGACCCGGTCCGGCTCTCCGCGGACCCCACCCGCTCGGAGCAGAACCCACTGCTCTTCCCCGCCCCCTCCGGCGAACTGTGGCTGCTGCACACCGCCCAACTCGGGGGCCGACAGGAGACCGCCGAGGTGCGGCTGCGCGTCAGCGCCGACAACGGCGCCACCTGGGGCCCCTCCCGCACGGTGTTCCCGGGCGGCATCTTCGTCCGCCAGCCGATCGTGGAACTCCCCGGCAGCGGGCGGCTGCTGCTGCCCGTCTTCCGCTGCCTGACAGCACCCGG
The DNA here is from genome assembly GCF_004023625.1 of Streptomyces cavernae. Taxonomy (GTDB): domain Bacteria; phylum Actinomycetota; class Actinomycetes; order Streptomycetales; family Streptomycetaceae; genus Streptomyces; species Streptomyces cavernae. The sequence goes on along the minus strand of NZ_ML137708.1, from coordinate 76,970 downwards.
AACGCCCTGGACGGGGGACCGGGACACCAGCTCGGTGCTGATCAGTCACGACGGCGGAAGCACCTGGCGCGAGCGTCCGGTACCCGCTTCAACAGGACTCGTCCACATGAACATCCGCGCCCTGCCCGACGGTTCACTGCTCGCCCTGTTCCGCAGCCGCCGCGCCGACGCCGTGCACCGCAGCGTGTCCTACGACGAGGGGGAGACCTGGAGCGAGCCGGAGCCGCTGGCTCTGCCGAACAACAACTCCTCGATCCAGTACGCCGTGTTGGACGACGGCGGGCTCGCCCTCGCGTACAACCACAGCAGCAGGGACGACGCGGTCGGGCGCCGTGTGTCGCTCTACGACGACATACCCGACAGCCCCGACAGCCCCCACACCGCCGACACGGGCGGCGGGACGGCGGGCGCGGGCGGAGCCGGCGGCGGGCACCGGACTCCCTCGGGTGACGCCTTCTGGGGCGCTCCCCGTGCCCCGCTCAGCCTCGCCCTCTCCTCCGACGGCGGCCGCACCTGGCCCTTACGCCACGACCTGGAGACCGGCGACGGCCACTGCCTCACCAACAACTCCCGTGACGGCCTCAACCGGGAACTCTCCTACCCATCCATCACCCAGACCCCCGACGGCAGCCTGCACCTCGCGTACACACACCACCGGCGCACCATCACCTATGTACGTCTGAGCCCGAGCTGGACCGATCGGGAGTTCCCCGTATGACGGCTCCGTCCCGCGCCACGACCCTCATCACCACCCCCACCTTCGCCCGCCACGCTCCCGAACCCTGGCAGATCCTCGAGTCCGCCGGGGCCGGTCCGTCACGCCCGTACGAGGACACCGCCCTGCCCGCGCGGGAGTTACGCCTGTGGATCACCGAGGCGGACGCACTGATCGTCGGCATGGACCTGATCACGGCGGAGGTGATGGACGCGGCACGGCGGCTCAAGGTCATCGCCAAGCACGGCGCCGGAGTCGACACCATCGACCTAGCCGCCGCGCGGGCCCGGGGCATCCGTGTCGTCTGCGCACCGGGCAGCAACTCCCGTGCCGTGGCCGAGTACACCTTCGGTCTGATCCTCGCCGCCGCACGCGGCATCGCCGCCTCGCACCAACAGGTCGCGCAGGGAGGGTGGCCCAAGCTGTTCGGTCCCGAACTGGCCGGCGGGACCCTCGGCGTGATCGGATTCGGCAGGATCGGACGGCTGCTCGCGGGTTGCGGTGCGGCATTCGGCATGACGATCCTCGCCCACGATCCGTACGTGGACGAAACCCCGGGGGCCGAACGGGCGGGCCTGACGGAACTGCTCGCCCGCGCCGACGTCGTCAGCCTGCATCTGCCGGCCGACCCGGCGGCGGGACCGCTGCTCGACGAGCGGCGGCTGACGGCCATGAAGCCCGGCGCCCTCCTCGTCAACGCGGCCCGCGGCGGCCTCGTCGACGAACACGCGCTGGCCGTGCTGCTGACGGAGGGCCGGCTCGGCGGTGCCGCGCTGGACGCCTTCGCCCATGAGCCACTGCCCCCCGACAGTCCGCTGCGCACCGCCCCCAACGTCCTGCTCACCTCGCACATGGCGGCGTGCAAACGTCATCGGCGCGGCGGTCCTGTACCCGCAGCAACTGGTGCCCGAGGGCAACTCGATGATCACCACGCTGTCCCGCGTCTACACCGACACCATGGGCCCATGGGCCGAGTACCTGTTCCTCGCAGGAGCCATCACGGTCCTCTACTCCACCCTCATCGGCTCCACCGCGAGCGTGCCGCGGCTGTGGACCAACACGCTCGGCCTGCTCGGCGTCGTCGACTGGCGCGACGCACGCGTCCGGCGGCGCACCATCCGGATCCTCACCTGCTGTCTGCCGCCGCTGTGGGCCGGTTCCTTCCTCTTCGTACAGTCGCCCGTGCTGATGGTGCAGATCGGCGGGATCGGCGGCGGGATCTTCCTGCTGGCCGTTGTGGTCGCGGTCTGGCGCCTGCGGTCCACGGACGTCGAGCGCCGCTTCCGCGGCAGCCCCTGGCTCACGGTGGCGCTGCTGCTCAGCAGCGCGGCGATCGTGTTCCTCGGGATCTACGGAGTGCTGGACGTGCTGGGGCTGAGCCTCCCCGAGTGAGCGGTACGGTGATCCTCCGGCCATCCGGAGGGACAGTTGAGCATGCCCGAAGCAGTCGAAGCGCCCGTCGTCCTGAGCGACCGGCCGGGGTCCTTCCCCCGGTCGGTGCTGGCCGAGAGGCATCCGGCGCTGATCAGGAAGGTGCGTGACGCCTTCCCATACGGCCCCGAACAGCACCAGGAGCTGGACGCACTGCTGCGGTCGAGCACCGAGGGCGTGATCGAACCCCTCGGCGCGGAAGCCCACGACCACGCGCGGTGGCAGGAGTGGGGGCACGAGTACTTCGGCCGGTCCTGGTTCGACGTGCCGTTCCTGTGGGCGGAGAGCTACTTCTACCGCCGGCTCCTCGAAGCGGTCGGCTACTTCGCGGCGGGCCCCTGGCAGGGCGTCGACCCGTTCCGCCCCTTCAAACAGGCCGAGTTGACAACCGACGAGGCCCGGCAGGAGGCCCGCGCCCTCGACGCCCTCGCCGAGAAACCCGTCGACGAGCAGCGCCGGGCCCTGCTGCACGGTTCCCTCTGGGGCAACCGGGCGGACCTCGGCTTCCAGATCCAGACGGGTGGCGCGACGAGCGGGGACGACACCCCGCTGGTCGTGGACGACTCGGAGGCGCTGTGGTCGCTGATGCCCGCCGGCAATACGGGCACGGTGTGCCTGGTCGCCGACAACGCCGGGCGGGAACTCCTGCCCGACCTGCTCCTCATCGACCACCTCCTGCGGCACCGCCACGCCGACCGTGTCGTCCTGGAGCTGAAGCCGTACCCGTACTACGTCTCCGACGCCATGACCGCCGACGTCCTCGACTGTCTGCGCTTCCTGCGCGCGGCGGACGGCGTCGCCGGCGAGACAGGCGCCCGCCTGTGGTCGCTGATCGGCGCCGGACGGCTGGTGCTGCGCGCCCATCCGTTCTGCTGCGCACCGCTGCCGTACGCCGACATGCCCGGCGATCTCCGCCGGGAGTTCGCGGGGGCCGACCTCACCCTCTTCAAGGGCGACCTCAACTACCGCCGCCTGGTGGGCGACCGGCTCTGGCCGCCGACCACCCCGTTCACCGACGTCACCGCGTACTTCCCCGGCCCTGTGGCGGCACTGCGCACCCTGAAGTCGGAGGTGATCGTGGGGCTCGACGCGACGACCGAGACCGCACTGACCACCGCGCACGGCGAGCGCTGGCGGACGAGCGGGACACACGCACTCGTCCAGGCTCGCAAGTGACCGCCCTCGGCAGGTCCGATCACTAGGATCCCTGCCATGCCCACAGCCCTTGTCACCGGAGCGACAGCGGGAATCGGCGCGGCCTTCGCGCGGCGCCTCGCCGCGGACGGCTTCGACCTGGTCCTGCTCGCCCGCGACACCGGCCGCCTCCAGGAGGCCGCCGAGAGGTACCGGGCCGTGCACCGCAGGACGGTCGAGGTCCTCACCGCGGACCTGGCCGCGGAGGACGGCCTCGCCACCGCGGAGAGGCGGGCCGCGCAGGGCATCGACCTGCTCGTCAACAACGCCGGCTTCGGACAGCGCGCGGGCTTCCTGCACAGCGATCTGCCCGGCGAACTGGCGATGCTGCGGGTGCACTGCGAGGCGGTGCTGCGCCTCACCCGGGCCGCGCTGCCCGGCATGGTGGAACGCGGACGCGGGGGAGTGGTGAACGTGGCCTCGGTCGCGGCGTTCTTCCCGCGCGGCACCTACAGCGCCTCCAAGGCGTGGGTGGTCACCTTCAGCGAGAGCGTCCGGCAGGAGATCGCCGGCAGCGGCGCCCATGTGATGGCACTCTGCCCCGGATGGGTCCGCACCGAGTTCCACGAGCGCTCCGACATGGACGTCTCGGGCATCCCCGGATCCATGTGGCTGGACGCCAACGAACTCGTCGACACCGCGATCCGCGACTTCCGCCGGGGTGTCCCGGTGAGCATCCCCGACGCCCGTTACAAGGCGCTGGCGGGCCTGGGCCGTGTACTGCCCCGCCGCCTGGTGGCCCGCCTCTCCGCGGAGACCGGCAGCCGCCATCGGTGAGTCGGCACCTGTTCAGCCGATGCGGGCACCTCTTCAGCGGACGCCGGACGTCTTCAGCCGACGCCAACGCCGACGCCTCGGAGCCGACGCCGACCTGTAGGCGGGCCGACGGCCGTGGTGGACACTTTCCCCATGAACTCCGAGGCTGCCCCATGAACTCCGAGGCCTTCGACGACCTCGTGAAACGCGCCACCGCGCTGGTACGGCCGGGCCGGCGCGCCCTGCTGGGCATCGCCGGCAGCCCGGGCGCCGGCAAGACGACGCTCGCCGAAGGCCTCGTACGGGCCCTGAACGGCGACGGACCGCGCTGGGCCGTGCACGTCCCGATGGACGGCTTCCACCTCGCCGACGTGGAACTGGACCGGCTGGGCCGCCGTGACCGCAAGGGCGCCCCCGACACCTTCGACGCCGCAGGCTACGCCGCGCTGCTGCGCCGGCTGCGCGAGGAGCGGGACGGGACCGTGTACGCGCCCGGGTTCGAGCGGACCCTGGAGCAACCGATCGCGGGCACCATCCCGGTGCCGCCCGAGGCCCGGCTGGTCGTCACCGAGGGGAACTACCTCCTGCTGACGGACGAACCGTGGGACCGGGTCCGCCCGCAGCTCGACGCGGTGTGGTTCTGCGAGACCGACGAGGACGAGCGCATCCGCCGGCTGATCACCCGCCACGAACAGTTCGGCAAGGACCACGACACCGCGGTCACCTGGGTCCTCGGCACCGACCAGCGCAACGCCGACCTGGTGGCCGCCACCCGAGACCGCGCCGACCTCGTCGTCCGCGTCGACGCCCTCCACATCCCGTGCGACGCGGCGTAGTCGCGGGGCGGCACCCGTCGAGCCGAATGTCCGGAAAGCGCCGACATCAGTGAGGACGAGGAAGGGGGCACCATCCATTCCGCTGGGCAAGCGCGGGACCTGGCGGGATGCTGAGTGCGCAGGCTCACCCAACGGGAGGATTTCGCCTTGAAAGCCATAGTGCAGGACGTCTACGGCTCCGCGGACGTCCTGGAAATGCGGGACATCGACCGCCCTTCGCCCGGTGACGGTGAAGTGCTCGTGCGGGTGCACGCCGTGGGCGTGGGGCCGGACGTCTGGCATCTGATGACCGGACTGCCTTATCCGGCTCGCCTCGTCTTCGGGCTGCGGAGGCCCAGGAACCCGGTCCCGGGCTGGGACGCCGCCGGACGCGTGGAAGCGGTGGGCGCGAACGTGACCGACTTCAAGCCCGGCGACGAGATCTACGGTCAATGCTCCGGCTCCATGGCGGAATATGCGCTCGCCAAGGCCAAAAGGATTGCCCCCAAGCCCGGCAACCTCACCTTCGAACAGGCCGCAGCCGTTCCCGTCTCCGGTACCACGGCCCTCCAGGCACTGCACACCAAGGCGCGTCTGCGGCCGGGCCAGGGGGTCCTCGTCATCGGCGCCTCCGGCGGAGTCGGCAGCTTCGCCGTCCAGCTCGCCACTGCTCACGGCGCCGAGGTCACCGGTGTCTGTGGGCCGACCGCGGCGGACTTCGTCCGCTCTCTCGGCGCCACCGACGTCATCGACTACACCCGCGAGGAGATCACCGACCGCGCCCACCGCTACGACGTCGTCGTCGACGCCGCGGGCAACCGCCCCTTGTCGCTGATCCGCAGAGTGCTCGCCCCGAAGGGCACCTTTGTCCACGTCGGAGGTGAGGGCGGAAGCCAGTGGTCCTCCGGCATCGGGCGGCATCTCAAGTTGGCGCTGCTCTCCTCGTTCCTGGGCCAGAACTTCCGCGGCCTGCTCGCGATCATCCGCCGGGAGGACCTGCTGACCCTCAAAGAACGCCTGGAGAAGGGTGAGATCGTCCCCGCCGTCGACAGCACCTACCCGCTGGCCCAGGCACCCGCCGCCGTCCGTCACCTGGCGAAGGGGCACCCCCGGGGAAAGGTCGTCGTAACCGTTCCCTGAAGGTGATAACCCGTCAGTTCAGCAACTTCATCCAGTCCGCCGGCACCCGCCCGGCCGGTCCCGGCGCCGGCTGGTCGGCCGGGCGGCTGCGCGGCGGTGCGAGGTCCGGCCCCGACTCGTACATCTCCGACGTCTCGTAGTTCCAGAACCAGTTCTCGCCGGGCTCGAAGCTCTGCACGAACGCATGCCCGCTCGTCTTCGCGTGGGCGGTGGCGTGTTGTGCGGGGGAGGAGTCGCAGCAGCCGATGTGCCCGCACTGGGCGCACCGCCGCAGATGGAACCACCATCCGCCGACGGCGTCGCACTCGACGCATCCCGTGCCGCTCGGCGCGGCGGCGGGGTCTATTCCGGCGGGCAGGGTCATGACGGCTCCTCAAGTCGTTCGGTCTGGTCCGGGGCGGTCAGCGGCAGCCGTACGTGGAACCGGGTGTCGCCCGGCACGGACTGCACCTGCAGGCTCCCGTGGTGTTTGTTGACGACGATCCGCCAGGAGATGTCCAGACCCAGCCCCGTGCCCTCGCCCACCGGCTTGGTGGTGAAGAACGGGTCGAAGATACGGCCCTGGATCTCCGGGTCGACCCCGGGCCCGGTGTCGCGGAACTCGACGAGCAACTGGTCCCGGTCGAGCACGGTGCGCACGGTCAGCGTGCCCTCGCCCGCCATCGCGGAGACCGCGTTGTCGATGAGGTTCGTCCATACCTGGTTCAACTCGCCCGGATACGCGGGGATCCTCGGCAGCGTCCGGTCGTAGTCCTTCACGACCTTCACGCCGGAGCCGATCTTCCCGGAGAGCATCAGCAGGGTGCTGTCCAGCAGTTCGTGGACATCGGCGTGCCGGAACGGCGCGCGGTCGAGTTGCGAGTACTGCTTGGCGGCGTCCACCAACTGGGAGATCCGAGTGGTGGAGTCCTCGATCTCGTTCATCAACAGCTCGGTCTCAACGGTGTAGTTGAGCCACCGTACGGCGCCTTCGAGGGTCTGCTCGTCCACGGCCGCCGCCACCCGGTCCAGCCAGTCCGTGTCCAGACCCGCCTGCACGAACGTGGGCGCGAGCTGCCAGCCACCCTCGATGCCGTGGTCGTCGAACCAGTCGCTGAGCGCGTCCTCCCGGTCGGCGGCCTGAAGCGGGCTGAGCGGCGTGGCCTTGGCGACCTGCTCGGCGGTCCGCTCCTGGATCTCCACCAGCACCTCCAGGGTGTCCCGGCGGTACGGGCCCGCCGCGATCGCGCCCAGCTTGTGCCGCATCCCGGCCACCCGTTCCCGGAGCGCCGAGGTGGCCCGAACGGCGGCGGCGGCCGGGTTGTTGAGTTCGTGCGTCAGCCCCGCGGAGAGGGAACCCAGCGCCAGCAGCCGCTCCCGCTGGCCCACGGCCCGCTGGGTGTTCTGGGTGCCGAAGAACAGACCCTCCAGCAGATGCACCGCCATCGGGAACCAGTCCCGCATGATCGCGGAGAACGTCTCGGCGGGCAGGACGAAGAACCGCGACGGCTCGGTGACCCGCACCGAACCCTTGTACTGCGCCCGCTCAGGCTCGGCGAGATAGGCCTGCATGGCCCCCACGTACGCGCCCCGGTGGGAGGTGCGGTTGGTCTCCACGTCGTCGCCGCCGACCCGCCGGGACATCACCAGCGTGCCTTCGAGGAGGACGAAGAAGCAGGTGGCCGGATCGCCCTCCCGGTAGACGTAGCCGGGCTCGAACAACTCCACCCGGCCTTCGCGGCACAACCGCTCCAACTGCTCGGCGTCCAGCTTCTCGAACAGGAAGAGCGTGCTGAGCTCCGCCACGTCGCAGGGCATCGGCTGCCCGCTCATGACTGCTCCAGATAACGGTGGACGAGCATCACGGCCATCGCTCCCTCCCCGACGGCGGAGGCGACCCGCTTGGCGGACTCGGCCCGCGCGTCGCCCGCCACGAACACCCCCGGCACATTGGTCTCCAGGTGGTACGGCGGCCGGTCCAGCTCCCAGCCCTTCGGCGGCCGGCCGTCGACGGTCATGTCCGGACCGGTCAGGATGAACCCGCGCTCGTCCCGGAGCACGCTGCCCTCCAGCCAGTCGGTGAGCGGTGCCGCGCCGATGAACACGAACATCCACTGCGCGTCGACGAGTTCGGTGTGACCGGTCGTCACGTCGCGCAGTGTGAGCTGCTCCAGGTGGTCCGTGCCGTGTGCGGCCTCGACGACCGTGGCGGTGCGCACCGTGATGTTGGGCGACTGCTCGATCTGCTGGATCAGATAGTGCGACATCGACGCGGACAGCGAGTCCCCGCGGACGAGGATGGTGACCGACTTCGCGCCGCGGGCCAGGAACATCGCGGCCTGCCCTGCGGAGTTGGCGCCGCCGACGATGTACACGTCCTGCCCCTGGCAGGCCGGGGCCTCGGTCAGCGCCGAACCGTAGAAGACCCCGCACCCGGTCAGCTCCCGCAGCCCCGGCGCGTCGAGCTGCCGGTACGACACACCGGTCGCGAGGATCACGCTGTGCGCGGCCACGCCGGAGCCGTCCGAGAAGCGGACGGTGCGCGAGGCGCCGTTCACCTCGAGTGCCGTCACCTCACGCGTGGTCAGGATCTCGGCGCCGAACTTCGTCGCCTGCCGCCGGGCCCGGTCGGTGAGCTGGGCACCCGAGACGCCGTCGGGGAAGCCGAGGTAGTTCTCGATCCGCGAGCTCTGCCCGGCCTGCCCACCGGTGGCGGAACGCTCCACCAGCACGGTCCGCAGCCCTTCGGACGCGCCGTAGACGGCCGCGCCGAGCCCGGCGGGGCCTCCGCCGATGACGACGAGGTCGTAGAACTCCTCGGTCGGCGTCGTCGCCAGGCCCACCCGCGCGGCGAGCTGGCTGTCCTCGGGCTCCACCAGCGGGGTCCCGTCCGGGGTGATCACCAGCGGGAGCCGCTCCCCGTCCTGCCCGGCGGCCGCCAGCAGCCGCCCGCCCTCCGGGTCGTCGGAGGAGTACCAGCGGTACGGCACCTGGTTACGGGCCAGGAACTCCCGCACGTCCGAGGAGCGCGCGGAGAAGCGGTGTCCGACGACCTTGGTGACCGCGACCGGCCGGTAGTCGGTGGTCCGCCAGGCGTCCAGCAGGTCGTCCAGGACCGGGTACAGCTTCTCCTCCGGCGGGTCCCAGGGCTTGAGGAGGTAGTGGTCGAGGTCGATGACGTTGATCGCGTCGATCGCCGCGTTGGTGTCCGCGTACGCGGTCAGCAGCACCCGCCGCGCGCCCGGGTACACGTCGATCGCCTGCTCGAGGAACTCGATGCCGTTCATCTGCGGCATCCGGTAGTCGGCCAGGATCACCGCGACCTGGTCACCGCGGAGCTTCAGCTCCCGCAGGGCGTCCAGGGCGGCCTCCCCGGACTCCGCCCGGACGATGCGGTGAGACGCGCCGTAGCGCCGTCTGAGGTCCCGGGCGACGGCGCGCGACACCCCGGGGTCGTCGTCCACGGTCAGGATGACGGTCCGTGCCTGACCTTCCGGCTGTGCCATGCGTCTCCCCACCCGAGCTGTTCGGCCCGCGCCCCCCGGACCGTGTGCCGGCCCCTGTGCTCACCGGGCGCGGCGGACCGGCGAACGCTGACCATCGTATGTGCGGCCGCCCCGCTTCGCCGGGTTCGTGCACGCACGGGCAGATGTCCGTGCCCGGACGGTCAAGGCGCCGCGGGACGGTCAGAGGCGCCGCGCCCCGAGCACGCAGAACTCGTTGCCCGCGGGATCTCGCAGCACGAGCCGGTTCTTCACCGACTTGGCCTCCGGCACGGCCCGAACAGCAGATGTCGTCCAAGGACCTTTGGCCGCCCGAGCGGGCAGGTGCTGGGTAGCGTGGGACTGCGCCGGAGCGTGACACAACGACCGGCGAGTGAGCCGTAGGTAAGCAGAAAAGGGGAGGCAACCAAATGACCCGCCCGATCACCGTGGGAGTGGATGGATCGCCGGAGAGCAGGGCCGCGGTGGCGTGGGCAGGGCGTGAGGCGGTCCGCCGTGGTCTGCCCCTGCGCATCGTCCACGCGTACGAGTGGCGGCCCGCCGACCTTCCCGTCGGAGACGACCGGGACGCCCAGCGCGAGTGGGCCCGGGAAGCGGTGGGGGAGGCCGCCCGCACCGTCGGCGAACGGCACCCCGGACTGACCGTGACCACCGACGTGCTGGAGACGGACGCCGTCCCCACCCTGATCGCGGAGGCCGCCGGCGCCGAACTGCTGGTGCTCGGCTCACGCGGTCACGGCGCGATCGTCGGCTTCCTGCTCGGCTCCGTCGGTCAGCAGGTGATCGCAGACGCCGTCCGGCCCGTCGTGGTCGTCCGCGCCGAGGACCGCCCCGAGTCCGAGGCGGCCGGCCGTGAGATCGTCGTGGGCCAGCAGGGCACGCCGGACGACAGCGCCCCGGCCCTGCGCTTCGCCTTCGAGACGGCCGCGGCACGCGGCGCGGGCCTGACGGCCGTACGCGCCTGGAGCCTGCCCCCGCTGTACGCCTACAGCCCCGGCTCGCTCAAGCTCCTGGACGAGGCAGGGGGCCTGGAACCCTACGAGAAGAAGGCTCTTGCCGACGCCCTGGAACCCTGGCGCGAGCGGTTCCCCGATGTGCCGGTGACCGAGCACGTCGAGATGGGCAGCGCCGGCCAGGTGCTGCTGTCAGTGGCGGGCCGGGCCCAGTTGATGGTGGTCGGGCGCCGTGTGCACCGCTCGGCGGTGGGCGCCCGGATCGGCTCGGTCGCGCACGCGGTCATGCATCACGCGCACTGCCCGGTGGCGGTGGTTCCGCACTCGTGACGCGTTACCCGGCGTCCTCCCCGCTCCCGGCGTCCGCGGCGCCCGAGGTGCCTGAGGTGCCCGAGGTGCCCGACGTGCCGTCGAACGGCACCGTTTCCCTGGCCTCCGGGAGCTTGGGCAGGATGTTCATGACGTAGTCCTCGACGACGACGTCCCACCCGATGTCGTGCTGCGCGCGCTCGGCCAGGTACCAGCGGTGCTCCAGCAGCTCGTGATAGAGCTCCGCCGGGTCCATCGAGCCGCGCAGCTCTCTCGGCACCTTCCGTACGGTCGGCCGGAACACATCGCGCACCCAGCGGTGGGCCAGCACCTCCGGGCGGGCGGCCAGGGGGTCGCCGGGCGCGTAGTCCTCCTGGGTGGCCATCCAGCTCTCCAGGTCGTTGAGCAGCCGCCGCGCCTGGTTCTCCTCGGTGTCCAGCCCCGTCAGCCGCAGCAACTGCCGCTGGTGGTGGCCCGCGTCGACGACCTTGGGCACGAAGGTGACGGAGTCGCCGTTCGGGGAGTGCTGGATCTGCATCTCGGCGACGTCGAAACCGAGGTCGTTCAGACGGCGGATACGGCGGTCGATGTAGTGGTGCTTGCCCGCCGGATACACGGAGGTGCGGGTCAGTTCCTCCCACAGGGTGTGGTACCGCCCGCAGATCTCGGTGCCGAACTCGATCGGGTCCACCGAAGGGTGGAGGGCGCCGGACGCTTCCAGGTCGAGCAGTTCACCGCTGATGTTGACGCGCGCGAGGTCGAGGTCGTAGTCGCGCTGCCCGTCGCTGAGCCGCTCGTGCAGATCGCCTGTCTCGGCGTCCACGAGGTACGCGGCGTACGCGCCCGCGTCCCGCCGGAAGAGCGTGTTGGACAGCGAGCAGTCGCCCCAGGCGAACCCCGCCAGGTGCAGCCGGACCAGCAGGACGGCGAGCGCGTCCATGAGCCGGTGCATGGTGGCGGGCCGCATCGTCGTCTCGAACATCGACCGGTAGGGCATGGAACCGCCCAGATGACGCGTGATCAGTACCGGTTCGAGCGGGTCGCCGTCGCGGCCGGTGCGGCCGGTGACCACGGCGAGAGCGTCCACGGCCGGGATGTTCAGCCGGTCCAGGTCGCGCAGCAGGGCGAACTCCCGCACCGCGGGCCGCTCGGCCAGCTCCTTGACCGCGATCACCTCGTCCCCGGCCCGCGCGTAGCGCACGACGTGCCGGGAGATGCCGCGCGGCAACGGCACCAGAAGGTGCTCCGGCCACTCCTCCAGCGGTACGTCCCACGGCAGGTCCAGCAGGAGCGCGGGATGCTCCGGGTTGGTGGCGTTGATCTGCAGTGCCATTGCTCGCCTCGGTCGCCTCGGTCGTCTCAGGTTGATCGTTCACCCTCAGCAGCATCTCCGCACCCGGGCACCGGTTTCGTCAACAGGCCGGGCGTGGGCGAGCACGTGAACACCGCCAGTGCACCCACCGTCAGCAGTCCGCCGACGAGGAACGTGCCGCGCACGTCCACCACCGGCAACAGCGCGCCGCCCAGCAGCGAGCCCGCCGCGACGCCCACGTTGAAGGCCGCCGAGTTCGCCGCCAGCGCCACCTCGGTGCGGCCCGGCGCCACCCGCAGCACCTGGCTCTGCGACGCCATGAAGACCGGCCCCACCACCGCCCCCAGCAGCATCAGCATGACGATCACGACGACCTTGCTGCCGGCTCCCGCGTACAGCCCGAGCAGCGCCACCGCCTGAAGCGCCACCGGAACGCTCAGCGTGGCCCGCGGGAAGCGGTCGAGCAGGGGCCCGGTCGCACTCACCCCGGCGATGCCCGCCGCCCCGAACACCAGCAGCAGCGTGCTCACCGAGCCCTCGGCGAAGCCGCTCACCTCCTCGAGGAAGACCGCGACGTAGGTGAAACCGGCGAAGACACCGGTCACCGACAGGGCGGTGGTGGCGATGACGGCGGCGAACCTGCGGGCATCGGGCGTCTCCCCGTACGCGGCGTACCCCTGCTCCGGGCGCGAGGTCGGCAGCAGTACCGCGATGAGCAGGAGCGATACGAGGCCCAGGGCGCCGAGGACCAGGAACGGCGTCCGCCAGCCGTCGTGCCCGCCCAGCCAGGTTCCGGCCGGCACCCCCAGCACGGTGGCCAGCGACCCTCCGACCGACAGCAGCCCGATCACCCGGCCCCGTCGGTCGGGCGGGAACAGCCCCACCGCCACCGGCCCCATCACCGCCCAGAACACCGCCTGAGCCACCGCCGTCGACACCCGCGCCCCCAGCAGTGACCCGTAGGACACCACCCCGAGCGACGGCAGCCAGCTGGCGACCACCAGCAGCCCCAGCAGAGCCGACAGCAGATACCGGCGGGGAACGGCCCGGGTGACGTGCGCCAGCGGTAACGAGACCACGGCGACTGTCAGGCCGTACCCCGTGACCAGCAGTCCCGCCGCGGCGACCGACACCCCCAGGTCGGCCGAGATCAGTTTGAGCAGGCCGACCGGCAGGTTCTCGACGGTGTTGAAGGTGAACGCGGCCAGCATCAGCGCCCCGACGACGGCCGCTCTGCGCCCCGCGCCGAGCCGTACGGTTTCCGCGGCTGTCCCCACTGTTGTGTGCCTTTCATCGAGCGGCCGGGGTGACCTGGCGGTCGGGTGGCCGGGTGGCCGAGCGGCCGGTGGCCGGGTGGCCGGGTGGTGACCGAGCGGCCGGTGGGCGGGTGGCCGGGTGGCCGGTGACCGAGCGGCCGGGTGACCAAGCGACCGGTGGCCGGGCGATCCGTGAGGTGGCCAGCCTGCGCAGCCGTCGCACGACCCTCTACTCTTTCGGCTGGAGCCGAATCATCCGGCCGCGGCAGCGCACTTGGGCCGATGCCCGGCTCAACTCCCGGAGGACACCGTGCCGTTGACCTTCCGCCTGGGTACGGAGGATCTGTCCCGGTGCCGGTTCGCCGTCTCCCCGCTGTGTCACACCCACGAGGCCCTGCGGATGCTGCGCCGACGCGGACGGCACGGCTACCACCGGCCCTGGCTGCGGCGGACCCGGGACGCCGTCGCCGGATTCGACCTGCGCGAACTATGGCTGTTCATCCCGACCGGGAGCGGCTATACCCCCGACTTCCTGGGCGCCCCGCCAGAGGTGCCCTACCCCTCCTTCCAGGAGGAGCTCGAGCGGATGCGCGCCACCGATCCGGCCCTGGCGCACGAGGAGATGTCCCGCTCGCTGGCGTGCACACCAGGTGCCGTCGACTCCCCGCTCGGCCGCGCCGCCCTGGACGATCCGGCCGGTGCGGTACGGCGGCTCGCCGATCTCACCGAACGGGTCTGGCGGACGCTGCTCGCACCCGACTGGCCCCGGCACCGTGCCCTCCTCGATGCCGATATCGCCCACCGCACCCGCCAGTTGGCGGACGGCGGACTCGAAGCGCTGCTGAGCGGTCTGCACCCGGGCATCGGCTGGGCGGACGACACCCTCACCCTGCGGACGTACCCGGACCACGAGGACGCCCAGCGGGCCGACGGGCGCGGGGTGTTGCTGCTGCCGAGCGTCTTCGTCTGGCCGGACGTGGTGAGCGGCTTCGCCCGGCCCTGGCAGCCCACGGTCATCTACCCCGCGCACGGGATGGGCGGCCTGCGGCCCGCTGCCCCCTCCGATGCCCTCGCCCGGCTGCTGGGCCGCCACCGCGCCGCGATCCTCACCGCCCTCGACGCTCCTGCCGCCACCACGGCCCTGGCCCTTCGTCAGGGTCTGGCCCCCTCCTCGGTGTCGGCCCACCTGTCCACGCTCCGCGACGCGGGCCTGCTGACCTCACACCGCCAGGGCCACCAGGTCCTGTACGCGAGGACCGCCCTGGGGGACGCCGTGGTGAGGGGAGGCCGGGCCTGAAGCGGCTCGGCCCCGGCCTCGGCGGCAGGCTCCGGGCCGGTCGGGCCGGAGGGGACGCCCGCGCCCTCGGGGCGCTCACCCGGCCGGACTGCCAACGATCATCGCCCGTCCGAACTGCCTCACGACCATCGCCAGGCCGAACTGGCAACGACCGGCCGGACGGAGTCCGCTGTGGCCCCCGCGCCGAGCGCGCCGCCTGTGGCGTCGGCACGCAGTGGTCCACGGCGTCTACGCGCATTGAGCCGATGGTGTGAAAGACGGCGCAACTTGATGTGTACCTGTTCACATGCGCGTCGGAGATCGCTAACTTCCCCTCTACCTCGTTCACGCTCGTTTCACAGGAAGGACCCCTGTGCGCGTTCTGCCTCGAAGAGCAGTGGCCGGTCTGGCCGCCGTAACCCTGGCCACCCCACTGCTGCTCGCTGCGGCCCCGTCCGCCATGGCCGCCCGGAACCAGGGCCAGGGTCACCACCACGACCCGGCGAAGAACGCGGCCAAACTGGCCGCGAAACTGGTGAAGTCCTCGGACGGGAAGGAGGCCCGCAGCCATCTGAAGAAGCTGCAGGCCATAGCGGACGCCAACGGCGGTACGCGCGCCGCGGGCACGCCCGGCCACGACGCCTCGGCCGAGTACGTCTACAAACTCATGAAGAAGGCCGGGTACAAGGTCTCGTACCAGACCTTCGAGTTCACCTACATCGAGACGCTGGCCGAGAAGCTCTCGGTGGTGTCCCCGGCGCCGCGCGAGGTCGACATCATCGCGATGTCGTACACGACCAGCACCCCCGTGGGCGGTATCACCGCGCCCCTGGCCGCCGTACCTGCCGGCACGGACACCACGCCCGGCTGTGAGGCCGCCGACTACGCCGCCGGAACCTTCACCGGCAGGATCGCGCTGGTCAAGCGAGGCGGCTGCCCCTTCGCCGCCAAACAGGCCGCGGCCGCCGACGCGGGCGCCGTCGGCGCGATCATCTACAACAACACCGGCGGCGCCCTCAACGGCACCCTCGGCGACCCGACGGCCGGCCGCATCCCGACCGGCGGCGTCACCCAGGCCGAAGGCGAGGCGCTCGCGGCCCAGGCGGCGGCCGGCGAGGTCAAGGTCTCCTTCGAGATCCGCCAGTTCAACGAGAAACGCGAGACCGACAACGTCATCGCGGAGACCAGGGGCGGCGACCCCGCGAACACCGTGATGCTCGGCGCGCACCTCGACTCCGTCACCGCGGGCCCCGGCATCAACGACAACGGCTCCGGCTCGGCGGGACTGCTCGAAGTCGCCCTGGAACTCGCCGAGGAGCAGCGCAACAAGCCCGCCGACAAGGTGCGGTTCGCCTGGTGGTCGGCGGAGGAACTGGGGCTGCTCGGCTCCGAGGACTACGTGGCGAAGCTGACGGACGCACAGAAGGCACAGATCAAGCTCTATCTGAACTTCGACATGATCGCCTCGCCGAACTACGGCCTGTTCGTTTACGACGGCGACGACTCCGACGGGGTCGGCGCGGGTCCCGGCCCGCAGGGCTCGGCCCAACTGGAGCGGGACATCACCGACTTCATGGACCGCAAGGGCATCCCGCACGAGGGCACCGACTTCACCGGACGCTCCGACTACGGCCCGTTCATCGAGGTCGGCATCCCCTCCGGCGGCACCTTCACCGGCGCCGAGGGTGTCAAGACCGACGCTCAGGCGGCGAAGTTCGGCGGCACGGCGGGAGTCGCGTACGACTCCTGCTACCACGAGGCCTGCGACAACATCGACAACATCGACATGAAGGCCTTCGACGTCAACATCGACGTCATCGCCAACGCGGTGGGCACCTACGCCCACGACCTGAGCTCGCTCACCAAGCCGGTCACGACGGTCCCGACGGACGGTGACGCGGGCAGCGGCGGCGGTCTGCACGACGGCCACGACCACGAGGTCACCGAGTAGTAGTCCTCCGGTCACCGAGGTTCTCCTCCGCAGGCGCCGGACCCGCATCACGCGGGCCCGGCGCCCGCGGTCTCCCCGCGCTCGGGAAGGGGAAGGCCAGCGCGGGAGGGCTCAGCCGCGCACCACGCCGTAGGCGCGCTCGACGTGCAGCCGCAGTACCAGACGGCGGTCGCGGACCATGGCGGCGCGGTAGTCGTCCCAGTCGGGGTGCTCGCCCTGGACGTCGCGGTAGAGGCGGATCAGCTCCTCCACCGTCTCGTCGTGCGGGTCCGCTGCGACGGGTGTCAGCTCCGCGCGCGCCTCGACGACGGCGTACGACCAGCGGTCCGCGGTGGTCACGTGGTACGACGCCCGCGGATCACGGCGCAGATTGCGGGTCTTGGCACGGTCGTCCGTGATCGACACACGGATGATCCGGTCGTCGGGATAGTAGACGTGCGTGACGTTCGACAGCTGGGGTCGACCATCGCGCTTGAGGGTGACCAGAGTGCCACCCTTCGACTCGGAAACCAGGTTGAGCAGCGCATCCTCGGACATGTGCTGATCAACGCACGGAAGTCCGCGAGGCATTCCACTCCACGACCGGGGCATCCGGATGGGCGACCGGGGCATCCGGAATCACAGGGAGGCGGAATGAACGCGAACGCGTTGACGCGGAACGGCCGGATCGGTGCACGGCGGGCGGCGCGGGGCTCGGCGGTGGACGCGGCGGCCCGGGCGGGTCTCACGGCCCGCGGTGTGATCTACCTGCTGGTGGGCCTGCTGGCGCTGCAGATCGCCTTCGGCGACGGGGAGAAACAGGCGGACCGGGGCGGGGCGCTCGCGGAACTCGCGGAGAAGCCCTTCGGCGCCGTCCTGTTATGGGCGCTGGGCATCGGTCTGGCGGGCATGGCCGTGTGGCGGCTGTCCGAGGCGCTCTTCGGCGCGGCGGGACCCGACGGCCGTTCCTGGCCCAAGCGGCTGCTGGCCGCCGTGCGCTGCGTCTTCTACGGAATCGTCGCCTACTCCGTGCTTTCCTTCGCGGCGGGTGGGGGCGCGGGATCGGGCGGAGGCGGCGGCTCCAGCGACCGGCAGTCGCGCGATGTGACGGCCAGGGCCCTCGAGTGGCCCGGCGGCCGGTGGCTGGTGGCGGCGGCCGGAGTCGCGATCGCCGGGGCAGGCGTGTGGATCGGCGTCCGTGCGGTGCTGCGCAAGTACCGGGACAAGCTGAAGCCGGCCGCGATGTCCCCGGGGGCGCGCCGGGCGGTCGACGTCACGGGCGTGGTGGGCGGGGCGGCACGTGGCCTGGTGTTCGCCGCGGCCGGTGTCTTCGCGGTGCGGGCCGCGATCGATTACGAACCGGACCGGGCGAAGGGGCTCGACGACACCCTGCGCTCCTTCGCGCAGACACCGGTGGGGCCGTGGCTGCTGGTGTGCGTGGCGGCCGGACTGGTCATGTTCGGAGTGTTCTCCTTCGCGATGGCCAAGTGGCGCAGGGTCTGATGCCTGTCGGCATCTGATCCTGGTCGGGCATCTGATGCCCGTCGGACATCTGATTCCGGCCGCGCATCCGATCCCTGCCCGACGGGCAACCGCGCCGACGAGCCACCCTTCTGGCCGCAATGGCGCTGTTGCAGTGGGGACGGACGGTGCGACAAGCGTGCTCCGTCATGGAGCGTGACCGGAGCATCGCCGAGCGTGAACCCGGCACGCCCGAGACGGTTCAGCGGCTGCGCGCCGGCCGTGGCCAACCGCTCGCGGAGCTCCGACCACACCCTGTCGTGCGGCCAGTTCTCCGGATCGTCGCCGGGCGGGCATTCAGGTAGTAGCGGGTGACTTCGGGACTGCGCGCCATGTGCGCCGCGAAACCGCGGGGATGCATCCCCATGACGACGCATTCGGACGACGGCGGTGCCTCGGCGAGCAGGGCCGGCCAGCCGATGCCGTAGTCGTGCCGGGCGACGGCGGCGGCGTCCGGGGGGGGGGGGGGGGGGGGGGGGGGGGCCCGCCCCCCCCCCCCCCCCCCCCGCGCCCCCCCCCCCCCCCCCCCCCCCCCCCCCCCCCCCCCCCCCCCCCCCCCCCCCCCCGCGCGGCCCGTGTCACGCCCCGCGCTCCGTCGCAGCCCGCGATGAACTCGCAGTCGACTCGGACCCGTTGACCGCTGTCCGGGTCGGTGTAGGAAACCGCGGGCCCCTTACCGCCGTCGACGTCGTGCAGCCGCACATCGCGTACGCCGAAGCGGACGTCACCGTGCCGGACGTCCGCGTACTCGTGTACGAGGTCGGTCACCAGCAGTGGCTGCGGATGGACGAAATGATGGTGCCCGGTCAGTTCGGCGTACCGGACGCGATGACGCTCTCCCGCCCAGCGGAGCTCGAACTCGCTGCGTCTCGGTGCCCGTGCGAGAAGACGGTCGGCCAGCCCGCGCTCGGCGAGCGCCCGTACCGCCCACTCCTCGATGAACCCCGCCCGGGGCCGCTGCTCGATGAACGCCCGGCTCTCCGCCTCCAGCAGGAGACAGTCGACCCCGGATTCCGTCGACCCCGGATTCCTTCAGGATGTTGGCGACGGTGAGACCGGCCGGACCGGCACCCACGACTACCACGGAGACACGACGGACCGACTGGGGGAGGCGGCGGAGCTCACCCGAGCATTATGACGGTGACCGGTCAATCGCGCAGCGGGACGTCAGGAGGGTGATCGTCAAGAGAGAATGTTGTCGCGCGGCAACTATCCGCTACGGTAGTGGCGTGGCAGCGCCCCGCCGGGAGGGGCTCCGCCACCAAGGAAACGGCTCCCGGACACACGACCATCCCCCGTCCGACTCCTCACCTGCCGCGCTCCTTCTCGCGCGGACTCTCTGTCCACGCCGACCCGGGACGTTCCGCCCGACGGCTTTCCATCCCGACGACACTTCAGGGAATGCTGTGCATTCAGCTCAGGGTCCAGGCCGGACGGCCATGTCGTTGTCCGTACGTGTGGTCGGCGACGCATCGGTGATCTCCGTCAGCGGGGAGGTCGATCTGGACAACGTGGCCCCGCTCACGCAAGCGCTGGCGTCTCAGGCACACTCCGGCGGCGGCGCCGTCGTACTCGATCTGTCCGGCATCCGCTTCGCCGACTCCACCACCGTCAACGTCATCCTCCGTGCCAACAGCGACCTCGGTCCCCGGCTGAGGATCGCCGCTCTCTCGGACAACATCGAGCGACTGCTCGACCTGGTCGGCGTGCGCGAGATGCTCCCGGTGTACGACACGGTGGAGGACGCGCTGACGGCATGAGACTCAGATCCCGTCCCGGGCCCGGGACGCCAGTGAGGGGCCGAGCGACTCCAGCCCCGCCAGCAGGGCGTTCAGATCGGCCGGCGGCATGCGTAGGAGGGCTCCGGTGATCCAGTCCGCCCGCCGGTCCCGCACGGTGGCCAGAGCGGTGTCCCCCTCGGGCGTCAGATTGACGGCTATCCCGCGCCGGTCCTCGGCGAGCGGGGTACGGCACAGCAGCCGTGCTTGCTCCAGGCTGCCGCACATGCGGCTGGCCCGGGACAGGCTCACCCGCAGCCGGTCGGCCAGCGCGGTGAGGCCGATCCCGGGATGTTCCGAGACCAGCCCGAGCACCCGTAACAGGGCCGGTGTCAGCCGTTGGTCCACATCGGCCGCCGTGTGCGCCGACACGGCGGCCAGGACCTCGGTGGCGGCCAGCAGATGATCGGCCGCACGGCGCAGCGCGACCTCCGTCAGCTCGGGACTGTGGCCATCCATGGGCCTGCAACCTTCGTCTTCAGCGGCTGATCCGGCGGGCGGGACCCCGGTGCTCCGGTCGGCCGGGTACCCGGTGCGCACGGGGCCGGCCGGCCCACGGGCCTCCGGCCGGGGCCTTCCCGATCGTGGCCCGGTGACACGGCCCAGATGTGGGAATTCGGTGACGGTGTCCCGCCGTAGGCGCGTTCCGGCCACTTGTCGAACGCGGCGGCTGTGACGGACTCGGCAGGACTGCGCTGCGCGATTCGGGGCATGAGGATGCTCAGCAGCGTCCGGCCAGTCCGGCTTCCCAAGAGAGATGCGCATGATCAAAGACCTGGACGGGGCAGTGATCTCAGCCGGCTATGACGTACCCGTGGACCCCCTTCGCCGCACCACGCACTACACGGGTGAGCCGGGCTGCATCGCCGACGCCCGCTCCTTCGCCGAGGCCTTCCTGGAACAGTTGCGCTCCGAGTGGTGCGCGGCGATCAGCCGCCGGACCACGGGGGATCTCCTCCTGCTGGTCAGCGAGCTGGTCACGAACGCGGACCGGCACAGCCACGGCCCCTACATATTGGAGCTGGAGGGCACGGACGCCTCGGTGAGCGTCACCGTGTACGACAGCAGTTCCTCGCTGCCCCGCCGTTTCCCCAAGGACCCGCAGCGCATCGGCCGGCACGGACTGGAGATCGTCCACGCCGTGGCGGCCTCGGTGACGGCCGAGCTGGTGCCCGTGGGCAAGCGGGTCCGGGCGGTGCTCGACCTCGGGCGAGGGGAAATCGCGGCGAATCCCTGACGGCGGGAGATAGCCGTACGAATTCGGTGAAATCCGGCTTGCGTCCGGCGGACCCGGGGCACCCGTACACAAGGGGACAGAAAGGGAATTAGCGGTACGAGTGGGGAGTGCAAGGCGTGCCTGTGTCACCGTCCAAGCCACCGCATCACGCGACGGATGTGCACCGTCACCGAGCAACGGGACCGACCCGCCAGCTCGCGACGGAGGCGCACCATCACAACGGAGCGAAGGCGCACCCCCTGCCACGCAGCGCCGCCGAGGCCCGCGCCGTGGTGACGGCGGTCCTGGCCTCCTCCTCCCGGCCCCGGGACGACGAGGTGGCCATGGACGCCCTGCTGGCCACCTCCGAGCTCGCCACCAACGCCATCCTGCACGGCGGCGGCATCACCGCCTTCGACGCGACGATCACCGCCGAGGGGCTGGACGTCACCATCGCGGACAAGAGCGAGGAACTTCCGGCACTGTCCGGTGAGCCGGGCGACGATTTCCCCCGCCTCGGCGGGTACGGCTGGGCGGTCATCCGACGCCTCGCCAAGATCATTCAGATCACGGTACGCCCGGGCGGCGGCAAGACACTGAGTGTGCTGCTCCCGCTGTGCACCCGGTGAAACGCGGCCTCCGCGAGTCGGGGCCCGGGAAGCCCCGCCGAGGACAGCGCGGCCCATGAAGCACGGCCAGGGCAGCACGGCCGGCCCCGCCGTCACGGCGGGGCCGGCCCGTGCTGCGGTGGCTCGGCGGGAGCTTTCGGCTCAGCAGTGGGAGCGTTCGGCCCGGCGGGAACGTCGGCTCAGCCGGAAGCAGCCCGGGTATCCTCCAGCATTCCGCTGCGCAGCCGCGTCAGAATGCGCTTGATCAGGCGTGACACATGCATCTGCGAGCAACCGAGCTGCTCGCCGATCTCCGCCTGGGTCAGCTCCTCGACGAACCGCATATGAATGATCTGCCGGTCGCGCTCGTTCAGTTCCGCGACCAGCGGAGCGAGGGTGTGGTAGTCCTCGACCAGCTGGATCGCCTCGTCCTCCACGCCGATGAAGTCGGCCAGCACCGTCTCGCCGTCCTGCCGGTCGTCCCCGGTCAGCGCGGCGTCCAGGGACGCGGAGTTGTAGCCGTTGGCGGCCAGCTGCGCCTCGACCACCTCGTCCTCGGACAGGTTCATCAGCGTGGCCAGCTCAGCGACGGTCGGCTCCCGGTCCAGCCGTCCGGCCAGCTCCTCCCGCGCCCGGGCCAGCTCGACCCGCCGCTCCTGCAGACGCCGGGGAACGTGGACGGCCCAGGTGGTGTCCCGGAAGAAACGCTTGATCTCACCGACGATGTACGGCAGCGCGAACGACGTGAACTCCACCTCGCGCGACAGCTCGAACCGGTCGATCGCCTTGATCAGGCCGATCATGCCGACCTGGACGATGTCCTCCATGTCGTCGCCGCGGTTGCGGAACCGGCCCGCCGCGAACCGCACCAGCGACATGTTCATCTCGATCAGCGTGTTGCGCGCGTACTGATACTCGTGCGTTCCTTCCTCGAGTTCGGTGAGGCGCTGGAAGAACTGCCGCGACAGTTCCCGCGCGTCCCGGGGAGCGACCTTCATCGGCTCCTCGATCCCGGGCAGCTCCTCAACCTCCGCACCCGTCGTGGCCTCCGCAGTCTCACTGAGGTTCTGCGACCAGCTCATGGCGGTGCTCATGACCCCTCCCTCGCAACGCACGGTCCGTCCGGTCAAAGCTTCGTGCTCCTGCGGCTACCCCGGAAGCCGCGCTTCATGTTCCCCAATTCGTACGAGCGGCCGAAGCACGTCACGCGGACGATTTCCCCGGTGCGGGGGCTGTGCGGGCGGAATGTGGGCAGGAGCGCGGCGACGGCGAACTGATCGCCCGAGCGGCGGACCGAGATCGTCGACCGGTCGGCCGAACATGAGAGAGGCAGAAACAGCGTGGCAGAGAACCCGGCCCGGCATGACGAGAACGACCCCACCTCCTCGGGCGGAGCGCTCCACCCGTCCGAGAGAGACGACCTGCGCCGGGAGATCGAGCGGTTACGGCGCGAGGTACGCGAACTGCGCGGCAAGGCGCGCTCCCACCCGCTGATCTCCCAGGCCCAGGGCATCCTCCAGGAGCGCTACCGGCTGCCGGACGCGGACGTCGCGTTCCTGCTCATGAGGGGCAGTTCGCAACGGCACAACGTGAAGCTGCGGAGCCTCGCCGCGGCGGTGGTGTCCGCACCGCGCCCCGAGGCCGGCGCCCAGCAGTGGTTCCCGCGCCGGGCGCGCCGGCCGTCGCCGACGCTCCGGTTCCTGCCCGGCACGCGGCCGGACCGCCTCCACCGCAGTACCGTGCTGCGCACCGTCCTGGCCAGTGCCCTGGCCGTCACCGACACCGAGATGGGCAACCTGCAACTGGTCGACCAGGGCCTGGGCGGTCTGCGCCTCGAGGAACAACGCGGGTTCAGCGCCGAGTTCCTGGACTTCTTCGCCCTCGTCGACGACAAGCGGACGACCTGCGCCCTCGCGGCCGAGCGGGGCGTCCGGGTCACCTCGGAGATCGCCACCGAGCCGGTGTTCAGCGAACCGGCCCGCGAGGTCATCCTCGCGACGGGCAGCCGGGTGGCGCACAGCGTCCCCATGATGGGCGGTTCCGGTCACTGCGTGGGTGTCTTCTCCCTCCACCAGCCCGGGCCCCTACGCGATTTGACGGACAGCCAGGCCCGGCAGCTCGAAGGCATCGCTGCGCAGGCCGGCCGGTGGCTGGAGTGGCACCAGCGCACCGTAGTCCTGGACGCCCTGGAGGACCTGCACCGGGAGGCGTCGGCACCGCGCTGAGCGCCGCACCAGAGATTGTGCGGAACCCCGCTGGACGTCAGGGCGCCACCACGGAGTCGTCGAACGTGCGTGCCCCGGGCAGCCGGTGACGGGCCGCGATGAGCGCGGCGTCCACGTCGTGCGTACCGGTCGCGACGCACAGGCTGTACGCCACGTCGTCCAGGCGCTGCCGGACCTCCGTGTCCCCGTTCTCGGCGTGCAGGGTGCGCAGGGTCTCGTACTGCTCGACGAGCTGCTGCAGGAGTACGGGGTGGGCCATCAACACGGTTTCCTCCCAAGTAGCCTGACGCTGTCACACGGTTCGGTCCCGGCTGCGGGTACCCGAACCGTCATCGCGTACGCCCGGCAACCCGGCGGAAGATCGCATCGACCTCAGGGCCAGCAGCAGAACGCCGATGTCGTCGAGATAGACGGGGTCGGGCAGCAGGTCGGCGGGCAGCACCAGATAGAGGACGGCACCCCAGAACACCCAGCGCGGTCCCGACGGCAGCCCGGCGCGGCGCAGTTCACGACGGGTACGGACCAGCCGTATCAGCACCGTCACCGCCACCGCGAGCACCGCCGCGGCGAGAGCGGCGACCACGAGGACGACCACCCATGTCCCGGAATCCATCTGTCATGTCCTCCCCGCCGCAGAACCGGTCGTCTCAGTTTCGGATTCCCACGGGAGCGGTTCTCATGGACGGCCCCCTGCGTCGTCCGCCGGGAGATGGAGGCCGAGGACGCACACGTCGTCGCGGCGCTCGCCCTCCAGCATCCGGTCCAGCAGCACGTGGAGCGGCTCCGTCCCGGCGGTGCGGAGGCTCCCCGCGGCTTCCGCGAGACGTTCGAAGCCCCGGTCGATGCCCTCGGAGGGCCGCTCGACCAGACCGTCGGTGTAGAACAGCAGACGGTCGCCGGGTTCCAGGCGGCACTCGGCCTCCGCGAAGGAGGGCGCGGCCGTCGCGCCGAGCAGCATGCCGCTGGGGCGCGGCAGATAGCGGACCTCGCCGTCCCGCAGCAGCAGCGGCGGCGGGTGTCCTGCCTGCGCCCAGACCAGACGCCGCTCCTCGGGCGTGTAACGGGCCAGGACCATGGTCGCCGTGGCGTTGGTGTCACGGGTGTGCAGCAGCAGCGAATTGAGCCGTGCCAGCGCCCCCGTGAGCGACGAGCCGGTGATGACCATGCCCTTCGCGGTGAACCGGAGCTGGGCCATGGTGGCGACCGCGTCGATCCCGTGCCCGGCGACGTCACCCACCACGAACAGCGCCGAGCCGTCGGGCAGTTCGATGGCGCTGAACCAGTCCCCGCCCACGTGGATGCCCGACTGGGCGGGCAGATAGGCGATGTCGACGCGCAGTCCCGCCAGCAGTTGCGGTCTGCGGGGCAGCGGAAGCAGCGCGTGCTGCAGCCGGGCGGCGAGCGTCCGTTCGGCCTGCAGCACTCCGTGCTGGGTGAGCATGGCGCGTTCGCTTTCGATCAGTGCGAGTTCCGCGCTGCGCTGCGCCGTGAGGTCCTGCACGAACCCGTGCACCTCGACGGGTGTGCCGTCTGCGTCGGTGACGGTCTCGGCGACGAACCGCAGGTGCCGGGTCCCGGTGGTGGACCTGATGCGGAACGGAACGTCGACGGGCCGTCCTTCGCGCAGCAGCGCTTGGAGGGCGCGGCCGACCAGGGCGGCGTCCTCGGGCAGCAGATGGTCGGGCAATCCGGTGAGAGGTATTGGACCGAGTTCGGTGGGACGGCCGAAGATGGTGAAGACCTGCGGCGACCAGTTGATCCGCCCGGTCACCAGGTTCCAGTCCGCCCAGCCGAGGTTGCCCAGCCGCTGCACGTCGGCCAGCCGCTGCTCCTGGCGGTCGGAGGGGTCGTGGCGGACCCAGGTGACCACGAGCGCGTCGCCCAACCGGACGGCGCGCACCGAGTACGTCGAGGACTCCGGCACGCCGGAGACGACCTCCTGGTACTCGAAGGGTTCAGCCTCGTAAGGTTCGCCGGTGCGCAGGGTGTCCAGATATCCCTGCCACAGCGGCTCGCCCGCGACCGTGGGGTAGCACTCCAGGACGCGCAGGCCCACCAGCTCCCGGCCGCGGCGCCCGGCGATGTCCACGGACCGCGGCGCCGCCGCGTCGATCCGGAAGTCCTCCACCGCCCCGGACGGCGAACGCAGCGGGGTGAGCAGGACCGCCGGCTCCGCGAGCGTCTCGAACACCGACTGGACGAGCTCCGCGACTTGGCCGGCGGCCCGCTCGTAGGAGGTGTCGAATGACTGGATCCGGCCCGCGCACAGCCGGGCCACTTCGAGCAGCAGGCTCCGGACGGACGGTGTGAACGGTTCGTCCCGCGTGCGCAGGATCCCGAACGACGTGGTGACCGCGTCGCCGGTGACCACGGGCAGCCACGCCCGGGAACGCCAGCGCTCGGGCGGATCGCCGATCAGCAGGTACTGCTTCCGGTCCCGCTCGAGGTTCTCCAGCCAGCACGGGGCCTGCGTCCGGATGACCTCCAGTGCCGCGATACCGCTCAGCGGCGGCACCTGCGCCCACTGCGTGGCGAGCGTCTCGCCGATACCCGCGTGCCCGACGAGCTCCAGGCCCCCGGAGCGCCCGGCCGAGAACACCATGACCGCGTCGGCGCCCACCGGATCCGCCAGCAGCTCCAGCAGACACCCCGCAAGGTCCTGGGGCGTACGCACCCTCAGCAGGGCCTCGCCGATCCGGCGCAGCACCTCCGCGTGCCCGTCGCCACGAGCCCCCTCCGCGGCCGTGCCCGGCCCACCGGGTGCGGACTCGGGTGTCGCCGAGGAGCCGCCCTCCCGGAGAGAGCCGCTGCGGGAGCCACCGGACGCCGTCCGCGCACCGGCCACGCCGGAGGTGGAGGACGCGGTACTTGCGTCGCCCGCGGGGGTGCGGACGGTGGAAGGCGCGGTGCTCGCGCCGGCCGAGGAGGATGCGGTGCTCGCGTCGCCCGCGGGGGTGCGGGCGTTGGAGGGCGCGGTGCTCGCGGCGCCCGCCGGGGTGCCGACGCGGATGCTCCCGAGCGTGACCCAGCACTCCTCGATCAGGCTTCGACCCTGTGCCGCGGCCCGGCGCGCAAGTTCCTCCTGGGCAGTGTCCGCCGGACACCCGGTCAGTGCCATCAGGGCGCCCTTGGCCCGCTCCACCACGGCCGATGCGGCCACTTGGTCACGCAGGACAGCCAGCTCGGCGCGCTGTTTGGCCACTACCTTGGCCAACGCGACCACGTCGGGCAAGGGGCCCGGCCCCCCGGGGATGGCGGACTCGCTCGTCACGCGACGAGCATGTCACAAACCGATGTGTCCGATCACAGCTCGTCATCCGGAATTTACGCTGGAAGGCTCGACCGGTGGCGACGGCCAGGGCGGTGGGGACTCCTGTCGCCGGAAGCGCACCGTTACCTGAACCTGATCCCTGGTTTACCCGCAGGGGGTGGAAGCGCCCACGCTCGGTGACAACGCTGTCGACTGGTCGCACTGCCCCAGGAGGAACAGTGAACGTGTCCTTGGGCGTCTGGGCGCTGACGGTCACCGGACTGTGCGCGCTCATCGCCGTGGATTTCTTCATCGGACGCAAGCCCCCATGAGGTCTCCCTCAGGAAGGCGGGCATCTGGAGTTCCGTCTGGGTCGCCCTGGCCGTCGCCTTCGGACTCGGTCTGCTGGGCCTCTCCGGCGCGCAGCCCGCGGGGGAGTTCTTCGCGGGATTCGCGCCCGAGTACCAGCAGCGCGTGCTCATGGTCGGCGTACTGGTCGCCCTGGTGTTGCGCACGGTGTTCATCGCGGCCGGCGCCGCGATCATCTCGGCCTTCTCGTGGGTCTGCTACCTCTTCGGCGCCTTCCTCATCTGGACCGCGTGGAAGCTGATCCAGGACGCCCGGGCGGGTGCGCAGGAGGAGTACCAGGAGAACAAGCTGCTGAAGGCGGTCGAACGGCCGTTCGGGGTCGCCGACCCGCTATCACGGCACCAAGCTGTGGATCAAGCAGAACGGCAAGCGCGTCATCACGCCGATGCTGGTGGTGATGCTCGCGGTCGGCTCGACGGACGTGCTGTTCGCGTCGACTCCATCCCCGCGATCTACGGCCTGACCGAGGACCCGTACCTCGTCTTCACCGCCAACGCCTTCGCCCTGATGGGCCTGCGCCAGCTGTACTTCCTCATCGGCGGCCTGCTGGAGCGGCTGGTGGACCTCGGCCACGGACTGTCGGTCATCCTCGGTTTCATCGGCGTCAAGCTGGTGCTGCACGCGCTGCACGAATCAGGAGTGCACGTACCGGAGATCAGCATCCCGTTCTCGCTCGGCTTCATCGTGCTGGTCCTCGCAGTGACCACCGCGACCGGTCTGTGGACCTCCCGGCGCCGTGCCGGGACGGAGGCGCCCGGGGAGGCCGCCGCTCAGTGAGGTGTGCGTGCCGTGTTGCTGTCCACCAGCGCCTGCGACACCGCCCTGATGCTGCGGGCGATGTGCTGCAGTTGGAGGACCTCGGCCGCGTAGAGCTTCACGGTGTGCTCGATGACGGACTCCGGCATGCCGATCCTCGGCAGCTCGGCCCGTGCCGTCTGCAGGGCCGTACGGGCCACGCGGATCTCGTGCTGCACCTGGATCTGGGCGTGCCGGGCGAGCAGTACCGGGTGGCGCAGGAACGCCGGATAGCTGGCGTAGCGCGCCGGCACGAGCTCGCGCAGCCACTTGACCGCCGACCGCTCCCAGTCGTAGCTGCCGGGGGTCTTGACCTGGCACGGCCAGTCGGAGCTGATCGGGGAGTACGTCGTCGTCAGAGCCATGGTGATCGCTTCCGGGGAGCTACGGTGCAGCGGCAACGGACAGGGCATCGCGACGGCCCCGGCCTAGGGGATGGCCGGGGCCGTCACCACGGGCGCCCGCACAGGACGGGACCCGTCCGAGCGCCCGGAACGCCAGTGGGTAGGAGCTGACGAGGCCGGATGCCCGTGATTCGCAAGAAGTATTTATATATACCGTCGAGTAGGCAAGGACATGAAAACATTCATGAGTGATGTGGGATGAATCGTCCTGTGTTGGGGTGGTGGCGGGGGTAGCAGTAAGCGATTGTGCCGACCTGCGGCAAAGGCGCGTTCCTGGGGGTGGCGAGGTCTGGTCCGGCGCCGACCGGCCGTTTTCCCGGCCGCTTCCGGTCGGGCCGTGGGGTGCCCGGGAGGATCTGGTCGCCGCTCGATGGTCGCCGCTCGAGGTTGATGTGGGAAGTTCTCGGGGAGGGGCGGGTCGGTTGTTGACAGGGCGGGCGAACGCGTTCCGCGGTCAACGGCCCCGCCGTTCAGTCCTTGAAGAAGAAGTGGTGCTGCTCGGCCACCTGTTCGTACTCCTCCAGGCGTGCCTGCGTACGCTCCGGGTCGGCGTCCGTCATGGCCTGGAGCAGCGCCGCGCACATCACCACGGGTGCGGCGTAGGAGTCGAAGACCAGCCGGGAGCCGGTGCCGGTGGCGAAGGTGACGTCGGCCTCGTCGGCCAGCGGGCCCAGCGCCAGATCGGTCACCAGGGCCACCTTCAGCCCCGCCTCCCGCGCGACCTGGATGGCCCTGAGGGTCTCCTGCGCGTGCCGGGGCATCCCGAAGGCCAGCAGCCAGGTGCCGCCCGCCGCGCGTGACTGCAGCAGCGCGTCGAAGGCGACGCTCCCGCCCCGGGTCACCAGCCGCACGTCCGGGTGGATGCGCCGCGCGGCGTAGGCGAAGTACTCGGCGAGCGAACCGGAGATGCGCAGCCCCAGTACGGTCAGCGGCGTCGACTCGGACAGCGCGCGGCCGACGGCGATCACCTGGTCCGGGTCGGCGAAGTCCCGCCTCAGGTTCTCCAGGTTCTCGATCTCCGCGTCCACCGCGGCCTGCAGTTCGTTGCTGCGGTGCTCCGCGGCGGTGCCCGGGGTGCTGCCGAGCGTGCTGAGCGCGATGGCCTGGAGCCTCTCCCGCAGTGCGGGGTAGCCGCTGAAGCCGATGGCGGCGGCGAACCGGGTCACCGACGGCTGGCTCACCCCGACCCGGTCGGCGAGATCGGTGATCGACAGGAACGCGGCCTCGGTGATGTGCTCGATCAGATACTGGGCGATACGACGCTGGCCGGGGGAGAGCCGGGGTCCGTCGAAGAGTTCCCTGAGCTGTGAGGTGGGAGCGGCGCCGGCGTCCGGGGCGGTCTTGCCCGAGGTGATCGTGGAAGCCTGTGCGCGTGCCTGCTGCGGCGATGCCACGGACCGCCTCCTTCCTCCCTCTCCCGCAAGGGTTCAACATAGCCCACAGTCAATGCTGGTCAGGGCCGTTACAAAACGATCACCGGACGGGTACGGCTGCCGGGAGTGCGTCCCCGTCTTACGGGAACCCGGCCGCGGAAACCGCACGACACGCGATACGACAGGCAAGGATCCGTTTCGCCATGACCGTTCCCGAAGAGAACCGGCCGAAGACCGGCACTACCGACGAGGTCCTGCAGGAGCCCGGCTCCGGCACGGACCAGAAGCCGCAGTCGCAGGGCGCCAGCGGGCGCACGCTGCGTGAGGCGCTGGAGGAGGCGCATCTGCACCCGGACGATTTCGAGGAGAAGTGACCGCCGATGAGCACGCTCACCGTGTGGGAACAGGCCCTCGAACGTATGGAAGGGGCACTACTGGCACAGTTCTTCACCAGGGAACCCGTCGAACTCCTCCAGGCGCTGCGGCGTGAATGCGACGGCAACGCCGTGGTGTGCAGCGAGAGCCGGGTCGTGGTTCCCAACGCCTACGAGGTCGAACTCGCCGAATCCGTCCACGACGAACTGACCCGCAAGGGCAGCCGCGTCGGACAGGAACTCACCGACAGCCTCGTCCGGCACGGTGAGAAGCAGGGCTATGAGTGGGCCGGCCCGCCGGCCGTGCACATCACCAGGTCCCACCACGTTCCCAACGGCCGTTACCGGGTGACGAGCACGGTGATGCCGAACGTGAGCGCCGTCGGGTTCCAGCAGGCGGGGCACTGACGAGGGCCGCGGAGCGGGCGGGGGCCACGCGCGCCACGGCCTACGCATGCCACGGGCTACGCGCGTCACGGGCTCGCGCGCCTGGGGGCCACCTGGCCGGGGGTTCGCGGGCGCCCCTCCCCGCACTCTTCCCCTCTCCGGTCCGGCGTTCGGCGCCACTCCGCGGCCCGGCTGTCCACGCAACGGGCAACAGAACGGGATCACGGCCGGATGGGGGATAGTGGGCCGGTCCTGATAGATGTAATCAGCAACCAGGAAGCCCGTTGGACAGCAGCAGGAGCGGCACCGACCACGACGAAGAGGCGCACGGCACCGGCGGGCAGTCCGCGGACGCGCCGGCCGACAGACCCCGGGGCTGGCGGCGGTGGGCGATGGACACGCGCCCGCTGCGGCGCCCGGCCTACCGCCGGCTGTGGTCCTCGACCATCGTCACCGCCGTCGGCAGCCAGCTCACCGCCGTGGCGGTGCCCAAGCAGATCTACGACATAACCCAGTCCTCGGCCTGGGTCGGCTACGCCTCCCTCGCGGGCCTGCTCCCGCTGGTGGTCTTCGCACTGTGGGGCGGAGCGGTCGCCGACAGCATGGACCGGCGGAAACTGCTCCTGATCACCAACGCCGGGATCGCCGTCACCTCGCTGCTCTTCTGGGTCCAGGCCGCCGCCGGGCTCGACTCCGTGGCGCTGCTGATGACCCTGCTCGCCCTGCAGCAGGCGTTCTTCGGCCTCAACTCCCCGGCCCGCAACGCCTCCATCGCCCGGCTGGTCCCGGCGGAAGAACTGGCGGCGGCGAACGCGCTCGGCTCCACCGTGATGCAGACGGGGCTGGTGGCCGGGCCGCTGCTCGCCGGCGCGCTGATCCCCGTCGTGGGTCTGCCGGAGCTGTATCTGATCGACGCACTGGCGCTGTGCCTCACGCTGTGGGCGGTGGCGCGGCTGCCCGCCCTGCCACCGCTGACCAACGCCGCTTCCCGGCGTGCCGGTCTGCGGGAGATCGCCGCCGGTTTCCGCTACATCGCGGTGCACAAGGTGCTGCTGCTGTCCTTCCTCGCCGACATCATCGCCATGGTCCTGGGCATGCCCCGGGCCCTGTTCCCGCAACTCGCGGCCGAGACGTACGCGCCCTACGGCGAAGGCCTCGCGCTCGGCCTGCTGTTCGCGGCGATCCCCATCGGTGCGGTCGTCGGTGGGCTGGTGTCAGGCGTGTTCTCCCGTGCCCGCCGCCACGGCCTGATGGTGCTCGCGGCGGTGGCTGCCTGGGGCGCTGCGATCACGGGCTTCGGCCTGAGCGGCAGCCTCTGGGTGGCCGTGGTCTTCCTGGCCGCCGCGGGGGTCGCCGACATGGTCTCCATGGTGTTCCGCGGGGCGATCCTGCTGTCGGCAGCGACGGACGAGATGCGTGGCCGGATGCAGGGCGTCTTCACGGTGGTCGTCGTGGGCGGACCGCGGCTGGCCGACGTCCTGCACGGTACCGCGGGCTCGGTGTTCGGGCCGCGCGCGGCCGTCGCGGGCGGTGGCGCCCTCGTCGTCGCCACCACGCTGGTCCTGGCCGCGGCGACCCCGGCCCTGCGCCGCTACCGGGTCTGACCGGCGGGCTCCCGCATCAGCCGCCGACGGTTGGCAGCGGAACGCCGGGGCGTGGTGCGGAAGGGCCCCCGCACGCGACCGCCGATGGTTGGTGGGGAACCGCCGGGGCGCGGCGCGGACAGAATCACCGCACGCGACCGCCGTCGGGCGTCGACGTGGGCGCTCCCGCTCCGGCGCTCGTGCCCGCGTACCGCCTCCGCGAGCCCGTTGTCGAGCGGCTCGAGCAGCGCAACGGAGCCCCCGCCGGCGGAGGACCGGCCGGGCGGTAGGTCTGCGGCGCGGAGACCGCCGGGCACCCTGACGGAACCTCCCTGTGGCGGCGCCTGCCCCGTGTTCGGGCCCGTCAGCGCCAGTCGGGTTCGCGGGAGCCGGGCGGCGGCAGTGACTCGATCTTCGTCCGGATCTCCCGCATGACCGAGACGATCCGTTGCTCGTGCGCGGCGGTCAGTCGCGTCACCGGCACCGAGCAGCTGATGGCGTCCACGGCGGGTGTGTCGTAACGCAGGGCGAAGCCGAAGCCGGCGATGCCGGGCACCGTTTCCTCGCGGTCGATCGAATGGCCGCGTTCGCGCACTGCGCCCAGATCGGCGATGAGGCCGGCGCGATCGGTGTGGGTGTTCTCCGTGAGTGCGGGCAACGGGCCGTCCGGCAGCGGCAGTTCGTCGTCGTCGCGTTCCGCGAGCAGGGCCTTGCCCAGCGCGCCGGCGTGGGCCGGAACCCGGCGTCCGACCCGGCTGATGGTGCGCAGGTACTCGTGGGACTCCCGGGTGGCCAGGTAGACCACGTCCGAACCGTCGAGCCGGGCCAGATGGATGGTCTCGCCGGACGCGTCCGACGCCTCGTCGAGATACGGGCGGACCATCCGCACCCGCCGGTCGCCGTCCAGATAGCTGGTACCGGTCAGCAGCGCTCGGATCCCGATGCCGTAGAGGGACCCGGTCGCGTCGGTGCGCACCCAGCCGTGGTCGACGAGCGTCTGCAGCAGCGCGTACATGCTGCTGCGCGGTACGCCCAACTCCTCGGAGATCTCCCGCAGTCGCGCGGGCCGGTCGCCGCGTGCGGCGAGCAGTTCGAGCACGGCGACGGTACGGACCGCCGACTTCACCTCGGGAACGCCCCCACTTAGCGCCATGGGCCGAATCGTAGAGCCAGTGCCGCGGCCCCGCCCGCCGGCCTGGTCCTCAACAATCCCTCCCCGCACACCCATTGACCCCGATCGTCCACAACCATAGTCTCCATCCTCATACATAGACGTTGTCTTCATATGAAGACAGTTCATCTTCTTGGGGGAGCACAGTTCGAAGGGGAACTGACACATGCCGCTCGTGGTGGTCGGGATCAGCGTGCTGATCCTGCTCTTCCTCATGACGAAGCTGAAGCTCAACGGCTTCGCCGCCCTCCTCCTGGTGGCCGTGGGCGTGGCCCTGGTCCAGGGCATCCCGGTGGCCGAGATACCGGACGTCCTCTCGGAGGGCATCGGGGGACAGATCGGCGACACGATGCTCACCATCGGACTGGGCGCCATGGTCGGCCGGGTGATGGGAGACTCCGGCGCCGCACAACGGGTGGCCGGCCGGCTCGTCGAGATCTGCGGCCCACGCTGGGTCCAGGTCGCCATGGTGCTGACGGCCATGCTCATCGGCGTCACGATGTTCTACGAGGTCGCCTTCGTCATCATCGTGCCCGTCGCGTTCACCATCGTGCGGGTCACCGGCGCGAACCTGCTGTGGGTCGGGCTCCCGATGTCGATCGCGCTGTCCACCATGCACAGTTTCCTGCCGCCCCACCCCGGCCCCACCGCGGTGGCCGCCACCTTCAACGCCTCCGTCGGACTCACCCTGTTCTACGGCCTGTTCATCGCCGTCCCCATCGGGGCGCTGATCGCCCTGGTGTGGCCGCGGCTCCCGTTCGTGCGGGAGATGAGCCCCTCCATCCCCAAGGGCCTGGTGAGCGAACGCGTCTTCACCGACGAGGAGATGCCGGGCATGGGCTGGTCGCTCTCCGTCGCCCTGCTGCCCGTCGTACTGATCGCCGGAGCCGCGGTCACCGACATGGCCGCCTCGTCGGACGGCCCCGCGCTGCACTTCGTCGCCTTCATCGGCTCCGCACCGATCGCCCTGCTGCTGACCCTGCTCGTCGCGATCTGGGCCTTCGGCCCCCGGATCGGCCGAAGCCTGGAGGACGTCAGCGCGTCGTGCCGGTCGGCCGCCCAGGCGATGGCGATGATCCTGCTCGTGATCGGTGCCGGCGGAGCCTTCAAACAGGTTCTCGTCGACGGCGGGATCTCCGACTACATCAAGGACGCCACCGACGGCTGGTCCATCTCACCCATCGTCCTCGCCTGGCTCATCGCGGTCATCCTCCGCGTCGCCCTGGGCTCCGCGACCGTCGCCGTCGTCACGGCCTCCGGCGTGGTGCTGCCGCTGCTCGTGGGCAGCGGAGTCCACCCGGAAGTCATGGTGCTCGCCGTCTCCTGCGGTTCGATCGCCCTCTCGCACGTCAACGACCCGGGCTTCTGGATGTTCAAGGAGTACTTCAACCTGTCCGTCGTCGAGGCGATCAAGGCGCGCACCTCCTACACGACGGTGCTCGCGATCCTCGGCCTCGGCGGCGTACTGGCCCTGGAATGGACGCTCGACGCCCTCAGCCTGTGACCACTCCCAGCCCCTGGCCTTACTCAGAAGGAGACCTGTCTTGAGCCAGCCCACCGTCACCGCGTTCTCCGTCTATCCGGTCGCCGGCCGGGACTCCATGCTCCTCAACCTCTCCGGCGCGCACGGCCCGTACTTCACCCGGAACGTCGTCGTCGTCGAGGACTCCGAAGGGCGCACGGGACTGGGCGAGGTACCCGGCGGGGAGAAGATCACCCGGACGCTCCAGGACGCGGAGTCGCTCGTCGTCGGCGCCCGCGTCGGTGACTACAAGCGCGTCCTGCGCGCCATCGGGGACAGGTTCGCCGACCGGGACTCCGGCGGCCGGGGCGAGCAGACCTTCGACCTGCGGACCACGGTGCACGCGGTCACCGCCGTGGAGTCGGCCCTCCTGGACCTGCTGGGGCAGCACCTTGAGGTCCCCGTCACCGCCCTCCTCGGTGACGGAAAGCAGCGCGACACGGTACGGGTCCTCGGTTACCTCTTCTACGTCGGCGACCCCGACCGGACGGACCTGGAGTACACCCGCGAAGCCGACTCGGCCGTCGACTGGTACCGGATCCGGCACGAGGAGGCGCTGACCCCCGAGACGATCGTCCGCCAGGCCGAGGCCACCTACGACCGCTATGGCTTCCGTGACTTCAAACTCAAGGGCGGCGTCCTGACGGGCGCCGAGGAGGTCGAGGCGGTACGGGCGCTCAAGGAGCGCTTTCCGCAGGCCCGGATCACGCTCGACCCGAACGGCGCGTGGTCGCTCGGCGAAGCCGTCGAACTGTGCCGGCCGCTCCTCGGGACGCTCGCCTACGCCGAGGACCCGTGCGGGGCGGAGGCCGGCTACTCGGGCCGGGAGATCCTCGCGGAGTTCCGCCGGGCCACCGGGCTGCCCACCGCCACCAACATGATCGCGACGGACTGGCGGCAGCTGACCCACGCGCTCGCGCTGCAGTCGGTCTCCATCCCGCTCGCCGACCCCCACTTCTGGACCATGCAGGGCTCGGTGCGGGTGGCCCAGCTCTGCAACGCGATGGGGCTCACCTGGGGCTGCCACTCCAACAACCACTTCGACATCTCGCTCGCGATGATGGCCCACTGCGGGGCAGCCGCCCCGGGCGAGTACAACGCCCTGGACACGCACTGGATCTGGCAGGAGGGCCTGGAACGCCTCACCACCGAACCGCCCGTGATCAGCGGCGGCGAGGTCGCCGTCCCGGACACCCCGGGCCTCGGCATCCAGCTCGACCGGGACCGGCTCCTCGCCGCCCATGAGCTCTACCGGGAGAAGAAGCTGTCGGAGCGTGACGACACCGTGGCCATGCGGTACCTCGTCGAGGACTGGACCTTCGACAGCAAACGCCCCTGCCTCGTGCGCTGACGAACCCGCCCGGGGGCCGCCGGCGGGTCTTCGAATCGACGATCCATGAATCAACGATCCATCTCCTTATTGACTTCCGGCTTGTCGAGCCAGAGGATTCCGGAGGTGATCCCCTCCGCGCACGCACCCGCCGGCCCCGCTCTTCCCGCCGACCTGGACGAAGCCGCCCACCGCTGCCTGGTCGCCGGGTTCCACGGCACCACGGCCGTACCCGACACCCTGAAGCGGCTGATCGAGCGCGGGCTGGGCGGGGTCATCCTGTTCACGCGCAACGTGCGCGACGCGGAACAGGTCCGCGCCCTCACCGACTCCCTGCGCTCGATCCGGCCCGATCTGCTGGTGGCCATCGACAACGAGGGCGGCGGCATCGGCCACCTGGTGAGCGCGGGCGCCCCCGAGGTCCCCGGCTGCGGGGCGCTCGGCGTCGCCGACGACCCCCGGCTCACCGCCCGCTGCGCCGACGCCCTGGCCGGACACCTGGCCTCCCTCGGCATCACCGCCTCCTACGCCCCCGTCGCCGACCTCCAGCACCACCCCGACAACCCGATCGTGCGCACCCGCTCCTTCGGCGCCGACCCCGAGCTGGTCTCCCGCCATCTGCGCGCCTGGATCGCCGCCACCGAGGCGCGCGGCATCGCCTCCTGCGCCAAGCACTTCCCCGGTCACGGCGGCACCGTCACCGACAGCCATCACGAGACGGCCGTCGACCCACGGCCCTACGGCGCCATCGACCGCGACCTCGACCCCTTCCGGGCGGCCGTCGACGCGGGCGTGCCCATGCTGATGAGCGCCCACGTCGTCTTCCCGGCACTGGACCCCGACCACCCCGCCACCCTGAGCCCCCGCGTGCTGAGCGGACTGCTCCGGGACGAACTCGGCTTCGACGGCGTCCTGGTCAGCGACGCCCTGGAGATGAAGGCGATCGCCGACCACTACGGCGAGGCCGCGGGCGCGCGCCTCGCCCTGGCCGCGGGCGCCGACCAAATCATCGTCGCCGTACCCGACCTCGACACCACGCTGGCCTGCCGCGACGCGGTGCTCGACGCGCTGGCCGGCGGCGCGTTGTCGGGGGAACGCGTGACCCAGGCCGCGGGGCGGGTGCGGCGGCTGGCCCAGCGGTACGCGACCGCGGCGGTCGACGTCCCCGGATGGGATGCCTCGGCCGGGCTGGAGGCGGCACGTCGGGCAGTGCGGAGCCGTCCCGTGCCGCCGCCCGCACGCGGTGCCCATGTCGTCGACCTGTTCCCGCCGCCGCACCCCGCGCTCAACTGGGGCGGCGAGGACCTGCTGACCGAACTGGCCGCCGTGGACCCCTCGGCCACCGGTACGGCGGTCCCCGGGCCGCCCGCCGACCTCGCGGGACTCGTCACCACCGTCGTGGGCCGCGCCGAGGGCCTGCCGCTGGTCGTGGCCACGTACGACGCGCGGCTGCACCCCTGGCAGTCGGCGGTGCGGGACGCCGTGCTGGCGGGACGGCCGGACGCGGTACGCGTGTCCACCGGGATGCCGGAGGAGGGCGACGCACTCTGCTCGTACGGGCGAGGACGGGTGAACCTGCGCGCGCTGGCGGAGGTGCTGGCCGGGGACTGACCCGGCACGCTCCGCTCAGGACGCCCGAACGACCTCGGTGATGCCCCGTGCCGTCAGATGGGCGGCGTCCTCCCCCTGTTCGGCCAGGACGACCGCCGGACGCACACCCTTCTCGCGCAGCCGCATCCACGCCTCGAAGAAGGTGCCGCCGGGACCGGACACCGAGCGGGTGGCCGGCGTGCACTCCAGCACCAGGGCCGTCTCCCGCGCCGGCACGGCACGCGGCTCGGCCCGCAGTTCGGCGACGGTGCCGGCGAGGGCGTCGGCGATCGGCTTGGCGCGACCCGAGGAGTCGAACAGGCCCAGGGTGTACTCGAGTTCGGGGTAGTCGGCCAGGGAGCGGTCCACGTCGTGGGAGCACCACCAGGTCACCCCCCACAGCCCCGCGCACCCCGCCGCGTTCAGCAGGGTGGCGCGGGCGAATTCAGGGGCGTCGGCCGCCGGGATGTGCGGCTCGGGCGCTCCGGTCTCCTGGACCCAGACCGGCCGTCCCGGGTCCTGGGCGTACGCCTTCGCCAACTCGACGCCGTACTCCGCGAGATGCAGCACCTGCGGGGAGCGCGGGCCGTAACGGCGGGCGCAGTCGCCCGAGAACACCCACGGGTGGACGGTGGTCAGGTCGCCCTTGCGGGCCGAGGCCCCGGGAGTGAAGGGGTGGTCGTCGCCGTACCAGGCCGCGTCGAAGGCGGAGTGCGTGACCAGACCGCCGGTGCCGAGGCCCTCCCGGGCGGCGGCGAGCAGCGTGTCGAGGTAGTGGTCCACTTCGCGCACCGTCACCGGGTTGTGCTCGACCAGGTTGTTGAGCTCGTTGCCGAGTTGGAGCCCGATGAGGTTCGGGCGGCCCGCGAGCGCGCGGCCGAGCGTGCGCAGCAGCTCCGACTGTGCCTCGATCGCCTCGGGGTCGGTGAACACGTTGCGGTGGTGCCAGCTGCGGGTCCACTCCGGGTAGAAGTCGAAGCTGGACAGATGGCCTTGGACGCCGTCCACGAGGACGTCGAGACCGGTTTCGGCGGCGAGATCGACCAGACGCACCAGCTGGTCGACCGCGGTGGAGCGGATGAGGGTGCGGTTGGGCTGGAGGAGCGGCCAGAGGTGGAAGACCCGGACGTGGTCGAGGCCGAGCCCGGCGATCTGCGCCAGGTCCTCGCGGGCGTGTCCCGCGTCGAAGTCGTGCCAGGAGTGGAACCAGCCGCGGCGCGGTGTGTAGTTGACGCCGAAGCGGAGCGGGGGAGGGGTGGACGCGGGGGGAGCGCTGATGGTGTCCTCCTCGGAGCGTCGGGCCGTCGGGCCTTGTCTTGGGCGAATGTATCAACCACCATGGCCATCGATGAATAGTGATTTGAACCAGGATCGCGGTGACTATGTGCTGGGCCTCGACGCCGGTGGCACCCGCACCCGCGCCGTGCTGGCCACCCACGACGGAAGCGTGGCGGGCGAGGGCACCTCGGGTCCTGGTAACGCTCTGACGGTCGCGGAGCCCGGACTCACCGACCACCTCGCCGAAGCCGTCGCCCGGGCCGTGCCGGAGCGGCTGCGCGGCCGGGTGGCGGCGGTGGCGGGCGGATTCGCGGGCGCGTCGGGGACCGCCGACGAGCCCGGCCGGCTCCGGGCGCGGTCCGCCCTGACCGCCGCACTGCGCCGACTGGGCTTTCCCCCCGTGCCCGTCGCCGTCTGGAGCGACATCGAGGTGGCGTTCGCGTCCGCGCCCGGTCACCCCGCCGACGGCCTCGCGCTGGTGGCGGGCACCGGCGCGGTCGCGGCCCGTATCTCCGGTCGAGGCTGCACGGCGGTCGCGGACGGCGACGGCTGGCTGCTGGGCGACGACGGCAGCGGCTTCTGGATCGGGCGCGCCGCGGTCCGGGCGGCCCTCCGCGCGGCGGACGGGCGCGGCGCCCCGACGGCGCTGACCGTCTCCGTGGGGCGGGCCCTGGGCGTGCCGGAGGACGTCCTCCCCTACGAGGGCACGGCCTGGACCCGTTCGCGGCGGGAGGCCTACCGCAGACACGTCCTCCCCGCCGTCATGGCCGAGGAACCCATTCGCCTGGCCCGGCTCGCGCCCCTGGTGGCCGAAGCCGCCCGCGACATGGACCCCCCGGCCGAGGCGATCCTCGTCGAAGCCGTCGGCCAACTGACCGAGACCGTAAGGGCGTTGCAGCCTCATCCGGGGGAGCGGGTGGTCGCCACCGGAGGACTGCTCGGACCGGACGGCCCGCTGACCGTGCTCCTCACCGCCCGTCTGGACGCCCTGGGGCTCACCCTCGACTGGGTGGCCGACGGCTCCGCGGGCGCCGTGGCGCTCGCCCGACTCGGTATCTGACCGGGCGACCCGACCGCGGTGTCCGGACGACCGCGGCAAGCATCCGTACGCACACGAAAGGGACCGGACGCATGCCGACTCCGGAAAACGCGGCCGCCACCGCCGCCCCGGCCGGACATCCGGCTCGCGCCGAGGACGACCACCCGCTGTACCGCGACCGCACCGCACCCGTCGACGCCCGGGTTCGCGACCTGCTCTCCCGCATGACCCTCAAGGAGAAGACGGGACAGCTCAACCAGCGGATGTACGGCTGGGACGCCTACCGCCGAACCCCCGACGGCGGCTTCGAACTCACCGAGGCGCTGTACGCCGAGACCGAGCGGTTCGCCGGACTCGGCGCTCTCTACGGACTGCTGCGCGCCGACGCCTGGTCGGGCGTCGACCACTCCACCGGACCGGACGCGGGGCACGGCGCGGCCCTCGCCGACCTCGTCCAGCGGCATGTCGTCGAACGAAGTCGGCTCGGCATCCCGGCGCTGTTCGTCGAGGAGGTGCCGCACGGGCTCATGGCCCTCGACGGCACCGTCCTGCCCGTCAACCTGACCGTCGGTGCCACCTGGGATCCCCCGCTGTACCAGCGGGCCGCCGCCCACGCCGCGGCCGAACTGCGCGCCCGCGGCGGCCATGTCGCCCTCGTCTCCGCGCTGGACATCGCCCGCGACCCCCGCTGGGGCCGTACCGAGGAGTGCTTCGGCGAGGACCCGTACCTGGCGGGCCGGCTCACCGAGGCGCTGGTACGCGGTATGCAGGGCGAGCCGGCCGGCGCGGACGGGTTCTTCGCCGCCGACAAGGCACCCGTGGTGCTGAAGCACTTCGCAGGCCAGGGCGCCACCGTCGGCGGCCGCAACTCCGCCGAGTCCGAACTCGGCCCGCGCGAGCTCCACGAGATCCACCTGCCCGCCGCCCGGGCCGGGATCCGCGCCGGAGCCGCCGCCGTCATGGCCGCCTACAACCAGGTAGACGGCCTGCCGTGCGCCGGTAACCGCGCCCTGCTCACCGACGTGCTGCGCCGACGCTGGGGCTTCGACGGGCTGGTCATGGCGGACGGCCTGGCCGTGGACCGGCTGGCCCGCATCACCGGCGACAAGGTCTCCGCCGGAGCCCTCGCGCTGGGCGCCGGGGTCGACCTGAGCCTGTGGGACGAGGGTTTCACCCACCTCGAGGAGGCGGTCCGGCGCGGGCTGGTGAGCGAGGCGACCCTGGAC
This sequence comes from Streptomyces cavernae, assembly GCF_004023625.1. Taxonomy (GTDB): domain Bacteria; phylum Actinomycetota; class Actinomycetes; order Streptomycetales; family Streptomycetaceae; genus Streptomyces; species Streptomyces cavernae. The sequence goes on along the minus strand of NZ_ML137708.1, from coordinate 35,362 downwards.
GCCGCGGTCGCCCGGGTACTGCGTCTGAAGTTCCGCCTGGGCCTGTTCGAGCAGCCCTACGCCGGACACCGGGCCATACCGGACCCGGACCACGGTCGCGAGCTGAGCACCGCCCTCGCCCGCGCCGCCGTCACCCTCCTCCACAACGACGGCGGCGACCTGCCCATCACGCCCGCCGTGTCCCGCATCGCCGTGCTGGGCCCGCACGCCGCCACCACCGCCCACCAACTCGGCGACTACACGGCCCCGCAACGCCCCGGCGCGGGCACCGGAGTCCTGGACGGACTGCGCCGGCTGGCCCCCGACAGTGTCGGCATCCGTCACTCCCGCGGCTGTGCCCTCACCGGGGACGACCGTTCGGGCATTCCCGAGGCGGTCGCCCTGGCCGCCGCCTCGGACCTGGCCGTCCTGGTGCTGGGCGGCAGCAGTGCCCGCGCGCCCGGTACGGACTTCGCCGCCAACGGCGCCGCGCTGACCCCCGTCTCCGAGATGACCTGCGGCGAGGGCGTCGACCTCGCCGGACTGCGGCTGGGCGCCGCCCAGTACGCCCTGCTCGACGCGGTCACCGCCACCGGCACGCCGACGGTGGTCGTCCTCGTCCAGGGGCGCCCGCACGCCGTGCCCGAGGCCGCGGACCGCGCCGCCGCACTGCTCACCGCCTGGTACCCGGGCCCGTGGGGCGGCGAGGCGATCGCCCGGGTCCTGCTCGGCCACGCGGAACCCGCCGGCCGATTGCCCGTCTCCGTCCCGCGCTCGGCGGGCCAACTCCCCGTCTACTACAACCACAAGGACATCGAGTACGGCACGTACGTGGACGAGGGAGCCGAACCGCTCTACTCCTTCGGGCACGGGCTGTCGTACACGACCTTCGCCTACGGCCCGCCGCGCCTGGTCCGGCACACCGCCGGCCAGTACACCGCCGGCCAGCACACCGTCGAGGTCGACATCACCAACACCGGGCGCCGCCACGGCCGTAGCGTCGCCCAACTCTACATCCGCCCTCTGCTGACCCCCGTCTGGCCGCGCACCCTGGAACTGCGCGCCTTCCAGGGCGTAGAGCTGGCTCCGGGGGAGTGCCGCACGATCACCTTCCGCCTCGGCGCCGACCAACTCGCGCAGGTCGGCGCCGACTTGGAGACGGCCGTGCTGCCCGGAACGCTGGAGGTCCGGGTCGCGGAGTCGGCGCGGGCCGCGTCGGCCGCCGTTCCGCTCCTACTTCGTGGCGCAGACGACGTCGCGGGCGCTCAGAACTTCACGGCCCCCGACGAGACGCCCTTGTAGAACCACCGCTGCGTGATCGCGAACAGCACCAGCACCGGAATCAGGGAGATCACCGACCCGGCCATCACCACCCGCTGGTCATAGCCGAACGACGAGGTCTGCAGCCGGGCCAGACCCAGCGTGAGGGTGAGGTTCTCTTCGGAGCGCAGCACGATCAGCGGCCACAGGAAGTCGTCCCAGGCGGCGATGAAGGTGTTGATGGCGACGACCGACATCGCACCGAAGGCGCTCGGAAGGTACAGATGCCGGAAGCGCTGCCATTCCCCCGCCCCGTCGAGCATGGCCGAGTCCTCGATCTCCCGGGGGACGGCGAGGAACGCGGCCCGCATGACGAGGACGTTGATGGCCCCGACGAAGCCCGGGAGCCACACGCCGACCAGACTGTCGACCAGTCCCAGGTCCCGGATGCTGAGGAAGAGCGACACCATGATCGCTTCGAAGGGGAACATCATCGAGGCGATCAGCAGCAGCCAGACCCCCTTTCTGCCCCGCCATGCCGGCTTGGAGAGCATGTAGCCGGCCATGGTCGAGAACAGCAGCTGGCTGACGAGCGACAGCACCACCACGATCACGCTGTTCCAGATGTACGTCGCCACCGGCACCTGGTCGAAGACCTGCTCGTACGCCCGTAGCGTCGGGTGCCGCGGCAGGAGGGTGGCGTTCTCGCCGAAGACGTCCTCCGTCGTCGACTTCAGCGAGGTCAGCAACTGCCACAGCAGCGGGCCGACGGTGATCGCCAGCACGAAGAGCAGCAGGAGATAGCGGACCACGAGCTCGCGGGGCCGTCCGTAGTCCCGCCAGCGGAAGGTCCGCCGCGCGGGCCGCGGGGCCGCCGGGGTGTCCCCGCCGTTCGTGGCGCCCGGGGTGCCCGCGGCATCGGTGGCGGCCGGGGTGCTCGTGGTCATTCCTCATCTCCCCTGGTGAGGCGCTGTGCCAGCAGCGTGAGGCCCAAGGTCAGCAGGAAGAGGGCGACGCTGACCGCGGATCCGTACCCGGCGTTGCCGCTGAGCGGATCGAGTCCGACGTCGCGGATGTAGAAGGGCAGGGTGCGGGCCTGGCCGCCCGGGCCGCCGGTGGGGCTGCCGAGCATGTAGATCTCGGTGAACACCCGCAGCGAGCCGATGCCGGTGAGCACGCCGACCAGCAGCATCGTCTGCCGCACGCCCGGGACGGTGATGTGCCAGAAACGCCGCACGGCGCCCGCGCCGTCCATGGCCGCCGCCTCGTGCAACTCCCGCGAGACGTTGCCCAGGGCGGCGAGGTAGAAGATCATGTACCAGCCGAGTCCCTTCCACAGCGTCAGGCCCATCGCGGACAGCAGGATCAGCCACGAATCGGACAGGAAGGGGATGGCATCCCTGATCAGATGTGCCTTCTCCAGCCAGGTGTTGATCAGTCCGTCGTCCTTGAGCAGCCACTGCCAGCTCAGCCCGACGACCACGCTCGAGGCGATCACCGGCGTGTAGAAGGCGGACCGGAAGAACCCGATGCCGGGCAGCTTCTTCTCCACCAGCACGGCGAGCAGCAGCGGCAGCAGCACCATCAGCGGCACCACGATCACCGCGTACAGCAGGCTGTTGCGGGTGGCCAGCCAGAAGTCGTCGTCGCCGAGCATGCGGGTGTAGTTGGACAGCCCGACGAAGTTCGCGGCGCCGCCGAGCGGCTTGGCGTCGGTGAACGACAGCACGATGGTGTTGAGGAACGGGAACACGCCGAAGACCGCGGCGCACACGATGGCGGGGAGGGCCCACAGCCACGGCAGCCACCAACGGCGGTAGAGGGCGGCGCCGTTGGCGTCCGGTCCGGGGCCGGGCAGCACCGCCCGGCCGAGACGCCGCAGGCGGCCCGGGGCCGGGCGGGATACGGCGATGTTCACCGTATCCGGCCCGGCCGCCGGCTTCTCCATCTGTGTCACCACGGTCAACTGCCCTGCGTCAGCAACTCGTTGGCCTTCTGCTGGGCGTCCTTCACTGCCTCTTCAGGGCTCTTCTTGCCCTGCATGGCCAGCTGGACCTCGGCCACGATCGCGTTCCGCTGCGGGTCGGAGAGGACGACCTCGTCGGCGGTGGCGGTCTTGAGCTGCTCGGCGACCACCTTGCGGGCCTCGGCGAAGGGGTCGTTTCCGGCCACCGTCTGGAAGAACGGGTCGTCCAGCGACGCGGCGGTCGTCGGGAAGATCACCACGTTCGGGTCCTTGCACCAGGCCGTCTGGTTCTCGGCGTTGGTGAGGAACTTGGCGAAAGCGAGTGCCGTCGGGGCGTTCTTGCTGGTCGAGGCCACCGATATGTACTGCGGGGCACCGGAGGTGTGGCCGAGCTTGTCGAACGGGTACTGGCCCACACCGGTCTTGGTGTAGACCGACGGGCTGTTCTGCTTCACGAAGCGCACGAAGCTCGGGTTCGTCGATCCGTAGGCCACCTGGCCGTTGCCGTAGGGCGTGGACGGGTCGTCGCTGGACGACAGGGAGTCCTTGGGCATGGCGCCGCCCTGGTAGAGCCTCTTCATCCAGGCGACCCACTCGGTGGTCCGGGGGTCGTCGGCGAAGACGAAGGACTTGCCGTCGTCGGAGTAGATCTTGATGTCCATCTGCTGCCAGTCGGCCGGGAGGCGCCAGATCGGGTTGGCCATCGTGGCGTAGTACTTGCCCTTGGCCGATTTGGCGATCTTCTCGTAGTCCTCGAACAGCCCGAAGATGGTCGTCGGCGGCTTCTTGGGGTCGATCCCGGCCTTCTCCAGCATCTCGGTGTTGTACGTCAGGTTGATTCCGCCCGTGTACCAGGGCAGCACCGTGTGGATGTCGTTGCCGGAGGGGTCCTTCAGGGCGCTGGAGTCCCAGAACGCCTTAACGAACGGCTTCGACGCCTCGGGGTCCTTCGCGTCCAGGTTGAGCAGATAGCCGGCCTTGGTGAGGGCCGTGGCGGTGACCTTGTTCAGGTTGATCACGTCGGGCAGCTCACACGCCTGGGCGTTGGCGACGTTTCTCTCCGAGAACTTGGCGTCGCCCGGGTCGTCGATCCACTTGACCGACGTGCCCGGGTTGGCCTTCTCGAAGTCCTTGATCACTCCGTTGAAGAACCCGCCGAAGTCTTTCTTCAAGTTGGTCGTCTGGAAGGTGATCTTGCCCTTGACCTCTCCGGAGAGCTTGCCGGAGCCGACGTTGGCCTTGTCGACCTTGCAATTGCCCACCGTGGCCTCACTGCCGTCGCTGGAGCCGCCCCCCGACAGGCCGCAGCCCGCCAGGGCCAACGACAGGGTGATGAGACAGGTCAGGGATCCGGTCAGTCGTCTTGCGCTCATTGCTGCCCTCCTGGCGACCAGCGTTGCTGGTTCAAATCACCAACTTGGACTTCGATTGATGAAAAGGTGGACCAGAATTCATCGGAGGTCAATGGTTTGCCATGTTGCGTTTCGGTTCCGGGTGCCGACCCGCCGGTACCGTGCGCCGACGGGCCGTTGACCGGTGCCGATCAGTGGCGATCAGTGCCGGTGCTCGTGGTCCGGGTGCGAGGGGTCGCCCGGGTGCTCGTGCCCGGGCGCGTACACGACCCCGGCCCTGGCCCGGTCCAGCCAGTCGAAGAACGCCCGCCGGCCCGCCGACCTGCGCAGTTCGCGCGCGATGCCCTCGCGCACGTGCCCGTACGGCAGGAAGTCCCCCGGCCCCGCACCGCCGTAGGGGTCGACACCGCGGCGCAGCGCCTCCCGCGTCAGGAAGCGGTCGCGGTTGCGGTCGTAGTAGTCGCGAACAGCCGTCTCGGGCACCTCCTGTTCGCTCTCCAGCTCGGTCAGCAGCATGCGCGCGGCCGGGGAGTGGACCAGCGCCACGGCGACGATGCTGCCGAGGTCCGCCACGTCGGCCCCGTCCACCGTGACCACCTGCGACGACGGCACCGACCTCGGTGGCGCCAGCCCGCGTTCGGCGCAGGCCCGGCGGGCCAGTTCGTCCGTGACGACCACCTGCGTCGCCCACCGCCTGCGCTGCCGCTCGGCCCTTGCCAGGCCCTCGGGCCGGGTCGGGCCGTCGCGCGCCGGAACGGCCTGGAGCAGGGCGTCCACCCGCTGTCCGGCGACGCCCTCGCCGTGCACCATGGCCGCGTGCACCCCGCCCGCACTCGACGGGGACGTGTGCACCGCGTCCCCGTGATCGTGTGTCACGGCGTCACCTCCAGTGCGACCGCCTCCGTGTAGGCGACACAGCCGTTCCAGGCGACCTTCGCCATCAGCCAGTACGACCCGGGTGGCACCGCCGCGCCGTCCACCTCGATCCCGTACTCCGCCCGCTCCCCGGCGCCCACGGTGAAGCCCTGGCAGCCCGGCGAGACCCCCGCCCAGGTGCCCCAGGACGACACCGCCCACAAGGTGCCGCCGACCGGCCCCCGGGTGGTGTTGTGCACCGTCACCGGGACCCGCACCCGCTCACCCCCGCGCACGGTGACCTTCTCGACTCCCAGGCTGGTCACCAGAGTCGGCCCCGTACGTCCGTCCGGTTCGCCCTCCGGCACCGTGCCCGGCACGTCCAGGGCGACGACGTCCTCGTACACCTGACCGCCGTGGGACAGGCGGGCGGCCAGCCAGTGGCGGCCGGGTGTCGCGTCGGGCGGCGGCGTCACCGTCACCTCCGAGAGCGTGAACCCGCCGGGGCCCAGCGCGTACGGCAGTTCGGGCGGCTCGGCCGTCCAGCCGGACGGCACCTCGAAGGTCACAGCCCCCGACACGGGAGCGTCGGTGAGCTCCGAACTCACCCGGACGGTGGCGGTGACGGGGCCGGAGGCGGTGAGCGCGGTAGGGGAGACGTACACCGCGACGGGCATGTTCCCGCGGGGGGCGGGGCCGGAGTTGTGCAGCCAGTAGCGCGTGTGGACCGGCTGGGCGGGCTCGTGGGCGGCGATACCGGGGCTCGGCGTGGTCGAACCGTCGTCCGGCCCGGCGGGGCCGTCCGCGGATTCGGCGAGGACGGTGGCCACCTCGAAGCCGGTGAGATCCAGCGTGAACGCCCCGTCCTCAGCCGGGGTGAGGGTCGCTCTGGGCGTCTCCAGTACGTCGGCACGGGAGCCGGCCGTCCAGCCGCGGGGCCCGCGCACACTCACCCTCGTGGGCCGTCCGTTCACCTCGTGCATCCGTACGACGACGCCGCGCCGGGGATCCGCCGCGGCCGCGCTTCCCCGGGCGAGCGGGGACCCGGCCGGCTTGAGCGCGTCCAGCAGCACCTCGCCCGCGGGCTCGAGCGCCAGCAGGGTCGCCGTCCTCGGCAGGGTGACCTCCCCGGCCCCGGCGGCGTCCTCGCCGTCCTGCGGCGACCGCCTGAGCCGCGCGGTGAGCGGATGGTTGAAGGCGTGCCCGGCCTGCGGGAGCCGCAGCTCCCGCCAGTCGCCCGGGCCCGCCACGACGGCGTACTCGAAGGTGTGGGACCAGCGCTGGAGCTGGAAGGCCGAACCGTCGGGGGCGGTTCGGCGCGGCGGGTCGATCCAGATGCCGGACGGCCAGCCGGTGCAGGACCGCATCAGGGACATGTAGAGGTCACCGCAGGCGGTGACCACACAGCCCGGCGTACCGCGGTTGAGGACGGCGAAGCCGCGCCCGTCCCAGGAGTCACCGGGCGGCAGGGCCTCACCGCCGCCCGCCGCCGTGGCCCGCAGGGTCGCCGCCTGGTCCAGGTCGGCGATCAGCGCGTCGACCGCCTTCGCGTCGTCCTCGGGGCGTGCGCCCGCCACCACGAGCAGCGGCAGCCGTTCCAGATCGCGCAGATCGGCACCGGGCACCCACTCCTCCCGCAGTCCGGCGCGCGGTGCGACCCACACGGCCGCCACCCCCGACTCGGCCAGCTGCCGGCGCATCTCCCGGCCCGCCGCCGGGTCCCAGCCGAGCGCCTCGGCGACCAGGGAGTTGCGCTCAGGCGCGCCCACGGCGATACGGATGTCGGGGAGGTTGGAGTCGACTTCGAGGTCGCCGTAGCGGGGGCCGCCCGCGATCGTCGACGTCGCGGTGACGCCCGCCCGGACCAGCGCCGCGGCGAGCTCGGCGCCGAGTTCCCCCGCGTCGTCCCAGGAGGAATACACCAGCTCGGCAACGCCGATCGACCGGTGCCCGAGGAACGCACCCGAGTCGTCGTGGACCGCGACCCGCGCGGTGGAGCCCAGCGCGAACCAGGTGTTCGCCGGGTTGTCCAGCGTCCACGGGAACCGCTCGCTGTCCACCTCCACGAACCCGAACCCGCGCCCGATCACGGCGTCGGCGACCTCGTGCACCGGCAGTCCGCCCCGCACGTCGGACGGCCAGCGCACCCGGATCAGCCGGTCGGCGCCGTCGTAGCCGTCGACGGTGGTGGACACGTCCAGCCGGTCGACGCCCTTCCACAGGGTCAGCCGCTGTGTGTACCGGAACAGGCCGAGATCGCCGCGTACGGTGATCCGCGAACCCGCGGGGGAGTGCTCGACATCGACATCCGCCCGCACGTCCCGGCTGCGGGCGGCGGTCGTGCCGGTCGGTGTGAGATGCCAGGGGCCCTCGCCGAAGCGCGGGTGCCTCGGGTACTCCTCCTGTACGACCAGTTCGTTGCCGATGTCGCCGGGGCGCAGGAGCTCCCGGCCGCCCTCGGTGAGTCCGCGCAGCCCGCTGACCCCGCCGCCGCGCGCCGGGTCGACCGTGACTTCGTAGAACTCGTTGCGGATGGTGGTGCCCTCGCCCGCGGACCACCGTGCCACCGAACCCTCGGCGACCGGCAGGGCCTTGAGCCCCAGACCGGGCACATCCGGTACGACGACACGGAGTTCGCCGTCCTCGCGCACCGCGGGCAGCGGCAGGCCGGTGGAGTCGTCGAGCGGGACGAGGTCTCCCGGGTCGTCGACGGTGAGCACGTCCCGGCGGCCGAAGGCGGCGGAGTTGAAGACGACGAGGTCGGTGCCGCCGCCGGGCAGCGGGGTGACACGGTCGGCGAGCGCGCCGGTCGCGTCGGCGTGCACGGTTCCGGCGAGGTCGTACAACTCCCGCCAGCCGGTGAGCAGATCGATGTAGACCTGGTCGGACTCGGAGCCGGTGACGGCGTCGTGGTGGGCGCCGTAGACCAGCTGCCGCCAGGCCTTGTCGAGGGCCGCCTCCGGATACGGGCGCCCGGTCGTGAGCGAGGCCAGCGTCGCCCAGGCCTCGGCGTCGGCGAGCAGCGACTCGCCGTACCGCTGGGCCTGCTTGGTGTCGATGTAGGACACGTCCTTGCCGGTGTAGACCGGGTTCATGTCCCGGGTCTGCGGGGATGCCCTGCGGCCCTCCTCGTCGAGTTGGGCGCGCACCGCGGCGAAGAAGTCCCTGGGCAGCGCGCTGATGAACCGCGGCCACACGTAACGGGAGTTCCAGTCGCGGTGGATGTCCATCACCCAGCGGCACGGCGGCGCGTAGTCCCCGCCGACCGGGAGCAGCACGTTGCGGGTGAGCGCGACCTTCTTCAGCCCCTTGAACAGCTTGTGCGCGGCCGCCTCCGCCTCGGCGAGTGTCGGCGCGTTGTCGATCGCCCAGCCCGCGCCGTAGTGGTTGACCATGTAGGCGGTCAGAAGGCCCCGCCCGGACGGGGCGATCCAGTCGAACTCGGCCGGGAACTGCATGCGTTGGGGGTCCCTGGGTTCCTCGCCGAACACCGACAGTGTCGGCCCCCACTGGTGGAACGGCCCACGCGCCCACGAACTGGAGGTGACACCGGCGTCCGCCATCAGTCCGGGGAACTGCGGATCGTGCCCGAACGCGTCCAGCTGCCAGGCGGTTTCCGGCGCGGCACCCATGATCCGGCGCTGGAACCCGTCGCCGTACAGGGCGTTGCGTACGGTGGCCTCGGCGCCGGTGAGATTGGTGTTGGGCTCGTTGTAGGTGCCGCCCATGATCTCGACCCGCCCGGTGCGGATCAGTTGCCGCAGGAACGCGCGCTCCTCCGGGAAGGCGTCCCAGTACGGCTTGAGGTAGTCGACCTCGGCGAGGACGAACGTGTAGGCCGGGTCGCGGCGCGCCAGGTCGCAGTGGGCGCGCACCAGGCTCATGCCGGACTGGCCGCGGGAGTCGAAGGTGCGGGCGGGCAGCCCGGTGGCCGCGGGGTCGTCGGCCATGTCCCAGGTCTCGGTGTACGCGGCCTGGGTGTTCCACCACACCGGGTCGTAGTGGAAATGGCTGACCATGAACATCGTCCAGCCGGGTTCGGCGACCGTGAACTCCGTGTTGAGCCGGGCGACCTTGGCTCCGATCGCGTCTTCCGCGGTGACCGTCACCTCAAGACGGTCGCCGGGGACGAGGCCGTCGCAGGTGACGGGTATCTCGGCGCGTGCGGTGCCGTCGTCACCCGTCGTGGCCAGGGTCTCCCCGACGTCGCGGACGCCCGGGCCCGCCACCGTGAGGCGGACCGGCCGGCCCGGAACGTGCGCGATCTCAACGATCAGGACCTGCCGCGGCTGCTCGGGGGTACCCACGAAAAGCTCGGTCGACTCGGCGGAGATGACGCGCATGAGGCTCCCAGGAGTACTCGGCGGAGCCCCATCCTGACATCGAGGGATGGTTCAAACAACCACTCGTATGTTTGCCCGGTGGTTCATCCATGCATGTGTGCCCGTGCCCGGACGGCGGACGGGGTACCGTCGGCCGGCTCTTCTCAGCGTGAGCGCCGGGATTTCACCGCGTGCTGCCCCGCGATGTGGTCGGTCAGCGCCAGCGAGGCACTCGCGCGCTGGTAGGACAGTTGGGCGACCCGGACGTACACGCAGTCGATGAGCACCAGTACGGAGTGCCGGGCGCCGATGCTGCCGGTGCGGAAGCTGGTCTCCGACGAGGCGGACAGGAGGCGGATGTCCGCTGTCCGCGCCAGCGGTGAGCGCGGGTCCGCGGTGATCGCCACGGTGGTCGCCCCGCGCTCCTTGGCGAGCTCGACCGGCTCGAGGGTCTCGCGGGTCGCCCCGGAGTGGGAGATGCCGATCGCCACGTCGGCCGGGGTGAGCAGGGCGGCGGAGGTGGCTGCGGCGTGCACCTCGGTCCAGCCGCGGACCGCGCAGCCGATGCGGAAGAGCCGGGTCTCCGTCTCCTGCGCCACCGCACCGCTGCCGCCGACGCCGTAGACGTCGATGCGCCGGGCGCGGGCGACGGCCTGGGCCGCGCGTTCCACCGCGTCGAGGTCGATCCGGTCGATGGTCTGCTGGACGGCGCGCAGATCCGCGGTGCCGACGACCTGGACGACCCGTTCGAGGCTGTCGTCGGGGGAGATGTCCGGGCCGATCTCCGCGGTGCCCCAGTCGGAGACCTCGCCACGGCCGCGCTCCTGGGCCAGCTCGATCAGCAGGTGCTGATAGGAGTCGAGACCGATGGCGCGGCAGAAGCGGGTCACCGTGGCCTGGGAGGTGCCGGTGCGGCGCCCCAGCTCGGCGGCCGAGCAGTGGGTGACGGCGGCCGGATCCTCCAGGATCAGCTCGCCGACCTTCCGCAGGGAACCGGCCAGCCGGGGCAGTTCGGTGCGGATCAGGGTGGTGACGTCCGTCGGGGGCATGCACAGAAGGTACCAGCCACCGTTCATGGCGCGAATTGAATACCAGGACCGATGCGGGAGGTCCCGCCGACGGCTCGTTGCTCACGGAGCGGGCGTGTGATTTATTGATTCACCGATAGAGTTGTGTGAGGTGGTTCAATCCACCAGTGGGGAGTGTCCGCGTGCCCGCAGAGTCTGTGAGCGCCAAGGCGTTCGCGCGCGAGAGCCTTGCCGTCCTCGACCGCATCACCGGGTCCGCCGGTGACGACGTGGCACGCGCCGCCGGACTGATCGCCGACTGCGTACGGTCGGACGGCGTCATCCAGGCCTTCGGCACCGGCCACTCCCAGGCGATCGTCCTCGAAGTCGCGGGCCGGGCAGGGGGGTTGGTGCCCACCAACCGGCTGAGCATCGCGGACCTCGTCCTCTACGGCGGCGAGGCCCCGAGCGTCCTCGACGATCCGCTGCTGGAGCGCGAGTCCGGGGTCGCCGCCCGGATCTACGATCTCGCCGGCCCCAGCCCCCAGGACCTCTTCGTCGTGATCTCCAACTCCGGGGTCAATAACGTGATCGTGGAGATGGCCCTGCACGCCAAGGAGCAGGGCCACCGCCTCCTCGCCGTCACCTCGCTCAGCCACACCCGGGCCGTACCCGCCGCCCACCCGAGCGGCAAGAAGCTCGCCGACCTCGCCGACGTAGTCCTCGACAACGCGGCACCTCGCGGCGACGCCCTCCTCGAACTCCCCGGCGGCGGCTCGGTCTGCGCCCTGTCCACGCTCACCGGGGTGATGCTGGTCCAGATGGCGGTCGCCGAGGCGGCCTCCCTTCTCCTCGCCTCCGGGGAACAGCCGCCGGTCTACGTCTCGGCCAACGTGCCCGGCGGCTTCGAGAGCAACCTGGAACTGGAGAAGCGCTACGCCGGCCGGATCCGCCGCCGCGCGAGCTGAACCACGACCGACCGCCGCCGGGCCCCGGGCCACCCGACGCACCGAGCACCTCTTCATGCTCATATGATTCTCAAATGCTCAAGGTGTGGCGCGGCATTGACCGCCGGGGGGTGCAGCCGCGCAGCGGATTCGTGCTGTGGGCCCTCCTGGCCGCCCTCGCCACCGTTGTCGGCATGTCCTGCCTGTGCTCGGACGGTCACGCCGTGCGGCCCGTCCATGCCGCGGAGCCCTTCACCGCCGTCTCCCGCGCCTACGACGCGACGGACGGCGAGCGCGAGCGCCGCGAGCACCTCTGTGCCGCGCCCCGACACGACCAGTGCGGGGGCAAGGCGGCAGCGGACACCCCGGCCACCGGGCCCGGCGCTCACCCCTACCCGCAGGCGGTGCCCGCCCGTGTGGAGGTCCGGCCGGCCCACGCCGCGACCGCGGTCACGGCGCGCCCCGCGCCCCCGCGTCCCCCGAACCTCCATGTGCTGCAGGTGCTGCGGACCTAGACCGGATGCCCCGCTCCCTTCCGGAGCACAGCCACCCATCATTCCCCGCTGTACGAAAGGCACTTCGCCATGGCATCCGGCAACTCCAAGACCAGCACCGATAAAAGCAAGGACCCCAGCAAGAACCCAAGCAAGAACACCAACAAGAAGAGCGGCAAGGAGAGGGCCGCGGAACGCCGCGCCAAGATCGAGGAGCAGCGCCGCGCCGAGCAGGCCCGTGAGCGCCGCAATCGCATCATCACCATCGCCGCGTCCGCCGCGATCCTGGCGGGCGTCGCGTTCGGCGGCTGGTACCTGGTCGACTCCGCCAACGACAAGGAGGCGGCCGAGGTCGCCGCGAAGGCCGCCCCGATCGCCGGTGTGAAGACCTTCAAGAAGCTCACGCAGAACCATGTGGACAAGCCCGTCGACTACCCGATGACGCCCGCCGCGGGTGGCGACCACTCTGCCGCCTGGCAGAACTGCGACGGCGACGTCTACACCACGCCGATAGCCAACGAGAACGCCGTGCACTCCCTGGAGCACGGCGCCGTCTGGGTGACCTACAACGACAAGGCCTCGAAGGCGGACGTGAAGGCGCTGTCGGCGAAGGTGGACAAGACCCCGTACACCCTGATGAGTCCGCTCGCCGAGCAGTCCTCGCCGATCACGCTGACGGCGTGGGGTGCCCAGCTGAACGTGGAGAAGGAGTCCGACCCCAAGGTGGGGAAGTTCCTCGAGAAGTACGTCCAGGGCGAGCAGACCCCCGAGCCCGGTGCCCCCTGCACCGGCGGCAAGTCCGCGTGAGCCGGCTGTAGCGCGGGCCGGTGTGCCGGTGTCCGGGGCGACCGGACACCAGCACACCGACGAGACCGCGGTGTCGATGGCACTGCGGGACCGACGAGACTGCGGGACCGACGAGACTGCGGGGTTGATGGGACCGACGAGACTGCGGGACCGACGAGACTGCGGGGTCGATGGGACCGACGAGACCGCAGGACCGACGAGACCGACGGGACCGACGGGGCCCTGGGGTGGTGAAACGCTGAGGGCCTCACGGTCAGGAAGCCGTGAGGCCCGAAGCAAGTGCGCCCGTTACTGGGGACCGATCAGGCCTCTGTCTCCGCGCGGCCCGCCTCGCCCCACAGCGTGTGGAAGCTGCCCTCCCGGTCCACGCGACGGTAGGTGTGCGCGCCGAAGTAGTCGCGCTGCCCCTGGGTCAGGGCCGCGGGCAGGCGGTCGGAGCGCAGGGTGTCGTAGTACGACAGGGAGGCCGAGAACGCGGGCACGGGTACACCGCGGCGGGCGGCCATGGCGACCACCTCGCGCCACGGCACCTGGGCGTCCTTGACCTCGGCCGCGAAACCGGGGTCGGACAGCAGGCTGACGAGGCCGGGGTCGACGGCGTAGGCGGCGCGGATCCGGTCCAGGAACGCGGCGCGGATGATGCAGCCGCCACGCCAGATCTTCGCCACCGCGCCGAGGTCGATCTTCCAGCCGTACTCCTCGGCCGCGTCCAGGATCATCTTCCAGCCCTGGTCGTACGCGATCAGCTTCGACGCGTACAGCGCGTGCTCCACCTGGGCGGTGAACCGCTGGGCCTCGGTCTGGCTGAGCACGGGGGAGGTGCCGCCCGGCAGGTCGCGGTAGGCGGCGCGCAGCGCGGACTGGCTGGAGGCGGCGCGGGCGAAGGTGGCCTGGGCGATCGCGGTGACCGGGGACCCGAGGTCCAGCGCAGTCTGCACCGTCCAGCGGCCGGTTCCCTTCTGCCCGGCGGCGTCCACGACGACATCGACGAAGGGCCGTCCGGTCGACGCGTCCACGTGCGCGAGCACCTCGGCCGTGATCTCGATGAGGTAGGAGTCCAGACGGCCCCGGTTCCAGGTGCGGAAGATCTCCGCGATCTCGGCCGGGGTGTATCCGGCGACCTGACGCAGCAGGTCGTAAGCCTCGCCGATCAGCTGCATGTCGGCGTACTCGATGCCGTTGTGCACCATCTTCACGAAGTGTCCGGCGCCGTCCGTACCGACGTGCGTGGCGCACGGCTCGCCGTCGACCTTGGCGCTGATCGACTCGAACATCGGGCCGAGCGAGGCGTAGGACTCCGCGGATCCGCCGGGCATGATCGAGGGCCCGTTGAGCGCGCCCTCCTCACCGCCCGAGACGCCCGCGCCGACGAAGTGGAGTCCCTGCTCGCGCAGCGCCTGCTCGCGGCGGCGGGTGTCGGCGAAGTGGGCGTTGCCGCCGTCGATGATGACGTCGCCGGGTTCCAGGAGCGGGGCGAACTCCGCGATCACGGCGTCGGTGGCGGCACCTGCCTGCACCATGATCATGAGGCGGCGCGGGCGCTCCAGGGCCGCGACGAACTCCTCGGCCGTCTCGGCCGCCACGAACGCGCCCTCGTGTCCGAACTCGTCCACCAGCGCCTTGGTCTTGGCAGGGGTGCGGTTGTGGACGGCGACGGTGTAGCCGTGGCGGGCGAAGTTCCGGGCCAGATTGCGGCCCATCACCGCAAGCCCGGTGACGCCGATCTGCGCGGTCGCCTTCATGGTCTGCTCCTTGGATCCGGATCTGCCTTACTCGTCCAGGAACGAGCGGCAGACACCTCTCGGTGCGGCTCGCACCCTGTACTGATCACATACGGACGGTGAGACCCAAGGTGTTCAGCGCCGTTTCGGGCCGGCATCGTGCGGCGTGATCGAGCGGCCTAAAGCGTACGGCGTCGTCGTACACCGTCATAGCGCGGACACCGTCATAGCGGGGACACCGTTCACAGCGCGGCGAGGCCCGGCGGCCGATGCCGCCGGGCCTCGCCGTCGTCTTTCGGAGCGTCACAGCACCGCGGCCACCTCGAACCCGGCGTCCGCGATCGCCTCGCAGACCTTCGCCCCGTCGAGCGCATCGCCCGTGACGATCACCGATCGGGTGCTGAGGTCGATGCCCACCCGGTCGACGCCGAGGACCCCCGAGACCTTGGTCTCGATGGATCCGGCACAACGGCCGCAGGTCATGTCGATGACGTGGTAGCGCTGTTCCGCCATGTTCCTCGTCCTCTCGTCTCTGCTCGGCGTGCGGGCACGCAACGTGATGGAGCGACTCCGCGAGCTGATACGCGCCGGGCGACCGCCGCGTTCACTGCCCCGCGCAGACGCGACTGCCGACGCGCTAGCGCTTCGTGTAGATGAAGCCGATCTTGTCCACCTCGTTCCCCGAGCGCCCGTGGAATCCGGCGATCTGCCACCCGGACGGCGCCGTACGCGTCACGCAGTCGGACGTCGTGGTACCGCCCGCCAGGCTGTTGCCGAGGTTGGTCGTGAACTTGGCGTAGAAGACCCGGGTACGGCCGTCCTTCTGAGCGCGGCACAGGTATGCGGTCGTCACGTACTCACCGCTGCCCAGCGTCAGCGAGGAGGCGGTGCCGCCCGTACCGCCGTGGGTGAGCGCGGTTCCGTTCGCCAGCGTGATGCCGACCTGGTCGACCCGCGAGCCGGCCCGCAGCGAGATCTTCGTGGCGCGGGCGCCGGCCGGGACGGCGTCGATGTCCTGGTAGTAGTCGCCGTGCGGGCCGCCGAACTGCTCGCTCAGCCGGAAGTCGGGGTTCCGCGACCAGTTGAAGCCGACCGCGATCGGGTCGTGGTCGGAGAGCATCAGCCCGTCGGAGGTGAGGAACTTGCTGTGCTCGTTGTTGTACGAGGTCGCGTTGAGCGTGACGAGCTTGCTGCCGCGGTAGAGGACCTTGTCCACGACCTCGCAGGTGTTGGGCACGGTGGGCCCGGACTGGTCGCAGCCCAGCGTGGCGCTGCCCTTGGCGGGCGCGACCCCGCCGCGGATCAGCTGCACCCAGGGGTCGGTCAGGCCGTTGGCCGCGGCGAACTCGGCGATGGTGTCGCCGGATCGGGTGTAGCGGGTGTTGGTGTCACCCATGACGACGACCGCGTTGCCCGCCGAGTGGGTCTTCATGAACGCGGTCAGCTGGGCCAGGTTGGCCGCGCGCGCCGCCAGATCGCCTTCGCTGACACCGGCGTTGGTGTGCAGGTTGTAGACGTCCACGTACACGCCCTCGGCGAGCTGCTCGCGCATGAAGGTGAACCCCTTGGGCGTGAGGCAGTCACCGGAGTCGAACTGGCAGTCCTTCCAGCGCACCCGCTCGAAGTCGTCCCCGTCCCAGGCGTAGTCGGAGACCGTGTTGAGCCCGCTGCCGATGGCCGCGCCGCCGCTCGTCGCCGTGCGGTACGGGTGGGTGTCCGTGGAGTACAGGTAGGCGTGGTAGTTGAAGTCCTCCTGGACGTTGACGATGTCGTACGGGGCGATGCGCCGGCCTATCTCCGGGGTGGCTGATTCGCGCGGGGTCGGAGCGCTGGAGATCGCCTCCGGCAGGCCCGCGACGTTGTAGGTGAGCACGCTGAACGTGCCCGAGTCCGCGGCCGCGGCGGTGGGCGCCGCCGCGGTGAGACCGCCGAGCGTGGCGGTGGCCGCGGCAAGACAGGCGAGGAGTCTGCGCATGCGCATGGGGTGGCTCCTGGGGGGAAGCGGGTGAAGAGTTCGGTGAACGGGTGTGCGCGAACGGCGAGCGTTGCGTGCATGTCAAAACGTAGCGACAAACCCTTCACCTGCGCACCGCCCCGGCGAACACTTTTCTTACCCCGGGTAACGCCTTGGGTGGCGCCTATGGGCGGGGGTGCGTTCCTGGGGGTGCGGCCCCGCGTCGCCGCGGTGCCCCGCGCGGGCAGGATAGAGGGGGACGGCGCTCCCGTCCGTCGTACCACTCCGGACGGGCCGTCGGTTCACGCGTCTTCTCCCATGAGGCGCCGTCGCCCCCGTAGTGCGGACCCTCGATCCACTGCCGTACGACTTGCGGATCGCGTCGCCGTCCCCACCCTGCCGCCCCCGACCGACAACAAGCGCGTCTCGGCCGCCTCTGAATGCCAGCCCGGTGATGGCACTGGCCCGAATGGCAGCGTATTCGGAGTGCCTCGATCCGACGTAGCATCATGTTTTGAGAAGTCCCGTAAGAATATCCGTGTGAAATCAGGCGTTCTGGTGAAACGGGTGACGGCATGGCCATAACCGGCCTCGTTGCAGGACATTTGCTGTTTCGGTACGGAATTTTCCTGCTCATTCTCATTATCGGTGCAGCTGCGAGTGCTTACTCAGGACGAGCCCGTAAGGGGAGGTGCCGGAGATGATGAGAAGCACCCTTGTAGGAGCAGCCTGTCTTGCCCTTGCTCTTGGAGTGACCCTACCGGCCAACGTTGATACCACTGACGTCAAAATCCGGGCAAGGGACGGCTGGCAGAGAGTTGCATACGTCCAAGCCGGTCAGTTCGTCGACATCTCCGCTGAGGGCAGGTGGACGGTCGATTACCGTCGCGACAAAGAGCTTGGAGGGCGCATAGGTCCTGAGGGGTACGACTGGAACACCGATGAGGAGATAGGGTTCCAGGAACGCTGCCATGTGACCGACGACGCTCCCTACGGAACCCTCATTGGGCGAATTGGCCGTGGCCCGGTATTCGTTGTAGGAGAAGGCGACGCGTTCGACGCCGAACATTCCGGTCGACTGGGGCTGCGCATCAATGACGCCAATGCGTGCCTGGGGGACAATGGTGGCCGTGTGAATGTGACGGTCGATATTGGGTGATGTCGGACAACAAATCGTGTAGTTGGTCGAGCCGGTACCGCTCGACAGGCAACGTCAGCTCACCGGAGGCCAGTTCGGACACCGTCCGTCCCCGCGCTACACGCCGTCCTGCGACACAGATGGGCGCGGTCGGCCGAACAGCAGGTCGTAGCCCGGGGGCAGTTGCAGGAGGACCTTGCTCATCAGGTCTTCGTCGGCGGCGTCGGCCACCACGCTGAGCACCGCGCTGACATCCCAGGTCGCCGTCTGTTCGGTGGCTCCCTCGATCCATGCGGCGGTGGCCCGGATGAATCGCTCCGGAGACAGTGGCTCGTGCGCCTGGAGAGGGTTGAGCAGCAGCATTGCGAACGTCTCCGGAAGCCGGGCGGCCAGCTCGGCGCGAATGTCACCCGCCAGGTGCGCGCCCAGGAGCGCGATCACGACCCGTGCGGACCGCTCGGCCTCCTGCGGTGTGTCGTATTCACCCCGCTCCTGGACCGCTGCCAGGAACGAGTCCCATTGCATGTGCATGGTGTTCCTCCGCGTCGATCGCGAGAAGTGCCGGCATCGGTTGCTTCACCGGTCGTGGCATCACCGGTCAAGGCTCCACTCGTGGCTTCACCGGTCGTGGCATCACCGGTCGGCCGGTGGTTCGGCGACCTCCGTCTGGGCGGGCCGCAGGAGTTGGTCGCCGACCCGGTAGCCGGGGCGCAGGACCGCGGTACAGGTGGGCTGTTCGACACGGTCGGCGGGGGTGCAGGAGACGGCCTCGTGCAGGGCGGGGTCGAAAGGATCGCCCACCGCCCCGAAGGCCTCGAGGCCCAGGGCCGCGAGCTCGCTTTCCAGTACATCGGTGACACGGCGGAAGCCGCCGGTGACCTGTCCTTGCATGCGGGCCTGGTCGATGGCGTCCAGGACGGGGAGGAGTCCGGTGAGCACGTTGGCCACGGCTATCTCGCCGACCGTGCGCCGGTCGCGGCGGACTCGCTTGCGGTAGTTGTCGTACTCGGCCGTCACTCGCCGCAGGTCGGCGGTCCGCTCACGGAGCTGCGCCCGTAGGGCGTCGGCCTCGCTCCTGGCCGCTTCGGCCTGCCGGGCCGGCTCGATGTCGCCCCGGTGGCGAGGCTCCAGGCTGCTTCCGGTCTCCCGCCGCCGCTTGTCCCGCAGGATCGTCAGCGGGTGCTCGCCGGGGCGGTGGGTGTCGGTGGGGCGGGTCATCCGGAGCCCTCCTGCCGCTTGTCCTCGTCGACGATCTCCGCGTCGACGACATCCTCGTCCTGCCCGGAGGCGCCCGCCTCGCCGCCGCCCGCGCCGCCGGCGGCCGCACCCCGGTCCTGGCCCTGGTCCTGGTCCTCGCCCTGGGCCTGCGCCTGGGCGTACATGGCGGTGCCGACCTTCTGGGCCGCAGCGGTGACCTTGTCGGTGGCCTCCCGCAGCGCGGCGGTGCGCTCCCCGTCGGCCGGCTCCGCTTCGAGGGCCTGCTTGAGCTCCGCCAAGGCACCGTCGACCTCGCCCCTGACATCCGCGGGGATTCTGTCGGCGTGGTCGGCGAGCAGTCGTTCGGTCTGGTAGGCGACCTGCTCGGCCCGGTTGCGGGTTTCGGCCGCGTCCCGCCGGCGCCGGTCCTCCTCGGCGTGCTGCTCGGCCTCGCGCATCATGCGGTCGATGTCGTCCTTCGGCAGCGAGGAGCCGCCGGTGACGGTCATCTTCTGCTCTCTGCCGGTGCCGAGGTCCTTCGCGGAGACGTGCATGATGCCGTTGGCGTCGATGTCGAAGGTGACCTCGATCTGCGGCACACCGCGCGAGGCGGGCGGCAGACCGGTCAGGTCGAACATGCCGAGCTTCTTGTTGTACGACGCGATCTCGCGCTCGCCCTGGAAGACCTGGATCTGCACCGACGGCTGGTTGTCCTCGGCCGTCGTGAAGATCTCCGACCGCTTCGTCGGGATGGTCGTGTTGCGTTCGATCAGCTTGGTCATGATGCCGCCCTTGGTCTCGATACCGAGGGACAGCGGGGTCACGTCGAGGAGCAGGACGTCCTTGACCTCACCCTTGAGGACGCCGGCCTGCAGTGCGGCACCGACCGCCACGACCTCGTCGGGGTTCACGCCCTTGTGCGGGTCCTTGCCGGTCAACTCGCGCACCAGATCGGTGACCGCGGGCATCCTCGTCGAGCCGCCGACCATGATGACGCGGTCGATGTCGGAGACCTTGGCTCCGGCGTCCTTGATCGCGTTGTGGAACGGGCCCTTGCAGCGCTCGAGCAGGTCCGCGGTCAGCTGCTGGAACTGGGCCCGGGTGAGCTTCTCGTCCAGATGCAGGGGACCCTCCGCGGAGGCGGTGATGTAGGGGAGGTTGACGGTGGTCTCGGTGGCCGAAGACAGTTCGATCTTGGCGCGCTCGGCGGCCTCGCGCAGCCGCTGGACGGCCATCTTGTCCTTGGTCAGGTCGACGCCGTAGTTGTGCTGGAACTGCTTGGCCAGATGATCGACGATCCGCTGGTCCCAGTCGTCGCCGCCCAGGTGGGTGTCGCCGTTGGTGGCCTTGACCTCGACGACCCCCTCACCGATCTCCAGCAGCGACACGTCGAACGTGCCTCCGCCCAGGTCGAAGACCAAGACGGTTTGGTCGTTCTCCTTGTCCAGGCCGTAGGCCAGGGCGGCCGCGGTGGGCTCGTTGATGATCCGCAGCACCTTCAGCCCTGCGATCTCCCCGGCCTCCTTGGTCGCTGTGCGCTGGGAGTCGTTGAAGTACGCCGGGACGGTGATGACCGCGTCCGTGACGTCCTCGCCCAGGTACGCCTCCGCGTCCCGCTTGAGCTTCTGCAGCACCCGCGCGGAGACCTCCTGCGCGGTGTACCGCTTTCCGTCGACGCTCCCGGAGTCCGGGAACCGCCACCGCGCCTCGCCCATATGGCGTTTGACCGAACGCACGGTGCGTTCCACGTTGGTGACGGCCTGGCGCTTGGCCACCTCGCCGACCAGCACCTCGCCGGCCTTGGTGAAGGCGACCACCGACGGAGTGGTCCGCGAGCCCTCCGTGTTGGTGATGACCGTGGGCTCTCCGCCTTCGAGCACGCACACGACCGAGTTCGTCGTACCGAGGTCGATTCCCACTGCCCGTGCCATGGTCCCGTCCTCCCACCTCTTCCGCGATCACTGCCGACTGCGGATTCGGAGCAAGACTTGCTACGTAATGGATAAGATCCAGGGCTCGAATTGTCAAGAAATGTGTTGATTGGTCACAATCAATGCTGCTTCAACCGAAATGCGTACGAGTGCGCGTGCGGCGCTCCGGGGGACGAGCCTCTTCGAACTCATTCCTCAGGCGCCGAGTTGCGCCACGGTGGCGTCCAGACGAGTCGCGATCTCCTCGAGATCGCGCCGGGACGGTGCGTCGGTGCCGAGCTGGTCGACGAGGTCCTGTCGGGAGATGATCTCCATTGCCCCGCGGTACCGGTCGGTGGCCGTCGCCGACGCGGGAACGACCACGGAGGATCCGGCCGCGACGATCAGGACCGGGTCATCGCTATCGGACTCGAGCAGGGCCTCGATGTGCTCAGGTGTGATCACGTCGGTACGTCCTTTCCCGGAACGGCTCTGACCCCGCTCCGGCTCTGCGTCGGGGGACAAGGGTTGGGCAGGCCTGCGGCATGCGTCATGACCGGCAGCGGGACGTGCAGCGGGTGCCCTGGCCGAAGCGCGTCAGTTCAGCGCTTCCGCGGTTCCGGCTGCCGCCCGTGCCGCCCGTGCCGCTCACCGATGCCGTGAGGCGCTGAAGCACCTCCGTTCATCAACCCGCGTCGTCCGCGTCGTCCTCGCGGTCGCCTTCCGCCTGCGAGGGAGTGGTCCGGGGCACGTCGCGGTGTCCGGACTCCTCGGCCTCCTGGTGCGTCGTGGTGTCCTGCTCACGCTCGCCCTCTGCCTGGGACGGGGTCTGCTCACTCATGTCGTCCTCCACGTCTGCTGTGCCGAGCGCAGCCGGTCGCTCATGGTTCATCGTTCGTGGCGTACGCACTCTCTTCGCGGGCCGCGCAGCCAGGCGTTGATCCAGCCCGCCTGCATGGCGGCGTCGAGCAGGTAGGTGGGGCGGATCCGGCCTTTCGGGACGTAGACCAGATCGATGGCCAGCAGGGTGAGTGCGGTGCCCAGGCCCACGCGGCGGGCATGGGCCCGGCCCTGCGGGGTCGCGGCGGCGCCGAGTTGCGCGACGCCCGTGGATACCAGCAGGCCACCCGTCGTCATCTGCAGCCACGTGTCGTTCTTCGGCCCGAACACCCACTCGAAGCTGCGCAGATGCACCAGCGGCCACAGCCCGCCGGCGACGTTGAAGGCGCCGTGCGCGACCGCGAGTGCGCCCGCCGGCGCCCGGTATCTTGCCTCGGCCATGGGGTCCTCCCTTCCTACGAGACGGCCGGGTACCCCCGCAGCCGGGTGAAACACGGCACACGGGCGGCTGGTCAGCACGTACGCGAGCCCGGCACCCTTCTTCAGAGCCCGGCACCCTTCTTCAGGAAGGGCCGGGCCGCGGAGGGCAGGGCCGGGAAAGACCGAGGCGTACGTGCCTGACGCCCGGCGAGAAGTGCACGAGGGGCTCGGCGGTGGGCGCCGGAAGGCCCGCGGCGGTGGTCAGCGTCTCTTCCAGCCCGTCGACGGTGGCAGCGGACAACGGCCAGGGTTCGTGCTCGACCGGCGTCTCCCAGACCATGCCGAACCGGCGCGTGTACGCCCGCCAGCGCGAGGTCAGCCACACATCCCGGTCCGTCGGCGCGATCGGCTCGCCGGGGCGAACGACCAGGCGGTACGACGGCGCACCACCCCACCGGGAACCCGCGTAGGAGACGGCATTCGCCGGGCGGTCCGAGGAGACGCTCAGCCTCCCCTGGTTGTACGGGGCGCCGATGGCGCGGGCTCCCAGCATGACCGGGCAGGCCACCTCGATGGACAGGAACCACAGCCCGTCCCGCCCGTCCGGACCTCGGACATAGGTCCGCAGATTGGTCTCCGCGAACGACGGAAGTCCGGGCATCACGGCGGGTACGCCGGCAGGGCGCACATCCGCCATGACGAAGGGGGTGAGGCTCACCCACGCCGCACCGTCGTACTCGTCCACGACGAGGCCCTCGGGCAGGAGGGCCTGAACCTGATCCGTCGGGAAGGCCCAGTGCACGAACGTCTGAGTCAGCCAGCGGGCCCGCAACGCGGGAACACGGACTCGCTGTTCCGCTCCATAGGCCACCACGGAGGACGGGTCCCCGTCCGGCCTCCGCGGAAACGCGGAGCCGACGGGGCCCGGAACAGCGGCGGTGAGTGTGAGCGGGACGCATTCGATGTGCGGGAGCTGCGACCTCGTTGTTCAGGAGCGGCGACATCGATGCGATGTGCGGAAGCGGCGCCATCGATGTGCAGGAGCGGCTATGCGCGTGCATGCCGCTCGTGCACATCGAGCCGAGACGGGACACAGTCCCGAGGCCGGCCCGTCTCGTTGCCAAGGATCAGGGCCGCTTGCCTCGTCGCCAGGTCAGGGCTGTTCGCGGGTCTTGTCGGCCGTGGTCCGTGCGGACCGGCGGGCCTGGTCGGAGACCTGTCCGGCCCGGTCCTTGGCCTGGTCCGCGGTGCTGCGGGCAGCCCCGGTGGCGGTGTCCTTGACCTCCTCGGCCGCCTGCTGGCCGGCTTGCACGGCGTCCTGCTTCAACTGCTGCGCCGACTCCACCGCGGCCTGCTTGACCGGTTCGACCGCCTCGCCGGCTCGGTCGGCGATACGGGTCGCCGCCTGCTGTTCGGTCTGCGAGGTGGGGAGAAGGGACGCGGTGAGCAGTCCGGCGCCGAAGGCGATCAGACCGGCCGCCAGCGGATTTCCCTCGGTCTGCCGCACTGCTTGCTCGGGGGCCTGCCGAACGGCCTCGCCCGCCTGCTGGGCGGTCTGACGGGCGGTGTCAGTGATCTCACCGGCCGTCTGACGTGCCGTCTCCGCGGCCTGCCCGGTGGTCTCCTGAACCGACTGGGCGGCCTGCCGTGTCCGCTCGGTGGCCTGTCCGGTCACCTCGGAGGCGGTGCCCATCACCCGGTTCCTCACCCCGGACAGCGCGCCGCGGACCCGGCGGGAGCGCCGCCGTACCATCTGGCGCGGCCGGGCGCGGTCCGCGAGCCGGGAGACGTCCTCGGACAGCCGTTCCCGGGTGCTTTCGATTTCGGCCCTTACCTGGTCGGGTGCCGTGCCCATCGCGCGTCCTCCTTGAGTGTCTCCATCGTCTGTTCCGGTTTCGGCGATACGGTCCGCATCCGCTCACGGCCCCTGCGGTACAGAACGGCACCGATCACCGCCCACACCCCGGTGACGATCAGCGCGGCCCAGCCGAGGTCCATGACGTTGGCCAGGGCGAACGTCGCCGCCAGCGAGGCGAACAGGGCCACCATGTAGCCGGCGAACCCGGCGCCGCCGTACATCCCGGCGGCCTTGCCCGCCTTGGTGGCCTCCTCCTGGACTTCGGCCTTGGCCAGCTTGACCTCCTGCCGGAACAGGTGCTGCACGTCCGACGTCACTGTCGACAGCAGCTCACCCACCGAGCTGTCCTGACCGCCCTGCCCGCCCGACTGCGGGGACCGTGGAGAGATCGACGACATGTCAGACCCCCCGGTAACCCGGCAGCTCCGGCGGGACACCCGACGCCGGCACACTCTGCTCAAGCGGAGGCGGGGCCTGCCCCGACGGCGCCTCATCCGATGTGCGTGGGCGGGACCCGTCGGACTTGCTGCCTGCCTTGGCCAGCCGTCCGATGACCAACCCGGCCAGCGTCGCCGCGCCCAGGAACGCGCCCGGCCGTCGGCGGGCGAAGTCCTGCACATCCTGGACCATGCCTTCCACCCCCTGCTTGTCCAGGTAGTCGGCGGCACGGTGACCGCGGTCGGCCACCTGCGCCACCAGGGTCTTCGCGGGGGAGTCACGGCCTGCCTTGTCCACGAGACCCGACAGGTCGTCCGCCCACTGCCGCAGGGTCTCCGCCCCACGCTGGGCCTGGCTCTCGACCTGCTCCGTGACCCGCTCCCGCAGCTCACCGGCGACCGCGCCGACCTGTTCCCGGGCCTCCCCGGTTACGACCTTTGCCTGCTCGGCGGCCGTACCCGCGACCTCGCCCGCCGCTTGCCTGGCCCGGTCGGCAGTGGCCGACGCCTCCTGCTTCGCTGTCCGCCCGGCCTGCTGAGCACGCCCGGCACCCGCATTCGCCATGTCACTCATGAGTCCCTCTTTCTCCCCTTCTCCTGGGGGAACCGCCTGTTCTCCAGGGGCACCACCTGCTTCCTGGGGGCACCACCTGTCTGTCCAACCCGCTCGACCGTGGCCGTTGTCGAGGCGCAAGCACTCGCCCCGGCCATCTGGCGCGGTCAAGCCCACCCTCTTCGGCTAACCACGACGTGAGCGGCAAAACTGTAGATAGCGCTAAAAAGGGTCAAAGAGGACATATTCGGTTCCGGGTGGTGTCGTAGGTCAGGTTGAAGCCGTGACGGATCGGCTGACCGATCCCTGGCCGGGTGTCGTCATCGTGGAGGCGGGCCGACGCAGGCGAACGCGCGGCCTGGGCGGCGGATCAAGCGCCATGGCGACTCAAGCAGCCGACCGGTGGGGCGCGATGTCGTCATGGCTCACGGTCGTGGATTGGTCCGCTGCCACCGCGGGCGGATGTCACTGTCCCTGCGCCCCGCGACAGACGCGCAGCGCCGGCAGTGCCGCTGCACACGGTCGGCCGCGCCACCGGACTCCGGGAAGGTGTCGGGCCACTCGATGTGGGGGAAGCGGGTGAGCCGAGAGCGGCTCAGGGGCACTCCGCACACGGTCTGGTTCCTGCCCGGCTCCCACGCGTGAACCTCTCCCGCGGGTAGTCGGCGCCCGTCTTCGGTGTCCCGCCACTGCGCCGAAGCCGCCACGGCATAGCTCCTGCTGACCGCCATTGCTCATGGGTCCCCCGCCGTCATGGCGTCATGCCGGTTGTCGCCCTGTACGGACCCCCGCGACGGATCATCGTCGGGCAGGGCGCGGCGGCAGGCCGGGCGACGCGTGATGTCCGGGGAGGCGGGCACACGGCCCATGACGGTCCTCGACCACCAGAAGGTGACCCCCGTGAGCGCCGCCCGTTGTCCGCCCGAGCCCTGGCGCCTGCGCGGCGACATGTATGTGTCGTTGTGGCGCCTTCCGCCTGCGCGACTGCCGCGCTGGCCACTGCCCACCGGGGTGCGCCCTTTGGTCACCGGGAAACGCTGCACCCTGCTGTCCTTCTGGGCCGACTACCGGCCAGGCGGCACACTCGCCTACCACGAACTCCTCATCGCCCTGGCCGTCACACACCGCCGCCGTATCGCGGCGACCGCGGTGGAAGCATGGGTCGACGACGAGCAGTCCCTGCTCGGCGGCCGCGCCCTGTGGGGCGTGCCCAAACAATCAGCCGCCCTCGCCCTCACCTTCCCCGGCGGTCCCGCCAACGGCCGACGCCACAGCCGCGAGCCGCTGCACACAGAGATACACCCGGTACACCCCGATGAGGCGGGCGGCGCCTGGGCCCTCGGCGTGCACAGGGAGATCCTTCAACTGCCCGGTCGGCCCTGCGTCCGAGCCCATCTGGTGCAGCAACACGACATCCGCGGCCCGCTGCAGGTGCCCCTCAGACTGAAGGCCGGCGGCATCAGCCTGGTCCGCAGTCGCTTCTCCATCGCCCGGAACGGCCCGCTCGCCTTCCTCGTCGGCCACCAGCCCCGCCTGTCCGTGGCGGTACGCGACTTCCGTGCCGTCGTCGGGCCGGGAGCGGCGGCGCGCCGGACGGAGACCTGAGTCGCTGTCGGCTCCGCCAACTCGCCTCTGTACAAAAGCGGTTGCGGTGCCGCCACTGTGCATGGCGACTGAGTGACCGTCCTTCGCGCGTCTGCATGCCCATCCCGCACAATCGGGATACTCGTCCCGCTTGGATGGAGTCGTAAGGTGCCTCGTCATGCGTGCTGACGCCCAGCGCAACCGCAAGCGCGTCCTGGAGGTGGCGCTGGAGACGTTCGCCGCCGAGGGGCTTTCCGCGCCGGTGGCCGAGATCGCCCGCCGGGCCGGTGTCGGCACGGGGACGGTCAGCCGGCACTTCCCGACGAAGGACGCGCTGTCCGAGGCGATCGTGCTGCACCTGGTGAGCGAGATCGTCGTCCGGGCCCGGGAGTTGGCCGCCACCCGTGATCCGGGCACCGCGTTCTTCGAGTTCTTCGCCCTCATGGTCGAGCAGATCGCGGTGAACCGCGGTCTGTCCCAGGCGATGAGCGGGAGCGGCTTCGATGTCGAGGCGGTGGCCTTCGATCCCGAGCGCAACTTGCTGACCGTGGAGGAGGGACTGCTCGCCGGCGCCCGGAAAGCCGGAGCCGTGCGACCGGACATCACGCGGGCCGATGTCAAGGCCCTGATGGTCGGCTGCCTCGCTCGGGAACAGCACGCCCTCGACCCACAGGCCCGCAAGCGCATGATCGATGTGGCGTGTGCGGGTCTGCGCGCCCAGCGACAGCCGTAGCGGCCGAGCGGTGATGAGCCCGCCCGACGGTGCGCCCCGGGTCGCGGAAGGCGTAGGAGCGCCGGTATGAAGGGCGGCTCCATGGTCACCGCGGTGTAACCTTGCGCCACCACAGGCGAGAAGGTTGTTCGCATGGCAAGGAATGCCGATCTCGGACGGTGGCTGGCCGCCGTCGAGCCCTACCTCGGCCCGCTCACCACGGTCGTGGAGGACTTCTCGGGTCTGACCGGTGTCGTCGTCGACCTGACCACGACCCTGTTCCTCCGCGCCCACCTGGCTGGTTTCGACCTGCCCGGCAGGACGTCGGCGGGCGGCTCCTGCCAGCTCCTCGCAGCCGCCGACGGCTGGGCTGCCGTCAACCTCGCCCGCCCCGACGACCACGCGAACCTTCCCGCCCTGCTCGCACGTCTCGGCACACCGGACAGTGACCTGCACTCGGCGGCGCGGAAGACCACCGCGGCCGAACTCGCCCGCACCGCGCAACTGATGGACATCGCCGCCGCGGCGCTCGGACCGGCTCCGTGGGACCGCGCCCCGGTACGAGTCGAACGCCGCGGAGAACGCCGTCCGCGGGATCTCGCGGGTCTGCGGGTCGTCGACCTGTCCGCGCTCTGGGCGGGACCCTTGTGCGCTCGGCTGCTGGGGCTGGCCGGGGCCCGGGTGACCAAGGTGGAGAGCGAGAGCCGGCCGGACGGGGCACGGTCCGGGCACCCCGGCTTCTACCGGTGGCTCCACGACGGCCACGACAGCCTCGTGCTGGACTTCGCCTCCGGCGCCCTGGCCGCTGTCGTGGCCGAGGCCGACATCGTCATCGAGGCGTCCCGGCCGAGGGCGCTCAAACGGCTCGGCGTGCACCCCGAGGAGTTCCTCGCCGCCCGCCCGGGCCGTGTCTGGGTCTCCATCACCGGGTACGGCCGCGACGACGACCGCATCGCCTTCGGCGACGACGCCGCGGTCGCAGGCGGACTGGCCGGCCGCGACGCACACGGTGACCCGGTGTTCCTCGGCGACGCACTCGCCGACCCCGTCACCGGCCTGTACGCCGCTCATGCCGTCGCCCGCTCCCTGGTGTACGGGGGCGGCGAGTTGCTGTGCGTTTCCATGGCGGACTGCGCCGCCGCGCTCTCCCGGTCCGCCGTACCGCCGTGCTGATCCGGGATGTGGAGGTGGCGGGGCGGCGGGAATCAGGGAGCACCGGGGTGTGCTGCCGGCGGGCATCGCCTGCGAGAACGTGAGCCGGCGCTCCCGTCGGACCAGGGCTGTTGCTCAGCGGGGCGGGGCGGTCGTTCCACGGACGACGAGGTGGGGGGCGATGACATGGTCCCCGACGGCGGTCTCGTCGCTCTCCAGGTCGTCGCTCTCCAGGCGTGCGACGGCCCGGCCGACGGCCAGCTCGGCGAGCCGGGTGATGTCCTGTCCGACGGTGGTGAGGTTGATGTGGGCCAGGCGGGCCAGGTGGCTGTCGTCGAAGCCGACGACGGAGACGTCGCCGGGGACCGCGACGCCGGAGCGGAGGAAGACGTCCAGTACGCCGGTGGCACAGCGGTCGTTGAAGGCCAGTACGGCGGTGGGGCGCGGGCGGGCCGCCGCCAGGGTCCGGGCGGCCGCGGCGCCGTCCTCCTCGGTCAGCCCGCCGGGCAGGACACGGATGTACTCACCCAGACCGTGGCGGTTCATGGCGGTGCGGTAGCCGCGGCGACGGTCGGCAGCGCCCGGGGCCCGGCCGCCGTCGATGTGGGCGATGTCGCGGTGGCCCAGGGCCACGAGGTGGTCCACCGCCTGGCGGGCTCCCTCGTCGTCGGCGGTCCGTACGACCTCCAGGCCCGGGACGGATGCCCGCAGTCGGCGGGCCACCGAGACGACCGGCAACTGCCGGGCGAGTTCCGTCAGTCGTGCGGCGGGGGCCTGCGGACCGAGCAGGATCAGGGCCTCGCAGCGGTCGGCGAGCAGCGTCTCGACGGCGCGCTGCTCGCCGCGCCCGGCGGCCACGGCGCTCAGCGCGACCTGATAGCCGGCCGGTTCGGCCGCCGCGTAGATGCCCTCCAACAGGTCGGAGTGGAAGGGATGCTGGAGGCCGAACTGCACCCCGAGCAAGTGGGAGCGGTGGCTGCGCAGCAGCCGCGCCCGGGCGTCCGGACGGTAACCGATCTCCCGCGCGGCCTCGAGGACACGCTCGCGGGTGGCGGCGCCGGCGCCCTTCGCGCCGCGCATCACGATGGAGACCAGCGCCGTGGACACGCCCGCCCGCGCCGCCACGTCGGCGAGCGTCGGTCGCCTTCCCGCGGGGACCGCTGGGGTCGCCGGCACTCTGTCCTCCCTGGTCGGGATCGTCTGCTGGGCACCGATCCTAGGACGTTCGAGCCTCACGTCGCGGCAGGGAGGGTGCTGGTGGCCGGGGAGGCCGCCGGAGGATGTGCAGCGCCGCCCAGCGCACACACACCCGCCCGCCTCGCCGACCCGGCCGACAAGGCCAGGGCGGTCCACAAGGACGCGTGTGCTCAGCGCGCCGCCGGCACCACGGTCGCGGGGCTCTCCCGGACGTCACCCACCCGCACAGCGCGGCCCGTGGCGATCGAACCGATCGCGGCGAGTGCGATGCCCAGCGCGGCACGCGCGTCCTCGCCGGTCACCGACGGGGTGCGCTTGTCTCGGACACTGTCGGTGAATTCGGCCAGCTCGGCGACGTAGGCCGCGTGGCGGAGGTCCTGGTCGTGCGTGACGCACTCGGCGGAGGCCCCGGCCGGGCCGTACGCCGTGAGATGGGTGCGGCGCAGGTCGCCCATGGTGAGCATGCAGTTGGAGCCGAGGACCTCGCCTCGGACGTCATCCAGAGCGGCATGGGTGTGGGCCGGAGTGACGATGACGACCGCCTCGATCTCCGGGTCGGTGAGCAGGTCACCGATCTCCGTGTACGCCTTGGGGCAGTCGAGACGCGCGGCCAGTGCCTGGGCGGTGCCGGGTGCCGCATCGGCGATGGCGGCAAGTCGCACACCGGGCAGGCGGCGGGCCAGGGTCTCGGCGTGGAAGGCGCCCATGCGTCCGGCACCGATGAGGCCGACCGCGAGGGACTGGAGGGAGGTCATGGCGCTTGCTCCGTGATCTGCCTCGTGGCTTGGGTGGTGGCGGTCGCCGTTGTGCGTGGGTGCGAGGCGGACGGATGTCCCCGCCCGGTCCGCGGGCCGGCAGACGCGTCCCGCGGCGGCTGCGGTCAGAGAGTGAAGGCGGCCCGGAAGCGCTCCAGCGCGGCCTCGCTGTCGGTGGACGCCCATGCCTCCATGGCGACGGTGCCCTCGTAGCCGATGTCCGCCAAAGTCTGTGCGACGGCCGGGTAGTTGATCTCTCCAGTGCCGGGTTCGCAACGGCCCGGCACGTCCGCCACCTGGATCTCCCCGATGAGTCCCGCGCCGTGGGCCCTGCGGACCAGCTCGATCAGATTCCCCTCGCCGATCTGGGCGTGATACAGGTCCAGATTCATGCGCAGCCCCGGCCGGTTCACTGCTGCGACCAGCGAGAAGGTGTCGGCGGCCCTGGCGAAGGGCACGCCGGGGTGGTCGACCGCGGTGTTCAGGTTCTCCAACGTGAAGGTGACCCCGGAGTTCTCGCCGAGCTCGGCGATCCGCGTGAGGGTGCGCAGCGCCGCCATCCACATCGCGCCGGTGGGTTCCCCGGACACCGGCACCACGGGCAGCCCCTGGCCGTCCAGACCGGTCCCATGGAGGTTCAGCCGCGTGCAGCCCAGGTGCTCGGCGGCCTTGAGCGACTCCTCGGCGGTGCGCAGCAGTTCGGCGGCGCCGTCCTCATCGGTGAGGCTGCCACTCACGTACCCCGTCATGGAGACGAACTCGGCGGGAGTCCGGGCCAGGGCGTCGAGGTCGTGCTTGGTCCAGTCCCAGATCTCGACCTGGAAGCCGGCCTCGTGGATGCGCCGGGCCCGCTCGTCGATCGGCAGGTCGCGCAAGACCATCTCCGCGCAGACCGCCAGTGCGTACACCGCGGCTCGCATCACGGCTCTCCTCTCCCCGGACGCCCCGGATACTGGAACGTTCTATAGCCTCTGAGCAGTACGCCAGCCGCCGCACGGTTATGTCAAGAGTCCGAGGGGTCGCGTGAGGTAGAACGTTCTAGTGACAGTGATCAGTAGCCAGTGGCCAGTAGCCAGTAACGGTGGTCAGTGGTCAGTGGTCAGTGGCCAGTAGTGAGTAGCCGGTGACCAGCGGCCAGTGCGCGGCCGCCCGGGGCTACGCGGCGGCCCGGCGGATCGCGTCGAGCGTGCGGGACACGTCGTCGTCGGTCGTCGACCAGTTGCTGACGGCGATCCGCATCACGCGGCGGCCACGCCAGGTGGAGCCGCTGATCCAGGCCGTACCGTCGTCGAGCAGCCGCCCGAGGACCCGTTCGGTGCGCTCGTCGTCACCGAAGTGCGCGCAGACCTGGGTGAACACGACGTCGTTGAGGACGGTGGCGCCGTCCAGCCCGGCGATCCCGGCGGCGAAGGACGAGGCGTGCCGGCACAGCCGCTCGACCAGGTCGGTGACGCCCGACCGCCCCAGGGACCTGAGGGCGGCCCACACGGTGAAGGCCCTGCCGCGCCGGGACAGTTCGGGGACCTTGTCGAAGGGATCGCCCCGCTCGTCCTGGATCAGGTAGTCGCCGTGGAGTCCCATCGCCGCCCGGAGCGCTCCGGGGTCGCGCACGAAGGCCAGGCCGCAGTCGTAGGGCACGTTCAGGGTCTTGTGGGCGTCCGTCGCCCAGGAGTCGGCCTGCTCGCAGCCGGCCGTCAGCCGGGCGTACCGCGGTGAGGCGGCCGCCCACAGACCGAAGGCGCCGTCGACGTGCACCCAGGCCTCTGCCGCGCGGGCGGCGTCGATCGCCTCCGCGAAGGGGTCGAAGGCACCGGAGTGGACGTCTCCCGCCTGCAGTACCACGATCGTCGGCCCGGGCCCGCCGGCTGCCAGACTCTCGCGCAGTTCCTCGGACTTGATGCGCCCCTGGTCGTCGGCCGGCACGAGTTCCGGTTCCCCGAGCCCGAGGTAGCGCAGCGCCAGGTCGACGGCCATGTGCCGGGACTCGCCCGCCAGGACGCGGACGCGTGGCCCGCCCGTGAGCCCGTCACGTGCGACGTTCCAGCCGACCCGGCGCAACACCGCGTCGCGTCCGGCGGCGAGACAGGTGAAGTTCGCCATCGTCGCGCCGGTGGTGAAGCCGACGGCGCTGCCGCGTGGCAGCCCGAGCAGGTCGAGCAGCCACGCCCCGGCGAGGTCCTCCACCGCGGTGTGCGCGGGCGAGACGGCACGCATGACGCAGTTCTGGTCCCAGGCGCTGACCAGCCAGTCGGCGGCCAGCGCGGCGGGTTCGCCGCCACCGACGACGAACCCGTAGAACCGGCCGCCGGGAAACGCGGTGAGCCCCGGCTCACAGGCGGTGGCCAGCAACTCGACGACATCGGCGGGCGTGTCGGCGGGAGCGTCCGGCAGCTCGGCGCCCAGTGCCCGTACGACGTCGTCGACGGTGGCCCCGGCCGGCACCCTCCGGTCGGACAGGCTCCCCAGCCAGCGGACGGCATGATCGTGGGCCCGTTGCAGCGCCGCCTCGCGCACGTCCATACCTTGGACTATGGTCCGCTCACCGTCGGCCTGCAAGGCAGGCCCTTCACCTCGTCCTGGGGGAGCGGCCCGGTCAGGCGTCGACCAACGCGTCGGCGGCAAGAACAGGCAGGCCGGACGGATCCGGTGCCGTGGCGCGCCGCCAGGAGCGCACCGTCCGGAACCGTCCGGTCACGAAGTGGGCGCCAGCTCCCCAGAGGTCGGCCACGGCGGAGGACGGATCGGCGGGCAGGTCGTCGGCGAGGTTCTCCACGAGGTGGACCCCGGCGTCCAGCGCCGCCGTCTCGGCGGCGGCCAGCACCAGTGGATCGGTGGAGTGCACCGCTGCGAACAGCGCGCCATGGCGGCCCACCGTGCGCCGGAACACCGCCAGGCTGTGCAGGATCGACTCGGTGCCCACGAGGAACGAGACCGGTCCGGGCCACTCCCGGGCGTAGACCTGTTCGTCCTCGGCCGCCACTCTCACGACGAGTGGTCCGCGGACGTCGGCGCCCGGATGGTCGGGGTGGCCGAGCGGTTCCGAGGCGTGTACCACCGTGCCGGACCGCGCGGCGTCCGCCAGGCTCGCCCGCACCTCGTCGCCGGTGATCGCGCCGATCAGCCGGGCCACCCTCGCCGGATGCCCGAGCAGCCGGTTCAGCTCCTCGCCGAGGTCGGCGCCGAACTCCCGCGGGGTCTTGCGTCCCTCGTCAGTGCTGATGCCGGTGGCGGGCAGCAGGATGTTCTGGGGGGAGGTGCGGGACGTTCCGCTGCACCGGCACACGGTCACGGCGAGGCCGCGGACCAGGGTCCGATAGTCGTCGGTGGAGTCCACGATCACGGTGTTGAGCCCGGTCCGCTGGGCGAACACCACGGCCTGGCGGGCGTTTCGCTCCAGCCAGTCGGCGAAACGCGCCGGGCCGGTGTAGTCGACGATCCGCACGTCGGGGTCGGTGGCCAGCCGCTCGTGGAGCCGCTCCCCGCGTTCCGCGACGGCCAGGGTCACGATGTCCGGGTCCTGCCCCGCCTCCGCCAGGACCTCGCGGGCGATCCGCACGGTGATCGCCAGCGGCAGCACCGAGCGCGGGTGCGGGGCCACGATCACCGGATTGCCGGTCACCAGACTGGCGAACAGGCCCGGAAGGCCGTTCCACAGCGGGTAGTCGGGACAGCCGACGAGCATCGACACGCCGCGCGGTGCCGCGGCGCAGCTGCCCCGCACCGGCGGCGGCTGCTTGCCGCGCCGGGTATCCCCGGTGTGTTCCCAGCCGAGGTCCTCGGGGACACGCGCCAACTCGGCGAAGGCCTGTGCGATCACTTTCAGGGCGCGGTCCTGGCTGTGCGGCCCGGCGGCCCGGAACGCCGACGCGAGCGGGCGGCCGGTGGTGTGGTGCACGGCGAGCGCCAGCTCATGGCTGCGCGTGTTGAGCCTGCGCAGTATCTCCACGGCGAGTCCGGCCCGCCGGTGCGGCCCGGCGGCCCGCCACCCCGGCCTCGCCCGTTCCGCGGCCGCGACGAGGGCCGCCGGATCGCAACGCGGGTAGCCGATGCCCATGCGGATGCCGTAGGGGGAGGACTCGGTGGACACCAGGCCGAGTTCACCGGGCTGGTCGAGTTCGAAGGGCCGGCCGAGCAGCGATCCGAACACCTTCCCCGCGGTCCGGGTGGACCTCATGCCCACATCCACGGTGGCGGCGTTGCCCGCCAGACCGGCGAAGGGCGCGACGCACTCGCCGGTCGTCAGGGCCCGTACCGCCTGCTCCAGCAGTTCGCGGTGCTGCTCGTAGGGACCGGAGCGCACTGTCTCAGCCTCTCCGGCTCGCCGCGAGCGAGCCCGGCCGGCCCACCGTGGCGGCGACCGGGGCGTAGTAGCACTCCGAGGGGCCGTTGACGACCCGGACACCTGCGCACAGCCCCGGGGCCTCGGAGGGCAGCGGGTCACCGATGGCGTAGTCACAGCGTTCGCTCGCGCGGCGCAGGTGGGTGAGCCCCACTTCCATGGCGCTGACGCACCGGGGCACCGACCCACCTGTCTGCCTGTCTGACAGGTTCACGGGGGTGATACTCCGGGCAGTGAGAGGGCGCTGTCAAGGGGTGGAACAAGAACGGTCAAGGCCAAGTAGGCCCGTTTTTGCGTCAAGTTCCGTATTCTGCGCACGTGGCGAGGAGGGGACGGCCACGTGGCGATGAGGGGGAGTGGTGGGGGCTACAAGTTCACAGGTGCGGCGGGGCACCGTACTTCCGGTCGTTGCGGCGCGGTGGGCGCTGTGGTCGTTTGTGTTCGTCAACGTGGTGATCGTCGAGGTGTTGTTCTTCACCGTGGGTGAGGGCAAGAACGGGGTGCTCACGGTCGCCAAGTTCTTCGGGCTGCACGCAGCGGTGCTGATGCTGTTCCAGCTGCTGCTGGTGGCCCGGCTGCCGTGGCTGGACCGCCGGATCGGCATGG
>NZ_RPDJ01000002.1 GCF_004023625.1 Streptomyces cavernae | reverse complement strand
GCAGGCCCTGGCCGTTTCTCGTCGGCCAGGCCCTCAAGCCGACCGGCCGCGAACCGCTTCCGCCACGTGGCCACCGTGGTCGGATGGATGCCGAGGTCGGCGCCGACCTGGGTGTTCGACAGCCCGTTTTTCCTAAGACTCACGACACTTGTGCCGCGGCAGGCAACGTTTGCCCGGTAAGGAGCGGCGTCCGGTGCGTGCTCTGGGGGTACCCCCTGCTCGAAGAGCTTGGGGGAGTGCCGGGCGTCGCGACGGGGCGAACGTTGCCCTAGCGGCCCGGGCGGGGGCGGAACTCGGGGTGGGCATGCCGGTGCAGGCGTTGGGCACGAGCACGTCGGCGTCGGGCCCACCGAATCGCCGTGATGGAGCCGGGGGTCAGCTCAGGCCGGCCGTCTTCAGCCAGGTCTTGGCGACGTCCAGCGGGTCCTTGTTCTCGAGCTGGACCTGGGAGTCCAGCTCCAGCAGAGTCTTGGTGTCCAGCTTGGCGGAGACCGCGTTGAGGGCGGCGACGCCCTCCTGGGAGAGGCCGGACTTGTATACGAGCGGCGTCACGTTGGCGAAGCCGAAGAGGTTCTTCGGGTCCTGGAGGACGACGAACTTCTCCTTGGTGATGTTCGGGTCGGTGGTGAAGATGTCCGCGGCCTGCACGGTGTTCTTCTTCAGCGCCGCCGTGGTCAGCGGGCCACCCGCGTCGAGCGCCTTGAAGGACTTGAACTCCAGGCCGTATACGTCCTTCAGGCCGAGCAGGCCCTGCTGGCGGGTCTGGAACTCGGGCGAGCCGCCGATGACCATCTCGGGAGCGACGTCCTTGATGTCCTCGAGGGTGGACGACGCGGTGAGGTTGTACTTCTTGGCGGTCTCCGCGTTCACCGACACGGAGTCCTTGTCCTCGGCGGGCGAGGGGTCGAGGAGCGTCAGCTTGGAGTCGAGCTTGGACTTCACCGCGGCGCTGACGGCCTCGATGGAGGCCTGCTCCGCCTTCGGGTCCAGGTACGCCAGCAGGGAGCCGTTGTACTCGGGCAGGACGGTGATGGAACCGTTCTTGAGCAGGCCGTAAGTCGTCTCACGGCTGCCGATGTTCGGCTTGTACTCGACCTTGATGCCCTTGGCCTTGAGCGCCTCGCCGTAGATGTCGGCGAGCAGGATGCTCTCGGCGAAGTTGTTCGACCCGACGACGACCGTGTCGCCGTCCGCCTTGTCTTCCGTCAGTGGGTTGGACTCGTCGGCGGAGTCGGAGCCGCATCCGGCAATGAGCGCCGCCACTGCTGCGAGGGCGACCGCGGCCGCGCGGGGGTGTCGCATGCTGGACCAGCTGCTCTTCACGGTAGAAGTCACGATTCCCGTTCCGGGGCTCAGAGATTGGATGACCTTCATCTGATCCAATCCAGCCGCTTCTTGGTCAGTCAAGGGCAGCCGGGTCACCAATTGGCTTCGATACGTACCCGATCGCGAAGATATCGGGGAGGATCCGCCAGGGAGCCGCACTCAGGTTGTAACGGATTCTTGACTCAGAGTGCGGAGCAACGGCTTCCGAAGAGCCTGTAGTCTCGCCGGAGTTGGCGAAGCGCAGTAATGTGCAGGCGCCGCTCCGCGCACATCTCAAACCAGCCAGAGACGATCAGAGACGGTCACGTGCGCTCCCGCGCCGTGCGACACCCCACGAAGGAGGCCTGGTGTCCACGAACGAGGTGGGCCTAAGGCGCTTCGCCGACCGCTGGCCGTTCAGGCGCAAGCTCAATGTGCTGGTCGGCGTACCGCTCGCCGTGGTCGCCGTCCTGCTGGCGTATCTCTTCACCGACCAGGTGGGCCAAGCCCGGGACGCGGCCGCCGCGGCCCGGCTGGTGCGGGACAGCGCCCAAGTCGCAGAGCTGGCCGACCGGGTGAACGCCGAGCACCAGCAGGCGATCCTGCTGTCCGTGCGGTTCGAGGCCACCGAGTCCGGCGCCCGGCCCGGCCTCACCGCCTACCGCAAGGCGCAGGCCGTGGTGGACCAGCAGGTCGAGATGGTACGCGACACCTTCGGCGACCGGCTGCCGGACACCGAGGCGCAGGCCCTGAAGGAGATCAACGGCCTGTCCAGCCTGCGGGCGACCATCGAGCAGGGCTATCTGCCCGCCGACAACATCGACCCAGCCTACACCAACGCCGCCAAGGCCGTGATCGACGGCCTCGGGCTCGACCGCAACCCGTTCCTCGCCGCCACCTTCACCGGCAATCTGCTGGACTCCCTGCTGCGCGCCGACGCCGCCCACAGCGCCTTCGAGACCAGCGTGTTCTCGGCGCGGACCGGTGACTCCAACGCGCTCATCGAGTTCATCGCAGCGGTCGGCAACTACGAGCTGTACACGCACCAGGCCGAGCGCTTCGCCCGGTTCGCCAGCGACGCGCAGGCCGACGAGCTCAGCGGCATCGAGCACAACACCGCCCAGGCGGAGATCATCCGGCACTACGCCGAGCTGCAGATCGACCCCAGCGGACTGCAGGCCAGTTCGCCGGCGGAGATCCGCGCCGCGTTCACCGAGGCCCTCGACGGCTACCCCGACTATCGCGCGCAGTCCCAGAACCGGCTGAAGATCACCTCCTCGCTGATCGGCCAGATCGCCGATCGCGCCGACAACGCTTCCAATGACGCCTGGTGGAACGCCGCCTGGCTGCTGGGCCTCGCGCTGCTCGGCTTCGCGCTCTGGCTGGCCCTGTCCATAGCGGTGCGCCGCTCGGTGGTCCGCCCGGTGCATGCCCTCACCGGCGCCGCGCAGGAGGTCGCCGAGGTCGCCGGACGCGAACTCGCCCGGGTCGCCGACGACGACACCGAGGACGACGGCCCGCCCCTGCTGCGGGACATCCCGGTCACCGCACGCGACGAGATCGGCGACCTCGCCGAGGCCTTCAACCACGTACAGGCCACCGCCGCCGCGCTGCTGGAGCGCCAGGTGCTCAGCCGCCGCAACACCGCCGAGATGTTCGGCAACGTGGGCCGGCGGGTCAGCAACCTCACCACCCGCCAGCTGGCGCTCATCGACGCCGTCGAGCGCGGCGAGACCGACCCGGCGCTGCTGGAACGCCTCTACTCCATCGACCACATCGCGGTCCGGCTGCGCCGCAACGCGGACAGCCTGATGCTGCTGGCCGGCATCCGGGAGACCGTCCTGGACGCGGGCCCCACCACGCTCACCACCGTCGTACGGGCCGCACTCGGCCAGATCGAGGGCTTCCAGCGGGTACGGCTCGACGCGCACACCGACGTGATGGTGGAGCCCGACATCATCGGCGACCTCACGCTGATGGTGGCCGAACTCCTGGAGAACGCCGTGTCGTTCTCGCCGGCGGGCAGCCCGGTCGAAGTGACCCTGCACACCGGCGACGACGGCGGCGCGTCGATCGTGATCGCCGACCACGGTCTGGGCATGAGCGCCGAGCGGCTGGCCGAGGAGAACGCCCGGCTGATCCGCCGCGAGCGGCTCGACCTCGTGCCGACGAAGGTGCTCGGCCTGTTCGTGGTGGGTACGCTGGCGCGCCGCTGGTCGGTCGGCATCACACTGACCCGGACGCCGGGCGGCGGAGTGACCGCCGAGGTGGCCATCCCGTCGTCGCTGCTGCTCTCGATGAGCGCGGTGGCTGCGGTGCCCGCGACTCCCGCCGTGGAGGCGGCATCCGGCCCGCGCCCGTCCGCCGCGGCGGCACCGGGCGACGCCGCCCCGCTCCCCCGCCGGGTGCCCAAACGGGAGGCGGTCGGCACCGAGGACGACAAGCCCGTGATACCCAAGCCACGCAGCGAGGACGCGTCCGACGACGCCCAGGCTTCCCGCCCGCTCCGCCGCCGCGTCCGCGGAGCGACGCTCCGTACGACCGTCGGCGAGACCACCGGTGAGACCGCCCGCCCTGCCGCACCCCCCGCCGACCCGGACGCCGTCCGCAGCGCGCTGGAGGAGTTCGAGGCAGCCGTCGAGCAGGCCAACCGGGACAGCGCGAGCGGACCGGACCCGAAGACTTCGCAGGACCAGAACCACCTCCCGGAAGGAGCGGAGCAGTGAGCACGTCGACAGGTGACACTCCCACGGGAGGGGCCACGCCCGACGAACTGCGGGCCGCAGCAGCCGACTTCACCTGGCTGCTCAACCGCTTCGCCACCGAGACCGCGGGTGTCGTCGACGCCATCGCGGTGTCCTCCGACGGTCTGCTGATCGCGGTGGCGCAGCTACGGGAGCGGGCGCACTCCGAGCGGCTGGCCGCGATCGTCTCCGGCCTCACCAGCCTGGCCGCCGGCGCCTCGGGCAACTACGGCCTGGGCGCCCTGAACAAGGTCATCATCGACCTGGAGGGCGGCCATGTCCTGGTCTCCGCGATCCGCAGCGGCGCCGTGCTCGGCGTGGTCGCCGACAAGGAGGCCAAGCTGGGCAACATCGCGTACGAGATGACGCTGTTCGCCAACCGTGCCGGTGGCGCGCTCAGCCCTCAGCTCGTGCTGGAACTGAAGAACACCGTCGGCGTTCCGTCGTCGGGTTGACCGGGCACCGCCCGGCCGAGGAACAAGAGGACACAGACCCATGGCGGACGGCCGTACGCCGAACGGTGCCGACGAGGGCGGCTCCCCGGACCGGGTGGGCCCCGCCCCCGCGGTACGGCCGTTCCTGGTCACCGCCGGGCGGGTGGCGCCGACCTCGTCCGGGCGGACGATGCCCGTCGAGACCCAGGTGGTGGCCACCGCCGAGGGCCTCGACGCGCTCGACCGGCTCTCCTTCGAACAGCACGACATCATCGCCGCCTGCCGGCAGCCGCAGTCCATCGCGGAGATCGCGGCCCGGCTGCGGCTGCACCTCAACGTGGTCCGTATCCTCTCTGAGGACCTGCGGGCCGCGGGGCAGTTGACGGTGTACGTGCCCAACACCGACGCCACCCACGACTCATCCGTCCTGCGCAGGGTTATCGATGGCCTCCGTGCCATCCCCGACTCCCGGGGGGTTCTCCGTGACACCGACTGAACCGGTCGCCGGCGGCGCAGCTGCGCAGACCGCCGCACGACCGCCGCTGCCGGTGAAGATGGTGATCGCGGGCGGATTCGGCGTGGGCAAGACCACCGCAGTCGGCTCGATCTCCGAGATCGAGCCGCTGACCACCGAGGCCGCGATCACCGAGGTCGCCGCGGGCGTGGACGACCTCTCCCACACCCCCCGCAAGACCACGACCACGGTCGCCATGGACTTCGGGTGCATCACCATCGACCCGACCCTGAAGCTGTATCTGTTCGGCACGCCCGGGCAGGACCGGTTCGGGTTCATGTGGGACGACATCGTCGAGGGCGCGGTCGGTGGCCTCGTCATCGTCGACACCCGCCGACTCGACGACTGCTACGCCGCGGTCGACTACTTCGAACACAAGCAGATCCCGTTCGCGGTCGCCGTCAACGCCTTCGACGGCAAGGTCGAGCACGAGCTGGACGAGGTCCGCTGGGCGCTCGATGTCGCCGAGCACGTCCCGCTCGTCGTCTTCGACGCGCGGGAGCGGGGTTCGGTACGGGACGCTCTGCTGGTCGTACTGGAACTGGCGCTGGCCCGTAGCGAGGGGTGACGAAGGTTCGTGGTCCGCGGCGCCGTCGTGGCTGGTCGCGCAGTTCCCCGCGCCCCTTCAGAACGCTGGAACCGCCGTCTCCTACAAAGGGGCGGCGGTTTCGCACCCCTTAGGGGCGCGGGGAACTGCGAGACGAGCCGCAGACGGCTCGCAGTGAACCGACAACCGCACGGCACCGCCAGCGGAGCTACGCGCGGCGCACTCCGCGTGACACCGAGAGGCGGCCCGCCGCCCAGAACACCCCGAGCGTGACAAGCGCCAGGGCTGCGACCAGCGTGGCGCC
This sequence comes from Streptomyces cavernae, assembly GCF_004023625.1. GTDB lineage: Bacteria > Actinomycetota > Actinomycetes > Streptomycetales > Streptomycetaceae > Streptomyces > Streptomyces cavernae. The sequence goes on along the minus strand of NZ_RPDJ01000002.1, from coordinate 474,558 downwards.
GCCGACGACCTTCTCGTAGTCGCGCTGGTAGAGACCGTCGACGATGTAGCGCCCGAGGCCGCCGAAGCTGACGTACGCGGCGATCGTGGCCGTGGAGACGATCTGGATGGCGGCCGAGCGCAGTCCGCTGAGGATCAGCGGGAGCGCGACCGGCAGTTCGACCCGGAAGAGGATCTCGGTCTCGGCCATGCCCATGCCGCGGGCGGCATCGACCGGCGCGGGGGCGACGGAGCGCATCGCCTCGTACGTGGTGACGAGGATGGGCGGGATCGCCAGCACGACCAGCGGGATCATGACGGGGGCCAGGCCCAGGCCGAGCAGCACGAACATCAGCACCATCAGGCCGAAGCTGGGCAGCGCGCGCCCCGCGGTGGCGATGAGGGCGAGCGTGTTGCCGCCGCGTCCGGTGTGGCCGGTGAGCAGCCCGACCGGCAGCCCGACGGCCGCGGCGATGGCGAGCGCCTCCAGCGTGTACTGGATGTGCTCGGCGACGCGGGTCGGGATGCCGTCGTAGCCCTGCCAGTGGGCGCTGTCGCTGAAGAAGGCGTCGATGTAGTTCAGGACGTTCACCGGGCGGCCGCCTTCGCGAGCGTACGGGTGTTCTTGCGGGCGCCGCGCGGCATCCAGGGGGTGAGGAGGATACGGACGCCGATCAGGGCGGCGTCCACGAGGACGGCGAGGACGGCCGTGCCCACCACGGAGAGCCAGATCAGCCGCGGCTGGTTGTAGATCATGCCGCTGTTGAGCAGGTTGCCGAGGGCTCCCTGGTTGCCGATCAGCATGCCGACGCTGACGAGGGAGACGCTGGAGACGGACGCCACTCGCAGCCCGGCGATGATCGCGGGCGCGGCGATCGGCAACTGCACCTGGACATAACGTCGTACGGGCCCGAAGCCCATCGCGGTGGCCGCGGCGAGGGTCTCCTGCGGCACGGACCGTACGCCGTCGACGATCGCCGGGACCAGCACGACCAGGCTGTAGATGGCCAGCGGGATCATCACCGTGAGCTCGCTCAGTCCGGTGTAGTCGATGAGGATGACGAAGAAGGCGAGCGACGGGATCGCGTAGAGCACGGTCGTCACCCACAGCACCGGCGGGTACAGCCAGCGCAGCCGCACGCACAGCTGGGCGAGGGGCAGCGCCACCAGCAGCCCGAACAGCACCGGCAGCAGCGCCTCGCGCAGATGCAGCATGACCAGGCCGAAGTAGCTGTGCTGAAGGTCGCTGGGCAGGTCGAAGAGTTCGCTCATCGCGCGGCCTTCTCCGTCTTGCCGTCAGCCTTGGTGCCCGCCTCGCCGTCCGCGCGCCGCTCCGCGTGAGCACCGCGGATCGCCTCGCCGATGGTCTGCTGGGAGACGACTCCGGCGGCCCGGCCCTCGCCGTCCACGGCGACGGCCCACCCGGTGGGTGAGAGCACGGCACAGTCCAGCGCGGCCCGCAGCGAGTCCGTACCGGCGATGAACGGCCGTCCGTAGGAGAGGAGTTGGTCCTGCCGGATCTCCCCCGCGGTCAGCTCCCCCGGTTCGGCCCAGCCGAGCGGCTTGCCGTCCAGATCCGTTACGAGGAGGTAGGGCGCGTCCGTGGTGTCGCGGGCGGCGATCTGCTCGGCGGTGGCGTCGACGGCGATGATCGGCGCGGTCAGCAGTTCGAGGCCCACTGACGGGAAGAACGACAGCCGGCGGATGCCGCGGTCGGCGCCGAGGAAGTCCTCCACGAAGGCGTCCGCGGGGTCGGTGAGTAGCTCGGCGGGCGGCGCGAACTGGGCGAGATGGCCGCCGGTGCGCATCACGGCGACCATGGTGCCGAGCTTGACGGCCTCGTCGATGTCGTGGGTGACGAAGACGATCGTCTTGCCCAACTCTGCCTGAATCCACAGGAGTTCGTCCTGCAGGCCCTTGCGGACGATCGGGTCGACGGCCGAGAACGGCTCGTCCATCAGCAGCACCGGCGGGTCCGCGGCGAGCGCCCGGGCCACGCCGACGCGCTGCTGCTGACCGCCGGACAGCTGGTAGGGGTACCGCTTGGCGAGCGCGGCGTCGAGTCCGACCCGCTCCATCAGCTCCCTGGCCCGCGCCCGCGCCTTGTCCTTCCCCCAGCCGAGCATGCGGGGCACGGTGGCGATGTTGTCGACGATCGTGCGGTGCTGGAAGAGTCCGGCGTTCTGGATGACGTAACCCATGGACCGGCGCAGCGTGTTGACCGGCTGCTTCATGATGTCGACGCCGTCGAGGGTGATGGTCCCCTCGCTCGGCTCCACCATCCGGTTGATCATGCGCAGGGTCGTCGTCTTACCGCAGCCCGATGGGCCGACGAGGACGGTGATCGAGCGGTCGGGTATGTCCAAGGAGAGCCGGTCGACTGCCACCGTGCCGTCCGGGTACCGCTTCGTGACTGAATCTATCCGTATCAAAACGCCGAATACCCTTCGGGTCTGGCAGAAGTTGCCCGCTTTCGGCCATGGCGCGGGCCGTTGCTCGGGAGAGTCTAGACGGCCCGTGTTGCAACCGAACTCTCAGGCGACCGGCACCTTCTCCGTGCGCAATACCCGCCGCTCGGCGTCGACTGCGAACATTTCGCACCCCTCCCGGCCAGCCGCCCACGCAACACCCTCCACGCCCATCGCGAACGCCGCCGTCGCCGCGGTGTGCAAGACCACCGCCGTGGGCGCGATCTCCGAAATCCGGCCGCTCACCACCGAGGCCGCGGTCACCGAGGTCGCGGCGGGCGTGGACGACCTCACGCACACCCCTGGCAAGACGACCACCACCGTTGCCATGGACTTCGGCTGCATCACCATCGACCCCACGCTGAAGCTGTACCTGTTCGGCACACCGGGCCAGGAGCGGTTCGGCTTCATGTGGGACGACCTGGTCGAGGGAGCACTCGGCGGTCTGGTGATCGTGGACACCCGCCACCTGGACGACTGCTATGCGGCCGTGGACTACTTCGAGCACAAGGACATCCCGTTCGCGGTCGCCGTCAACGCCTTCGACGGGAAGATCCAGCATGACCTGGACGAGGTGCGGTGGGCACTGGACCTGACCGAGCAGGTACCGCTGATCGTGTTCGACGCGCGGAAGACGGGCTCGGTCAGGGACGCACTCCTGGTCGTCCTCGACGTCGCACTGTCCCACGCCGAGAAGGCCGCGGCGACGAGCTGAGCTTCTCCGGAGGGCCGCCCGGTGGGTGACCGGCCGGCCCGCACCTGCGGGTCGGCGTTCCCCGAGCCGGCGTTCCCTCGCGTCGGCTTTCCCTCTCGTCGGCTGCTGCCCGCTTCCCGCTGTCCGCCGCCTGCCGCCTGCCACCTGCCGCCTGCCGCCTGCCGCCTGCCGCCTGCCGCCTGCCGCCTGCCGCCTGCCGCCTGCCGCCTGCCGCAGGATCCCAGGAGATCAGCTCTCGGACCTGAACCTGCCCGGTGTGGTGCCCAGCCTTTGCTGGAAGACGCGTGTCATGTGGCTCTGGTCGGAGAACCCGCACAGCGTGGCGATCTCCCGCAGCGGGTTGCTCGTCCGCTGGAGCATGAGCTGGGCCCGGGAGACCCGCTGTTTGATGACGAATTCGTGGGGAGTGGTTCCCATGGTCTGCCGGAACCGCCGCGCGAAGTGGTAGCGGCTCAGGCCGACGCAGTCCGCGAGGTCGTCGAGGGAGATGCTCTCGCGCATGTGCGAGCGAATGAACTCCTGGATGGCGCCGATCTGCCGTGGGGTGAGCGTGTCGTTCGGGGTGTGCTCCCTGAACTGCACCTGGGCGTGACGTCGCAGGATGTGCACGGACAGCTGACAGGACAGTGACTCGATCAGCAGGGGGCTGCCCACGTCGCCGTGTGCGGCTTCGGTCGCGATGTGCATGGCGGTGCGGTGGATCGCCGGGTCGTTGGCCTTGAGCACGTCGTGGAGCTCTATGTCGGCGATGTCGCGTTCGTACATCTGCCGGCAGGTCGCGGCGAGTTCGTCCTGAGTGAGGTAGACGTGCACGACCTCTATCCCCTCCGGCCAGACCCAGTGGGATTCGGCGGCGCGGGTGAGCAGAGACACGTCTCCGGGGCTGAGGTGTTCGGTCGACCAACGGCCGTCGAAACGACGTCGCATCGCCGTGGTACCGCGGCGATAGGCGACGATCATGTAGTCCCGCATGGGCGGGACCTCGACGTCGGAGCCCGCGTAGCGGTATCCGCGCACCGACATACCGTTCCAGCCCTGCTCGGGACTGTGCACGGTGAGGCGTCCCGGCACCCAGGTCGGAAGCTCCTCCGGCCTGATCAGGTGTTGTGCCATCGGTGCCCTCCACGTCGACGTTGACGCTCGGCAACGGGCCGTGATGCGAGTGCGCGACAGCTCGTCCTGGGGTGACGCTAACGCCTCGCGGGCGGTATGCGACAGGTCGCGGTGATTGTCGCGCCCGTATTTTCAACCGGCACAACGGATCGTCCAACGCATCCGAGGCGCCCCCACCGCCCCGACGTGCGCTTTCCCCGGCCTCCTTGCCGAACCCGCGTGTTCGTTCAACGTCCGCGCGCTCCTGTTCAAGCCAACTCGGTGGGTCCGGGTGCACTGTCCTGGCCATCAGTGGGCGCTCGTAGGGCCCGCAGCTTCCGTTGGATGGGAGACGCACCCGTGACAGCCAAGGATCAATCACCCGGCGCAGGCCAGAGCAACTGGGTCGCCCTGGATGCGGGCGGCACGATGACCGATGCGGTCATCGTCGGCGGTGACGGCCAGTTCCTGGTCGGCAAACACTTGACCAACAAGCAGGACGAATCGGTCAGTTTCATCGGGTCGATCGCCGATGCGGCGAAGACCGACGGCAGGCAGTTGTCGGAGGTGATGCCGCACAGCGAGGTCATCGTCTACGCCGGCACCATCATGCTGAACACGCTGCTCAGCAAGACCGGTTCGACGGTGGGGCTGCTGCTGACGCAGGGCTTCGAGGACTACCTGCTGATGGAGAAGGCCGAGGGCGGCTGGCTGGGCTACCCCTACGCCGACCGGCTGCACACCGTGACCCATCACCACGACGATCCGGTGATCCCCCGGGAACGGGTGCGCGGCGCCCAGGAACGCATCGACCTGTTCGGCCAGGTCACCGTCCCGCTGCGGGAGGAGGACGTGCGGGCCGCCGCGCGCGATCTGGTGGCGGCCGGGGTCGAGTCGATTGGCGTGATGTTCCTGTTCTCGCACATGAATCCCGCACACGAGCAGCGGGCGGCGGAGATCATCGCCGAGGAGGCGCCCGGCGTCTCGGTCGTGCTGTCCTCGGCGATCGCGCCGACCCACAAGGAGTACACGCGCCTGGCCAGTGTCGTCGCGCAGTCCTACGCCGGGGAGCGGGCACGGCGGCACTTCAAGTCCGTGGAGGAGAAGGCACGTACGGACGGTTTCCAGCGGGAGGTCTCCACGCTGCTCGCGCACGGCGGCACCGTGCCGGTGGACACCCCGCGGCTGTACGAGTCGTATGTGTCGGGTCCGGTGGGCGGGGTGCTGGGCGGGCACTACGTCGGCGAGATCCTCGGTTCGCACAACGTGGTGTGCTGCGACGTCGGCGGCACCAGCTTCGACGTCGGCATCGTCCGCGACGGCACCATCCCGATCACCCGGGAACCCACCCTGCTGAGCTTCCGCACCAACATCCCGATGATCCACACCGAGTCCATCGGTGCCGGGATGGGCTCGGAGCTGGGCATCCATCCGCTCACCGGGAAGCTCACCATCGGGCCCCGGAGCGCGGGGTCGGACGTCGGCGCCTGCCTGAACTGGCCGAACCCGACCATCACCGACTGCCACCTGCTTCTCGGGTATCTGGACCCGAACAACTTCCTCGGCGGTGACGTACCGCTGGACAAGGACGCGGCGCAGGCGGCACTCGAGCCGATGGCGAAGCACTTCAAGGTCGGCGTCATGGAGTTCTGCGAGCGGGCGCACCAGCTGGTCACCGAGTCCATGCGGGAGTTCCTGGCGAACATGCTGCGCGGGCGTGGGTACACCACGCAGGAGTACTCGCTGCTGATGTACGGCGGCGGCGGGCCGCTGGGCCTGTCCGGAGTGGTCGACGGACTGGACTTCAAGGAGATCATCACCTTCCCCTTCGCCGCGGTCTTCTCGGCGTTCGGCGTGCTGTGCGCGCCGCGGCGCTACCGCTACCACCAGGCCACCATCGCGGCCTGTCCGCCCGGGGACGACGCTCCCGCCCGTGCGGTCAAGGGCGCGGCGATCGAGGCGATCAACGCGGCCTGGGCTTCGCTGGAGGAGCGCGCGCGTCAGGATTTCGCCGTCCACGGCTGGGACTTCGGCGCGGCCCAGCTGAACCGCTCGGCCTATGTGCGGTTCACCAACCAGCTGTCCGACTTCGAGGTCCCCTGGGACGGTGAGCGGCTGAAGTCGGTCGACGACCTCCACGAGCTGATGCGCGGCTACGAGCGCGTCTACACCAGCATCTACCCGAAGCAGGCGCTGTACTCCGAAGTCGGCTACCAGATCCTGGAGTTGGCGCTCTCCGCGGACCTGCACACACCCAAGCCCGCCATTCCTGTGCTCGACCTGCACGGCAGGACCCCGCCCTCGTCGGCGCTCAAGGGAACCCGCCCCGGCCACTTCAGGGGCAAGGACATCACCTTCCAGGTCTACGAGATGGACGAGCTGCAGGCCGGCAACGTCGTGGGCGGCCCGGCGGTGATCGAGCACCCGGCGACCACGCTGCTCATACCCCCCACCCACCACGTCGAGTTCGACAGCCGCCGCCTCATCCACTACCGCGCCGGTCAGGCCTGACTTCACCGAGGAGACCAACCATGGCCACGGAAAAGCCGACGCTGCTCGAGCAACTGCGACGCAGCGAGCAGCTCTTCGAAGAGACCGGTCACTACCAGGGGCTGACCGAACTGCCCCGACTCGAGGCCGACCCGCTGCAGTTCGAGTCGTTCCACTCCCGGCTGCTGTCGACCATCATCTCGACGCGCGAGACGATGAAGTACATCGCCTCCTCCCCCGCGGTCCGGGACTTCGAGGAGTTCGTGATCGGGCTCTACACCCCGGAAGGCGACGCCATCGCCCTGTCCAGCGGGATCATGGTGCACGTCCACACCCTGTCCGAGTTCATCAAGTTCATGATCAGGAACGGGTACGAGGACAACCCGAGGATCAGGCCCGGGGACATCTTCGAGAACAACGAGGTGTGGGCCGGCGGTGTGCACACACCGGACGTCATGACGGTCATCCCGGTCTTCCACGGCGACGAACTCATCGCCTGGGTCGGCGCGGTGGCCCACGAGCTGGAGGCCGGAACCTACGAGGGGCCGGGCATGTCGGTGCTCACCCCGGACCGCTACGGCGAGGGACTGCACATCAGCGCGGAGAAGGTCGGCGAGGACGACCACTTCCGCCATGACTACATGCTCCGGCTGCGCATGGGCCTCAGGAACGCCAACTGGTGGATTCTCGACGACAAGGCGAAGCTGTCGGGCTGTCTGATGGTCCGTGAGGCGCTCACCGCGATCATCGACGAGTTCGGGCTGGACTACTACCAGCAGGCCACGAAGGAGCTGATCGAGGAAGGCCGCCGGGAGTTCCTCAAGCGGGTCCGCACGACGATGGTGCCGGGCATCTACCGCGGGCTGACCATGCCGGTGCACAAGCGCAGCCACGTGCCGTTCGTGCACCCGCTGGCCAAGAACGACTTCATCGACCTCGTACGCCAGGAGATGACGATCACCGGTGAGGGCCGGATAGAACTCGACTACGAGGGCTCGACCGGCTGGAGCTTCCACCCGTTCAACTGCGCCCCGGGGCCGATGAACGGCGGCTTCTGGATCACCCTGACCCAACTCCTCAACTACGACGGCCGGGTCAACGACGGCGCGTACCTGGCGGTGAAGCAGTACCTGCCCGAGGGATCGATCGTGAACGCCAACTACCAAGGTGTGGCTACCTCGTTGGCCTGGTGGACCCTCATCCCGATCTTCGCCAACGTGTGGCGGCTGATGGGCATCAGCTGGTACGCGAGGGGATTCACCGAGGAGATCCTGATGTCGACCCCGACCTGCATGGTGGGGGTCACCGGTTTCGACCAGTTCGGCGGACCGACCGGCTACAACAACTTCGAGATGGCGGGCGAGAGCTTCGGCGCCCGCGGTGTCGCCGACGGCATGGACTGCGGCAGCCCGATCTGGAACTCCGAAGGCATCCAGGGCGACGCCGAGGTCTGGGAGCTGACCGGCCCCAATGTCTACCTGGGCCGCAGCTTCGTCCCCGACCACCAGGGCTACGGCCGGTTCCGCGGCGGGTCCGGCTGGCAGTCGCTGTGGATGGTCCGCAATTCCGACGTGGTCAACGTGACCCTGTCCGGGTCCGGGTGCATGAACGGCGGCGTGTTCCACAAGGGACTCTTCGGCGGCTACCCGCCTGCGGGCTGGAAGTGCCTGTGGGCCACCGGAACCAACGTCTCCGACCTCATCGCCCGCGGCGAGAAGCTGCCGTCCAGTCTCGAGGAGGCCGAGCGCATGCTGCTGGACGGCACGATCACCGCCGAGGACTGGTACTGCGGTCCGGACAACCAGTGGTCACCGAACCTGCGGGAGGGCGACCTGTTCGGGGTGCTGTACTACGGCGGCGCGGGCTACGGCGACCCGCTGGAGCGCGAACTCCCCGCCATCGACAAGGACCTCGCCAACGGGCTGATGACCACCGAGGGCGCGCGGGCCGCGTACGGCTACGCCGGCTCCGACGCGGAGACCGACGCCGAACGCGACCGGCGGCGGCAGGCGCGGTTGGCGCAGTCCGTGCCCGCCGCCGAGTGGTGGGAGGCCGAACGCGCCCGCGCCGCCGCCGGCGAGGTCTCCGACATGGTTCACCACGCCTTCGCCCGCTCGGCGAAGCTGTCCGACGCCCTCCCCACCCAGTACAAGGCGTTCTGGCAGCTCGACACCTTTCCCTACACCGAGACCGGCGAGCCGAACTTCTCCGCTCCCGCACCCGTCGGCTTCACCTACCCGAGCTCGTCCAGCCGCCCGCGGCCGGACCTCGCCTCCTGAAGGAACAACCATGACTGACGACGACCGTTCCCGAACCTCCAGCCAGGAGACAACGACCGCCCTGGTGGGGCGCAAGCTGTCCTGGGAGGAACTGCTCGGCCTCATGCGGGCTCCGAAGGAGGAGTCCCGCTTCGCCGAAACCCTCGTCGCGATGCAGCAACTCGTCGACTGGGAGGAGCAGATCCTGCTCCCTCTCGGGGAGAACCTGTTCATCGTCGCCAAGGACGGCAAGGCCATCGTCAAGACGAGAGCGGGCGCCGAACTCGGCCCCTGGAACGGAAACTGGAAGATGCACTGCCGGGTGATCGTCCGGCGCAGCCGTGAGGACTTCCTCGAGGTCTACCCCGAGGAACATCTCACCATCGATCCCGGCCTCGTCGAGATCCGCGAGTTCCTCTGCCCGGTCAGTGGCACGCTTCTCGACGTCGACTGCGTCCCCCCGACCTTTCCGGTGGAGGTCGACTTCACACCCGACCTGGCCACGTTCTACACCGAGTGGCTCGGCCGCGACCTGCCCGTGAGCCTTTAGGACCAAGGCCGGCGGGGTCGTTTCCTCCTCACCTCCCCGCCGGCCGTCCCCCGTGGAAGGCGACGATGAAGACACCCGACACCGACCTCCTGTGGAGCCCGGATCCCGCAACCGCCGCCCGCTCCAACATCTCCGGCTTCATCCGATGGCTCGGGGACACGCGCGGCCTGTCGTTCCCCGACTACGCCGCCCTGTGGCGGTGGAGCACGACGGACCTGCCCGCCTTCTGGTCCGCCGTCTGGCAGTACTACGGACTCGACGAGGTCAGCACGTACGACCAGGTACTGGCCGACCCGGCGATGCCCGGAGCCCGGTGGTTCACCGGAGCCCGGGTCAACTTCGCCGAGCGATGCCTCGCGCATCCCTCGGCACAACCACCGGCGACCCGCCCGGCACTGGTCAGCGTGTCCGAGGGCGGCGCGCCCGTCGAGACCTCGTGGTCCGAACTGCGCTGTCAGGCCGCCGCGTTCAGTGCCACCCTGCGCGATCTCGGTGTCGGGCCCGGCGACTGCGTCGCGGGATATCTGCCCAACATCTCCGAGACCGTCGTCGCCCTGCTCGCCACCGCGGCGGTGGGTGCCGTCTGGACCGTGTGTTCTCCGGACTTCGGCACCCCCAGTGTGCTGGCCCGGCTCCGGCAGGCGCGGCCGGCGGTCCTGGTCGCCGCGGACGGTTACCGGCACGGCGGCAGGCAGCACGACCGCCGCGAGGAGATCGCCGACATCGTCGACGGTCTGCCCACGCTCCGGCACCTCGTCACCGTGAGCCGACTGCGTCCGGGAGGTTCGGTCACCTGGTCGCGACGCGAGGACGTGACCGAGCATGAGTGGGCCGCCTCGGCCACCGCGGACGCCCGCCTGGAGTTCGCCGACGTGCCGTTCGACCACCCCCTGTGGATCCTGTGGTCTTCGGGAACCACCGGCGTCCCGAAAGGCATCGTGCACAGCCACGGTGGGATCGTCGTGGAACTTCTCAAGGCTCTCGGCCTCGGCGCCGACCTGCGCCCCGACGACCGCTACCTCTTCATCACCTCCACCAGTTGGATGGTGTGGAACTTCCTCGTCGCGGGACTCCTCCACGGGTCCACGGTCGTGCTCTACGACGGCAGCCCGGCCTTCCCCGACGCCAACGGCGCATGGCGGGTCGCCCAGCGCACCGGCGCGACGATGGTCGGCGTCGGCGCGGGCTACCTGGTCGCGGACGAGAAGGCCGGCGCCCGTCCCGGCGCGGACCTCGGCCTCGGCGCGATCCGGTCGGTCCTGCAGACGGGCTCCAGCCTCCCGCCGTCCACCTGGCGCTGGGCCCGCCACCCGGTGCGCACCTGCAGAACGGGAGTGAAACAACTGCGTCATCTGCTGGTCGGCGCCATGGATCTCAGCTTCGAGAATCTCCTCATCCCCAGCTCGTCCGGACAGCGCCTGATCGCCTACACGGCCGAGCCCGGCTCACCCTCCGAAGCGGCTCTGCGCCTGCTGGGCAGCGTTACCGCACCGGAGGCCGAGGGCACCTCCGCGACGGTGTGACATCTGCGCCGAACGGCCGGGAGCGGCACTGCACGGTCGCCTTACTTCTCTCCCGGGCCGGCCCGGCACTTCCGTCAGCTCCGTGTCACACGCGTGCCCACCGCTCAGGCCGCCAGCCGTTCCGCGGACCGATCGTGACGGGTCGTATGACGGCGATGGTCCCGCGAGTACTCGTCACGCCGACGGAGCATGACGATGAACATGCACGGGAGCATGATGATGTGCCCTGCGAACAGCATCGTCCCGCCGGATATCAGGCCTGCCCAGTAGGGGCCGAACAGGACGACGAAGGGCAGGTACATCGCAACGGCCATCTCGCCGATACTCGCCCAACCGTGACCGCGATGACGCATCCACACCGACATGCCGATCGTCATGTTCGTAGCCATCACGAGGGCGACCAGCTCGGCGTAGTTACGGGCGTCGGAGGGCCCGAGAAGCGAGAGGGCCAGCCTCCACACGGGTCCCAGGACGACCATGCCCAGCAGCATCGCCGCCACCATCTCGAAGTAGTGCCGAGCGAAATGACGCCAGGAGGTGTCGTGAGCAGGCGTGGCTACTCCACTGATCCCGTTCATGATCGCACCCCCATTCGGTGGTGAATCAGGAATCCTGCGTTCACATTCATCGCACGCTCGGTCGACCGGCACGAGAAAGGGCCGGATGGTCCATTGCGTGGGCCCATTGGTCCCGCATGGCGACGGTGACGGCGGTCCAGGTCGTGACGGGGCGCGGCTCAGCGCCAGGTGCGTGAAGGCCTGGGGGAAGTGCCGAGTTGCTCGCCCGTCGGGCCGATCCGTCAGCGCGGGGCGATGTCGTGGAAATGCCCGCGAGGATCAGCGCCCCGGCCGGCGGTGTGATCATCGCCGCCATGGCGCTCATCCCCCGCGGGCTCGGGCCGGTCAGGCGTGGCCGGGTCCGGTGTGGTGGTCGTGCTTGCGCATGGGGTCTCCCCTGTCCGAGGAGCTCGGGGAAGGGGCTGAGTCTCGGTCGTCGCCGTGTTGACGGTGTCCGCCGTGCATGTCGTGGCCGTGCATGCCTTGGCCGTGCATGCCGCGCATCATGAAGAACATCATCAGCGGGCAGGCGGCGACGAGGGCCAGCCAGAGCAGGCTTTCCAGGGACGCGCCGACGATCAGGGCGCCGACGGCGACGATCGCGGCCGCGAGCGCGTACATGCCGTAGTTCCGCTTGTCGTTCATCACGGACCTCCTTCGAGAGGGGCTGTGGGCGGCCACCGGGGCGGCCGGGGTTCAGTTCTTGGTGAGAGGGCCGGAGCGCAGCGTGCTCAGGCGGCGCCGGTACTCGTCCTCGTCGATCTCCCCGCGGGCCAGCCGCTCGCGAAGGATGTCCTCGGGCGTGGGCGCTGCGGGCGTGTGGGTGTGGGTGTGCTCACGGGGGCTGTTGAGGGTCCGGAAGAGCAGCACTGCGACTGTGATGACCAGCGCCCAGAACAGGATCATGCCGGCCGACATCGCGAACCATCCCCATCCGCTGACGTCGCGGTCGTACCAGAACATCATCGCCACTCACCTGCTTCTGCTTGTCGGCGATCGGGGGCCGGACGGGCTCCCGGCGGTTTCTTGCCCTTCCCCTGCATCGTGCCTCTGTCCGGTGCCGGGGTCTGGGGCCGGATGGTCCAGGACCAGTGGGCCATTGAGCCCCTACCCGGCAGGGGTATGCAAGCTCAGGCTGGAGAGTGATCCGCAAGGGAGGCGATAAGTCATGGGTGCCGACCGAGCTCCGGCGGGCAGCACGGCTGACACGGTGGAGCACACAGCGAACACGACGGAGCATGGGCGCGGCCCCGTCTCCCAGGACGACGAAACCGTGGTCGAGGACCCGGTGTGCGGCATGCGGGTGCAGTCCGGAGCCGATGGCGGCGGCCACGGGGAAAGGCTGGGGGGAAATACCGTGACCGCCCCTCCGACCACCGCGGCCGCCGGCCTCGCCCAGCAGGGTGAGGCCAGAACGCCCGTGCCGCGCCTCCGTGCGCCAGCACCCACCACACGCCGGCCGCCGTGGCGCCCAGCCCGGCCAGCCCCACCCCCACCAGCGCGACGCTTCGAAGCCCGGCAGACACCAGCAGGACCAGCAGCGCCGCCGTTCCCGCCGCCATCGCCAGGCGTGCGGCCCAACGCCTGTTCACCGGCTCAGACCTCCCGCCCACTCCGCCGCCTCTCGCCCCTCCATTCCATGGGCACCACCGGCGAAGCGCATCACCCGGCGTGGGCGACCCGCCACCTCCGCCGGGCCCCCACTCACTCACCCGGCACAGGCGATGCGAGACAGCCGTGGTGGCGGCCACCGTGAACAGTGCGCGCGGCCGGGAAAGGCGCCGCGCGCGAAGGGAGAAGTCCGATGGCCCCGTCCGGATCTTCCGCTTCCCAGGGCCCTGACCGGCCAGAAGAGAAGCCCGCGCTGAGCGCCGCCGAGCGCGCGGACTACGACAGGCTGCGGAAGGCCGCCGCCGTCCGCCACCGGCGCCTGCGCTACACGGGGGCCTCCGTCCTGCTGCTGCTGGCCTTCCTGCTCGCCCCGCTCGCGGTCGTCGCCACCTGGGTGGACAGCGAGGTGTCCGACACCGACCGGTACGTGCAGACCGTGCAACCGATCGCCTCGGAACCCTCCGTGCAGGACGTGGTGACCGACCGGCTGACCAACCGTGTGGTGAGCAATGTCGACGTCGACGCGTTCACCGACTACCTCGCCGACGCGCTCCAGCAGGCCGGCGCGCCTCCCCCGGTGGTGGAACGCGCCCCGGCACTGGCCGGACCGCTCAAGAGCGCGCTCACCAACGCCGTGAGCGCCGTGGTCTCGAGGGTGGTGACCAGCGACGAGTTCGCCCAGGCGTGGGAGGAGGCCAACCGCCGCGCCCACGCCGCCGTGGTGAAGGTCCTCACCGACCAGGGGAGCAGCGCGGTGCAGGCGCGGGGGAACACCATCGTGCTGGACATCGGCACCGTCGTCGACAACGTGAAGCAACGCCTGGTGGACGCCGGATTCGAAAAGGCGGCGAACATCCCCGAGGTCGACCAGACCGTTCCACTGCTGAAGACCGACAAGCTCCAGGAGGCGCAGGGCTGGATGCGCGTGCTCGACATCGTCGGTACGTGGCTGCCCGTGGTCGTCCTCGCGCTGGCCGCACTCGCCATCTGGGCGGCGCCCGCTCACCGGGTGGCCCTGATGAGCGCCGCGATCGGCATCGGCGTCATGATGATCGTGCTGCTCATAGGTCTGGCGGTCATGCGCCGGGTGTATCTGGACTCCGTTCCGCCGACGACACTGCCGGAGGACGCGGCCGCCGACATCTTCGACACGTTCGTCCGCTTCCTGCGCCAGAGTGCCCGAACCTTTCTCGTCATCGCGGTGATCACCGCGCTCGCGGCCTATCTGTACGGGCGGGGCCGGGGTGCCCGCGCGGTGCGCTCCGGCGCCGCCCGGAGCACCGGGGCCGCGGGCCGTGCCCTGGCCCGCTCCGGCCTGCGCACCGGCAGCACGGGCCACTGGCTGGACACCCACCGCGGCTGGACCACCGGCGTCGTCATCGCCGCGGGCGCGCTCGCCCTGGCGCTGTGGAACTACCCGACCCCGGCATCCGTGGCGCTCGTCCTGGGCATCGTGGTGCTCGTCCTGGCGATCCTCGGCGTTCTCGCCGCAGCGGCCGACCGTGCGGGCCCGGACGGACACGGCACGGCAACCGGCACCGCGAAACCCCTCGACAGGTGACGGCGGCAGCGCACCGCGCCGGCCGCCCCCGGACGGGCGGCGTGCGCGTGGCGGCCTGGTGGTGGCTCCGGGCGGCTGGTGGCCGCGTCGCGCTGGTACGCCCGGCTGACCGACCGCCCGCGCGAGCGGAAATCACCCGCCACAGGCGATGCCTCTCCACGAGGTGACGGGCTTGGCTGAACTGTGCGGCGGCAGCGGCGAACGGCTACCGCGTCGGCGACCCCGGAGGCCAGGCGGCAGCGGCGCATGATCGGACACCGCCGCGAGGCGGCACGGATCGGAAATGGGAGAAGGCAATGGACAGCTCCGTGTACATGGCGTACGACTATCCGCTGCTGGGCGCGTTCTGGACCATGATGTGGGTCTTCCTGTGGGTCCTGTGGTTCGTCCTGCTCTTCCGCGTCATCACCGACATCTTCCGCGACGACACCATGAGCGGGTGGGCCAAGGCCGGATGGCTCGTCTTCGCGGTCGTTCTCCCCTTCCTCGGCGTCTTCGTCTACGTCCTCGCCCGCGGCAAGGGCATGGGCATGCGCGAGAGGGAGCAGGCCCGGGCCCGGCAGCAGGCGCTCGACACCTACATCCGTGAGACCGCCGGGGGCCCGGGACGCCCCAGCGAGATCGAGGAACTCGCGAAACTCTCGGACATCCGCGCCAGGGGCGACATCTCCGACGAGGAGTTCCGCCGGGCAAAGGAAAAGATCCTGCACTGACCCGTCAAAGGGGCGTCGTTCACCCGCACGGGCCGGGGCGGGAAGACAATCTGTCTTCCCGCCCCGGCGGAGTCGCGGACCGAAGTTCCGACGAAGCCCGCTCGTCCTTGGTGGTGGACGGTCAGGCGGTGTGCAGCCTCAGACCGTAGCGGTTGAGTATCTCGTTGACGGGCTGGTACCAGGTCTCGCCCCCGGAGCTGCAGTTGCCCCAGCCGCCGGAGGTGACGCCCTGTGCCTGGTCGCCGCTGAGGAAGGAGCCGCCCGAGTCACCGCCCTCGGCGCAGACGCTCGTCTTCGTCATCTGGTGGACGGCGCCCTCGCTGTAGTTGACCGTCTCGTTCTTGGCCAGGACGGTGCCGCAGCGCCAGTGTGTGGTCGAGCCGGAGCGGCATATGGAGGAACCCACGGGGGCTTCGGCGGAGCCGCGGACGAGCTGGTCGGGGATCGCGCCCCAGCCCAGCACCACCGGTACGGTCCACCAGCCGCTGCCGACGTTCACCCAGGCGTAGTCGTTGTCCGGGAACGACGAGCCCTGGAAGTTGCCGATGTACGAGCGGTCCCAGCCGTACACCGCGTCACCGGCCCGGCCGCAGTGCCCCGCGGTGACGAAGCCGCCGTGCACCGAGAAGCCGATGGAGCAGCGGAAGTTGCCGGTGTAATAGGGGTCGCCGCCCACGGTCCCGGCGGCGAAGGTCTGGGGTGCCTCGCTCGTCTGCCTCACCGTCACGGGGCCCGTCTCACGGGCTCGGTCCAGGAAGGTCTGGACATCGTTGTCATACTGCCGGGCCGTGACGACGTTCACGACGACCCTGTTGGCCTTGGGGTCGACGTACCAGCTGCTGACGCCGGTGGGTGCGGACAGTGCGTCGATGCGCGCCTTCGCCGCGTCGAGCTGCCGCGCGCTGTGCTTTACGACGCGCACGGTCGCGCCGGTCGCGCGGACGGCCTCGGCGTTCGCGCTCCGGGTGACGGCGACGGTCAGCTTCCCGCTGCCGGCGTCGAACCACGAGCCGCCGTACGACGCCCCGGCGGCACGCTTCGCCTTCCGTTCCACGGCTGTCGCCGTCTTCTCCGCGGCCAGGCGCGCCTCGGCCTGACTCCTGGTCAGGCCCATATCGCGTTGCATGGCGGAGAGGAGTCCGGGGGAGGCCGGCGCCGTTGCCGGGCGTGTGGGGGGTTCCGCGGCGGAGGCGGGCAGTGCGCTCGCGGTGGCCCAGGTGCCGAGTAAGAGGATTGCGGACAGCGCGGTGCGCATGGCTGTCGTGCGTCTCAAGGGAGTGCCCCTTCGTTGTTCCAGCAAGGTGGGGGTGGAACAGCAGATCTCCGAGAGCGCTCTCGCTACATGCGCGGCAGAGCTTAGCCATGGATTCCGTGAAGGTCCATACCAATAACAGGACATGCTGCAGCCGTGACAGCGCTGCTCCGCAACTACGGGCCTGACACCAGCCGTTCGCCTCCACCGAGTGAAGCGATGGACGCGAGCGACTCTCTGACCTGACATCACCCGCGTGGTGACAGGCCTCCGATGAGGGTCAGACCGTTGTGAGCCGACGTCAGGCGGCCGTCGCCGATCACGGCCCGGTCCCTCATCCGGCAGCGTCCGGAAGAACGTCAGGGCAGGGTCAGGATGCGGGGGCCCTCGTCGGTGATGGCGACGGTGTGCTCGATGTGGGCGGCCCTGCTGCCGTCGGTGGTGCGCAGGGTCCAGCCGTCGGTATCGGTGCGGTAGGTGTTCCGCCCGCCGGCCATGAACATGGGCTCGAGGGCGAGGACCAGGCCGTGACGGATGGGGAAGCCACGGCCGGGGCGACCGCGGTTGGGGACATGAGGGTCTTCGTGCATGCGCCGCCCGATGCCGTGGCCGCCGAAGTCGGCGGGCATGCCGCAGCCCGCCTTGCGGGCGACGGTGTCGATGGCGTGGGAGATGTCGCCGAGGCGGCTGCCGACCTGAGCAGCGGCTATGCCTGCGTCTAGGGCCTGTTGGGTGGCGTCGATCAGGTCGAGGTCCATGGGGCGCGGAGTTCCGACGGTGAAGGTGATGGCCGCGTCACCGGCCCAGCCGTCGAGCTGGGCGCCGCAGTCGATGCTCACCAGGTCGCCGTCCCGCAGCCGGTAGCCGGTGGGGATGCCGTGCGACACGGCGTCGTTGACAGAGGTGCAGATGACGGCCGGGAAGGGGACCGGGGCGAAGGACGGCCGGTAGCCGAGGAACGGGGAACCGGCCCCCGCCTCGGCCAGGACCATGCGGGCCACCTCGTCGAGTTCCCGCAAGGACACCCCGACGCCGGCTGCTTCTTGCACCGCGGCCAGGGCGCGGGCAACCACGCGCCCGGCTTCCCGCATCGCGTCCATCGCGGCATCGGTCTTGATCTCCACCATCTGTTCGACTCCCGGCAGCACGTCGACCCAATACTTATACCGGTATTAGTATCACGGTCATAGTGAGGACTCCTTTGAGACCGTGGGAACGGGAACGCGGCGAGCGGTTCGGCGCACTGCCGCGTCGAGCACGCGGCAGCCGCAGCATGGCGGAGGTGGCGGCCGCGGCGGGGTCTCCGCGGAGACCCTGCGCAAGATCGAAAGCGGCCGGGCCCCGACCCCCGCCTTCTTCACCTGGCCGACTCCCTGATCAAACCCATCGCGTTCGCCCCGGCCGTCGGCGTGGCCATCGACGCCTTCGCCGTCCGTATGACGCTCGTACCCGCGGTGCTCGCCCTCGCCGGGCGGCGCGCCTGGTGGCTGCCGACCTGACTGGACAGGATCCTGCCCGACCTCGACGTCGAAGGGACCAGCCTCCAGAAGGCTCCAGCGGCAGACCGGAAAGAACCCCAGCCCCTCCCCCAACTCTGGTGAGTCCAGCGGGTGGCCTCGCGGTGTCGCCCGTGTCGCAAGCCCACCCACCCGAGCGGCGCCGCGGCCGCCCGCATCCGCGACTCCGCCCTGTCGGGTGGGTGTACGCCGCCGCTTCCACCGCTCCCTCGGCCGGGAACCCACTGCTCCCGCATGCCCTGAGCGTTCGGCCCGGCCTGCCCTTCGGCCCCGGCGCCGAACGCTCAGGGCTACGCGGCGGTCCCGGGAATCGGCACGCCGCGCCCGCGGCACAGCTCGGGCAGCAGGTGCTCCAGGTGGCCGACCTCCTCGATGTTGTGAACGATCCAGGCCTGCGCCATCCGGTCGGGGAACCGGCGGGCGAGCAGCCGGTTCACCGGGGTCAGCAGTGGTGACCGGGCACCGATGTCCATCACGCTGACGTAGTGCGTGCGGTCGCCGCAGTGCGACCAGGTGTGCTCCAACTGCAGGACGGGAACGCCGCATACGCGGCGGACCAGCCGGATGCCGGTCTCGTCGAGCTTCTCCACGGTCTCGGTGGTGTCCACGTAGAACTCGGGCCGACGACCGAAGGCCTCGACGATGCGGAATCGGGCGCCCTCGCCGGCGCCGCCTCCGGGGGCGGGGCGAGCCAGCTCCCAGTGGATGTGGTCCAGCGGGTGCCAGGCGAGGTATCCGGACATGGACTCGTCGGCGTAGATGACCGGGTCGCCGATGTGGCGGAACCACCAGTGCACCATCGCCGGCGTGATGCCGGGCAGCGGCTGATGGTCGATGGTGATGCGGCGGCGGTGTCCGGGCAGGTGCTGCACGCGGGTGCGGGCCGTGCTCGGGCTCCGGAGGGGGTGCTGGAGCGGCCGGGCGGTTGGCAGGCTCAAGCGGACCATCGCGACTCCTTAGGATACGGACCCGTGTCTTATGGAGACGGTATCGATGGCCGCGAAGATACGCAACCGTGTCTTGTAGTCTGACCTCATGACACCGCGAAAAAGATCAACCGCGGAGGCCGCCGCGCGTGTGAAGCCGGCCGCCGACGCCGACCGGGCGGCGAGTGCACAGGCAGCCGGCAACGCGGACCGGGCAGGGCGAGCGAAGGCGGCCGGCACCCCGCGTCGGGCGACCCGCCGTCGCGGCGCCGAGCTGGAGTCGGCCATCCACGCCGCGGTGCTGGAACTGCTGGAGGAACAGGGCATCGCCGGGGTGACGATGGAGGCGGTCGCCGCCCGCGCGGAGACCAGCAAGCCGGTCCTCTACCGTCGATGGAACGGGCGGGCGGCACTGCTGCGCGACACCCTCGTCCCGCTGGCCATGTCCGCGATCCCGCACGAGGACACCGGCAGCTACCGGGAGGACATGCTGGCCATCCTGCACGGCTGGGCGGCGTTCTTCGCCAGCCCGGTCGGCATGATCGCCCCGGCCGTCGTCGGGGCGATGCCGCACGACGCGGAGCTGGCCGAGGCGTTCCGCGACGGCGTCATCAAGTGGCGCAAGGAGGCGATGACCGAGGTGCTCGACCGGGGCATCGCCCGCGGTGAGGTACGCCCGGACGTACCGACCGAGGTCGCCCGTGAGCTGGGGCAGGCGATCCTGTGGCACCGGTTCCTGGTCACCGGCGACCCGATCACCCCCGAACTGATCGAGCACATCGTGGACCACCTGCTGATCCCGTACGTCTCGACCGCCGGTGAGGCAGGCCACGGGTAAGGGGTGCACGGCTCACGGGATGGCGCGGTCACCGTCCGCCGCGTGAGGGCTCAGGTCGCCGCCCGTCGTGCGCGCACGCGTCCGGCCATGGTTCCCTTCGGTTCTCCGGCGGGGGTGTATGAAATGGCGCCCACAGATCGGATCTCTGAAGGGACGTCAGGGCATGGTGCCGGATCGCGCGCCGGAGGAGAAGGGTGCTGACTCGCCTTGCTGGAGTGGCTCGTTCCACTGGCCGCATCCAGGGCGCAGGTTGTTCGAGGTGATGATGTCGGGCCTCTTGGCGCCCCGTCAGCTGTTGGGTACTGTGCGGGCTTGTTGAGTCTGGAGTGATTTCGTGCCCCCAGAAGGGTGGAACCCCGGATGCCCCCACTCCGCCGAATCATACGAGGACTCCGAGCGCTGGCCGTGCCGGCCCTGGCCGCAGCGTTGGTGGCCCCCCTTCCGCCGTCCGCTGCCGCCGACGCCCCCACTCGCCCATCGGATGTATACACCCTGCTGGAGGACCCGGAGGCGACCGCGGTCGGGCAGGAGCCGGCGCATGCCGAGTTGACTCCGTACGCCGATGCCCGGAGCGCGCTCGCGGGCGAGGCCGGAGAGCCGGACAGCCCGTGGACCAGGTCGCTTGACGGCACCTGGAAACTCAACATGTCGGACCATCCCGAGGACGTACCGAAGGACTTCTTCACGGAGGGGTACGACACCGGCGGGAGCGACTGGCGCAGCGTGCGTGTCCCGCACACCTGGCAGACGGACGGTCTCGACCACCCGATGTTCCGCAACATCCCCACCGAGATGTACCCGGACGACCCGCCGAAGGTGCCGCGCGACGTCAACCCCACCGGGGCGTACGTGCGCACCTTCGAGCTGCCGCGGAGCTGGCAGGAGCGTGAGACCTTCCTCCGCTTCGAGGGCGTGACCAGCGGCTATCTCGTCTGGGTCAACGGCTCGTACGTGGGCTACGACCAAGGCGGCTACACCCCGGCCGAGTTCGACATCAGCGAGAAGCTGCACCCGGGGAAGAACACCATTGCCGTCCAGGTCCACCGCTGGGGTTCGGGAGCCCACCTGGAGGACTACGACCAGTGGCGGTTCGCCGGCATCTTCCGCTCGGTCGACCTGTATTCGACACCCAGGACCTACCTCCAGGACGTCACCATCCGCACCGACCTGGACGCCGAGTACCGCGACGCCCGGCTCACCGCGGACGTGGAGGTCGCCGCCAAGGGTGCCCCCGGGAGCGGCCCGAGGAAGGTCACCGGCACCCTGTACGACCAGCACGGACGCAAGGTGACAACGATGTCCGGCACCGTGGACCCGCAGGACGGGGCCGCGTCCACCACCCTCGAGGCGGAGGTCAGCAACCCCGCCAAGTGGACCGACGAGACCCCCGCCCTCTACACGCTCCTCGTCCAACTCGCCGGGCCCGACGGCAGAGTCACCCACACCACCACCCAGCCCGTCGGCTTCCGGGACATCGAGATCAAGGACAGACAACTCCTCGTCAACGGCAAGCGCATCCTGGTCAAGGGCACCAACCGCGCCGAGACCGACCCGAGGACCGGCCGCTACGCCACCCGTGAGCGCACCGCATCCGACGTCTCCCTGATGAAGCGGCTCAACATCAACGCGGTACGCACCTCGCACTACCCGTCGGACCCGTACTTCTACGATCAGGCCGACACCCGGGGGCTGTGGATCGCCGACGAGGTGGACGTCGAGACCCACCACCACGACGGCTGCCCGGACGACTGTCTGGCCGAACGGCCCGAGTGGCAGAAGGCGTTCATGGACCGCCTCACCGCGATGTACGAGCGGGACAAGAACCACCCCAGCGTGCTGATGTGGGACACGGGCAACGAGGCCGGACTCGGCAAGGCGCACTACGCGATGGCCGACTTCCTCAAGGCCAACGACCCGGACAGGCCCCTCTACCACCAGCCCAACTCCCCCGACGGCGACGCCCCGTTCGCCGACGTCTGGGGCCCCCGCTACCCCTCTCCCTCGGGCCTCGCGGACAAGGCGAAGTCCACCGTCAAACCGATCATCATGGGCGAGTACGCACACGCCATGGGCAACTCCCTCGGCAACTTCCGCGAGTTCTGGGACGTCGTCCGCAAGTACCCACAGGTGCAGGGCGGCTTCATCTGGGACTGGGCGGAGCAGAACATCACCCAGCCCCTGATCACCACCCCCGACTCCTCCGGCAACAACATCCTGTCGTACGTCACCGGCAAGCCCGGCCACGTGCCCGGCAAGAAGGGCAAGGCGCTCGCGCTCTCCGGCCTCGACGACTTCGTGGAGGTCTACCGCGACAGGAAACTCGACGAGGTGTCCGACGCGCTCACCCTGGACGCCTGGGTCGAACCCGCCGACTGGACGGGTGACTTCACCGTGATCGCCAAGGGCAACCACAGTTATGCCCTCAAGATGCGCGACAAGGACACCCTGGAGTTCGTCGTCTACGGGCAGGACGGCGAGTGGCACTCGGCCTCGGCCGACGTCCCCGCCGACTGGTACGGCAATTGGCACCGGATCTCCGGAACCTTCGACGGCACGCGGCTGAAGCTGTTCGTCGACGGGAAGCAGACGGCGACCACCGAGTGGACCGGTACGGTCGCCTACTCCGCCCAGCCGGTGAACATCGGCCGCGACCCGGAGACCGGCCAGGAGAACATCACCACCCGCATGGCGCACGGCACCATCGACCAGGTGCGCGTCTACCACAAGGCGCTCTCCCCGCAGCGGCTCGACGCCGATCCCGCCTCCGGCGCCGTCCTGGCCCTCGACTTCGACACGCTCAAGAAGCGAGGCGAGTACGACTCCTACGGCGCGGGCACCGGCGGCGTGGACGGAGTGGTGTCCGCCGACCGCACCGCGCAGCCCGAGGCCCGCGCCCTGGCCGCCGTCCACGCACCCATCCGGATCAGCGACGCGGACGCCGGTGCCGGGAAGGTCACGGTGCTCAACGAGCGCTCCTTCACCGGCACCGGTGACCTACGCCTGCGGTGGAAGATCACCGAGGGCGTGAGGGTACTCGCCCAGGGCACCCGGCCGTTCTCCCTCGCCCCCGGCGCGGAGGCGGACATCCGGCTCACCACACCTCCCGCCAACCCCAGGGACGCCGACCGTCAGCTGACTGTGGAGGCCGTACAGGCGAAGGACACCGCCTGGGCCAGGGCCGGGCACACCGTCACGGTCGAGCAGTTCGGCATCGGCGGACGGCAACTCGCCGGAGTCCTCAGCCCCGAAGCGCCGGGCAGGGTAAGGGCCACCGGGACCGCGGACCGCATCACCCTCTCCGGCAAGGGCTTCGAGTACACCTTCGACCGCAGGAGCGGCGAGCTGACCTCCATGCAGGCGGGTGGGCGCGAACTGCTCAGTGGAGGACCCCGGTTGGACGTCTGGCGCGCCCCGGTCAGCAACGAGATCGGGTCCGAGGACGGATCGTGGCGCGCGGCTGGGCTCGACCGGCTGCGGACCGAGCCGGGGAAGGTCACGGTCGCCGAACGGGACGGAGCGGTCACGGTGACCGTCCCCAGCACCGTCGCCGCACCGGGAGTCAAGGATTCCTCCTTCACCCAGACCCTCCGGTACACCGTGACCGGCACCGGGGAGCTGCGCATCGACCACCGTGCCGAGGCGCGCGGCAAGGCACGCACGGTCCCGTACCTGCCGCGCATCGGCCTCTCCCTCCAACTCCCGGACCGCTACGACCAATTCACCTGGTACGGCCGAGGCCCCCAGGAGAACTACAACGACCGCGAGGACGGCTCTCCCGTCGGCGTGTACTCCACCGACGTCGACGACCAGTTCTCCGGCTACACCCGGCCCCAGGACTACGGAAACCACGAGGACGTCCGCTGGGCGTCCCTCTCCGACGGAAAGAGCGGGCTCCTGGTCTCGGGGAGCTCGGGGAGCTTCTCCGCAGGCGTCACTCCGTACCGGGACATCGACCGCGCCGCCTACCCGTTCGCCCTGCAGCGCGACCCGAAGGGCAACACGCTGAACCTGGACCACGCGGTCAGCGGAGTGAGCGAGACCTTCCACACCGTGCTGCCCGAGTACCAGGTGAAGCCCGACCAGGAGTACGCGTACACGCTGCGCCTGCGTCCGCTCACCGGTGTCGAGGCGCGCACCGGGGCCCCGCGAGGTCCCGTGGTCTGCACACCCGAGGCCAGGCTGACCGCCGACGACCTCGGCCTCGGGGCAGGGGACTCGACCCCGGGGAAGCTGACCGTCACCAACCCCTGCGACCGCCGGCTGACCGATGTCTCGCTGGCCTTCGACGCGCCGCCCGGCTGGAGCGTGGAGCCGGGCTCTTCGGAGCTCGGCGACCTGGCGGCGGGCAGGACCGCGACTGTGGACGTCGTGATCACCCGCGGGGCCGGCAGCCCGGACGGCCGGCGGACCGCCGTCGCCGCGGTCTCCGCGACCTCCACGGGTGGCGCGCGGGTGCGGGGCGAGGCGCCGCTCGTCCTCGACGGCACGCCGCCCCCGCCCCGCGGGGACGTACCCGTGTCCGAACTGGACTTCATCACGGCGGACAACGGCTGGGGACCGGTGGAACGGGACATGAGCAACGGCGAGTCGGCGCCCGGTGACGGCAAGCCCCTCACGATCGGCGGCAAGACCTACGACAAGGGGCTCGGCGTGCACGCCGACTCGACGGTCACGACCTACCTCGGCGGGGCGTGCTCGACGTTCACCGCCGAGATCGGCCTGGACGACGAGACGGATCCGAACGGAAGCGTCGCCTTCGAAGTCCTCGCGGACGGCCGGCAGGTCTACCGCAGCGAGGTCCTCACCAACGGGGACACCGCCGTGCCCGTCCGGGCGCCGGTCGGCGGCGCGGAGCGCCTCACACTGCGCGTCACCGACGGCGGCGACGGCAATGCTCACGACCACGCGGACTGGGGGGCGGCGACGGTGCGGTGCGGGACTGGCCGAGTCGGCTCATGACTGTTGTTCGGCGCGGAACCGGCCCGCATCCACGGCCGGGTCCGCGCCGACGTCATCCATGACGTCTTCCCAGGCCAGGAGCATTGATCGGGCTCGTCCCTGTAGGGTCCTTGTCGATCCGTGCCTGTCCTTGTGGCCCCCGTTCGGCCCCTGAGTATCCCTGCGGGGCGCTCCGAACGTGCGGCCGCCGGCGTCCGTCCAGCTCTGAGAAGGGACGAAACCTTCGCGCAGCGGATCTCCCTGCCACCGCGGGAGCCTCCGCCGTTCGGGGCGGAGGCAGCCCTGCGATCCCGAGATTCCGACCGACCAACCGATCACAGCGTTACCTGGAATTAACGGAGACCCGATGGAACGACGCCAGCTGGAATATTTCATCGCGGTGGTCGAGCACGGCGGATTCACGGCCGCAGCCATTGCGCTCCATGTCGCGCAGCCTTCGCTGTCCCATGCGATCCGGGCTCTGGAGCGTGAATTCGGCGGAAAGCTGTTTCACCGACTACCGCACGGCGTCGTACTCACCGCCGCGGGTGAGGCCCTGGTCCGGCCGGCGCAGCAGGTCCTGCGGGACCTGTCCACGGCCAGTGCCCTGGTCCGGGAAGTCCTCGGGCTCAGCGGTGGCCGGCTCGACATCGTCGCGCAGACGACCCTTTCGGTCGATCCGCTCGCCGGCATGCTGGGGCGCTTCCATCGCCGTCATCCCAGGGTCTCCGTGCGTGTGGTCGACCCGGAGCGCGGTCCTGACGTGGCGCTCATGGTCGCGGCCGGCCAGTGCGAACTCGGGCTGGTGGACGCGTCGGTCACCACAGCGGACCTCCGTGGGCTCGACCTGCCGGAGCAGGAGATGCACGTCGTACTGCCGCCGGACCATCCGCACCCGGCAGGCAGCACGATCACCTCGCGTGAACTGGCCGCGCTGGACCTGATCGTGACACCCCCGGGCACCGAAACCCGGGCAGCCCTGGACGACGTGTGCACCGCGCTCGGCGTAACACCGCGGATCGTGGTCGAGACCGCCCATCGCGCCATGATCGTGCCGCTGGTCCTCTCCGGTGTCGGGGCCTCGTTGCTGCCCACCTCCATGGCCAAGGACGCCGAGCTACGGGGGGCTCGGATGCTGTCCAACCGTCCGCGGCTGCTGCGCCACGGCCGACTGGTCTGGCGGTCGGGTGCGCTGTCGCCCGCAGCTCAGGCGTTCGTGGACCTGGCAGCCTCGCCCGACCAGGATTGACGCCAGGTCTCACGCCGCTGACTCACGCCCGGCAATGGCCCGAGCGCGTCAGCTCCTCCGCCCTGCCGGTATAGAAGTTTTCTATTGCCTTGATTCAAAACCGATTCAGGCGGACCCAAGGTTTTTCATTGACCGGGGTCGGATCAACTGACACTTTTACCAGGCGCAGAACGTGTGACTTTTTCCCCATGCGCGGCAATGTGCGCTGTCGACTCTGCACCGGGTTTCGATTCGACCGGTCGCCGCGGGCCACAACGGAGAAATACATGACCGAGTTCGACGCCGGACGGCACATACTCCCCCGGCCGGACACACGCCGGCCCCAGACGACCGCGCTGGACATCCACGACCAGGAGGCCGCTTTCACTGCCATCGGTCCGGTCCCTCCGCCGGAGGACGCCCCGAACGTGGTGATCGTGCTCGTCGACGACCTCGGCTTCGGCACCTCCAGCGCGTTCGGCGGACCGTGCGAGATGCCGACCTCGGAACGGCTCGCCGAGGGTGGTCTGCGCTACACCCGCTTCCATGTGACGGCCTTGTGCTCGCCGACCCGGCAGGCCCTGCTGACCGGACGCAACCATCACTCCGTCGGCATGGGCGGCACCACCGAGATGACCACCGCGGCCCCCGGGTACAACGGATTCCGGCCGCGCAGCGCTGCGACCATGGCCCAGATCCTGCAGGGCAACGGCTACAGCACGGCGGCCTTCGGCAAGTGGCACCAGACCCCGCCACGGGAGATCAGCGCGGTCGGGCCGTTCGACCGCTGGCCGACCGGGGAGGGCTTCGACACCTTCTACGGGTTCATGGGCGCAGAGATGAACCACTGGTACCCGTTGCTGTACCAGGGCACCACCCCGGTCGAGCCGGACCGCCGGCCCGAGGACGGCTACCACCTCTCCGAGGACCTCGTCGACCACGCCATCGACTGGGTGCGCACGCAGCGCACCCTGACCCCGGACCGGCCGTTCTTCACCTACCTCGCCCTCGGTGCCGCGCACGCGCCCTTGCACGTGGGCCCGGAATGGCAGGAGAGGTACCGGGGACGCTTCGACCACGGCTGGGACCGGCAGCGCGAACTGACCCTGCGGCGGCAGAAGGACCTCGGCGTCGTGCCCCGGGAGGCGCAACTCGCGCCATGGGCCGAGGGAGTGCCGCACTGGGACGAACTCACCGACAATCAGCGCCGGCTGGCGGCCAGGTTCATGGAGACGTTCGCCGCGTTCACCGAACACGCCGACGTACAGGTCGGCAGGTTCATCGACGCCCTGGAGGAACTCGGCGAGCTGGACAACACGATCGTCCTCTACATCCTCGGCGACAACGGCGCTTCCGGCGAGGGCGGCGTCGAAGGGACCATCGTCGAGCACCGGCTCGGACACGGCATCGTGGACGACCCGGACGAGATGATCGACCACCTCGACGAGATCGGCGGCCCGCACAGCTACCCGATCGCCCCCGCGGGATGGGCGCTCGCGCTGAACACCCCCTACCAGTGGACCAAGCAGGTGGCCTCACACTTCGGCGGCACCCGGGACGGCATGATCCTGCACTGGCCCCGGCGTGTCCCCGAGCGAGGCGGCCTCCGGCACCAGTTCTCCCACGTGATCGATGTGCTGCCGACGATCCTGGACTGTGTGGGCGTCCCGGCGCCGTTCAGCGTCGACGGGGTGCCGCAGCAGCCCATCGAGGGAACGAGCATGCGGCAGACGCTCGTCGATCCCCAGGCGCCCGAGCATCGCCGCACGCAGTACTTCGAGATGTGCGGCAACCGCGGCATTTACCACGACGGCTGGATGGCGGTCACCCGGCACGGCGTCCCCTGGGAGATGATCCCGGACAAGAACCGGCGGTTCGCCGACGACGTCTGGGAACTCTACGACCTCGACCGCGACTGGAGTCAGGCCCACGATCTCGCCGCCGAGTTCCCCGAGAAGCTCCGCAGCCTGCAGGATCTGTTCCTGATAGAAGCCGCGAAGCACCAGGTCTTCCCCCTGGACGACCGGGTCACCGAACGGGAGAACCCCGCCGTGGCCGGCCGTATCGATCTGCTCGGAAACCGGACGTCCGTGACCTACCGCGGGGGAATGCGCCGGTTCACGGAAGAGACCACGCTCAACGTCAAGAACCGTTCGCACAGCATCACCGCGCACATCGACGTGCCCGACACGGCTGCCGAGGGCGTGCTCATCGCGCAGGGCGGCCGATTCGGCGGCTGGACCCTCTACGTCATCGACGGAAGGCCGGCCTACGCCTACAACTACTTCGGAATGAGCCTGTACACCGTGCGCGGTGACCGGCCCCTGGCACCTGGACGGCGCGAGGTCCGGCTCGAATTCGACTACGACGGAGGAGGACTCGGCAAGGGCGGAACCGCGGTGCTCATGGTGGACGGCGAGAAGCACGCGTCCGGCCGGGTCGAGCGGACGATCCCCTACTACTTCTCCTTCGACGAGACACTCGATGTCGGAGTGAACCTCGGTACACCGGTGACCGACGACTACCCCGCCCTGGACAACGAGTTCACCGGGAATATTCACACCGTCCGCATCGACCTGGACGTCCAGACCCCCGAATCGTCCGAGTTCGACGGTGGACTGCACCGGCGCGTCATGGGGGCCCAGTGAACTGCTGCACGCCCTCCGAGAGCCGGGGTGCGGACCGGCCACCGCCCCGGCGGACCGCCGCCGCCCTCAGTGCGGGCACCGACGGCATGGTGGCCGTTCCCGCCGGCGAGTTCCTCATGGGCAGCGAGGACACGCTCGCCTACCCCGCCGACGGGGAAGGCCCGGTGCGGACGGTGCACGTCGGCGCTTTCCGGATGGACGCCTGCACTGTCTCGAACGCGCAGTTCGCCCGCTTCGCCGCCGACACCGGGTACCGCTCCTCCGCCGAGCGGATCGGCTGGTCGTTCGTCTTCGCCGGTCTGCTGCCGGACGGTTTCCCGCCGACCCGGGGCGTGGTGGGCGCGCCCTGGTGGCGACAGGTCGAGGGAGCCGACTGGCGCCACCCCGACGGACCGCATTCCACCTGGGAGGGCCGGGCGGACCATCCGGTCGTCCATGTCGACTGGTACGACGCCCGCGCCTACTGCTCCTGGGCCGGCAAGCGCCTGCCCACCGAGGCGGAATGGGAACGCGCCGCCCGTGGGGGACTGCACGGCAAGGTGTTCCCCTGGGGCGATGAGTTCCAGCCCGGCGGCCGTCCCCGGATGAACGTGTGGCGGGGCGACTTCCCGAACCGGCACCCGACGGACGACGGCTGGTACGGCACCTGCCCGGTCGACGCCTACGAGCCCAACGGCTTCGGCCTGTACAACGCCACCGGCAACGTCTGGGAATGGTGTGACACCCCGTTCGCCCCGGCGGGCGACGGCCGACAGCGCGTGGCCAAAGGCGGCTCCTACCTGTGCCACGCCTCGTACTGCCGCCGCTACAGGGTCGCCGCACGGCAGGGCCTGCCCCCGGACTCGGCAACCGGCAACGTGGGGTTCCGGTGCGCCCTGGACATGACGTGACCCCCTTCGACCCCAACTCGGACAACGGCGCGAGGCGCCCGGCGCACAAGGAGCGGACCATGGCAAGACGAGCAGGACTGTGGCGTCCCGGCGCGGCGGGGATGGCCGTACTCGGTCTGACCCTCACCGCCTGTGGTGGGGCGAAGGTCGGCGACGACTCCGCCGCTGCGGACAGCAGCTCGGGCAAGTGCGGCACCTTCAACCTCGCGGTCAACCCCTGGGTGGGCTACGAGGCGGACGCGGCCGTCATCGGCTACGTGGCGGAGCAGAGGCTCGGCTGCAAGGTCGTCAAGAAGGACCTCAAGGCGGAGATCGGCTGGCAGGGCTTCGAGACGGGCGAGGTCGACGCCATCCTGGAGAACTGGGGTCACGAGGACCTGAAGAAGAAGTACATCACCCGCCAGAAGACTGCCGTCGACCTCGGCTCGACCGGCAACAAGGGCATCATCGGCTGGTACATCCCGCCGTGGCTCGCGAAGAAGTACCCCGACATCACCAACTGGAAGAACCTCAACAAGTACGCGTCCAGGTTCCGGACATCGGAGTCGGGCGGCAAGGGCCAGTTGCTGGACGGCGATCCGTCGTACCAGACCAATGACGAGGCACTGGTGAAGAACCTGAAGCTGGACTTCAAGGTGGTGTACGCGGGCAGCGAGACCGCGCTCATCCAAGCCTTCCGGGACGCCGAGGAGAACAAGAAGTGGGTGATCGGCTACTTCTACGAGCCACAGTGGTTCTTCTCGGAGGTGCCGCTGGTGCATGTCGAACTGCCCAGGCACACGACGGGTTGTGACGCCGATCCGGCGAAAGTCGCCTGTGACTACCCGGTGTTCGACCTCGACAAGGTCGTCAGCGCCCGGTTCGCAAAGTCCGGCAGCCCGGCCTATGACCTGGTGAAGAACTTCACGTGGACGAATGACGACCAGAACACCGTGGCGAAGTACATCGCGTTGGACAAGCTGTCGCCGGAGGCAGCGGCGAAGAAGTGGGTTGAGGCGAACTCCGACAAGGTCGAGGCCTGGCTCGGCTGAAGCGTGTCGCAGAAGGCTGTGAATCCTCCCTGTCCGAAGCCCAGTCGTGGCCGAGCCCCGGACGGCTGGGGCGCTCACTTCGTCCCGCACCCGGCGGGCCGCGGGGCTGGTCGCACGAACCCGTCCGGCTGTTCAGCGGGTCTGATGTCAACAGGTCTGGCGGAGGTAGCCGCTCGTGCCCTTGGGGACGACATCCTGGTCGCGGCGGATGATGCTCAGTGTGCTGCTCCAGTCGGAGCACACTCCTGACAGGCCCTTCGCCGAGTACTCGACCACGAGTACGTTGTTGTCGAACGCCTCGGCGAACTCGCCGCACTCGTCCCACTCGCCGCACTCCTCGACCACGGCGAAGTCCAGTCCCACTGACGCACGGTAGGGCATGAGCGCAAGGGTGTTCTTCTGGGCGATGGCCAGACCCTTCCCGTGGGCGTGCGCCGAGAGCAGCTTCATGAACGCCTTGGCCTGGTCGGCGTCCAGGTATTCCGGGAAGCGGGTGAAGGTGTCGTAGTTGTCGGGCTCGACGGCCTTGTACCCCTTGGCCGCGCACTCGTCGATCCAGCTGTTCACCTCGGCAGCGATGCGCTGTCGCTTGGCGTCCGTGCGGATGTCCAGGACCGCCTCGTTCCAGTCCTTGTCGTAGACGACAGCCCCGTTGGCGTCGCGCAGCAGCAGGTCGGGGTTCCAGTCGCCCTCCGCGCCCTCCTGTGCCTGGAAGGCGTTGAGATTACAGATGTTGTACAGACCCGGCGCGGGCGCGTCCTCGTAGCTGCGACTGACCACCTGCACACCGGTCGGCGGGGGGTACGCGCCGCCGATCTGGTAGTCCCACCGCACATGCTTCGGCGGCAGCGTCACCGTGGCGGCGGGCGCGGGCGCGGAGGCGGAGGCGGACGCGTGCGGGGACGTGGGCGCGGGCGTCGACGTGGGCGCGGGCGTGGAC
The DNA here is from genome assembly GCF_004023625.1 of Streptomyces cavernae. Taxonomy (GTDB): domain Bacteria; phylum Actinomycetota; class Actinomycetes; order Streptomycetales; family Streptomycetaceae; genus Streptomyces; species Streptomyces cavernae. Next base: position 442,834 of record NZ_RPDJ01000002.1, on the reverse strand, counting down.
ACGGGCGCGGTGGGTGACGGGGAGGTGTTGTTCTGGTGCGACCCGGATTTCACCGCTGTGATGCTCAGCCCGGTGACGGTCAGGGCCGCAGCGAGGCCGACGAGGATGTACCGCCCTCGACGTCCGCGGCCCCTTCGAGTCCTGTCCGTTGCCCCTTCCCCTGCTGCGGTGACCAGGCCCGGTGGAGCGGGGCGCGCAGGGGAAACCCGGCGGCTGGTTCCCGTTTCCCCTGAACCGGCCACTCCCGGCGCGACCGGTCCGGCGGAATCCGGCAGCGTCCGGAGCTGACGGTGCAGTTCGGCGAGTCCGGGCCGGGTGGCCGGGTCCTTCGCCAGGCAGCGTTCGGCGATACTCCGGAGCGGTTCGGCGACTCCGTCCAGGACTGGCGCCTCGTGTATCACCCGCCAGCCCGTCAGGTACGGGCTGGCGGCGTCGAAGGGACGGTTGCCGGTTGCCGCGTACGCCAGCAGTGAGCCCAGCGAGAACACGTCCGAGGCCGGGGTGACCTCCCGCGGCGTGGCGAACTGCTCCGGCGACATGAAGGGCGGGGTCCCGATCAACCGCCCGGTCACGGTGAGGGCCTGGTTGTCGACGGCGTGCGAGACGCCGAAGTCGATGACGCGGGGGCCGTCCTCTGCCATCAGGACGTTGCTCGGCTTCAGATCACGGTGCACCACACCCGCCCGGTGGATGTCCCGCAGTGCCTCGACCAGGCCCAGCGCGAGCACACGCAACTCGCGTCCGCGCAGCGGGCCGTCCTCGGCCACGACATCCGACAGCGTGCGGCCCGACACATAGAGCGTGGCCATCCACGGCTGTTCGGCGTCCGGATCGGCGTCCACGACCGGGGCCGTGAACGCCCCGCTCACCAGGCGAGCCGCCGCGACCTCCTGCTTGAAGCGCGTGCGGAACTCCTGGTCCTGCGCGTACTGGGCGTGCACGACCTTGACCGCTACCTGCCGCCCCGAGGCCGAGCGCCCCAGGTAGACGACGCCCATGCCGCCACTGCCCAACCGGTCGATCAGCTCATAGTCGCCTATGGACTCCGAGTTTCCGGGGCTGAGCGACATCGCCGGTCACCTTTCCCATGTGCTGTGCTTGACAAGCAGTTCAGGGCATCAGGGTACCGACGCCTTTCAGCCAGACACTGGACATGATTTTCGCCAACCCCATGCGGCGGCGCCGGCGCGGGCCGTGAGCGGGGAGTTCCTGGGAGATGGCGGCCTCGACGCCACGCGGATCGCGTGCCGCTTCTGGGTGGTTGTGGCCGCGCCGACGCCGTCGTCTGGTGGCTCAGTCTCGGCGGCGCAGGGAGCGGAGGAGTTTCGGCATGGCGCCGCCGATGACGAGAGCCGCCAGGGGCAGTACGACATCGCGCCAGGGGTCCCGGATGGGTTTGTAGGTGGCGGTGCCGTCGCGGATTTCGATGTAGCCCAAGGGCCTGGCCCCGGCTCCTCCTCCACCTCCTCCCCCTTCGCCGTGCTTGGTGGCGCTGACCTCGCGTCCGGCGCCGCCGCCGAATCCGAACCCGACCTGGGCCACCGGGATGACGGTGACACCGCCGGCGGTGACGGGCTCACCGTAGACAGCGGTCACCGAGGCACGGCCGCCGAGTTTGTCGGCCAGGCGCTCCAGCAAGGTGACAGAGGCGTGGGCGGCAGAGAGGTCGGTGTCTGGCAGAGACACGGGCGTGGTCTCGTGCTCGGGGGCGGTCATGGGGCACCTTCCATCCGGGGTCGCTCGGCGGCGCCGAGTATGTGAGTGGCCGACGGGGAGGGCAAGCGGGTCTCGGGGAAGGTGAACTTCTCCACCGAGGTGAGGACGAACCCGGCGGCCGTGATGGCGGATTCGGTATCGCGGCCGGTGTGGCAGCCGCCCATCAGCAGGGGCCAGACAGTGGCGTCCAACGCGCGTTGCACCCGGCGCATGCCGGGTGAGTCGGCGCGTACGTGCTCGAAGAAGCGGAGCTGTCCGCCAGGCCGCAGGACGCGGTGGAGTTCGGCGAGTGCGGCGTGGGGGTCGGTCACCGAGCAGAGGGTCAGGCAGACGGCGGCCGCGTCGAATGAAGCGTCCGGGAAGGGCAGTTGCTCGGCGATCCCGTCGACCACCTCCACGGGCACCGGGGCCGTACCGGCGGCCCGCTCGGCCAGGGCACGGAGGTTCGGCTCCGGTTCGACGGCCTGTACCTCCTTCACGCCCGGCGGGTAGTGGGCGAAGTTCAGTCCGTTGCCGGCGCCGATCTCGATGATCTCGCCGGTCAGGCCGGACAGCAGGTTCGTGCGGTGTTCGGCAATGCCTGCCCTGTTCAGGACGGGGCCGGCGACCTTGGCGTAGAAGCGGGCGAAGAGCGGATGGCGCCTGGTCGGCGGGGCGGTCTCGGTCATGTCGCTTTCACCGTCCTCCTCGACAGCGGTGCTCTGAGGGCTACGATGTTTTGCGGAGGTACCACATAGTGAAGTCACTTCACGATATTCCGGAGGGGGCCGCTTCCGCCAGCGTCTCACTGGACCGGCTCTTCGAGCTGGCCGAAGTGCTCGGCACGATGATGGAGCGCGGTGTCGCCGAGCACGGCCTGACCCGGGCACGGGCGGGACTGCTGTGGGCGCTGCTCCAGGACGGGGCGATGACCCAGCGGGCGCTGGCCGGACAGCTGGGGGTCACTCCGCGCAACGTCACCGGGCTGCTGGACGCCCTGGAGGCCGATGGGCTGGTGATCCGCGCCGGCCATCCCACCGACCGGCGTGCCACGCTGGTCTCCCTCACCGAACGGGGCCGCGCCCTCACCGACGACCTGCGCGAGGGGCGGGACGAGCTGGCCGTGGGGCTGTTCGGGGACATGCCCGCCGCACAGCTGGCCGCGATCCATGACGGACTGGAGACGGTGATCACGCGGCTCCGTGCCATCGATCAGGCAGGCCGACAGGCCGTTCGCGCGGCCCTCGGCACCCAGGACCTCTCAGCGCCCCGCCAACCGGCCGCCGAGCGAGCGCGGTGACCGTGTCGGCAGCGGAGTGGCGGGACCGTCGGACGCGTTCATACGGCGCCTGCGCGGGCGGCGGCGACCAGCGCCTCGACGGCGCGGTCGACATCGTCCGGCGTGGTCCAGCGGCCGATGGACCCGGTACCCGTGCCCCCACAGGGTCCGCAACGACTCCCTCCCTAAAGGACGTTCCAGCCTGTCGGCGGGGGTGATCCCGCTGGTCGGCGGAGTGAACGCATGAGGGAGCCGCGATGGGATGGAGGTGCAGGTCAAGACGAGGGGGACGTGAATGAACAGAACAACGCCCAGGGCCGCGACGGCGTCGGCGGTACAGCGATGCCACGTCAGCGCCGGGAACCTGATCCGCACAGAGGAGTCGCGAGTGAGATACCGGAAGACTCTGCCCTGGCTTGCTGCCGTGGTCTGCTTGGCGACCGCCTGCAGCACGTCCGGAACCGATCCGGCCACCCCGTCGACGACGTCCTCCGCGGCCGGCGCGTCGTCAGCGTCCGAGAACCGGAACAAGGCGCTCGTTCTGCGCCTGTACGCGGAGGCGTTCAACAAGAACAAGACCGACGTGGTGAGGGAACTCGTCGGCACCGACTACGTGCAGCACGACAAGTCGGTGCTCGGCGGAGCGGACGGGCAGATCCAGCAGTTCAAGAAGCTGAAGGCGAAGATTCCCGGTGCGGTGGCAACCGTCAAGCACGTGGCCGCTGACGGTGACTTGGTGGCCGTGCACTGGCACGCGTCGGGCACCCCGGCGAACGAGGCGACCGGCGAAGCCAGGATCGACCTGTACCGGGTCGGCAACGGCAAGCTGGTCGAGCACTGGGGCATCACCCAGACGGTCCCGGCGAAGACGGCCAGCGGGAACTCCTTGTTCAGCGACGTCTACCGGTACCCGAAGGGGGCCCCGACCCTGTCCGAGGAACTGGAGGAGAAGAACCGGAAGTTCGCCGTCACCGCGTACCGCAAGCTGTCCGACGGTGACGTGACGGTGATCGACAAGAGCTGGGATCCGCGGTACTACCAGCACAACCCGATCATCGCGAACGGAACGGGTCCGCTGAAGCAGTTGCTGCAGCAGGACACGCAGAACGCCCCCTCGCCCAGCAGCGCCTCCGACGGTGGCGCCCCGCCCACCGGCGGCGGCGGGACCCAGTTCGGCAACACCCTCGCCGATGGGGACCTGGTGTGGGTCTTCAGCTCCGCGTACGACGTCGCGGACCTCTTCCGGGTGGTCGACGGGAAGATCATCGAGCACTGGGACGTCGCCGCCGACGGGCAGTAGCCCGGCCACCCCTGTGCACCTACCTGTCCGCCGTGCTCCCTCGTGCCCGAAGAGGTGCGTCTCGACGTCAGCACGCCAGGCGCTGGCCGATCACCGCCGTACTCCGACACGGCCCACAGGCGCCAGGCAACTGCTGATTTTGTCAGCTGTGCAGGGTGGGCCGGTAGATGAGCTCTTGAGTACGGCCGTCGAATGTACGGCTCTCGATCAGCTCGAGGTCGAAGTCGGCCGCGCCCTCGAAGACGGGGTCGGTCCCGGTCTGACCGCTGATCACAGGGAAGATCGTCACCTGGACGCGGTCGACGAGCCCCGCGGCCATCAGCGCCCGGTTCACCGACAGGCTGCCGTGCGAGCGCAACGGCACCTCGGACTCCTCCTTGAGCCGGGCGACGACATCGACGGCGCCGCCGGCCACGACGGTCACGTCCGGCCATGCGAAAGGTCCTGCGAGCGTCGTCGACACCACCGTTGTCGGCATGCTCAGCATCCGGGAGTTCACCGGGTCGAGGTCGCTCACTGGGATCGGCCCCAGCAGCTCCACGAACTGCCGGAAGGTGTTGGCCCCGAGAACCATCCGCTGCTTTTCGCTGATCACGGCAAGGCGATTGTCGAGGAACTCAGGGCCATGCTTTCCCCAGTAGCCGCCCCAGTCGCCCTCGGGACCGTAGGAGCCGTAGCCGTCGAGGGTGGCAAAGACGTCCCACGTGTAGACAGCGGTCATGGTGCTCTCCTCGAGTGCGGTTGATGGTCTGTTGCGGATACAGACCAGGAGCCATGACGAAACTCATCGCTTCTCAGCGGCTCATGTCGCTGCCCGATATCCGGGTCAGAGGCCGCCGCCCTGGTGCCTGCGGACGCGCTCGGCCAGCGGGAGGGGCGTCTCCTCCAGACCGTCGACCGAACCGCTCGCCATGCGTGCGCATGTCCCGTGGCAGGCGATGAGCTGTTTGTCGCCGCGGTGGGAAACCACCACCGGTTCCGGGTCGGGTGCGCTGCGGAAGTCGGTACCGCAGATGAGGCAGGCCAGTCCGGAGAGCATCTCCGCGGTCGGTTCGGGACGGCCACGGCGGCGGCCGGAGATCGAGTCCTGTGAATACATGTGTCTCGCATCCTCTTGAGCGGTTCAGAGCCGTGCCGACCGGTTCAGACGTGCTGGTCGGTCCACGGCCGTGGGCGAGATACAGAAATGCCTCGGGGCATCCCGGAAGCCGGGAGATCCACTACCGCTCTGCGCGTTGACCGGATACGGGAGGCGGCGGCGTGGGAGTAGGGGCCAGGAGGCATGATGCGGCTCATTTCCGGCCGGATCCGATGTACACCGGCCTGTGCCGTTGCCCGAGGGCGACGCCGAAACCGATGACGGCGTGCGAGGTGCGCTCGGTGCCGCAACCGTACTCCCTCTCCGGACCCGGCACGTGCCGGTTGCCGGACCCGGAGCCGAGCCGCCGGGGCGTCACCGAACCCTTTGGCACCCAGGAGCGCGCCCCAGATCGTGCCGAGCCCTCCGACGACGGTCATCGCCAGGAACTGGACGAACAGCAGGATCGGGAACGACCCCTGGCCCCTCGTTCCCTGTCAGCGAAGCGGGGTCAGCCGAGCAAAGTGAGGAGCACCTCGTCGACTTCCTCGCCGCGCCCGTTCGCGAAATCCCGCTCGCTGCCGGTGACGACGAATCCGCACTTCTCCAGGACCCGGATGGAGCCGACGTTGTCCGCAGCCGCGCGGGCGTGCAGCGGGCGCGCAGGTTCGACACGAAGGAGCTCGCGCAACGCGGCGGTAGCGGCTCCTCGGCCCCAGTATTGTCGCCCGATCCAGTACGTGACCTCGCGTTCCTCGGGCGGGCCGAACACAGCAGCGTGCCCGACGATCTCACCGCCTTCGCCGACGACGGTGCGATTGACAGCCGCTGGATCCTGGCGGATCCGTGCCCAGTGGGAATAGAAATAGTCGCTGTCCGATGGGTCCTTGGCAGTGAACGCTGCCATCCGGATCCCCTCGGGCTCGTTCATCTGAGCGAAGAAAACGGGCAGGTCGGTGTCTCTCACTTCTCGCAGCATTACCTCCATCGGAAGCCTCCCGGCTGGTGATCGTGAGCGTCAGTTGCGTCGTGAGGGCTTCTTCGATCATTTCAGGTGGTCTCCACCGCCGGGGGTGTTTCACGTTGTTCCGCCGAGCCGCCGAGCCGCCGAGCCGCCGAGAGCCGTGAGAGACCATCTGTTCGGCCCGGCCTGGCAATGGAAGACCTGCCGGCCGAAGCCGACCGGACCCTGCGACACCGAATTCACCGGACTCACCGACATCGTCGACCCCCGACGGCGGTACAGCGCCGCGTCGCGGCCGGGGCCGACGACCGGCCGACGAGGTGCGCCGCAACATCCTTCCGGATCTCCGGCAGCTGCCGAAGGGCCCTGACACGGCGATACGGCTCCACGACGTCGCGGTGCACCACCACGGCGACGGTCGCAAGGGCAGGAGACCGACGGACGCCCCCGGCCCAGAACATCCAGCCGAAACCGGCCCTCCGCCGCATGTCAGTAGGACCACCGGCCCTCCCGCCAGGCCGAACGCCATTTGGTCGCCCAGGCGACGCCGTGCTGTCATGAATGGGGAGACGGCGTGGCCGCGCCGGCAGGGCCGCAGAGGCTGGGTGCGCCGCCCGCCGCGAAGCGGAGGAGGCCGATGCCATGCTGTACCGCCGCACGGTCGGTGACGTGATGACCCAGGAGGTCGTCACGCTCCGCCCCGACACACCGTTCCACGAGATCGCCGCCCTGCTGGATGCGAACGAAATCGCCGCGGCACCGGTCGTCGACGACGACGGCGCCCCCATCGGCGTGGTGTCCGCGTCCGACGTGCTGCGACATGAGACCGGCATGCCCGATCCGCAGGGGCAGGACGGGAGCGACGAGCGCGCCTGGGGCAAGGCCCGGGCCCGGACCGCGGGCGCACTCATGAGCAGCCCCGTCTTCACCGCGCGCGCCGACTGGACGATCCCCCAGGCCGCGCGGGAACTCCGCAGGCGGCACGTCAAGCAGCTGCCGGTGGTCGGCGACAACGGTCTCCTCACCGGCATCGTCAGCCGCAGCGACCTGCTGAACACCTTCGTCCGCTCCGACGCCGAGATCCGCCGCGAGGTCGAGCACGACGTCCTGGGGCGCATCCTCGGCCTGGAAGAGGGCACGCTCGCGGTCGAGGTCCGGGACGGAGCCGTCACCCTGCGGGGTCACGTCCCGGAACCACGTCTCGTCCCTGTGGTCGTGGGCCTTTGCCAGGGCATCGATGGTGTCATCGCCGTCCACGCCGACGTCGCCGCCGTCCGGGCGACATAGATGGGGGCCGGCCTCGATCTCGCCGTCTCGCCGCTCATGCCGCTCTGCCGCTCATGCCGCTCATGCCGCTCATGCCGCTCATGCCGCTCACGGCCACGTGTAGAACCCCTGACCGCTCTTGCGTCCCAGTTCACCGCAGGCGACCTTGTCCCGCAGCAGTCGCGGCGGGGCAAACCGTTCCCCGAGCGTCGAGTGCAGGTGCTCGGCGATGGCCAGCCGTACGTCCAGACCCACCAGGTCGGTCAGACGCAGCGGTCCCATCGGGTGCCGGTAGCCGAGGCGCATGGCCGTGTCGACGGCCTCCGGTTCGGCGACGCCTCCTCGACCATGCGGATCGCCTCCAGGCCGAGGGCGAGAACCAGGCGGCTGCTGGCGAACCCGGTGAGTCCCGGACGACGACCTCCTCCTTGCCGAGGACGTGCGTCCAGCCGACGGCCGCCCTCAGCGTGGCCTCGGCGGTACCTGGCGCGGTGACCTGAGGGCGGCGTTGGCGGCGGCCTTGGCCGCGGCGACGGCCGTGTCGGGGGCGATGTACGGGTAGCTGACGTCGAGTGGGAAGCCGCAGGGCGAGAACTCGGTGGCGGGGAGGTGCCGGCGGTGGGGTGCCCTTCCAGCGGGAAGGGGTTGCCGAGGAGGGCGCGGAAGGCGGCCTCGCCCTGCTGGGGTGCCTCGGCTCCGTAGACGGAGGTGCTGGGCGTCTCCGGGTACGGCGTCCAGTAGCCGCGGTCGGCGGCGTGCTCCCCGGCCTGCTGGAGCAGGTCCGCGTGGCGGGCGTAGAAGTCGGTGAACATCGGGAACTCCTGGCCTTCGGTAGGTCAGTGGGCGCAGTCCGCCCCGGGGCGGAGGCACGGAAGGGCTGGGGTCACACGGAAGGGCTGGGTGTCAGGGACTGAGAGGCGGCGGGCTGAGGAGCGATGGGCAGGACTGAGGAGCGATGGCCGGGCTGAGGAGCGATGGGCAGGGCTGAGGAGCGATGGGCCGGGCTGAGGGTCTACGGGTGGGGTCGGCGGATCAGACGTCCGCGAGCAGGATCGCCGGGCGCTCCACGCAGTCGGCCACGAAGCGCAGGAAGCCACCGGCCACTCCGCCGTCGCAGACCCTGTGGTCGAAGCTGAAGGAGAGCTGTGTGACCTTGCGGACCGTCAACTGACCGTCCACGACCCAGGGTTTGTCGACAAGGCGGCCCACGCCGAGGAGGGCGGCCTCAGGGTGGTTGATGATCGGTGTGGATCCGTCGACGCCGAACACCCCGTAGTTGTTGAGGGTGAAGGTGCCTCCGGTCAGCGCGTGCGGCGGTAGGTTCCCGCCGCGCGCCAGTTCGGTCAACCGGGCGAGTTCGGCGGCCAGTTGGGCGGTCGTCATGAGGTGGGCGTCGCGGACGACCGGGACGACCAGCCCGCGTTCGGTCTGGGCGGCGAAGCCCAGGTGCACCTCGTCGTGGCGGAGGATCTCCCGGCGCTCGGTGTCGACCGTGGAGTTCAGGTCGGGGAAGCGGCGCAGTCCGGCGACACAGATGCGGGCGAACAGCGCCAGCAGGCCGATGCGGATGCCGGTTCCGGCGGACTCCAGCGCCTTCTTTGCCTCGAGCAGCCCGGTCGCGTCCACGTCGACCCAGGTGGTGGCGTCGGGGATCTCGGTCCGGCTGCGGGAGAGCTTGTCGGCGACGGCGCGGCGGATTCCGCGCAGGGGGATGCGCTCGGGGCCGGCCGCCGTGGTCGGCTCCTGCCGTGCGGGGGCGGGGGCCGCGGCCTTGTGGGCCGCGCTCGGGCTCGCGGTCTGCCCGGCCCGGGCGATGGCCTGCTCGACGTCCCTTCTGAGGACGACTCCCGCCGGGCCGGACGGTGACACGCCGGCGAGGTCGACGCCGTGGTCCCGGGCCATCCTCCGTACGAGGGGCGAGATCGCCCGGGGGGCGTGCGACGCGATGGCGGTGGCAGCCGCGGTGTCGGGTACGGCGTGCGAAGCGATGGCGGTGGCAGCCGCGGTGTCGGATGCGGCGTGCGAGGATACGTCGCCGCCCGCCGATACGGCGCCGCTGTCGCCCGCGCCCGATCGCTGCGCGGCACTGGCGCTCCCGGTGGCTCCGGCAGGCGCGGCGCTCGCGGACGGGCCCGCTGCCGCGGCGGCGCGCCGACGGCGGCGGCGCGAGGTCGCCGGGCCGTGGCCGGTGCCGTAGCCGATCAGCACATTGCCGGATCCGGCCTGTTCCTCCTCTCGGTAACGCTCGGCCGCCGCGTCGGCCGGCACCACCGGCTCCGGTGCGCCACCCGCCTCCTCGGGCCTGGGCCCGCAAACGGACCCGTCGGCCCCGGCGGGGGCGCCGGCCCCCACGGTGATCAGCGGCTCCCCCACCGCCAGCGCCGTGCCCGCCTCCGCGTGCAGCCGCAACACCGTGCCCGCGTACGGGACCGGCACCTCGACTGCGGCCTTGGCGGTCTCGACCTCGACCACGACCTGGTCGACGGTCACCGTGTCGCCGACCGCGACCTGCCACTCGACGATCTCCGCCTCGGCCAGCCCTTCGCCGAGGTCGGGCAGCCGGAACAGCTGCTCGTGACGCGTTGCCGTGGTCATGCGACCGCTCCCTTCAGCAGATGCCGGATGTCCGGTTCGTCGCCGAACTGGAGGCGGTCGACGGCGTCGAGGATCCGGTCGACGCCGGGCAGGTGCGCGTGCTCCAGCTTCGGCGGCGGATAAGGGATGTCGAAACCGGCCACTCGCAGGACGGGTGCGGCCAGCGAGTGGAAGCAGCGTTCCTGGACGCGTGCGGCGATCTCCGCTCCGACCCCGGCGAAGCCCTGGGCCTCCTGCACGACCAGACAGCGCCCGGTGCGCCGTACGGAAGCCGTCACCGTCTCGTCGTCGAAGGGGACGATCGTGCGCAGGTCGACGACCTCCAGCTCGATGCCCTCGGTCGCCGCGGCCTCGGCCGCGGCCAGCGCCACCGGAACCGACGGCCCGTACGCGACCACCGTGGCGTCACGGCCCTCGCGTCGTACGGCGGCCCGCCCGAACGGCAGTGCGCCGCGGCGCTCCAGGTCGGTGTCCTCGCGCGACCAGTAGAGCTTCTTCGGCTCAAGGAAGACGACCGGGTCGGGGTCCGCGATGGCGTCCCTCAGCAGCCAGTACGCGTCCTCGGCCGTCGCCGGGGTGACGACCTTCAGTCCGGGGGTGTGGGCGTAGTACGCCTCGCTGGAGTCGCAGTGGTGCTCGACTCCGCCGATGCCGCCCGCGTACGGGATGCGGATCACCATGGGCAGCGTGAGCCGTCCCCGGGTCCGGTTGCGCAGCTTGGCGACGTGGGAGGCGATCTGCTCGAACGCCGGGTAGGCGAAGGCGTCGAACTGCATCTCCACCACGGGCCGGAAGCCGCCCATCGCCATGCCGACGGCGAGCCCGACGATGCCGGCCTCGGCGAGCGGGGTGTCGAAACATCTCTCCTCGCCGAAGTCGCGGGTCAGTCCGTCGGTGATACGGAAGACGCCGCCGAGCGGGCCGACGTCCTCGCCGAAGACGAGCACGCGGTCGTCCTCACGCAGTGCGTCGCGCAGAGCGGTGTTGAGCGCCTGCGCCATGGTGACCTTGGCGGCCTTGGCTGCCGTGGTGGCCGTGGTGGCCTTGGTCTCGGCCATGGGTCAGTCCTCCTGAGTCAGGGCGGTCTCGGCGAGCTCGTCCGCCAACTGGGCGCGCTGCTCCAGCAGTTGCGGGGTGGGCTCCGCGTAGACGTGGTCGAAGAGCTCCATCGGGTCGGCGGTGGTGTCCGCGTTCATGCGGGTGCGCAGGTCCGCGGCCAGGGCTTCCGCCTCCTGCTGTGCCGTCGCCGCGTCGGCGTCGGTGAGGGCGCCACGGGCCCGCAGGTGTGCCTCCAGCCGGCTGAGGGGGTCCGCGGCGCCCCAGCGCTCGACTTCCTCGGCGTCGCGGTAGCGGGTCGCGTCGTCCGCGTTGGTGTGGGCGTCCATGCGGTAGGTGTGCGCCTCGACGAGGACGGGACCGTGCCCGGCGCGGGCGTGCGCGACGGCGTCGGTGAGCACCGAGAGCACGGCGACCAGGTCGTTGCCGTCGACCTGCTCGGAGCGCACCCCGTAGCCGATGCCCTTGTAGGCGAGAGCGGGCGCCGCGGTCTGCCGGGCCAGCGGCACGGAGATCGCGTACTTGTTGTTCTGGACGAAGAAGACGACCGGCGCGCGGAGGACGGCCGCGAAGTTCAGCGCCTCGTGGAAGTCGCCCTCGCTGGTGGCACCGTCGCCGATCAGGGCCATCGCCACGCCGTCCTCGCCCTTGCGGCGCTGCGCCTCCGCCATGCCGGTGGCGTGCAGCACCTGGGTGGCCAGCGGGGTGCACTGGGGGGCGACGCGGGTGGCGGCCGGGTCGTAGCCGCAGTGCCAGTCGCCGCGCAGCAGGGTGAGCACCTCGACCGGGTCGATGCCACGGGTGACCAGGGCGACGGAATCCCGGTAGGTCGGGAACAGCCAGTCGTCCGGGCGCAGTGCGAGCACAGCGCCGATCTGGCAGGCCTCCTGGCCCCGGCTGGACGGGTAGACGGCGAGCCGGCCCTGCTTGGTGAGCGCGGTGGCCTGGGTGTCGAAGCGGCGCCCCAGGACCATTCGCCGGTAAGCGTCGCGCAGGGCCTCCACCGAAGGCTCGCGGTAGCCGGCCGGGGGCTTGGCCACAGGGGTGCCGTCCTCGGCCACGAACCGCACCGGCGTGAGGGACGGCAGCAGCCCCTGGACCGTCTGTCGGAGGCTCTTCACGGACATGGAGGGCGCTCGCTTTCTCTGGACGCTTGGCAGGAGAATCGTGGCGACGAGGAAATATGTGTTCAAGACTTCGCGCGGATCGCAGATGAACTGCCGAATCCCGACGGTCTGGAGAGCGATGTGTCCGAGACAGGCTCGTCGGCGGGGCCCGTGCGCGGACGAACTGCCGTCCCGCTCGACGACACCGACCGCCGGATCCTCTCCGCGACCCGGCCGGGCCCGGTTGCAAAGGACGCCCGCCCAGTCGGTCCGCACGGCGGCCGAACAGCTGCGCATCTCGCGCGCCATCGCCTGCACAGGCATCGGGCGCCAGTGCCTGCACGAGCATCGCGCGCCAATGCCTGCACACGCATCGGCAGGCTGCCGGCCGAGGGGTGATCACCGGCTTCACCGCGCGGCTGATCCCGAGCGGGCCGGCCTCGGCACGAGCGACTACGTCACGTCGAGCACCGAGCAGGCTGCCTGACGGGAATCTCGCGCGAGCTGCGCGAGGTCCCGTAATGACCGGGGTACGGCCGGCCTCGGCCACGCTGACCGGTGCCGGGCCGCCCGGACCGGCTGACGGGGCGCGGCCGGCCCTGACGGGCTGACCCGGCAGGGCCGGCCCGTCAGGCGCCGACGAGTTCCTCGGGGTCGCGCACGGGCGGGCGTACGGCAGTGGCGAGGCGGCCGCGCGAGCGCACCACCCGGAACCGTCCGGTGACGAAGTGCGCGCCCCCGCCCGGCGGTTCGGGCGCGGCCGAGGAGGGGTCGGCGGGGAGGTCGTCGGCGAGGTTCTCCACCAGGTGGACCCCGGCGTCCAGCGCCGCCGCCTCGGCGGCCGCCAGCACCAGCGGGTCGGTCGAGTGCACCGCGGCGAACAGCGCACCGTGGCGGCCGACCGTGCGGCGGAAGATCTCCAGGCTGTGCGAGGTCGAGTCGGTACCCACCAGGAAGGAGACCGGCCCGGGCCACTCCCGGGCGTAGACCCGCTCGTCCCGCGCCCCCAGCCGGACCACGAGCGGGCTGCGCAGGTCGGCGCCGGGATGGTCCGGATGGCGCAGCGCCCCGGAGGCGTGCACCACCGCGCCGTGTCGCGCGGCCCGCGTCAGCCCCGTGCGCACCTCGTCGTCGACGATCGCGCCCAGCAGCCTCGCCACGCGTGCCGGGTGCCCGAGCAGCCGGTCGACGGCTTCGCCGAGGTCGGCGCCGAGGTCCCGGAGGGTCTTGCGCCCCTCGTCGGTCGCGACGCCCGCCGTCGGCACCAGGATGTTCTGCGGTGTCGTACGGACCGTTCCGCTGCACAGGCACAAGGAGAGCGCGAGGCCGCGCACGAGGCCGCGGTAGTCCTCGGTGGAGTCGACGACCACGGTGTTCAGCCCGGTCCGGTGGGCGAACACGGAGGCCTGCCGGGCGTGTTGCTCCAGCCAGTCGGCGAACCGGGCCGGACCGGTGAAGTCGACGATGCGCACCGCCGGGTCCGTGGCCAGCCGCTGCCGCAGGGGGTCCCCGGGTGCCGCCACCGCCAGGGTGACGAGGTCGGGGTCGTGTCCGGCCTCCGCCAGCACCTGCCGCGCGACGCGCACGGTGATCGCCAGCGGCAGCACGGACCTGGGGTGCGGGGCCACGATCACCGGGTTGCCGGTCACCAGGCTCGCGAACAGGCCCGGCCAGCCGTTCCAGGTCGGATGGTCGGGGCAGCCGACGAGCAGCGACACACCGCGCGGCGCCAGGGCGCAGCTGCCCGCCATCGCCAGCGGTTCCTTGCGGCGACGCGGACTCTCCCAGTGCAGGTCCGCGGGAACGCGCTCCGACTCGGCGAACGCGCGGGCCACCACCTCCAGTGCGCGGTCCTGGGCGGGCGGCCCGGCGGCCCGGAACGCGGCCGTGAGGGACCGGCCCGTGGTGTGGTGCACCGCGAGCGCCAGCTCATGGCTGCGGGTGTTCAGCCGGCGCAGTATCTCCACCGCCACCCCGGCCCGCTGGTACGGCCCGGCGGCCCGCCAGCCGGCCATCGCCCGCCCGGCCGCCGCGACCAGCGCCGCGGGGTCGCTCCGCGGATAGCCGATGTCCATGGCGACGCCGTACGGCGAGGACTCGGTGCACACCCGGCCGAGTTCGCCGGGCTGGCCGAACTCGAAGGCGCGGCCCAGCAGCGAGCCGAACACCTTCTCCGCGGTCCGTGTCGACCTCATGCCCGCATCGGTGCCACCCCGCCCCGCGCGGCTGAACGGCGCGCAGCACTCACCGGCCGCCACGGCCCGTACCGCCTGCTGGAGCAGCTCGCGATGCCGCTCGTACGGCCCCACGCGCATGGCCGTCAGCCCCGCCAGCTCGCCGCGAGCGCGAGCAGGGCGTCGTTCTCCGCCCGCAGCCCGATCGTCACCCGGACGCCCTCGCCGACGAACGGGCGCACGACGACATCGCCGCCGAGGCAGTGCAGGGCGAAGTCCCCGCTGTCATCGGCGAGCGGCAGCCAGACGAAGTTGGCCTGGGAGTCGGGGACTTCGAAGCCGAGGGCGCGCAACCGCCGTGTCACCCGCTGCCGTTCGGCGACCGTGAGGGCGGCCCGCCGGACGACCTCCGCGTGCTCGTCGAGGGCGACCACCGCCGCCTCCTGGGCGAGCGCGCTGACGCTGAACGGGATCTGCGTCTTGCGGACGTGCGCGGCGATGCCGGGCGGGCCCACGCAGTAGCCGACCCGCAGCCCGGCCAGGCCGTACGCCTTGGAGAAGGTCCGCAGCACCACCACGTTCGGCCGGTCGCCGAGCAGGGCGAGGGCGTCGGGGACCAGCTCCGGGTCGGCGTACTCCCGGTACGCCTCGTCGACGACGATCAGTACGTCCTCCGGCACCCGGTCCGCGAAGTCGAGCAGCGCCTGCTCGCCGACCGCGGTGGAGGTGGGGTTGTTGGGGTTGCAGACGAAGACCAGCCGGGTCCGGTCACCGACCGCCTCGGCCATGGCATCGAGGTCCAGCCCGTGCGCTCGCAGGGGGACCTGCACCGCGGTACCGCCCGCCACCGCCGTGAGGATCGGGTACGCCTCGAAGGACCGCCAGCCGAAGACGACCTCGTCGCCGGGCCCGACGACCGAGTGCAGCAGCTGTGCGCAGACCTCCGAGGAACCGGCGCCCACCGCGATCCGCTCGGCGTCGACACCGTGGTGCTCGGCGATGGCCTGGACGAGTGCGGCGGCGCTCAGATCGGGATACCGGGACACCCCGCCGGCCAGCTCCACGAGCCTCACCGCGACACCGGGCAGCAGCCCGTACGGAGACTCGTTGCTGGCCAGTGCTGCCGCACCGGGCTGTTTACGGCCGGGGACGTAGGCGGGCAGCTGGGTCAGGGACGAACGGACGCGCACCATGCTCGACTCGCTTCTGCAGCGGCGGGGCCGGAAGTCGTGCCTCCGGGCACTTGACAGGAGCATCGTGGACAGCAAACGACAAACGTTCAACCAATCGGGAAATCAGGCGACAGACTGCGGATCCACCACACCCGTACCGGCAAATAGTCCCGCCGAGCCCCCGACGGAACCGCTCCCGCGAGACGGACGGCCCGGCCCCGCACGCGCGTGTTGATCACAAGTCGGCCACATGCCCCTTCCCGGTCCCCCGGCCGCCGCCGCGCTCCGCGAAGACTGCTCCACTCCGCGAGGCCGCCGGCGCCTCGCCCGTGCCGATCGAGGGAGACCATGTCCAGGATCCAGCCCGCCCACGGGTCGTTGACGTCACTGGCGGCGGCTCTGACGCTGCTGACAACCGGCTGCGCGGAAACGGCCGACGGCGCACGGGCCGCCGCCGACGACTGCCGGGCGGCCGGCGGCTGGTCGGCCGAGGAGCGGGCGGAGTGGCTGCGCCCGGCCGTGTCGTTCCCCGAGGAGGCGGCGGCCGAGGAATCGGCGGTGGTGATCGGTTCGCACACCGGCGCACCCCTGTGCGAACCGATCATGGTGCAGGTCCAGTTCTGGGAGGCCACCGCCACGAAGGCGGGGACGGACCTGAGGTCCGTCCTGCGCATCCGCCTGACCACCGACGGAAGCAGGCCCCGGACCATCGGCTTCCCCGCGGGCCTCTCCCTGGAGGATCGCGACGACTGCACCGGCCTCCTCATGGCGGCGTACCCGGGCGCACCCCTGGCACGGACCGAACTCCCCTCCGCCGGGGCCCGCTTGGCGCCTGACTCCACAACGGCGGACACAACATTCGGCACCACCCGGGTCGCCGCCCAGCGCCTCCTCCCGCCGACGACCGCGTGCAGCACACCCGAAGAGCCCACACCGAACCCATGGGGCAGCGACCATCCATGACCGGCCTGACCGACGACGGGCTTGCCCGACTGGCGTCCTGCTCCCACCACGCCACCCGCCTCACCGCGCTCTCAGCCACCCTCACCGGCCACCTGACGTCACATCGGCGTTACTCACATTCTCCATACTATGATTCACTTGAGTATGTTCAGAACGAGCAACTCGAAAGGTGAACCATGCCAGGGTTCGTAGGCCGCGAATCCGAGCTGGCCGCCCTGCAGCGCCACCTCGCCTGGGTGCGGGACGGCCGGGGCGACCAGCGCGGCAGGGCCCTGCTGCTCCGTGGCCGACGCCGGGTCGGAAAGTCACGTCTCGTGGACCTCTTCTGCGAGCGCGCGAACGTCCCGTACGCCGTCCATCAGGCCACCCGAGGAGAGGACGCCCACCGCGAGCGAGCCCGCTTCCTCGCCGGGCTGCGGCACTCGTCGCTGCCGGACACCACCCTCCTGGCCGGTGTCACGACCATCGCCGACTGGGACACCGCTCTGCGTCAACTCGCCGCAGTGCTCCCGGATGCCACCCCCAGCATCGTCGTCCTGGACGAGCTGCCCTGGATGCTCGAAGGCGACCCTGTTCTGGAGGGCACCCTGCAGACCGTGTGGGACCGGGTGCTGAGCCGCAAACCGGTCCTGCTCATCCTCATCGGCAGTGATCTGGCCATGATGGAGCAGCTCTCCGCCTACGGCCGCCCCTTTCATCAGCGAGGGGCCGAGATGGTCCTGGCACCCCTCTCCCCTGCCGAGGTCATGGCTATGACCGGGCTCCCGGCGGCGGACGCCTTCGACGCCCATCTGATCACCGGCGGTCTGCCGCTCATCTGTCAGGAGTGGCAGGAAGGTGAGCCCCGGGTCGACTTCCTCACCCGCGCACTCGACGACCCAACCTCCGCCCTTCTCGTCTCCGGCGAGCGGGTACTGGCTGCCGAGTTCCCAACCGCTTTGCAGGCCAGACACGTGCTGTCCGTGATCGGAAGCGGTGAGCGGACCTTCGGGACGATCGCCGCGAAAGCCGGGGCCGCCGACCGGCCACTCCCACCCGGCTCGCTCACCCCGGCTCTGCACACCCTCGCGGCCAAGCGGCTCGTCGCCGTGGACACTCCGCTGTCGACCCGGCCGGGTGACCGGGACCGCCGCTACCGCGTCGCCGATCCATACCTCCGGTTCTGGCTGGCCTTCCTGGAGCAAGGGATCCCGGAGATCGAGCGGGGGCGCGGCCGACTCGTGGTCGAGGCCGTCGAACGCGGTTGGACCTCCTGGCGCGGGCGGGCGATCGAACCCATCGTGAGGGAGTCGCTGGCCCGGCTGCTCCCCGACGACACATGGCCGAAAGTGCGGGAAGTGGGCGGCTGGTGGCCTCGTACGAACAATCCCGAGGTGGACCTGGTGGGGGCGGACCGGTCGCCCGCACGGGAGATCGGGTTCGTCGGCTCGATCAAGTGGCACGAGCGCGGCTCCTTCGACCGTCGTGCCCTGGCCGCGCTGGCCCGGGACGCCCTGGCGGTCCCCGGTGCAGACGAGGACACGCCGCTGATCGCGGTGTCACGTTCCGGGTTCACGGTGGACGGTCTGGCGGCGACGTACGGGCCCGAGCAACTGATGGCTGCCTGGGGTTCCGCCGTGTGAGCTCCCCTCCCGGTGCCATGTGCACCCGATACGATCTGTCGATCCCGTGGCCGCCGGGCATCCTCGGTCAGCAGATTCGGATCAGTGAGGTACGCACGGCCTCCGGCAGGTTTGCCTACCCGCGGCCCCTTGCCTGCCCGCCCGGCACGCCGTCGAAGTCGCGACCACGGTTCCGTGGAGCCTACTCGTGCGGGAACCACTCCTTTCGCCGCGGTCAGGTGACGGTTGAGGCCGGCCTCCACACCAGGGCAGTTCATTCAGCGCCGGACCCCGCCCGGCTGTCTGCTCCACCGTCACACCCTGCATGATGCCCGGTCAACGAACAGCCGGAGACCGCGTCAATGATCTCCGGCGGTAGTTCGGGGCCCGAGCGCCCGCAGCAGAGCCGCAGGAAACGGTCACCGGCAAGGTGGCGAGCATCGGGTGCGTGGGCGGCAACGCGGCGTCACAAAGACCGCTGTGCGCATCGCGTACGAGGCACTGCCACTCGCCGAGTGATTCAGGCGCCGCAATTTCCCGACAACGGACCGCATTTTCGCGACAGAGACCCGCCCAGGAAGTGCGTATCGTCTCTGCTGGCCACAGCAAGTGCACAGTTCCGGTCCGGAGTTCGCAAGCTCGCCTTCTCTCCTCTCACCCCCAGGAGCTGAAACGTGCCCAGAATCGCGAAGTCACTCAAAGCCATGAAGAGCGCCACCCGGCGCTCTTTGACGCTCGGCGGAGTCTTTCTCGGCGCCGTCGCCACGGCCATGCTGACTGCCACCCCCGCCGCCGCAGCAACCACGCATTACGGGGACGTCACCTGGTACAACCCAAGCGTCGGAATCGGGGCGTGCGGTCAGTGGCACGGTGACAACGAGCTGGTGGCGGCGGTCTCCCCGCAGGTGTACGGCAGCTACCCCAACCCCAACAACTCCCCCGTGTGCGGAAGAACGTTGTGGGTCTACGGCCCCAACAGCCTGGACGGCGTGGCCGTGAAGGTCGTCGACAGATGTGCGCGCTGCGCGGCGAACGACGTGGACCTCAGCCCAGCCGCGTTCAGCAGGCTCGCTGACCTCGGCGTCGGCAGGTTCAAGACGTACTGGATCGAGTACAACTGATCCGTTCCATCGGCAGGCCCGGCCCGGGTTTTCCCACGGGCCGGGCCAGTCCCGTTGTTCACCGGTGTCCGCGCCGCAGCCGCCGGTAGTCCGTGGGCGTATGACCGACGTGCCGGCGGAACACGGTGGTGAAGTGGCTGGCCGTACTGAACCCGCACAGTAGGCCGATCCTTCCCACCGGTTCGTCCCCCGACTCCAGTAATCGGCGCGCGGTCTCCATCCGCAGACCGGTGAGGAACTGATGAGGCGTCTGCCCGGTCGTCGCGGAGAACAGACGCAGGAAGTGGAACCGACTCAGCGCAACCTCCCGGGCCAGGTCGTCCAGGCCGATGCGGTCGGCGAGATGGGCCCGCATGTAGGCGGTGACTGTGTCCATCTGCCGTTGACCGAGGGCACGGGGCTCGGCCTGTCCTCTGTACGGGGGCGCGAGGAGGTGTGCCGCGAGGTACTCCGCGGCGGAGTCCGCGTAGAGTTGCCCCGCCCCGGCGTCGCGGGCCCGGACCAGCGCGACGGCCATCGAGGCGATCAGCGGATCGGGTTCCGGCAGCGTTTCCAGCAGCTGGAGGTCGATGGGCCGACCGCCGGGCTCCTCGTCGATGTGGCGCCCGAAGACCTCCGTGGGCAGGAGGATGTGCACCAGCTCCATCGGGCCCGGTCCGAGCAGTGCACAGCGCACCCTGACCCGGCGCCCGGGAGGAATCCGGCAGACGTCACCGGGCGCACACGACGCCGAGCGCCACCGGCCGTCACCGGTGTCTGCGACGAACCGAGCGGCACCCCGCGGATGCGCGACGATCAGGAACCCGTCCGAGGGCGGCCGCTCCCACTCGGTCACCTCCGTCCTCACCGTCTCCTGTGCCACGCTCAACCCCCGCCAGGGGCCCGGGCCCTTCTGCACGGGCGGCAGCGCCGACGGTTCGTGGCGGACAGTTGTCATCGAGCGCATCTCCTGAGATTGGGAACTCCCGCACGGCGACACCGGGCGCGCGCCGGGGCAACGGGCAACGGGCAACGGGCAACGGGCAACGGGCAACGGCACAGCCTCATCGACAGGCGGCGCCCGAGGCCCCGTTGTGTGGAGTTCGATCAACGGGCAGCACGAAGGTATGGGCTTGGCCGGAGGTCGAGTTGCCCATCCGCGCCAGAGAACATGCCCTACAAGGACGCCTCCTCGGCCCGAACCTGCTCGCCTCAACGCCCGTCTAGCAGCGAGGGAGGGACCACAGCATGGGAGGAGAACCGTCATGAGAGTCCTGCTGTCCGCGTCGGTGCACATCAAGGACCGGCCAGCCCTATGCACAGCGTGAAGGGCCATGGGCTGATGGACTTCTCTCATCCAGTCGATACGCCGCTCAGCGGCATCGTCACCACCCGCCTGCTCGGCCCCTTATGTGTCACCACCACCGAGGCCGGCCCACTGCAGGTCACCACGTCCGCACGCGTGATCGCCCACTTCACGGGGGACGACCACGTCAGTGTGCTGCTGCAGGACAGCGGCTCCGTGATCATCGACCGGAACGACCGGCAGACAGTGCTCCGGCCCGGGAGTCTCGCCTTCACCGACACCACCCGGCCGTACATGCTCAACTGCCTGGGGCGCTTCCGCACGCATGCTTTCCGCTTGCCGCCGCATTGGCTGGGGCTGCGCGAGGCCGACCTGCGGCGTATCGCCGAGACGCCCGTCCAACCCGATACCGAAACGGCCGCCCTGGTCATCCCGTTTCTCTTCCAGCTCGCCGACAATGCCGACAGCTACGGTCCACATCTCGGCCCCCTGCTCGCCCGCAACGCCGCAGATCTGCTGGCCACGCTCGCCGCCGAGCGGCTGGCACGCGAAACCCCCCAGACCGGCACCGACACCGCCGGCACCGTCCTACGGCTGCGTATCAAGGGCTACGTCGAGGATCACCTCACGGACCCGGACCTCACCCCCCAGACGATCGCCGCCGCGCACCACGTCTCCGTACGTCACGTACATCGGCTCTTCCAGCACGAAGGGACCACAGTGAGCCGCTGGGTCCAGCACCGCCGACTGGAAGCCTGCCGCCGTGCACTCAGCCGCCCCGCTCGCAACGCCCCGGCACTGACTGCCGTCGCACACCGCTTCGGCTTCACCAGTTACTCCCACTTCAGCCGGGCCTTCCGTGCCGCCTACGGCATGTCTCCCCGCGAGTGGCGGACCAACACCGAACTCCGCGACACCGGTTCCTGAGTGTTCGGTGCGTGCCGGAGTGGGGATCGTGACGCGGACGGAGTCTCCTGTCCCGGGGAAGGCAAGGCGACCTTGTCGGTGAAGACAGGAGACATCCCGACGCTCGCTCGGCCGGTTGGGATGTGCGACATCAGCGGGAGTGGCCGAGTTGGGTGAGGGCCAGGTCGAGCATGTCGGCGAAGAAGTCGGCTGCGGTGGTGTCGATGCACAGCGGTGGCTTGATCTTGAGGATGTTGAGGTGGTCCCCGGTTGGCTGGACGATCACGCCGAGGTCGAGCATGCGGTCGCAGAGTTCGGCGGTCTCTTCTGTGGCGGGTTCCAGGCCGGCGCGGTCCCGGACGAGTTCGAGGCCGAGGTAGAGGCCCGAGCCGTGGACGGCGCCGATGATGCCGTAGCGGTCGGCCAGTGCCTCGAGCCGGCGCTTCAGACGGCCGCCGACGCGCGCCGCGTTGCCCTGGAGGTCTTCGTCGCGCAGGGTGTCCAGGACGGTGAGGCCCACGGTGCTGGAGACGGGGCTGCCGCCGGTCGAGGAGAAGAAGTAGCCCTGGTCGCGGTACCGGTCCGCGACCGCCTTGGACGTGACGACCGCGCCGAGGGGGTGTCCGTTGCCCATGGCCTTGGCGACACAGACGATGTCGGGGACGACCTGCTGTTGCTCGAAGCCCCAGAACCAGTGTCCCAGGCGGCCGTATCCGACCTGGACCTCGTCGGCGACGGCCAGGCCGCCGTGACGCCGTACCGCCGCGTACACCTGGGTGAGATAGCCGTCGGGAAGGGCGACTCCTCCGGCGTTGCCGTAGAAGGTCTCGCCGATGAATGCTCCCGCCGGGCGGCCGGCAGCGGCCAGTTCGTCGATCACCGCGACGGCCTCGGGTGCGTAGCGCACGGCATCCGCCCCGCGGTGGCGGCCGCGGTAGGAGTTGGGCGAGTCCACGGTGTGCACCCAACTCGGGCGGGTGGCCAGGGCGTTCGGGTTGTCCTGGAGCGAGGTGGAGACCGCGTCGGAGGCGTACGTCCAGCCGTGGTACGCCTCGCGCAGCGCGACGACGTCGGTCAGGCCGGCGGCCCCGATGGCCAGGCGAAGGCCCAGATCCACCGCCTCCGAGCCGGAGTTGACGAGGAACACCGTGTCCAGAGGGTCGGGGAGGAGGGCGGCGAGGCGCTCGGTGAACTCCACAACGGAGGCGTAGTGGAAGCGCGAGTTGGTGTTGAGCCGCCGCAACTGCCGGGAGACCGCCTGCTCGACGCGGGGGTGGGCGTGGCCCAGTGGGGTGACGTTGTTGACGATGTCGAGGTACGACCTGCCGTCGGTGGACAGCAGATGGTGGCGCCAACCACGTTCGATACGCGGAGGGTTGGCGTAGTAGTGCTCCTGCACGGTGGCGAACGCGGCGTCACGCCGGTCGAGCAGGTCCCTGACGCGCGGACGGTCGGAGTCGGCCGGGAGGCCGAGGAGCGGGGCGGGGTCGGCGGTGAGCGCGAGCCAGCCGGCGGCGTACTCGGGACGGACCAGGCGCGGGACAGCGGGGCCGTCGGCGTCGCGCAGCGCGACATGGACCGAGGCACCGGGGCCGAGGTGGATGATGTCCTCGCCCGCCTGCACCGTCGCACCGGTGGTGACCACGGGCCGGCCCGCGCGGGGGAAGGACAGCGACAGCGTCTGCGCGCCGTAGGTGAGTTCCACGTGGCCCGGCGCCGCGGCGAGGACCTTCCCCGCGGCGGGCACCTGCACCACGGCATCCCGGCCGAGCCAGAGGTGAATTCCGGTGGGCACCGTGGCGGTGGACACCGCCGACAGCGCCGGTGTCCGAGTGAGTCGCGCATGGGCGTACCGGGTGGCGACGGCGGCCGCTCCGTCCGCGAGCGCGGAGGTCACCAGCCGGGCCTCGGTGCCGGCGTCCATCCAGGCTCCGTGGTCCATGGAATCGGCGTCGGTGGACAGGTCGAGAACGGTGATGTCGTCGGCTACGAGGTCCCGCAGGAGAGGGCGCACCGGCGCATCGGCCTGCGCGGCCCGGGCAGGCACGTCGGCGATGCCGGTCGCGTCCCTGATGAGGCGGGTCATCACCGGCAGGGGCAGCGAGGTGGCCTGTTCGAATATGCGCCATTCGCGGTCGAGCGCGGCCTTGGCGTAGACGTTGTCCTCGTCGATGGCGGCCTGGTGCCGCCCGCTGACCACCAGCACGGCGGCGCGCAGGACCACGAGCGGCCACACCGCATCGGCTTCCTCGGGGGAGAGCGGCCGAACGGCGTGGAAGGCGCGGACGGCCGGCAGCACGTGGTGAGGCTCGATGCCGTCGTGGTGGAGCATCGACGACAGTGACACGGCGAGTTCGCCGACCGCCCAGCTCGTGGTGACGTCACCGAAGTCGATGAGCCCGTCCGGCATGGGCGGGCGGCTGTCGGGACAGCGGATCAGATTGTCGTCGGTGAGGTCCAGGTGCACGGCCTGCGACGGCAGCCTGGCAGCGAGCTTCCGGACATGTGCCCAGGCTTCGGCGGTCGCGGTCCGGACGGCGGTGCGCCGGTCGGGTTCGTCGATGTGCCCGGCGAGCTTGGCGACGACGCGATCGGCGTGCTGCGGGTCCCACTGGAGCACACGGTCGAGGCCCGGGTGCCGGAAGTCGCGCAGGGCGGTGCTGACCTTTCCGGCGATCGTGCCCATGCCCGCCACGGTGGCGGTGGACAGGTGCCGTGGTCCCGAGAGCGTGCCGCCGGGCAGGTGGCGCAGCAGGCGCGCGACGGCCGGACCGTTCTCGGTGTCCACCATGGTGCGCCGTGGAGAGCCGTCAGGGTGGCGCAGGACCGTGGCGATGCGCAGTTCCGGGCGGGCCGAGGCGATCAGGTCGGCTGCCGCGTCCTGGGCTTCGATCTCCACCGTGCCGAAGGCGGGGTTGGCGATCTTCAGAATCGCCGCGGGCGTCCCGTCGTCGGCGTGCAGCAGGAAGTTGGCGTCCTGCTGGCTGCCCAGCGCCTGCGCGCGAGCGGTGATGCCGAGGTGTTCCGCGGCGATGAGTTCGGCCTCGGCCGACGCCATGCGGGGGACGGGAAGGGCGTCCTTGGTGAAGAAGTCGATCGTGCGGTGCTCGTCGGGCAGCATGCGGGGCTCCTCGGCTGGTGCGGGCAGACAGGGCTCGGAGGCTCGGATGCCTCAGTCGACGTGCCACAGGAAGCGGTGGGTGTGAATCGCGAAGTAGGGGAAGTTCTCCACGGATGCGACACCCTCGACGGGCCGCACGACGTCGTTGATGAAGTCCAGAAGATCCTGAGGCTGAGGGCACACCACCTCCGCGAACAGGTCGAAGCCGCCGGCCGTCAGGACCGTGTACACGACTTCGTCGTGCCGGGACAGTTCATCGGCGACCGCCCGGGGATCGCCGTCGATGCGCAAGCCCAGGAGTGCCATCGCCTGCCGGCCCATGGTCATCGGGTCGGTCACTCCGACGACCTGGACCGCCTTCGTGTCGATCAGCCGCTGCAGCCGGAGCCTCGCGGCCGAGGGTGACAGCCCAACTTTCGGACCGAGATCGGCGTAAGGGATCCGGCCGTCGACCTGCAACTCCCGCAGGATGGCCCGGTCGATGTCGTCCATGCAGCACCTCCCGCTCCTGCATGAACGGCAGGAATCGCGCTCGTTTCAAGCACAATGCCGGATCTTTGCGCTCGATTCAAGTGTGATGACGATGGAATCGAGCGAATCGGGTGTGCGGATTCCCGTGAGCGCTACAGGGTCGATCCGCGGTGTCGCGTACGACCTGGACGTGGACTCAGGAGGCCGCGAGGAGGCTGTCGTCCAGGAACTCCCGTACATGGCACATGACTTGCGCCCGGTCCGTGCCCCGCAGCCCGATCGCCACATGGATGGAGAACCCGTCGAGCAGCGCCCGCAGCCGGGCGCCGAAACGGTCCGGGTCGACCGGCCGGAACTCGCCCCTCGACACCCCCTCCGCCAGCAGTGCCACCAGGTCGCGGTGCCAGGCGCCCTCGATCGCGGCCTGGCGGTCGCGGGCCGCGTCGTCGGCGTTCTGCGAGCGGTTCCAGACCTCCAGCCACAGCGTCCAGTGCGGGTCCCGGTGGCCGTCGGGCACGTAAAGGTCTACGTACGCGTCAAGCCGCTCACGGGCGGACGTGGTGCGGGTCAGCAGCCGGCCGCGCTCGGCACCGAGCCTGCCCTCGCTCCACTCCAGGGCCTGGAGCAGCAGTTCGTCCTTGGAGTGGAAGTAGTAGAGGAGATGGCCGCTGCTCATCCCGACCTCACGGCCGAGGGCCGCCATGGTGAGCTTCTCCAGACCACGCTCGGCGATCATCCGCATGGCGGCGGCGAGCACGTCCTCGCGGGGCGGAGCGGGGGTGCGGCGGCGGGGGGCAGGGGTCGCGCTCATGCCGACACCACCCGGACGGCGTCGGGCAGGAAGTGAGTCTCGTAGGGGCCGGTGCACTCGGCGGTCAGCGTCGCCACCTCCGCCCCGCACCCGGGGCACAGCTCGTTCGGCCCCTTCCGCCCGGGCACGCCGCAGCACCCGAGCTCCTGGACCGCGGAGTTGGGGACCAGGAGACCCTTGACATCGGCGGGGAGGACGACCAGTGTGCCGCGCGGTCCGGCGGACATCAGGCATCCCGGCCCGTCGGGGTCGAGCACGATCGTGCCGGGAACGGCCTCCCCCCTCCACTCCGGGTCCGGATGCGGCACGAACGGTGCCCCGGACGGCTCGAGGTCCATCGCGTACGTGCCGCGTGCCACGGTCGACGGCGCGTGTCGCGAGCCGTCGGCGTTCGTCCGCCCGTCGTGCCCGAGGCGGGCGGGCAGTTCGGGCAGCAGACACAGCGGCGGGCTCAGTCGGCGCCCGCAGGCAGCGCAGGTCAGCACACTCACCCGTAAGTTCTACCCGACCACGGCCCTCGGCTGCTGCTGCGTGATGCAGTGGATGCCGCCGCCGCCCGCGAAGATCGGCCGCGCGTCAACCAGTGTCACCGTCCGCTGCGGGAACAGGCTGCGGAAGATGCCTGCCGCGATCTCGTCCCGGGGGTCGTCGAAGCCGCACAGGACGACGCCGCCGTTGCAGAGATAGTGGTTGATGTAGGAGTAGTCGGCCCAGTGGCCGTCGGCCTCCAGGACGGTCGGGGCGGGCACCTCGACGACCTCCAGGCGGCGGCCGCGCGCGTCGGTCTGCGCCTTCAGCAGGCCGACGACCTCCCGCGTCACCTCGTGGTCGGGGTGGGCCGGGTCCGGCTGCACATGGGCCACGACCACACCGGGACGGGCGAACGCGGCGACGATGTCCACGTGGCCGAGGGTGCCGAAGCCGTACGGCGGGTAGTCGCCGGTGAGGCCGCGCGGCAGCCAGATCGCCTTGCGGGTGCCGAGGTGGGCGTGGATCTCGGCCTCCACCTGCTCGCGGGTCCAGTGCGGGTTGCGTTCCGGCCCGAGCTGGACCGTCTCCGTCAGCAGGACCGTGCCCTCGCCGTCGACGTGGATGGCACCGCCTTCGTTGACGAGTTCCGAGGTGTACGTCATCACCGAGCCCGCGAGGTCGGAGACGTACACAGCGATCTTCGCGTCGTACTCCCAGCGCGCCCAGTCCTGGGCACCCCAGCCGTTGAACGTCCAGTCCACGGCGGCTAGTTCACCGGCACCGTTGGTGAGGAACGTGGGCCCGATGTCGCGCATCCAGGCGTCGTCGAGGTCCCGCTCGACCGTGTCGATGCCCTGCCCGAGCAGAGTGCGCGCCTCGGCCGACTGTCCGGGGCCGCACACCACCGTCACAGGCTCGAAGCGGCGCACCGCGCGGGCGACCGAGGCCCAGGCGGTGCGCGCGGTGGCGAGGTCCTCGGCGTCGTCGAACGTCGGGTTCGGGACCGGCCACGCCATCCAGGTGCGCTCGTGCGGGGCCCACTCGGCGGGCATGCGGAAGCCGTCGGCGGCAGCAGACATGAGTGATCCTTACAGGCTGTGACATTCACAAGAAATACAGGCGGTTGAGGGAGACGGACTCGGCCGGTTCGGAGCGCAGCGGCTCTCCGTCGAGCGTGACCAGCCCCGTGCGCTGGTCGACATCGACCGCTCCGGTACGGGAGTTGAGGCGCAGGTCGGCCGGCCCGATACCGCGTGTGCCCCGTACGGCGACCCTGCGGCGCCGGGTCGGCATCGAGTCGCCTCCCTGGTCGACGGCCGCCCGGGCGACGAAGGCGACCGAGATGTCGGCGGGCGTGGCGCCGTGGGCGCCGAACTGCGGGCCGAGGACGAGGGGTTCGCAGGTGTCGGTGGCGGCGTTCGGGTCGCCCACCACGCCGTACGCCGGGAAGCCGGCCTTGAGCACCAGCTGCGGCTTGGCGCCGAAGTACTCCGGCCGCCACAGCACGATGTCGGCGAGCTTGCCGGTCTCGATCGACCCCACCTCGTGGGCGAGGCCGTGCGCGATGGCCGGGTTGATCGTCAGCTTGGCCATGTAGCGCAGGACGCGCTCGTTGTCGTGGTCGTCGGGTGCGCCGAATTCGGCCTTCATCTTCCCGGCCATCGCGAACGTACGGCGGACGGTCTCGCCGGCCCGCCCCATCCCCTGCGCGTCCGACGACGTGATGCCGATCGCGCCCAGGTCGTGCAGCACGTCCTCGGCGCCCATGGTCCCGGCGCGGATGCGGTCGCGGGCCATGGCGGCGTCGCCGGGCAGGTCGGTCTTGAGGCCGTGGGCGGAGACGATCATGTCGTAGTGCTCGGCGACGGCGTCCCGGCCGAAGGGGAGGGTGGGGTTGGTGGAGGAGCCGATGACGTTCGGGACGCCGGCCATCTTCAGTACGTTCGGGACGTGTCCGCCGCCGCAGCCCTCGATGTGGAAGGCGTGGATGGTCCGTCCCTCCAGCACGCGCAGGGTGTCCTCGACGGACAGGCATTCGTTCAACCCGTCGCTGTGCAGGGCCACTTGGACGTCGTGTTCCTCGGCGACACGCAGGGCGGTGTCCAGGGCGCGCGTGTGGGCGCCCATGTCCTCGTGCACCTTGAAGCCGGACGCGCCGCCCTCGGCGAGGGCCTCCACCAAGGGTGCCGGGGAGGACGACGAACCGCGCCCGAGGAAGCCGATGTTGACCGGCCAGGCGTCGAAGGCGTTGAACGCGTGCCGCAGCGCCCACGGCGAGTTGACCCCGACGCCCCACACCGGCCCGAACTCCTGCCCGATGATCGTCGTCACCCCGGAGGCGAGCGAGGCTTCCATGATCCGCGGCGACAGCAGGTGGACGTGGGTGTCGACGGCCCCGGCGGTCGCGATGAGCCCCTCGCCGGACACGATCGAGGTCCCGGTGCCCACGACGACGTCGACCCCGTCGAGGGTGTCAGGGTTCCCGGCCCGCCCGACCGAGCAGATCCGGCCTTCCCTGATGCCGATGGAGACCTTGCGGATCCCCAGCACCGCGTCGATCACGACGACGTTGCTGATGACCACGTCACATGTCTCCCGGACGGCGGCCGCCTTGAGGTGCAGTCCGTCCCGGGCGGTCTTGCCGAACCCGGCGAGGAACTCGTCGCCGTAGCGCTGGGAGTCGGACTCGACGCGGATCGTCAGGCCGGAGTCGCCCAGCCGGATCCGGTCGCCCGCGCGCGGGCCGTGGGTGGCGGCGTACTCGTACGGGCTGAGGCGGCGGGCCTTAGCGGGGTGGCCTCCTGGGCGGCTCATCGCTCGACCTCCTGATCTGGTGTTTCCGGTACGCCGAGGTAGCCGCAGGCGGCGGCGCGGCGCAGCGCCTCCTCGCGGGCGCCGGGCGCGTCCAGTGCCCCGTCGACGAGACCGGCGAACCCGATGGCGATCCGGTCGCCCCCGATGGGCACCAGCCCGATCTCGAGGCTCTCCCCCGGCCCGAACCGCACGGACGACCCGGCAGGTACGGCGAGCCGCATCCCGTAGGCCCTCTCCCGTGCGAAGTCGAGCCGCGGGTTGGCCTCGAAGAAGTGGAAATGGGAGGTGACGGAGACCGGCACGGTGGCGGTGTTGGTGACCGTCAGCCGGACGGCCGCCTCGGGCTCGGCGTGCTCGGGACCCGGCAGCAGAGCGCCCGGAGCCCGCTCACCGAGACTCCCGCCGATCGGGTCGCTCACGACCGCGAGGCGTGAACCGTCGTCGAAGACCGCCTCGACATGCACCTCGGTGACGACGTCCGCGACACCCGGCAGCACGTCGTCCGGGCCGAGCACGGATCTGGCGCGCTCGACGGCCTCCGCGAGCCGGGCACCGTCGCGAGCGGCTTCGCAGACGGTGTCCGCGATCAGCGCGGTCGCCTCCGGCACGTTGAGCCGCAAGCCCCGGGCACGGCGGGCGCGGGCCAGCTCGGCGGCTCCGAAGAGCAGCAGCCGATCACGCTCCGTGGGAGTCAGTCTCATGCCGCGGGCACCTCCTCGCTTGGCGCGTATTAGAGCAGCACTCTAAACATGGAATGCCTGCGGTTAAAGGTTTTGCTCAGCAAAATCGATCCCTGTTTTGCACGGCGCTCTAATCACCGAGATGCCTCAGTCGGCCGCTCGAGGGAGACCTACGGGGGCAGCCGGCCGACGCGCCCACGTCACCCCCGGCCCACCCTCCCCGCCCTCATCCACGCCCGGGTTCCGAACGAGGCACAGGCCCGTGAGGCCACTGCCGCCGCACCACGCAGGGCCTCCACGAAGCCCTGCGACGTCAAGTGGCCGTTGGCCGCGAGGCGATGGGCGAGGGCCCCGTGCAGGACGTCACCCGCGCCAAGAGTGTCCGCCACCCGTACGGCAGGCACGCCCACCGTGCCCCCGCTGTCGGGGCCCGTCCACACGATGGATCGCCCTCCCCGGCTGACCGCCGACCAGCGGACTCCGTGTTCCTCCAGGAACCGCAGGGTGTCCGTCGGCGTGTTCGTGCCGGGAGGGTGGAAGTCGTCCGAGCAGACGGCCACGTCGATCGATGGCAGCAGCTTCTCCGTGCCGGCCTTCCAACTGCCCCCGTCCAGGAGGGTCAGACGCCCGGCGGCACGCGCGGCGTGGGCGGCGGCCACGGCCAGTTCCATGTGGTGTCCGTCGAATTCCACGATGTCGCAGGTCACCATCAACGCGTCGAGATCATCGGGCGGGGCGATCCGGTACCCCGTCGCATTGGTCGAAGCGACGGCGCGGTCCCCGCTGGACGCGGTCACCAGGATGGACGACACAGCGGGCGGCTCTGTCGAGTCGGCCGCCAGGTCCAGCACGGTCACGCCCAGCCGGTCCAGGTCCGCCGCGACGGCGGCTCCCAGTGGATGGGAGCCGATCGCGGTGAGCAGCTTGGCCGCGCCGCCCAGGTGTGCGAAGGTCGCGGCTGCGTTCGCGGCCGGACCGCCTGCGGCGACGACCTGCTGACGTGCCGTCAGTTTCTCGTTGGTACCCGGCACATGGTCCACGAGCTGGATGACGTCCAGCGTGGACAAACCGACGAACCAACCTTCAGGGCGCTTCCGCGTCACCGCCACCACCGCCCTCGCACCGATTCCGTCAAGGTCGCCCCTCTCTCCTGTCACCCGGTCGACCACGTGAGCGTTGTCGTTATCGCGTCAACGTATGCCCCGACCGGACCGTGGGTGAGACCGAACTCAGCGGCTTCCCTGCCGCTGCGAAGGGACTGACGACCGGCGAGGCCCAGGTCCACAGCGCCGACCGGCCCGCCGACCGGCATGGGCCAGTCGGCGGGCCGGAAGCCGCACCGCTTCCGGCCGGTTCACGTCATGGCGTGCTCGTCGTCGAGGCGGAACCTCGGGTCGCCCGGGACGGACGCGAGGAGTTGAGCGGTGTACGGGTGGTTCGGCTCGGCGAAGGTGGCTCCGGTCGGGCCGAGCTCGACGAGGTCCCCGTGCAGCAGGACCGCGACCGTGTCGCTGACGTGCCGGACGACGGCCAGGTCGTGCGAGATGAACAGCATCGTCAGCGAGAGCCGGCGGCGCAGATCGGCGAGCAGGTTGAGGATTTCGGCCTGGGTCGTCAGGTCGAGGGCCGAGGTGATCTCGTCGGCGATGACGAACCGGGGACGCGGTGCGAGGGCCCGTGCGATCGCCAGCCGCTGCCGTTGGCCGCCGGAGAACTCGTGCGGGTAGCGGTCCATGCTGTCCGGGTCGAGGCTCACCTGGCTGAGCAGCTCGGCGATCCGGGCCCGGACCGGTTTGACCCTGGCCCGGATCGGATCGAGTGCCTCGGCGAGCGACTGCGCGACGGTGCGCCGCGGGTCGAACGAGGAGTACGGGTCCTGCGGGATCATCTGGACCGTCGCGGCTCCCGCCCGTCCGCGCGCGGTGCGCAACGGGGCGCCGTCCACGAGGATCCGGCCGTTCGACGGCCTGTGGACGCCGACGAGTGTCCGCGCGAGCGTCGTCTTGCCCGACCCGGACTCTCCGACGAGTGCGAGGGTGCTGCCCCGGGGAATGTCGAACGAGACTCCCTTGAGCACCCTGCGGGCCGCGACGCCGTGGCCGAGGTCGACGGTGAGATCCTCGACGCGCAGCAGCGGGGTGGCCGCCTGCGGGTCCGGTGTGGTGGCGGTGGTGGACATCAGCGGCTCCCTTCCGCGGCCGGGGGGCGGTCCGCGGCTTTGTCGGAAAGGTCGTCCGACGGCGCCCCGCTCGGCTGCGCCGCATGCGCGTCGGCCGTCCACCGGACCGCGCTGAGGGTTCCACCGGCCTCGACCGCGGCGGGCGTCGCCGCGAGCAACGCGCGGGTGTAGGGGTGGGTGACCGTCCCCCGGCGCAGGTCGCCCCCCGTCGTCCGGTCGACGACCCGGCCGCCGTGGAGCACCAGGACGGTGTCACAGAGCACGCCGACCACGCCGATGTCGTGCGAGATGAACAGCATCGCCGTGCCGTGCTCGCGGTTGATGCGCCGGAACTGGCGCAGCACTTCCGCCTGGACGGTGACGTCGAGTGCCGTCGTCGGCTCGTCGGCGATGAGCAGCCGCGGGTTCGTGGTCATCGCGGAGGCGATCGAGGCGCGCTGGAGCATGCCGCCGCTCAGCTCGTGCGGGTGCTGGCGCAGCCGCCGGTCCGGCTCGGTGACGTGGATGTCGGCCAGTGAGCGGACCATGTCCTGCGCGGCCTGACGCCGGGGCGTCCCCAGATGCACCCTGGCCACCTCGGTGAGCTGGGTGCCGAGCCTCAGCGCGGGGTTGAACGTGCCGATCGGGTCCTGGTAGACGATGCCGATCTCGGTCGCAAGGCGTCGCTCCGGCGGTGTTCCGAGCAGGTCGAGGTCGCCGAGGGCAAGGCGCGACGCGTTCGCCCGCACGCCCTCGGGGAGCAGGCCCGCGACCGCCATGGCGATGGTGGACTTGCCCGAGCCCGACTCCCCGACGAGGCCGACGATCTGGCCGGGCCCGATGGTGAACGACACGTCGTCGACGAGTGTCCGGTCGCCGGCCCGCACGGTCAGCCCGGCGACGGTCAGCAGGCCGTCCTGCTCCGTGCCGGCCGCCGCCCCCGCACCACCCGAAGCCAAAGGCGCCTGCGCCGCGCCGTCCTGTGCCGGGGCGGCCAGTCCTGCCGCGTCCGCCGTCTTGGCCGGTGCGGGCGCTGTGCCGCGGGTTCGCGGGTCGACGAGTGAGGCCACGCCGTCTCCGAGGAGCATGGCGCCCACGCCGGTGACGATGAGCATGATCGACGGAGCGAGGACGACCGACGGCTGGGCGAAGATCGACGGCAGCGCCTCGTTGAGCAGCCGGCCCCAGTCGTACTGGGGGTTCTGCACACCGAGGCCGACGAAAGACAGACTGCTGATGTCGAGCAGGGACAGGGTGAAGCTCGAACTGAGGAGCACGAGCAGCGGCCCGCTGATGTTCGGCAGGACATGCCGGCCCAGGATGCGCAGGCCGGGGACGCCGAGCAGGCGCGCGGTGAGGACGTAGTCCTTGTCCGCGACGGTCGCGGCGAGATTCGCCGTCAACCGCGCGAACCCGGGGACGCCGGCGACGGCGATCGCGACGATCGCGGACACCGTGCCCGGCCCGAGCACCGCCGCGATGACGAGGGCGAGGACGAGCGAGGGGAAGGCCACCGCCGAGTCGATGAGCCGCAGACAGGTCTCGCGCAGCCACCCGGGTGCGAGGTGGACCAGCGCGCCGATCGCGACACCGACGACGAACGAGGCGGCGGTGGCGGCGGCGGCCATGAGCAGGGTGAGCCGGGTCGCGACGAGCGCCCGGGCGAGGACGTCACGGCCGAAGGCGTCGGTGCCGAGGAGATGCTCGGCACCGGGCCCGAGCCGGGCGTCGTCGGTGAGGGTCTCGGCGGAGCCGCTCAGCAGCAGCGGGGCTACGAGGGCGACGACGAGGAGCAGTCCGAGGATCACCGCGCCGGACAGCAGCGACGGGTTGCGGCGCCATCGGCGCACGGTCGCGTCAGTGGCCACGACGACCTCCCTCGAGCGTGCGCGGGTCGACGATCCCGAGGACGACGTCCACGAGGAGGTTGACGAGGAGGGCGAGCATGCCGACGACGAGGATGATGCCCTGGATCACGGGATAGTCCTTGTAGATGATCGCCTGGACGACCTCGGTGCCGAGCCCGGGGTAGGTGAAGACGTTCTCCAGGATGATCGTCCCGCCGAGCAGGGACGTGAGGACGAGACCGCTCAGGGTGAGGACGCTGGTCACGAGGTTGGGCAGCGCGTGGCGGAGGTGGAGACGCACGGATCCCAGGCGGTGGCCGCGCGCGGTCCTCATGTAGTCCTGGGCGAGAACCGAGGCCGTCTCCTGCCGGACGACCCGGGCGATGGCGAAGGCCGGGCCGATGCAGAGCGCGGCGATCGGCAGGACGAGCGCGCTCGGTGTCGTGGCGCCGCCGGACGGCAGCAGCCCGAGGCTGATCGAGAACAGGACGATGAGGAGGGTCGCGACGACATAGACCGGCGCCGACGCGAGGAGCCCGGCGACCGTGCCGAAGCCGACGCCGAGCCGGCGGCGGCGTCCGTCACGGGTGAGGACACCGACGGCCATGCCCAGCGGGACGGCGATGACCAGGGAGAGCAGGACGGCAGGGATGACGAGCTGGACGGTGTACGGCAGCCGGGTCGCGACGATGTCCGCGACCGGGGTGTCGAAACGGAACGAGGTGCCGAGCCGTCCGGACGCGATGTCGCCGAGGTAGTGGACGAACCGTGTCGCCAGCGGCTCGTCGAGGCCCAGTCGTTCGCGTATCGCCGCGAGCGTGGCCGGGGACGAGTTGGTGCCGGCGATCGCGCGGGCCGGGTCCCCGGGCAGCAGGGGCACGATGAGGAACGTCACGAGGACGAGCAGGAGCATGGACATCAGCAGCCCGCCCGCGCGGCGGACGGCGAACCCGGCCCAGCCACCGCGCAGTCGCAGCCGGGGAACGCGCCTGACGGGTGCGGTCGGCAGCGGCCCGGCCGGGACCGCGGACCCGGCGCTCACAGCGCCCCCGCGAGTGCCGCGTCGTCCGGGTGCCGCTCGTACCAGCGGAACCGCGGTTCGAGCTGGGCGGAGAGTCGCAGCAGCGTCGCCTCGTCGTAGGGCGCGCCGACGAGTTGCGCACCGACCGGCAGTCCGTCCGGGGTCGTATGGACGGGCAGCGAGATGGCGGGCAGCCCGGCGATGTTGACGAACGCGGTGAACGAGACCATCCGGGTCTCGGTGGCCCGCGGGCCGTCCGGGTCGGAGTTCGCCTCGTCGTACACGGGGCCGACCGGCGGCGCCACGACCGCCGTGGTCGGGGTGAGGAGAACGTCGAAGTCCCTGCCCCACTGGGCGACCACGTCGCGAGACTCGGCCTGCAGGCGCGCCGCGGTCCGGGCGTAGTCGCCCGCGCTGACCTCGAGGGCGGTCTCCCGGCGGCGCCGGATGTAGGGGTCCACCGCGTCGGGATCGTCCACCTCGATGGCGTAGGTGGAGGCACTGATGATCGTCCAGGTGAAGCCCATGATCGCCTCGTACGAGAACATCTTCGGGCGGGCCTCGACGACGTCGTGTCCCAGGTCGCGCAGTGCCCGCGCGGCCGTCAGCGCCGCCTTGCGGCACTCCTCGTCGACCGGCAGCCCGGTCGGCGCGTCGAGGAGCAGGCCGATCCGCAGCCGCCCGGGATCGGCACCGACCTCCTCGATGTACGGGCGACCCGGTTCGGGCGCGCTGTACCAGGCGAGCCGGTCGGCACGGCCCATGACGTCGAGCATCAGGGCCGCGTCGCGCACGGTGCGGGTGATCGCGCCCTCGGTCGTCGAATGTTCCCAGCCCCGGACGAACGCGGGTACGCGTCCCCGGCTCGGTTTGAGGCCCACGAGGCCGGTGACGGATGCCGGGACCCGGATCGATCCGCCGCCGTCGGAGGCGTGTGCCACCGGGGCGAGCCCGGCCGCGACGGCCGCCGACGCGCCGCCGCTCGACCCGCCGGAGGTGTGCGCCGGGTTCCACGGGTTGCGCGTCTTGCCGTGCCGGGCGTTCTCGGAGACGGTCAGAGCGCCGAACTCCGGTGAGTTCGTCCGGCCGAGGGGGATCGCGCCGGCGTCGAGGAGGAGTTGGATGTCCGGGTCCGTGACCGTTTGCGGGGTGTCCCGGATCGCCAGTGAGGACATCGTGTTGGGTTGTCCCGCGACGGAGTTGAGGTCCTTGATGGGGACGGGGACGCCGTGCAGCGGGCCGAGCGGATCGCCGCGCAGCACCGCCCGCTCGGCCCGGACGGCCGCCGCGCGCACGGCGTCGGCGTCGAGCCAGACGACGGCGTTGACGGCGGGATTGATCCGCTCGATGCGGTCGAGGTAGGTCTCGGCCACCTCCACCGGGCTGACCTCTTTCGTGCGCACGAGGTCGGCGATCTGCTGGGCGGTGCTGAAAGGGTCGATCACCAGGGGGCTCCTGTCGGAACGGTGCGAGGTATCGGTGCAGGACGTCGGAACGGCGCGGGGTTCCTCCGTGCGGGACGCTCGGGTCCGGCCGCGTGGATCTCCGCCGCGTGCGGACGGCCTGTCCGTCAGCCGGTGATGCGCAGGATGGGGTCGTCGAGCGAGCCGCCGAGCATCTGTGCGCTGAATCCCTTGCGCAGTGCGTAGATGAACGGGTCGTTGACCAGCGGCACCGCGTCCACCTGCGAGATCAGGGCCTTGGCGGCCGTCTGGTAGGCGGCGCAGCGGGCTTTCTCGGTCGTCGCCTCGGTGCCCTCGGCGAAGGCCTTGTTCACCACGGGGTTCTTCGCCGCGCCGAGGTTGCCGCCGCCTTCGGGGACGGTCGGACCCACGAAGTGGCCGAGCGGGTTGGCGAGGCTGCCGAGGAAGTTGAGGTCGGCGAAGACGGTGAGGTCCCAGGCGTCGGGCTTGCCGAACACGGTCCCGACCCAGGCCCCGACGTCGACGTTGGCGAGGGTGACGTCCGCGCCCGCGGCCCGCAGCGCCTCCTGGATGTACTGGTTCCCGGCGCCGGCCGGCCCGACGACCTGGGGGCCGACGAGGCGGATCTTCTTGCCCTTGAGCACGGCCGCCGCCGCGTCTTTGTCAGTCGGCACGAGGAAGGAGGTGCCAGAATCGTTGCACGGGGTGCCCTTCTGCACGAACATCGTCGACGGCTCACCCGTGTCCTTCGAGGCGACCTTGGCGAAGGCGGCGCGGTCGATGGCCTGGGCGACTGCCCGGCGGGTGTCGACGTCCGCGAAGACCGTGCCGGGTCGTTCGTTGAAGAGCAGGTAGAAGTCGGAGAACCGGCTGACGCTCACCGAGTGGCCGCCCACGCCGTCGAAGCGCGGGATGCCGGAGGCATCGATCTTGCCGATGTCGAGCTGGCCGCTCGTCACGAGGTTGCCGGTCGCCGTGGGGTCGGGCGAGACCAGGTACTCCATCGTCGCGGCGACCTTGCCGGGGATCTTCGTGCGCCAGGCCGGCCATGCCTTGTACTCCGGGCGAAGCGTGTAGGAGTACGAGACGCCGGACTGGGACTTCTCAAGAAGGTACGGGCCGGACTGGGAGCCCTTGGCCTTACCTGCGGCGAGGGCCTTGAGGTCCCCCAGTCCCGCCGGGCAGACGATGCCCGTGCTCGCGACCGACAGGCCGGTGACCATGTCGCCCCACGGCCTGGCGAGCGTGATCTTCACCGTCCGCGCCGCGTCGTCGGCGCTCACTTCCACCTTGTTGCCGGGGCCGAAGACCGTGGGGAGATCGGGCGCCGCCGTCTTCGGGTCGATGTAGCGGTCGAGGGACGCCTTCACGACCGTCGGGGTGATCGGCGTCCCGTCGGCGCAGGTGGCGTCGGTGCGCAGGGTGAACGTTGCCGAGGTCGGCGTGTTCGTCCACTTGGTGGCGAGCCCGCCGACGAGCCCGCCGTCGTCCTTGCGCACGAGGGTGTCGTAACTGTTCCGGGCGAGCAGGTAGTCCGGCAGGGACAACGCCTTGGCCGGGTCGAAGCCGGCCGGCACGTCGATCGTCGTCCGGATCTTCGTCACCGTCGCGGCACCGCCGCTGCTCGGGTCTCCGGACGTCGATCCCGTGGTGGTGCAGCCGGCGAGCACGGCCGTCATGGCGACTGCCGCAGTCACTGGGACCGCGCGGGTACGGGTCTGGCGCATGGGTGCTCCTGAGAGGGATGTCGGGCTCTGCGCAGGTCGCACGGGATCGGACGGGACGAGCGCGAGCGGTTCAGGGCGGGGCGGTGCGCGCGGCCCTCGGTGGGCGCCGCGTATGAGCGAGCCGTGGAGCACTCGGTGTGCAGAGGATGCAGCCAAGTGAACGACGTAGTCAATAGCGTTAACTATCTTTGTGTACGTCGTGCCGCCCCCATTTTTCGGCCGTGGAGCGTTGCCGGGCGGTAGCAGTGAAGCTGACGCAGGGCGCGCGTCAGTCGCGCGGGAGCGTCGCCGCCTCCGCCTCGAGGGCGGTGAGGAGGATGTCCATCTGCCGGCGGAAGACGTCGGTCATGTCGATGCTGCGCAGGTGTTCCTTCGCCGCCTCGGCGTAGGGGTACATGGAAGGATCCGCCGGCTGGTACTCCTGCACCCAGTTCGCCTCGGCGCCGAACCGCTGGTTGACGAGCCGCCAGGCGTTGTTGCTCGCCATGGCGAGGATGAAGTTCGAGAACGCCTGGTAGTGCAGGACGGCCGCCCGGCCGCGCCAGCCGCCGCGGTGGAACGCTTCCAGGACGGCGTCGACGGCGCGCAACTCGTGAACGCCTCGGGTGACTCTCCCCATGCAGAGCGCGGCGGCCGCCGGGTGGTCCAGCGCGGTGTTCCAGGCACGGATCGCCAGGTCCCGCAGCGACTCGGTCCACGACTCGTGCGGCTCGTACCCGTCGAGGGAGATCCTGTCGAGTTCCTCCGCGACGGCGACCATGATGTGGTCGCGACTCGCGAAGTGCCGGTAGACCGCGGTTGCGGAGGAGGACAGTTCCTTGCCGAGTCGCTGGAAGGTCAGCGCGTCCGGTCCGTTTTCGTCGAGGATCCGCAGCGCGGTCCCCACGATGAGCCCCTGGGAAAGAGTTCCCCGTTGGAGCCGCTTCGTCGACCGGCCGCCAACTGCCACTCGAACGCCTCCCTCGGACGAACGGCGAGCGCACGCTGCCGCAGCCTGCGCCTTCTTTCCGGCGACAATGAGACCAGAGTATGCGACTGGTGCTGAGCGGATGGTCCCGGGCCCGGTCACCGGGGTGGCCAATGACCCCCAACTACCCCTGCGCACGCGGTTTCCACAGTAAGGGGTCCTTGCACTATGAGCGTCCGATCGGGTCGCGTGGTCTGGTGCCGTGCATCGCAAGGCGCCGGAGCGCCCTCGATGGGGGTGCCCCCGCTCGAGCGGAGTCGAGAGTGGGGGAGGAGCCACGTGGGCGTTTCGGCAACGCGGCGAGGTGCGGTGCCAGGCCGCGCGACCCGGGCGGGCATAGTGCAAGGATCCCTAAAAGGGGAAGCCCGAAGTCAACTTCCGCACGGACCGCGGCGGCCCATACAGATCCGAGGCGTTCCAGCGCCTGTGCGACCGCTGTGGCGCGGTCCAGTCGATGGACACATCGGCCATCGACCCTGGACAACGCCTGCCGCGACCTGCGCCGACGCTTGACATCGGGCCACAGCCACCCCGGCTCAGCCAGGAATCGTCCTACCCCGACATCACCGAGTGGGCCGACCAGTTCCTGCACGCTCGCGACCGACGCCGACGCCCTCGCGGCCTTCGCTCCACGGGACGGACGCGACCACGGCCCGTGACACTCGCTCGCCATCCACGACAGCGGGCAGCCGAACACCGACTACGCGATCAACGACGCCCGCCAATCATCCGGCCCGGGATCGGGATCAGATCCGATGCAGGCGCCGCCCCTGCCGGGCGCACCCCGTTCGCCCCCTACGTGTCTCAGCGGCAATCGACTTGCGCCTCAAGCGGCTTGAGATACCACAGTGGCCCCATGAACGACCACGAGCTTTACCCCATCGGAGACGCCGCGCGCCGCAGCGGCCTGAGCGTGAGCGCCGTCCGGTTCTACGCCGACACCGGGCTCATCGAGCCCACGGGCCTGAACGAGGCCGGCCACCGGATGTACGACATCGGCGCCATCGCCCGGCTGGAACTCGTCCGCACCCTGCGCGAGCTGGACACCGACCTGGGCGAGATCCGCCGCCTGCTCGAAGGCGGCACGACCCTGCACGACTTACTCACCACGCACCTGGAGATCGTCGAGCGCCAGGAGCGCACCCTGCGGGCCAGGCGGGCGGTGCTCAGGGCCCTGATCAAACAGGGCGACACCACCGCTCGGGCCGACCTGATGCACAGGCTCGTCTCGATGACCGACGAGGAACGCGAACAGACCATCGACGACTTCTGGAACGACGTCGGCGAGGACTTGGACGTCCCCGAGGGCTTCGTCGACCGTTTGCGGACGATGCGCCCGGTCCTGCCCGCGGACCCCACGGTCGCCCAG
Organism: Streptomyces cavernae; assembly: GCF_004023625.1. GTDB lineage: Bacteria > Actinomycetota > Actinomycetes > Streptomycetales > Streptomycetaceae > Streptomyces > Streptomyces cavernae. The sequence continues at coordinate 402,392 of NZ_RPDJ01000002.1, read as the reverse complement.
CTCGAGGCCTGGATCGAGCTGGCCGACCTGGTGCGGAACCCGGCGTTCCGTGACGCGGTCCGCACCTACCTGCAAGACGCCTACTCCACACCGCAGACCCGGGTCCTGGCGACCGAGCCGTTTCAGGACTTCATGCACGTCAGCGGGGCCTCGCTCATAGAGGAGCTCCTTGCCGCGTACCGTGCCGGAGAGTCCCCCCGGTCCCCCCGGTCCCAGCAGGCCGTCACACGCTTGATGGAAGCGGCCACCGCGCTGTCCGGCACACCGCTCACCCCCGAAATCCGAAACCGGATGGCCGACGGATACCGGCAGGTGCCCGACATCCTGCGCCAGATCGCCGAAGAGGAAGCCGGCTCCGAGAGCCCCGTCTACGACGACACCCACGGTCGGTACGTGTCCCTGGTGGCGCTGATCAACGGGACCGCGACCGAGGAGGACCACGACTCCGTCCCCTACGCCTGGATCGCCGACGCCATGCGCGCCGAGGAACCGCTGCATCCTCAGCGACCACACAGGTGACCCAAGCGGCAGGAGCCACGGAGAATACAGATCACTCGATCAACGACTCCTGCCAGTCCCGCGGGCCCGAACGCGCGCGGGCGCCGACCTTTGGCCGATCGGCTCGGCGTCCTTGGCCATTCGGCGGGGGTGGTCCGGAAGCTTGGCAGAGGCGTCGGGGCGTGCGGACCGGCGACCTTGGGCGCATGACTCAGATCGAGATCTCACACGAAACGCCACCTCCGCGGCACGGGGCACCGGTTGAGCCCGCCGGCGTGGTCGAACAGCAGCCGTCGGTGGGGCGGTTGGTCGGGGTGGACGCGGCCCGCGCGCTGGCGGTCTTCGGCATGTTCGCTGTACACGTCGCCCCACCTGCCGAGGACGTGGGTGGCTTCGGCGGCCGGCTGCTGGAACTGACCGAGGGCCGGTCGTCGATCCTGTTCGCCACCCTGGCCGGGTTCTCGCTGATGCTGATCGCCGGCCGCCGGGAGCCGAAGACCGGCCTGGCCGGCCGGCAGGCGAAGGTCCGGATCGTGATCCGTGCCCTGGTTCTGCTGGCGCTGGGCACCGCGCTGACGATGCTCAAGACCGGGATCCTTGTGATTCTCGCCTTCTACGGGGTGTACTTCCTGCTGGCACTGCCCCTGATACGACTGCGGGCCAGGACCCTCGCGATCATCGCGGCCGTGCTCGCGGTCGTTGGGCCGCAGGCGGCGTTCGGCCTGAAGTGGCTGCTGGGGGAGGCGACGGCGCAGAGCATCGACGCGTACGACCCGATCGCCCGGCTCGGCGGCGACGGACTGCTGGGCCTGCTGCTTGACGGTTATTACCCCGCGATCACCTGGATGCCGTTCGTGATCGCCGGCATGGCACTGGCCCGGCTCGACCTGGCCGCCGGCGCGGTGCAACGCCGGCTGGCCGCGCTCGGCGCCGCGCTGATGGCGCTCGGATACGGCACCGCCTGGCTGACGGCAAGGCTGTACCCGCCCATTCAGGCGGACAAGGCCGCTCTGAAGGAAGCCTTCGCGAACCTGGATCCGAAGTCCATCGAATCCCTGCGACCGGGGTCGCCGGCCTTCGACTACATCAACAACAAGGTCACCGACAGCGCGAACCTGGCCTCGTCGCTGCTGGGGGCCGAGCCGCACAGCGGTACGACCTTCGAGATCATCGGCGGCCTCGGCGTGGCGATCACCGTGCTTGTCTGCGCCACTGTGGCCATGGCCCGGTTGGCGTGGCTGCGTCGGCTGGCGAGCCCGCTGATCGCCGTGGGCACCATGTCCCTGACCCTCTATGTCGCCCACGTCGCTGCCTACACCATGCTGCCCGAAGAGGCCAGCAGCACCTTTGTGCCGCTGTTCGGGTTCATCGCCGGGGCGATCGTGTTCGCCGCCGTCTGGTCGCGCTTCTTCAGCCGCGGACCGCTGGAGTACCTGCTCAACAGCACCACCAAACTGGCGAAGTTCGTCCGGTGAGACGCGGCGTGTCAGGGCACGTTCGCCCTTCGCTCGAACGAGGTCGGCCCTGGTTGAGCCCGGATACGATGACCACGGCCCCCGTCCTCGGGTACGGTCGGCGCCGATCACGGGCTACCGGTCATCACCGCTGCACTGCTGTGGCTGGTGACCCCGGCCGGCGTGGCCCGGACGCGGCTGTGCTCATCGGTCGGGCGACCGCCCGGCTCGGCGGTCACCGCCGTCGTCGTGGAGGTGCCGTGGCTGGTTGGGCGAAACTCGCCGAGGTCGTCACCGCCGAGGCGGTGACGACCTGGCAGCACCTGGCACGACAGGGCAGGTTGCTGCTGGCGTGGTGGTTGTTGCTGCCCGCCACGGCGATCGTCACGGCCGTCATCAACGTGCCCGGGCAGCCCGCGACAGCGATCGGCCTGCTGGCCGCCGCGGTCGCCCTGCTCTGCCGATTCACCTGGCCGATCACCTCGCTGCTGGCCGGGACCGGCGTCGCGGCAGTGGCGTTGATCTGGCCGAGCACGACCCTGTTGGCTTTTCTCTGGCCGGTGAGCGTGGTGCTCGCCTATGCGGTGGGCCGCCAGGTGCCGGATACCCGCCTCGCCGTGGCCGCTCTGGCGCTCGCCACTGGCGTGCAATCCGCGGCCAACCTCGTCGAGGTCGCCGGGCTGACGGTTGACCTGGAGGATGTCGGCCGCATCGTCGTCGTCAATGTGGTGCTGGTGGTGCTGCCGGGCGCCATCGGCATGCGGCAGGGGGAGCGGGCCCGGGCCATGGATGCCCTGCACGAACGCAACGCCTTGCTGGAACGCGCCAACCTGCTCGGCGAGTCGCAGGCCCGGATGCAGGAAAGGGCGCGCATCGCCGGTGAGATGCACGATCTGCTCGGGCACCGGCTCAGTCTGATCGCCCTGTACGCCGGGGCCCTGGAGATGCGCACCCGCACCGCGGCCCCCGAGATCAACGAGCAGGCCGACCTGCTACGGACCACCTCCCGGACCGCACTCGAGGAGCTTCGCACGGTGCTGGGCATCCTGCGCCTCGACGGCGCCGAACCACCGGACGGCACCGAATCGGTGGCCGGCACTCGCGAGGACGTCCTGAACCTGGTCGCCGAGGCCCGGCAGGCGGGCCTGCCCATCACCCTGTCCTGGCGCGGCGACGACCTCACCGACGCCGACATCGGCATCCGCCGAGCGGTCAACCGCATCGTGCGCGAAGCCCTCACCAACGTCCACAAGCACGCCCCGGGTGCGCCCACGCGGCTGACCGTCACCGTCGACACCGACAAACTCACCATCAAGGTACGCAACGCCGCCCGCCCGCCCGCCGTCCCACCGCCCAGCAGCGGCATGGGACTGGCAGGCCTGCGTGAACGCGCCCGCTTGGCCGGCGGCGACTTCACCGCCGGCACAGACCCGGTCACCGGCGACCACACCGTCACCGCCGAGCTTCCCCTGCGCCGTTGAAGCCCGGGACAATGAGCCCGACCCTCGAGCAATCCGCTCTGGCCGACCGGCAGATGCTCCCCTCCCGTGCCGGGGCCGAAGCCGGGTCCTTCCACGACGCAGCACGAAAAGACCTACCAGCAGATCAAGATCGGCGACACCCGAGGACAGCCCGGACAGCAACCGCCAAGCCGGCGCTTCGCATGGGCTCGACGAGGCGAATCAGGAACGGCTGTCCGGCGGACGGACACCGGCGTCGTGCGCCAGGATGGCCGCCTGGACCCGGTTGGTGCAGCCAAGGACGGAAAGGATGCGACTGACGTGAGACTTGGCGGTGCCTTCGCTCATCAGCAGCGCCTTGGCGATCTCAGCGTTCGAGCAGCCCTCACGCAGCAGGCACAGTACGTCGCGCTCGCGGTCGGTCAGGGCCGCGACACGGCGCCGCGCCTCGTCGGCCTGGCTCACGTCGTGGTTGACGTGGCGTTCGATCAGCTGCCTGGTGACCCGGGGCGAAAGGATGGGCTCACCGGCGGCCGCCACCCGGACAGCCTTGATCAGATCGTCGGGCGGGGTGTCCTTGAGCAGAAACCCCGCAGCGCCGCAGCGCAGCGCCCGGGTGACGTACTCTTCCTCACCAAAGGTGGTCAGCATGACCACGCTTGTCCGCGGTGCCACCTTTCCTATCTCGGCGGCTGCGGCCAGCCCGTCGACGCCGGGCATGCGAATGTCCAGCAGCGCCACGTCAACGAGGTGTTTGCGAGCGAGCTCGACGGCGCCGGCACCGTTGTCCGCCTCGGCCACAATCTCGATGTCATCGGCGATCTCGAGCACGAACCGGATTCCGGCGCGGATCAATGCCTCGTCGTCGGCCAAGAGCACCCGAATCACCCTGCCACCCCACTCAGTCAGCCGCGACGTCCCCGACGGCCAACGCGCGAACCGGCTCCGGTCAGGACGCGGCGAGTGCCGCAGGCGTTGGCGCCCCAATTATCAGCGGACGGCATGGCGGCGCGCACCACACGGTATGAACCGCCACGGCTCGAATGGCCGCATGCTGACCGCCAAGTGTGAGCACCGAAGCGCGGGACCCGTCGATCTCCTAGTGGCTGCCGCCGCCGAGGAAGCGGGGCTCACACTGCTCCACCGCGACCACGACTTCGGCACTCGCCCGCACCACGGGACAGCCGGTCCGCACGATCGACCTCAGGCAGTAGAGCCTCCACGGCCCCACAATCGGTGTGAGGAACGGGGTGGCCCTATGGCAACGGCCTGTCGAGGACTCGGCCGAAGCCCGGGCGCCCGAGCCACGGGAATGACTGGCCAACCAGGGAACTCGCCCGCGGACCGCACCGTGCACCCTGCCCTGAGGTGGCCTTGATGGCAGACGTAGCGATACCTGCGTCCTCACAGCGTCCTCAGGCACCTACCTGCTCGCAGCGGATTCCCCTTCCCATGCAATGCCGCTTCGGATTGCTCTCATTGAATGCGCCGGGCGATCCCGGTCGCCCTGCCCATCAGCCATTCCAGCGGCCCCCGCTGGAAGAAGCGGGACCAGAGGGTGGCGAGGACGGTGACGGACGCGATGAAGCCGAGCAGGACGTACAACGGCGAGACGGTTAGTGCCTCGGTGTCCAGGAGCCAGATGGCGACGATGTGGTAGACGTACGCCGTCAGTGACATCGAGCCGACCGCGATGACGGGCGTGGCCAGACGGCGCAGCCGGGGGAAGGCGTCCATGGCGGCCAGGCACGCGGTGATCACCAGGATCGCCACACCGGTGTTGCCCACGATGGACAGGGTCGCCTCGCTGTGCGGGGCGGAGGCCAGCATCCCGGCGGGGGTGTCGCCGAAGATGCCGATGCTGTCGGGCGATACGGACGACACGGACGACATGCCCGACCCCTCTTCGGCTTTCCGGACGGCTTCGGCGGCACCGGGCACGAGACGCACCGCCAGCCAGGAGCCGCCGTAGCCGGTGACGGCGAGGGCGACGCCAATGAGGGCGAGGCGTATCCGGACAGCCGTGGCGGTCAGGTCGCAGCGGGCGACAGCCATACCGGCGATGACGAACGGGACCCAGGTCAGGGCCGGATAGCCGCCGGTGAAGAACAGCGAGACCGGGCCGTCGGCCTGGCCGTAGGAGAGGAATACGCGGCCGCCGACCACCGGCTTCAACAGGTACAGCAGCTGCGGGCCCACCAGGGCCCAACCCGCGGCAATCAGCGCCAGCGGCTTGGCGCCCAGCCGGTACAGCGGCAGCACGAGCAGGAAGAACAGTCCATAGAAGGCGAGGATCGGCACGACCGGAGTGCCGGTCATGGTCAGGGCGGTGCCGAGGGCCAGCAGGATCACGGCCCGGATGACGACCTTGGCGACGGCCTGACGGCCGGCCATACCCGTCTTCGGCGTGCGACGCCCGGTGATGAGGGCGACCGCGAAGCCGGCCAGGACGGCGAACAGGGCGGAGGAGCGGCCTTGCACCAGCTCCATCAGGAAGCCGATGACACCGTCTTGACTCGGGGCGGGGCCCACGTGGACCGCGTACATGCCGAAGACGGCCAGGCCGCGGGCCAGGTCCAGTCCGACCAGCCGGCCCACGCCTGGCGCGCCCGTCGGGGGCTCTCTGCGCTCGCGTGCAGGGGACGGTGCGTCAGCCGGTGGGGAGTCCGCATGATGAGTCATGCCCCTCAGGCTGGAGACCGGGCCGATCATGGACTATCCGGCAGGAGGCTGTGATGTCCCTGCCGACTGGTGGGTGATACCCCGCCGTGTGGCTGGAGCTGTCGCTCGCCGGACCGCCGGGGCTCCGCGGGGCCTTAGGGTCGAGGCGGCATGGGCCGGACGGCATGGACGAAGGTGAGGCGGAGCGCGTGATCCGGGTAGTGGTGGTGGACGACGAGGCACTGGTCCGCTCGGGCTTCGAACTCATTCTGGGCGCCTCGGAGGACATCGAGGTCGTCGCGACGGCAAGCGGGGGCGAAGCCGTGGAGGCCGTCCGCCGGGAGCGGCCGGACGTGGTGCTGCTCGACATACGGATGCCGGACGTCGACGGGCTGACCGTGCTGCGCGAGCTGCGGACGATGCCGGACGCTCCGGTGGTGGCGATGCTGACCACGTTCGACGCCGACGAGTACATCCTGACCGCGTTGCACTCCGGCGCGGCCGGTTTCCTGCTCAAGGACACCGAACCCGAGCAACTCGCCCACCTGGTGCGCACCCTGACCGCGGGGGGCGTGGTGCTGTCCCCCAAGGCGTCACTCACCCTGTTGCACAGCCACCCCGGCGCCCAGGCGGCCGTCGACGAGGAGGCGGCACGCGTCCGGCTGCTCACTTCCCGCGAACGCGACGTCCTCGTCCTGGTGGCCGAGGGGCTGTCGAACGCCGACATCGGGGCGCGCATCCATCTGGGTGCGGGCACGGTCAAGGATCACGTCAGCGCCATCCTCACGAAACTGCGGGTGACGAGCCGGGTGCAGGCGGCCCTGCTGGCGCAGCGGGCCGGACTGCTCGACGAGCACCCGCCGTCGAGGGCCGGGCGATGAATCGCGCCCGCGCGCTGTGGGAGCGGGTTCCCGCGCCGGTCGTCGACCTCGTCCTGGTGGTGGCAGCGGCCGTGGACGTGTGGCTGAACCTGTGGGACGACACGCGCTTCGGTGTCGCGCTGGCCACGCTCGGTTGCGCCGCGTTGGCCTTCCGACGCCGGTTCCCGCTCGGCGTGTTCCTGCTCACCCTGCCCATCTCGCTGACGCAGCCCGTCGCCGTCGCTCCGCTCGCGGCGCTGTTCACACTGGCCGAACGGTCCCGCAACCGCCCTCTCCTCGCGGTGTGCGTAGCCCTGACCGCCGTCGCGAACAGCACTCCGTGGCCCCTGGCCGGCCTCACCGAGGTCGGCCGGACCATGACGCTGATCACCTTCGTGTACAGCCTGGCGACTGCCGCCGCCCCGGTCCTCATTGCACAACTTCTCCAGACACACCGGGACTTGGCGCGGCGGCTGGCCGAGATCGAGGAGGCCAGGGAACACGAGCGGGCCCTGCACGCCCAGGCCGTACTCGCCCGCGAACGCGCCCAACTGGCCCGCGAAATGCACGACGTGGTCTCCCACCAGGTCAGCCTGATCGCCGTACGGGCCGGAGCCCTGCAGGTCGCCGCCAAGGACGCGGACGCCAAAGAGGCCGCCCGCACGATCCGTTCGCTGAGCGTCACCACGCTCGACGAACTGCGCACCATGGTCACGCTGCTGCGCGCCTCCGGCGGTCGCGCCACCGAGCTGACTCCTCAGCCCACCCTTGCCGACCTGCGCAAACTGGTGGAATCAAGCGGCACTCAGGTGGAGTTGTCGGGTGAGCTTCCGCCCGCCGTGGGCACCCCCGCCCAACGGGCCCTCTACCGTACGGTCCAGGAGGCACTGACCAACGTCCGCAAGCACGCCCCCGGCGCCACGGCCCGCGTGGAGCTGTGGCAGGACGGCGACGACGTAGGAGTGACCGTCACCAACACCCCGCCCACGCGTCCCTCCCTGTCCCTCCCCGGTTCACAGCAGGGCTTGGTCGGCCTGCGGGAACGGGCCGACATCCTGCACGGCACCCTGGAGACGGGCCCGACCGCGGAGGGCGGCTACCAGGTGCGGATGCGGATTCCCCTCAGCACGGACTGACCGACCCCTCATGCTGTTCCGTCGGCTTGCGGCTCACGAGATCCACTCGTGGTCCGCGGTCGGCAACGGGAAAGGGGGCTGGCGCCCTGAACCGTGCTCAACCCGGGCTGCGCGCTCGCCAACTCCCCGCCCTGACCGTATCCGGTGCAGCGTCAGGGCAGCGAAGATCCCGGCACCAGGCTGACAGCCTTGGTACCCGCCTCACCCACGGGCGGACGACGGGAGCTTGACGAGGCGTCCCAGGCGTCCGTGATTCAAAATGCGTGGTGGCGCGCACGTCGGCATGGCCACGCGCCTGGGCAGCGGTCGTACCCTCCCGATGGCCCCTTCAAGAGGGTGCTGAGTCCTCGGTCAGTCGACTGATCAACGGGGATCTCGCGTGCGGCTCACCGACGCCTGTGGGCTCCGTCAGCGGCCTGACGGAGACCGGACAGGGCCGATGTACGACTCAGCGACATCGGCCACACCCTCCTCACCGGCATCTGCGACAAGTCGCCGCGTCACTTCAGCAGGGTGCTGACCAAAGCGACGGCCACTCCCAGAAGCGCGTCGGCACAGCCGATCATGACAGCTCGCCCCCATGCGCGGCCCGCGGCCCGGGAGGCCAGCACGCCCCAGCTCAGCAGCAGGACGGTGTTGATGCCGAAGGCGACGTACTCGATGCCTGTGGAGCGCCACCGGCCAAGGCCCGCCCCCCACAGCAGCAGTGTCGTGGGCAACGCCGCCACTACCAGCGGCCATTCGCCGAGCACGGCACGGCGGTGCAGTGGACGACGAGCACGGCACGGTGCAGTGGACGACCGGACAAACCTGCGTGTGGTGGGTCATCGCGCGGGGGCCAGGAGCTGGGTGGCCGCCAGCTGCGCGTACAGCCGGTCCTGGACCACCAGTTCCTCATGGGTGCCCACCGACCGGACCCGGCCGGCGTCCATCACGACGATCCGGTCGGCGCCGGTCACCGTCGACAGACGGTGGGCCACCACCAGCACGGTGGTTTCGCGGGCCACCTCCGTGACGACGTCCCGCAGCGCCAGCTCGTTGACGGCGTCAAGCTGCGAGGTCGCCTCGTCAAGGAGCAGTAGCCGAGGCTTGCGCAGCAGGGCTCGGGCGATGGCGATGCGCTGCCGCTCGCCGCCCGACAGCTTCGAGCCGCGGTGTCCGACCGGGGTGTCGAGGCCGTGGGGCAGTCCGTCGACGAGGGTGTCGAGCTTCGTCCGGGCCAGGACGTCGTGGATGTCGTCGTCCGTCGCGCCGGGCGCCGCGAACACCAGGTTCTCCCTGAGAGTGCCGGCCAGCACGGGCGCGTCCTGCTCCACGTACCCGATGACGGACCGCAGTTGGGGCAGTGACCAGTCCCGTACGTCCTTGCCGTCGACCAGGACGCGGCCGCCGGTGGCCTCGTGGAACCGCTCGATGAGCGCGAAGACCGTCGACTTGCCCGCGCCCGAGGGGCCCACGAAGGCCGTCATCCCGGTGCCCGGCACCTCGAAGCTCACCCGCGTATGGACATTCGGTAGGCCGGCCCGGTAGCGGAAGGACACGTCCTCGAAGCGGACCGACGCCGGACCCGGCGTCGCTGCCCCCTGCCCGGGCAGGGCGCCCGTCCGCCGGTTCACCGGCTCCGTCGCCAGGCGTTCCACCTGCGCGATCCTGGAGAGCGCGGCCGCCCCCTCCTGATAGGAGGACCCGGCTTCGATCAGCGTGGACACCGGCTCGATCAGATAGAAGAGGTACAGCAGGAAGGCGATGAGGGTGGACACAGGGATCTCCCCGGACGCCACCCTCGCCCCGCCGACCGCGAGCACCGCGAGGAAGGCCAGCTGGACGGCGAGTTCGTCGGCCGAGCCCGCAACGGACTCCCACTTCGCGCTCTTCACGCCGTGCCGCCACGCCCGGTGTGCCGCCGCCTCCACCCGGGCGGTCTCCCGCTCCTCGGCGCCGGACGCCTTGACCGTGCGGAACGCTCCGAGAGACCGCTCCAGCGCTACGGAGATCTCCCCGACCGCCTCCTGCGCCCGCTCGGTGGCCTGCGCGATCTTCGGCATCACCAGGACGACGGCCCCGCCGACCAGCACGACCACCCCGAGCGTCACACCCAGCAGTACGACATCCAGGTACGCCATCATCACGATCGCCGCCACGAAGGACACCGCGCCCGTGGCCGCGGAGACGACCGCCTGGGTGCTGACCGCCCGCAGCAGCGTGGTGTCCGAGGTGACCCGGGACATCAGATCCCCCGGCGGGATCCGCTCCCACTCCGCGATCCGCAGCCGCAGCAACCGCCCCACAAGGGTGCGCCGCGCGGCCAGGACCACCGACTCCGCCGTCCGCTCCAGCACATACGCGCCGAACGCCTCGACCGCCGTGCCCACCAGCACCAGCGCGGTGAGCGCGATCAGGATCCCGGCGATGGTCTCACCGGCGGCGAGCCGGTCCACCAGTGCCTTTGTGGCCAGCGGCTGCAGCAGCCCTCCGGCGGCCCCGACCAGGGCGCACAGCAGGCCGAGGGCGACGGCCCACCGGTGCGGCCGGACGTACGCGCCCAGTGCCTTGAGCGTCTCTCGGGCGGACGGGGACGTCTCATCCGTCGTCGGGGCGGATGCGGTGTTCACGAAGTTCCTTTCTTCTGCAGTGTGCCGGGCACCGCATCAGCGGTCCGGCACACCGGTGCGCGAGCAGGAGTCGGCTCAGTGGACGAGTCCGGCTGTGCTCGTGGCGAGGGCGTGCACCAACGCTTCGCAGACCTCAGGACGGACGACGACCAGGACGAAGGCGCCCGCTGTCAGCGTCAGGCCGAGGCACTCCAGCAGATCGCCCTGCCAGGGACGGCGTCACCGCCCGGCACGTCGGCCGATGACCCGAGGGGAGTGTCGGGCTCCTTGTGTCGCGCACGGCGTGTCATGCCTCCAGCCTGGAAGCCCAGCCGCCCCGCGCCCATCCGGCAACCGTCGGGTCCACCCCCGCCGAGTGGCTGAAGAAGACAGCCGTCCGGTCGCGCCGGACCGGCCGGGACGAGACTCCGCCGGTCGGCAGGGCGGTACCCGCCGATCGGCGGGGCCGTTACCGAAGACTGCCGGATGGTCCGCCCCCTGACTCCCCGCGAGATTCTCCGCATGACACAGACACAGCCGCCACAGGAGACCTCAGCTCCGCAGGAGAACTCGCCTCCGCCGCCCCGAACGTCCCCCGAGTCCGCCGTGCCGGCCTCGCCCGGTCCCTCGATGGGACGCCTCGTCGGGGTGGATCTGGCCCGCGCGCTGGCGGTGTTCGGCATGTACGTCGTGCACATCGGCCCCCCGCTGTCGGCCACGTCCGGCGTCGCCAGCTGGATCCGGTATATATCGGACGGTCACTCGTCGGTCCTGTTCGCCACCCTCGCCGGGTTCTCGCTGATGCTGCTCGCCGGCCGCCGCGAGCCCAAGACCGGCCTGGCGGGCCGGCAGGCGAAGGCCCGGATCGCGATCCGCGCCGTGGTCCTGCTGGCGCTGGGCACCGTGATGGCGATGGAGTTCGGGGGAGTGATCATCCTCGGCTTCTACGGGGTCTACTTCCTCCTCGCCCTGCCCCTGGTGCGACTGCGTGCCAGGACGCTCGCGATCATCGCGGCCGCGTTCGCCATCGTCACACCGCAGCTGGCGTTCGCCCTGACCTCGCTGCTGACCTCCTCGGTCCAGCAGAGCATCAACGCATACGACCCGCTCCGCCGCCTCAGTGAGGTGGGAGTGCTCGATCTGCTGCTCACCGGCTTCTACCCGGCGCTCACGTGGATGTCGTTCGTGATCGCCGGCATGGCGCTGGGCCGCCTCGACCTGTCCTCCGGCGCTGTCCAGCGGCGCCTGGCCGCCCTCGGTGCCGCCCTCACGGCGGCCGCGTACGGCACGTCCTTGCTGCTCGCCGGCAAGGGCGCGTTGCGGAGCCTCGCGGAAGACGGGCCGTCGTCCGGCGGCTCCGGTTCGATGCCCCCCGCCAGCGGGTCGGTACCCCTCGACGGCGGGTCGTTCCCCGATATGCCGGCGTCGTTGCTCCTGACGGCCGGGCCGCACAGCGGCACCACGTTCGACATCATCGGCAGCGTCGGAGTCGCGATCCTCGTGATCGTGGGCGCGACGGTGGCGATGGACCGCCTGCCGCGACTGCGCCGCCTGGCCAAACCGGTCATCGCCGTGGGCACCATGTCCCTGACCGCCTATGTCGGCCACTTCGTCATACAGCCCGCGCTGTCCCTGCCCGCCGGGACCGGCACCCAGCAGTCCTGGGCGCCCCTGCTCATGTTCGTCCTCGGGGCGATCGTGTTCGCCGCGATCTGGTCCCGCTTCTTCCGCCGCGGCCCCCTGGAGTATCTGCTCAACGCTGCCACCAAGCCGACGAAGTACATCCGATGACACCAGGCCGGGGTGGGACGTCTCCCTGCCACCCCGGCCCGGACGGCTCACAGGACTCTCAAACCTGCCCGCAGCGGATTTCCCTTCCGACGCATGGAGGACGGAACGGCGACTCTGTGGTCTGCGGCCGTGGACGCTCTCGCCGTCGGCACCGACGTGACGGTGACGCACGACGACCAGCCCGGTCTGGCGGTCCACGTGATCTGCGACAACCTCTCCGCCCACAAGGCCCGTGGGTCCGTCGGTGGCTGGTTGAGCAACCGCGCTTCCTCCTCCCGCACCGTCGCCCTTCCCCGCGCGACCGGACGACCCGAGGCGGCCGGGCAGCGGTTTCCTCCAGTCCGCGCGCGATCGGGGTGCGGAGCGGCCAGGATCACGCACGGGCTCGGTGCGGTGGAGGTGGGGTGGCACCCGCTTCGCACGGCGATCCGCCCGTCGGCAAAACTGCGCCGACGGCACCTGTTCGTGTGCGGCACCAGGCGGTCACCGTCACGGTTCCGGCCCGGGGCCATCGCCCGGCGTCCCGTCGTCACATCGTGGATGCCTGCAGGTCGTGGCCCCCGGGGCGGGCCAGGGTCTCCGGGCGAAGGAGGCGGTGCAGTTCGTCGGAGGACAGCAGTCCTCGTCCGAGTACGACCTCGGCCACCGAGCGGTGTGTGGTGAGTGCTTCCTGGGCGGCGGCGCCTGCCTGGGCGTAGCCGATGTGCGGCGTGAGGGCGGTGATGATGCCGATGGTGTTGTGGACGACGGCGTGGAGGTGTTCCCGGTTGGCGGTGATGCCGTCGACGCAGCGTTCGGCCAGGGTCAAGCAGCCGGCCTGTAGGTTGGTGAGGCTTTCGAACAGGCAGTGGGCGATGAGCGGTTCGAAGGCGTTGAGCTGGAGCTGACCGGCTTCGGCGGCCATGGTGATGGCCATGTCGTTGCCGATGACCTTGAAGGCGATCTGGTTCACGACTTCGGGAATGACCGGGTTCACCTTGCCCGGCATGATGCTGGAGCCCGCCTGTCGCGGCGGGAGGTTGATCTCGCCGAGGCCGGCGCGCGGGCCGGACGACAGCAGCCGCAGGTCGTTGCAGGTCTTGGAGAGCTTGACCGCGATGCGCTTGAGCACACCGGACAACTGGACGAAGACACCGGCGTCCTGGGTGGCCTCGACCAGGTCGGGGGCGACGGACAGCTCCAGGCCGGTGATGTCACGCAGATGCGCGCAGGCCAGTGCGGTGTAGTCGGGATGGGAGTTGAGACCGGTGCCGATCGCGGTGCCGCCCAGGTTGATCTCCCCCAGCAGGGCGCGGGCCTCGGCGAGGCGCTGCTCGTCCTCGCCCAGCGTCTGCGCGTAGGCCCCGAACTCCTGGCCGAGGGTCATCGGCACCGCGTCCTGCAGCTGGGTACGGCCGGTCTTGACGACGTCGGCGAACTCCTCGGCCTTCGTCTCGAAGGCGTGCCGCAGTGTGGCCATGGCACGCTCCAGGCGTTGAGTGGTCTCGTGCAGGGCGACCTTGAGGGCGGTGGGGTAGGCATCGTTGGTGCTCTGCCCGGCGTTGACGTCGTCCAGGGGGTGCAGGTGCCGGTACTCGCCGCAGCTGTGCCCGAGGAGCTCCAGTGCCCGGTTGGCGATGACCTCGTTGGCGTTCATGTTGGTGGAGGTGCCCGCGCCGCCCTGGAACACGTCGACGACGAACTGGTCGTGGAGCCTTCCGGAGCGGATCTCCTCACAGGCGCTGATGATCGCTTCGGCCTTCGCGGGGTCCAGCAGGTCCAGGTCGCGGTTGGCCGCCGCCGCGGCCTGCTTGACCGCTGCCAGGCCGTTGACCAGGTCGCGGTAGGCGGAGATGCGGATGCCGGTGATGGGGAAGTTGTGCACCGCCCGGAGGGTGTGTATGCCGAAGTAGGCGTACTGCGGTACGGGTTCGTCCCCGAGAAGGTCGTGCTCGATGCGGAACGGGTCCTCCGCCATGATGCGTACTCCTGAATCCGGCCGCGAGGGCCGGGCTTGGGGTGATGGCCGGTGTGGTGCCGCTGAGGACGTGCAGCCGACCGTTGGAGAGATGAGCCGTCGACGCGGCGGAACGGCCCGGGGCGGGTGAGGAACGCCCACGCCGCCGACCCGGGCGGGTCCGCGAACTGCGACCGCTCGGCCTGTGGTTCGGGTCAGACGGAACCGACCGGCTCGGCCACCGGCGCGACGGCGGTGTCGCCGCCCTTCGTGGACCCCGTCCCACGGCCGCTGCTGATCTTGCGCCGCAGCCATTGGGCGACGGCGTCGAGCGCCATGTTGAGGAGGATGAAGATCGAAGCCACCAGCATGGCCGCCGGGATGACGTTGGAGAAGTTCGCGGCGATTCCGTTCAGGCCGCGGTCGACCAGCTCGTCGTAGCCGACGATGAACCCGAGGGCGGAGTCCTTGAGCAGCACGACGAACTGGCTGACGATGGCCGGCATCATCGCGGTGATCGCCTGCGGCAGAAGGATGAGGTGCATGACCTTGCCCTTGCGCATGCCGAGCGCCTGCGCCGCCTCCATCTGCCCCGACGGGAGGCTCTTCACGCCCGCCCTGAGGGTCTCCGCGATGACCGAGCCGTTGTAGAGGGTGAGGCCGAAGACCACGGCGGTGAACGGGGAGACGTTGACCCCGATGATCGCGTAGGAGCCGAAGAAGGCGAAGAAGATGAGCAACAGCAAGGGGACCGCGCGGAAGAACTCCACGATCGACGCGGCGGGGACGCGGATCCAACGGTGCTCGGACAGCCGGGCTGTGGCGAACACCGGCCCGAAGACGGCTGAGAACACGATGCCCAGCGCCGCGGCCTGGAGCGTGCCGAGCAGGCCGGGCACGATGAAGGTCGTCCAGACCTCGCCCCGCAGCAGGGGCCGCCACTTCTCCGCGTCCCACTGCTGCTTGGCGTCGAACCGCGTGTAGATCACGTACGCCAGGCCGGCCAGCGCGACGGCGAAGACCGCGGCCAGCAGCCGGTTGCGGCGCATACCCCGCGCACCGGGGACCTCGTACAGGTTCGAGTGGCTCATCGGGCCACCTCCAGGCGACGGGAGAGCCAGCCGAAGAACAGGCCGGTCGGGAGACACAGCACGACGAAGCCGGCGGCGAACCCGAGGAAGATCTGGATCACTTGGTCGCCATACACCTCGATCATCTCCCGCATCCGGACGGATGCCTCCGCGACACCCGCCACCAGGGCGATGGTCGTGTTCTTGGTCAGGGCGATCAGGATGCTTCCCAGGGGCATGATCACCGCACGGAACGCCTGGGGCAGGACTATGAGCCGCAACGTCTGGACGAAGCTCAGCCCGGCTGCCCGTGCCGCCTCCGTCTGCCCCAGGGGGACGGTGTTGATGCCCGCCCGCAGGGCCTCGCACACGAACGCCGACGTGTAAGCGGTCAGGCCGACGACGGCGAGCCAGAAGTTGTTGGTGTCGACGCGGTCGGAGAACTCCACACCGAGGTTGGCGCCCACACCCAGGCTGGTGAACAGCAGGATCAGAGTGAGCGGTGTGTTGCGTGCCAGGGTCACGTACGCCCGGGCCGCGGCGCGCAGTACCGGAAGCGGGGAGACGCGCATGCCCGCGAGAACGGTACCGAGGGTGAGAGAGCCGAGCGCGCTGAAAACGGTGAGTCGCAGGGTCATCCAGAACGCGGCGAGGATCGTCCCTCGCTCGACTATCAGTGCGTCCATCAGGGCCTTAATTCGTCGGGGCGGGCAAGGGCCGGGCAGTTGCCCGCCGTCGCCGGTTGCCCGCCGTCCAGCGGTTGCTGTCAGTAACGGTCGAGGCGCGGGGTCTCGGGGACCTTGAAACCGGACGAGCCCAGGCTGGACTCGACCGCGCCCTTCCAACTGCCGCTGTCGAACATCTTCTTCAGGGCGTCGTTGATCGCGTCCCGGCCCTTCTTGTCGTCCTTCTTCAGGCCGATGCCGTAGTTCTCGGTGCTGAAAGTCTTGCCGACCAGCCTGAGCTTGCCGGGGTGCTGCGATGCGTAGCCGGCCAGGATGGCGTTGTCGGTGGTGATCGCGTCGAGTTGACCACCCAGCACCCGGTCCACGCAGGCCGAGTAGCTCCGCTCCTCCTGGAGCTGCACCTGCTTGGCGTAGCTGTCCTTGATCTTCTGGGCGGAGGTCGAGCCGGCGACCGAACACAGCTTCTTGCCGTTGAGCGAGTCGGGGCCGGTGATGGACTTGTCGTCGGCCCGCACCAGCAGGTCCTGGCCCGCCACGAAGTACGGACCGGCGAAGGAGACCTTCTCCTTGCGCTCGTCGGTGATGGAGTAGGTGGCCACCACCATGTCGACCTGCCCCTGCTCCAGGAACGCCTCGCGGTTGGCGGACACCGTCTCCTTGAAGGTGATGTTCTTCGGGTCCGCGCCGAGCGCCTTGGCGACATAGGTGGCCACGTCGATGTCGAGGCCCTTGAAGCTGCCGTCGGGGGTGCGCAGTCCCAGGCCCGGCTGGTCGGCCTTCACACCGATGACGAGTTTCTTGTCGTTCTTGGCCTTGTCGACGACGGACGCGTTGCTGTCGCTTCCGCTACCGCCCCCGCAGGCGCTGGTGCCCAGCGCGACCATCACGGTGGTGAGAGCGGCAGCGATCAGTCTCTTGGACATGGTGAACCCCTGGTTTCCCGTGGTGAGTGGATAGGCGTGGCTGTGTCGGCGCGAGGGCCGGCTCAGTGGGTGAGGATCTTGTCGAGGAACGACTTGGCGCGTTCGCTGCGCGGGTGGGAGAAGAAGGCGTCGGGGCTGTTCTGCTCCACGATCTGGCCGTCGGCCATGAACACCACGCGGTCGGCGGCCCGGCGGGCGAAGCCCATCTCGTGTGTGACCACGAGCATCGTCATGCCGTCGCGGGCCAGGGACGTCATCACGTCGAGCACCTCGTTGACCATCTCCGGGTCGAGCGCGGAGGTCGGCTCGTCGAAGAGGATCACCTTGGGGTCCATGGCCAAGGCCCGGGCGATGGCCACCCGCTGCTGCTGACCTCCCGACAGCTGGGCGGGGTACTTGTCGGCCTGGCTGGCGATGCCCACGCGGTCGAGCAGTTCGCGGGCGCGCTGCTCGGCGGCCTTCCGGTCCTGCTTGAGGACCTTCACCGGGGCGATGGTGACGTTCTCCAGAACTGTCTTGTGGGCGAAGAGGTTGAACCCCTGGAACACCATGCCGACCTCGGCGCGCAGCCGCGCCAGTTGCCTGCCCTCGGAGGGCATGGGCGTGCCGTCGATCATGATGATGCCCGAGTCGATGGTCTCCAGCCGGTTGATGGTGCGGCACAGAGTGGACTTGCCGGACCCGGAAGGTCCGATCAGCACGACAACCTCACCCCGGCTCACCGCCAGGTCGATGTCCTGCAGAACGTGCAGTCGGCCATAGTGCTTGTTGACCTTGTCGAGCACCACCAGATGGGTGTTCGCCTCCTGCTGCCGTCCTGCCGGCAGGTTCTTGGTCATGGGCACACGCCTCTCCCTTTACTGGTGATCTGCCGCCGCGATGCCGTTCCCGGTGGCGATGGCGATACCGTAGGAGCGGCTTTTCGCCGCAAGGGACTTGTGCGCCTTGTGCTCAGCGTGAGGGCGCCGGAGGCGTCGGTTCGGCCGTCTGGCCCGGCAGCCGGTGCCCTCCCACGGCGTCCGGGCGCACCGACGCCGTACGGAGTCGGGGTGTTCGCTGGTCGTTCCGGCGGGATCCGGCATGCGGAAGCCCGGGCCGCCCGCGGCCGTTCCCCGTGGGAGCGGCTCGTCGCCGCAAGGGACTTGTGCGCCTTGTGCTCAGCGTGAGGGCGCCGGAGGCGTCGGTTCGGCCGTCTGGCCCGGCAGCCGGTGCACTCCCACGGCGTCCGGGCGCACCGACGCCGTACGGAGTCGGGGTGTTCGCTGGTCGTTCCGGCGGGATCCGGCATGCGGAAGCCCGGGCCGCCCGCGGCCGTTCCCCGTGGGAGCGGCTCGTCGCCGCAAGGGACTTGTGCGCCTTGTGCTCAGCGTGAGGGCGCCGGAGGCGTCGGTTCGGCCGTCTGGCCCGGCAGCCGGTGCACTCCCACGGCGTCCGGGCGCACCGACGCCGTACGGAGTCGGGGTGTTCGCTGGTCGTTCCGGCGGGATCCGGCATGCGGAAGCCCGGGCCGCCCGCGGCCGTTCCCCGTGGGAGCGGCTTGTCGCCGCAAGGGAGTTGCGTGGCTGTGCTCAGCGTGAGGGCGTCGGTTTGGCCGTCTTGGGGGACACGCCCATCACGCCGATGGTGTTCCTGAAGACCTCGTCCCAGCCCCCGTCGGTCAGGAAACGGCGGATCAGGCCGTTGAGATAGCCACGGAAGGCGCTGTCGCCGCGGCGCACACCGATGCCGTACGACTCCCTGCCGAAGGGGCTGCCCAGCAGCCGTAGGGAGTCCGGGTGTTCGCTCATCAGCCCCAGCAGTATCGAGTCGTCGGTACTGATCGCGTCGATCCGCCCCTCGAGCAGAGGAGACACACACTCGCTGTAGTTGTCCACCACCACCAGCCGGGCATGCCGAAGCCGGGCCTTCAGCCGCTCCAGGGGGGTGGAACGGGCGCCCGTGCACACCGCTTTGCCGGCGAGGTCGGCGACGGTGCGCATGTCCGTGTCCGTGTTGCGGACCAGTACGTCCTGCCCCGAGTAGTAGTAGGGGTCGGTGAAGTCCACCAGCTTGCGGCGCTCGTCGCTGATCGAGTACGTGGCCACGACGATGTCCACCACGCCCCGGTCGAGGAAGTCCTCCCGATTGCGGGGCATCGTCTCGATGAACCGGATGTTGTGCTCACTGCCGGTGAGGTCCTGGGCCACCATGCGCGCGATGTCCGCGTCGAAGCCGGTGATCCACCCCGTTGAGGGGTCCTTGTACCCGAACAGCGGCAGGTCGAACTTGATGCCGACGGTGAGCACGCCCCGTTCCCTGATGCGGGCCATGGTCGAGTCCTTGGGGAAGCGTGCCGCGGAGCCGTCCTCCCCCGCCGGGCCGCAGGCGCCGAGCACCAGACAGCCCAGGGCGGACAGCACGGTTCTGCGGACGATCACGGCGCCCACAGACGGTACCGGTGCTGGGGCCGGCCCGTCGCGCCGTAACGCAGGCTCTCCACGACCTGCCCCTGCTCGGTGAGGTACCCCAGGTATCGCCGGGCGGTCGCCCTGCTGATCCCCACCGCCTCGGCGGTCTCCTGCGCCGACAGGTCCGACTCGGCGGCGGCCAGCGCATCGAGTATCGACTGCTCGGTGGGGGCCGAGACCTTCCTCGGGCGGTTGACCGGGTCGAGGTGCAGCGAGCGGAAGATCCGGTCGATCTCCTGCTGTTCCACCGCCCGATCGCCCCAGGTCAGGCGCGCCAAGGCCGCCGCGTACCGGTTGAGCGTCTGCTCCACCGTCCCTGTCCGGGTCGGCTTGACCAGGTAGTGCAGGGCGCCGCGCTGCATGGCTGCGCGCACGGCGGCCGAGTCCCTCCGGCCCGAGATCACGATGATGTCCGGCGACGGACGCCCCGGCTGGTGAAGCTGGTGGGCCATGTCAAGCCCCGGCATATCGGGCAGATGAAGATCCAGGAGTATCAGGTGTGGAGCGAAGCGGCGGGCCGCCGCCAACCCCTCGCGGCCCGTGTGGGCGATCGCCACCACCCTGAAACCGGGAATGCGTTTGACCTGCGCACGCAGGGTGGCGGTGACGACCGGGTCGTCATCCACGATGAGAAGGGTGATGTCCCTCACCGCCATCGCCATGCTCCTCCCGATGTGGCGGCCATGCCGACGCTGCAGGGTCACAGGATTCCGGACCGAGGGGCGTGTCCTGGGCCTTTTGTTCCTTGTGCTCACGGCGTCGCGCCAATTGTTGACGGTCCGCATTAGCATCTGGCAACACTCGCCGCACGACCGCGGCACAACTGTTAGGTCCACCCGTTCCGCCGGAGGTGAGCGCGCTGGGATGGCGATCTGCCGTGACCGGACGGCGCGCGTCCGCACGGTCCGGTCGAGGCGGTGACGGCGACCTGCGCTGGCTGCTGGCGGTGGCCCTGCTGTGGGTCCTGCTCGGCCTGCTTCCGCTCGGCCTCCTGACCTCCTCCAGCATCAGGCTGTCCGATCAGGCGGTACGCAGTGAGGTACGCGACCGGGTCCAGACGACGGCCTCGGTGAGCCAGGTCGTGGTGGAGCAGCAGATCGGCTCCTTGAAGCAGCTCGTCAGCGCGTACGCCGAACGGCCGGGCGTCCGCTCCGCGGTTGCCCCGGGCTCCGGCACGCCCGCGCCGGCCCTGGCCGGCACCCTCCGCGAACTGGCGCGGATGCGGGCCGGCATCAGCGGCGTGATCGTCACCCGAGCCGACGGACGGCTGATCGGCGCGCAACCGCCCAGCGAGCTGATATCGGACGTGCGAGGCACCGACTGGTACCGCGCGGTCAGCAGGCAGAAACAGGCCTATGTGTCCCAGGCGTACACGCCCGCCATGCGGGGCGTGTCGCGGGCGGTGGCCGTCGCAGCCCCGATCCGGGACACCCGCGGCCGGCAGGTCGGCATCCTGGCCGTCGTCTACAGCCTGGACGCCATCCAGACCTTCGCCTCGGAGGCGGCCGCGGCCCAGGGCATCCAACTGCTCATCACGGACCAGACCGGTGTCCTGGTGGCCGACCCGAGGGGCAGGTTGTACGCGCTCACCTCCCTGCGCGAGGACCCCCGGGTGGACGCGGCACTGGCCGGCCGTACGCTCTTCACCACCCAGCGCGGCTTGGACGGGCTGGTGCTGTCGGCCTCCCGGCCCATTCCCGGCATCGGGTGGACGGTCACCGCGGAGGTGCCCGCCGGCGAGGCGCTGGCCTCCGCCGGACGGCTGCGCAACCGGGTGCTGACCGTCGCGGCCCTCCTCGCCGGACTGATCCTGGTCGGGCTGGCCTTCCAGATCCACACCAGCCGCGGCCGTCGGCGGGCGCAGCGGACCCTGGCACGGTACGCGCAGGCACTGGCCCGGGCCCGGGACGAGGCCGTGACCGCGTCAGCGGCGAAGTCCGAGTTCCTGGCCAAGGTCAGCCATGAGATCCGCACGCCGATCAACGGCGTCCTGGGGATGAACACCCTGCTGCTCGACACCCGGCTGGACGACGAGCAGCGGCACTACGCGGGCACCGTGCAGGAGTCCGCGCAGAACCTCCTCCGTCTGCTGGACGACTTCCTCGACCTGTCGAAGATCGAGGCCGGTCGGCTGCGCATCGAGACCGTGCCCTTCGACCTGCCGCGGCTGTGCGACGAGGTGGTGGCGCCGTTCGCCCCGCACGCCCACCGGCAGGGGCTGTGGCTCACACTGCACCTCGCCGAGGACCTGCCCCAGCACGTCCTGGGCGATCCGGTGCGGCTCCGGCAGGTGCTTACCAACATCCTCGGCAACGCGCTGAAGTTCACCGTCCAGGGCGGTATCGACCTGAAGGTCGCGCTGGAGGGGCCGGCCTCCGCGCCGGGCGGTCCACCGGCCGGCGACCCGGCGGTCCTGCGGTTCACCGTCACCGACACGGGCATCGGGGTCGACCCCGAGGACCGCGACCGCGTCTTCGAGACCTTCCGCCAGTTGGATTCCCCTATCACCCGCCGCACCGGCGGCAGCGGTCTGGGCCTCGCCATCAGCCAGCAGCTGGTCGAGTTGATGGGAGGCAGGATCGGGCTGGACAGCGTGAAGGGAGTGGGAAGCCGCTTCTGGGTGACCCTGCCGGTGCCCGTCCTCAGGGGGACCGCCCCAGCCACCGGACAGCTGGGCGGCCGCCGCGTGATCATCGCGGACGCGGACGACGAGAGCCGCGCCCTGGCCGACCGCATGCTGACCGGCGCGGGTCTGGCGGTGGACCAGGCGGCGGACGCGGCGGCTGCCCTGGCGGCGCTGCGCAGCGCGGCTGCCGACGAGACGCCCTTCGACCTGGCCGTGATCGACCTGCATATGACGCTCGACGGAGGCGGCTCGCTCGCCGAAGCCGTCCTCACCGACCCCCTGCTCGGTGCCACCGGTGTCATCGTGCTGCTCAGCCCGGGACGCACCGGGGCCGCATGGCCGGCCGCCTCCCGTCCGCAGGAGCGGGCCGTCCAGTCGGTCACCCGCCCGGTGAGCCGCCGCCGACTGCTGGCGGCGGTCGAGAACACCCTGGGTACGGACGGCGACCAGGGGGGCCACCCGGACACTGCGCAGCACAGCGTGCCCAGGGCGGGGCACCGGGCGTCCACCGCCGCGGAGACGACGGTTCGCATCCTGGTCGCCGAGGACGACGAAGTCAGCTCCCAGGTGGCCCAGCTGGTGCTGCGGCGGGCCGGCCACCATGTCGACGTGGTCGGCGACGGCGAGCAGGCGGTGCGGTCGGCGCTCCACGGCCGGTACGACCTCGTTCTCATGGACTGCCAGCTCCCCGGGATGGACGGCCTCGCGGCCACCACCGAGATCCGGCGGCGCCAGCCGGACGGTGAACGCGCTGCGATCGTCGCCATGACGGCGGCGGCCATGCCGGACGACCGCGCCCGTTGTCTGGAGGCGGGCATGGACGACCACCTCACCAAACCCGTGGACTGGCAGCAGGTGCTCGCCCGGGTCCCCGTCTGGACGGGGATGCGCACCGGCGAGCCCACCGGGCCGGAGGAACCGGAGATCACCGCACAGCTGTCGGACATGCCCCCGGAGGCAGTCGCCGAGATCGCCGAGGCCTTTGCCACCGCGGCCCCGGAGACCCTGCGACGTCTCCGGGACGCCGTGGACGCGGGGGACTTCCACACGGCGGGCATGGCGGCGCATCGCCTCCAGGGCAGCTGCGCCACCATCGGGGCCTCCCGCGCCGCGGACCTCTGCCGGCGCCTCGAACAAGCCGCGCACACTCGCTCCCCGATGTCGACTGGCGATGACGCTCTGGCCCGGCTCGACCACGAGCTGCGCCTGGCCGTTGACGAACTCCGGGGCATGGCCGGAAAGGGCCGGGCCGACTGAGGGTGCGGCCGGCCTGTTCCCCGACCCGCAGATCGAGATCCATCGAGGCGGTCATGAGGTCGGCGATGCCTCGTCGGGGCGTGCCGCCGGTGCTGATGGCGGTGGTCGGCCCGGTGACTCGCGGATGGGAAGGACGGCCGGGTGACACGGGAGGACGAGGCTCATGGGCGTGCTTGACACTGTCCGGCTTGGTGGGGCGAGGAGCGGTGGCCGGGAAACGGCCGGATTCTCTCGGACTTCGACGACAGCGGGTGGCGAGGCCGTACGAGGCAACACCCCGCCAGGCGGTGCCCGCGTCGTAGTGGGCATCCCATGGACCGCGGTCTCACCCACCGCCGCTTTCACCCACCTCATGTAGTGGACGTGCCTGGCGTTGGTGTGGCTGCTGATATCCGTGCGCACCACTGAGTCACAGCGAGAACAAAGGAACCGCGTGTCATGGCGCAGCTCCCGAACACTCGGTGGGCGGCCGGCGACCGAGACTGGGCGCATGTGCCAACATGCCAATCGCCCGGGCCCGTCACAACCGACGTACACGAGCCTCTGATGACCTACCCTGCTCGACGTTCGACATCTCAAGCCGAACGAGCGGCCGGAGAGCGGTGCCCGGCAGGCCGGGGCGGGGTGGAGGGTGACGGCGCCGCCGGTCAGGCCGCCCGGCTTCCTGCGGGTCCGCTCCAATTTCCTCACGTCCCCCGCACGTCGCCTGGACCTTGCTTTCGGCTTCACTGCGCAACCGGTACCGGCTCCGGCCTGATGCCGGTGCGCAGCCGGAGATCCCGGCGTGTCGGAGGTAGTACGGCCGCCGGGCCAGGCCGGTGGCCCGCAGGGGTTTCGCGGTGCGGGCCACCTGGCGATCGGACCGCGATCAGGCCCAGGGGCTGACCGCCCGCGGGGTGCCGGAGGCCGGGCTGGTTGTCGCGCCCTGGGCGAGGGCGAACTGCGGGGCGAGCGCGGTGAGTTCCGCGCCCGCCTTCATCGGCAGCGTGATCCTGCTGTTGGCGTCGTCGATGAGGGCGTCGATCTTCAGCGAGGGGTGGGTGGCCGCGGTGATGCCCGTGGTGTTCCCGCTGAGTTCGAAGACCTCGATGGGCGTCAGCGCGCGGTTGTAGACCCGGAAGTCGCGCATCTTGCCCTTGAAGGGCTTGTCACTGCTGTACAGCGACTTGCCGATGTAGTTGGCCGTGGTGATGCCCGACCCGATGGAACCGGGGGTGACGGTGACCGACGTGTTGCGGGCCACCTCCACGCCGTCCTGGTAGAGGACGCCCGTGGTTCCGGTCTGGGTGCAGGTGACGTGCTTCCAGACCGAGCGCGGCAGCGCGGCGGAGGTCCGGGTGTTCTGCTCGGTGGAGAAACCCCCGGACGCGACGGCGGTCCGGTACGAGTTGCCGGTGGTGAACAGGTACCCGTTCCCGGCACCGTTGCCGGTGTTGCCGAAGCCGTAGAGGAAGTACGGCGTGGCCTGGGCCGCGTCGATCTGCGCGTCCATCGAGACGGTGATCGAGTTCATGCCGCTCATGATGTTGTCCGGCACCTTGATGTAGGTGTCGGAGCCGTTGAACGTGAGCCCTTCCCCGGAGCCCGACCAGCCCGCGGTGCCGTTGACGGTTCCGTTACGGCCGTTGCCCGAGGAGTCCACCGCCACGGTGCCCGAGGTGGCGTCGAGTTTGTACCAGAGAGCCAGACCGTCGGTGATTTCGGCCGCCTGGGCGGGAGCCGACAGGCCCAGGGCACCAGCCAGGAGCGCGGCGGCGGCCACGGTTGCAGCGGCGCCCGGCCGAAATCTTCGGCGGCGCCGAGGTCTCACCTTGTGCATGGGTTCACATCTCGTGACGAAGGCATGCCTGAGGAGAGGGCTCACGACCTCGGCCGAGGTGCTGTCGTGCCGCCCGTATGACATCGCGCTGCGTGAGTGTGGATTGAGTCGTGAGTCAACGTCAACACTTTACGAACAATGTCCGGCAGGTCGAACAACTTCCTTCAGGGCTAAGGGGTCCTTGCACTATGAGCGTCCGATGAGGTCGCGTGGTCTGGTGCCGTGCATCGCAAGGCGCCGGAGAGCCCAGGTAGATCCGCTACCTGGGCTCTCCGGCAACGCGGCGAGGTGCGGTGCCAGACCACGCGACCCGGGCGGGCATAGTGCAAGGACCCCTAAGGCACCCCTAAGGCCGTTCAGCGTCAGGTCCAGGGCGCCACGAGGACGAAGGAGCGGCTGGCCCGGTGCGCGGCCGTGTTCTCGGAAGGGTCGAGCCACAGCTGGAGGTTGTCCCGGTGGCGGAGGTAGCGGCCGGGGTAGTTGTACGACTCCAGGGAGACCGAACCGGCCGTGGAACCGGAACGGGGGCAGAAGGTGGCGTCCTTCTGGAAGATGGCGGATCCGTCGTCGGTGTCCAGCCGGATGCGGAAGGCGTAGTGCCGCAGATACCTGCCCGTGGCGTCCCTGAGTGAGTAGCAGCTGGGGTCGGCCAGGCCGGGAACGAAGGTGAAGGTGGCCGCCTGGCGGGTGGCCGCGGAACTGGTGGCGCCGACCGGGCCCAGGATGCCGAGTCGGCCGGACTGGCTCACGTGCTCGCCGGGGTTGTCGACCGACCGTAGGGCATGCCGCCCCGAAAACCGCGCCTCAGCGGTCGTCGCCGGGGATGCTGTCGGCGTCGGTGTGGGTGTCGGTGAGGCGGACGTTCTCGGGGACGGCGGCATGGACGAGGCGGCGGACGGCAGCGGGGCCGCGACGGCGGGCCGCGGGACCGGCTCGTGTGACCCCGCGGCGGTGTACCAGGCCACTCCGGCAGCAGCGAGCGTGACGGCACCTGCGGCTGCCGTCGCCGCGGGCTTGGCGGCCAGCCTGCCGATCGTCCGCACCATACGACTTGCGCCGCTCGCCGTACCCGTGCCCGCGCCAACGGTCGCCCCGGCCGAGTCCGCCCCCAGCGTCCTGGCCAGCACCAGGCCGACCAGTCCGACCGGCATCGGCACCAACGCGAGGCCGGCCAGCAGCCCCTCTGCCGGTATCAGGTCGGACGAGCTCAACAGGCACTGCGGACAGTCCCGGACATGGCGTGCCAGCCGCTTGCGCCACAGCGCGGACGGCCGCCCGTCCCACGAGGCGAGCACGGCGGCCAGGTCCGGGCAGCGCGGTGAGGCCGTCACTGCTCGTACAACGGTGCGCGCCGTCTCCAGCCGTTCCTTGACCCGCTGGATTCGAACCGCAGCATGCTGCGGGGTGAGGCCGCATGCCCCCGAGAGTTCGCCGCGGGTCAGTTCACCTGCGCACTCCATCCACCACAGCGCGAGCACCTCGCGTTCCTCGTCCTCCAGCCAGCGGGTCGCCTCCACCGCTTCACGCCGCTGGTCCGACAGCGCAAGCCGCAGAATCGCCAGGTCGGAGAAATCGGCCTGCGGGTCTGTTTCCCGGGCGTTCTCCTCCAGGGGTTCCGCAGTGAGCCAGGTGCGCCCTCTGCGCCACCGGTCACGGATCTGTCGCACGGTGATGGCGACGAGCCAGGACCGGAACCGATCCGGTTGCTCCAGTCCGGGCAACCCGTCCAGGACCCGCATCATCGTCTCCTGGACCACGTCGTCGACGTCGCTGTGCCCGTCCAGCGCCCGCCCGACGATGTTGTAGACCAACGGCAGACAGTCCCGTATCAGCTGTTCCGAGGCCTGCCGGTCGCCGGCCCGCGCCGCCATGACGACAGTGACATCCGGCCGTTCCCGCCTGTCCTGCGAGCGCACCCCACCCCACCCGTCCCGTCACCTTGCCGATGTGTCGAGGACGACAGTGTGTCAGGAGCGTATCCGGAGGATGTGCGTGGGTCGCTGCTCCGGTGCCGCCCCACGCCTTCGTCCGTTCCGTGTTTTCCGTTATACGCGACGCGCCGATGCGTCTCCTGTGCGTACACCCCATCCCGAGGACAGACGGAGGCCACGGTGTTTCCGCTGCCTTCATCTCTCTTGACACCTGCTTTTACATCCCTCTAACTTTTCGCCGGATTCACGAACAATGTCCGACATATCGAACAGAGTGCCCACTCACCGGCACTTCCGGCTCGCATCCGCTTCCGCTCCGCGACATGAAACAAGGATGTCTCTGTCATGAGCATTGCTCCCGCATCCGCCGGTGCGGAACAGATCGTCCCCCGGCCGTTCTCCACGGCGACGGGGCTCGCCGTCCTCGCCGGGGGTGCGACGGCCGGGACGGGGTCGGCTGCCCCCGTCGCGCAGGCGGCCCCCACGACGTTCCCGAACCCGCTCGGCAGTTCCGCCGATGGCACAGGCATCACTCCAGTACGCCTCCCGCCTCGGCACGACCAGCAGTTCGCGTGGGTCGCGACCGACGGCTGTCACCGGATCAGCCCGTCACAGCGGCAAGTGTGTCAACGACGTCGGCGCCTCGACCGCGGACCTGGCCCTGCTCGGACAACGCACCTGCGGCACAGCCGGCGGCTTCCAGTGGTCACGCGTCCGGCCCCCGCTTCCACCCCGGCCCGGCACCCGTAGAAAGACAGGACACGCACATGCCAAGGCTGCTCACCCGGCTCGCGGCGACATTGGTCGCCGTCGGCCTCTTCTTCACCTCCCACTCGCTGGCCACCCCTCAGCGGGCGGCCGCTGCCGACCCGGGCTATCTGATGCTGCACTTCACCGGAGAGGGGTCGACCGGTCAGCAGATGTACCTCGCGCACAGCGCGGACGGCCTGCACTGGAACGACCTCAACGACGGAGCATCGATCCTGCGCTCCACGGTCGGCACGAAGGGGGTGCGTGACCCCGCACTGGTGAGATCGCCGGGCGGTGACAAGTACTGGATCATCGCGACCGACCTGTGCTGGGGCTGCGGGTCGACCGTGGACGGCTCCATCAACAACGGCAGCCGCAGCATCGTGGTGTGGGAGTCGACGGACCTGATCAACTGGTCGGAGCCGTGGCTGCTCAACGTCGCCGGCGCGATCCCCGACGGACGCAACGCCTGGGCGCCGGAAGCGATCTGGAACCCGGCCACCAACGACTTCGTCCTGTACTGGGCGACGAACGTGCCCCTCGACGGCAAGACCAAGCACCGCATCTTCTACGCCCGCACCACCGACTTCCGCACCATCACCACCCCGCAGATCTACATCGACCGCCCCGGCACCCAGGAACTCATCGACACCCAGATCGTCGAGATGCCGGCCGGCGTCGGCAACTACCGCTACGTGCGGGCCTCCGGCGACGGCCAGATCACCCTCGAAGGCAGCAACTCGATCCTCGGCACCTGGACCAGCCTCGGCAACCTCTCCGGCATCGGCCTGACCGGCTCACAGGTCGAAGGCCCGATGTGGATGAAGTTCCGCGACCGCAACGAGTGGGCCCTCTACCTCGACCAGTACGCCTCCCGCGGCGGGTACATGCCGGTCACCACGACCAACCCCTCCGCCCCCGGCACCTACCGGATTCCGGCGTCGGGAACCTACAACATGGGCATCACCAAGAAGCGCCACGGCTCGATCCTGAACCTCACGGCCGCCGAGGAGTCCCGCGTCCTCGCCCGCTGGCCCAGCACCCCGGCCAACCGGCTCCAGTCGTACAACTTCCAGGACCGGTACGTGCGGCACGCCAACTACGACGTGCGCATCGACCAGAACGTCAGTACCAGCCCGGACTCCCAGTTCCGGATCAGGCCCGGCCTGGCGGGCTCCGGCACCGTCTCCTTCGAGTCGGTGAACTTCCCCGGCCACTTCCTGCGGCACTCCGACTACGACTTCCAGCTGGTCCGCAACGACGGCACCACCCAGTTCGCCGCGGACGCCACCTTCCGCCAGGTCGCCGGCCTCGCCGACTCCAACTGGTCCTCCTTCCAGTCCTACAACCACCCCGACCGCTACATCCGGCACTACGCCTACCAACTCCGCCTGGATCCGATCACCACCGCGACAGGACGCAGCGACGCCACCTTCCGCGTGACGAACTGACCCGACCTCACCGCGGGCAGCGCCCAGGGCGACCAGCTGGAGCAACGCCCGTTCGACGGCGCCGACCACCAGATGTTCACCGTCTCCTGATGCCGCTGAACGAAACAGCCGTTCAGCAGTGCAGCACTGGGTCACAACCCTGCGCCCCAGGCCGGGGCCGTGGCCGAGGACCACGGCCCCGGTGACGGCGGCGGTGCGACGGTGGTGGCCACAGCGACCGCCCCGTCCAGCCCGCCGACCGTCAGCGGCGGGAGTCTTCCAGCCGGAACCAGGGCTCGTCAGGGACGACGTCGCGCGCAGTCCCGGCGGCACGATCACGGACCACGGTGACGGTACTCGGCGGCACGGTCGGTGGACAGCCTCATGCGAGGGGAGAACTGAGCCACTCCGCTCCCCACGTGCTCGCCCCCGCTGCCCCTCTGGCGTGTCCGATGAAGGAGACCTCGGCGGCCTTCTGTCCGTTGGCCTGGAAGAGGGCCGTACGGGCCGCGCCGCCGCCTTTGGTGTCGGCTATGTCGACGACCTTGGCGCCCGTGGCGACCGGTGTTCCGGGGCGCCCAGCCCATCGGTACCGGTGACACCGCGAACCGGTGGGAGTCACCACGGCGGGTTCCATCGGACGCAAACCCGCAAGTAGCCAAGCCTTTCGTGTCGCAGGACTAGACAGATGCAACGTTCCTGTCCGTTAATCCATCCCATGTGTCAGTGGAGAGGGCTGCTGGGACCGAGACTTCCATGAATCCCAGGCCTCGTTGCCCAGCAGGGCTGCCGCCTGGCCCGCAGTCGCCGACTCCAGGCGGAGTTCCGACGAGCAAACAGGACCAACCGCAGAGCCGGAGGACTCTCACGCGCATCGGTTCTCGCCGGCACGGCAGAGGAACGGTGGCCGCCACCAACGGCTCCGCTGTGATGTCGTCGCCTGCCACGTATGGCTCCACATCTCTCCCCTCACCGAAAGGTTCACGATGTCTTCCTCCGTCAGCAGACGGCGCCTCCTGCAAATAGCCGGGGCCACCGCCGCCGCCTCTGCCACCGGATCCTTCATCGGCGGTTCTCCCGCCCACGCGGCGATCCCGCCCGCAAGGGCCGACATCGGGGTCTCCGCGCACCCCTTCGCACTCGACCAGGTCCGGCTCACCGCAAGCCGTTGGCTGGACAACCAGAACCGTACGCAGAACTACCTGCGGTTCGTCGAAGTCGACCGGCTGCTGTACAACTTCCGCGCCAACCACCGGCTGTCCACCAACGGCGCGGCCGCCACCGGCGGCTGGGACGCGCCGGACTTCCCCTTCCGCACCCACGTCCAAGGGCACTTCCTCACGGCATGGGCACAGCTCTACGCGGTGACCGGGGACACCACCTGCCGGGACAAGGCAAATCACATGGTTGCGGAGCTGGCCAAGTGCCAGGCCAACAACAGCGCCGCCGGTTTCAACGCCGGGTACCTCTCCGGCTACCCCGAGTCCGACTTCACCGCTCTCGAGCAGCGGACCCTGAGCAACGGCAACGTGCCGTACTACACCATCCACAAGACCCTCGCCGGCCTGCTGGACGTATGGCGCCACATCGGCAGCACACAGGCCCGGGACGTGCTGCTCGCCCTGGCGGGATGGGTCGACTGGCGCACCGGCCGCCTGACCAGCCAGCAGATGCAGACCATGCTGGGAACCGAGTTCGGCGGCATGAACACCGTGCTGACCGATCTCTACCAGCAGACCAACGACGCGCGGTGGCTCACCGCCGCCCGGCGGTTCGACCACGCCGCGGTGTTCGACCCGCTGGCGTCCAACCAGGACCGGCTGGGCGGACTGCACGCCAACACCCAGGTGCCCAAGTGGATCGGGGCCGCCCGGGAGTACAAGGCCACCGGCACCACCCGCTACCGGGACATCGCCACCAACGCCTGGAACTTCACCGTCAACTCGCACACCTATGCCATCGGCGGCAACAGCCAGGCGGAGCACTTCCGCGCCCCGAACGCCATCGCCGGCTACCTGAACAAGGACACGTGCGAGAGCTGCAACACCTTCAACATGCTCCTCCTGACCCGGGAACTGTTCGCGCTGGACCCGAACCGGGTCGCGTTGTTCGACTACTACGAGCGGGCGTGGTTGAACCAGATGATCGGCCAGCAGAACCCGGCCGACAGCCACGGCCACGTCACCTACTTCACCCCGCTCAACCCGGGAGCCCGACGCGGTGTGGGCCCGGCGTGGGGCGGCGGCACCTGGAGCACCGACTACGGCACCTTCTGGTGCTGCCAGGGCACCGGCCTGGAGATGCACACCAGGTTGATGGACTCCATCTACTACCGCAGTGACAACACACTGATCGTGAACCTGTTCGTGCCCTCGGTGCTCAACTGGTCAGAACGCGGAATCACGGTCACCCAGACCACGACATACCCCGTCAGCGACACCACGACCCTGCAGGTCACCGGAAATGTCAGCGGAACCTGGGCCATGCGCATCCGCATCCCGAGCTGGACCACCGGGGCCACCATCAGCGTCAACGGCACGCAGCAGAACATCACCACCAACCCCGGCAGCTACGCCACCTTGAACCGCTCCTGGAGCTCTGGCGACACGGTCACCGTCCGCCTGCCCATGCGGATCGTCATGCGAGGGGCCAACGACAACACCAACGTCGCCGCGATCACCTACGGCCCGGTGGTCCTGTCCGGCAACTACGGCAACTCCGCGCTCAGCTCCCTCCCGACACTGAACACGTCGTCGATCACACGAACCAGCAGCAGTTCGCTCGCCTTCACCGCCACCGCCAACGGCTCCACCGTCAACCTGGGCCCCTTCCACGACGCGCACGGCCACAACTACACCGTCTACTGGAACGCCAGCGGCAGCGTCCGTCTGGTCAACGTGGGCAGCGGTCTCCTGCTGGGCATCCAGAACATGTCCACGGCCGACGGTGGCCGCGCGCTGCAGTGGGCGGACAACGGCACCGCCGACCACGACTGGTACATGATCACCGACGGGAACGGGTTCCGCTTCCGCAACGCCCACAGCGGCAAGGTGCTCGGCGTCCTGGGCATGTCCACGGCAGACGACGCGACCGTCCTGCAGTGGTCGGACAACGGCACAGCCGACCACAGATGGACGCTGCTCGACCAGGGAGACGGGACCTACAAGATCCGCAACGAGAACAGCGGCAAGTTGCTCGCCATCGCGAACAACTCCACCGCTGTGGGCGCGTTCGCAGTCCAGGACTCGGACGACGGTACCGCCGACAACCGGTGGCGCATCGTGAGGAACTGAGATCCGCCCCGGAACCAGGTATTGGTCGCTCTCCGCCCTTCAGCTTGCTCGACGCTTCGATCATCGTTCGACATTCCGAACGCAGGGTCGGGTCGCAGCACATCAGTCCGGACAGCCTCTGACGGGGCCAACCGGAACCGCTCAACTCAAGGAATGAGATCCCCGTGCTCAGACGTACATTCAGCCGCAGACATCTGTCTGTGCTGCTCGCGGCTTTGGTCGCTTCGACGGCGACGCTCGTCGCCAACCCCGCTCAGGCGGCCACCACCAGCGAAGTGCGCGGTGTCGCTTCCGGCCGGTGTCTCGATGTGTCGGGCGCCAGCCAGACCGAAGGCACGAACGTGCAGATCTGGGACTGCCACGGCGGGACCAACCAGCGGTGGACGCTGACGGACAACAACCAGCTGACCGTGTACGGCAACAAGTGCCTGGACGTTCCGGGCCACGCCAACACGGCCGGTACCCGGCCGGTGATCTGGGCCTGTAACGGCGGCACCAACCAGCAGTGGCGGGCGAACTCCGACGGCACGATCGTCGCCGTGGAGTCCGGGCTGTGCCTGGACGTCAGCGGCGGCGCCACGGCCAACGGCACGGCAGTGCAGCTCTGGAACTGCAACGGCGGCAACAACCAGAAGTGGACCGGCCTGTCCGGGACGGGCAGCACGTGCTCTCTTCCGTCGACGTACCGGTGGACCTCGACCGGTCCGCTGGCGCAGCCGGCGAACGGGTGGTACTCGCTGAAGGACTTCACCACCGTGACGTACAACGGCAAGCACCTGGTCTACGCGACGAACGCTACGTCATCGGGATGGCGCTCGATGATGTTCAGTCCCTTCACGAACTGGTCCGACATGGCCTCGGCCGGCCAGACCCAGATGAACCAGCTCGCGGTGGCGCCCAGACTGTTCTACTTCGCGCCCAAGAACATCTGGGTGCTGATCTCAAACGGGTGGGGTACCAACTGGTCCTTCACCTACCGCACGTCCAGCGACCCGACCAACCCCAACGGCTGGTCCGCGCCGCAGGAGCTGTTCACCGCCAGCCTCCCCGTAGGCGGCCCGATCGACCCGACCATCATCGGCGACGGCCAGAACATGCACCTGTTCTTCGCCAATGACAAGGGCAGCATCTTCAAGTCGACCATGCCGATCGGGAACTTCCCGAGCAGCTTCGGCTCGTCGTACACGACGGTCATGAGCGACACGGAGGACAAACTGTTCGAGGCGGTAGAGGTCTACAAGGTCCAGGGCCAGAACCAGTACCTCATGCTCGTCGAGGCAAAGGGTACGAACGGGCAGCGCTACTTCCGCTCGTTCACCGCCTCCAGCCTGAACGGTCCGTGGACCGTGCAGGCCGGCAGCGAGAGCAGCC
Source organism: Streptomyces cavernae (assembly GCF_004023625.1). Lineage (GTDB taxonomy): Bacteria > Actinomycetota > Actinomycetes > Streptomycetales > Streptomycetaceae > Streptomyces > Streptomyces cavernae. The sequence goes on along the minus strand of NZ_RPDJ01000002.1, from coordinate 368,402 downwards.
CCTTCGCGGGCAAGGCCAACAGCGGCGCCACCTGGACCAACGACATCAGCCACGGTGACCTGGTCCGCAACAACCCTGACCAGACCATGACCATCGACCCCTGCAACCTGCAGTTCCTCTACCAGGGCAGGGACCCCAACGCGAACGACCCCGACTACCTGAAACTGCCGTACCGGCCGGGTCTGCTCACCCTGCAGCGCTGACCCGCGGGCACACGACCAGAAGCTTGTGACCGTGCCTGTGAGGCACGGTCACAAGCGGCTTCCGCCTTGTCTCCCAGGAAGGACCCCCATGGTTCCCATACACAGACGACTGCTGCGTCTCCTCACAGCCACCGCGCTGACGCTCACCGCCTGCGTCACCGCCTCCGCCGGCACGACCGCCGAGGCCGCACCGGGCAGCCCGGCGCTCACCCCGCCGCTGGGGTGGAACAGCTGGAACAGCTTCGGGTGCGGGATCACCGAGGCGCAGGTGCGCCAGGCCGCCGACGCGATGGTGTCCTCGGGCATGAAGGACGCGGGCTACCAGTACGTCGTCGTCGACGACTGCTGGTTCGACCCGCAGCGCGACAGCGCGGGCAACCTGCGGGCCAACCCGACCAAGTTCCCCAGCGGTATGAAGGCACTCGGGGACTACATCCACGGCAAGGGCCTGAAGTTCGGCATCTACCAGGCCCCCAACGAGAAAACGTGCGCCCAGGGCGTGGGCACCTACCCCGGCTCCACCGGCAGCAAGGGCCACGAGGCCCAGGACGCCGCTACATTCGCCTCGTGGGGCGTGGACTACCTCAAGTACGACTGGTGCTCCGGCAGCGGCACCCTCAGCGAGCAGATCGCACAGTTCACCATCATGCGCGACGCCCTGCGCGCCACGGGGCGGCCGATCGTCTACAGCATCAATCCCAACAGTTTCCACTCCCCCACCGGCGACAAGTACAACTGGGGCGAGGTCGCCGACCTGTGGCGGACGACCGAGGACCTGCTCGACATCTGGCAGAACACCAACACCAACAGCTATCCGATGGGCGTCGGCAACGTCCTGGACGTCACCGCGCCGCTGGCCGCCCAGTCGGGCCCGGGCCACTGGAACGACCCCGACATGCTGGTCGTCGGCCGACCCGGCCTGTCACTGACGGAGTCCCGCTCCCACTTCGCCCTGTGGTCGCTGATGGGCGCCCCGCTCATGGCCGGCAACGACATCCGCACCATGTCCGCCGACGTGAGCGCGATCCTGCGCAACCCCCGCCTGCTCGCGGTGAACCAGGATTCGCTCGGCGCGGGCGGACGCCGGGTGCGCGACGACGGCAGCACCGAGGTGTTCGCCAAGCCCCTGTCCGACGGCTCGGTCGCCGTCGGCCTGCTCAACCGGGGAGAGAGCACCGCGACCGTGACCACCACGGCCGCACAAGTCGGCCGCAGCGGCGGGCCGTTCACCCTCACCGACCTGTGGACCGGCGGCACGTCCAGCACCTCCGGTCAGGTCTCGGCCAGCGTCCCCGCGCACGGCGTCGCCGTGTTCAAGATGACCGGCGGCAGCCCGCTGGCCGCGACCACCTCGCGGCTGCGCGGTACCGGGTCCGGCCGCTGTCTGGACGTGGATCGCGCCTCCACCGCGGCCGGGACGACGACGCTGATCTGGGACTGCCACACCGCCGCCAACCAGCTCTGGACCACGTGGGCCGGAGGCGAGATCCGCGTCTACGGCGACAAGTGCCTGGACGCCTCCGGCCAGGGCACCGCCAACGGCACGCCGGTCATCATCTGGCCCTGCAACGGCCAGAACAACCAGAAGTGGACCACGCAAGCCGACGGGTCGATCCGCAACGTCCACGCCGGGCTGTGCCTCGACGTCAACGGGGCCGGCACCGCAAGCGGGACCCCAGTCATCCTGTGGACCTGCAACGGCCAGAACAACCAGAAGTGGACCACGCTCCCGTAACCCGCCACCCCTACCTACCACCGCGCAGGGAGACGCCCGATCGTTGAGGGCAGTCCCACGACAGCAGGTCAAGCTGCGGGGACTGCCTTCCTGCACGGGAACCGGGACTTCGAGCCCATCGCCGCAGTCACCGGCCGGGTGCTCCCGCGGCAGGTCACGTCCGCCGAGGTGGTGTACCGACGGCCCTCGGTGATCTGGTTCTGAGGCCATGCGGTGAGTTCGACGGGCAGGACGGTCTCGTCGGTTTCCGACTCGATCGGGAAGGCCAGCAGGTCGTCGGCGGTTGCCGCCGGCGGCCCCGGCGCATTCCGGCGCGGACGTCTGCCTGCCTTCAGCTCAAGGATCCCGGCGATCACCGATGCATCGGCGGGCGTTCCCTGAGGGTCGTCCGCATCCCTGCGCGAGTGTGAGTCGACCGATGTCGTCGGGGGCCCGGTGGCGAGCGTGTGACGGGGCTCCGTCGCCATCAGCAGTAGAGCCTGCGCGGTCGCACGGACGGACGGGCACCAAGACCTCGCCGACCGCACTGCCCGGCGGCGGCATCGCGGCGACGCCCCACTGACGAGCGGCCCTCGTTCCGTGCACTTGCACCCGGCCCACGGACTGGGCCGTTTCCCCGGCACCCGGCTCGGGTCGTGGCGCACTCGAGTGGACCGCCGTACCGACCCGCCGACCCCCGGCGGCGGGGCGTACTCGAAGGTCACCGGACAGCACTGCCGATTCTCGCGTCCTGCCGACGTCCCGAATTCGGCGTCCAACCCCTCGTACACGCCGCCCACGGTGGCCTGACCCGGCGCCGGACCAACATGTCCGCGCAGGTCGGAGCGATGCCAGCCCCACGGCCCGGCCGGTAGCGGAGCACAGTCCCGTGACCGGAGTTCCTCACCCGGCCGGCAGCAGCGGAACGTCCGCTCAGGTGATCGCACCGGGGTGGGCGACCACCACCGCGGCGACCCGGCCCGCGATCCGCAGGGCGTCGGCGGGAGCCTGGCCGTCACGGCCAGGCCCAGCGCGGTCACCACCAGGACGACAGTGGCGAGAGCGCCACCGCCGAGCGCGGCACTGGCGCTCTGGAAGACGTCCGCGGCAGCGAACTTGGCCGCGAGCAGCACACCGATGACGCAGCAGAAGGTGGACGACAGGAACACCCCGGCCGCCGTCCACCAGAAGACCGCCCGGCCCGACGCGTCGCTCGGCAGGTAGCGCGAGTAGTCCGAGACGGCGGTGGCGTAGGTGAGCGCGAACGTCACGGCGACTCCGGTGCCGGCGAGGAACGACGCGAGCGACACCGGACCGGACGTCGCCGCCACGTCGCCCCCTCGGACGAGCGTGTAGCCGCTGACGACGATCAGGCTGATGGCGAGCGGCCACGTCGCGTAGCGAGCGACGACGTGGATGGCTCGGTTTCCCATCAGTGCGGGGAGCACGCTCAGCGCGGCGATCAGACAAATGGCCAGGGGCAGCGGGATCCGCCCGCCGGTGGCCACCTTGAGCGCGATACCGCCCGCGAGCGAGACCGAGACCGTGAAACCGACATGCATGACGGACCCCACCACGACGGGTACCAGGGCGCCGAGGTATCCGAACTGGCCGCGGCTTTGGATCAGTTGGGGAATCCCCAGCCTGGCACCTTGGATCGAGTGCAGGGCCATGAGGACGGTACCGACCAGGTTGCCGATGACGGCGGCGAGCAGCGCCAGCGGGATATTGCGACAGACCGAGCAGATGATCGCGCCGAAGATGGCGTTGCCGACGTTGAGGTTGGAGGCGAACCACACGTGGAAGAGGTCGCGGGGGCGGCCTCGTCGGTGGGATTCGGGCACCGGATCGACGTGATGCAGTTCGATGCCGGCTTCAGTGGCGGGTGTTCCAGGTGCGGCGGAGGCGGCCACGTCCACCGCGCCTTCGTCGGTGAACGACCGTTGTGCCTCAGCCATGGTGCGCCAGCTTCGGCCGCCAGTCCGGGTCGTTCCAGAGGCCGAGACGTGCTTCGGCGGCCGCCCCGAGGCGGAACGCGGTCAGATCGTCGAACGGTCGGGCGACGATCTGCACGCCGGTCGGCACCCCGTTGCCCGCGCGACCCGAGGGCACGTTGAGGACCGGATGGCGGCTCGCGATGTTGAAGAGCTGGGTCAGGCACTGGCTCACGATGTTGGCGAACCGCACGCCCTCGGCGAGCTCGACGGATTCCGCGGACGTGGCGTCCGCCGGGTAGCCGGTGGTGGCCATGGTCGGGCAGATGATGGCGTCGTGGTCGCGGTGGATCTCGGCGAGCACGGCGTGCATGCGGCCTTCCTCTTCCGCGATCCGCAGGGCGCCGATGTTCTCCAGGGCTGCCCCGCACGCCTCGACGACATCGAGGACGTTCCGGGACCAGCGCGGATGGTCAGCCGGCGCCCACTCCAATAGGGACGGCCCGAGGAGGAGGCCGTAGTGCGCCATGGCGGTGGCCATGATCGACTGACGGGTGATCGGGATCTCGGCCGGGGTCACCTCGGCTCCGGCGTCCCGCAGGGCGCTCGCAAATCGCTCGACGTTGGCCGCCGCCTCGGGAACGACGGGGAAGTCACCGATGGTGACCGCGAGCGCGACCTTCAGTCCCGCACACGATCCGAAGGTCGTCGGGAGCGGTGGAGCAGCGGGTACCGAGACGTGGTCGACGGGGTCCGGTCCGGCGATGACGTTCTGGAAGAGAGCACAGTCGGTGACCGTGCGGGCCATCGGCCCGTCCTGACAGTAGGTGTCGAGACTGAGCGGCGGCAGCGACGGCACCCGTCCGTAGGGGGGTCGGAACCCGACGACGCCACACAGAGCCGACGGAACCCGGATGGAGCCCGCGATGTCGGAGCCGGTGGCCAGTGGGGCGAGTCCGGCAGCCAGTGCCGCACCCGAGCCGCCCGACGAACCGCCGGGGCTGTAGTCGAGGTTCCATGGATTGCGTGTGACGCCCCACAGCTCGGAGTGGGTGGTCACGGCGATCGAGAACTCCGGCGTCGTGGTCCGCAGGTGCAGGACCGCACCGGCGTCGATCAGTCGCTGGACCATCGGCTGCGTCTGCGTCGCGACGTTGCCTTCGGTCAGCAGGGAGCCGAAGCGATGGGACCTGCCGGCGATCGGCATCTCCTCCTTCACCGCGACCGGGACGCCTTCGAGCGCCCGGGGCGCCGGGCCCTTCCCCGCGTACCTGGCCTCGGCAGCCCGCGCGACATCGTGGGCCTCGTCGAACATCTCCTCGGCGACCGCGTTGACCTCGCTGGTCTTGGCGACCCGTTCGATCAGGGAGTCCAGGACTTCCACCGGGGACAGCTCGCGCCGCCGAAACGCCCCCAGCATCTCGTCGGCCGACAGATAGTTCAGGTCCATCCTTCGCTCCTCTTGGCGATGGGCAGCACGGGCGAACTAGGCAAAATGTGCGAATAGTTGGCTACTGCGCGAACAGCGTCAGGGGACCGCCTGCCGGGCTCAGCCCGCGCTCCTCCTGGATGGAGTTGCCGCCGTCCACCACGAACAGTTGTCCCGTGACGTAGGACGACTCCGGCGAGGCCAGGAACGCCACCAGTGCGGCCACCTCATCGGGACGCCCGGCACGACCGACCGGCGTTGCCGCCCCGAGGGCGTCGACGTGCTCGTCGAGTCCCCCGGTCGCGATCCAGCCAGGTGCGACGGCGTTGACCGTGATCCCCCGCGAAGCCGTGTCCATGGCTGTCGAGCGGGTGAGACCGATCAGGCCGGCCTTGGCCGCGTGATAGGCGACGTCGCCCTTGTAGGCCATCACCGGACCCGAGAGCGACGACATGTTCACCACCCGGCCGTACCGGCGGTCGAGCATCGGCCGGAGCGCGGCGCGGGTCATGTAGAAGGTGGTGTCGAGGTTTCGTGAGAGCGCCGAACGCCACTGCCCGTCGGAGGCCGTCGCGAGGCTGGACGGATCTTCGGGCTCGGCCACCGAGACCATGCCGGCGTTGTTGACGAGAACGTCGATCCGGCCGAAGGCATCCAGCGCCTCAGCCACCACCGACTCGGCGAACCGGGGATCGGTGAGATCGCCTGCGACCCCACGGACGGGGCAGCTCCCCGCCAGCTCGGCCACCCGCTCGTGAATCCGCCCGGTGGTCGAGGTGATCAGCAGCGAGTAGTCGTCGGCCAATCGTTTGGCGCAGGCGAAACCGATGCCGGATGCACTGCCGACCCCGGTGATGATCGCGACGGGCCGGCCGTCGGCGTTGGTCGGGTTCATGTGGTGCCCACCCTCGAATCCCTGGACGCCTCATGGCGTAACTGAGTTGAACGTTCGTCACAGTAAGGGAAGCAAGACCGCACGGCAATGGTCAGTTCACCTGCATTGCAAGGGGATAGACCCATCACGGACCCGAGCTGAACCGCCGACTTTTCTTGATCCGAGTGGTACGTTCGTTCCAGTTCAACCGGTGAAGCGACAGGATGCCGCGGCGCACCACGCAGGCAGGTTGCCCCCGATTGCTACCGTGCGGCCATTGCCGTCGGGCGACGCCCGGCGGTCACCCACAGGCGAGAAGGACGACGACAGACATGAGCCGGCCCGGCGAATCCGCCCAGCAACGAGACACCCCCGCCCTGACCGAGCGCGGCGGGGTCCGCAAAGCGGCCATCCTCGAAGCAGCCCTGCGGGTCATCGGGGACAAGGGACTCGCCGGGCTCTCCATGCGTGCCATCGCGGCGGAAGCGGGGCTGCCGCTCGGAGCTCTCGGGTACTACTTCAAGACCAAGGACGATCTGATCCTTGAGGCGTTCGAGTTGCACACGCGCCGGGAGGCGGACCGGGTCCTCGCCGCCTTCGCGGGTGTCGAGAACGGCGACCATGCCGACGACATCGCCGAGCACCTCACGGCGTTCATCCACCACGGTCTGACCGAGGCACGCACGAGCCTGGTCGCGGAGTACGAGTTCCTGATCGAGTCAACCCGCAGGCCGGATCTCGCGCGCGTCTCGCGGGCGTGGCGCCAGGCGCTGCAGATCCAGGTCAGCCACGTCGCGAGCCGGCTCGGCTCGGACGATCCCGAGACGGACTCAGAGATCATTCTCTCGGTCATCGCGGGTCTGGAGATCGACCACCTCGCCACACCGCTCGACCCGTCGACGACGCAGGCGATCCGCACCGCACTCCGCCGCACGATCACAAGGCTCGGGCTCCGCGGCAACGCCGCGCGGCTGTAGGTCCCATCCCGGCAGTCCGGACGCACGACACCTCTCCGTGCAACTCGGCGGCATCGCTGATCTCGCCTGCCGCTCACCGCCGACGAACCCGGTCAGCGGCAGAACCCGGGATCACGAACACCGCTACCCCCATACAAGTCGGGCGAAGTAGTGGCCTGCGTCGGTGTCGGCGATAGGCCGGGGTGGGCCGGCTCCCAGCCGAGGAGCTCACGGGTGCGGGCGCTGGAGGTGAGGTTGTCGAGGCCTATGAAGGTGGCGAGGAACTGGAAGTAGTCGGGCACTTCCTCGGCGGGGACGGACTTGGTGGGGACGTCGAGGTTGCGCGCGATGGCCGCGGCGATCTCGCGCAGCGGGATGCCCTCGTCGCCGACGGCGTGCAGGCGGGAACCTGCGGGGGCCTTCTCCAGCGCGAGGCGGAACAGGCGGGCGGCGTCGAGGGTGTGGCCGGCCGGCCAGCGGTTGGCACCGTCGCCGGGGTAGCCGGAGTAGCCCTTGGCGCGGGCGAAGCCGATCAGCGCGGGGGTGAAGCCGTGATGGTCGAGGTCGCTGTGCACCAGCGGAGGCAGCCGCACGGCCGAGGAGCGCACGCCGCGCTCGGCCATCGCGATCACTGCGTTCTCGGTGTCGATCCGCGGCCCGGACGGTACGAAGTCGGCCTCGGTGCCGGCCCGTCCGCTGATGCCGCCGAGCGCGAGCATCAGCGTGCCCGAGGCGATGACGAGCGGCTTGCCGGTGCCGGAGCCGGCCAGGGCGTCGCCCATCGCCTCGACGGCTCCGACCTGATGGACCTCGGCGACGCCCACCGGTACGTCGCCGACATGCTCGCCGGCATGGACGTCCGGTATGACCTGGGCGACGACCACCGGCTCGTCGGCACCCTGTGCCCGGACATGAAGTTGACGCTGGAGCGGCCCGACCCGGACGTCGTCACCGCGGTGACCCGGTCGGCGGACCTGCTGCGTGAGGGTCGTGGGCTCCTGCTCGACCTCGTCGACCGCGCGGAGGTCCGCGACGCCGCGGCCGCGTGGACCGGACGGGTCAACACCGTCACCGCCCGCACGGGCCGGGTGGACGTCGACGCGTTGCTCATCCGGCCCGACGGCTGTGTCGCCTGGGCCTTGCCTGCCGGGCAGGACCTCGACGCCACCACGCTGGTGCGTGCGCTGGGCACATGGTTCGGCCAACCGGCCTGAGCACCGTATTAACAGTCGTCTCAGGTTCGCTCAGTAGGAACTAGGCATCCAGATAAGCGATGCAACCCGTATGTAGGAGGCTAGTGATGGCAGTCAACGCAGCGCCGTCCGGGGAAGCGCCGGCCGGTCGGTTGGCAGGCCGGTGGGTGCCGTGGTTAGTGATTGGCTTGTGGCTGGTGCTGGCGGCGGGCATGGTCCCGCTGAGCGGAAAGTTGAGCTCGGTCACCACCGACAGCGCCGTAGACACCCTGCCGGCCAGTGCCGAGTCCACCAAGGTGGCGGTGCTGGACGACAGTCTCCCCGGCGGTGACAACAACACGTTCGTCTTCGTGTACCACCGCGCCGGCGGCATGACCGACGCCGACCGCGCGACGGTCGAGCGCCACTACAACACCCTTGCCAAGCGGTACCCGCCGAAGGCGACGGCGGCCGGCGAGGACGACGAGGGCTCACCGACAAGCCCCTCCACCGACCGCAAGGCGATGATGTTCACCCTCGAGGTGAGCACGGCCTACGGCGCACCGGAGGACATCGTCGGCCCGTTGCGTGACGCCGCGGAGGACCGCCCCTCCGGCCTGGAACTCGACGTGACCGGCCCGGGCGCGATCGACGGCGACATGGATGCCGTCTTCGACGGCATCGACGTGCAGGTCCTCCTCACCACCATCGTCGTCGTCACGCTCCTGCTCATCCTCACCTACCGCAGCCCGGTGTTGTGGATCATCCCGCTGGTGGCCGTTGGCGCGGCCGCACTGACCTCGATGGGGACCGTCTACCTGCTCGTCAAGGGCTTCGGCATCGTGGTCAACGACCAGAACTCGGCGCTGCTGACGATCCTGGTATTCGGCGTCGGCACGGACTACGCGCTGTTGCTCATCGCTCGATATCGGGAGGCACTGCACCAGCATGAGAACGTCCGGGTCGCGATGGTCCACGCGCTACGCGGCGCGGCGCCGGCCATCGTCGCGTCCGCGGCCACCGTGGTCGCCGGCCTGCTCTGCCTGCTCGTCGCGGACCTGAACAGCACCAGCGGGTTGGGCCCGATCGGTGCGGCCGGCATCCTGTGCGCGCTGGTGGCCATGCTGACGCTGTTCCCGGCGGTGCTCGTGGTGCTCGGCAGGCGGATCTTCTGGCCGGCCATCCCGCGGTTCAGCACGGCCGTGGAGGAGAAGCCGGGGCTGTGGGGACGGCTCGGCACCGCCATCAGCCGCCGCCGGTGGGTGGCGACGCTCGGCTCGCTCGGAGTCCTCGGCGTGCTCGCCATCGGGCTGGCGGGCAACACCGGCGCCCTGCGGGAGCAGGACCAGTTCCTGTCCGCGCCTGAGTCGGTCACCGGCTTCACCGTTCTCCGCCAGCACTTCCCGGAGCTCGGCGGCCAGCCGATGACGATCTTCACGCGGCCGGCGCACCAGGAGCGGGTGCTCGACATCGTCAAGGACACTCGCGGTGTGGCCCTGGCCATCCCGGAGCAGACCAGCGGTGGCTGGGCCAACATCTCCGTGTTCCCGAAGGACGCGCCGGACACCGTCGCAGAGTACGACACGATCAAGCGGGTGCGCACCGCCGTGCACGCGGTGAGCGGGGCGGAGGCGATCGTCGGCGGGCCGAGTGCGGAGAACCTCGACACCGAGGTGACCACCAAGCGCGACGAGAAGCTGGTGATCCCGCTGGTGCTCGCGGTCGTCCTGATCGTCCTCGGGCTGCTGCTGCGCGCGATCCTGGCCCCGCTGGTCCTGATGGCCACCGTGATCGTCTCATTCGCCGCAGCCTTCGGCGGCAGCGTGTTCGTCTTCGACACGATCCTCGGGTTCAAGGGTGTCGACAATTCGGTGCCGCTGCTGGCATTCCTGTTCCTGGTGGCGCTCGGCGTCGACTACAACATCTTCCTGGCCAGCCGGGCCCGGGAGGAGACCGTGCGTCTCGGCACCAGAGAGGGCATGCTCAAAGCCCTCTCGGCCACCGGTGGCGTCATCACCTCGGCAGGCCTGGTCCTGGCGGCCACGTTCGCGGTCCTCGTCACACTTCCGCTGGTGATGCTGATCGAGGTCGGGTTCCTGGTGGCCTTCGGCGTGCTGCTCGACGCCCTGCTGGTGCGGTCGGTCCTGGTGCCCGCCCTCACCTTGCTGATCGGCCGGCGGATGTGGTGGCCGAGCCGGCTGTCCCGTCCAGCGGCGGAGCTGCCGGACGGTCAACAGCCGCTCGCCGACGACGAGGAGCCCGCGCTGCAACGGTGAGCGCGGCGGCACGGACGAGATCCGGGACGGGGACCCAGGCCCGCCCCGGATCTCTTCATGGGCGCGACGGCCGCCGCCCTTTGGTCCTGCGCCGTGCGGCCGGGGCTGGGGTCGGCGCACCGCGGTGTCCTGCCCCGACGGTGAGCCGCGCGGGGGCCATGCCCGAGGGCCGCCGTCCCTTGTCCTGCGCCGCGCCGCCGGGGCGGGTCAGTGCACCGCGGTGTCATCCCCGGCGGTGAGCCGCGCGCTCGGGGCGGGTGGGGCCGCGGCCGGAAGGTCGACCCGAAGCAGCGCGCCACCGCGTGCGGAGCGGGCGACGATGGCCCGGCCGCCGTGGGCGTCGACGACCCGCTGCACGATCGACAGCCCCAGACCGGATCCCGGCAACGCCCGGGCGCTGTCGGCACGGTAGAACCGGTCGAACACCCGCGGTACGTCGGCGGCGTCGATGCCCGGCCCGGCGTCGTCGACCTCGAGCACCGCCGACGCGCTCTCGGCACGGAGCCGGACCTGGACCGGCTGGTCCGCGGGGGACCACTTGCCGGCGTTGTCGATGAGGTTGAGCACCGCCCGCTCGAGCGCGGCGGGACGCCCGCTCACCCACACGGAGGTCACGTCGAGCGCGACCTCGATGTCGGGCACGCGGGAACGTGCCCGGGTCGCGGCGGCCGCCACCACATCGGCGAGGTCGAGCAGCTCGGTGTTCTCGTCACTGACGTCACCGCGCGCCAAGTCGGTCAGCTCGGCGGCAAGGGTGCTCAACTCGGCCACCTGGGCGCCGAGATCGTTGAGCAGCCGGGTCCGGCTCTCCGCGGGCAGTGCGCTGTCCAGGGTGCCGCGCCGATCGAGCCGGATCAGCAGCTCGACGTTGAGGCGCAGGCTGGTGAGCGGGGTCTTGAGCTCGTGGGCGGCGTCCTCGGCAAGCAGTCGCTGGGCCCGCCGGGAGTCCCGGAGTGCGGCGAGCATGTCGTTGATCGACTGGATCAGCCGCCGGATCTCCCCGCCGCCCTCATCCGGGATGTCGGCGTCGAGATCCCGGGTGTGCGCGACACGTACCGCGGCGGCGGTGAGCCGGTCGATCGGTGCCAGCCCGGTCCGCGCCACGGTCCGCCCGACAAGGGCGCCGCCGACCACGCAGAGCAGCCCGATCAGCAGCATGCCAAATCCGAACTGGTTGATCGGGCTGTCGTCGGCGACCTGGGCCACCTGGACCGCGCCGTCGCCTGCCCGCAGCGTGTAGATGAGGTAGCCGTCCTCGTCGCTGTCGTTGGACTCCATCAGGCCGGCCGACGCGCCCTGCGCCACGCGCCCGGCGTGCTCGCTGACGGGGGGCAGCGCGGGTTGGCCGACCGGCGTCCGGGTCGAGCCGTCTGGCAGGATGACCCGCACCAGCCGACCGGATCCGGGATACGGCGGTAGCTGGACCTGCGCCAGACCGGCGCGCTGCGCGTTTGTCGCCAGGACGCGGGAGTCGGCGCGTAGCTGATTCTCGGCGGTGTCCCGCAGCTCCCAGCCCAGTAGTTCGCTGGCCACCTGGAAGGCCACGAACACGCTGACCGCGATGGCCGTCGCCGCGATCACCGTCAGCCTGGTCCGCAGGGACCGCCGGCGCCACCATCGGGTCAGCCGGCGCGTTTCCCGGCCGGCGGGCCTGCTCACGGAGGAGTCTCCCGCAGCACGTAACCCAGGCCGCGCAGCGTGTAGATCAATCGCGGCTCACCCTCGGCCTCCATCTTGCGGCGCAGGTAGCTCACGTACACCTGGAGGTTGTTGGCGGTGGCGCTCATGTCGAAGCCCCAGATCGCCTCGAACAGCGCGTCGCGGGTCAAGACCCGGGTCGCGTTGCTCATGAGGACCTGCAGGAGGGAGAACTCGGTCCGGGTCAGGCGCAGCGGCCGCCCGCCCCGCCACGCCTCGAACCTGTCGGGATCGAGCCGGACGTCGGCGAACGACAGGATTTGCGACTCCCCGTCGGTCGGCGTGCGCCGGCGTAGCAGGGCCCGCACCCGGGCCAGTAACTCCTCGGTGGCGAACGGCTTGGGCAGGTAGTCGTCGGCGCCCGCGTCCAGCCCCGTGACCCGGTCGGAGACCTGGTCACGGGCGGTCAGCATCAGCACCGGCAGATCCCGACCCGCGGCCCGCAACCGCCGGCAGGTCTCCAACCCGCCGAGGCGGGGCATCATCACGTCGAGGATCAGCAGATCCAGCGTGTCACCGTCGGCCCCACCGACCCCGTCGAGCACGGCGAGACCGTTGGCGACGGTGCTGGTGTCGTAACCCTCGACCTGGAGCACCCGCTCCAGCGACTCACGGATGGCCGCTTCATCATCCGCGATCATGATCCGCACGCCGGCCCGCCCCCTTCCAGTCGATGTTTTTGCCGCTCATTGTCCCCGATCAACCTGAGGCCAGGATTAGAGCGTCGCTGGGGACCGCGCTCTTACGGATACCTAAGAGGGCGGTATGAGATCCGGTAGGTGATTTGTCGTCGCCTGAACGTGTGGGACTGCGGCATCTCAGCCGGTCGGCGGGCTCGGGCGTGCTGGGCTGGACACCCGTGAGTGAGCGCAAGCCCTGCAAGACGGACCTGTCCGACGGGCAGTGGGCGCTGATCAAGTCGGTGATCACCGCATGGAAGGCCGCACACCCCTCGATCAGCGGCCACCAGGGCCGGTACGAGATGCGGGAGATCGTCAACGCGCTCCTCTACCAGGGCCGCACCGGCTGCCAGTGGGACCTGCTCCCGCACGATCTGCCGCCGCGCGGCGCGGTGATGTACTACTTCTCCAAGTGGCGCGACGACGGCACCGACCAGACCATCCACGACCTGCTGCGCTGGCAGGTGCGGGAGAAGGCGCGGCGGAAGGCGGACCCGAGCCTGGTCGTGCTCGACACCCAGCGCGTGCACGCCGCGGCCGGGTGCCCGCGCAGTCGACGGGGTGTGACGCGGCAAAAAATACCGGGCCGCAAGCGCGGCCTGGCTGTTGACGTGTTGGGCCTGGTGATCGCGGTGGTGGTGCTCGCCGCGTCCGCGCACGACAACGCCGCAGGCATCGCGCTGCTGGACAGGGTCGCCGCTGACACCGACACCGTGGAGAAGGCCCTGGTCGACCAGGGCTTCAAGAACGCCGTCGCCGCGCACGGCCAGGCGGTGGGCATCGAGGTGGAGATCGTCCAGCCAACCCGGACCGGACCGGGTTCGTGCCGATCCCCAAACGGTGGATCGTGGAGCGCGCCTACGGGATCTTGATGCTGCACCGCAGGCTTGTGCGCGACTACGAGCACCTACCACGCAGTTCGGAGTCGCGGGTGTACTGGGCGATGACCGCGGTGATACTGCGCCGGCTGACCGGGGCCCCCATGGGCTGGCCTGGCCGCTCTGAGCGGGTGCCGCTGCGTCGTCGAGCGTTGCTGGGGGACCCCGGGGCGGTCAGTCGGTCTGGGCCCCCGGCGGCAGCTGACGCAGCTTCATGGTGATTGCGGTGTCGGACTGGAAGACCGAGTCCAGCAGGGTGGCTGCGGTGATGAAACGGTTGGGGTCGTTGAGCACGACTCCGATGACGGTGCGGCCCTCATGCGTGGCGGCGAAGACTAGGCAGGGACCTGCCGGGGTGCTGGTGCCGGTCTTGATGCCGATGGCTCCGGGATAGGAGCCGAGAAGCTGGTTTGTGTTGAACCAGGTGTAGGTGCGGCCGTTGGCTGCGTTCTGTTTGGTGCTCTGCTTCTTGACGATGTCGCCGAAGGTGGTGTCGGCCATGGCGTGCCGGGCGAGGGTGGCCAGGTCGCGCGGTGTGGTCCTGTCGTCCGGGGAGAGGCCGTCGAAGGAGTCGTATGTGGTCTTCGTCATGCCCAACGAGGCGGCTTTGGCGTTCATCGCGGTGATGAACGACTTCGTGCGGGCGTCTATGGTTTCGCCGGTGCCGAACGTGTCAGCGAGCGCGAACGCGGCATCGCAGCCCGACGGCAGCAGCAGGGCGTGCAGAAGCTGGCGGACGGTCAGTGTGTCGCCGGTCTTCAGATCGGCCGTGCTGGCGTTGTTCTCGGTGACATGGTCGCGGTACTCCTGTTTGACACTGACCTGGCGTTCGAGATCCAGACCGGAGGTCTCCAACACCACGACAGCTGTCATGATCTTTGTTGTGCTCGCTTGGGAACGCGGGGTGTCCGCGGCTTTGCTCCACAGCGGTTTTCCCTCGGCGCCGTCGGCGAGGAAGGCACCCTGGGCGGTGATCTCCTCGGACAGGGCAGCGGTGGTCTTCGCCTTCAAGGCAGGGGCGGACACGGCCGGTCTCGCCGTCGAAGTCGCATCCGGACTCGCGCTGGCGGCGGGCAGGATGATCGCGGCTGCGGCGACGGCGGCCGCCGCGGCTGCGGCGAGGACGCCGGTCCTCTTGGTGACACGTCGGTGGCTCAACTCACTGACCTCACGTGGGGGAAAGTTGGCTGGTGGGCGGCCGACCAGGGGCAGCGCTCGCGGTGAAGCAACAAGTGCGGTGTTCGTCTACGCCTTGGACTCCGGAACGGGGAATTCGCCACTCCTGTCGCAGGATCCCCACGAGTCCCACCACTATGGAATACGGATCTCCCCGCAGGATGTTCATATGAATCAACGTCAGACTTTCGGCGGTCCGCGGTAGCGGGCCCGGCGTATGCCGGTGATGTCCAGCGCTTGGTTGATGGTGCCCTCCACTCCCGCACGCAGGGCGTAGTTGGTCTTCCAGGTCTCGGTCTTCTGCTCGGCGCGGGCCCGGACGAGGGCCTCATGCGGTTCTCTGGGGCGCAGGGTGAGCACGCGCCGGCCCAGCGCGGAGCTGGTGCATTCTTCCTGGAAGGGACAGGGGCGGCAGGTGCGGACGCTGAAGGTGATGACGATCGCGTCCGCGCCGTGCTGTTTCACCGGTTCCAGTGCGCACTGCTCTTTCCGGCGGGACAGCGGACCTGGCGGGCTTTCCAGTCGATGGTGAAGGCGTCCTTGTCGAAGCCGGCCGCGGCCTTGGCTTGGGCCGAGTGGTCCAGCAGGACAGGGGTGACCATGCGAGTTCCCTGCTTCAGCGGAGCGGTGATGAGCCCGAAGACCTGCGCGAGCCGGTCGCGTTTCGTCTGCGAGGACGGCATGCGCCACCCGTCCACCCTCGGCCCGTAGCGGTGGGCGAACTCGGCCACATCGACCTGTCCGGCCAGCCAGCCCGGTGCCGCGACCGCGAGGGCCTCCAGCGCCGCCCGCACGCTCTCCCCAGCGAGCTCCAGACGGTTCAAGTCCCGCACCGCGCTGATCACATGGGTGGAATCGGTGCGCTGTTTGCCCCCGGCGGCCACCAGGCCCTCGACCTTGCAGTGTTCCAAAAGCCGGTCGGAGACCACCCGTTCCATGCCATGCCCGGCCAGCCGGGTGCGGAACCGAGATCAAAAGTCGAGCCGGCGGGCCTGACCGACAGTCCGGTCGTCCGGCTCGACCGGGCGGTCGGCGTCGGCGAGGCCGACGGACCGCGCGCCGGTCTGACCGCGTTCGCGGAGTGCTGGGCGGCGAAGAAGGCGGCGTGATCTCACGCCCCTGGCCATCGCGCCGTATCTCGTGTCGCTGGGGAACCTGCCGGGGGAACGGCCGGCGGAGCTGTTCGCGGGACGGAGGCGCGGCCGGGGGGCATCGGGTGCGGTGAGCCCCGTCACCTTACTCACGGGTTGGGACGTTTGCCTCTGACTCTGCCTCATCGGCAGTCCCTAGCGTTACCGCCGCCTGGAATTCCCGGCCTCCCTCCTCGCACAGTGCGGAGCGCTTCCGCAGAACAGGGGATTTGTCATGCCTGAGTCAGAAACATCGGAAAGGTCGTCCCGCCGTGCCGGGCACCGACGCAAACGCCCGCTGATGGTCCTGCTCGGAGTACCCGCGGTCATCGGAGCGCTCCTCTTCGGCTACGTCACCCTCGACGACTCGAACTCGGCGGACGCGGCCATCGTCGACCCGCAGAACTGCATCGAGCTCCACAACGTGGCCAACACCTTCAACGTGCAGCTCCTGGACGAGAGCGACCGCATCGACGCCGACTTGAAGCTCATGCGCGACGAGGGTCCGAGCGTCAACGCCACGACCGCCGCGTTCCGGCTGGACGATCTCCTGGCGAGCGCGCTTCCCGAGTGGGAGCAGCAGGAATCCATCCTGTCGACCGACCAGGAGTCGCTGGACTGCGACGACGACATCAGCATCACCACCGCGCTGGAAGACATCGACAGCGAGATCCGCACGATCCAGGCAACGCTCACCAACGACGCCAACGAAGAGCTGATCAGCGATGTGATCACCTCGGAGGAGGACGGCTACGACCCGTGCCTGGACGAGGCCGCGGTGCACGCCGCACCGGCGGCGGGCAGCGGTTCCGGCGACGGCAACAACGTGGTGCCCCTCGCCGGGAACGTCGTCAAGGTCGACCTGAGCGAGTCCAAGTACCCCGAGTCCACACAGCACATCAAGGACGCCATCGCCGCGGGCGCGCCGGCGGTCCTGACGCTGGACCGGAGGGACCCGCCCGGCACCGCCAACAAGGACACGAAGTGCAACAAGCGGCGGAAGCTCTCCCTGAAGGGGCACAAGAGGGTGAAGGGCAAGGACCGCGACGAGTATCCGTTCGCCATGACCGCCGAGGGCGGCGCCGGGGCCAGCGTGCGCGCCATCGACCCCAGCGACAACCGGGGATCCGGATCCACCGTCGGCAAGGCTTTGAGCGGCCAACCCGACGGCACGCAGTTCCAGATAAATTTCGTGCCATAACCCACGAGACCACTGGCCCACCAACCCACGGCTCACGGACCGGGCCCGGACAGCAGAACTGTCCGGGCCCTCCACGGGAGGTCACCATGAGGGATCAGATCAACTCCCTGATCCGGGACAGCGGAGTCGCCCGGTCGGCGGAGGAACTGGCCGGTCTGCTGAGGCCGGCCGTCGCCGTCGCCGAGGCCGAGCAGGAGAGCGCCACGGCGGACCGCTCCGCCTTCGGCCCCGCCGCCGGGCTCCCCGCCGGGCTCGACTGGCCGACCTGGCGCGGCGAGCCGCTGCCGCTCCTCGCCGACCTGCGACCGGCGGAGCTCCGGCCCTTCGACGGGGCGGGCGAGTTGCCCCGCGACGGCCGGCTGCTGTTCTTCTTCCAGGCATCCGCGCTCGAGGACTACCCGCCCGAACCCGGCAGTTGGCGGGTGATCCACTGTCCCGGCGGCCCTCGAGGCTCCGACGGCGCGACACAGGTGGCCGGGAGCCCTGCTCCCCGGAACCTGCGCTTCGCCCACCGGCTCACCCTCCCGCCGCTGGAGTCCGCCGCCGTGGAGGCACTCGCCCTCGACGAGGACGAGTCCGACGCGTACACCGACCTGCTGGAGAGCGTCGACGAGCTGTACGCGGCGGAGGGGGCGCACCAACTCCTCGGACATCCCTGGCAGTTGCAGGGCGACCTGCAGCAGGAGTGCCTGGCCGACACCGGGCGGGGGTCCGCGCCCGATGACTGGCGGCTGCTGCTGCAGCTCGCCGAGTCGAAGGACATGGTGTGGGGGGACGGCGGGATGCTGTACTTCTTCGTCCGCGAGCAGGCGCTCCGGGAAGCGGACTTCTCCGACGTCCACCTCGTGATGCAGTCCGGCTGATGCCGGAGGGGCGTGGTTGACTGTCGTTACACCGCACAAAGGGGAAGTCGTGACACGCAAGTCAGTTGCGGAGCTGCTGGAGACCGACGAACCGGCCTGGCCGATGATCCAGGAATGGCTCGCGTCGGCGGGCGACCGCGTCGAGGTCCTCCCGCGAGACGAACGGCAGGCCGAGCAGACCCTCCAGCAGTTGCAGGTCACCGTCCGCTCGCCGCTCGGGGCGATCGCCTACGAGACCGGGGGGCTGCTGATCGACTCCGGCTGGCTGCGGGTGCTGGGATCCGGCTCGGAGCGGATGTCCGGGAGTCTCAGGTCATGGAACGACGGCACCGTCGACACCTTCGGCCTGTCCGGCAAGGCTCTGCTGGTCGCCCATGACGCGGTCGGCGGCTTCTTCGCGCTCAACGGCGGCGCGTTCGACGGCGACCCTGGCGACGTGCACTACCTGGCTCCGGACACACTGGAGTGGGACGACCTGGAGCTGCCGTACTCGGATTTCCTGTCCTGGGCGCTCACCGGTGACCTGGACGCCTACTACGCCGACAACCGCTGGCCGGACTGGCGGGAGCAGGTCGCCCACCTGTCCGGGGACCAGGGGATCCTGGTGTACCCGCCGCTGTGGGCAGCCGAGGGGGGCGAGCGGGCGCGGCGTTCGAAGAACGTGGTGCCCGTCGCCGAACTGTGGGGGCTCACTCACGAATGGCGGAGCCAGCTGGGGCTGACCGCCGAGTAGCCCTCGGTTCCGATTGCCGGAATCGCCGGGACCGCCGGAGCCCCCACCGCCGCCCTCAGAACGTACGCGCCGTCCCCTTCTCCGCGTCCACCGCGACACGCACGGGTCTGCGCTGGACCACCGAGGAGCCGGTGATCTCGCTGCCTGTCTCCAGCTTCCAGCGGAGGTGGCCGTCGTCGGCCTTGAGGGTGTACAGCATGTGGTCGGTGGCGCCGAAGTGGATACGCTCCTCGGCCACCACCGGGCACGATGTCGCGGCCCGCCTGGGAACGCCACTTCGGGGGTGCCGGTGACCGCGTCCAGGGTGTACAGCCCCTTGCCGCTGCAGGCTCGCCCACCTGAAGAACTGGCGTGTGCTGGGCAAGGTACGCACCGCCCCGAAGTGGGCGACCGCGCTGGTGAGGGCTCGGCTGGTCCGTATCCGGAGGCCTTGGTCACGCGCTGTACCCCGCGCCCGTCGCGGCCACGCTCACCACGACTCCCCTGGCTTCGGCCGCGCCACTGCCCACCCCCGGTGCCGTCGTCGGCGGGGGTGAGTTCGCGGGGGACGGTGAGGACGCCGGCCCAGCCGGAGGCGGCTGCCCAGTCGGGGTGGCGGGCTTCCCAGACCCAGCTCCACAGCACCACCGGCCGTCGGGGGGAGCAGCGCCGGGGCGTAGAAGTCGGGTCCGTGGTCCAGTGGTACCGGGGCCGGGGCGGAGAACTGTCCTGTGGAATTACGGGCTCTGTCAACGATCTTGTGACGTCGTCCGTGATCACGGGCTGAGGAGGATTCGCCGGCGGAGGAGGTCGAGGTGCGCCCGGCCGAACCCCATGCGCTTGAGGAGTTTGACTCTCGTGACCTGCCCCTCGACCTGGCCCGAGCTCCACGGGCTGGTCAGGGCCGCGGTAACCGCATCGAGGTCACGCTGCAACCCGTTCACCAGGCTGTGCAGGGCGGGCAGTTCATCGGCGAGGACGCGGTCCATCCAGCCGGGAAGCTGGTCACCGCGCAGGTCGCGCATCATGGCGGCGAAGTCGCGGACATGCCGTGTGGCGGCGTCGAGTTCGGGTGGGGAGACACTACGCGCTGCATGACCCGACACAGGGCCGTTTTCTGTTCGGGCCGTTTCCGGACAGTCCAGTGCGCTTGCCGACGCCACGATCAATGAGCGGCAAGGGCGACTACCGCTCTTCGGCACAGCGGACCCTCAACAACCGGGATCGCCGATCAGCCGCCATCAGCAACACGCGCCGTCCCGACTGACAGCACCAAGACGCACCACCATCCACTACGTCTCGTGCGCGCGGCATCCGACCGGGTACATCGCGGACGACGGCCTACAGCCAGTGGATGAGAAGTGCCCCGGCCCTGGATCCCACACAGGCGACGCACCATGTCGGCTCCGTCTTGGTCCCTGTCTGGTCCCTGGACCTTGGCTTCGAGTCCCAGGACAGCGGACCCGGAGGCCAACAACAATCTTGCTCAGCTGTTCCGTCGCAGGTCAGAGGAATCAAGGCACTTCCGAACAGCACGAGACTCACGAGATCCCGAACTCGCGAGCAGCGGATTCAGTCCGTTCAGCCCGAGTTGGGGTTCCGGCGCCCCTGGAAGGGACGTTTCCGCACGTCAGCGACCTGCACTGGTGGCGCGGGTGGGACTCGAACCCACGGCCGACGGATTATGAGTCCCTTGAGGATCTTGGCGGCCCTTGCCGATCAACGCTCATCCTTAGCGTTTTTGCAGGTCAGACCGGATGAGCTATGTCGGAGCTACTCAGTCCTTGTCGGTCTGTTCCTATCCTTGTGCCCCGAACGCGTCCCGAACGCGTCCCGAACGCACCCTCGGATGGACGACTTCGAGGGGGCACGCAGTCGATTCCCGCCAGCTCGGGAAGGGGCTCGAATGGTGGTGGGGCAATGCACGCTTCGTGAGGTAGGCCGTAGGCCGACGCCGGGTCAGACCCGGGTGTGCAGGGGGCCCGAGTTGTAGGCGATCGCGTCGCTGAATGCCTGGGGGAGGTCGAAGGGGTGGCCGGTGGTGTCGGCGTAGGCGCGGTGCAGGTTGAGGACGATGCGTTCTGCGTCGGGCAGGTCGGCGAAGGGGCCGAGGCGGCAGGTGCGCGCCGCTTGCAGGGGTGTGAGGCCGTCGCGCAGGCCGGTCTGGGCGGTGGTGTGTACGAGTCGGTAGTACGCGCGGTGCTGGTCGAGGACCGCCGGCAGGATGTGTGCGTCGATGACGGGGCCGTGGCCCGGCACCACGTGCCCGGGTGCGAAGGAGGCGATCCAGTCCAGCGAGCGGAGAGCGCCGTCCAGGGAGCCCATGAACACCAGTGGGGTGACACGGTGGAAGAGCAGGTCCCCTGCGAACAGCACGCGTTGTTCGGGGAGCCAGGCGATCAGGTCGCCGCTGGTGTGCGCGGGGTGGCCGGGGTGGTGGAGTTCGATGGGATGGCTGTCGCTGTGCAGGGTGAGTGCTGTGCGGATGGTGAGGTCCGGGGCGCGCCGGGTGACCGCGCCCCAGTCGGGCACGGGCTGCCAGATCGGCGGGCAGGCGTCGATGACGGTGTCGGTCAGGATGCCTTCTCGGCACGGGATTCGGCCGTGCCGCTCGCCTCGTTGACGCCACAGGTGAAGAACCAGGCGGTTCGCGCCTTCCATGGTCTGTCTGCCGCGCGCGGAAGGATTCCGGCGATGTCCACCGGCGCATCGGCGGAGTTCCCTGGGGAGCGTCTGCAGCCTTGCGCGAGCTGAGTCAAGCCATGTCATCGAAGGCCCAGCCCCGCGCCGACCACCGCGCAGCGTTGAGCGGCTCGCGGGGGCCTCGTGGTGCCGCGTGCGAACGACGGCTTTTTCATTCGGCGGCGAGTGCGGACCCGCGCTCCGTGGCGGGGCCTCCCGCCCTGCGATGGACCCTGGCAGACGCTCTACGGACTGTTCCGCCGCTGGCAGCGGCGGTGCAGGGGAATGCCCGCCCGGCCTCCGGAGGCCGGGCGGAGGAGATCGAGCGGCTGCGAGCCGAGCCGGGGAGGGTGACATCGCGATCGGTGGCGCGACTCTCGCCGCTGAGGTGGCCGCCCTGAGGACCGGACACCACCCACACCGCTGTCCCGCTGGGCCGTTACAGCCCCGGTCGCCGCCATTCCTCGACTCGCATACCCGCCAGCAGAATCAGGTAGGGCTGAGAGGTCAAAGGACCGACGCACGTGGGCCCTTCCTCAGGCGATCAGGCTCGTGCGTCTCGCTGCTGAACTTCCTTGAGGACTCCGGCCACCGTCCCGAAGTCATTGTCCACGTGGAGGACGGTGTGCCCATGGTGCACAGCTGTCGCACACACCAACAGATCTATTGCTCCCGCCGCCCGATGCTGGCC
Organism: Streptomyces cavernae; assembly: GCF_004023625.1. Lineage (GTDB taxonomy): Bacteria > Actinomycetota > Actinomycetes > Streptomycetales > Streptomycetaceae > Streptomyces > Streptomyces cavernae. The sequence continues at coordinate 346,133 of NZ_RPDJ01000002.1, read as the reverse complement.
GCGCTGGGTCAGTTTGTACTGAGCGGTGTCGACCCACCGCCATGCGTTCTTCGGAACCGGAGAGAGCAGGCAGAGCGCGTCCAGTTCCTCTGCCAGCTCATCTCGGTGAGACGGGCTGGTCGCCGAGTAGAGGAATTCGGTACGTGTCGGCTCGCAGAGGTGGAATACCCCGGCGGCGATGTGTCCCTCCCAGGGGCGCAGCGCACCTGGGGTGCGGAACAGGTGCCACAGAGCCGAGGTGTCCACGAGATACGTGATCACTCGAAGGCCTCGCGTCGCGCACGCTTCTGGGCGTCATGCACCGCTGCGGCCTGCTCGAACTCGCCACGCGAACCTCGCGCGGCCAGCTTCTCCGCGGCCTCGAGCCTCTTGATCCGCGCCACGTAGTCCCGAAGAGCCGCGTTGACGGTCTCCTTCTTCGTCGTGGCACCCATGAGCCGCATGGCCTCGGCCAGCGCCTCGTCGTCGAGATCAATCTGCGTGACGGACACCGGACACCCTCCAACATCCATAATGTATGCATCCAAGATACATCGCCAACATTGAATACGGCCACCGATCGCAACGATCGCTGGATCAGTCATCTGTGATGGGTCGAGTATTACTCGGCTGCTTCGCGGTTTGCTGTCCGTAGTCCGAGCCGGTTGTGGGGCGGGAGCCGCTCGGCCCCGCCCCACCGGCCACTCGGGTAGCCGTGGCCCCCGGGGGTTACCGCGTCACTGCCAGGAGTCCTGGGTCGTGGACACCAACTGGCCAGGGACCACCTGCCCCTTGGTGCGCAACTCGGTGTACGCCCAGTACTCGAGGTCCGGCTTCAGCGGAGCGTCCGGCCGCAGTTTGTACGGCGGTGTCGTGCCACGCTCCACTGCGGTCGGCAGTGCCAGCGTCGCCGGCTTGTAGTGGCCGTTACGGCTGAGGACGACGTGGCCGAGTCGGTAGTCGACGACCGGGCGGCCGGAGTCCTGTGCGAAGACATACGCCGTGTAGATGCCCGCTTCCGGCATGAAGACCCAGGCCTGCTCGGAGCTGCTCCAGCTGGCGGCGCTTCGGTACACCAGCTTGTCGCCCTTGTACAACCAGAGGTCGAGGTTGGTGTCCGGGTCGTCGGTTTCGGTCTTCACGACGATTCCGGCGCTGCCCGCCGGCACCTTGAAGGAGTGCGCCCGCACCCCGAGGGCCTTCCGGTCGAAGACCCCGCCGCGGACCCCGGTCGGCATCGAGTACGACTCCCACCGTAAGGGGGCGTAGCCGGTCGACCGGCCGGAAACCGGGCCGGTGAAGCCCGGCTCGATCACGCCGTAGGCGCCGTCCGCGAGCCGGCCGAACTCCTCCAGGTTGTCGTCGTACTGCCGGGGCGTGATGCCCCACGGGCGCGCGGCAACCGGAATCCGTACCTGATGGGCGGCGCTGCGCCAGGTGATCGCGCCGGTGACGTAGCGGTCCCACGGTGCGATGCCGCGCCGCAGGGTGATGGTGACCGAGGCGGTCTTGCCCGGTGCCACCGTCACCACTGCTGGTGAGACGCTGACCTGCATGCCCTCCAGCCCCCTGGTCGAGGCACGGTACGTCTCCCGCTTGCTGCCGACGTTGGTCAGCTTGCGGGTCAACACCACCGGCTTGGTCCCGTCGTACTCGCGCAGCGCGATCGACGGCAGGTTCAGCTCGCGGCCGTCGGGCTGAGCCACCTCACTGAAGGCGATCAGGCTCTTGACGTCCGGCTCGATGATTAGCCCCGGATCGGCGGCCCGCTCCAGCGACGACAGCCCGCTGCCCTGGGCCAGCGGGCTGGTGTTGCCCACGGTGTCGGCGGTGGTGTGCAACGCCGAGGCAACCGCGCCGGGCGACCAGTCGGGATGCTCGGCCCGCAGGATCGCGGCCTCACCGGCCACGTGCGGGGCTGCCATCGAGGTCCCCGAGTACGCGTCGTACTGCCGGCCGAAGTTCCCCGGCGGGGAGACGGCCGCGATAATGTCGCTGCCGGGGGCGACCAGGTCGGGCTTCATGAGCCCGAAGTGCATCTTGTCCGGCCCCGTCGAAGAGTAGTCCGCGACGCTCGGCGCATTGGAGCCGTCGCTGCTCGAGGTGAGTCGTGCGGTGCCGTCGGCCGGGTGCCTCATCAGGTAGTTGAAGATCTTGCCGGCCTGCTCCTTGGTGTTCAGGTAGAGCACCGGGAAGTCGTAGATGCTGCTGACCCTGAAGTTGCCGTTCGGGTCGAAGAGGACCATGGCCGCGGCGCCCTTGGCTTTGAGCTCGTTCACCGCGTTGTACGGGTTGTCGAGGGCGCAGGCGACCACCTTGCCCTTCACCTTCGCCGGGTCCAGACTGCCGGGCAAGCAGTATGCCGAGCCCTTGTCCAACGTGCCGGCCTGCTCGCCGAAGACCAGCGGCAGGGATCGGCCGCCGGGGAGCACGTCCAGGGAGGCGCCGGTGATCGAGGTGCCGTCGCCGAGCCGGACCGTTCCCGCGTTGACCTTGGTCACCGCCGCGCCGACCGTGGTGACCCACGGCTGCGTGTTGCTGACCGCGCTGCTGAAGCCGGTGTTGCCGGCCGCGGCCGTGACGAAGACTCCGGCCACCGTGGCGTTGAGGAAGGCGTTGCCGATCGGCGTGTTCGGCTCGGTGTCCCCTAACACCGTCCCGATCGAGTAGTTCAGCACCTGTACGCCGTCGGCGACCGCCGCGTCGATGCCCGCGATGATGTCGGCGTCGTACCCCATGCCGCCCCAGAGGACCTTGTAGACGGCGATCTGCGCGTCCGGGGCCACACCGGAGATCGAACCGAAGTTCCGCCCCGAGATGGTGACGTCGTCGACGGGCAGGCCGGCGGCGGTGGACGCCGTGTGCGAACCGTGCCCGACCATGTCCCGGGGGGAGAGCACCTCGCCCTCGGGCAGCGCGCCATTGGCCGCGAGGACCGTGTCGGCGAAGTACCGGGCGCCGACGATCTTGCCGTTGCAGTGCTCGGCGGCGAATTTGTAGCCGGTCTGGCAGGTGCCGTGCCAGCCCGCCGGGTCAGACATCTTCCGGGCGAACGACGGGCTTTCCGGCCAGATGCCGGTGTCCAGGACGCCGATCACGGTCCCGGCGCCGGTGCTTCTGCCCGGCTTCCGCGCGGTGGACTTCCGCGCGGTGGACTTCCGCGCTCTGGTCGCCTGGGGCCCGGTTACCGATGCCGCAGTCGTGGCTGTTCCGGCTGTGCCTGTTGCTGTGCCAGTCGTCGGCTGCGGCGTGGTGTCACCAAGGGACGCCTGGCTGAGACTGACCATCTGGGACTCAGTGACCGAGCGGACCCGCTTGTCCGCCTTCAGTGCCTTGACCTGAGTGGAAGTCAGCGTGGCGGAGAATCCGTTGAAGGCCGTGGTGTAGACCTCGTTGACCGTAATGCCGGCTGCCTTGGCCACGGCCGTCCGCTGGGTACCCAGGTGCTTCCGGTACGCCTTCGCCGCCCCCGACTGCGGTTCCAGCTGCTCGCCCGGGGCCGGGCGGGTCCGGGCCAGCCCCGAGACCTTGCCCGTGTACGTCGTCACCGGATCCTCGGCGAGCTCCACAATGTACGGAGTGCGGCCGGTGGGCGTTTGCTTCTGCTCTGCCTCGGACTTACCGGTCTGGCCCGGTCTGAACCGGCCGGCGCCCCCGGTCAGGTCGACCCGATCTCCTTCGGGTCTCAGTCCAGAGCTGACACCGCTGCCTGCCGAGGTGTCCGGCTCGGCGGGTGCCGCCGTTGCCGTACCCCGAGTGGCGACCGTGCCGCTTCCGGCCAGGACGAGGGCCAGCAAGGGTATCGCCAGCCTCCGTCGCAGGGTTCGTGTGCTCGTAGCCACAAGACTCCTTCCAGCAGCTCCCTGATGGGAGCGCTCCCATGAACGTCGACGCCCCCTCCCGGGACGTGGGGAAGCACGGTCCTACCTAACGCGACGTCAGTTAATAAGAGGTTCACACGTTGTTACTGATGTTCTCGGGGCCACAGTGGGTGCGCTTCTGCGGGCGAGGCCTGCGTCGCGTCGGCGCGGAAGGCGTTGGCCCCCTCGGTTGGTCCTGCACCCGGTCGTGCCGCACGGCCGCCGACGTGACGACCAACCCCTCGGACGTGCTCAACTACACCAGCATGCTCGACCAGTCCGCGGCGAACACACGTCCATGGAAAGATGCCTCGACCTGACCGGACTCCCCCGGACAGGGTCGGTGGTCCTGAGTGGGGCGGCCGCCTTTGCCCGCGGCGCCCGGTTCGCCTTCGTCGCTCCCGCTGAAATGCCCAACGCGCCCGAGGACTTGGGGGGTCCCCGGGCGCGTGGCCGCCCGACCGGCTCACCGGCTGGCTGAGCGGAGCAGGCATTCCGCTCTGCAGAGGCGTTCCGCGGAGCAGGCGTTACTTGAGCAGGTACGCCTTCTCGATGGTGACGTCGTACGTGTTGCCGCTCTTGTCCGTGAGCTTCGCCTTGAAGGAGACCGACTTGGCCTCCTTCGGGTGGTGCAGCGAGATGGTGCGCTTACCGTTCTCCGTGGTGACCTCGGTCTCGGCCCACTTCTTGCCACCGTCGTAAGAGACCTGCACGATCAGGGACTTGAAGTTCTTCGCTGCCGGACCCTGAATGGAGAGCGGGACGGTGAGCTTCTTGCCCGCCTTCGCGGTGCTCGTCAGATCCAGCTCCGGGTTGAAGGCGACCACGGAGAGCGGCAGCTTGGCGGGCTTGGTGCCCGTGACCGTCTTTGACGTGAACGTCCAGGACGCCGCGACCAGGGTGGAGACACCCGCGACCGACGCGGAACGTGTCGCGTCCGTGCTGACCTTGAACTTGGCGGACTCGGCGGGAAGGCCGTCGGCGAGAAGGCACAGCCTGCCCTCCTCGTCGATGACCTTCTTGCCGTCGACGGTGAGCGTGGACCGCTGCGTGGCGGCCGGCGACCTGCCGAAGTGACTGGCACTGTCGGAGAACTCACCCATGCAGAAGATCATTTCGTCACCGATCCGCTCGTTTTCGTCCAGCGGAGTTACCCGTGGGCTGAGCACACCGACGTTGAACGTCTCCGTGTACGTCTTCCCCGCCTCGTAGGTCTTCGGCTCCGCACCCTCCTGCGTAACCTCGGTGAACCCCTCCTCCTCGTCGAGCTGGGCACTGAACCTCAAGCCGAGGCCCTGGGGCGAGGAGACATAGGCCTTCGCGACGACGGGCACGGCGAACGGCTCGGTGCTCGCACCGAGCTCTCCCGCGTCCGTTGCCCAGAAAGGCACGAACGTGGCCTTGCGGTTCTTGGCGGAGGTGCCGAGCTTGAGGTTCACCAGGGCGAATTCGCTCTCGGCGGCCTTGTGGGTGAACCCGGTGTAGAACGAACCGGTGCGGTTGTACATCGCGCTGTAGGTGGTGCTGCCCTTCTGCCAGAGACCGCCGACCTGCGCGTTGAACATTTCCGCCGGAACCGGTGCGCCGACCTGGCCGAAACGGGCGTTCTCCCAGTACTCGGGGAACATGGGAACCACCCTGCCCGTGGTGCGCGAGGACGGGGAGGGGGTGGCCCTCATGCTCCAGCTCGAGAGCCCGCCGACGAGCTTCGCGGACCCGGGCACGGTGATGCTGACCGGCTTCGCCTTGCGGGCGTCGAAGGTGACCGTGGTGTTCTCGGTGAGCACCAGCTTCGGCTGGACCATAAGGGCCTTGTCCGGCTCGGCGTTCGCCCTGGGGGTCCGGATCACGGTGTCGAGGGTGTACGTGCCCTTGGGCACCCGGATCTTGGCGACCCCGTCGCCGTCCCTGTCGGCCGCGCCCTTCCAGAAGTCGACATCGTGGCCGAAGATCACGGCGTCCGACGCGGAGGGCTTGCCCTCGGTGTCGATGAACTTGAGGGTGATGTCGTAGGACTCGATCTCACGGACGGCACCGAAGGTCGTACGGACGCTCTGGCCGCCGTCGGTTGCCCTGGCGACGACCGCGCCGGTGAAGCCGCCGTCCGTGCTGCCGACGCTGGTGTCCGCGGCGAGGGGGACGCTCGCCGTGCCGCCGGCCGGGACGGTGATCTGCCGGTCGTCCAGGGTGAAGAACCCGCCGGGAGCCCCCTTGCCGTCGGGACCGGTGGTCTCCAGCGACAGGTCGAGGGTGACCGCCTTGGTGCCGGTGTTGCGGTAGGTGATCTGCTTGGTTACCGGCTTGTCGTCGGTGTGCGGCCACTGCTGGAGGCCGAAGTTCACCGAGGTCTGCTCGCTGACGACGGTCTGCCCGACCGCCTTCGCCAGGTCGGCACGGCCGGTGCCCTGTTGGTACACGGTCAGCCCGGCGGACGGCTTGGCCGAAGCTGTCAGCGCCTGCTTGATGCGCTGCCCGCTCCAGTCCGGGTGCTCCTGCGCCAGGATCGCCGCGGCACCCGCGACATGCGGAGTCGCCATCGACGTACCGGACAGGGCGAGGTAACCGTCCGGCGCCCCGCGCGAGGAAAGCCGGCCGGTCGTGGACCTCGCCGCGACGATGTCCACACCCGGCGCGGTGAGATCCGGCTTCAGCGAACCGTCCGCCGCCGGGCCCACACTGGAGAAGTCGGCGATCCCGTCCTTGCTGTCGACGGCGCCCACGGTCAGGGCGGAGGGAGCGCTGCCGGGCGAGCCGATGGTATCCGGGGTCGGTCCGGCGTTGCCCGCGGCGATGACGAAGAGGACGTTCTTCTCCGCGGAGATCCTCTCGACCGCCATCTCCAGCGGGTCCACCTCCGGGGTGTCGACGTCGCCGAGGCTCATGTTCGCGATCTTCGCGCCCTGGTCGGCGGCCCACTGCATGCCCTCGACGATCCCGGAGTCCTGACCGAACCCGGAGTCGTCCAGCACCTTCGCGCTGATGATCGTCGCGCCGGGCGCGACGCCCTTGTACGTGCCGCCCGACTTCGCCCCGGAACCCGCCACCGTCGAGGCGACATGCGTACCGTGACCCTGGTTGTCGAGGGTGCTGCCGGAGCCGGAGAAGTCCTTGCTCTCGACGGCGAGGCCCTTGAGGTCGGGGTGCTCCGCGTCGACCCCGGTGTCGAGGACGGCGACCTTCATGCCCTTGCCGTCGTACCCCGCCTGCCACGCGGCCGGCGCGCCGATCTGCGGCACGCTCTTGTACAGCATGGCCTTCCGCTTGCCGTCCAGCCAGACCCGCTCGATCCCCGCGGCGGTCTCCCGGCCCCCGGTCCGCGAGTCACCCCCGGCGGTCAGCGCCTCCCAGACCTCCGGCATGTCGTCCTTGGGCGCCGTCAACGCCTCACCACGCAGCGTGGGCAGGCTCCGCCGCACCGAGATGTCCGCCTCGGCGATGGCCGACTTCGCCTCCGCCCTGCGCCCTGCGTTCTTCCCATACGACACGATGATCGGCAGCGACGCCCGGTGCGCGTCGTCGTACCGAGCCTTCAGCAGGCCCGTGACGTTGAACAGCCGCCGGTCCACCCTCTTCTCGGCAACCAGGCGCGCGGCGTCGTCCGGCAGCACATACACCTGCCCGGCGACACGGTTGACCCGCATCCCGACGCCAGTGCGGCCCTCCGCGGGCTGCACCCGCGTCACCTGGCCCCGGCCGTCGACGTGGACCCGGTCACCGGTGATCAGCGTTACCACTGAGACGCTCGTCCGCGCCTGCCCTGCCACCGCCCCTGACGTCCCCGCCGCGGTCCCGCCGCTCCCCGAGGCCGCCGCGGTGCTCACGGTGGCACCCGATAAAAGCCCGGCCGTCAGCAGAGCGGCCACCATGGCCGCGCCTGCCCTATTCCTGTTAGCGCGCAAAACTCCTCCAACCTATGAGGCACTTATTCGAACAACCCCCGAAGCGCGAGCGTCCGCTCTGGCGCACACCCGTGACATGCAAAGAAGGACCTGCACCTTGCACGTGGCAAAAGCAGAACGGAGCCACGGGTTCCAACGGTCACAGGCACCACAGGGCCCGACAGCAGGACCAAGAGGACCGAAGGCGTTCCGCCGTCCGTCGGCCCCTTGTGGGGACCAGACCGAGCCGCCTACACCCCGGATTAGGCTGGCCGGATGCAGGACGAGACCGCACCGTCGCCCGCGCGGGCGTCCACGACACCGAGGTCAACCGCTCCCGCTTCCTGTGCGCTCGCCCCGGCCGCCACCGAGCGGGAGGCCCAGGACTTCGTCGCGGCCGTCCGCCGGGAGCACGCTGACGCCACCCACAACTGCTACGCCTAAGTCATCGGCGGCGACGCCGCCGTGCAGAAGGCGAGCGACGACGGCGAGCCCGGCGGCACCGCCGGCGTCCCCATGCACCAGATGCTGCTGCGCCGCGACATGCGCTGCGTCGCCGCGTCGTCACCCGCTACTACGGCGGCGTGGAACTCGGCGCCGGGGCGCTCATCAGGGCGTACGGAGGCGCGGTCGGCGAGGTGTTGGTCCCTCGGCACCCGCACCCGTCGGCGCTTCCGGCTGGCCACCGTCACCGTCGACCACCAGCGGGCCGGCAAGGTCCAGTGACCTGCGCGCCACCGGACGCGAGGTCCGCGCCGTGCGGTACGGGGAGGCCGTCACGATCGGGATCGGGCTGCCCGACGCCGACGTGGACGCCTTCCGCGCCTGGCTCGCCGACACCACGGCGGGCACCGTCGGCTTCGAACTCTGGGGAGAGGCGTACAAGGCCCCCAGCACCTGATGCGTGACGTCCTGATGACTGTCGAGGGCACCCAGCAGGCGCTTGCGCTCCGGTCCGTCGAAGAGGACGCCCAACTCCCTGAGTATGTCCGCGGGTTCGTCCGCGACGTGAATGTAGGTGAGCACCGAGGCCTGGGTCGCTCCCGCGATCCACCTCAGGTGATGTGCTTTCCGGTGCTGAGGGTGGGTCGGCCCCTTCAAGTCGCCCAGTCTGGTCGTGGATGGTGCCCCCGACTCGGACGCGACCGTGTCGCGAAGAAAGATGTACAGGGATTCACCCGCCGGCATGATCATGTCCATCACATCGATGCGCTCGCGGGTTGCGACGTCGAGTTGATACCGCCACAGCTCGCGGGTGATATGGCGGTCAAATCTGAACCTGCTCCATGCGATGGGGGCAAAGCCTGCGGCACGCACCGCAGTCAATACTTTTGCTCCGCCTCGGACTACCCACATCCATTTCCCCTGCGCCGTCGGCAACGGGCGCCGTGCAGGTGTGGGCGTCACTGGTCTGCTGAAGGGCACGAGAGCCCGTTGCGTGGCACGGTCAGCTTCAGCAGGTAGTTGTCGCTGACCTGTCGGGTGCAGTCGCTGCGGTCGTACGCGCCGTGCCCGGACCCCTCGTAGGTCACGAGCACGGCCGCCTTGCCCTGCTGGCGCTGCACGGCGGTGGCGTTCTCGTGCGAGGTTGCGGGGTCGTGCCTGCTGTTGAGGAGCAGGGCGGGCACTTGTGTGCGCATGGTGCCGGGCCGTTGCGGGTTAACGGCTTCGGGGCTGCCGAGGCAGTTGGTCAGCGCCGCGTTGCCGCGGGCTGAGCCGACGGTGCGGGGGGAAATCTGTTTCTCCACCCGCGTCAGCGCCTCGTACTCGGCGAAGGTGCGCACGCGGAAGCTCAGATCGGCACAGGAGGCGGCCGTGAACGCGGTGGCGTACAGCGGGGTGTCATCCGGGACGTCCGAACGTGCGGCCTGCGGCGTGGTGACATTGCCCTCGTGCAGTGACAGTACCCACGAGCTGACGTCGGCCCAGTCCGGACCGTAGGCCGCTGCGGTCAGGTAGTCGCTGAGGTCGTACGTGGTGATCCGGCTGTCCGGAGCGCCCGGATCTACGAGCTCGCCCCGGGCCGCCCTGGCCATCAGGCCGTCCCACAGGGCTTCGACGTTCTGCCCGTGCAGCGGTGAGGAAGGGGTGCGGGCGTTCCACCGCACCCACTCCTCCAACACGTCCCTGGCGGCTCGGGCGGATGCCGCCACATAGTCCCGGGCGTTCAGGCCCCGGTCCACCACCGAATCCAGCAGCGTCGCGCGCACGTTGTCGCCGTAGCGTTCGGCGTAGCGCTGGCCGATGACCGTGCCGTAGGACAGCCCGTAGTAGCTGATCTTCCGCTCTCCCAGCGCCTGGCGCAGGGCGTCGATGTCGCGCACGACGTCGTCGGTGGAGACGTGGTCCATGATCGGCCCGGAGCGCCGGGCACAGTCCTCGCGCAGTTGCCGACTGTGCTCGCGCAGCCTCTCGAATCCGGCCTGGTCGGCGGGATGTGTCGTGGGTCCGCCGAAGTACAGTTCCGAGGAGCAGCGCACCGGTTGACTGAGTCCGACGCCCCGCGGGTCGAAACCGACGATGTCGAAACGCTCCAGCACTTCTGGGCTGAAATAGGATTGTGCGCCGAACGTGAAGTTGACGCCAGATAGGCCAGGGCCGCCCGGGTTGAGCACCAGCACACCGATGCGGCGGTCGGGATCGGTCGCACGGTGGCGGGCCACGGCCATGGGGAATGTGTCACCGCCTGGGCGGTCGGGGTCGATTGGCCTGGTCAGAGTGCCGCATTCAAATTCAGGGCGGTCGGCACACGGTGCCCATGCCAGGGGATCGGACGATGCGACAGCCGGCTTCGCAGTGACGGCCATGAGCAGCACACCGGCCGCGACCGCCAGCAGCCGGCGCGGTGCCCCGCCCTGCTGCCGAGCCGTGCGCAAGTGGGGTAACAGGCGATCTCCTCGGGCCTGCTGACGCTGCGGCATGCGAGGACTCACTGCTGGTGTGGTGGCATGTCGCCGTCGAAGTCTCAGCATTCGGTCTCCTTGATGGACTGACAGAAACGCGGTCACGGAACACTTCTGAGACGCCCGAAGCGGTCCGCAGGTTAGATGATCCCCGCCACACGGGAGAGGCTTGCGGCTTCTCGGATGGCCGGCTTCGGTGCCCGGCAGGAGGTGGGAGTCCCCGTCTCCTGCCACGTCTTCGAAGACTTGACCTTCACCCACCTCGGACCGGCCGCCGTCGGCAAGAGGGCCTTCGCTCTGGTGACCGACAACCTGTGATCGGCGCCCGCCTTCTACGCCGACTCGTAGGCGGCGTCGGTCCGGGTGGGCTGCTACGTCGTCCCGACGCCGCGTGCGCTTGGCGATCACGTGCCACGTCTGAGGACGACGTAGCCGTAGGCGGCGTCGGCAATGGTGTAGCGGGTGTCCGGGTGGAGTTGGCGGGCGTACCTCTGCGGGGCGTCGATCCACTTGCTGGTGCTGTCCAGGACTATGTAGTCGGGGGTGACGCCTTGGGTGTTGCCGATCCAGAAGACGCGGCAGCGGGAGGTGAGGCGGCTGCTGGGCCCGATGCCGGCCTCGACCGTCGCACCGTCCGGAATCCGGTCCAGGGCACGTTCGATGTGGACAACGGAGTCGGGCGTGTCATAGGTGGTGGGCAGTGTCAGCGCGGACAGCGGGAGTGTGGTAGTGAGAGCCAGCGCGGCCCCGGCGACGGTGGCGGGCAGATGGTGCGCATACGAACGCAGCGACGGCCGTGAGCTCACGCGTGTGTGGACGATCGCGTCGACGAGGGCCAGCGAGACGACCGGCATCAGGACCGCGCTGTAGTGCCAGTCAGTACCCCAGTAGTGGTCGTCGGAGGAGAGGAGGCGCCAGCCCAGGGTGGGCAGGGTGACGACGAGCAGCGGTGAACGCAGGGCCAGCAGACCGCTGGTCGGAAGCAACAGCCACAGGATGGTGCGGAGTTTGACGTCCGCCCCGTCGAAGGGGGAGAAGTCGCTGTCGACCTTGCTCCAGTAGTCGTAGCCGCCGGTCGTGTTGAACGCCGGGATGACGACTGTGAGGGTGACGAGAGTGGCAGCGACGCCGAGGGCTGCCAAGGCAAGGGCATAGAGGACCGTGCGCGGCGAGGAGCGGCGGGACCGCAGCGCGACCAACAAGGCGATGGCCGCCACCGTCAGACCCAGGTCCTCCTTGATCAGCATCAGGGGCAGCGCCCACAGCAGCGCGGATCGCCACCGGCGGGCCAGCACCGCCTCCAGGCTGAATGCGATCAGGGGTACCGCGAAGCAGATCTCGTGGAAATCGAAGTCCACGGCCCGTTGAATACCCCAGGACAGGCCGTACGCGATCCCGAGCGCGAGGCCACACCGACGGCCCAGCAGACCGGCCGCCGCACGGGTCACGGGCACGGTCGACACCGCGAAGAGGGCGGCCTGGGCGATGAGCAGGGTGAGAGGGGAGGGGAAGAGCCGGTAGACAGGGGCGAGAAGAGCGAGGATCGGGCTGAAATGGTCGCCCAGGACGTTGAATCCCGGCCCCTTCAGATCGACGACTGGCGCTTGCAGATGGGCGTAGGAGCGGACCGCCTGCTCGAAGATGCCGAGGTCCCAGGATCGGGTGGCCAGATGTCGGTACCGGGCGGCGGACAGGGTCGTGTACGCGGCGAAAAGGGCGGCTGCCAGGAGGCAGGGGTCGCGTCGGCCGGGCGGGTGGGGGCGCCGGTCACGCGGGGGTGACGTGACCGGCGCCGGTATGGGGAGCTCGGGCAATGGCGAAGGCGGCGCGTCCTGCGGAGTCTTGGGCACAGGGGGTGGTGTCCTTACGAGCCGGGAGGCGGTATGACCGCTGCCGTGGACTTCGCGGCGCCCGGCGGTGAAGAGCTGACGTCCGGGGCGGTGGCGGCGCTGTCACAGTTGTCCGCGGACGGCCCGTTCGTCGCCGACCCTGAGAGCCGTCTGATGGTGACCGAGGTGGACGTCGTGTTGCTCGACGCTGGTCGTGTGGAATCCGCGCTGGCCGTGGGACCGGAGCCGACGGGGGGTTTCACCGCAGAGGAAGTCGGCGAATTGGATAAACCCGGCATGGGTGAATCAGGCGGAGAGGCTGTGAGACAGCTGGGTGTCGGTGTGGGCTCGACCACCGGAGCGCCGGGGCGTGGGTCCGGCTCGAGCTGTGCGGCGGCCAGGGCGCCGCCCCCGCCCAGCACGCACACCACGCAGGCGGCAGCGGTGGCCAGGACCCGGCGTCGGCGACGGATGCCGAGGGCCTTGATGCGGGCGACCGGCACGGGCACCAGCCGACCGCGGACGTCGGCGGCCCGTTTGAGGGCCGGAGCCAAGGCTAAGTCCTGGCCCGGGTCGCGGGGCTCGCTGGGCTCAGACACCGTAATCCTCCTTGAACTCGGCATCGGACAGAGGGGAAGCAAGGGCGGCGCGTGCCCGAGAGAGATAGGCCTTGACCGTGCCGGTCGCAATGCCGACCTCGGCGGCGACCTGCTCGACGGTGAGGTCGCAGACGTAGTACAGGACGGCGATCCGGCGCTGTCGTTCGGATAACTGCCGCAGTGCGGCCACCAAAGCGACCGTGCCGGGATCGGGGCCTGCGGCGCTGCCCGCCTCCCCGCCCGCATGGCGCCGCCAGGCATCCAGGGACCTGCCCCGCCTGCGCCACCTGCTGACAGCGAGCCGCCAGGCGACGGTCCGGATCCACGCCTCTGGCCCGGCGTCCCGGTCGAGTCGCCCACGCCTGACCCAGGCGCGCACGAATGCCTCCTGCACAACGTCCTGTGCCTCGTGGAGGTCACCGGTCATCAGGTACAGCTGCCCCACCAGGGACTGCCGAGAATGCATGTAGAACTCCTCGAACTCCTCGACGGTCATGGGCTCCCCGATGGTGGTCACGTTGCATGAGCTATACGTCGCGGGATCTGGACTCGGTTGACACCGCGCCCAGACTTTTTCTTGCACCGCACGGATCAGTGAGCGTTTTCAGTGTTGCCACTCCAGGGTGAGGACGGCTTTGGTGATGACGGTCATGCGGTTGGGGCTGCTCCGTGACCTGTCAATCCCCTCGAACTGTGGAGTCCTTCCTATGCAGCCAGCCCCACGGTGAGGCCGGCCCAGTACTCGTGCTCGTAGTCGATCGGGCTCTTGCCAAAAGGGGCCATGGTATGGGTTGGCAACCGGGACCGTCCCCGTCGCCGGGCTCTGTTCGAGGGCGGGTGGGTTGCCGTCAGATGGCGTAGTGCCAGGTGGTGAGCATGTACGCGCCGTACCAGCAGCCGAATAGCGAGGCGGCGGACAGGACGATGGCCGCTGTACGTGGGCGCGCGCGGACGAGGGTGCGGGCGAGCGGGACGCCGAAGATCACGACGGGGGTCACCAGGCGCAGTTTGGAGTGGTAGTAGTTGCTCTGCCCGAGGGTGAGGATGAGGATGGCGGTGCCGTAGACCAGGAGCGGCGGCCAGGTGGTGCGCTGCCAGGCGATGACAGTGGCGGCGATGAGGGCCAGGAGCAGGACGGCGGTGCTGGTGAGGACCCAGCCGTCGGCGCGGGTGAGCGCGTAGCCGAGGAAGTCGATGAAGGCACGGCCGTTGTCCCAGTGGGTGCCCCAGCCGGCTTGTTGGATGGTGAACCAGGCATCTGGCTGGTGGAGGCGTTGACCCACCCACCAGAGGTGAGCGGGGGTTGCGGTGCAGGCCAGGGCGATGGCGGTGATCGGGCGCCAGGTCAGGCGGCGTTCGCGTATCAGGTGGAGCGCGACGGCAGTGGCCAGGGCTGCGACCACGGCTACGGCGGCGGGACGGGTCAGGCCGGTGAGCAGGGCGAGGAAGCCGGCGGTGAGCCAGGCCTTGCGGTGGGCGGCCACGAGGGTGGCGGCGGCCAGGGCCAGGAACAAGGACTCGCTGTAGGCCATGAGGAAGACCAGCGCCATGGGCTGGGCGCCGGCCAGCAGGATGGTCGCGATGCCGGCGGTGCGGCGGTCGTAGAGCCGGCTCAGGAGCTCGTGGACGGCGATGAGTGCGGAGATCAGCGCCAGGTGGGCGGCGGTGATCGCGGCGGTGCCGTAGTCGAGTCCGGTCAGGGCGTGAACGGTGCGGATCAGGGCCGGGTAGGCGGGGAAGAAGGCCAGGTTGTTGCCGGTCAGCTGTCCGCTGGGGGTGTGGGAGAAGCTGTCGGGGTAGCCGTTCTGGGCGATGTCCGTGTAGAGCAGGCCATCCCAGGAGAGCAGCTTGGCGTGGAGGCCGGGGCCGCCGGCCGGGGTCATGATCGCCAGCAGGACGAGGTGGAGAAGAGCGGAGCCCGCGTAGATCACCAGCGCGGGCCCTGCCATGTGCCAAGCCCGGGTCTGTCAGACGAGCGATTTACAGTCCCGCGGCCGACGTCCCGTCACCCACCGAAGTAATGGTCCTGGTCCAGGTCCGCGAGGAGCCCGGGCCTGGTGGGACGCCAACCCAGCCGCTCCTGCGTCAGTGCGCTCGACGCGGGGATGTCCAGTGAGACGAAGCCCCCCAGCCAGCCGAAGTGGTCGACGGCCTCCTCGGCGGGCAGTGCGACCACCGGCAGATTCAGGCGCCGGCTGATGACAGCGGCGATCTCGCGCACCGGCACCCCCTGGTCGGCGACCCCGTGGAATATGGAATCGGCCGGCCCCTCCTCCAGCACCAGCCGGTAGAGCTCCGCGGCATCGAGGCGGTGCACGGCGGGCCAGCGGTTCGAACCGTCGCCGGGGTAGGCCGAAACTCCCTTCGCCCGGGCGATCTCGATGAGCCGCGGGACGAAGCCATGGTCGCCTGCGTCATGCACCGACGCCGCGAGCCGGACGACGGACGCACGCACGCCGCGCGAGGCCATCGACAGCGCAAGTGCTTCTGCCGGGAGGCGATGCGACGCGGGCGCCGACGGATCGCCTCTGTCCTCTTCCGTGCTGAGCCGCCCCGGCGCGAGCCCGCCCAGGCCGGATGTGATCACGAGGGGCCGGCCGGACCCTTCGAGCGCCGCTCCCAGTGTCTCGATCGCGCGTCGGTCGGTGCGGGCGGCGGCCGCAATGTCGGAGAAGTCGTGGATGTAGGCGGTGTGAATCACGCCGTCCGCCGCAGCGGCTCCCTTGCGCAGGCTGTCGAGGTCGTCGAGAGCGCCCCGGTGCACCTCGGCCCCGGCAGCGGTCAGCGCGGCCGCGGCCGTGTCCGAGCGGACCAGACCGGTCACGTGGTGGCCGTGGTCGAGCAGTTCACGGACGACGGCGCTGCCGACGAATCCGCTTGCGCCGGTGACGAAGACACGCATGAAGAATCACCTCGGAGGGACGAAGGGGGTGGTGACTCCACGGTGCTCGGTGACGGCGCTCCGCGTCCAAGACCTGTTCCGCAATGGGCAATACGTATCAGGCATGGCTGCGGGTCACAGTGCGTTACCGTCGGACCATGCCCGACTCCCTGGACCTCGACGTGGACCTGGACCTGCGCCTCGTTCGGTACTTCACGGTCGTCGCCGACCATCTGCACTTCGGTCGAGCCGCCGCCGCCCTCCACATCGCGCAGCCTTCCCTGAGCCGCCAGATCCACCGCCTGGAACAGCAGTTGGGCGCGCGCCTCCTCGACCGCACCCCGCAGGGCAGCAGGCTCACCGAAGCGGGAGAGGCCTTCCTGCCGCGGGCCAGGGCACTGCTGCGGTCGGCCGCACAGGCTGCGGCAGTCACGCGTGCCGCCGCCCAGGCCAGCCGGATCACCATCGGGTACACCGGGAACCTCATCGTCACCCCGGCGGTACGGCAGATGCGCCACGGGTACCCTGACTCCGACGTAGGGACCCTGCACCTGGCCTGGAGTGATGCCCGCCCGGCCCTGCTTGAGCACCGGGTGGACGCGGTGGTGACCCGACTGCCGTTCCCGACAGGCCAGTTGCACGTCGCGGTCCTCTACGACGAACCCCGGGTGCTGCTGGTGCCCGTCGACCACCGTCTGGCCGGCAAGGAGTCCGTCACGCTCGACGACATCGCCGACGAGCCCATGCCCAAGTTCTCCGACGCGGACTTCAACGCCTACTGGCGCGTCGACCCGCGGCCCGACGGCCGCCGGGCACCCGACGGCCCTCTCATCCAGGCCATGGAGGACAAGCTGGAACTGATCGCCGGAGGTCAGGCCGTGTCCTTCGCACCGGCCAGCGTCCAAGGCAGACTGCGCCCCGACCTCACCGCGGTCCCGGTCGAGGGCATCGACCCCCTCCAGGTCGTCCTGGCGACCCGACGCCAGGAACGCAGCCGCCTGGCCGCGGCCTTCCGCAGGTCGGCGGAAGCCCACCTGACCGGCTGGGAGGGTTCCTGACGGTCAAGCCCCGGTCCCGCGCAACCTAGCTCCGCTCACGGAGACCAGCCAGAAGGATTCGCCGATCCGGCAGCCGCCCTGCGACGGGGAAGGACGGAGGTGCGGCCGGTCGTCTCCAGGACCGTCTGGAGTGGGGGGTGGCGCGTGACCGGGTTGGCAACGTGGCGCTGGAATAGCGTGGCGGCCCGGAATCAGGAACGCGTTCCCTGCGTTGGACGAAGCCGCGGTTGCGGAGCCCCGCAGGCGGCGGACCGCTGGACTGTGACGAGGATTCTTGGTTGGCACAAAAGAGGGACGGCTGACACCGGTCAGACGTTCGATCCGCGAGGAGCGGAACCTGAGGTTTGCTGAAGAGGAGCCGCTGACCGTCTGCTCCAGTGCTGCGGATCCGCGGCGTGCATGCCTGGTTCTTCCGCCCGGCGCGGCAGCGCAGTGTTCTGGTAACTCCCCTGCCGGGGCCCAAGGTTGCTGTGCGACGTGCGTGCGTGGGAGTCGTCAAGAGTTCCCGCGTGGTTCTGGGGATTCGGTCACGGGAACGGAAGGATCCGGGGGGCTTTCTCGGCGCTCGCGAACAGGTCGGGCGCCGCTCCATGCGATGGGAGACCGATCAACGATGTTCACTCCGGTGCGGAGCAGAATACGGACGGCCGCGCTCGCGCTCTCGGCCATTACGGCCCTCACCTTAGGCGCGACCGCCACGACCGGCGCGGCAGCGGCCCCCGCTCCCGCGAAACAGGGACCAACCTCGGTGGCATACGTCGAGGTGAACAACAACAGCATGCTGAACGTCGGCAAGTACACCCTCGCCAACGGCGGCGGCAACGTCTTCGACGTCGCCGTGATCTTCGCGGCGAACATCAACTACGACACGGGCACGAAGGCGGCGACCCTGTATTTCAACGAGAACGTGCAACGCGTCCTCGACAACGCTGCCACGCAGATACGGCCGTTGCAGCAGAAGGGCATCAAGGTCGTCCTCTCGGTGCTCGGCAACCACCAGGGCGCGGGCTTCGCCAACTTCCCGTCCCAGCAGGCGGCTTCGACGTTCGCGAAACGACTGTCGGACACCGTGGCCAAGTACGACCTCGACGGCATCGACTTCGACGACGAGTACGCCGAGTACGGCAACAACGGCACTGGCCAGCCCAACGCCAGCTCGTTCGTCTACCTGGTGTCGGCACTGCGCGCCAACATGCCGGGCAAGATCATCAGCCTCTACAACATCGGACCGGCCGCGTCGCGCCTTTCCTACGGCGGCGTCGACGTCTCGTCCAAGTTCGACTACGCCTGGAACCCGTACTACGGCTCCTGGCAGGTCCCCGGCATCGCACTGCCCAAGTCGAAGCTGTCGCCGGCGGCCGTCGAGATCGGCCGGACCTCGCAAAGCACGGTCGCCAACCTGGCCCGCCGCACGGTCCGTGAGGGGTACGGCGTCTATCTGACGTACAACCTCGACAGCGCCGATCGCAGCGCCGATGTCTCCGCGTTCACCAGGGAGCTGTACGGCAGTGACGCCCACTACACGCCGTAGACCGGCCACACTCCCCGGCGTCCGGTGTCCCCTCGGGACGTGCTGCATCCCGTAGGGCCGCGCCTCGGGCAGGCCGCGCTTTCGACAACGATGTCGGAGGCGCGGTCGCCACAGGTACCGTGACCTGCGCTGTACCAAAGTGCCAACCATCTCCCTGATTCTGCGCTTCCGGCCGCTGAAGTCGGTTGGCATCTGCGCAGCTCCCACGAACGTCGCCCGATGTCAACTAGCAATCATCGTCACATGGACCCGGCTGGTGATCGCCCAATGCCGCGAAGTTACAGCCAGGCTCGGCGAACAGCCATGCGTCTGTCTCCACAAGGCAGCGTTGCCAGGATGCAGAGGCAACCACTTCCGATTCCCCGCGTCCTGCCAGCGTCCCGAATTCAGCGTCCAGCCGCTCGTACAGGCCACCTACGGCAGCTTGCCCATACCGTTGGCCGATACGTTCGTGCAGGTCAGGGCGGTTCCAGCCGCCGCTGACCGCAACGCCGTCGAACTCGCGAGCAGCGGATTCAGTCCGTTCAGCCCGAGTTGGCGTTTCGACGCTCCACGAAGAACGTTTCCGCAGGTCACAGACCTGCCTGGTGGGGCGGGTGGGACTCGAACCCACGGCGACGGATTATGAGTCCTTTGAGGATCTTGGCGGTCCTTGCCGATCCGTGCTCATCCTTGACGTTTTCGCTGGTCAGAAGGGACGAGCATTGTCGGAGCTTCTCAGCTCTTGTCAGTCAGTTCCTGTCCTTGTGTCCCGAACGCGTCCCGAATCCGTCGCACCTGGGGAATGGGCCGAGCGCGCTGCGCAGTCGTCGCAGCTCAGCACGGGACCCGAACTCGAGCACAGCGGATTCCCCTTCCAACGTGCCGAGGTCCGCCCTGGTAGGTCGTGGCGGAGCCTCATGGCCAAACGGTGTTCGAGAGCCTGGCCAGTCTGCCCAACTCCCCCGGCCACCGGAAGGGACGCGAGCTTCAACCCTTGACTGCGGAGCTGGCGACGCCCTGGATGAACCACCGCTGGAAGAACGCGAAGACGATCAGGACGGGCAGGACGAGGAGGACACCGAAGGCGAGGATCTGGCCCCAGTCGACGGGCTGCTGGACAGAGAAGACGCCCATCTCCAGGGGCAGCGGGCGCACCGAGGGGTCGGACACCATCAGGACGGGCCAGAGGTAGGAGCCCCACTGGGTGAGGAAGGTCAGGATCGCGACCGAGGCGAATGCCGGCTTGCTCATGGGGACGATGATCGCGAAGAAGGTGCGCCAGGGGCCGGCGCCGTCGATGCGGGCGGCTTCCTCGATGCTGGAGGGGATCGCGCGGAAGAAGGTCGCGAACTGGTAAAGGGAGAAGGCGTTGGCAATGAAGGGGATGGCCTGGATGTAGATGGTGTTGCGCTGATCGTTGAACATGTAGAAGAGCGGAACCGCGACCGCTTCGAACGGCACCAGCATCAGCAGCAGGACGACCGTGAAGACGGCCTTCTGGCCGCGCCATTTCAGCCGGGTCAGGCCGTAGGCGGCCATGGAGTTGATGATCAGCCCGCCGAGGACGACGACGGTGGACAGGAGCACCGAGATGCCCATGAAACGCCAGAAGTATCCGGTGGCTTCGGAGTCGAAGCTGTCCAGGACAGAGGTGTAGTTGTCGAAGGACAGGTGGGTGGGCAGGAAGCCGGTCAGGCCGCTGAGGACCTGGTCGGAGGGCTTGAAACTTCCCAGGATCAGGTACAGGACGGGCAGGACGAAGATGAATGCCAGCACGCTCAGGACGGCGTAGTCGGCGAAGCGGCGCAGGGGTGTGCGGGTCATGATCAGTCCTCGTTGCCGGGGCGGACGACGCGGCGCTGGATGAGGGTCAGGACGACGACGATCAGGAAGAAGACGACCGTGATCGCGGAGCCCTGGCCGATGTTGTTCTGGTTGAAGGCGGTGGTGACCGCCTGGTACATCACGGTGCGGGTGGCGTCCTCGTCCAGGCCACCGCCGTTGACGAGGACGTAGACCTGGTCGAAGACGCGGAAGGCCAGCACCGAGGTGAGCATCGCGACGAAGACGAGGGTGCCGCGCATGCCGGGCAGGGTGACGTGGCGGAACTGCTGCCAGCGGCTGGCGCGGTCGAGTTGGGCGGCCTCGTAGAGCTCGCTCGGGATCTGCTGCAGGCCGGCGAGCAGGATGACCATCTGGAAGCCGACGCCCTGCCAGATGGACAGGACGATGACGGAGGCCATGGCGGTGAGGCCGTCGCCGAGCCAGTCGAAGGCACCCCAGTTGCCAAAACTCACCGCGTCCAGTGCGGAGTTGAGCAGGCCCTGGTCGCTGCGGGCGAGGATGAGCCGCCAGATGACCGCGACCAGGGCCATGGGGAAGACGACCGGCATGAAGAACAGCGACCGGAACAGGCCGATGGCCTTGAGCTTTCGGTTGAGCAGGATCGCCAGGGCGAGCGCGAGGCCGGTCTGCACGGGGACGACGACCACGGCGAAGGTGAGGTTGTTGGTCAGTGCCCGCAGGAACGGGCCTGACATGTCGGGGTCGGTGAAGATGCGCCGGTACTGCTCCAGGCCGAAGAAGGTGGGCGGGACCGGGGAGCCGAGGCGGACGTTGTAGAAGGAGAGCACGATCGCGTAGACGAACGGCACACCGACGAAGGCGATGAGCCCGCCGAGGGCGGGGGCGGACATGAGCAGTCCGGGCACCCAATCGCGGCTCTTGCGGGCCGGCCGCGGCGGCTTCGCGGTGGTGGCCGGTGGTGCCTTGTCGCGGCCCGAGGGCGCGGCGTGTGCGGGTTCCACGGTTTTCACGGGTCGGTCCTACTTCCCGGCCGGGGCGGGCACGGTCGTCCGCGTGCCCGCCCCGGCCGCCTCGGGTCCTACGGGATCTTGTAGCCGTTGTTGTCGGAGAAGTCCTGGTCGACGGCGCGGGCCGCCTTCTCCAGCGCCGTCTTCGGGTCGGCGCCGCCGTAGATCTCGTTCACGGCCGTGCTGAACTTGGCAGTGACCGTCGGGTATCCGGCGGTGACCGGGCGGGTCACGGCGACGCAAGCCTTGGTGATGTCACTGTCACCGCACGGCTTGGCGAGCTGGTCGGCGAAGAGCTGCAGCGGGCCGCCCTGCGTGTAGAGGGTGTTCTTGGCGAGCGCGGACTTGGTGCCGGGAGGGGCACCGTTGGCCGTGGTCATCACGGTGACGTTGGTGTCGTTGAGGAGGTAGTCGAGGAACGCGCCGGCGGCCTTGCCGTTCTTGGTGGCCGCGCCGATGCCCCAGGTCCAGGAGCCCTGGCCGGTCTTGGGGCCGTTGCCGAAGTCGGGCAGCGGCAGGGCCACGAGGTCCTTGCCGAGGGCCTTGCTGTCGGCAGGGTAGGCCCAGTGGCCGCTCCAGCTGAGGGCGACGCGACCCTTGACGAAGGCGCTCTGGTCGGTGTTGGGGTCGACGTAGGTCTTCCAGGACTGGAAGGTCTTCATCGCCGACGCCACGGCAGGGGTGTCGAGCACGCCCTCGGACTTGCCGTTCTTGATCAGCGCGCCGCCGGCCGAAAAGACGATGGGCGAGAAGAGGTAGGTGCCTCCCTCGTTGGCGTAGCCGCCGCTCTCCGACAGGTCGAGGGGCTTGCCGTCGGGGTCCTCGGCGGCCAGCTTCTTCAGCGCCGCGTTGAACTCATTCACCGTCCACGCGTCGGAGAGGCTCGTGGGGTACTTCACCCCGGCGGCGTCCAGCAGCTTCTTGTTGCCGTACATGCCGAGCCCGGAGTCGAACATGCCCAGCGCGTACAGCTTCCCGCCGACAGTGCCCTCGGCCTTGATGGCGTCGGTGGCGTTGGCGACCGTCTTGTCCGAGACATAGGACGAGATCGGGGAGAGCTTCTTGTTCCACACGAAGTTGGCGACGGTAGGGCCGTCCATCTCCATGACGTCCGGCAGCTTGGAGGCGTCGGTAGTGGTGACCGTCTTGGTGTAGTCGTCGCCGGGTATCAGCGTCAGCTTGACCTTGATCTTGTCCTGGGAGGAGTTGAAGGACTTCACGGCGTTCTGCACCGCGGCGTCCTCACTCGCCTGGCCCTGATGGGCCCAGACGGTGATGGCGCCCTTGCCGCTGCCGGCTTCGGAAGAGGTGTCCGTTCCGCTGCCGCCGCCGCAGGCGGCCAGTGCCGCCAGCGGCAACACCAAGGCAAGGGCCGTACAGGCTGGTCGGCGAGATCTGCTGTTTCCGACGATCATGGGTGGTGCCTCCGTATGTCGTGCGGGGTGAGGGTGGGTGGTGCGCTCATGTGGGGGCGTGGGGTCCAGGGGACGGAACCGGCTCTACGGCGTTGACTCCGACGATGCGGCAGCGGCGCCCGGCTCCTTGATCACAAGCGGGTGCAGCTGCCAGGCGTCGACGGCGTAGTCGAGGCGGGTGCCCGGCGCGCTGTGGGCCTCAAGCCGCCATGGGCCGTCGCCTGTGGGGTAAAAGCGCAGGGTGAGCACCTGGCCGGTGGTGGTTAGGAAGATTTCGGCGATCGAGTGGTCGACGACCACGCGCAACTCGATCGGCCGGTCGCTGGGGCAGGGCATCCGGTAGGAGCCGCGTTGGGCCCGAGAATCGAGGGAAGCGTGGTCGCGGTCGACGACCAGTTCACCCCTGGCGGCATCGAAGCGGATGTCGAGGAACTCGTCACCGTCCGCGGTGGTCAGCAGCCGCAGGCCCGCCGCGCCGGTCGTCTCCAGACGGGCCATCAGGTCGATTGCACGGCCAACGCTGCCGAGTTCGACGGCGTCCGGGCCGTGCGTCTCGCCGGTGGCGTGGAGGGTACGCTCGCCGCGCAGTGCGAGCAGTTCGGCGGCGGGTTGCTGCCGCAGCGAACCGTCGTCACCGACCCAGGTCTCCCGGGGCACGGTAAGGACGCCGGCCCATCCGTCTGCGACGGTCCAGGCTTCGTCGCGGGCTTCCCTCGACCAGCCCCACAGCAGCCGCCTCTTCCCTGGTGCGCGCAGCAGCGCGGGTGCGTAGCAGTCGGGGCCGTGGTCGACGAGAACGGGCGGGCCGGCCTCGAAGGTGTCGCCGCGCTCTTCCCCGACGAGGGCGGCGACGCACCGGGGGCTGTCGTCGTCGTTCCACGCGCTGAAGATCAGGGCACTGGGCCCGTCGGTGGCCGAGAGGTACTGGGGGCATTCCCAGCCCTCGCCGGTGTGCTGGCCGGCGTCGCCGACGCCTTGCTTCTCTCGGGCGGTGAACGGGCCGCGGTAGGTCCAGGTCTCCAGGTCGGGCGAGTCGTAGAGCAGGGCGGCGCCGCGGCCGTCGGCGAAGGCGGCGCCGACCAGCATCCGCCAGCCCGCGCCGTGCTGCCAGACGTAGGGGTCGCGGTACATGGTGCAGCCCTCGGGCACCTCGGGGATGAGCAGTTGGCCGCGGGGGGTGAAGGTGCGGCCGCCGTCGTGGGAGGTGGCGGTGGTGACCGGCTGATGTTGCGGACTCTCCTGGCGGTAGGCGGAGTAGAAGGCGACCATGCGGTCGCCGTCGGAGACGGCGTTGCCGGAGAAGCAGCCGTCGGCGTCCACACCCCCTGTGGTGGGGGCCAGGGCGAGCGGCAGCGGCTCCCAGCTGATCAGGTCGGGGCTGCGGAAGTGGCCCCAGTGCATGTTGGCGTGTGTCGCGCCGTGCGGGTTGTACTGGTAACAGACGTGGTAGTGGCCATCGTGGAAGACCAGCCCGTTGGGGTCGTTGATCCAGTTCATGGGCGGGCGCAGATGCGCGACGGGCCGGTGGGGATCGAGGGGTGCGGTGGACACACGCGTGCCTTTCGGTGGATCAGAGAGCGTTCCGCGGTCAGCGGCGAGCGTCAGCCGTGGTCTGCTTAACGAGTTGGTCTCGGCGGCGCCCCGCGCGCGGGGCGGGGAGGGCGCGGGGCGCCGCGGTCGAACCGGTGCGCCGGGCAGGTCAGGGATGCCTGGCGCACCGGTTGTTCGGAGACGCGCCCGCCGGGCGGGACAGGTGCGTGGCTGGGTGCACTGTGCCGGTCGGCAGTACTTGGGTAGTTCGTCGTCTTAAGGGACATGGCGGCTCAGCCCCCTTTTGCTCAGGCGTCCGGTGCAGGCGTGCTGTCGCGGATGACCAACGACGGCTCCAGCAGGACCCGTTCAGGCTCGGCGTCCTGGTCGGCCATCCGTGCCAGCAGCAGCCGGACACATTCCCGGCCGACGGCTTCCAGCGGCTGAGCGACGGAGGTCAGGCCGGGCGAGAGGATGCCGGCGGTCGGTGAGTCGTCGAAGCCGACCACGGCGACGTCCCGGCCCGGGGTGGCCCCGCGCTCGCGCAACGCGTAGTAGCAGCCCAGGGCGAGGGTGTCGCTGGCCGCGACCACCGCGGTGGCGCCCGCGTCCAGCAGCGGTTTGACGGCCGTACGCGCCGCGTCGACGTCGTCGGCGCTCTGGGCCCGCCGCGCCCGCGTCGGCAACTCGTGCCGGCGCATGGCCCGCTGCCAGCCCTCGGCACGGTCGTCACCGACGCCGGAGCCGCGCTCCCAGCCAAGGAACGCGATCTTGCGGTGCCCCAGCGAGATCAGGTGTTCCACCGCCGCGTCGGTTCCGGCGGCGCCGTCCACGTCGACCCAGTCGCCGATCTGCCGCTTCGACCACATACGGCCGAAGGCCACGAACGGCACACCCTGCTTGTCCAGCCAGGGCTGGCGCGGGTCGCCCCGCTCGTCGGTGTCGCTGAGGACGAAGCCGTCGACGTCGTGCTGGTCGAGGAGGTCCTCGTAGCCCTTCAGGCTGGCGCCGCCGGGCGGTGAGGCGAAGAGCAGGATGCGGTAGCCGGCGTCGTCGGCGGCCTCCGACAGGGCGTGCAGGAAGCGGTCCATGACCGGGGCCGTGGTGCCGGGCGGGGTGGGCCGGACGCCGTAGCCGATCAGCTTGCTGGAGCGGGTGCGCAGCGTCTGAGCGGCGCGGCTGGGGCGGTAGCCCGTCTCCTCGATCGCCCGCAGCACCCGCTCCAGGGTCTCGGGACGCAGCTTCTCCGGCGCGTTGATCGCGTTGGACACGGTCGGCGCGGAAACACCCGCCCGGGCGGCGACCATGGCAATGGTCACCGGGCCCTTGGCCGAGGAACTGCGGGGGGAGCGGGGCATGGCGGTCTCCAAGATCGGTGAGACGGGAAGAGCCGAGTCGTGGAATCTTTTTAAGCGATTCAGAGCGGCTTGTCAGCCATGTGGCCTCGTGGTTAGGTTCGTTTTATCGATTTAATGAACGAGAGGTTGCGCCCCATTGGACGTCACTGTCAAGACCCGCGACGGCAACATTTCCGCCACCGCCCCAGGGGCCGCGGTCCACGGCCGGCAGCCGTTCCTGCACGACGCCGTCGTCACGCTGCACGCGCCGAGCTTTGTCATCTCGCGGGCAGACGGGCAGGTCACAGGCGGTGCGGACGGCTTCTTTCACGGCGATGCCAGGGCGCTGGCCCGGCTGACGGTCGCCGCCGACGGCATCGCTCTCGCGCCGGTTTCCGCCGGGTTGCAGGGCGCCGACCGGGCCGCCTTCAGGGCAGTGCTCCGGGGCCTGGGCGAGGTGACGGAAGACCCAGCGGTGGCTCTGTACCGGCGTCGCAGCGTCACCTCCGGCCGCCTGGAGGAGACCTTCGAGGTCACCAACGCCGGCGCGCGGCCCGTCAGCTTCCGCCTCGTCCTGGAGGCGGCCAGCGACCTCGCCTCGATGGACCAGGTGAAGTCCGGACACCCCCAGGACGGTATACCGGCCCGGGCCACGGCGAGCGGACTGGTCTGGTCCCGCGAGGGGTTCGCGGTACGACTGCTCAGCACTCCGGCGCCCGACGCACTGGACGCGACGGCCGGGCGGCTGTCGTACGACATCGACCTGGCCCCCGGCCAGGTGCGGACCGTACTCCTGACCTGCACGGCCGTACACGCCGACGGCGATCAGTTCCCCGCCGCGCCCGCCGAGCACGTGCCGTGGAGTACACCGGTGCTGCGCAGCGCCGACCGGCGCCTGGACCGCTGGCTGCAGCAGTCCCTCGCCGACCTGGACCGGCTGCGCCTGACCGACCCACTCTCCACCGACAACCCGGCAGGCCACACCGACCAGTTCCTGGCCGCCGGAGCCCCCTGGTACCTGACCCTCTTCGGACGCGACGCCCTCTGGGCTGCCCGCATGCTCCTGCCCCTCGGCACAGACCTGGCAGCCGGCACCCTGCGCACCCTCGCCCGCCGCCAAGGCACCCTCACCGACCCGACGACCGAGGAACAACCGGGCAAGATCCTGCACGAAGTACGCCGCACCACCCAGCAGTTCAACGACACCCTCGTCCTGCCACCGGTCTACTACGGCACCATCGACGCCACCCCACTGTGGATCACCCTGCTGCACGACGCCTGGCGCTGGGGCCTCGCCCCGGAAGAGGTCGAACAACTCCTGCCGCACGCCGAAGCGGCCCTGTCCTGGATGCGCGAGCAGAGCGACGCGAGCGGCGACGGCTTCCTCAAATACGTCGACCAGACCGGCCACGGCCTGGCCAACCAGGGCTGGAAGGACCACGACGACTCCATCCGCCACCGCGACGGCCGCCTCGCCACACCACCGATCGCCCTGTGCGAGGTACAGGTATACGCCTACGAAGCCGCGCGCGGCGGAGCCGCACTACTGCGCGCCTTCGACCGCCCAGGAGCGGACCAGTGGGAGGAATGGGCCGACCGTCTGGCCGCGCGATTCCGCAAGCGGTTCTGGGTGCGGGATTCCCAAGGCCCCTACCCGGCCGTCGCGCTGGACCGTGACGGCCGACCCGTCGACTCGGTCACCTCCAACATCGGCCACCTGCTCGGCACCGGCCTGCTCAACCACGAGGAAAGCACCCTGCTGGCCACCCGGCTGACCGCACCGGACCTCGACTCCGGCCACGGACTACGCACCCTGAGCAGCGAGTCGGGAGGTTTCAACCCGTACGGCTACCACACCGGTTCGATCTGGCCCCACGACACGGCTATCGCCGTTCACGGCTTGGTCCGGGCCGGCTTCCCCCAGGCGGCGGGCTCCCTGGCGGCGGGCCTGCTCACTGCATCCGCCGACTTCGACGCCCGCCTGCCCGAACTCTTCGCCGGCCACGGCACCGCGGCGGGCGGACGCCCTGCCCCCTATCCCGCCTCCTGCCGACCGCAGGCATGGGCAGCGGCGGCGTCGGTCCTCGTGCTTCAGGCCGCCTTGGGCCTCGACGCGGACGTGCCCGGCGGCACGGTAACGGTCGCCCCTACGTTCGCGCACGCGTACGGCCCGCTGACGGCGGCGGGCCTCCAAGTCGCAGGATGCCCGCTGACAGTCACCGTCGGGGCAGACGGCATCGCAAGCGTGGTAGCGCCGGAGGAGCTAGCGGTAGTCACACCCACGACGGTGCAGACGAATCGAGCATGAGCCGGGGTCGGGATCTGGCTGAGGTGAACGTCCAGCCCCTGCCTTAGCGGCGGTGCCCGCAGGCCGAGCCGGATCGCAGACACGCTGGGCCATTACAGTGCCAGACCCTTTACCCGCCCAACAGCCAGGTTTGGTGGAACAGCCATGCGCTCCAGCGATCGCGGAGCGCCCCCGGTCTGCCCGTCAACCTGCCCCATCCCTGTCTCCACAAGGCAGCGTTGCCAGGATGCAGAGGCAACCACTTCCGATTCCCCGCGTCCTGCCAGCGTCCCGAATTCAGCGTCCAGCCGCTCCTACAGGCCACCTACGGCAGCTTGTCCATACCGTTGGCCTATACGTTCGTGCAGGTCAGGGCCATTCCAGCCGCCGCTGACCGCAACGCCGTCGAACTCGCGAGCAGCGGATTCAGTCCGTTCAGCCCGAGTTGGCGTTTCGACGCTCCACGAAGAACGTTTCCGCAGGTCACAGACCTGCCTGGTGGGGCGGGTGGGACTCGAACCCACGGCCGACGGATTATGAGTCCTTTGGGGATCTTGGCGGCCCTTGTCGATCCTTGCCGATCCATGACGTTTTTTGCAGGTCAAACGGCGTGAGCCATGTCGGCCCTTCTCGATCCTTGCCTGTCTGTTCCTGTCCTTGTGTCCCGAACGCGTCCCGAACGCCTGCAAGAGGGACCAGCTCAGCCGGTCCGAAGCCGATCGCGTCAGTTCGGGGAACGGCCTCGCACCCACCCGCAGCGGATTCCCCTTCCGACGCGGAGAGGCTCCGCCCTGCACTCACAGAGCATCACCGCCCTGACCGTTTCCCTCCCCCGCGCAAACCCACCCCGGCGGACGAAGCCGCCCCGGAGGTCGGCCCCGAACGGCTCATGCCGCACGCCTGAACACACATGCCTGTTCCCGCAGCCCTGGCTGCGGGAACAGGCACCGAATCCGCGGTCGCCGGGCGAGAACGGGCGACCGTACGCGAAACTCAGCGCTGAGGTATCACGAGGACGCTCGCCCCGCGACGCGGCGCTGCCACGCGTCGCGCAGTGCGGGGACGATGCCGCGCGGCAAGAACAGCACGACGAGGATGAGAAGGGCGGCGTACACGGCGTAGTTGAGGATGCTGGGGGCGCTGGCGGGCATGCCCGGCCTGGAGCCCAGGTCGTTGAGGAACTGCACGATCAGCGTGATCGCGGTGGCGCCCAGGAGCGCGCCCCAAATGGTGCCGAGCCCGCCGACGACGGCCATCACCAGGAACTGGATGGACAGCAGGACCGGGAACGACCCCGGATTGATGTAGCCGATGAAGAAGGCGTAGATCCCTCCGGCGAGCCCGGCGAACGCGGCGGCCAGTGTGAACACGGCGAGTTTGTAGCGGGCCACCGCCACTCCGCTGGCGCTCGCCGCCGTCTCGCTGGTGGCCAGCGCGCGCAGGCCGCGGCCGGCCCGTGAGGTGACGACGTTGCGGGCGACCAGGACGGTGAGGGCCACGGCGGCCCAGGCCAGGTAGGCGTAGTGGATGTCCTCGCCGAGTTCCGTACCTCCGGCGGAGAGTCGTGGGATGCCCTGCAGACCGACCGAGCCGCCGGCCCAGTCCGCCTCGCCGAGTAGGGAGATGAGGATGAGCTGCAGGGCGATGGTGGCGAAGGCCAGATGGTGGCCTCGCAACCGCAGCAGCGGTCCGCCGATGGCGGCGGCGAACAGGGCGGCGACCAGTGGTGCCGCGGCCAGCGCCAGCAGCGGCGGTGTGCCATGGATGCTCAGCAGGCTCGCCGCGTAGGCGCCGATGGCGTAGAACGACGCCTGGCCGATGGAGACCTGGCCCGCGTAGCCCATGAGCAGGCTCAGCCCGACGGTGACCATGGCGGCCAGAGCGAGCAGGATGTACACGGAGAGCTGGCTCGCGGTCAACATCGGAGGCAGGGCGAGGGTCACGGCCGCCGCCGCGCCGGCCGCGACGAGGCCGGCCCGCCTCCCCCGGCCGGCGAAACGGGCGCCGAGGGAGCCTCGGGCGTCCGACGAGTCGGTGTCCTTGTCGCCGCCCGCGCCGCCGGAGGGCTGGGAGGTGGCCCGTTCACGGCCGGAGGTCACGGCGCTCATACGTGCTGCCTTTCTGGTACGGCGGATACGAATCGAGCACGGAACGGGTACACCGTGCGTACGTACGCCCGGTGTACGCGCAGGGCAGCGGGCGGCCCGCAGGCGACTGACGAAGCGTCATCCGGCTTCCGCCACGACGCTGTGGGTGCGGGCCGCCTGCCCGATCATCAGGGCCAGGACCAGACCCAGTGCCACCACGGTCTGGTACGTGGCGCTTCCGTAGCCCGCGACCATCGCTTCCGCCACTCCGAGGAACAGCGCACCGGCCAGGGTGCGGCCGATGTGATGCATGGAGCCGACGACCGCGGCCGCGAAACCGTTGATGATCAGTGTCACGTCGGAGTCGAAGGAAACCGAGTTCATGGGCGCCAGCAGAACGCCGGCCAGACCGCCGAGAGCTCCGCCGACGGTGAAGGCGATCAGCCCCATGCGGGTGACGGAGATCCCGAGGACGCGGGCCGCGTACGGGTTGGAGGAGCACGCGGAGAGGGCCTTGCCCGCGTCGGTACGGCCGAACAGCGCGGCCACGGCGGCGAAGACGGCCACGGTGACGCCGATGATGAGCAGGTAGTGGGTCTGGATACGAGCGCCGAACACGGTCACAGCACCGGAGAGCCCCTCGGAGGACCGGCCCTGGTCCCCCCAGAGCATGACCTCCACGGCGTAGGCCAGAATGCCCAGTCCCAGGGTGACCATCAGTGCGGCCTGTGGCGAGGTGCCCCGCCGGCCGATGGCGACCATGCCGAAGAGCAGTCCCACGACGGCGGCGACGGCGACCCCGAGCAGTTCGGCGAGCCCGTGCGGGAGGCCGGTGTCGAGGAAGGAGATGGCGGTCAGCGCCCCGACGACGGCGAAAGTGCCCTGGGCGAAGTTGACCACCCGCGTCACCCGGTGGATGAGCACCAGGCCACTGCCGATCAGCGCGATGCCGCACCCGGTGCCCAGTCCGGTGATGAGGTAGACGAGGAAGTCGCTCATTTCGCCTCCCGTGCCGCGGCCCGCGCGGCCTGGACGGTGGTGTCCTGGTTGCCCCGGGCGGTCTCGGCAGTGCCGACCGTGGGTGCGAGGTCGGCCGTGGCCCGGTCATCTGGATCTGGGTCGTCCGGACCCGGGTCGTCCGGACCCGGGTCGTGAGCGCCCGGAGGGCTCGGGAGTCCCTGGGCCTCGCCCAGATAGGCCCGGGCGATGTCGGGACTGGCGGCCAGGTCGGCACTGTCGCCCTCGGCGGCGATCCGTCCCGCTTCCAGGACGTAGGCGCGGCTGCACAGGTCCAGGGCGAGCCGCGCGTTCTGCTCGATGAGCACAACGGCCGTGCCTTGCTCCCGGTTGAGCTCGGCCAGGTGCTCGGCGAGGTCCGCGACGACGAGGGGCGCCAAGCCGAGGGACAGCTCGTCGATCACGAGGACCTCCGGTCGGCTCATCAGGGCCCGCCCGACGGCGACCATCTGCTGCTGGCCTCCCGACAGCCCGCCCGCCTTCCGGTCGCGTACCCGCACCAGGTCGGGAAGGAGTTCGTACACCCACGAGGTGTCGCGCTGCTTGCGGCGGCTCTGGCCGCGGCCGCGCAGCTGCCAGGCGCCCAGGCGCAGGTTGTCGTCGACAGTGAGGTCGCCGAACATCTGCCGCCCCTCGGGTACCTGGGCGATCCTGGCCCGTACCTCCACGCTGCCGAAGGCCGGTGTCAGGATCCCGGTCAGGGTGTTGACCAGGGTGGACTTGCCGGCTCCGTTGGGCCCGACGAGGGCGACCATCTCCCCGGGCGCGACCCGCAGCGAGACGCTGTCGAGAGCGGTCGCCGCGCCGTAGCGGACCACCAGGTCGCGTACCTCGACGACATCGCTCCGGGACGGTTGCGAGGGGTTCATGCGGCCGCCTCCGTGCCCAGATACGCGGTGACGACCCGCGGGTCGGTACGTATCTCGTCCGGTGTGCCCTCGGCGATGACCTTGCCCAGGTCCAGGACGGTGACACGGTCGGCGAGGCGGCCGACGAGGGCGACGTCGTGTTCGACGAGCATGATGGTGAGTCCGTCCGCCCGCAGTTGCTCGACGAGGTCGGCGAGCCGGTCCCGCTCCGCGGCCCGCAGGCCGGAGGCGGGTTCGTCGAGGAGCAGCAGGGTGGGTCCCCCGCACAGGGCGCGGGCGACCTGGAGCGCGCGCTGCTGCCCGAGCGGCAGCAGCTCCGCGGGGCGGTCCGCCCAGGCCTCGAGCCCGACCCGCCGTACCGCCTCGCGTGCCCGCTCGGCGATCAGGCGTTCCTCTCGGCGGTGGCGCGGCAGTCTGAGTGCGGCTGCCGCGAACCCTGCGCCGGTGGTGGCGTGGGCGCCGACCATCGCGTTCTCCAGCACGCTCATCCCGTGGAAGGTGCGGGCGCCCTGGAAGACGATGGCGATCCCGAGGCGGGCTCTGTGGTGGGGCGGCAGTCGGTCGATGCGTCGTCCGTCGAGGCGGATCTCGCCCCGCTCGGCGGGCAGTTGACCGCTGACCAGGTTGAACAGGGTCGACTTGCCCGCTCCGTTGGGGCCGATGATGCCGAGGGTGCTCCCACGTTCTACCGTCAGGTCAACGCAGTCCACGGCGTACACCCCGCCGAACGACCGTGACAGGCCGCTCACCCGGAGCAGGGGCTCGGTCACTTGGCCACCTTCTCCAGCTCGCTCTTCGACCAGACGGTCGGCACGAACTTGCCGTCGGTGACGGCGTTGACCGAGATGTAGTCGGGGGTCAGGCCCGAGTGGTCCTTCGCGCTGTAGCGGTAGGTCCCGTTCGGGGTGGTGAGCGTCAGCGCCTCCATCGCCTGCCGGATCTTCTCGTGGTCGGTGCTCTTCGCCTTCTCGATGGCGGCGGCCAGCAGCTGGACCCCGGTGTATCCGTCCTGCGCGAACTGCGGTGGCGGGTAGTTGTACTTCTCCGTGAACGGCTTGTTGACGGCCTCGATGGCTTTCTTCTGCGCCCCGTCCGGCAGCGTGTCGCCGACCAGGCCGATGGAACTGGCGACGACGGCGCCCTCGGCGGCCTTGCCGGCCGGGTCGAGCCACAGCTTGCTGGCCTGGGAGCCGGTGAAGGCGATCGGGACGTCCAGTCCCGAGGCGGCGTACTGCTTGGTGAGGACGACGGAGGCGGGGCCGGTCACCCACACCGCGAGCGCCTGGGCGTCGGTGCCCTTGACATGCGTGAAGACGGCACTGAAGTCGGAGGCGGTGTTCTGGATCTCCTCCGTGGCGACGACCTTGATGCCGTACTCCCCGGCCTTCGCCTTCATCGCCTTGTAGCCGGCGGTCGGATACGCGGTCTTGGTGTCGTAGGCCACGGCCAGCTTGGTGATGCCCTCCGACTTGTAGTACTGCAACAGCCGCTCGGCGTAGTCGGAGGCCAGGGCCGGTACGACGAAGACGTAGGGGTGGACGGGCGCCACCTGCTCGTCGGCTGGACTCAGGGAGACATACGGGATGTCCGCCCGGTCCACCGCGGGCAGCGTGGCCAGCGCCGACCCCGCGGACGGTGAGCCGAGGACCGCGGTCACGCCCTGGTCCTTGA
This sequence comes from Streptomyces cavernae, assembly GCF_004023625.1. Lineage (GTDB taxonomy): Bacteria > Actinomycetota > Actinomycetes > Streptomycetales > Streptomycetaceae > Streptomyces > Streptomyces cavernae. The sequence continues at coordinate 312,607 of NZ_RPDJ01000002.1, read as the reverse complement.
ACGCGTTGAACGCCAGTACGGACTGGTCGGGCAGGCTCTTGTCGTCCTTGACCGTCAGCTCCAGCTTCCGTCCGAGGACCCCGCCGTCCTTGTTGATCTGCTCGACCGCCAGTTCCGCGGCCTTACGGCCCTCGGTACCGAGGGTCTGGAGCTGACCGGTGAGCGAGGTGATCATGCCGATCTGGATCGGGCCGTCATCGGCGGAGGAGGACGCGGACGAACCACCTCCGCACGCTGTGACGGTGAGCGTCAGACCGACGGCGAGAGCGGCAAGGGGCGTACGAGGGCGCACGGGAACCTCCCGGATACGGAGCGGGAACGGCATGGGGGAAGAAGCACACGCACCCGGAGGACACGCGGCGCGCACAAAAACGATGCAGGAAGGGCAGCTTTGCGGGCTTTTGCGGCTTGCGGCCCGATCGACGGGTTGAACATAAGTCGCGACCACATGGCCGTCAACACTTCAAGCAAAGATTCTTGGACTCAAGTCCAAGTCTGCTCTCAGGTCCGCCGAGAGTCAGGGCGAGACGGGCGCCGCAGGGCCGGCCGCGAACCGGGTGGGGCCGCCGCCCGTCACTGGCGGGACACCGACGAACGCACCGCCTGCGGGAGCTGCGGCCATGACGCCTCGATGACGCCCACCTACCCGTCCGTACAGGTCACGGATGCGCGAGGATGCCCAGCAGGATGATGTCGAGCGCCCCGTCGAGGCGGCCGGGCAGATCGAAGGGCGCCGGCTCCTCTCGGATCCAGCGCAGGACCGAGGAGAAGTAGCAGGACGCGAGCAGAGCACCGGCCTGCTCGGGGTCGACCTGCGACCGAATCTCTCCGCACTGCCGCCCCTCCTCGACGATCTTAGCGAGTTCGGTTTCCAGGGAGGGGTCCTGAAGCAGGCGGCCGAAGCGTGCGGAGGCGTCCATCAGGACAGTGGTCTCCGCACGGGAGGCGACGTTGAGGTCGGCCATCTCCCCCAGGTAGCGGCGCAGCCGGTCGCCGACCGGCAGGTCCTCGGCGTGCTCCTGACCGAGGATGGCCGCGACCCGGGCTCGGCGGCGGATGCCCCACTCCTCCAGGAAGCCGACCTTCTGTGAGAAGTGGTTGAAGACGGTGGCCCGGGCGACGTCGGCGGACTCGGCGATCTGCTCCATGGTCGTCGCCTCGTAGCCCTGGGCGACGAACAGCCCCACCGCGGCGCTGTAGAGCTGGTCGCGCACCTGCTGCCGCTTCCGCTCGCGGCGCCCGAGGGGCGGGGCGTCCTGTGCGGGTGCGCCTCCCGCCTCAGAGATCGTCATGGGCCCAGTACAGCACAGGGACACACAGGTATTGACCCTCCACGGGCCACCTCTTTAGATTACGCCCCACAAATGGACTCAAGTCCATCAATGGATCTCAGTCTCGATCGAGTTTGTTCAGCTTCGGGACGTGGACAGGAGGCAGCGTGGCTTCCGTGCTTTCCCCAGCCGGCCGGATCGACCTCGGCCACGGCTGTCATGCGTGGGTACCGAGTACGGGCGGGTGGGGGATGAGCAACGCCGGGCTGGTCGCCGGCCGGGGCGAGTCCCTGCTGGTCGACACCCTTTACGACCTGAGCCTGACCCGGGCCATGCTCGACGGGCTGGCGCCGGTGACCGACGCCGCGCCCGTCTCGACCGTGGTCAACACCCACGGCAACGGCGACCACTGGTTCGGCAACCAGCTCGTGGCCCACGCCGAGATCATCGCGGCCCGCGGCTCGCTGACCGACATGCGGCAGGTGGGCCCGGCCGAGATGCGGGCACTGACCATCGCGGACACCGCCGCAGGACGGTTCGCCCGCCGGATCTTCGGCCGCTTCGACTACTCCGGCGTCCGGCCCGTGCTTCCGCACCGGGTGTTCGACGGCGAGACGGTCCTGGACATCGGCGGGACGGAGGTCCGTCTGATCGACGTGGGCCCCGCTCACAGCGCCGGGGACACGATCGTCCACGTCCCGCGTGCGCGGACCGTCTACACCGGAGACATCGTGTTCGCCGGTTCCACACCCGTCATATGGCACGGCCCGTTCGCCAACTGGCTCACCGCCTGCGACCTGCTCCTCACCCTCGACGTGGACATCATCGTGCCCGGCCACGGCCGGGTCACCACGAAGGAGGCGGTCCGCACCGTCCGCGACTACCTGTCGTACGTCCACGAACAGGCCACCACCCGCTTCGGCGCGGGAATGCCCGCCGAGGCAGCCGCCCGCGACATCAGCCTCGGACGCTTCGCCGACCTCGACGAGAGCGAACGCCTCGCCGTCAACGTGCACACCGTCTACCGCGAACTCGACCCCTCGCTGCCCCCGCTCGACGGCCCCCGGCTCTTCGGCCACATGGCCGACATTGCCGGCCCCTGCCCCGGCCCCGGCCTCTGAGCCTCGTCAGCCCCGGGGTCCATTGCCTGGCCGTATCGCCTCGCTCTGCCCCCGGACCCGCCAAGGAGATGACATGGTCACCTGCACCGTCCACGGCGCACCCGCCGTACCTTCCGGCGGCCCGCCCGCCCGGCACACCGGCACTGGCATCGCCGGATGCCCGGCGATCAGCCCCGCCTGGATCGGCCCCGCCCCGGCCGAGGCGGAGGGGAGCGCGACGTGAAGTTCGCGACCTTCGTACACGACGGGAAGCAGCAGGCGGGAGTGGTCGCCAACGACCAGGTCCACCCCTTCGAGCACTCCGCCGAGCTGCTGGACCTGATCGTCGAGGGCGAGAAGTGCCTGCGCAGGGCGGGAGAACACGTGCTGACCGGCTCACTGTCGGTACCCGTGGCCGACGTCCGGCTGCTGCCGCCGCTCCAGCCGCCGACCGTCCGCGACTACATGACCTTCGAGAGCCATGTCGCGGGTGTCGCCCGGGGATACGGTGACACCGTCCCCGAGGAGTGGTACGCCGCGCCCGCGTTCTACTTCACCAACCCGTACGCGATGATCGGCGCCCACGACGACGTACCCGTGCCACCCGGCTGCCTCCGCTTCGACTTCGAACTCGAAGTGGCCGCCGTCATCGGCAAGGCCGGCCGGGACCTGACCTCCGAGCAGGCTCGCGAGCACATCATCGGCTACACGATCCTCAACGACTGGTCCGCCCGCGACCTCCAGGGCCGCGAGATGAAGGTCAAACTCGGCCCGGCCAAGGGCAAGGACACCGCCACCACGCTCGGCCCCTGGCTGGTCACCACCGACGAACTCGAACCCCGCCGAAACGCGGAGGGCTTCCTTGACCTGGCCCTCACTGTCCAGGTCAACGGCGAGACGATCGGACGGGACACACTGGCCAACATGGCCTGGACGTTCGAGGAGATGGCGGCGTACGCCTCCCGCGGCACCTGGATCCGCCCCGGCGACGTCCTCGGCTCCGGCACCTGCGGCAACGGCGGCTGCCTGGCCGAACTCTGGGGACGCAACCGCCCCCTGGAACCCCCACCGCTCGTCCCCGGCGACACCGTCACCATCACGGTCGAGGGCATCGGGACCCTCAGCAACACCGTCGTCGAGGGCGTCGTTCCGGTTCACCTGCCCCCTGCCCGCCGCAGGCAATGACCGCTGTATGTCCGGGGAACAGGACCGGGGCGGTACAGCTCCCCGTCCCCGACTTCCGCCCGTCACCAACCGACTCCGGCGACACCCCGGTGCCGGACAGCCCGTCCGGCACCGGAAGAAAGGCACGACAACGTGGACAAGGTCATGGGCTCGGCCGCCGACGCGGTCGCCGACATACCGGAAGGCGCGTCGCTGGCGGTGGGCGGCTTCGGACTGTGCGGCATCCCCACCGTCCTCATCGACGCCGTGCATGCCCAGGGCGCCGACGGACTGCGCGTGGTCTCCAACAACTGCGGCATTGACGGCCAGGGGCTCGGCATCCTGCTGACGGCCGGTCGGATCGCCCGGGTCACCGGCTCCTACGTCGGGGAGAACAAGGAGTTCGCCCGCCAGTACCTCGCCGGTGAACTGGAGGTGGAACTCACCCCGCAGGGCACCCTCGCCGAACGGCTGCGCGCCGGAGGCACCGGCATCCCCGCCTTCTACACCCCTGCCGGGGTCGGCACCCAGGTCGCCGAGGGCGGACTGCCCTGGCGCTACGGCCCCGACGGCAGCGTCGCCGTGGCCTCCCCGCCCAAGGAGACGCGGGAGTTCCGCGGCCGGACGTACCTCCTGGAGGAGGCCATCACCACCGACTTCGCCCTGGTGCGGGCCGCCCGCGGCGACCGGCACGGCAACCTGGTGTTCCACCGCAGCGCCGCCAACTTCAACCCCCTGACTGCCATGGCGGGCCGCATCACGATCGCCGAGGTCGAGGAACTCGTCGAACCCGGCGCCATCGACCCGGACGCCGTCCATCTGCCCGGCATCTACGTCGACCGGGTCGTGGGCCCCGTCTCCGCCGACAACAAGGGCATCGAGAAGCGCACCGTCCGCGCGCGTGAGGAGTGGCACTGATGGTCTGGACCCGCGACCAGATGGCAGCCCGCGCCGCCCGCGAACTCCCCGACGGCTCCTACGTCAACCTGGGCATCGGACTGCCCACCCTCATCCCGGGCCACCTCCCGCCCGGCGTCCACGTGGTGCTGCACTCGGAGAACGGCATCCTCGGCACCGGCCCCTACCCGGCGGAGGACGAGGTCCACCCCGACCTGATCAACGCCGGCAAGGAAACCGTCACCGTCCGGCCCGGCGCCTCCTTCTGCGACTCGGCCCTGTCCTTCGGCATGATCCGCGGCGGCCACATCGACACCGCCGTACTCGGCGCCATGCAAGTCTCGGAACACGGCGACCTCGCCAACTGGATGATCCCCGGCAAGATGGTCAAGGGCATGGGCGGCGCCATGGACCTCGTCCACGGCGCCCGCCGCGTCATCGTCCTCATGGAACACACCGCCAAGGACGGCACCCCGAAGATCCTCAAGGAGTGCACCCTCCCCCTTACCGGCGAGGCCTGCGTCCACCGCGTCATCACCGACCTCGGCGTCCTCGACATCACCGACGCCGGCCTCGCCCTCGTCGAAACGGCGCCTGGCGTCACCGTGGACCACGTCGCAGCGCGCACCGGTGCCCCCTTGCGCCTCGACAGCCTGTCGGCTGCTTGTTGACGACAAACGAGCCGCCGAACCGGAGGCGGCTGTCCCAGTGAGCTTCTTCAGCGTTGCCGCTCCAGAGTGAGGATGGCTTTGGTGATTGACGTCATGCGGTTGGGGCTGCAGCGGGATCTGCGGAAGATCCGCCAGGACTTCAGGCGTGCGACGCCGAGTTCGACCGGTGCCCGTGCCGCCGCCAGGGCCCGGTTGACGGTCTTCTCGGTGAGGGTGAGTTCTTGAAGGGGCCTGCGTTTGATGCCGGTGGTCCCCCAGGGGCCACCGCCCTGGTAAGCGAGATCGGCCAGGATGGGGACGCCCTGGCGCTCGCGTCCTGGCCGATCTCGCTCCTGCGCAGGTGGATGCCGACGATGTGGAACTTGCGCATCACGCGGGCGACCTTCTTCTCGTTGATCCGCATGCCGTGCTCGTCGCGCAGTTCGGCGGTGACGCGCGGGGCACCGTAGGCCCTGTCCGACTCATCGTGGACGGCCCGGATCCTCTCGGCCAGGGCCTGATCGGCCCGCTCGCGCTCGGCGCGGGCCTCGCGCCCCTCACGCCACTTGTAATAGCTGGAGCGGACGACGTCGAGCACCTGGCACAGCCGCTTGACCCCGTGGGTCCAGCGATGGTCCTCAATGAACTGGTAGCGGCTTATTACCAGGTCATCTCCGAAGCGAAAAACTTCGTCGCCTTGCGCAGGATGTCCCGCTCGGTGGCCAGGGTGGCGTTCATGGGCCTCACGGGCCGGCCGCGGCCCGCGCGCTGGCCACCAGCGAGACGGCGGCCAGCGCCAGCGGAGTGCCGGTGGCCCGCTACAAACCTCGACGGCCCCCGGCTCTTCGGCCACATGGCCGACCTCGCCTGCCCCTGCCCCGGCCTCTGAGCCGCGTCAGCCCCGGGATCCATTGCCTGGCCCTATCGCCTCGCTCTGCCCCCGGCCCCGCCAACAACCGACACCGTCAGCGCCGGGTGCCAGGTGGTCCGCCCAGCCCGGATCGGCCCCGCCCCGACCGAGGCGGAGGCGAGCACCGCGTGAAGTTCGCGACCTACGTGCACGACGGGGTAGAACGCGGGCGCGGCGTACCACTCCTCGGGGACGGTGTCACCGTCCCCCGGGACGACCCCCCGCGACATGGCTCTCGAAGGTCATGTAGTCGCGGGCGGTCGGCGGCTGGAGCGGCGGCAGCAGCCGGACTTCGGCCACGGGCGCGGACGGCGAGCCGGTCAGGTTGGCCGTCCGGGCCCGTGGCCGACCGGGGCGGCGCTGTCCCGCCGGTCGGCGGGGCAGTCCCGGCCGGTCGGCGGGGGCGTTACCGAAACCTGTCGGATGGTCCGCCTCCTGACGGCACCGAAGGATCCTGCGTATGACAGAGATACAGGCGCCGCAGGAGACATCGGCTCCGCAGGAGAACTCGCCCCCACGGCCCCGAACCTCGTCCGGGTCCGCCGGGCAGGTCTCGGGCAGCCCTTCGATGGGACGCCTGGTCGGGGTGGATCTGGCCCGCGCGCTGGCGGTGTTCGGCATGTACATCGTGCACATCGCCCCGATGGAGTCAGCCTCGGGCAGCGTCGGCAGCTGGGTGTACTTCCTGGCCGAGGGGCGCTCGTCTGCCCTCTTCGCCACCCTCGCCGGGTTCTCGCTGATGCTGATCGCCGGCCGCCGTGAGCCGAAGACCGGCCTGGCGGGCCGACAGGCGAAAGCCCGGATCGCGATCCGCGCCGTGATCCTGCTGGTGCTGGGCACCGTGCTGGCGATGGAGTACGGGGACATCATCATCCTCGCCTACTACGGCGTCTACTTCTTCCTCGCGCTGCTGCTGGTGCGACTGAGCGCCAGGACGCTGGCGATCATCGCGGCGGGGATCGCGCTCGTCATGCCGCAGCTGGCGTTCGTCCTGAAAATGTGGCTGAGCGACTCCGTCCAGCAGAGCATCAACGCCTACGACCCGCTGGAACGGCTCAGCACCGTGGGAGTACTCGATCTGCTGCTCACGGGCCTCTACCCGACGATCACGTGGATGGCGTTCGTGATCACCGGCATGGCCCTGGCCCGCCTCGACCTGTCCGCCGCCACCGTCCGGCGACGCCTGGCCGCGCTCGGTGCCGGCCTCACCGTGGGCGCCTACGGCCTGGCCATGCTGCTGGCGGGCAAGGCCGCGGTGTTGAGCTTCGGGGGAGGCGGAGGGCCGTCCAGCGGCTCCGGGCCGGGGTCCATGGGCAGCGGCTCCGGGGCAGGGTCCATGGGCAGCGGGTCCGGCGGGTCCGGCGGGCCCGAGCTGTCGGCCTCGGACCTGCTGGGTGCCGTGTCGCACACCGGCACCACCTTCGACACCATCGGCTGCCTGGGTGTCGCGATCCTCGTGATCGTGGGCGCGACGGTGGCGATGGACCGCCTGCCGCGACTGCGCCGCCTGGCGAAACCGGTCATCGCAGTGGGCACCATGTCCCTGACCGCCTACGTCGGCCACTTCCTCGCACAGTCCGCGTGGCCCGCTTCCGGCGCCGGCACCACGAAGTCCTGGGTGCCCGTGCTCACGTACATCCTGGGGGCGATCGTGTTCGCCACGATCTGGTCCCGCTTCTTCCGCCGCGGCCCCCTGGAGTATCTGCTCAACGCCGCCACCAAGCCCGTTAAGTACATCCGGTGAGGTCGGGTCGGGGTGGCTCGGCTTCCTGCCCATCCCGGCCTGGTCAGCCGGCCGAAGCCCGCAAGGGGATCGCCCTTGCGGGCTTCGGCTGTGGTCCTGGCCGACTGATTTCGGTTCCGCCCGGCGCCAACCGGCCGTCCATGGCCGCGGTCTGGACAACCGCGGGACATGTGTGGGCCTGGTGCCGGCGTGGCCCGGGGGCAAGGGCTCGTGCGGGTCAGGACACGGCGGCCGTCGGTGTGGCTGAGAGCACGACGGACACACCCAGGTTGGTGCGGAGACTCGCGGCGTCGCACCGGGCAACACCAGGAAACCCATCCGTTGCAGGCATCGCCCTCCTCGGCCGCGTCCACGACGACGTCGCAGACAGCCGCGACATTGAGGATCTGCCATCGTGAATTCGCTGGTCGCGGGGCTGGTGTGGGTGGTGGGTTGTGTACTCGCGCTGGTCGGGGGCGATTGTCTGGCGTCAAGATCGCCTGTCGGCGCGCGATCTCCATGTTGGTCCCTACGAGCAGGGCGCAGGGAGCTCCCTGGCGTGACGGACCGGCAGGCGGAGCTTGGTGAGGGTGCGCCAGTTCTTCAGGTGGGCCACCCCAGGGTCGCCGTCAGGTACGTGCACGCCGCGCACCCGGACAAGGCGCTGCCCCGGATCCGCTGACCGGGGGCACCGCCCCCACCCTGCACCGTGAGACATCGGCCATGCCCTGGGCCTGGTCGCTTCCGGAGCCGGTGCTCGCCACGCTCACCTCGGATCCCGTGCCTACGAGTCGGCCCCGCGCAGGCTGGGCTTGCCCGTCCCCCGCGCCGCAGAACAAACACCGCGCACGGAACGCGGTGAGGGTCCACAGCCCTCCGCGCACCCTGAATGACCTTCGTACCGTTTCCTGTATGGGCCGTTTCTCGCCGCCCCGCGGTTGGCGGCTACGCCGTGATCCAACGGGCGTCCAGCACCCTGCTCATCGTCCGTCACTCGGCCACCGAGCTACCGGCAGTCCGTAGTCCGAGCAGCCGAACGGGGTACGTCGGCAACTCTCGGCTTACATGCCCCGAGGAAGCCGTGAGGCACTGGGGCGACTCCCTGGTGCGATCTGGGGCCGTTTTCAGTACGGGCTGTTTCTCCCTCACGCCGCCCGGCCACGTCGGCAACGGCACGATCCAGGCGAGCCCAGTCGCCACCACACCGCGCCTACCCTGCTACGCCCCTGAGCAGAATGGATGGATCGGCGCCGGAGCAACCCCTTCCGGTTTACTCGCGTCCAGCCAGCGTCCAGAATCCAGCGCCCAACCGGCCACAGGAGCCATATACCGCAAGGTTCAACCGCTACGAACTGGAACATCCGTGCAGGTCAGGGGGTATTTGCACTATCGACACCGGGAACGAGGCCGAACTCGCGAGCAGCGGATTCAGTCCGTTCAGCCCGAGTTGGGGCTCCGGCGTCACTGAAGGGACGTTTCCGCAGGTCACAGCCCTGCAATGGTGGGGCGGGTGGGACTCGAACCCACGGCCGACGGATTATGAGTCCGCTGCTCTAACCGGCTGAGCTACCGCCCCGTCTACGGCGCGTCGCGCACATTTGTGCGCGCCGTCTGCCGCAGCATAGCCGGTCATACGATCTCCCGCCTCGGGTGGTCGGCTTCGCATGACCTTCATGACCTTTGAGGACTCCGCCGTGGGTGCGGCGGTTCCCCGGGGCATGAAAAAGGACCCCTGTGGGGTCCTCGTTCAGGCCGCTCCCCCGACTGGACTCGAACCAGTAACCTGCCGGTTAACAGCCGGCTGCTCTGCCAATTGAGCTACGGAGGATCGAGCTCCCCCGACTGGACTCGAACCAGTAACCTGCCGGTTAACAGCCGGCTGCTCTGCCAATTGAGCTACGGAGGATCGCCTCGGTTGCATCGAACGTACCCGCCTGGGTATTCGCCAAGGGGCGCGCGCTCGCTGCGACACATACATTAGCGCAAGCAGGGGGGTGCTCCGCCAATCGGTACTCCAGCCTGCCACCACGCCGACGCAAGGGAAGGATGGCCGCCATGCGCTACCGGCTGACGTTCGCCGCCGGACTCGCCCTCGGTTACGTACTGGGGACCCGGGCCGGACGCGAACGCTACGAGCAGCTGAAGAAGTCCGCCCGCCAGGTCGCCCAGAACCCGGCGGTGCGCAACACCGCGGAGACGGCGGCGCAGCAGGGAAGGCAGTTCGCCGGGCGGGCCGTCCACGTGGTCAGCGACAAGGTCGGCGACCGGGTGCCGCAGACGGTCGCCGCGCGGGTACGGTCCATGCGTGACCGGGGACACAGCAACGAGGACGGCTGGGGCACCAGCACGCCCTGACCGGGGACGACGCAGGAACCGGCCACCCGCGAGCGACTCACGGGTAATACGGGGGGCCGTGTTGGCCGGGGGCAAAGCGCCGAGCGGCGCGGACACACACGAGGGTGCGGCAGAATTTCCGCCATGGGGATAGTCGCCGGGCTGGACAGTTCACCCGATTTCACTCGCATCGTCGTCTGTGACGCGGACAGCGGAGCCGTGCTCAGGCAGGGGTATGCCCCGCACCCGGTGGAGACCCTCACCGGCGGCGGCCGCCCCTCGGACGTCGACCCGCAGGCGTGGCTGCTGTCCCTCGGTGACGCCGCCGGAGGCGGGCTGCTGGAAGGCGTGCAGGCGATCGGTGTCTCCGCCCAGCAGAACGGGCTGGTGCCGCTGGACGCGGGCGGCAACACCGTGCGTCCGGCCCTGGTCGGCGGTGACAGGCGGGCGCAGGTGGCCGCCGCCGACCTGATCGACGCGCTGGGTGGGCGGGAGGCGTGGGCGCAGGCCGTGGGCTGTGTCCCACAGTCGTCGCAGCCGGTGACCAAGCTGCGCTGGCTGGCGAAGAACGAGCCCGAGGCCGCGCTGCGCTCCACCCTGCTGATGCAGGCCCACGACTGGCTGGTGTGGCAGTTGCTGGGCCGGCCCGGAAGGCAGACCACCGATCGCGGCGGGGCCTCCGGCACCGGCTACTGGTCGGCGGCGACGGGTGTGTACCGGCCGGACCTGGTCGAGCTGGCGCTCGGGCACCAGGCGGTGCTGCCGGATGTGCTCGGGCCGTCGGAGGCCGCGGGCACCACGCCGGAGGGCCTGCTGATCTCGGCGGGGACCGGGGAGACGATGGCGGCGGCGTTCGGGCTCGGCATCGGGCTCGGTGACGCGGTGGTCTCGCTGGGCGCGACCGGTTCGGTGATGGCGGTGCACCACGAGGCGCTAGCCGACTCCAGCGGGATGATCACCTCGCTCGCGGACGCCACCGGGATGCACCTGCCGGTGGTGTCCACCATGAACGCCGTACGCACCCTGCGCGGCACCGCCGAACTGCTCGGCGTCCCCGATCTGGAGGCACTGTCCGACCTGGCGATGAAGTCGACGCCCGGTTCGCACGGGCTGGTGCTGCTGCCGTATCTGGAGGGCGAGCGGACGCCCAATCTGCCGCACACCGCGGGGACCCTGGTGGGGCTGCGGCGTGAGTCGATGAAGCCGGAACACCTGGCGCGGGCCGCGTTCGAGGGCATGCTGTGCGGGCTCGCGGACGCGCTGGACGTGCTGCGCAAGCGCGGGGTCGAGGTGCGCCGGGTGTTCCTGCTCGGCGCCACGGCGGAACTGCCCGCCGTGCAGGCGACAGCGCCCTCGCTGTTCGGCGCGCAGATCGTCGTACCGCAGGCGGCGGACTACGCGGCGCTCGGCGCGGCCCGGCAGGCGGCCTGGGCGCTCGGCGTATCCCAGGGCACGCTCGACGGACGCCGGCCGCCGGTGTGGCAGGGCGCGGTGGCGCAGGTCCTGGAGCCCGGCGACGACCTGCCGGTGGGGCAGGCGGTGCGCCAGCAGTACGTGTCGGTGCGCGAGCAGACCCATCCGGGGGCGTTTCCTCCCGTGTAGGTCCGACCGCGAACGCGCCCGCAGGGCGCCTTTCAGCCATGTATGGCCTGTTCATGGTCCCCCCCGTATGGCCTGTTCGTGGTCCCCCTTGGGGCACCCGAGGTCGCGCGCTCGGCTTAATCGGTTGAGGTAACGCGGGTGGAGTGTCGGACGATGAGGTGCAGTGGCACGGACCGACTTGTCACCCCGCGTCCTTGTTCGACCCCGCCGACACCGTCCTCCGACACCCGCCCTCCGGGACTCGTTCCTCCGAGACCCGTCCTCCGACACCCCCCTCCGACCCTGCCCCGCCGGACACCCGCCTCCTCACACCGAGAGACCGAGCGTGCTCATACGACTGCTAAGGGCCCATCTCCGGCCCTACCGGAAACCCATCGCTTTACTGGTGATGCTGCAGTTCCTGCAGACCTGCGCCACCCTCTACCTGCCCACGATGAACGCCGACATCATCGACAAGGGCGTCGTGAAGGGTGACACGAGTTACATCCTGTCCCTCGGTGCCGTGATGATCGGCGTCTCGTTGGCGCAGGTCGTCTGCAACATCGGGGCCGTCTACTACGGCGCCCGTACGGCCTCGGCGGTCGGCCGGGACCTGCGTGCTGCGATCTTCGACCGTGTGCAGTCCTTCTCGGCACGCGAGGTGGGGCACTTCGGGGCGCCGTCGCTGATCACCCGCACCACCAATGACGTGCAGCAGGTGCAGATGCTCACCCTGATGGCGTTCACCCTGATGGTGTCGGCGCCGATCATGTGTGTGGGCGGGATCGTCCTGGCGCTCGGCCTGGACGTGCCGCTGTCCGGGGTGCTGCTCGGTGTCGTACCGGTGCTCGGGATCAGCGTCAGCCTGATCGTGCGCCGGCTGCGGCCGCTGTTCAGGACCATGCAGGTGCGGCTGGACACCGTGAACCGGGTGCTGCGCGAGCAGATCACCGGCAACCGGGTGATCCGGGCCTTCGTCCGCGACGACTACGAGAAGGAGCGCTTCCGGAAGGCGAACACCGATCTCACCGACGTTTCGCTGGGCACGGGGCGATGGCTGGCGCTGATGTTCCCCATCGTGATGACGGTGGTGAACCTCTCCTCCATCGCGGTCGTCTGGTTCGGCGCGCACCGCATCGACGGCGGCGCGATGGAGATCGGCGCGCTGACCGCGTTCCTCGCCTATCTGATGCAGATCGTGATGTCCGTGATGATGGCCACCTTCATGTTCATGATGGTGCCGCGCGCGGAGGTCTGCGCCGAGCGCATCCAGGAGGTCCTGGACACCGAGAGCAGCGTGGTGGCGCCCGCAGCGCCGGTCGTGGAGCTGCGCCGGCACGGGCATCTGGAGATCCGGGGCGCCGGGTTCGGCTACCCGGGTGCCGAGGAGCCGGTGCTCAAGGCCATCGATCTGGTGGCCCGTCCCGGCGAGACCACGGCCGTGATCGGCTCGACCGGCAGCGGCAAGTCGACCCTGCTGGGGCTGGTCCCCCGGCTGTTCGACGCCACCGAGGGCGAGGTGCTCGTGGACGGCGTGGACGTCCGCGAGATCGACCCCGCGCTGTTGGCGAGGACGGTCGGGCTGGTGCCGCAGAAGCCGTATCTCTTCGCGGGGACGGTGGCCTCCAATCTGCGGTACGGCAATCCGGACGCGACGGACGAGGAGCTGTGGCACGCGCTGGAGGTGGCGCAGGCCAAGGGATTCGTGGAGGGGCTGGAGAACGGGCTCGACTCCCCCATCGCACAGGGCGGCACCAACGTCTCCGGCGGCCAGCGGCAGCGTCTCGCGATCGCCCGCACCCTCGTGCAGCGCCCGGAGATCTACCTCTTCGACGACTCCTTCTCCGCACTCGACTACGCCACCGACGCCGCGCTGCGCACGGCCCTGTCCCGGGAGACCGCCGACGCGACCGTCGTGATCGTCGCCCAGCGGGTGTCGACCATCCGGGACGCCGACCGGATCGTCGTCCTGGACGAGGGCCGGATCGTCGGCTCCGGCCGCCACCACGAGCTGATGGCGGACAACGAGACCTACCGGGAGATCGTGCTCTCCCAGCTCACGGAAGCGGAGGCGGCCTGATGGCGGGCGCTGGAGGCATGGCACGGATGATGGCGGGGAGCGGTCCCGGCCAGCACACGATGGACTTCAGGAAGTCCGGGAAGCGGCTCCTCGCCCAGTTCAAGCCGGAACGCGCCACGATGTACGCGATGCTGGCGTGCGGTGTGGTGAGCGTGGCGCTGTCCGTGCTCGGCCCGTGGATCCTCGGCAGGGCCACCGACCTGGTCTTCGCGGGCATCATCGGACGGCAGCTGCCCGAGGGCGCCACCAAGGCCGAGGCGCTCGCGTCCATGCGGGAGCGCGGCGACGACGGTGTCGCCGACATGCTCTCCGGGACGGACTTCACCCCCGGCAAGGGCATAGATTTCGGCGCGGTCGGCAGCGTGCTGCTCATCGCGCTCGTCGTCTTCGTCGTGGCCGGGCTGCTGATGACGGTGTCGACCCGGCTCTCCAACCGGGCGATCAACATGACCGTCTACCGGATGCGCGAGGACATCCAGGAGAAGCTGTCGAAGCTGCCGCTGTCGTACTTCGACAAGCGCCAGCGCGGCGAGGTGCTCAGCCGCGCCACCAACGACATCGACAACATCGGGCAGACGCTGCAGCAGTCGATGGGGCAGCTCATCAACTCGCTGCTGACGGTCGTCGGTGTGCTGGCGATGATGTTCTGGGTGTCGTGGCTGCTGGCGCTGGTGGCGCTGGTCACCGTGCCGCTGTCCTTCTACGTCGCCACGCGCGTCGGGAAGCGGTCGCAGCCGCACTTCGTGCAGCAGTGGCGAACCACCGGGAAGCTCAACGCACACATCGAGGAGATGTACACCGGGCACACCCTGGTGAAGGTGTTCGGGCGGCAGGAGGAGTCGGCGGAGCAGTTCGCCGAGCAGAACGAGCAGCTCTACGAGGCCGGCTTCAGGGCCCAGTTCAACAGCGGGATCATGCAGCCGCTGATGTTCTTCGTGTCGAACCTCAACTACGTGCTGGTGGCCGTGGTGGGCGGGCTCAGGGTCGCGTCGGGTGCGCTGTCCATCGGTGACGTCCAGGCCTTCGTCCAGTACTCCCGGCAGTTCTCCATGCCGCTGACGCAGATCGCGTCGATGGCGAACCTGGTGCAGTCCGGGGTGGCGTCCGCGGAACGGATCTTCGAACTGCTCGACGCGGAGGAGCAGGAGGCAGATCCGGTGCCGGGTGTCCGGCCGGAGGAGCTGCGCGGGCGGGTCGCGCTGGAGAACGTGTCCTTCCGTTACGACCCCGACAAGCCGCTCATCGAGGACCTGTCACTGACGGTGGAGCCCGGGCACACGGTCGCGATCGTGGGGCCGACGGGTGCCGGGAAGACCACCCTGGTGAACCTGCTGATGCGGTTCTACGAGGTCAGCGGCGGGCGGATCACGCTCGACGGGATCGACGTGGCGAAGATGTCCCGGGACGAACTGCGGTCCGGGATCGGCATGGTGCTGCAGGACACCTGGCTGTTCGGCGGCACCATCGCGGAGAACATCGCCTACGGGGCCGCCCGCGAGGTCACGCGGGGCGAGATCGAGGAGGCGGCACGGGCCGCCCACGCGGACCGGTTCATCCGGACGCTGCCGGACGGATACGACACCGTCATCGACGACGAGGGCGCGGGGGTGAGCGCCGGTGAGAAGCAGCTCATCACCATCGCCCGGGCGTTCCTGTCCGACCCGGTGATCCTGGTGCTGGACGAGGCGACGTCCTCCGTGGACACCCGGACCGAGGTGCTGATCCAGAAGGCGATGGCGAAACTGGCGCACGGGCGGACGTCGTTCGTGATCGCGCACCGGTTGTCGACGATCCGGGATGCCGACACGATCCTGGTGATGGAGAACGGTTCGATCGTGGAACAGGGCTCCCACGTAAGGCTGTTGGCGGCGAACGGGGTTTATGCGCGGCTGTACAAGGCCCAGTTCGCGCAGGCGGTGGCCGAGGTGGACTGACCTCTGGGATCCCGAGGGGGCCGCGGTGGGCGGCCCCCTCAGTCCAGGTAGCCCCTCAACTGGTCCGCGAACGCGTGGTCCCTGAGCTTGTTCAGGGTCTTGGACTCGATCTGGCGGATGCGTTCCCGGGTCACGCCGAAGATCCGGCCGATCTCCTCCAGCGTGCGGGGGCGGCCGTCGGCGAGGCCGTAGCGGAGCTGGACGACCTTGCGTTCGCGTTCGCCCAGGGTGGAGAGGACCGCCTCCAGGTGTTCCCTGAGCAGCAGGAACGCCGCCGACTCGACCGGGCTGGTGGCGTCGCCGTCCTCGATGAGGTCGCCGAGCGCGACGTCGTCCTCCTCGCCGACCGGGGCGTGCAGGGACACCGGTTCCTGGGCGAGCCGCAGCACCTCGCTGACCCGCTCGGGGGCGAGGTCCAGTTGCGCGGCGACCTCTTCCGGGCTGGGTTCGTGGCCGCGTTCCTGCAGCATGCGGCGTTGGACGCGGACCACCCGGTTGATCAACTCGACCACGTGGACCGGCACCCGGATGGTGCGGGCCTGGTCGGCGAGGGCGCGGGACATGGCCTGGCGGATCCACCAGGTCGCGTACGTGGAGAACTTGTAGCCGCGCGCGTAGTCGAACTTCTCGACCGCCCTGATCAGGCCCAGGTTCCCCTCCTGGACCAGGTCGAGCATGGTCAGCCCGCGGCCCACGTACCGTTTGGCCACGGAGACGACCAGGCGGAGGTTCGCCTCGATCAGGCGGCGCTTGGCCATGCGCCCCATGACGACCAGTTTGTCGAGGTCGAGGGCGAGCTGGGAGTCGAGGTCGGGCGTGCACGCCAGTTTCTCCTCGGCGAACAGGCCGGCCTCGACCCGGCGGGCCAGTTCGACCTCCTCGGCGGCGGTGAGCAGCGGAATGCGGCCGATCTCGCGGAGGTACTGGCGGAACAGGTCGGAGGAGGGGCCGGAGGTGTCGGTGATGCGGGTGCGGGGCAGTTCGACGGGCTCGGGGGCCTCGGCAGCCTCGGGGCCCTCGAGTTCGGCGGCGGGCGGTTCGTCCTGCTCGTGCTGTCCGGGCGGGCTCTCCGGCTCCGCCTCGGGGTGGAGCGCGGCCCGGTTCTGCGGCGGCAGCGCCGCGAGATTCGCGGGTTCCGCCTCCGGGTCCGTACTGATGTCGCTGTGGGTCAGGGTCTGGGTCTGCACGGGGGCGACCTCCAGGGTGATCGCTGCTGAGGCATGCGACAGCGGGGCGGGAACGGCGGCCTCGCCGCTGTCCGTCCCGTACGCGATGAGCGGAACCGCGGGGATGTGGGACCCGTCGAGGACGGATCGGCCGCGCTCCGAGGACTCAGGCACCGGAACCCAGTGTGGAGTACGACACATCCTCGCCACGAGGGGCGTGCGGTGACTTTTTGAGTCCCGTCCGTGACCGGGCGGTTACTCAGGTCGTTTGACCATCGGACTGACCGGTGCGCGACCTCCGTACCACCCGCCGGTTCCACGGCCCCCGAACTGGGGAGCCGGTCCGAGCTGATGAGGCAAGATGGAACGCATGGGTGAGATGGACGAGCTGCGGCGGCGCCTGGAGGCGCTGGAGGCTCAGGTGCACGAGGTCATGGAACAGCAGGCCACGACCCGGCACCTTGCCGTGAGCTCCGACCGCGATGTGGCAGCCCTGCAGGAGCAGCGGCGAGCCGACATCCAGTTGATCCGTGCGTTGCGTGAGACGCAACTGGGGCAGGGCAAGACCCTGGAAGCGCACACCAGGACCCTGGAAGCGCACACCAAGACCCTGACCGAGCACAGCAAACTGCTCGGGGCTCTGGTGACCGGTCAAGTAGCGATGATGGAACAGCTCCAGACGATCACGGACCACCTCGGAATCACGCCCCCCGAGCGGCCCCAGGAGGGCTAGGGGGTGTTGTGAAAGTCCCGCACAGCACCCACGGCGCCCGGCACGCACTCCCGCCGCACCGGCCGAAAGCCCAAGTACGTCCAGTACGAGGGCTTTCGTCCGGCACGCCGAGAGCACGCACCGGACACCGCGGGCACCGCGGGCACCGCACAGGACTTTCAAAACACCCCCCAGGGGCAAAACGGCATTGCCCCTGGGGCCGCCCTCACAGGGCAGCCGCGCCCCGCTCCCGCAGTGCCTGGTCGTACTGCTGGAGCACCCACAGTTCGTTCTGGACGGCGGCGAGTTGGGCCGGGTCGCCGCCTGTGCCGAGGCGGGTCATGGCGCTCTGGACGTCGCGGACGCGGCGTTCGACGGCTCGGCGGCGCACCGCGACGAGCTGCTCGCCCGCGTACGCCTCGTCGACCGTGCGGCGCATGATCGCCTCGACCGCCAGTTCCGTCACCATCGCGCGGACCGTGTCGTCGGGGGCCACCTCACGGACCCGGACCAGGTACTCCTGGGGGTCCTGGACACCGTACTCGGCGCCGCCCGCCTCCATGATGGCCTGGCGGACCGCGGCGTACGGCGGGGCGGTGAACTCGTCGATCCCGTAGGCGTCGAACGCCGGGGACACCAGCTCGGGCCGCTGCAAGGCGAGTTTCAGCAGTTCGCGTTCGGTGGCGAACACGGGGTTGCGCAGCGTGAGGGCCGGGCCGGAAGGGCCCTGCGGGCGCGGTGTCATGTCGTACTGGGGGGCGCGCGAGGCGTTCGGCGCCGGACCCTTGCCGCCGCGCTCCCGCGCCCAACGCGCCAGCTGCGCCACCCGCTTGACCACGAACTGGGTGTCCAGGATGCCGAGCATGCCCGCGAGCTGCACCGCGACCTCGTGCTGCGCGCCGCTGTTCTTGATGCGGGCGACGATCGGCGCGGCCTCGTCGAGCGCGGCGGCGCGGCCCGCCGGGGTGTCGAGGTCGTAGCGGCTCACGATCTGGCGGAGCGCGAACTCGAAGAGGGGCGTTCGCGGTTGGGTCAGTTCGGCGACCGCCTCGTCGCCCTTGATGAGCCGCAGTTCGCAGGGGTCCATGCCGTCCGGGGCGATCGCGATGTACGTCTCCGCGGCGAACTTCTGGTCGTCCTCGAACGCGCGCAGGGCCGCCTTCTGGCCGGCGGCGTCTCCGTCGAAGGTGAAGATCACCCGCGCCGATCCGTTGTCCATGAGAAGCCGGCGCAGGATCTTGATGTGGTCGCCGCCGAAGGCCGTGCCGCAGGTCGCGATGGCGGTGGTGACGCCCGCCAGATGACAGGCCATCACATCCGTGTAGCCCTCGACCACGACCGCCCGGCTGGTCTTGGCGATCTCCTTCTTCGCCAGGTCGATCCCGTACAGGACCTGGGACTTCTTGTAGATGGCCGTGTCGGGGGTGTTGAGGTACTTGGGGCCGGTGTCTGCCTCGTAGAGCTTGCGCGCGCCGAAGCCGACGACGTCGCCGCCGATGTCACGGATCGGCCACATCAGCCGGCCCCGGAAGCGGTCGATGGGTCCGCGGCGGCCGTCCTGGGAGAGGCCGGAGAGGATGAGTTCCTTGTCGCTGAAGCCCTTGCCGCGCAGATAGCGGGTGAGGTGGTCCCAGCCCTGGGGGCTGTAGCCGACGCCGAAGTGGGCGGCGGCCGCCTGGTCGAAACCGCGCTCGGCGAGGAACTTGCGGCCGGTGTCCGCCTCGGGGCTGGTGCCGAGCTGTTCGATGTACCACTGTGCGGCCAGCTTGTGCGCCTCCACCAGGCGGATGCGCTCTCCCCGCTGGTGGGTGGGGTTGTACCCGCCCTCCTCGTAGCGCAGGGTGATGCCGGCCTGCGCGGCGAGGCGCTCCACCGCCTCCGAGAAGGAGAGGTGGTCGACCTTCATCACGAAGGTGATGGTGTCGCCACCCTCCTGGCAGCCGAAGCAGTGGAAGAGTCCCTTGCTCGGGCTGACCTGGAAGGACGGCGACTTCTCGTCGTGGAACGGGCACAGCCCCTTGAGGTTGCCGCCGCCCGCGTTCCGCAGCTGGAGGTACTCGGAGACGACGGCGTCGATGGGGACCGCGTCCCGTACCGCCTTCACGTCCTCGTCGTTGATCCGTCCTGCCACGAGGTGATTCTACGGGGGCGCACCGACACCCGAGAGCTGCCCGGGGCGCCTCACGGCACCAGGCTGTCGAGCGGCCTGGACGGATCCGCGAGCGCCTCCACGTCGACCTCGGCGCGGCTGCGGACCAACCGCTGGATCTGCTCGGTGACGTCCCACACGTTCACGTTCATCCCCGCCAGGACCCGCCCGTCCTTCAGCCAGAAGGCGATGAACTGCCGCTTGCCGGCGTCCCCGCGGATCAGCACCTGGTCGTAGCTGCCCGGGGGCGCCCAGCCGGAGTACTCCATCCCCATGTCGTACTGGTCGGAGAAGAAGTACGGCACCCTGTCGTACGTCACCTGGCGGCCGAGCATCGCACGAGCCGCGGCGGGGCCGCCGTTGAGGGCGTTGGCCCAGTGCTCGACCCGGAGGCGCGTACCGAACAGCGGATGCGGGAACGCGGCGACATCACCGGCCGCGTAGATGTCGGGGTCGGAGGTGCGCAGACCCTCGTCCACGGCGATCCCGCCTCCCTCCGCGGCGAGCTCCAGGCCCGCGGCCTCGGCGAGCGCGGTGCGCGGGGCGGCGCCGATCGCGGCGAGCACGTCGTGCGCCGGATGCTCCTCGCCGTCGTCGGAGCGGGCGGCGAGGACCATGCCGTCCTGGCCGATGATCTCGGTGAGCCGGGCGCCGAAGTGGAAGCGGACACCGTGCGCGCGGTGCAGCTCGGCGAAGAGCTCGCCCACCTCGGGGCCGAACACGCTGTACAGCGGGGTCGGTGAGGGGGCGACGACGGTGACCTCGGCGCCGTACTCGCGGGCCGCGGCGGCGACCTCCAGACCGATCCAGCCGGCGCCCGCGATCACGAGGTGGCCGTTGTCCCGGCCGAGCGCGGCGAGGACGCCCTTGAGGCGTTCGGCGTGGGCCAGCCGGCGCAGGTGGTGGACGCCCGCGAGGCCCGTGCCGGGGATGTCGAGCCGGCGCGGTTCGGCACCGGTGGCGAGCAGGAGCTTGTCGTAGTGGACGGTGGTGCCGTCGCCGAAGCGGACGGCCCTGGCCGCCCGGTCGATGGCGGTGACGGGCTCGCCGAGGTGCAGTTCGATGTCGTGGTTCGCGTACCACGCGGGTTCGTGGACGAAGACGCTGTCGCGCTCCGCCTTGCCCAGGAGGAAGCCCTTGGACAACGGCGGTCGCTCGTAGGGGTGGTCGCGCTCGTCACAGATCAGTATCACCCGGCCGGTGAAACCCTCCGCGCGGAGCGTCTCGGCCGCTTTGGCGCCGGCCAGACCTCCTCCGACGATGACGAATGTCTGATCCGCGTCGACCACTTGATGCCTCCTCGTAAGGATGTCGCCACATGTGAGCGTCCCGCACGGAGCGTGAGGCGGGAAGAGGGAGTGGCCCGATCAGGCCACGCAGTGTCACGTTCGGGGGCGTTTTGACGGTTTGTGCGCCGGGGACGCGCGCTGTCGGCGGCGTCCGCGGCTCATGTGCCGGGGGCTCTCAGCCGGGCGTGCAGGGACCGGGCGGAGGCGTCGGTGAGGGAGGCGATCTGGTCGACGATCACCCGTTTGCGGGCCCGGTCGTCGGGGGCCCGGTCGAACAGGGCGCGGAACTGCGGGTCGAGGCCGTCCGGTGCGCGGGTGGTGAGTGCGCGGGCCAGTTCGGCGACGACCACGCGCTGGTCGGCGCGGAGCCGCTCCTGCTCGGCACGCTGCATCACATAGCGGTCGGCGACCGCCTTGAGGACCGCGCACTCATGGCGGGTGGCCCGCGGGACGACGAGTTCGGCGGAGTAGCGGGTGAGCCGGCCCGTCCCGTACGCCTCCCGGGTGGCGCCCTCCGCGGCCAGGCAGAAGCGGCCGATGAGCTGGCTGGTGGCGTCCTTGAGGCGGGCCTGGGCGATCGCCGTGCCGTCGTAGCCGTGCGGCCACCACTCCATGTCGAGGAGTCGGTCGAGGGCCTCGGCCAGCTCCTCGGGATCGGTGTCCGCGGGCACGTAACGGCCGAGGGCCACCGCGAAGACCTCCTGCCGTTCGGGTTCGGCGTGCAGGCAGGCCGGGTCGATGTGGCCCGCGTGCAGGCCGTCCTCGAAGTCGTGGACGGAGTACGCCACGTCGTCCGACCAGTCCATGACCTGGGCTTCGAAGCAGGTGCGGTGGCCGGGGGCGCCCTTGCGGACCCAGTCGAAGACCGGGCGGTCGTCCTCGTACACCCCGAATTTCGGTGAGCCGGGGTCGGTGGGGTGGGCGCCGCGCGGCCAGGGGTACTTGGTGGCGGCGTCGAGGGCCGCACGGGTGAGGTTCAGGCCTACGCTGACAAGTCCGCCGAGTCCGCCGAGTTCGTCGGCCGCCGGGGCGGCTGTCGACGGCACGGCGGCGCTGCTGACGAACCGCTTGGGTTCGATGCGGGTGAGCAGCCGCAGCGACTGGGCGTTGCCCTCGAAGCCGCCGCAGTCCTGTGCGAACTCGTTGAGCGCCTGCTCGCCGTTGTGCCCGAACGGGGGATGCCCGAGGTCGTGGGAGAGGCAGGCCGCCTCGACCAGGTCCGGGTCGCAGCCGAGCGCCGCGCCCAGCTCACGGCCGACCTGGGCGCACTCCAGGGAGTGGGTGAGCCGGGTGCGGGGGCTGGCGTCCCAGACCTGATCGCTGGTGCCCGGAGTCACGACCTGGGTCTTGCCCGCGAGGCGGCGCAGCGCTGCGGAGTGCAGCACGCGCGCGCGGTCACGCTGGAAGGCGGTGCGCCCCGGGCGTTTGTCCGGCTCGGCGGCCCAGCGTTCGACGGCCCCGTCGTCGTAGTGCGCCGTGTCCGGTTCGTACGCCGGGTGTTCCAGTGCCATGACCCGACAGTAACCGCAGGCGGTGACAATCGGGGCCGACGCGGGCGGGGTCCGGACCCGGCAGGTCCGCGGCCGCCGGGGCGAGAAGGGTCCCCCTGCTCGAGCGAAGCCGAGAGCTTCGGGAGGGTGGGCCGGGCAGGGTCCGGATGGCCGGATCCTTTCGCTGCCAGGCGCGGGATCAGGCCGTCGCCAGTTGGCGTTCCGCGGAGCGTTCACCCAAGACAGGCCCTAGGGCCTGGTCGTAGCGGTGGAGGACGAGGCGGGCCAGCGCGGGGTGGGCGCCGAGCGGGGCGGAGGCGATCCAGGGGGCGGCCTCGGCGCACTCGGTGGCGAACCGGCCCGGTGCGGTGAAGTACGAGGCCACGGCGATCCGGTGGCGGCCCCGCGCGGCGAGGGCGCGCACCGCGTCCGGGACGGTCGGGCTCGCGGCGGACGCGTAGGCGGGCAGCACCGGCACGCCGAGGCGGTCGGCGAGGAGCTGTGCGGTGCGGCGGGTGTCGAGGGCGGCCTCGGGGTCCCGGGAGCCGGCGGCGGCCAGTACGACGCCACTGCCGCCGCGAGCCGCGTCGGAGACGCTCCAGCCGGCCTCCAACAGTCTTTCGCACAGAGTTTCGACAAGGAGGGGGTGCGGGCCGAGGGGCGCGGCGACGTGCACCCGGGCCCGGGCGG
Source organism: Streptomyces cavernae (assembly GCF_004023625.1). Lineage (GTDB taxonomy): Bacteria > Actinomycetota > Actinomycetes > Streptomycetales > Streptomycetaceae > Streptomyces > Streptomyces cavernae. The sequence goes on along the minus strand of NZ_RPDJ01000002.1, from coordinate 289,467 downwards.
CGTCCGCCATCTCGGGGATGTCCCGCTTGACGTGGTAGCCGCGGCTGAGCAGCAGCGGTACGGCGACGGCCGCGCCCTCGCCGAGCGCATCGAGGGTGTCCGGCAGCAGGGGCTCGTTCAGCTCGATGTGCCCGAGGCGGACGGGCAGGCCGGGGCGCAGCTCCCGCACCCGCTCCAGGAGCGCCCGTACGGTGCTCAGCGCGCGGGGGTCGCGGCTGCCGTGCGCCACGAGGACCAGCGTCGGCGGCTCGGCCGGCGCGGGCCGCCGGGTCCCGTTGAGCGAGACGAGGCCGAGCTGGCTGCCGAGCTGACTGGTGATCCGGTTCATGAGTTGCGCCGTACTGTCGAGGTGAGCGCCCGGGATCGGGCCGCTGCCGGGTGAGGACTCGTCGCGAGGGGTGTTCGACGCCGTCATGACCCGATCCTCGCGGGGGGAGGTTGCACACCCGTTGCCGGGTGGTGACGAGTGTTTTCCAGGGGTTCACCGCTTGGAGCACGGTTGTGTGAGCGGATGTGACCTGCTCATTCGCGCGCTCCCCGGTGCTGGACACGTGCCGGGCGGCTGCTGCCGGGCTGCTGTCGGGCCCCTGTCGGGCGGTCGTCTGTGAGTGTCCGGGTGAACCGGATCACCGCCCGCCGCGTCCTCTCTGACGACATCGGCTGGGGGCTGGGGGACATGAACATGCGCATCCGGCGACCGCGTCTGCCACGGCCGGCGCGGCCGTCCCTGCGTGTGCCGTCCCTGCGTGTGCCGTCCGCGCGGTGGCCGCGGGTGCGCGTGCCGTTCCTGCGTGTGCCGTCCGTGCGGTGGCCGCGGCTGCCCCGTACCCGCCGCGGCCGGCGGCGGGCCGTGCAGGCGCTGATGCTGCTGTGCGCCCTCGCGCTGCTCCCCGCGACCTGGATGTACACGGCCGCGGACGACCGGCTGCGTACGGCGTCGGACGTGCCCCCGACCGAGGTCGCGGTCGTCTTCGGCGCCGGTCTGTGGGACGGCGAGCCCTCCCCGTACCTGGCGCACCGGCTCGACGCCGCCGCACAGCTCTACCGTGCGGGCCGCATCGAGGTGGTCCTGGTCACGGGCGACAACAGCCGCGTGGACTACGACGAGCCGGACGCCATGCGCCGTTACCTGACCGAGCGCGGCGTCCCCGACGAACGGATCGTCAGCGACTACGCGGGGTTCGACACTTGGGACTCCTGCGTCCGCGCCCGCAAGATCTTCGGCGTCGACCGGGCGGTTCTCATCAGCCAGGGCTTCCACATCCGCCGCGCGGTGGCCCTGTGTCAGACCGCGGGAGTGACGTCGTACGGCCTCGGGGTCGACGACAGGCACGACGTGACCTGGTACTACGGCAGCACCCGGGAACTCTTCGCCGCGGGAAAGGCCGCCCTGGACGCCCTGTTCCAGCCGGACCCCCACTTCCTGGGCCCCAAGGAGCCGGGGGTGGCGCGGGCGTTGGAAGCGGCGGGGCGGTAGGGCCGGCCCGCGACCGGCCCTCGCCGGTCGTCCGAGGCCGGCGCGGCCCGCGCCGGCCCGCGCCGGCCTCGGACGACCGGGCCCATCCCGCCAGATCCGGCCTGCCCCGTCAGATCGGGCTCGTGGCCGCCGAGCGGTAGACCTCGTAACCCGAGAGCTTCGACTGCCGATCATCCGACACCATCTGGGCACACAGCAGCCGAGCACACCCTGGCCATGCAGGGGTGATGGCCGCCCGATGGCTGACCTGAGGCAACCTTCCTCTGCGCACGGCGTCCTACACAGTGCCGCGCTCAGAGGCTTGCCCTGGGCGTGCGGCCACCCCAATCGTCAAGGACGGTACTGCGATGCTGAACCCCTCATTTTCTCTGGACGTTCCGGAAGGCTTCGACGACTCGGAGGAAGAGACCGGGGTGCACCCGATAGCCAGAAAACTCTTCCTCGGGGCGAGCGCCGCTCATGCCTTCGCAAAGGCCCACGCCTGGGTCAGCGAGCACGATATTCGAGTTGCGGATGTCTCGTGGGACTTCCTTGATGGCGAGAACGAGCATCACTGCCTGAGTGTGTATTTCACGTTCGAGTCGCATCCCGCAGAAGGTTGAGAACGAGGCAATAGGGCCTCCAAGAGGCAGTGTTGACCGGGAAATATGGAGGCGGCTGCCCGAGGAGCACGACAGGGAAAGATCGTCCTCGGGGCCGCGGTGGCCTACCCAACGCCGACGCCGGCTGAGGCGGCGGTCGTCGCTGGACGGTTCGGACGGCACTACCGGGCGGCCGGGACCACCCGTGTCGTAGCGGTCACGTCCGGCAGGGGCCGTTCGCCGGTCAGCACCGGCAATTCGTCCCGGGCTCCCTGGAGTTCGTAGCGGAAGAAAGCGGTCGCGTAGGCGGTGAGCGCGTCCTGCTGCCGGGCGGGGGTCAGTTCCTGGGCGGGGCAGGTGCTGTCGTCCTCACCGAACTGGAAAGGCGGCGTCCAGGTCGTGTTGTAGTAGTTGTGATTCGCGTCCTTCAGCGAAACCGAATAGTCCGTCGCGGAGTTGAGCCCGACGACGTCGTCCAGGTACTCCTGGCCCTGCTCACCCACCGCGCCGTCACAGGAACTGGTGACCACCGCGAACGGCAGCCTGGTGATGAGTGTGTCGCTGTTGTCGCCCTCCGGGTCGTCGAACTTGGCCGGAGCCAGTCCCAGGACCGCGCGGACGCGCACCCCGGCCGGCCATTCGCCGCGGTGCTTGTCCGATGCCTGCCACATCACGCCCTTGCCGCCACGGGAGTGCCCCAGCGTTCCGACGCGGTTCATGTCGACATGGCCGGCGAAGTCCGGTGCGACCGGCCGCCCGGAGGGATCGACGAAGTGACTGGCGAGCGGGCCGCCCTTGCCCGCGGCCAATTGCTGCCACAGCCGGAGGTGTTCGTTGACCAGCCGGGCGCGGTCGCCGTAGTCGAAGGACGTTTGGTTGATGCCGTCCACGCTGATCGACACCACGACGAAGCCGCGGGCGGCCAGCGCCGCGCCCAGGTAGTCGTAGCCTCGGTAACTCGGGAACGGACGTGAGCCCTCGGTGCAGGGCCAGTCGACGGCGTCCTTGGAGTCGCAGGCCCACCACGAGCCGTGTGCCATGACGATCAGCGGGAGCCGGCCGGTCAGCCGCCGCGGATAGTGCACCCTCGCACGCACCTCGCTGACCGTTCCGGTCTCGGAATCGGTGAACGCCGTGTCACCCAGGTCGTACTCGGCGACCGCGACCGAGCGGCCCCTGTCCTGCGGCGTGGCGGGCGCCTGTGCCCCCACCGCCAACAGGGCGGACAGGAGCAGCAGCGTCGCCGCCTGACGGAGAGAGGTCCTCATAAGCATGTTTGATCTCACGCTCCGTCAGACGTGGTGGGTGCTTCCGCCGTTGCACCGGCCTGGCCGGGGGCCGGGTCCAGTGACCCGAGGGATCCCGGGTACAGGTACTTCTTCTGCGGAACGGTGGTGCCGTCCACCCAGGCGTCGAAGAAGCCGGTGAGGTCCTTGCCTGAGACCTTCTCGGTGAGTGCCTCGAACTGCGGCCAGGACCCGTTGCCATAGCGGTGCTCGCGCTGCCAGCGCTTGAGTGTGCCGAAGAACGCGTCGTCGCCGACCGTGCGGCGCAGCGCGTGCAGCATCATGGACCCCTTGCTGTACAGGCCGCCGTCCAGTTCGCGGCCCTTGCCGGGGTCGTAGAGCTTCGTCGTCCAGAACTCGGGGTCGGCCGTGCTCTCCTCGAGCATGCCGCGGTAGAAGAAGTTGTCCAGGTCGGATCCGTTCTTCTCCTCGTCCCACAGCTGAACGGCGTACTGGGCGAAGCACTCGGCCAGGCAGCCGTTGCGCCAGTCGGAGACGGAGACGCTGTTGCCGAACCACTGGTGGGTGTTCTCGTGGACCATGGAGATGTCGAAGAAGCCGCCGTGGTACGTCGGGCGGCTCTGCGTCTCCAGGGCGGGCGGCCCCTCGCCGTCGTCGCCGGTGATGACGATCGCCCCGGCCGAGGAGAACGGGTACGGGCCGAACTTCGAGGCCAGGAAGTCGATGACCTCCGGCAGTTGGGCCTCCGCCTCGGGGTCGATGCGGGACCCGGGGCTGTAGGCGTTGATGACGGGGGTGCCGTCGGAGAGCTTGGAGGCGCGCACCGTGAACTTGTCGATGGCGATGGTGCTGAGGAACGTGGCCATCGGCCGGTCCTCGTACCAGCGGAACGTGGTCGTGCCCCGGTCCTTGGTGGTGGCGCCCGGCCGCCCGTTGCCGACCACCGTCCAGCCGTTGGGGACCGTGGCCGTGAGCCGGAAGGTCGCCTTGTCCGAGGGGTGGTCGTTGGCGGGGTACCAAGCGGTGGCGGCATGCGGCTCGCCCGTCACGTTCGCGCCACCGTCGGCGAGGGTGTGCCAGCCCTCGCCGACCGGTTCGCCGGAGTAGCGGACGCGTACGGCGAAGCTCGCGTTCTTCCGCAGCGGCCGGGCGGGGGTGACGACGAGCTCGTGCGCGCCCTCGCGGGAGACGGCGCGGGCGGGCGTGCCGTCCACGGTGACGGCGGTTACCTGGAAGCCCTCCAGGTCGAGGTGGAAGCGGTCCAGGTCCTGCGTCGCGACGGCCCGCACCGTCGTGTCGCCCTCCAGATGGCGGGGGCGTGCCGGGTCGTAGTTCACGCGCACGTCGTACTCGCTGACGCCGTAGCCGGAGTTGCCGTCCTCGGGGTAGTACGGGTCACCGGCGCCGGGGCCGCCCGGGGCGGCGGAGGCGGGCAGGGCGGTGAGCACGACACCGGCGGCCACGGCCGTGGCCAGGATGGTGGTGCGGCGACGGTGTTTCCAGCGGGTGGACATGCGTCTGCTCCTTCGGGGGCCTTACGGGGGTGTTCGGGGAGGGGCCGGGACAGGGCCGGCAGGGGTCAGCGGCGCGCGACGAGCTGCCAGACCGTGCTGATGAACGCGTTGGTGCTGGTGGTCTCGGTCACCGGGTCCACGTTCTCGAGGCGGTCGCACGTCTGGTGGGTGCAGTCGTCGATCCCCGTCGCGAAGCCGCCCACCGGGATGCCCGCGTCACCGAACGACACATGGTCGCTGCCGCCGATGCCGATCCCGACCGTGCTCAGGTTCCGGGCCGCGAACCAGGTCCTGAACGCCTCGGCCGCCGCGGGGTCGTCGTCGACGACGAGCCAGGGACGGTTGCCCTTCGTTCCGGCCATGTCCACATTCAGGTAGACGTTGATCCGGTCGCGTTCGGTGGCGGACAGGTCCCGCACATAGGCGCTGGATCCCACCATCCCGGCCTCCTCGGCGCCCCACCAGGCGAACCGCAGATGGCGGTTGGGCTTGAGGCCCGACTTGGACACTTGGAGCGCGGTGGCGAGGAGGGCGGCGGAGCCGGAGCCGTTGTCGTTGATGCCGGGTCCGGTCTCCTCGCTGTCGAGGTGCGCCCCGGCGAACACGATGTGCCCCGGGTCGCCGCCGGGCCAGTCCGCGATGAGGTTGTAGCCGGTGGTGCCGTCGTGGGTGAAGCGGTGCAGGGCGGTGCGGAAACCGGCCTTGTCCAGCGCGGCCTTCACATAGGCGACCGAGTCGCGGTAGCCACGGGTGCCGTGGGCGCGGTTGCCCCCGGCGCGGTCGGCGATCCGCTGCAGAGCGGTGAGATGCGGCATGACCTGGTCCGCGGTGACGACGGGCGCGGTGACGACGGGCGCGGTGACGGGTGGGATGAGGTCCGCGCGGGTTTCGGCCGCGGAGGCGGGGACTCCTGCGCAGACGCTCACGAGAGCGGCGCATAAGCCGAGGGCGGCGGTCGTGCGGCGCCGACGAGGGCCGGCCGTACGGCGAACCGGTGTGCTGAACGGGTGCATCGGTGCGGGTTTCTCCGTAGTGAGGTGATTGCGAGCGCGCCCGGGTGCCCAGGCGCGGGAGATCACGAACGGGGGCGGTGGTGGTGCTCGGGAGCCCGGAGGGAGAGACGAGGGCGGGGCGAACCACGTTGCAAAGGAATCGCAAAGGGTCAGAGGTTGGCTCCGGCCGCACAGGTGGCGGAGGACTGGCCGCGGATGGGCGGAAGCGGCTGTCACGGACGCCCTTGCGTGCCTGCTTATTCAGCCCCTGGCGTCCCGGCCGAAAGACACCGTGCACCTCGCGGTGCGTACCAGGCCACCTGGTGCGCGATCACCCCGAGGTCGAAGGATCTGCCGCGACCAGGCCGGGGCCGCCCCCGGCCGCGGCATCCGCGGTGCCCCCGCGTGCGGACGGGCGACCTCACGTCCCCCCCGGCCCCGCGGGGAGGTCCCCGTGCGCGCCACGTAACCGGGTGCGTCGCACCCCGTAACACGTTCGACGCACGCTGGATCCATGCATGCCACCGCCACGCCCACGCACTGCCCGTACTGCGCCCTGCAGTGCGGGATGAACCTCGCACCCGCGCCCGGCGGCGGGGTGGACGTCGTGGAGCGCGCGGACTTCCCCGTGAACCGGGGCGCGCTGTGCGGCAAGGGCCGAACGGCGCCCGCGCTCCTCTCGCCGAGCGTCCGCCTGACCTCCCCACTGGTCCGCTCCGCGGCCGGTGAGCTGGTCCCGGCGAGCTGGGACGAGGCGCTCGACCGGATCGCGGGAGCGCTGTCGGCGGCGCGCGCGGAGCACGGGCCGGACGCGTGCGGGGTGTTCGGCGGGGGCGGTCTGACCAACGAGAAGGCGTACGCGCTCGGCAAGTTCGCGCGGATCGTGCTGGGCACCTCCCAGATCGACTACAACGGCCGCTTCTGCATGTCGTCCGCCGCGGCGGGCGGGATGAAGGCGTTCGGCCTCGACCGCGGGCTGCCGTTCCCGCTGGAGGACATCCCGAAGACGGGCTGTGTGATCCTCGTCGGGTCCAACCTCGCCGAGACCATGCCGCCGGCGCTGCGCTACTTCACGGAACTGCGCGAGAACGGCGGCCGGTTGATCGTGGTCGACCCGCGCCGTACGCGTACCGCGGAGCAGGCGGACCTGCATCTCGCGCCCCGCCCCGGCACCGATCTGGCGCTGGCGCTCGGGCTGTTGCACCTGGTGGTGGCCGAGGGACGCACGGACGAGGCGTACATCGAGGAGCGCACCGAAGGCTGGGCGGAGGCCAGGGCGGCCGCGATGGCGCACTGGCCGGAGTACGTCGAACGGATCACGGGGGTGTCCGTTCCACAACTCCGCGAAGCGGTGCGGATGTTCTGCGAGCCGGAGCACGCGATGGTGCTCACCGCGCGCGGGCCGGAGCAGCAGGCCAAGGGGACGGACACGGTCAGCGCCTGGATCAACCTCTGCCTGGCGACCGGCCGCCCGGGGCGCCCGCTGTCCGGCTACGGCTGCCTCACCGGGCAGGGCAACGGGCAGGGCGGACGCGAACACGGCCAGAAGGCCGACCAGTTGCCCGGCTACCGCAAGCTCACGGACCCCGAGGCGCGGCGGCACGTGGCCGAGGTGTGGGGCGTCGACCCGGACTCGCTGCCGGGTCCGGGGCGCAGCGCGTACGAACTCCTCGACGCGCTCGGCCGCGATGTCCGGACATTGCTGCTGATGGGCTCCAATCCGGTCGTGTCCGCGCCGCGCGCCGCGCACGTCGAGGAACGGCTGCGCTCACTGGACTTCCTGGCGGTGTGCGACGTGGTGCTGTCGGAGACGGCGGCCCTGGCGGACGTGGTGCTGCCGGTCACCCAGTGGGCCGAGGAGACGGGCACCACGACCAACCTCGAGGGGCGGGTCCTGCTGCGGCGGCAGGCGATCACCCCGCCGGAGGGCGTGCGCAGTGATCTGCACGTCATGCACGAGCTGGCCGACCGGCTGGGCGTGGAGAAGGGCTTCCCGACGGACCCTGAGGAGGTCTTCGAGGAACTCCGCCGCGCGAGCGCCGGCGGTCCCGCGGACTACTCGGGCATCACCTACCGGAGGCTGGCGGAGGAGAACGGGGTGTTCTGGCCCTGTCCGGGGGATCCGGTACCGCTCCCCTTGGTCGCCGCTTCACCGGACCCGAAGGGCCCGGATGCCGCGGAGGCGACGGATGCCCCGGAGGCGATGGATGCCCCGGAGGCGATGGGTGACTCGAAGGCTCTGGATGAGCCGGAGGCCCGGGTCCCGCACGCCTCGCAGACCCCGCAGGGCGTCCACCCCGGGTCCCCCCGGCTCTTCCTCGACCGGTTCGCCACCGATGACGGGAGGGCCCGGTTCGTCGCAGTGTCGTACCGGGACGCGGACGAGGAGCCGGACGCCGAGTACCCGGTGCTGCTGACCACCGGACGGGTCGTCGCGCAGTACCAGTCCGGGGCGCAGACCCGGCGTGTCGACGAACTGAACGCCGCCGCGCCGGGGCCCTTCGTCGAGATGCACCCGCGGCTGGCCGAGCGGCTCGGGGCGGCCGACGGGGACGCCGTCGCCGTGGTGTCGCGGCGCGGGCGGGCCGTGGCGCCCGCGCGGATCAGCACCGGGATCCGGCCCGACACCGTGTTCATGCCGTTCCACTGGCCCGGCGAGGGCCGCGCCAACACGCTGACCAACCCGGCCCTCGACCCGACCTCCCGCATGCCGGAGTTCAAGGTGTGCGCGGTCCGGCTGGAAACCGTCAGCCAGCCCTGACACGCGGTTGATCGCACCGGGCCGTTCCGGACCCGTCCGGAGGGGGCCGGGTGTCATCGCACGGTCCGGAGGGGTGGGGCCGGGTGTCATCGCACGGTCCAGAGGGGGCCGGGTGTCATCGCACGGTCCAGAGGGGGCCGGGTGTCATCGCACGGTCCAGAGGGGGCCGGGTGTCATCGCACGGTCCAGAGGGGGCCGGGTGTCATCGCACGGTCCGGAGGGGCCCGGGTGTCATCGCCGGGCGCGCCAGTCGCCGCCCTCGATCAGCTTCCCCCGGGCCCGGGACCGGGCCGCCACCACGGGGGCGGCCATGTACACCCAGGCCTGTACGACCGTCCCGTCCGCACAGGTCACCTTCCTGGCCACTCGTTCGTACAGGTTGGCCGGGTCGCCCGGCGCGTAGTCCTCCAGCCGGTCCAGCGCGGCGAGCAGCCACCCGTACTCCTGGGGACGGGCGGTGATCACCTCACCGTGGACCAGTCCGCCGGGCTCGTCCACGGCGTACGGGTAACCGGGGCCGTCGTAGAGCACCGCGCCGGGAAGCCGCGCGGCCACCTCGGACTCGGTGCGGCCGAGCAGGAACAGGTCGTGGTTGTGCTCTCCGGGCCGCAGGGTCCCGTACACGAAGAACGGCAGGCTGTTGGTCACCCGGAGATCCCCTCTCCCACCGTCCCGGTCTCTTCCGCCGTTCCGGCCCCTCCCGCCGTCTCCGCCTCGATCCACCGCAGGTAGTCCGCGCTCCCCCGCACCACCGGGGTCGCGATGATCTCCGGGGTCTCGTAGTCGTGCTGCTCGTGCAGATACGCCTCGAGGGCCTCGTAACGCGCGCCGGTGGTCTTGAAGAGCACCTGCCACTCCTTGGCCGTCTCCACCGTGCCCTGCCACCGGTAGACCGAGGTGACCGGTCCGGCGATCTGCGCACAGGCCGCGACCCGCGCCTCGATCGCTCCCCGCGCCAGCCGCGCGGCCTTCTCCTCGGCGTCGGTGGTGGTGAGGACGGTCAGCCAGGGGGCCTCGGTCATGATCCGGCTCCTTCGAGGAGGTTTCGCACAGGTCGTGCACGCAGGTCGCGGAGGTGCAGCAACGATTCTCCCTCCCGCCCCGCAAACCGGTCATGCGCTATGGACATGCCAGACCCGGGGTCCCTTGAATCGGGCGAGGCCGCGCGCCGCACCTCCGGCCGCCCCGCATTCCCCCCACGCCCGCCACCCCCCTCCCCCGCCGCACACCCTCCCCCATCCCCCACCTTCACGCGACTCGCGTGCCGTTCCGAGGAGACCGATGAGCCGAATACGGCATGCCCGTCCACACCTCGCCCGCGCTGGTGCCGTTACCGCCGCGGGCGTACTGCTGGCCACTGCGCTCGCACCGCAGGTGAACGCGGCGGACGGCACCGGCGCCGCAGACACCGCCGACGCCGCCGCCACAGACACCGCAGACACCGTGGATGTCGTGCGCGACGTGATCGTGGACGGCGACGGCGCCCGGCATGTGCGCTACGACCGGACGTACCGTCAGCTCCCGGTGCTGGGCGGCGACTTCGTGGTCCATCTGAAGCCGGGCGGGGAGCACCGCGGCACGGACCGGGCTGTGCGCGGCGACGTCACCGTTGCCTCGGTGAAACCGTCGATCACCGCCCCCAAGGCCGCCGATCTGGCGGCTGCCGCCCTGCGCGCGGTCAACGTCGGCTCGTTGCTGCGGCGGGTGACTGCCAAGCCCGAACTCGTGGTGGACGCCCTGCACGGCGCGCCGAAACTGGCCTGGCGCACCAACGCCGTCGGTCAGGACTCCCTCGGCAACCCGGTGGCCCGGACGGTGCTGACGGACGCCCGGACCGGCCGGCAGATCGACGCGTGGGACAGCATCGAGACGGCGAGCGGGGACGGCAGGTCGCTCTACGGCGGCACGGTTCCGCTGGAGACGACACGGTCGGGCTCCGCGTACCGGCTGAAGGACCCCACGCGCGGGAACACGTACACGGGCGACGCGGCGAACAAGACCGACACCTGCATCCTCGGGGTCTGCGTGAGCCGCGCCCCGTCCACCGTCTTCGAGGACGCCGACAACCACTGGGGCACGGGAACGACGACGGACCGCTCGTCGGCCGCGGTGGACGCGCAGTACGGCACCGACAGGACCTGGGACTACTACAAGGAAGTCCACGGCCGCGACGGCATCGGGGACGACGGCAAGGGCTCGTACAACCGCGTGCACTACGGCAACAACTACAACAACGCCTTCTGGGACGACAGTTGCTTCTGCATGACGTACGGGGACGGCGACGGCAAGACGTTCGGCCCGCTGGTGTCGCTGGACGTGGCGGGTCACGAGATGTCGCACGGTGTGACGTCGAAGACGGCGGCACTGACATACTCGGGCGAGTCGGGAGGCCTGAACGAGGCGACGTCCGACGTATTCGGCACGCTGGTGGAGTTCCACACGAACAACGCCTTGGACGCCGGTGACTATCTGATCGGCGAGAAGATCGTCCGCCCCGGCTTCGGCAAGTCGGCCCTGCGCCACATGGACCGTCCGTCGAAGGACGGCAACTCCGCGGACTGCTGGAGCAGTTCGGTGAAGAACCTCGACGTGCACTACTCGTCCGGGGTGGCGAACCACTTCGCGTATCTGCTGGCGGAGGGCAGCGGCAGCAAGACGATCAACGGCGTCTCCTACGACTCCCCCACCTGCGACGGCTCCACGGTCACGGGCATCGGGCGCGCCAAGCTCGGCAAGATCTGGTACCGCGCCCTGACGGTCTACATGACGTCCTCGACGAACTACGCGGGCGCGCGCACGGCGACGCTGAACGCGGCACGGGACCTGTACGGGGCGGGGAGCACGGAGTACCGGACCGTCGGGGCGGCCTGGGACGCGGTGTCGGTGGGCTGACCCGCGCCTCCGCCGCAGCGCGGCCGCCCGGTCCAAGGGACGGAGCGGCCGTGTCGTCGTAGCGGGGAGACGGGGCGGCCGTGTCGTCACTATGGGGAGACGGGGCGGCCTCGGCGTGATGCGGGAGACGGGGGGCGACGGGCTCAGTCGACGAGGCGGTGCGCGGGCTGTAGTGCGGCACCGGCGCCCGTCATCCGGCGTACGGCCGAGCCGCCCTCGCCTCCCGCAGGGCCTCGCCCCACCACACCAGCTGGTCCAGCATCACCTTCGCCGCCGCGTTGACCCCGGCCGGTTCGCGGTGGCGGCCCTCGTCGTCGAAGGACGCTCCCGCGTTGTGGAAGGAGACGGTGTCGCGGATCGTCGTCGCGTGGAGTTCGGCGAAGACCTGGCGGAGGTGTTCGGTCGCGCGGAGGCCGCCGGAGACACCGCCGTAGGAGACGAAGGCGACGGGTTTGGCGCGCCACTCCGTGTAGTGCCAGTCGATGAGGTTCTTCAGGGCGGCCGGGAAGGAGTGGTTGTACTCGGGGGTCAGGACGACGAACGCGTCGGCCGCCTCCAGTGTGCGCGCCACCTCGTGCGGGCCGGCCTGCGGTGGGCGTGCGAACGTCGTGGGCAGCTGGGCGTCCGCCACATCGACGATCTCGGCCATGAGGTCCGCTCGCTCGCGGATCCGGTCCAGCAGCCAGGCGGCGATCACCGGGCCGAAGCGGCCCTCACGGTTGCTGCCGATGATCACGGCCAGACGCAGGACGGAAGGGTTCTCGGCCGAAGGCTTCTGGACCGAAGGCTTCTCGGCCGAAGGCTTCTCGGCCGAAGAGTTCTCCGCCGGAGTGCTGGTGGTCGATGCGCTCGTCGTCGATGCGCTCGTGGTCGCCGTACTCGCGGTCGCGGTGCTCGAAGTCGAAGTCATGCGATCCAGCCTCATTCCTCAAGTGAGCTTGAGGTCAAGTCGGCGCCCGCCCCGCGGGTGGCGGACCGGCCCGCCACCCGCGGCACCCGGTTCAGCCACCCGCACCACCCGGCCGGAGGTACCGCACCCAGGTCCCCGACCACCTCGACTGACCTGCGGAAACTCATCACGGGCTACCTGTGAACGGGGTTTCTGACAGGACATCAAGAGGCGGTCCGCGGCAATTGCCCCTTACCTCGGAAGGGCACGGGCGCGACCGAGGCAGCGGCACATGGGGGTGTCGCTGGCCGTGCCCTGCGGAGGTGCACGCCCGATGCGCACAGCTCGTCGCTTGAGGGGTTCCGCCCTCGCCGCCCTCGCCGCGGGCCTGGTCGGCGCGCTCGGCGTGCCCGTCGCGTACGCCGACGACGTCGGGGTCATGGAGCTGGAGATCCGCCCTTCGACGGTGGCTCCCGGTTCCGAGGTCACCGTCCGCACCACCGCCTGCGGTGAGACCGGTACCGCGGCCGGTGACGCCAGCGCGGTCGGCGCCGGCACCTTCGCGCTCGCGCGGGGCCCCGGTGGTACCGGCGGTCCCGACGCGAAGATCGCCACGGGGCGGTTCCGGGTGCCGCCGAGCGCTCAGCCCGAGACCTACCAGATCGTCGCCAGCTGCGAGGGCGGTCCACAGGTGACCGGTGATCTGCGGGTCGCCCTCGCCGGCGAGGAGGGGCCGGCGCTCACCGGCGAGGAGCGGGTGCACCCGCACGGGCATGTGAACACCGGGGTCGGCGGCGCCTTCGGCCGTGACCGTGACCCCGTGCAGACCGCGGCGGGTGTGGCGGCCCTGGCCGTCGCCGCCGCGGGCGGTACCTGGCTCCTGCATCGCCGGGCGAGAGGCGACGGGATCTGACGGACACCCTCCGCGGTCCGTCCGCCGGTACCGCCTTCCCCCTCCCCTCCGGGTCCGACGCCCCTCGCGGCCCGGAGGGGAGCGCCACCGCCGCTTCTCGCCGGTTCAGCTCGCGTCAGTTCAAGTCAGGCCAGATTCAGGCCAGGCCAGGTCAGGCGACCCCAGGTCAATCAAGTCAGGTCACGAGTTCAGGAGGGTTCCCGTGAGGAGGTTCGGAAACTCGGTCGGCACGCTCAACACGGCCATAGCGGGGGTCACCGTGGTCGCCCTGTGTTCCGGCGCCTGGCTGCTGCGCGACGCCGGCGGTACGCACGCCCCGCCGCAGCCCTCGGCCGCCCAGTCCGTGCGGGGCTCCTCCGACCGGGCGCCCGCTCCGCACGCCGCCGCCGCGCTCCCTCCCTCGCCGCCCGACCGCATCCGCATACCCTCGATACGCGTCGACGCGCCCCTCACGGGCCTCGGCCTCACCGCTCGGGGCAGCCTCGACGTCCCGCCCCCCGAGCAGAGGAATCTCGCGGGGTGGTACGAGGCCGGCACCACGCCCGGCGAGCGGGGCACGGCGATCGTCGCCGGTCACGTGGACAACGCCGACGGGCCCGCCGTCTTCTACGCCCTGGGGGCGCTGAAGAGGGGCAGCACGATCGAGGTCGAGCGGCGCGACGGGTCCACCGCGGTGTTCACAGTGGACGCGGTGGAGGTCTACGATGCCCGGAACTTCCCGGACGAGCTGGTGTACGGTACCGCTGCCGGGCCCGAACTGCGGGTGATCACCTGCGGGGGCGGCTACTCGGAGAAGACCGGTTACCAGGGGAACGTGGTGGTGTTCGCGCACCTGACCGGCAGCCACGCCTGACGGCCCACGCGATCCACTGCCCGTACGTCACGTCCCCCACCAGCGCCGGAGGGCGGCCGGACACCGCCTCACGGCCCTGTCTCCCGGGCCCCCGAAACCCTCACAGCCGCTCCCGGCCCGCGCTGAGCGCAGCGTTCCTCCCGGGAAACAGTCGTGATGCGGTCGGGTAACACCGGCACCGCACGCTCCTGTCATGGCCTCGAATACGCGTGTGGTGGTGATCGGCGCCGGGCTCGCGGGCGTACGGATCGCCCGGCGGCTCGGCGAGCTCGGCGTGGACGCGCTGCTCGTCGGTGACGAGGAGCACGCCCCGTACAACCGGGTCCTGCTCGCCGATGTCCTCGCGGGTCGCTACGCCCCGGACGTGATCGCGCTGCCCGCTCTCTCCGCGCCCGCGCGCGTGACGCGCGCCCGGGTCACCGGTATCGACCGCGCACGCCGCGAGCTGCGGTGCGCCGACGGCTCCGTGATCGCATACGACACGCTCGTCCTCGCCACCGGTTCCAACCCTGTACTGCCGCCGCTGCGTGGTCTGTTCGCGCAGGACCGTCAGGAACTCCCGGAGGGCGTGCACGCGTTCCGCACGATGGACGACTGCCTCGGTCTGTCGAAGGCCGTTCGTCCGGACTCCCGTGCCGTCGTCATCGGCGGCGGGCTCCTCGGGGTCTCCGCGGCCCGTGCGCTCGCCCAGCGCGGCGCCCAGGTGATGCTCGCCCAGCAGGGCGAGCGCCTGATGGAGCGCCAGCTCGACCCGAGCGCTTCGCGGTTGGTACGGCGGCACCTCACCGACCTCGGCGTCGAGGTGCACACCGAGACCCGGGTCCGCGGTGTGCGCTGTGTCGAGGGGGCCGTGCGGTCGGTCGAGATGGCCGACGGGTACGCGCTCGACGCCGACCTGGTCGTCCTCGCCTGCGGGGTGCACCCGCGCGTGGGGCTCGCCCGGGAGGCGGGGCTCGCCGTGCACAAGGGAGTGCTCGTCGACGACGAACTGCGCACCTCCGACCCGCACATCCACGCCATCGGCGACTGCGCCCAGCACGCGGGCCAGGTCTACGGGCTCGCCACCCCCGCACTGGAACAGGCCGACACCCTGGCCGAGTTGATCGCCGGCAACGCCGCCGCCCGCTACACCGGCACCCGTGCCCTGACCCGGCTCACCCTGGGTGGGCAGGACTTCCTCGACCTGGCCGCCTTCGGTGAACCGGAACCCCTTCCCGGCGACGACGTCATCCAGCTCGCCGACGCCACCCGGGGCACCTACCGCAAGGTCGTCGTCCGCGACGACCGGCTGGTCGGCGGAGTGCTGGTCGGCGAACTCGGCACCGTCGGCGCGCTCGCCCGCGCCTGGGAGGGAGCAGAGCCGCTCCCCGCGAACGGCGCCCCCCTGCTCCACCTGCTCACCAACGATGGAGGCTCCTGATGTCCGCCACCCTGGGGGCCACCCCCACGATCGTGCTCGTCGGCCACGGCATGGTCGGCCAGCGCTTCCTCGAAGCGCTCGCCGAGCGCGGCCTGACCGCCACGCACCGCGTGGTGGTGCTGTGCGAGGAGCCGCGTCCGGCGTACGACCGGGTCCAGCTCACCTCGTACTTCTCGGGGAAGACGCCCGAGGATCTCTCCATGACCGACCTGGACTTCATCCGGGACCACGGCATCGAGCTGTACGTCGGTGACCCGGCGGAGAGCATCGACCGCGAGTCCCGCAAGGTGACCGCCCGGTCCGGGCTGGTCGTCGACTACGACGTCCTCGTGCTGGCCACCGGCTCCTACCCGTTCGTGCCGCCGGTCCCCAACAAGGACGCCGAGGGCTGCTTCGTCTACCGCACGATCGAGGACCTCCTCGCGATCGAGGAGTACGCGAAGTCGAAGGCGACGACCGGTGCGGTGGTCGGCGGCGGTCTGCTCGGCCTGGAGGCCGCGGGTGCCCTGAAGGGCCTCGGACTCACCAGCCACATCGTGGAGTTCGCGCCGCGCCTGATGCCCGTCCAGGTCGACGAGGGCGGCGGTGCGGCCCTGCTGCGCACCATCGAGGAGATGGGACTGAGCGTCCACACCGGCGTGGGCACGCAGGAGATCCTGGTCGGCGAGAACGGCTCGGTCACCGGCATGAAGCTGTCCGACGGCTCCGAACTCGCCACCGACATGGTCGTCTTCTCGGCCGGTGTCCGCCCCCGCGACCAGCTCGCCCGCGACTGCGGTCTGACGGTCGGCGAGCGCGGCGGCATCACCGTCGACGAGCAGTGCCGTACGGTCTCCGACCCGCACGTGTTCGCCATCGGCGAGTGCGCGCTGGCATCGGACGGCCGGGTGTACGGGCTGGTCGCGCCCGGTTACGAGATGGCCGAGACCGCGGCGGCGACGATCGCCGCGGACGATGCCGAGCAACTGGAGTTCACCGGCGCCGACCTGTCCACCAAGTTGAAGCTGCTCGGCGTGGACGTGGCGTCTTTCGGTGACGCGCACGGCACGGCCGACGACTGCCTCGACGTCGTCTACTCGGACTCCCGTTCGGGCCTGTACAAGAAGCTGGTCATCGGCCGGGACGGCACGCTTCTCGGCGGCATCCTGGTCGGCGACGCGGAGGCGTACGGCACGCTGAAGGCCTTCACCGGTTCGGTCCCGCCGGTCTCCCCCGAGTCGCTGGTGCTGCCCGCCGGCGCCGGGGAGTCCGCCCAGCTCGGCCCGACCGCGCTGCCGGACGAGGCGATCATCTGCTCCTGCAACAACGTCACCAAGGGCACGATCCGCGGCGCGGTCACCGAGCACAAGTGCACCACCGTGCCCGAGGTGAAGAAGTGCACCAAGGCCGGCACCACGTGCGGCAGTTGCGTCAAGGTCCTCGGCCAGCTCATCAACGCGGAGCTGGAGGCCAGCGGCGTCGAGGTCGACAAGGGCCTGTGCGGCTGCTTCTCGCAGACCCGCGAGGAGCTCTACGAGATCGTCCTCGCCCTGCGCATCAACTCCTACCAGGACCTGCTGGACCGCTACGGACGCGAGGGTGCCCGCGGCGGCGACGGCTGCGAGACCTGCAAGCCGGCGGTGGCCTCGATCATCGCCTCGCTGGCCCCGACGATCGGCGCCAGCGGCTACGTCCTGGACGGTGAGCAGGCGTCCCTGCAGGACACCAACGACCACTTCCTCGCCAACCTCCAGAAGAACGGCTCCTACTCGGTCGTCCCGCGCATCCCCGGCGGTGAGATCACCCCGGAGGGGCTGATCGTGATCGGCGAGATCGCCCGCGACTTCGGCCTCTACACCAAGATCACGGGCGGCCAGCGCATCGACATGTTCGGCGCGCGGGTCGAGCAACTCCCCCTCATCTGGGCTCGGCTGGTGGACGCCGGCTTCGAGTCGGGCCACGCGTACGGGAAGTCGCTGCGCACGGTGAAGTCCTGCGTGGGGCAGACCTGGTGCCGTTACGGCGTCCAGGACTCCGTCCGGATGGCGATCGACCTGGAGCTGCGCTACCGGGGGCTCAGGTCCCCGCACAAGCTGAAGTCGGCGGTGTCGGGCTGCGCCCGTGAGTGCGCCGAGGCCCAGTCGAAGGACTTTGGCGTGATCGCCACGTCGAACGGCTGGAACCTCTACGTCGGCGGCAACGGCGGCGCGACCCCGCGCCACGCCGACCTGCTCGCCCAGGACCTCTCGGACGCCGAACTGATCCGGCTGATCGACCGCTTCCTGATGTTCTACATCCGTACGGCGGACCGTCTGGAGCGCACCTCGGTGTGGCTGGAGCGGATCCCGGGCGGCCTGGACCACATCCGTGACGTGGTCGTCAACGACTCCCTCGGCATCTGCGAGGAGCTGGAGTCGCTGATGGCGGCGCACGTCTCGCACTACCGCGACGAGTGGGCGGAGACCATCAACGACCCGGAGAAGCTGGCCCGGTTCGTCTCCTTCATCAACGCGCCGGACACCCCCGACCCGGTCGTCGGCTTCGTCCCCGAACGCGAGCAGATCAAGCCGGACCTGCCGCTGCTGACCATCGGCATGCGGCCCATGGAAGCCCTGGAAGGAAGCGCCACGCGATGACTCTCGCTCCCGAGACCACGACGCTGAAGGTCCAAGTCAACGTGGGCCACGACTGGGTGACGGTCTGTGACCTCGACCGGCTGCCCGCCGGCCGCGGAGTGGCGGCCCTGCTGCCCGACGGCCGCCAGATCGCGCTGTTCCGCGACCGCGCCGGCCGGACGTACGGCATCGACAACCGCGACCCGTTCTGCGGCGCGGCGGTCCTCTCCCGCGGCCTGACGGGCAACCACCAGGGCCGCCCGTTCGTCGCCTCCCCCCTGCTCAAGCAGCGCTTCGACCTGGAGTCGGGGCAGTGCCTGGATGATCCGGCGGTGTCGGTGGCGGTGTACGAGGTGCGGGCAGTCTGACCGTCCCGCTCGAGGTGCGGGCGGTCTGACCGTCCCGCTCGGACGTCAGGCTGTCGACGTTCCACAGGCAGGCGCGGGCCCGGTGACCCCTCGGAGGGGTCACCGGGCCGTCGTCGATCACCGGCCGTCGCAGGTCACCGGGCCGTCGCCGATCACCGGCCCGTCGCCCCATTCCAGGCCGTCGCCGATCATCGCGCCGTCGCGAGAGCGTGCTAGAGCTTCACGGTGGTCTCCAGCCGTCGCGCCGGCCGGTCGTGCGCCGGAGGCGGACCGGCCGCCTTGCGCACCGGGGCGCCCGCGGACGGGAGCTGGACCACCGCGTCCAGCCCTCCGTAGGGCGCCTGGCGCAGCAGGACCTCGCCGCCGCTCGCGTGGGCGAGGCGCTGGACCAGGGCCAGACCGAGACCCGTGCCGCCCTTGGGGGCGTCGGGGGCGCGCCAGAAACGGTCGAAGGCGCGGCGGCGCTGTTCCTCCGTCATACCGGGGCCCTCGTCCGTGACATGGAGTTCGACGGGGGCGGGACGGTGGTGGAAGCGGCGTTCGGAAGCCTGCGGGCGGCGGAGGTCGATGGTGACGGTGGAGCCGAAGGGCGCCACACGCAGGGAGTTGGAGAGCAGGTTGTCCAGGATCTGCTCCACCGCGCCGGGCACCGCCAGCACCTGTCCGGCGTAGTCGCCCATCAGGACCAGCCGGACACCATGCTGTTCGAACAGCGGCTCCCAGGCCCGGTGCCGCTCCACGCAGACCCGGTCCAGGTGCACCGGCTCCCGCTCGGCGGCACTCTCGTCCAGCCGGGCCATCGCCAGCAACCCCTCGACCATCCGGGCCAGCCGATCGGTCTCCGTCATCGCGGCGGTCAGACTGCCCCGGGCGTGCAGGGCGATGTCCGACTCCAGGTTCTCCAGGCGCAGCCGGAGCGCCGCGAGCGGGGTCTTGAGCTGGTGCGAGGCCTCCCCGGCGAAGGCGCGCTGGGAGGCCAGCAGGTGTTCCAGCCGGGCCGCGGTGCGGTTGAAGGTCGCGGCCAGGGAGCGGACCTCCGGCGGCCCCTTGGTGATGGCCACCGGTGTGGCGGCGCCGCCCTCGGCCAACTCGTGCGTCGCGCGCTCCAGTTCGCGGATGGGCCGACCCGTCCAGCGGGCGATCCCGAACCCGACGCCGGCCACCGCTACGAGCGCCGTGAGACCACCGACGGCCAGCAGGAGCCAGATGTGGTGGACCCGGGCGTGCACCATCTCGGTGGGCAGCGTGATCCACACCGCGCCCTGCTTGTTGGTGCCGTGGGACACCGGAGCCGCCACGGACAGGTACTGGACGCCGCCGATGGTGGACGTACGGACGTCCTGGGTGGCCGTCCCCCGCAACGCTGCGGCGATCCCGGGACGGGCGGCCAGCCCTTGGCTCTCCTCCCGGGACAACTCGTGCGAGCTGGCGATCAGCCGTGCGGCCTGGTCGACGATCACCACCTTGCCGCCGCCGATACGTTCGGCGCAGCGCGCCACCCGCTCGGGAAGCTCCTGCCGCGCACGGCCCATGTCGATGGAGAGGGAGGCGTACGCGGCGATCTGCTCGGCCTCGTCCATCGCCAGGGTGGTGACCCGTTCCCGCTCGCTGCGCGAGTAGACGAAGCCCAGCGGGATCTCCAGGCAGAGCAGCAGCAGGGCGGCGAGGCTGAGGTAACTCAGCAGGAGGCGGCGGGTCATCGGTAGGCCGCCGGGCGGCCGGGCGCCGCGTAAGGGCCGCCGCCCGGGTCGTCGTAGCCTCTGCCGGGGGCAGCGCCGGAGCCGGGACCGGGCTGTGCACCGTACGCATCGCCGTACGACTCACCGTAGTTGCCGGTGTACGAGCCGCCTGCGGACGGCGGGCGGTTCTGCACGGCCAGCCGGAAGCCCACTCCGCGCAGCGTCTGGATCCAGGCCGGGTTGCCCAACTTCCTTCGCAGCGTGGCGACATGGACGTCGAGCGTCTTCGTCGGTCCCTCGTAGTTCGGGTCCCACACCCGGTCCAGGATCTGCTGCCGCGAGTAGACGGCACCGGGGTCCTCGGTGAGGAGCGCGATCAGCTCGAACTCCTTCGGCGTCAGGGAGACCGGGGAGTCGCCCACCCAGACCTGACGGGTGCGGCGGTCCACGACCAGCGGGCCGGACTGCGGGCCGGACGGCGAATCCGACTGCGTTCCCGGTTGCGGCCCCGGCTGCGTCCCCGACGGCGAACCGCCCACGCCGGTCGCCCCCTGGCCGGAGGGGCTCGCGGAGCCGACGGGGCTCGCCTCGAAGGGGCCGGAGGTCGCGGAGGTCGCGGAGGTCGCGGAGGTTGAGTCGTACGAGAGCGGGGAGTCCTGGGACCGTGCTTTGTCGGCACCGCGGCGGCGCGAGCCGCGGCCCCGTCGGCCGCCGCCGAGGGAGCGGGTCTCATGGGTGTCGTCGGTGCCGTTGGTGGCGTTGGTGCCGTTGGTGCCTTTGGTGCGATCGGTGCGGTGGGTGCCGTCGAAGGAGCGTGAATCGCCGAAGGAGGACGAGTCGCCGAACGCGTACCCCGCGTCCGTACTCCCGGATCCGTAGGTCCGCTCCGCCCCGAAGGACTCGCCCGAGCCGAAGGACGTACCCGAGCCGTACGTCGCGTCCGAGCCGTACTTCGTGTCCGATCCGTCGCCGTACGACGACCCGGAACCGAACGACGTGCCGGACCCGTAAGAGGCCCCGGACCCGTTCGAGGTCCCGGATCCGTACGACGTCTCGGGCCCGTACGACGAGCCTGACGACGACCCGGACGTCCCGGCTGGAGCCGAGGACCCGAAGGCCTCCGGGGACCCGTACGACGGCTCCGAACCGTATGCGCGCCCGGCCCCGTCGGTCCCGTACGAGCGACCTGCTCCGTCGGTCCCGTACGAACGCCCGGCCCCGTCGGTGCCGTCGGTGGGCCGGTCGGCCCCGTACGGCCCCGGCCCGAACGCCTGAGCGACCAGGGCCTCGGCGCCGAACGCCCCGCCTCCGAGCGTCCCGCCGGCACCCGTGGAGTCCCCAGGCGCGGGCATCGGGTCGGTGGCGCTGCCGCCCGGGACCCGGACCGCGGGGAACTGTCCGGTTGACGGACCGGCGGACGGGCCGCCCGTGAAGTCCGTACCGACCTGGGCGCGTTGGGTCCGCCGGGTCACCGCGCGGACACGTGCCACCAGCTCACGGATACTGAAAGGTTTCGCCAGGTAGTCGTCCGCGCCGAGTTCCAGACCCAGGACCCGGTCGGCCTCCTCGCCACGCGCGCTGAGGATGATGACCGGGACGTCCGAGACCTGCCGGATGCCACGGCACACGTCGATGCCGTCCATGTCGGGCAACCCGAGGTCGAGCAGGACGACATCGCCGTACGGTCCTCTCAACCCGTCGGTTCCGTTGCTGACGTGATGCACCGTCAGCCCGAAGTGCGCCAGTCCCTCGACGAGCGGCTCGGCGATCGTCGCGTCGTCCTCGATGAGCAGCACTCGTACGCCCATACGTCCTGTCTCTCCATGAATCCGGACAGCACGAATTACGTGTCGCGGAGCTGCACACTCCGTGCCGTGTAGTTGACACGCTACAAGAGTCGTCAATGACGCGTCGCCTGAATCCGGCTCAATGTGAGCAGTCGCTCAGAATCCGTTGGCCGACGTGCGGTGTTGGTCTCGCGTTATCGCGACCGGACAAAGTATGGGCCATTACTGGCCGCGCTTTAGTGTTCCCTTAACCTTCGTCTACCAGACGTCCCTCTACGGTGTTGGCAGACCTGATCGAACCCCACGCTCGACCAGTTTCACCCCCACTGACCTGCGCGAACCTCACATCGTTGCAGGTTGCACCACATGCCGGGAGGAACAGATGAAGGCATTGCTGGACCGCGCGCGCTCGTTCAAGCGACGGGTTGATTTCGAGAGCGGCGAATACCGGAAACTGGCCGAAGGTCAATATCCGGAGGCATTGTTCATTACCTGCTCGGACTCCCGGGTCATACCCGCCCTGATCACGGGCGCACGGCCCGGGGAAATATTCGAGCTGCGGAACGCCGGCAATATCGTTCCGCCATTCGGACAGCAGGGCGCCTCCGGCGAGGCCGCCACCATCGAGTACGCACTGGAGGTGCTCGGCGTTCAGGACGTCATCGTCTGTGGCCATTCCCACTGCGGCGCGATGGGTGCCATCAGGTCCGGTGACGACCTGTCGGCGCTGCCCGGAGTTGACGCCTGGCTGGAGCTGGCCCGTCCGGAACTGGCCCCGGTGATCGACTCCTCCGCGGCCCGGGCCTCGCTCGCGGACGTCGTCCAGCACAACGTCGTCAACCAGCTTGTGACCCTGCGGAGTTACCCCTCCGTCAAGCAGCGGCTCGAGGCGGACACCCTGCGGCTGCACGGCTGGTACTACGAGATCGACACCGGCCGGGTGCAGGAGCTGGACGAGGACGGCAGCTTCCGGGTGCACGCCGCATGAGCGGGACGCACGCACGCGGGCGTTACCCCGCGCACGGCAAGCCGTCCTCCCGCGCCGAACGGGCCGAGCGGGCGGCGCAGGCCGCGCAGGCCGTCCAGGCGGAGCAGTTCCTGTACGGGACGCAGGGGACACAAGCGGCACAGGGCCAAGGGGTTCAGGGGCAAGGGGTTCAGGGGCAAGGGACGCAGGGACAAGGGGCACAGGGGTTCCCGCAGGGATTCACGCAGGGACCCGGTCACCCCGCTCACGGGCCCGAGCCCGGGGCCTCCGAACCACCTCCGAATACCGGTCCCTTGATGTCGGGGTTCCTGAAGGGGGGATCCGCCAGGTCGTCGAAGGCCGGGAAGTCGTCGAAGTCGGCGCCGAAGTCCGACCTCGCCACCGAGATCACCGCCTCCCTCGTCGTCTTCCTCGTCGCCCTGCCCCTGTGCATCGGTGTCGCCGTCGCCTCCGGGGTCTCCGCCGAACTCGGCATCATCTCCGGTGTCATCGGTGGTCTGGTGGTCGGCGCGGCACGCGGCAGCACCCTCCAGGTCAGCGGCCCGGCCGCCGGTCTCGCCGCGCTCGTCGCGGAGACCGTGCTTGAGTTCGGCGTGGCGATGCTCGGCGTGATCGTCCTGTTCTCCGGCATCCTGCAGATCGCCCTCGGCCTGCTCCGTATGGGCCGGTTCTTCCAGGCGATCTCCCTCGCCGTCGTCCAGGGCATGCTCGCCGGCATCGGGCTGCCGCTGATGTTCAGCCAGGTCTACCCGATGTCCGACGCAAAGGCTCCCG
This sequence comes from Streptomyces cavernae, assembly GCF_004023625.1. GTDB lineage: Bacteria > Actinomycetota > Actinomycetes > Streptomycetales > Streptomycetaceae > Streptomyces > Streptomyces cavernae. The sequence goes on along the minus strand of NZ_RPDJ01000002.1, from coordinate 265,738 downwards.
GCACCCCGATCGAGAACGTGGCCGGCCTGCCCGGGCTGATCGCGGACACCGCGACCAACCCGCAGGCGTTGATCGCCGCCGGGCTCGGCATCGTCACGATCGTGCTCAGCTTCCTGTGGAAGAAGGTGCCCGGACCGGTCAAGAAGGTCCCGGCCGCACTGGTCGCCGTCGGCATCGGCATCGCGGTCGCCTCCCTGCCCGGCGTGAACATCAAGACGCTGCAGGTGGGCAATCTGCTGGCCTCCGTCGACGTGCCCGGCGCCGAGCAGTTCGCGGGCCTGGCGGACCCCGGCATCATCACCGCCATCCTCACCTTCACGGTGATCGCCTCGGCGGAGTCGCTGTTCACCGCCGCCGCCGTGGACCGTATGCACAGCGGCCCGCGCACCCGCTACAACCCCGAACTCATCGCCCAGGGCGCCGGCAACACGGTGGCCGGCTTCCTCGGCGCGCTGCCCATCACGGCGGTCGTGGCCCGTAGTTCGGCCAACGTCCAGGCCGGCGCCAAGACGAAGCTCTCGCGTGTGCTGCACGGTGTGTGGCTGCTGGCCTTCGCGCTGCTGCTGCCCCAGGTGCTGGCCCTGATCCCGATCTCGGTGCTCGCCGGTGTCCTCGTGCACAGTGGCTGGAAGCTGTTCGCGCCCGAGGAGTTCCCGAAGATGTGGCGCCAGGACCGGGGCGAGTTCGGCGTCATGACGCTCACCACAGTGGTCATCTTCGCGACCGCGCTGCTCGAGGGCGTCCTCTTCGGTCTCGCCGCCGGAATCGTCCTCGCGGCCGTGCGGATGTCGCAGACGGTCATCAAGCAGCACATCGAGGAGGACACGGCGAAGGTCGTGATGGCCGGCAACGCGACGTTCCTGCGGCTGCCGCAGGTCATCGAGGCCCTGGAGGCGGCCGCCGAGGCGGGCAAGCCGCGCATCCGGCTCGACCTGACCGGTGTCACCCACCTCGACCACGCCTGCCGCAACCAGGTCGAGGAGTTCACCGCCCAGCAGCGGGGCCTCGGTCTGCGCGTGGAACTGCTGATGCCGGGCCCGGCGAAGAGCCTGTCCTCGAAGGGTGCCGAGGATCGGGAGAACCCGGACAGGGACGTGTACGCGGGCAAGGACGTGTACGCGGGCAAGGACCCGTACGCAGCCGGGAACTCCTACTCCGGCGGGGACCCGTTCCAGGATCACAACGGCTATCCCGGACAGGATCCGTTCGCCGACCCGTGGGCGAACCAGGGGACGGGTCGGGCGACGGGTCACGGCATGGACCGTCCGATGCCGGGCCCGACGGCCGAGTGGTTCTACCTGGACACCCGTCCGATGCCGGACGACTACGCGGACCAGTACGCGTCACGCTGACCGCCCGGGTCTCCCCTATGGCCCGGGCTCGAGCCCGGCGGCACGCCCCACTTCGGGGATCCGTGCCGCCGGGCTTCCGCCGTCGCAGGCCCCCGGCCACCGAGCCCCCGGCCACCGAGCCCCGGGCCGTCAGCGGCTGCGGGCGGTGGGTCAGTCGTTCAGCGACTCCTCCGTGATCAACGTGTCCGTTCGCCGTCCGCCGATGAGGACCATGGCCACGACCGCGACCGCGACCGCGCACAGCCCGACGATCAGATAGCCGAGCGAGTAGGCGTTGCCCCAGTGCGTGGAAGGCGGTCTCCTTCAGCGGATTGAACGGAACCGTCGATCCGTCGGGCAGGGGGACGGTCGCGGGTACGGCGTTGGCGCCGAGCGGGCCGGAGTTGACCGCCGCGACGGCGCCCTCCACCGCCTCCCGCTGTCCGGCCGGGGCCGAGGCCGCCGAGGCTTTGAAGGCCTCCAGTGCCCGACTCAGTGCCGGGGTGGACGTCACCTTGTCGCTGATCTCCTGTGCCGCCCGGCTGAGGGCGATCGCACCGACCACGGCCGGGCCCAGGGTGAACCCGAAGTCAGGCAAGGGTCATACAAAATCTGCGAGACCCGGACCGCACCACATCCGGGCGACCGCTTCTAGGCTGAGGCCCCATCCAAAGGGCCCGTCCCCATCGCCGTCGGAACAGGGAGATCAGCCATGGCCGGCTGGAACACGAGCGACATCCCCGACCAGAGCGGCCGCACCGCCGTGGTGACCGGGGCGAACAGCGGAATCGGTTACCCCACGGCACGCGCCCTGGCCGAGCGCGGGGCACATGTCGTGCTCGCCTGTCGCGACGAGTCCCGCGCGGTACGGGCCCTCGACCGGCTGCGGGCGGAAGTACCTGACGCCCGGGCCGAGTTCATCCGACTGGACCTCGGCGACCTGGGTTCCGTAGGTGACTTCGCGGCGGCCTACCGCCGCGAGCACGACGACCTGGCCCTGCTCATCAACAACGCGGGCGTGATGGCGGTGCCGCGCGGGCGGACCACGGATGGCTTCGAGACCCAGTTCGGCGTCAACCACCTCGGCCACTTCGCGCTGACCGGGCTGCTGTTGCCGCTACTGCTCGGCACCCCCGGGGCGCGGGTGGTGAGTGTGTCGAGCACGATGCACGCGGCGGCCAACATCGACATCACGGACCTCAACAACGAGCGGAAGTACGGCCGTTGGACCGCGTACGGGCGCTCGAAGACGGCGAACCTGCTGTTCGTGCACGAGTTGGCGCGCCGCTTGGCCGCGATCGACTCGGAGGTCGTCGCGGCGGCCGCGCACCCGGGTTACGCCGCCACCAACCTGCAGACCGCGAGCGCCCACAAGGAGGGCCGCACGGCGGTCGAACGCTTCATGCGGATCGGCAACCGCTACTTCGCCCAGTCCGCCGAGGCGGGCGCGCTGCCCACGCTGTACGCGGCCACGGCCCCCGACGTCCGCCCCGACTCCTTCACCGGCCCGGCGTTCCTGGGCTGGCGCGGCTCGCCCGCGAAGTCGTGGCGGGCCCCCTGGACCCTGGACGACCGGGCGGGGGAAATGCTGTGGGAGGAGTCGGAGCGGCTGACGGGGACGGTGTACGAGGACCTCAAGAGATGAGACGCCTTGAACGCACCGGCTCGCCATCGCGCGGCCATGACTTATCCATCGGGCGCCCCTAGGGTCCGTCAGCGCATGGCCCCGCCGCCGACCGGCGGCGGGCCGGTCGCGACACCCCTTGGAGCGAAAGTGGAACGTCGTAACCTCCTGCGTGCGGCCGTCATCGGCGGCTCCTCCGCGGTACTCGGCGGAACCCTGTGGCGCGGCGCCGCGTACGCCGCGCCCGCCCAGCCCGGCACGGGCCCGTACGGAGCGCTCGGCGCACCGGACGCGCGCGGCATCAGACTCCCCAGCGGGTTCACCAGCAGGGTGATCGCCCGCTCCGGCCAGACCGTCAGCGGTACGTCGTACACCTGGCACAACGCCCCTGACGGCGGGGCCTGTTACGCGGACGGCACCGGCTGGATCTACGTCTCCAACTCGGAGATCAACCCGTCGGGCGGCGCGAGCGCGGTGAAGTTCTCGTCGACGGGCGCGATCACGGCGGCGTACCGCATCCTCTCCGGCACCCGGCAGAACTGCGCGGGCGGGAAGACCCCGTGGAACACCTGGCTGTCCTGCGAGGAGGTGGACCGCGGGTACGTGTACGAGACGGATCCGTGGGGCGCCGGCGCGGCCACCCGCCGCGCGGCGATGGGGCGCTTCAAGCACGAAGCGGCGGCGGCCGACCCGGTCCGCAGGGTCGTCTACATGACGGAGGACGTGTCGGACGGCTGCTTCTACCGTTTCCGGCCGACGACGTGGGGCGACCTGTCGTCCGGGACCCTGGAGGTCCTGGTCGCCGGCACGGGCACCAGCGGCCCGGTGACCTGGGCCCGGGTCCCGGACCCGACGGGCGCCACCGCCACCCGCAACCAGGTGTCCGGCGCCAAGCGCTTCAACGGCGGCGAGGGCTGCTACTACGCGAACGACACGTGCTGGTTCACGACGAAGGGCGACAACCGCGTCTGGCAGTACAACGCGGCGGCGCAGACCATCGAACTCGCCTACGACGACTCCTTGGTGACGTCCGGCCCGGCCCCGCTGACGGGGGTGGACAACGTCACGGGCACCACCTCCGGCGACCTGTTCGTGGCGGAGGACGGCGGCAACATGGAGATCTGCGTCATCACCCCGGACGACGTGATCGCCCCGTTCCTCCGCGTCGACGGCCAGTCGTCGTCGGAGATCACGGGCCCAGCGTTCTCCCCGGACGGCAGGCGCCTTTACTTCTCCAGCCAGCGGGGCACGAGCGGGAGCTCGTCGGGCGGGATCACGTATGAGGTGACGGGGCCGTTCCGGGCCTGACGCGTATCCGCGCGGGGCGTCCACCCGGCTGGGCGTCCCGCGCGGTCCGGCAGGTGAAGCAGTGGTGACACGAAAAGCGATGGGCGATTTGTCCGGGAATGGGTGCCGTCCAGGAAAAAGGGGGCACTCCAGCTGTAGGCAGCACCTGCCGAGGGCCTGGCCACTGCTGGGATCAAAGGTCCGTGACGTGCAGTTTTCCGGGCCGCCAGGACCTCAGGAAACCAACCGCACGACCGGCACCCGACCGGGAGCACACCATGATCATCAAGAGAATGCACGAAATGGGCGTCCGCAGCGAGCACGCCTACATGGCCGCTTTCACCTCCATCGGCCTCACCGTCGCCGCATGGATGACCAGCCTCACAGCAGAGCCCGGCACCGGCCTCGCCCGCGCCGACCGATGGGGCATCTTCGTCGGAGAATGGGCCCCCACCTTCTTCGGCCTCGGACTCGCCCTTTCCCACTACGAACAACACGACGGCACGCTCACCGCCGACGTCCACGAATTCCGGCAGCGCCGGGCGGCCGGCTGAGCCGGAGAGGCTCGCGCACGGCGAGAGGGCGGCATCCCCGCACAGGATGCCGCCCTCTCTTCGAGGTCCGGAGCCGTTCGTGATCGTCGGTGAGGGTCGAGGTTACCGACGACGGCTCCGGGGTCTGTCAGGCCCGTGAGGGCCTGGCGGTGAGGGCCTAGCGGTGGTCGCTGCCCGTCGAGGTCGAGGCCGCGCGGCCCGCCTCGAGGCGTGCGACCGGGATGCGGAACGGGGAGCAGGAGACGTAGTCCAGACCCACCTCGTGGAAGAAGTGGACCGACTCCGGGTCGCCGCCGTGCTCGCCGCAGACGCCGAGCTTGAGGTCCGGGCGGGTGGCGCGGCCGGCCTCGGCGGCGGCCTTGACCAGGGAGCCCACGCCGTCCTTGTCGATCGTCTCGAAGGGGGAGACACCGAAGATGCCCTTTTCCAGGTACGCGGTGAAGAACGATGCCTCCACGTCGTCCCGGCTGAAGCCCCAGACCGTCTGCGTGAGGTCGTTGGTGCCGAAGGAGAAGAACTGGGCGGCCTCGGCGATCTGACCCGCCGTCAGCGCGGCGCGCGGCAGCTCGATCATCGTGCCGATCGCCAGCTTCAGCTTCGTCCCCGTGGCCGCCTCGACCTCGGCGATGACCTCGTCCGCCTCCTCGCGCACGATCTCCAGCTCCTGGACCGTGCCGACGAGCGGGATCATGATCTCGGCGCGCGGGTCGCCCTTCGCCGCCTTGCGTTCCGCCGCCGCCTCCGCGATCGCCCGTACCTGCATGGTGAACAGACCGGGGATGACCAGACCGAGGCGGACACCGCGCAGGCCCAGCATCGGGTTCTGCTCGTGCAGGCGGTGGACGGCCTGCAGGAGGCGCAGATCGTTCTCGTTGGCGTCCTTGCGGGACTCGGCGAGCGCGACGCGGACCGACAACTCCGTGATGTCGGGGAGGAATTCGTGCAGCGGCGGGTCGAGGAGACGGATCGTGACCGGGAGTCCGTCCGTCGCCTCGAAGAGCTGGACGAAGTCCTGCTTCTGAAGCGGGAGAAGCTCCTTCAGGGACTCCTCGCGCTCTGCCTCCGAGTCGGCGAGGATGAGGCGTTCCACCAGCTCGCGGCGGTCGCCGAGGAACATGTGCTCGGTGCGGCACAGACCGATGCCCTGGGCGCCGAACCGGCGGGCGCGCAGCGCGTCCTCGGCATTGTCCGCGTTGGCCCGTACGCGCAGCCGGCGCTTGCGGTCCGCGAAGGCCATGATGCGGTGCACCGCCTCGACGAGTTCGTCGGCGTCGTCGGCGCCGGCGTGCATCCGGCCCTCGAAGTACTCGACGACCGGGGAGGGCACGACCGGGACCTCGCCCAGGTACACCTTGCCGCTGGAGCCGTCGATGGAGATGACGTCGCCCTCCTCGACCACCGTGCCGTTCACGGTCAACCGCCGCCGCTTGGTGTCGACTTCGAGCTCCTCGGCGCCGCAGACACAGGTCTTGCCCATGCCGCGGGCGACGACGGCCGCGTGGGAGGTCTTGCCGCCGCGGGAGGTGAGGATGCCCTCGGCAGCGATCATGCCGTCGAGGTCGTCGGGGTTGGTCTCGCGGCGGATCAGGATGACCTTCTCGCCGGAGCGCGACCACTTGATGGCGGTGTAGGAGTCGAAGACCGCCTTGCCCACGGCGGCGCCCGGCGAGGCGGCGATGCCCCGGCCGATCATCTGCACCTTCGCGTCCTCGTCGAAGCGCGGGAACATCAGCTGCGCGAGCTGGGCGCCGTTGACGCGCTGGAGCGCCTCGGCCTCGTCGATCAGGCCCTGGTCCACCAGCTGGGTCGCGATACGGAAGGCGGCACCGGCGGTGCGCTTGCCGACGCGGGTCTGCAGCATCCAGAGCTGGCCGCGCTCGATGGTGAACTCGATGTCGCAGAGGTCCTTGTAGTGGTTCTCCAGCGTCTCCATGATCTGCATCAGCTGGTCGTAGGACTTCTTGTCGATCTGCTCCAGCTCGGCGAGCGGGACGGTGTTGCGGATGCCCGCGACGACGTCCTCGCCCTGTGCGTTCTGCAGGTAGTCGCCGTAGACGCCCTGGTGGCCGGAGGCGGGGTCGCGGGTGAAGGCGACGCCCGTGCCGGAGTCGGGCCCGAGGTTGCCGAAGACCATGGAGCACACGTTGACGGCGGTGCCGAGGTCGTGCGGAATGCGCTCCTGGCGGCGGTAGAGCTTGGCGCGGTCGCCGTTCCAGGAGTCGAAGACGGCCTTGATGGCGAGGTCCATCTGCTCGCGCGGGTCCTGCGGGAAGTCCCGGCCCGCCTCGGTCTTGACGATCTTCTTGAACTTGGTGACGAGCTTCTTGAGGTCGGTCGCCTCGAGGTCGGTGTCGACCTGGACCTTTTTGGCCGACTTGGCCGCCTCCAGCGCGTCCTCGAAGAGTTCGCCGTCGATGCCGAGGACGGTCTTGCCGAACATCTGGATGAGCCGGCGGTAGGAGTCCCAGGCGAAGCGTTCGTCGCCGGCCTGCTTGGCGAGGCCCTGGACGGACTTGTCGCCGAGGCCGATGTTGAGGACGGTGTCCATCATGCCGGGCATGGAGAACTTCGCGCCGGAGCGTACGGATACGAGCAGCGGGTTGTCGGGCTGGCCGAGCTTCTTGCCCATCTTCTGCTCGAGGGCGTCGAGGTGGGCAGTCACCTCGTCACGGAGTGCCACCGGCTCTTCGCCGCTGTCGAGGTAGACCTTGCAGGCTTCCGTGGTGATGGTGAAGCCGGGGGGAACAGGAAGCCCCAGGTTGGTCATTTCGGCGAGGTTGGCACCTTTGCCACCCAGGAGGTCCTTGAGGTCCTTGTTTCCCTCGGTGAAGTCGTAGACGAACTTCACTGTGCGGGGTTCTTTGTTTTCCGACACGAGTCTCGACTCCTCGACGTCGCGGTGGCTGCCCTGACGGCGAGGAACATACCCAGATCGAAGGCATCTGGGTACGTCCACTTGCGCGTCATACGGACGTAACCACTCGTCCGCCAGTAGATCGAAAGGTAGCCCGATTCAACTAAGCGAACGGCTTGTGTTTACTTCTTGAAGCGACCCATACCCGATTGCGGGTTTAGGTGCTCATACGAGCGCCAAGCGGCGCATTCGATTTCAATCGATGAACGATCAAACGGTGGCACTCAGTGCCACTCATTGGAGAAGTACACCTTGCGTCTGAGCGCTCATATGAGCGCAACCCCAATCAGGGGTGGCGAGAATCACGCTACTTCGACTGGGCGGGTTTCACCATGCGGACGAGGACGCGACCTCGTCACACGCAGGACACATACCGGGCCGAAGAGCTCGGAGGGACACACCCTCACACCACGCCTCAGACCCCGAGCGCCGCCAGGCGCTCCTCCACCCGTTCCGGTGCGTAGAGGTGCTCCACCACCAGCGCACCGGCCCCTACCAACCCCGCCTGTTCCCCGAGACGGGACGTGACCACGTCCAGTCTCGCGGTGGAGCGCGGGAGCGCCCGCTGGTACAGCAGCTCCCGGACACCCGTGAGGAACGGGGTTCCGGCCAGGTCCCCCGCGATCACCAGGACTCCGGGGTTGAGCAGGGTCACCACGGTCGCCAGGACGTCACCGACCTGCCGTCCGGCCTCCCGGGCCAGGGCCGCGGCCTCGGGATGGCCGGCCGCCAGCAGGTCCCGCACGTCCGAGCCGGACGCGGCGGGCACGCCCTGCGCGGCGAGCCGGCGGGCGACCGCGCCGCCACTGGCGACAGCGGCCAGACAGCCGTACGAACCGCACCGGCACAGCGCCTCGGCACCCACCCGGATGTGCCCGATGTCGCCCGCCCCGCCGTCGATGCCCCGGTATACGGTCCCGTCGACGATCACCCCCGCGCCGATGCCGGTGGAGACCTTCACCAGCACGAGCGCCGAGCAGTCGGGGTACAAGACACGCTGCTCCCCGTAGGCCATGAGGTTGGCGTCGTTGTCGACCAGAACGGGGACCGCCGGCCCGCCGGTGTGCTCGGTGAAGGCGCGGGCGAGGCGAGAGCGTATGTCGTAGCCGTCCCAGCCGGGCATGATCGGCGGCTGCACCACCCGGCCGGTCTCGCTGTCCACCGGACCGGGCACGGCGAGGCCGATGCCGCACACACTGCCGGGCGCGGCCGCCGACTTCCGCAGGAGCTCCGCGAACCAGCGGCCCAGCTCGCCGAGGACCGCCTCGGGGCCGTCGTCGATGAGCAGGGCATCGTGCTGTTCGGCCAGGATCTCGCCGGTCAGGGTGAGGACCGCGGCGCGGGCGTGCCGGGTGTCCAGGTCCGCGGCGAGGACGACGGCATGCGCGTCGTCGAACTCCAGCGTCATCGCCGGGCGCCCGCCGAGCGGGGAGTCCACCGGGCCCCCGGCGCCCTCGCGCAGCCAGCCCGCGCGGAAGAGCCGGTCCAGTCGCTGGCCGACCGTGGCCCGGGAGAGTCCGGTCGCCCGCTGGAGCGCCCCACGGGTCGTGGCCCGCCCGCTGCGCACCAGCTGCAACAGCTCTCCCGCACTCGCCTGGCCGGAAGCCCTCGCCGTCATGAGCACCCCCTTGTGTTCATCAAACGTGCGTTACATCCTGGGTTTTGCATGTTAAATAGACGTAACTGCCGGATGCCGATTACGGAACTGGCCAGGTGTGGAACTGGCGGATCCGGAACCGGCGCATACCCGACCGGCACACACCAGACCCGCGGGCCGGACACGGCCCGCCGCGGCAAGGGGAGAACCCGCGTGTACCGCACCGCCCGGCCGACCCTGGACCGTACGGTCCTCACCGCGCCGCCGCGCCTCATGGGCAAGGCAGCCCGCGTGCTGAACGGCAACTGGACGGGCTCGTCCACCGTGCCGTCACGGAGCCTGTACCCACACCAGTGGTCCTGGGACTCGGCGTTCATCGCGATAGGGCTGCGGCACCTGTCGCCACTGCGGGCGCAGGTGGAACTGGAGACACTGCTCGCCGCCCAGTGGGGCGACGGCCGGATCCCGCACATCGTGTTCAACCCCTCCGTCCCGCTCGACGCCTATTTTCCCAGCCCCGACTTCTGGCGTTCGGCCAAGGCGGGCCGGGCGGCCGGGGCGCCCCGCACCACGCAGACCTCCGGGATCGTCCAGCCGCCGGTGCACGCGCTGGCCGCCTGGCTGGTCCACCTGGCCGACCCGGGGCTGTCCCGGGCGCGTTCCTTCCTGCCCCGCGTCTATCCGAAGCTCGCGGCCTGGCACCGCTATCTGCTGCACCGCCGTGACCTCGGCGGCGGCGGGCTCGTCTCGGTGGTGCACCCCTGGGAGCAGGGCATGGACAACGCCCCGTCCTGGGACGCGCCGCTGTCCCGGGTCACCCCGGCCGCCCGGCACTCCTTCCAGCGCGCGGACCTCGACCACGGCGACGCCGAGGACCGGCCCACCGACCTCGACTACGGCCGTTACGTCCGGCTGGCGACGGACTACCGGGACCGGGGCTACGCGGACGGCGCAGGGGAGTTCGCGGTCGAGGACCCCGCGTTCAACGCCCTGCTCATCGCCTCCGAGCACGCGCTGGCCCGGATCGCCGCGGAGCTGGGCGCCCCCGGCACGGCCCGGCACGCCCGTGCGGAACGCCTCACGGCCGCGCTGGTGGAGCGGCTGTGGGACCCGGCGGAGGGGATGTTCCTCTGCCGGGACGTGCTCGACGGCGGTCTGATTCCCGAGCGCGGTGTCGCCGGGCTGGTCCCGCTGGTGCTGCCCGCGCTGCCGCCCGACATCGCCGCCGCCCTCGTCCGGACCCTGCGCGGGCCCCGCTTCGGGCTCGGCGGCGTCGCCCGGCTGGTGCCGAGCTACGACCTCACCGGGCACGCCTTCGACCGGCACCGGTACTGGCGCGGGCCCGCCTGGTTCAACGTCAACTGGCTGCTGGAACGCGGCCTCAGGCTGCACGGCGAGCACGCGCAGGCGGACACGCTGCGCGGTTCGATGGTCAGGACCGCCGAGGAGTCCGGGTTCGCGGAGTACGTGGACCCGTACACCGGTGAGGCCTGTGGTGCGCGCGGCTTCAGCTGGACCGCCGCGCTCACCCTCGACCTGCTCAGCGAACCCTTCGGGGGCGGGCTGTCCCCCGCGCGTTTCGGCACTTTCGACCCGAGTGACAGGGGAGGGGAACGGCGATGACGGACCGACACCATCTGCTTGTGCACGGCGGAACGTTCGCCAGCGTCGGCGACAGCGGCGACATCAGCGGGGTGCGCGGCTCCGGCGCACCGGACGGTCTCTTCGTACGGGACGCCCGCCACCTCAGCCGCTGGCAGCTGACGGTCGACGGGGCCGTGCCGGAGACCCTGGCGCCGGTCTCGGACGGGGACACCGCGCGGTGTGTGCTGGTGCCGCGCGGCGGCCGGCAGGAACCGCCCGCGTACACCCTGTTCCGCGAACAGGCCGTCGCGGAAGGCGGGTTGGTGGAGACCCTGCGGGTGACCGGCAACCGTCCGACGCCGACGACGGTACGGATCGCCCTCACCGTCGACGTGGACTTCACCGACCAGTTCGAGCTGCGTTCGGACCACCGTACGTACGTCAAGTCCGGCACCGTGCGCACCCGCCAAGTACTCGACGACGGCGTGGAGTTCCGGTACCGACGAGGCGAGTGGACCTCATCCACCACGGTCACCGCCGAGCCCGCCCCGGACAACGTCGAGGAGACCGGCACCGGTGCCCGCCGGCTGGTGTGGACGCTGGAGCTCCAGCCGCACGGTTCGGCCGAGGTGACGCTGCGGGTGGCGGCCCGCCCGCACGGCACGCCGCAACCCCGGATGCCCCGCTCCCCCGCCGACGTCATGGAGCGCATCCAGGCCCGTGAGGGCGAGTTCGCGGAGGGTGTCGCCTTCCCGACGGGCTGGCGGGAGCTCGCCGCCGTGTGCGCGCGGGGGCTCGCGGACCTGGCGGTGCTGCAGGTGCCCGCGACCGGGCCGGACGGCGAGGACCTGCGCGTACCCGCGGCCGGGGTCCCGTGGTTCCTCGCGCTGCTCGGCCGGGACGCCCTGCTGGCCTCGCTGTTCATGCTGCCGTACCGGCCGCGGTCGGCCGCGGCCACGATCCTCGCGCTCGCCGCCACGCAGGCCGGAGCGCCCGGAGCGACCGGCAGGGGCATGGTGGCCCAGCCGGGCAAGATCGTGCACGAGGTCCGGCACGGCGAACTGGCGCACTTCGGACAGGTGCCGTACGGGCGTTACTACGGCTCGGTCGACTCGACCCCGCTGTTCCTGGTGCTCCTCGGCGCGTACACCGAACAGACCGGGGACACCGGCCTCGCCCGCCGTTTGGAGTCACACGCACGGGCCGCGGTCGAGTGGATGCTGGACCACGGCGGCCTGACCTCGCGCGGCTATCTCGTCTACCGCGCCGACGAGGGCGGGCTCGCCAACCAGAACTGGAAGGACTCCCCCGGCGCCATCTGCGCCTCCGACGGCACACGGGCCGGCGGGGCGGTACTCGCGGCGGGCGCACAGGGGTACGCCTACGACGCGCTGCGCCGGACCGCCACGGTGGCCCGCACGGTCTGGGGCGACGACGTCTACGCCCAACTGCTGGAGCAGGCGGCGGCCGATCTGCGGGACCGTTTCCAGCGCGACTTCTGGATGGCGGACCGGGAGTTCCCGGCGCTCGCACTGGACGGCGAGGGCAACCGTCTGGACGCGCTCGCCTCGGACGCCGGTCATCTGCTGTGGTCGGGGCTGCTGGACAAGGAGTACGGGGAGGCGGTCGGCCGACGGCTCCTCGAGCCCGACTTCTTCTCCGGCTGGGGCGTGCGCACGCTGGCCTCCGGGCAGTCGGCGTACCACCCGCTGTCGTACCACCGCGGCTCGGTCTGGCCGCACGACAACGCGCTGATCGCGCTGGGCCTCGCCCGCTACGGGCTGCACGACGAGGCGCGGACGGTGGCGCACGCGCTGGTGGACGCGGCGACGGCGTCCGGTCACCGGCTGCCGGAGGTGCTCGCCGGGTACGGTCGCGACACGCGTCGCGAACCGGTGCCGTACCCGCACGCGTGCGTCCGCGGATCACGTGCGGCGGCCACTCCGTTGGCGCTGCTCACGGCGGTGGGCGGCGCGTAAAGGTAAACACTTCGCATCAGGTGCGTATGCATCACTCCAGCTTTGAACGCAGGCCGTGGGGCCGCCGTACGGGTTGACGGCGGCCGTGGCCACCCCAGCCGGGCCCGCCCACCGTCACCGGCGTCGTACGGAAGGACCATCGGGGTGCCGCAATACACGCGCTCGCGCCAACAGCCGAACACGGATGAGGCGGCCACCGCGGCAGCCCGGGAGAACGCCTCCACGGCGGACGACACCGCGGAGGTTCCCGACGTCGCCGAAGCCGCCGAAGTCACCGAGGCTGCCGAGGCTGCCGAGGTCAAGGAGCCCGCCCCCGCCGAGGCACCCTCCCCCGCCGACAGGACGCACGCCGACGACGCCTCGTCCGCCGACCGCACCGCTCCCGCAGGCGACACCGCCGGCCCGCCTCAGGCCGAGGAGCAGCAGGAAGAACCGCAGGAGGCGGCCGAGCCGCAGAAGGCCAAGCAGCCGGAGGCCCAGAAGGCCGAGCAGCAGGCGGACCAGAAGGCGGAACAGCAGGCCGAGCAGCCGCAGGAGAAGCGACAGAAAGGCGTGCGGGCCTGGCGTGTGAAGCACCCCGTCGCGGCGCGCAACATCTCCTGGGCCGTCAACGCCCTCGCCGCCACGCTGGTGCTGTTCGCGCTGCTCATGCCGAACAACGAGGCCGGCTTCCAGCCCGAGACGTTCCTGCGGATCCCGGGCGAGGCGATCTTCGGTGCGGCCGTGGTGATGGTGATGCCCCGGAAGCCCCGGCTGATCGTCGCGGCGATCGCGGGCCTCGGCCTGGGCGTGCTCGTGATACTGAACCTGCTCGACATCGGCTTCAACCAGTTCCTCGGCCGCGGCTTCAACATCGTCCTGGACTGGGTCCTGTTCGACGACGCCAAGTCCTACCTCGAGGACTCATTGAGCGAGGCGGCCACGGTCGGCGTCGTGATCGCGGTCATCGCGCTCATCGTCCTGGTGCTCACCCTGACGACACTGTCCGTCGTCCGGCTCAGCAACATCCTGGCCCGGCACCCCGTCACGGTGACCCGCACGACGCTGATCGCCGGCACGGTGTGGTTCGTCTGCTCCACGCTCGGCATCCAGCTCCTGCCCGGCATGCCGGTCGCCGCCCGGACCGCGGCCGGGGCCGTCGACAACCGCTGGGAGCGCGTGAAGGCGACGCTGAAGGACGAGGCGGAGTTCGCGAGGGAGGCGAAGAAGGACAAGTTCGCCAACACCCCGCCCGATCAGCTGCTGACCGATCTGCGCGGCAAGGACATGATGATCACCTTCATCGAGAGCTACGGCCGCAGCGCGGTGGAGGACCCGATCATGTCGCCGGGCGTTGACGCCACCCTCGACGACAAGACGGAGGAACTGCGCGCGGCCGGGTTCGCCGCGAAGAGCGGCTGGCTGACCTCGGCGACTTACGGCGGCAACAGCTGGCTGGGCCACTCCACGTTCCTGTCGGGCCTGTGGATCGACAACCAGAACCGCTACCGCACGGTCACCGCCGGGGACCACCTCACCCTGCCCAGCGCCTTCAAGAAGACGGGCGCCTGGCGCACGGTCGGCGTCATGCCGGGCGTCCAGAAGGAGTGGCCGGAGGGCAAGTTCTACGGCATCGACAAGGTCTACGACTCCCGCGACCTCGGGTACAAGGGGCCGAAGTTCAGCTGGTCGACCATGCCCGACCAGTACGCGCTGACCGCGTTCGAGCGGCTGGAGCACGGCAGGAAGCAGGACAAGCCGCTGATGTCGACGATCATCCTGACCTCCAGCCACCAGCCGTGGGCACCGCTCCCCAAGACGGTCCCGCAGGACCAGGTCGGCGACGGATCGATCTACGAGAGCATCGCGGAGGCGGGCAAGGACCCGGAGGACGTCTTCTACGACTCCACGAAGGTGAAGGAGGAGTACGGCAAGTCCATCCAGTACTCGATGACCAGCCTCATGGATTACCTGGTCCGGTACGGCAATGACGACACCGTGCTCATCGTCCTCGGCGACCACCAGCCGATGGCCTCGGTCAGCGGCAGCCGGGCCAGCCGTGACGTCCCGGTCTCGATCGTCGCGAAGGACCCCGAGGTGTTCGACAAGATCGCCGACTGGAACTGGTCCGACGGTCTGAAGCCCGCGAAGGACGCGCCCGTGTGGAAGATGAGTGACTTCCGCGACCGCTTCCTGACGGCGTACGGCTCCACCCCGTCAAGCCCATCGAGCCCGTCGAGCCCGTCGAGCCCGTCGAGCCCGTCGAAGGGCTGACGAGCCCGGTAGGGAACAGCCGAGCCTGGCACGGATCAGCCCGAGCCCCGGGGTCGATCAGCCGCCGGAGGTGTCCAGCTCCGCGTCCTCGCCGATGCCGGCGCAGTCGTACGGGTCCTTCAGCCAGCCGTCCGGCAGTACCACCCGGTTGTTGCCGGAGGTCCGGCCACGGGGCCCGTCGGCGCCGGTGGGCCAGGGCTGGTCGAGGTTCAACTCGTCCAGTCCCGCCCGCAGTTCGGCCAGCGAGGAGGTGATCGCGAGGCGCTTGCGCATCTCGGAGCCGACCGCGAAGCCCTTCAGGTACCAGGCGACGTGCTTGCGGAAGTCGATGACCCCGCGGGACTCGTCACCGATCCACTCGCCGAGCAGGGTGGCGTGCCGGACCATGACGTCGGCGACCTCGCGCAGACTCGGGCGCATGACGCCGTCGGGCCGCCCCTCGAACGCGGCCACCAGATCCGCGAACAGCCAGGGCCGGCCCAGGCAGCCGCGGCCCACGACCACTCCGTCGCACCCGGTCTCGCGCACCATCCGCACCGCGTCCTCGGCGGACCAGATGTCGCCGTTGCCGAGCACGGGGATCTCCGGCACGTGCTCCTTCAGCCGGGCGATGGCGTCCCAGTCCGCGGTGCCGCCGTAGTGCTGTGCGGCCGTCCGCCCGTGCAGCGCGATGGACGTGACTCCCTCCTCGACGGCGATCCGGCCGGCGTCGAGGTAGGTGATGTGGTCGTCGTCGATGCCCTTGCGCATCTTCATCGTCACGGGCAGGTCCCCGGCCCCGCTCACGGCCTCCCGCAGGATCGCCCGCAGCAGGTTCCGCTTGTACGGGAGCGCCGAGCCGCCGCCCTTGCGGGTGACCTTCGGCACGGGGCAGCCGAAGTTGAGGTCGATGTGGTCGGCGAGGTCCTCCTCGGCGATCATGCGCACCGCCTTGCCGACCGTCGCCGGGTCGACGCCGTACAGCTGGATCGACCGCGGGGTCTCGCTCGCGTCGAAGTGGACCAGCTGCATCGTCTTCTCGTTGCGCTCCACCAGTGCCCGGGTGGTGATCATCTCGCTGACGAACAGCCCCTTGCCGCCGGAGAACTCCCGGCACAGCGAGCGGAACGGCGCGTTGGTGATCCCCGCCATGGGGGCGAGAACGACGGGCGGCGCCACGGTGTGCGGGCCGACCTGCAGCGTCGGATTCAGCGAGTATGGGGCGGACGAGGTGGGCGTGGACATTCCTCCATTGTCACGTACGCCGGGAGGTGCCCGACGCGAATAACTCGCCACACTCATTAGTTAGGCGCACTATCGATACCGGCGTACCATGGCCGCATGCCCGAGCTCAGCTCTCGCCGACGCATGCTGGTGCTCGCGATCTGCTGCATGAGCCTGCTGATCGTGAGCCTCGACAACACGGTGCTGAACGTCGCCCTGCCCGCGCTCCAGAAAGACCTGGACGCGAGCGTCTCGGGCCTGCAGTGGACGATCGACGCGTACACGCTGGTTCTCGCCTCGCTGCTGATGCTGGCGGGCTCCACCGCCGACCGGATCGGACGCCGCAAGGTCTTCATGGCGGGTCTGGTCGTCTTCACCGCCGGCTCGGCGCTCTGCTCCCTCGCCCCCAGCCTCGACGCGCTGGTCGTCTTCCGCATGGTCCAGGCGGTCGGCGGTTCGATGCTCAACCCGGTGGCGATGTCCATCATCACCAACACCTTCACCCAGCCGCGCGAGCGGGCCCGTGCCATCGGCGTCTGGGGCGGGGTCGTCGGGATCTCGATGGCGGCCGGGCCGATCGTCGGTGGACTGCTCGTGGACTCGGTCGGCTGGCGCTCGATCTTCTGGATAAACGTTCCGGTCGGCGTCGTCGCCCTCCTGCTCACCTGGCGCCACGTGCCCGAGTCCCGTGCGCCGAAGGCCCGCCGCCCCGACCCCGTCGGGCAGCTGCTGGTGATCGCGCTGCTGGGCTCGCTGA
This sequence comes from Streptomyces cavernae, assembly GCF_004023625.1. Classification (GTDB taxonomy): domain Bacteria; phylum Actinomycetota; class Actinomycetes; order Streptomycetales; family Streptomycetaceae; genus Streptomyces; species Streptomyces cavernae. The sequence continues at coordinate 248,655 of NZ_RPDJ01000002.1, read as the reverse complement.
CGTACGGGATCATCGGCGCGCCCGAGAAGGGGCTCGCGTCGCCGACCGTTCTCACCTGCTTCGGCATCGCGCTCGCCGCGCTGGTGGGCATCCTGTGGTACGAGCCCCGGCGCGCCGAACCCCTCATCGACCTGCGCTTCTTCAGGTCGGCGCCGTTCAGCGGGGCGACGGTGATAGCGATCAGCGCGTTCGCGGCGCTCAGCGGGTTCCTGTTCCTGTCGACGCTGTACCTGCAGAACGTACGGGGCCTGGGCGCGCTGCCCGCGGGTCTGTGGATGCTGCCGATGGCGGCGATGACGTTCGTGTGCGCACCGCTGTCGGGGCGGCTGGTCGGCAGTCACGGGCCGCGGCCCTCCCTGCTGACGGCGGGTGTGACGATGACGGCGAGCGGGGTGCTGTTCGCCGCGTTCGAGGGCGAGACGTCGAACGTGACACTGGTCGTCGGGTATGTCCTCTTCGGGCTCGGCTTCGGCTTCGTGAACGCGCCGATCACCAACACGGCGGTGTCCGGGATGCCCCGGTCCCAGGCCGGGGTGGCGGCGGCGGTCGCCTCGACCAGCCGGCAGATCGGCGGCACGCTCGGCGTCGCGATCATCGGCGCCGTGCTGGCCGCGGGCGTCCACGGCTCCTCGTACGAGACATCGTTCGTCTCCGCGGCCCGCCCCGCCTGGTGGATCATCGCCGGCTGCGGTCTGCTGGTCCTGCTCGTCGGCCTGCTGACCAGCGGAGCGTGGGCGCGCCGCTCGGCGGAACGCGCGGCGCGGCGACTGGAGTCGGCCAAGGCACGGGACCCGGCGGAGGCCGTGGCCCAGAGGACGCCCGGGGAGGCGCGGGGAGGCTTGGAAGACGCCTAGGGGGTGCCTTCCAGGGCCACCGTGCTCTCGTGCAGGCGCTGGACGCGGATCCGGGACTCGTCGTCGGCCGGGGTGTACGTCACCATGTACGGTCCGCTGGCCGGGCCCAGCCAGAGATTGGTGTGGATCAGCCGGAGCCGGCCGACGTACGCGTTGTCGAACTCCTTGGTCTTGCTGACCGCGCCCACCACCTCGTGCCGTTCCCAGGCCTCGCAGAACTCGGCCGACTCCGTGCGCAGCCGCTTCAGCAGCGCCTTCCAGGCGGGCTCGGCCAGATGGTTGGCCATGGCGGCGCGGAACTTGCCGGCCATCAGCCGCATCGTCTCGTCGAGCTGCACGATCGAGGAGCGCCACTGGTCGTTGGTGGTGATGAGCAGCATGCAGTTGCGGTCCTCGGGCGGCACCGCGTCGAGGTCGCACAGCAGCCGCCCGTAGGTGCGGTTGTAGGCGAGGATGTCGTAGCGGCTGTTCTGGATCGCGGCGGGCAGCGGCTCCAGCTGCCGGAGCATCTCCAGCAACGCCGGGGTGATCGACGCACAGCGTGCGTCCGGTGTCGGGTCCGTGGCCATGGCCAGCCGGAACAGGTGCGCGCGTTCCCCCACGTCGAGCTGGAGCGTGCGGGCCAGCGCGTCCAGGACCTGTACGGAGACCTGGATGTCGCGCGCCTGCTCCAGCCACGTGTACCAGGTGACCCCGACCGCGGAGAGCTGTGCGACCTCCTCGCGGCGCAGCCCGGGCGTACGCCGCCGCCGGCCGCGCGGCAGCCCGACCTGCTCGGGCGTGATGCGCTCCCGGCGGCTGCGCAGGAAGGCGGCCAGCTCATGGCGCCGCATCTCCGACTCACGCGCCACGTCGTCTTCCCCCGGTACGGCCCGCGGTTCCTCCGGTGGTTCTTCCCGCAGTTCTTCCCTCGGTACTCCGCCGGGCGCTGTCAGCCGTGTCATCGTCTGGGCCATGGTCGTCACTCCCCCAGCCTGCCGCCATGAGGTACCCGTTGCCAGGTAGTGCTTGTACCAGGATAAGGAGACTCTGGTACCAGTCTCAGCGAGGGCTGACGCTGAGGGACGTGACCGAAACGCGAACCGTTCTCAGCCCCGTCCGCTCCCCCGTCACGGCACCGGTCCTCGGCGGGCTCGGACTGTTCACCGTGCTGCTCGGTGCGGCCCTTCCTCTGATCGACTTCTTCATCGTCAACGTCGCCCTGCCCACCATCGGCCACGATCTGGCCGCGAGCGAGGCCGTACTGGAGCTGGTGGTCGCCGGGTACGGGGTCTCGTACGCGGTCCTGCTCGTTCTCGGCGGACGCCTCGGCGACATGTTCGGCCGCCGGCGGCTCTTCCTCGGCGGGATGGCGGCCTTCGGACTGACCTCGCTGGCCTGCGGGCTGGCACCCGACGCCTGGACCTTGGTGGCCGCCCGGGTCGCCCAGGGTGCCGCGGCGGCCGCGATGCTGCCGCAGGTGCTCGCCACGATCCAGTCGACGACGGCCGGCAGCCGGCGCGCCCGGGCGATGAGCCTGTACGGCGCGACGGCCGGCCTCGCCATGGTCGCCGGGCAGATCCTCGGCGGCGTCCTGGTCGCCGCGGACATCGCGGGCAGCGGCTGGCGCGCGGTCTTCCTGGTGAACGTGCCGGTCGTGCTCGCGGGACTCGTGCTGGCCTCCCGTTCGGTACCGGAGACCCGCTCGCAGCACCCGGAACCGGTGGACGTCCCCGGCACGTTGCTGCTCGCCCTCTCCCTGCTGACGCTCCTCGCCCCGCTGACCGAGGGCCGGGCGGCGGGGTGGCCGCTGTGGACCTGGCTGGCGCTGGCGGCGTTCCCCTTCGCGGCGGGCGCCTTCTACCTGGTGGAACGCCGGGCCGACCGGCTGGGCCGCACCCCGCTCGTGCCGCCGAGCCTGTTCGAGCTGGTGTCGCTGCGCCGCGGGCTCGTCATGATCGTCCCGTTCTCGATCGGCTTCAGCGGTTTCATGTTCGTCATCGCGGTGGCGCTGCAGCAGGGCGCGGGGAGCGGACCGGTCGCAGCGGGAATCGCGCTGCTGCCGATGGCCGTGTCCTTCTTCGCCGTGTCGCTGGCGGGGCCCCGGCTGGTGGCACGGTTCGGTACGCGGGTGGTGACGGCCGGCGGCGTGGTCCAGGCGGTCGGCGTGGCCCTGATCGCGCTCGCGGCATACCGCTCCTGGCCGGACCTGGGGTTCGTCGAACTCCTCCCGGGCGCTGCGATCGCGGGTGTGGGCCAGGCCCTTCAGCTTCCGGTGGTCTTCCGGGTGATCCTCTCGGAGGTGCCGGGGCCGCGGGCGGGCGTGGGCAGCGGCGTCATGATCACCATCCAGCAGTCGGCCCTCGCCCTGGGCGTGGCCACCCTGGGCACACTCTTCCTGTCCCTGATCCCGTCGTCGGGCATGCGCGACGCCCTGGTGACAACCCTGCTGGTCCAGCTGGCGGGGGTGGCCCTGACGATCGCCCTGAGCCTGCGGCTGCCGCGGACGGTGGGGTAGGTCTCGCCGACGACAGGGCTGTCGGCGACACGATGTCGACGGCAGGGCTGTCGACAGCAGACCGTCAGCCACCTGCCGGCCCTGCTGGGCTCGGCGCTCGCCGTGAAGCCGCTGCTGCAGCTGGACGGCGGCCGTAGCTTCGCGCCGCTCACGGACCCGCGGATGTGGATGGCGCCGGGCGAGCAGTGACGGCCGGCCCCGCGCGGAGTGCGCGGCCGGCGGCCCTACGAGTCCGTCGTCCTCGGCTCCGTCGGATCCACCGTCGCCTGGTGCGCGTCCGCGAGGTGTTCCTCGGCCTTGAGCCAGGGCAGGAACTGCGCGCCCTGGCGCCAGCCGCAGGTCTCACAGGTCAACGAGCGCTGCAGGCCCGCCCGTCGGACGCGCACTATGTGCTCGCGCCCGTGCTGGTCCCACCTGCTGACCTTGCTCGTGGTCATCGACGGCATGACGCCTCCTGACTGGTGGTGGCGAGTCGCGCCCAGTGTGCACGAAGCACACGGTCCACAGGAGCCCCTTCACAGGGACTTTGACGGGCCGTACACCCGGCTGTAACCGGATGCACGGCCCGTCCCGGAAGGGCGTCGGATCAGCGCACCGGGAACGCCAGGTCGACCACGGACTTGTTGAAGGTGCCGATCTTCGCGACCGACCCGTTCAGCAGGTTGACCTTGTACAGCCGCTGGGCGCCCCCGACGCGCAGGGCGGCGTAGCCGGTGTTGCTCGAACCGGAGGTGACGATGTCGAAGCCGGCGGCGGAGCCGGCGTCCACGCCCAGCTTCCCGGTGGGCGCGAGGTTGCCCGCGTTGGCCGGGGACTGGATCGACACCTGGTCGAGGGCGGTGTCGAGGTCGAAGAGCGTGGTGGCTGTCGTCGCGTTCAGGTCGTTGTTGGTGTACGCCGCCCCCGTCACACCGGTCGCGGTGGCGCCGGTGGTGGCGGGCGGCACGGGCGGGTTGGTGAGCGTGCCGTCCACCGCGGTGGTGCCCGCGGCCGGGGCGCCGGCCGGGTCGTCGATGTTGTGGCGGAGGTTCTGGCCGGTGTCGCTGATGACGCGCAGCCGGTTGGCCGCCGGGTTGAAGTCGACACCGAACGACGTGCCTTGGAGAGCGACGCTGAGCTGGGAGACCTTGGTGGCCTTGGCGCCGGAGAGCGTGTAGATGCCGCCGCGCTCGCCGACCCCGTACAGCTTGCCGTTCTGCACCCGGTAGTCGATGCCGATCAGCTTCCGGTCGCCCTTGAGACCGCGGACCTTGCCGAACGAGACGGCGCCACCCGGCCGGTCGACGCGGAAGCGGACGATCCGCTGGTCGGCGGTGAGACCGGTCGCGATGGACCGGGCGGAGGGCAGGCGGGCCCCCGTGACGGTCTGCGTCTGCACCTCGGAGCGGCTGGCGGAAGACTGCCGGGAGTTGTCCGTGCTGTCCGTGTTGTCCGTCGCCACGAACGCCACCGTGCCGATCGCCAGTGCCATGGTCGCGGCGCCGATGACTGCCTGCTTACGCATGTTGCCCCCGTGAAGGTCCGGCGACCCGCCCCCTGCGGGCCGCTCGACCGTTCCTTCGGAGGGCTCCGGCCCCCGGATTGCGAAAACCCCGGGTCCGTTACATCCGTTACGGAACCGGGGTTTTCGTTGCGATCCGGAGATCGGCGATCAGCGCGGCGAACCGGAAGTTCCGGTCGCCGCCGCACCGCCGGGTGCGCCGGGTGCAGCTGGGTGCACTAGGAGCAGCTGGGCGCGCCAAGTGCGCCGGTCAGCAGCCGATCAGGCGGCCCGCCAGGTAGCCCTCGATCTGGTCCAGGGACACGCGCTCCTGCTTCATCGAGTCGCGCTCGCGCACGGTGACCGCGTTGTCGTCCAGCGTGTCGAAGTCGACCGTCACGCAGAACGGGGTGCCGATCTCGTCCTGGCGGCGGTAGCGGCGGCCGATGGCGCCGGCGTCGTCGAACTCGATGTTCCAGTGCTGGCGCAGCGTCTGCGCGAGGCCCTTGGCCTTCGGGGACAGCTCCGGGTTCCGGGACAGCGGCAGCACCGCGACCTTGACCGGGGCGATCCGCGGGTCGAGGCGCAGCACGGTGCGCTTCTCCATCTTGCCCTTGGCGTTGGGCGCCTCGTCCTCGGTGTAGGCGTCGAGGAGGAAGGCGAGCATGGTGCGGCCGACACCGGCCGCGGGCTCGATGACGTACGGGGTGTAGCGCTCGCCGGCCTCCTGGTCGAAGTACGACAGGTCCTGGCCGGAGGCCTTCGAGTGGGCACCCAGGTCGTAGTCGGTGCGGTTGGCGACGCCCTCGAGCTCACCCCACTCGCTGCCGCCGAACTGGAAGCGGTACTCGATGTCGGCGGTGCGCTTGGAGTAGTGGGAGAGCTTCTCCTGCGGGTGCTCGTACCAGCGCATGTTCTCCTCGCGCAGGCCGAGGCCGGTGTACCAGTTCCAGCGCTCCTGCATCCAGTACTCGTGCCACTTCTCGTCCTCGCCCGGCTTGACGAAGAACTCCATCTCCATCTGCTCGAACTCGCGGGTGCGGAAGATGAAGTTGCCCGGCGTGATCTCGTTGCGGAACGACTTGCCCATCTGCGCGATGCCGAACGGGGGCTTGCGGCGCGAGGTCTGCTGGACCTGGGCGAAGTTGGTGAAGATGCCCTGGGCGGTCTCGGGGCGCAGGTACGCGATGGAGCCGGAGTCCTGGGTGGGGCCGAGGTGGGTGGAGAGCAGACCCGAGAACTGCTTGGGCTCGGTGAACTGGCCCTTGTTGCCGCAGTTGGGGCAGTTGATGTCGGCGAGGCCGTTCGCGGGGAGGCGGCCGTGCTTGGCCTCGTACGCCTCTTCCAGGTGGTCCGCGCGGTAGCGCTTGTGGCAGGAGGTGCACTCGGTGAGCGGGTCGGTGAAGGTCGCCACGTGGCCGGAGGCGACCCAGACCTCGGTCGCCAGGATCACGGACGAGTCGATACCGACGACGTCCTCGCGTGACGTCACCATGTAGCGCCACCACTGGCGCTTGATGTTCTCCTTGAGTTCGACACCCAGCGGCCCGTAGTCCCAGGCGGCGCGCTGGCCGCCGTAGATCTCGCTGCACGGGTAGACGAAGCCACGGCGCTTGCTCAGGCTGACGATGGTGTCGATCTTGTCGGCGGCCACGGTGCTCTCTTCATTACGACGACGACGAATTTTATTACTGGGGCGGCGCGAAGCGCCTCGATGAGGGGTGGTGGTCGGGAGACGGGTGGGCGGAAGCTTCGGAGCGAATGCTTCAGATTACCGGCGGGCGCACCCCCCGGATCAAATCGATCCCCCTTGGACCAGCGTCCTCCGGTCGTCGGCCGGCGGGCAAGCGGATCTTTTCGCTCCCTCCACGAGTTCCCGGGCGCTTGTTGACAATCATTTCCAGAAATGTTGAAAATGACTGTCATGAACGTACGACGACTCATACCGGGCGCGGCCCTGGCCGCGGTCACCGCCCTGACCCTGGGCGCCACCTCCGCCTGCTCCTCCACCAGCTCCGCCGCCGACGAGAGCGGCAAGCTCGACGTCGTCGCCTCGTTCTACCCACTGCAGTTCCTCGCCGAGGAGATAGGCGGGGACAAGGTCGCCGTCACCACGCTCACCGAACCCGGCCAGGAGCCGCACGACCTGGAGATCAGCGCCAAGCAGACCGCGCAGCTCCAGGAGTCGGACGTGGCGCTCTACCTCCAGGGCCTGCAGCCCTCCGTCGACGAGGCCGTCAAGCAGTCCGAGATCAAGACCAAGGTCGACGCCGCTTCGCTGACCACCCTCGAGGAGCACGGCAACGAGGTCGGCGGCCACGCGGCCGAGCACGATGACGAGCACGGCGAGGAAGAGGGCGGCAAGGACCCCCACGTGTGGCTCGACCCCGTCCGCTACGCCGAGATCGCCGAGGGCGTCGGCAGGGCCTTCGAGAAGGCCGACCCGGACAACGCCGCCACCTACCAGGCGAACACCAGCGCCCTGGTGAAGAAGCTCGACGCACTCAACTCCCGGTTCGAGAACGGCCTGAAGAACACCAAGACCAAGGTCTTCATCACCACCCACGCCGCCTTCGGCTACCTCGCCGAGCGCTACGGCCTGACCGAGGAGGCCATCAACGGCCTCGACCCGGAGTCGGAGCCCAGCGCGAACCGGGTGCGGGACCTTGAGAAGATGGCGAAGGCGGACGGCGTCACCACGGTGTTCTACGAGACGCTCGTCAGCGACAAGACCGCGAAGACCATCGCCGAGGACGCGAACCTGAAGACGGACGTGCTCGACCCGGTCGAGGGCATCACGGAAAAGTCCCGAGGCGACGACTACATCGCGGTCATGGAGTCCAACCTCAAGGCCCTTGAGACAGCCCTGGGAGCCAAGTGATCCCCAGTTTCCTACGGAGGACACCGTGAGCGAGCCCGTCATATCCCTGCGGGGCGTACGGGCCGAGCTGGGCTCGCGCCCCGTCCTGCGCGGCATCGACCTCACCGTGCACCACGGTGAGGTCGTCGCGCTGCTCGGCGCCAACGGCTCCGGCAAGTCCACCGCCGTGCGCACGGTCATCGGCCAGGTCCCGGTCACCGCCGGCGAGATCGAGCTCTTCGGCACCCCGCGCCGCCGGTTCCGCGACTGGCGGCGCGTGGGCTACGTCCCGCAGCGCACCACCGCCGCGGGAGGCGTGCCCGCGACGGTGACCGAAGTCGTCTCCTCGGGCCGGCTCTCCCGCACCCGCTTCGGCATGCTGCGCAAGGCCGACCACGACGCCGTACGGGCCGCGCTGGAGCTCGTGGGCATGGCGGAGCGCGCCAAGGACTCCGTGAACGCCCTCTCCGGCGGCCAGCACCAGCGCGTCCTGATCGCCCGCGCGCTCGCCGCCGAACCCGAGTTGCTGATCATGGACGAGCCGATGGCGGGCGTCGACCTGGCGAGCCAGCAGGTGCTGGCCGACACCCTGGAGAAGCAGGTCTCCGAGGGCGCCTCCGTGCTGCTCGTCCTGCACGAACTCGGGCCCCTGGAACCGCTGATCGACCGCGCGGTGGTCCTGCGCGACGGCTGCGTGCTGCACGACGGGCCGCCCCCGAAGGCCGTCGGCCAGCATGCCCTTCCGGGCCACGACCACGTACACCCGCACGCGGATCACGACGCCGCACCGATCCGCACCGGCCTGCTGGGCTGAGGCTGAGGGAGACCGACCGATGGACATCCTCGACTACGCCTTCATGCAGCGCGCGCTGATCGCCGCGCTGCTCGTCGGCATCACCGCGCCCGCTGTCGGCATCTACCTCGTGCAGCGCCGCCAGGCCCTGATGGGCGACGGCATCGGACATGTGGCGATGACCGGCGTCGGTCTCGGCTTCCTGCTGAGCGCCTCGCCGGTGTGGATGGCGACCGCCGTCGCGGTCCTCGGTTCGGTGCTGATGGAGCTGATCCGCTGGTACGGGAAGACGCGCGGTGACATCGCGCTCGCGATGCTCTTCTACGGCGGCATGGCCGGCGGTGTGATGTTCATCAACCTCGCACCGGGCGGCTCCAACGCCAACCTCACCTCGTATCTGTTCGGCTCCCTGTCGACGGTCAGCGAGTCCGACGTGACGGCAATCTGTCTGCTCGCCGCGTTCGTGGTGCTGGTCACGCTGGGCCTCCGGCGCCAGCTGTTCGCGGTCAGCCTGGACGAGGAGTTCGCGCGGGTGACCGGGCTTCCCGTGCGGGCGCTGAACCTGCTGACCGCCGTCACCGCCGCCGTCACGGTCACCGTGGCGATGCGGGTCGTCGGACTGCTGCTGGTCTCGGCGCTGATGGTGGTGCCCGTCGCGGCCGCGCAGCAGATCGCCAAGGGCTTCGCGACGACCTTCGTGATCGCGGTGGCCATCGGGGTGAGCGTCACCCTGGGCGGCACCGTGACCTCGTACTACCAGGACGTTCCGCCCGGCGCGACGATCGTGCTGCTGACCATCGCCGCCTTCCTGCTGCTGACGGCGCTGGCGGCGCCGCTCGCCCGGCGGCGGGTACGGCGGCAGACACCCGGCGACCCGGCGGAATGCGTGGTTCCGGACTCGGTCGCGGCCACCGGCGGAGCCGAAGCGGAGGAGTCAATTCCGGCCACGCGTCGCCCCGCGGGCGGATCCGGCGTCTGACCGCCCCCCTGGCGGGCTGGCACAATGGCCCGGCAGGAGCACGACGCAAGGAGGCAACGGTGACGACCGCTGGACCGCCCGTACGAGGCCGTTCCACCCGGCAGCGTGCCGCAGTGGCGGCGGCCCTCGACGAGGTGGACGAGTTCCGCAGCGCGCAGGAACTCCACGACATGCTCAAGCACAAGGGCGACTCGGTCGGTCTCACCACGGTGTACCGCACACTTCAGTCCCTCGCCGAAGCCGGCGAGGTCGACGTCCTGCGCACCTCCGACGGCGAGTCCGTCTACCGCCGTTGCTCCTCCGGCGAGCACCACCACCACCTCGTCTGCCGCGTCTGCGGCAAGGCCGTGGAGGTGGAGGGTCCGGCCGTGGAGAAGTGGGCGGAGGCCATCGCGGCGGAGCACGGCTACGTCAACGTGGCCCACACGGTGGAGATCTTCGGCACGTGCGTGGAGTGCGCCTCGGGCCAGAAGGACGCCATCTAGGAACATCCAGGAGCACCGTCCGGGACGACGAGGCCGTCGTGAACGCGCCATGACCGTTGGGTACGGCGCGTCCCGCAGGGCCCTTCCGACGGATCTCCGCGGCGTCGCGACGCCCGGCACGCACACTCGCCGTACCGGACAAAGGCCCTGATTCTCAGCCCTGGTCCGCCGGGTCCGGGCGCCCCTCCATGGCCAGCAGTTCCTCGTTCGGGATCGCCCCTCCGAAGCGGCGGTCGCGGGAGGCGTACTCCACGCACGCCCGCCACAGATCGCGCCGGTCGAAGTCGGGCCAGAGCACGTCCTGGAACACCATCTCCGCGTAACTCGACTGCCAGATCAGGTAGTTGGAGGTGCGCTGCTCGCCACTCGGCCGCAGGAAGAGATCCACGTCCGGCATGTCCGGGTAGTACAGGTACTTCTGCAGGGTCCTCTCGGTGACCTTGGCGGGGTCCAGCCGGCCGGCGGCGACGTCCTGTGCGAGCGCCTTGGCCGCGTCGGCCAGCTCCGCGCGCCCCCCGTAGTTGACGCAGAAGTACAGCGTCATGGCGTCGTTGTTCTTCGTCTGCTCCTGGGCGACCTGGAGTTCCTGGACGACGGACTTCCACAGTTTGGGCATCCGGCCGACCCACCGGATCCGGATCCCGAGTGCGTCCATCTCGTCGCGGCGGCGGCGGATGACGTCCTTGTTGAAGTTCATCAGGAAGCGGACCTCCTCGGGCGACCGCTTCCAGTTCTCGGTGGAGAAGGCGTACAGCGAGAGGTTCTTCACGCCCAACTCGAGGCACCCCTTGAGGACGTCCAGCACCACGCCCTCGCCGACCCGGTGACCCTCGGTGCGCGGCAGTCCGCGTTCCTTGGCCCACCGGCCGTTGCCGTCCATGACGATCGCCACATGGCCCGGGACAAGTTCACCGGGGAGCTTGGGCGGGCGAGCGCCGGACGGATGGGGCTCCGGCGTCTTGTACTCGCGGCGCCGGTTTCCCAGGATCCCGCGTACGGCCATGTGCTTCTCGTCTCCCTCGGTTCTACTTTTCCACGTAACGAAGCGAGCGCAGTCCGCGCTCCAGGTGCCAGTGCAGATAGGCGGACACCAGCCCGCTGCCCTCCCGGACGTACCGCGGTTCGCTCGCGTCCGCGGTCTCCCAGTCCCCCGTCAGCAGCGCCCCGAGCAGTGCCAGGGCCCCCGCCGAGGGTACGACGCTGCCGGGCACCCGGCAGTCCACGCAGACCGAGCCTCCCGCGGCCACCGAGAAGAACCGGTTCGGCCCCGGCAGGCCGCACTTCGCGCAGTCGCTGAAGCTGGGCGCGTAGCCGTTGACGGCGAGGGAGCGCAGCAGGAACGCGTCGAGGACGAGATGGGGCGCGTGCTCGCCGTTGGCGAGCGTCCGCAGCCCGCCCACCAGCAGCAGATACTGCTGCACGGCCGGCTCGCCCTCGTGGTCGGTGAACCGCTCGGCGGTCTCGAGCATGGCGGTCCCGGCGGTGTAGCGGGCGTAGTCGCTGACGATGCCGCCGCCGTACGGGGCGATCGTCTCGCTCTGCGTGCACAGCGGCAGCCCGCGCCCGATCAGATCGCTCCCACGGGCGAAGAACTGCACGTCGACGTGGGAGAAGGGTTCGAGCCGGGCCCCGAACTTCGACTTGGTCCGGCGCACCCCGCGGGCCACGGCCCGCACCCGTCCGTGCCCGCGGGTGAGCAGGGTGATGATCCGGTCCGCCTCACCCAGCTTCTGGGTGCGCAGCACGATGCCGTCGTCGCGGAACAGACTCATGGGCCCATTCTCGCCTACGCGGGCTAGTGCCGCGGCAGGCAACGTTCGCCCGTCAAGGAGCGGCGTCATGGGGGTCCCCCTGCTCGTGGGGGTCCCCCCGCTCGAGCGCAGCCGAGAGTGGGGGAGAAGTCGAGAGCTTGGGGGAGCGCGCTCTGGGGGTACCCCCTGCTCGAAGCAGCTTGGGGAGTGCCGGCCGGAAGTCCTCGTACTGGACGTCCTTGAGCTTTCGGCCGGTGCGGCGAATGGGGGTGCCCCCTGCTCGAAGAGCTTGGGGGAGCATGCCGGGCGTCGCGACGGGGCGAACGGTGCCTGCCGGGGCACTAGTAGGACTCCGTGAGGTTCGGGGCTGTTGCCGTCGGCCTTGCCGACCGGCAGCCCGGCCCGCGGCACCGAGCTGCGGGAACTGGTCCGGCGGGGCACTGGGCCACCTGCCGCGAGATCACTATCGTCGCAGGTCAGTGCGACCTCACGGAGTCCTACTAGGTACCCGTAGCCCCGTCCCATCTGGCAGGTGACGGCCGGACAGCATCGCCGGGGAACCCGGCGCGGGCGGGCACCGCTATGCCCGGCCGGTGCTGCTGCGGCTCCCGGTGAAGCCTCGTACGTACCGCCGCTGCCACGGTGTCTCCACGGCGTGCCGGTCGTAGTGCCGGCGCACATAGGCGACCGCCTCCTTCGGCGGGACCCCGTCCAGGACGGCGAGGCAGGCCAGGGCCGTGCCGGTGCGGCCGCGGCCGCCGCCGCAGGCGATCTCGACCCGCTCGTCGGCCGACCGCTCCCAGGCCTCGACGAACGCCTCCCGCGCCTCGGCCCGGTCGACGGGCAGCCTGAAGTCCGGCCAGCGCAGCCAACGGGACTCCCACGGGACGGGGGGCGGCTCCTTGCCGAGGAGGTAGACGCCGTACGACGGGGCCGGGCCGTCCGGCAGGGGGTGACGCAGGCCCCTGCCCCGGACCAGCCGCCCGGAGGGCAGCCGCAGCACCCCGGCACCCTGCGCGTCCCACTGCTCGCCCATCCGCCGTCCTCTCCCGTGGTCTCGTTCCGTCAGCTCATTCGAACCGGGTTCCGGGCGGCAGGCAACCAATTTCGCGCCGCCGGTGGTCTGGAGGGCGAGGGGGTTCTTATGCAGGCGGAACACGAGGCGCAGTTCCAGGAGTTCGTCAAAGCGCGGTGGACCCGTCTGGTGCGGACCGCCTATCTGCTGACGGGCGACGCGCAGCTCGCCGAGGACCTGACGCAGACGGCGCTGGCGAAGGCGTACCGCTCCTGGCGGCGCGTCTCGCGCAGTGCCAGCCCGGAGGCCTACGTCCGGCGCATGCTGGTCAGCTGCAACAGCGACCGGTTCCGCAAGCGGCGGGTCAAGGAGGCGCTGACCCCCTCGCCACCGGACGTGCCCGGTCCCGACGAGCCCTCGTCGCGGGTGGACACGCGCGGTGTGCTGATGGCCGCGCTGGCCGAACTGCCGCCCAAACAGCGGGCGGTGGTCGTCATGCGCTACTGGGAGGACCTCTCCGAGGCGGAGGTGGCAGAGGTGCTCGGCTGCTCCCTCGGCACGGTGAAGAGCCAGGCGTCCAAGGGTCTGGCGAAGCTGCGCGCGGTACCGGGACTCGCACAGGCCATGGGCGGGCCCGGCCGCCCCAGGATGACGTCGGGGCAGGGAGGCGGCAGGTGACCGAGTACGAGCCGGAGACGGCCGGTGAGCGGGCCGGGTCCGAGGAGGACTTCGAGGAGCGGCTGCGCGAACTGCTGGCCGACGACGCGTACACGATCCGGCCCTCACCGGCCCCGTATCCCACGATCCGGCGCCGCGGCCTCACCGAGCGGCGGCGGCGCGTGGTGGCCGCCGGGGCGGCCCTGGTGACGCTGGCGGCGGTGCCCGCGGGTGCCTACGTGCTGACCGGTGGAGGCGGGGGCGGGCAGGTGGCGGCTCCGACGCGGTCCGCCGGCGGCTCGCCGTCGGCCACCGCTTCGCGGACGCCGTCCACGGCGCCTTCCACGGCGCCGGCGCCATCGGGGCCCGCCCGGCCGGCAACGCCCGGCCAACTGCTCGACGGGATCACCTTTGAGCAGGCCACGGACGGGCTGGAGAAATGCCTCGAGTACGACCGGTCCAACCAGGAGAGCAGGCAGCGGCAGTCGGGTGCGCCTTCCCTCGGCGCGCCTGACCTGGGGTCGGCCGACGGGTACCGGATCCTCCTCGCGATGAAGAGCACCGGGGACTCCAACGCACCCGGCGACGGCTTCTTCGTGGTCGCGGTCAAGGAGCAGCCCGAGCGGACCCGGTTGATCTGCCACATCGTCGACGGTGAGGCGTCCGGCCTCAACTCCGGCGTCGGCGACGACGCTCCCCCCGACGCCGGTCCGGTGCTGCCCGACAGCAACGGCGGCAAGCTCTACCGGCAGTCCGTCATCGACCGCGGCAACTGGAAAGTGCCCTTCCGGTGGGGCGTCATCGGCAGGGTCGAGTCCGTCGTGGCCCGGGTGACGGTCTCCTACGGCACCGGGAGCAGCGAAGCCGTCCTCGACCACGGCTGGTTCGTCGCCTCCGGTGTGCTGACCCAGCAGGCGGTCACGAAGGCGCCGCGCATCAAGGGCTACGACGCCGGCGGCAAGCTGGTGTACGACTCCGACCAGGACGGGTCCTACGAGAAGATGCTGCATTAGCTTCCTGCCGAGGCCCGGCACTCCGTGGTGCGGACCCGCGCGACAGCTTCTCGGCCGCGCGCCGGGACCAGGCGATCCGGTGCTCCGCGCCGCGAGCGGGTGCACGCGCCTGCCCGGCCCTGCCGGACCGGAAGCGGCGGTGCTCCGCGTCGCAACTGGTCACGCCGGACTTCCCGGCCGCGTCGGTCGGGCTCGGGCGCCGGTACGGGTGCCACCATCCTGGGGGAACGTCCGCCGACACGGGAACTCCTCGCCCGGACTGAGCGGGAAGCCCCCGGGCCCGGACGGCCCCGGACCCGGACCCGGACCCGGACCCGGAGCCCAGACCAGGAAAGACCAGGGAGCGCGCATGACTCTGCCCACCCCGCTGACCGGTGTCGTCCCGCCCGTCTGCACCCCGCTGACACCGGATCGCGAGGTGGACGTCCCGTCGCTCATCAGGCTGGTCGACCATCTGATGGACGCGGGGGTGCACGGGCTGTTCGTGCTCGGTTCGTCATCGGAGGCGGCGTACCTCACGGACCTGCACCGCAGGACGGTGGTGGAGGCGGTGACCGCGCACGTGGCCGGCCGGCTCCCCGTGCTGGCCGGGGCGATCGACATGACCACGCCCCGGGTGCTGGACCACGTCCGCTCGGTGACGGCGGCGGGCGCCGACGCGGTCGTCGTGACGGCGCCCTTCTACACGCGCACCCACCCGGCGGAGATCGCCCGCCACTACCGGCTGGTCGCCGGGACGTCCCCGGTACCGGTGTTCGCCTACGACATCCCCGTCTCGGTGCACACCAAGCTCCCCGCCGACCTGGTCCTTCAGTTGGCCGCCGACGGTGTCCTGGCCGGGCTGAAGGACTCCAGCGGCGACGAGGGCGGCTTCCGCCGGGTGGTCCTCGGCGCCCGCGCGATCGAGGGCTTCAGCGTGCTCACGGGCTCGGAGGTGGTCGTCGACGCGGCTCTCGCGATGGGCGCCGACGGGGTGGTCCCCGGCCTCGGCAACGTCGACCCGCACGGCTTCGTACGCCTCCACGAGTACGCCCGCGCGGGCGACTGGGCGCAGGCGCGGGCCGAACAGGAGCGCCTGTGCGCCCTGTTCGGCATGGTCGGCGTGGGCGACCCGGCCCGTATGGGCGGCAGTTCCTCGGCGCTCGGAGCCTTCAAGGCGGCACTGCACCTGCGGGGCGTCATCGCCTGCCCGGCGACGGCGGAGCCGCAGGTGCAGTTGTCGCCGGACGAGGTGGAGCGGGTGGCGAAGTACCTGGCGGGGGCAGGGCTGTTGTAGTTGGTTCCCTCGGAGTCTGTGCCCCGGGTGGGCCCGTGTACAGGTGAGCCTGTTTACAGGTGGGGCCCGTGTACGGGTTCGGAC
Source organism: Streptomyces cavernae (assembly GCF_004023625.1). Taxonomy (GTDB): domain Bacteria; phylum Actinomycetota; class Actinomycetes; order Streptomycetales; family Streptomycetaceae; genus Streptomyces; species Streptomyces cavernae. The sequence continues at coordinate 232,911 of NZ_RPDJ01000002.1, read as the reverse complement.
GTGGGCCCTCAGGTCGCGCCCGGCGTGACCAGCCCCGACTCGTACGCCACGATGACGAGTTGGGCCCGGTCGCGGACGCCGAGTTTGCCCATGACGCGGCTCACATGGGTCTTCGCGGTGAGCGGACTGAGGCCCAGGCTGTCGGCGATCTCCGTGTTGTTGAGGCCGCGTGCGACCAGCGTCAGTACCTCCCGTTCCCGTGCGGTGAGGCCGTCGGGGCCGGCGTCGGGCCGAGGGGCCGAGGGGCTGCGCAGCAGGCGGGCGATGAGGCGGGCCGTGGGGCCCGGCGAGAGCAGGGAGTCGCCCGCCGCCACCGTACGGATGGCATCGAGGAGTTCGGCCGGTCTGGTGTCCTTGACCAGGAAACCGGAGGCACCGGCGCGCAGTGCCTCCACGATGTGCTCGTCGGTGTCGTACGTGGTGAGCACCAGGACCCTGACCCCGGCGAGGTCCTCGTCGGCCGCGATCAGCCGGGTCGCCTCGATTCCGTCGAGGTCGGGCATGCGGATGTCCATGACCACGAGATCGGCCCGTGCGCTGCGCGCCAGCTCGAGCGCCTCACGGCCGGTGGCCGCCTGCGCGACGACCTCCATGTCCGGGGCGGACTCGACGAGCATGGCGAAGGCGGCGCGCACGAGGGTCTGGTCGTCGGCGAGGAGCACTCTGATCGGCATCAGCGGGCCTCTCCCCCGGCGTGCGCGACCGGCAGTAAAGCCACCACCTCGAATCCCCCCTCCGCCCGCGGGCCCGCCTCCAGCGTGCCGTTCACGCTGCGCGCCCGTTCCCGCATGCCCGTCAGACCGAACCCGCGGCCGGGCGCGGTCCCCGCGGTGCCGGGACCCGGGCCGGAGCCGGTACCGGTGCCGGGGCCAGAACCAGAGCCGGGGCCAGGACCAGAGCCGCGGCCAGGACCAGAGCCGCGGCCGGAACCGGAGCCGCGGCCGGAACCGGAGCCGGTGCCGGTGCCGTCGTCCGTGACCCGCACCCTCAACGCCCCCGCCTCCGACCGGAGTTCCACCCGTACCGGTACCTCCGGGCCGCCGTGCCGTACGGCGTTGGTCAGGGCCTCCTGCACGATCCGGTAGGCCGCGGCGCCCACCGCGGGCGGTGCCTTGGCCACGTCGGTCGACACCTCCACCTTCGCACCCCCGGTGCGGGCCGCCGCCACCAGGTCCGCGATGCCGTCGAGACCGGGCAACGGCTCGCGACCCGGGTCGTGGTCGCCGGAGGCTTCCCGCAACACCTCCAGCGTGGCGCGGAGTTCACCGCGCGCGGTACGGCAGGTGTCCGCGATGTCGTCCAGCGCCCGCGCCACCGCCACCCGGTCCAGCCGCTCCGGGTCGGCGGCCAGGACGTGCGCGGCGACGGAGGTCTGCACGCCGATGAGGGTGATGGAGTGGGCGAGCAGGTCGTGCAGGTCCCGGGCGATCCGGAGGCGTTCCTCGGCGACCCTCCTGCGTGCCTCCTCCTCGCGGGTGCGTTCGGCGCGTTCGGCGCGTTCGACGATGGCGGCGACATACTCGCGGTAGAAGCGGACGCTCATGCCGCAGAAGAGGACGGCGATGACCCAGCCGGAGATCCGCAGGACCTCCAGCACGCCGTCGGGGTTGGTGCGGGCGTTGATGATCAGTGTCACGCCGAGGACGGTGGCGCCGGTGAGCAGCGTACGGCGTGCCGTGCCGGTCGCCGCGACCGTGTAGAGCACCGTCATTGTCGCGGGGATGGGCGCGGCGTGGTTGTTGTCGAGCGCGTGGTACGGCGCGACCAGCGCCACCATCGCCACCAGGACGAGCATCGGGTGGCGCCGCCGCCCGACGATCGGCACGTGCACCGCTGACAGCAGCGCCCAGCCGAGCACATCCGGTTGGCGGCCCTTGTCGGTGACCAGGGCCAGGCACACGGCCGCCACGGCCAGAGCGGCGGCGAGCAGGGCGTCGTTGCGGATGGCGTACGGAGTGGTCCTGGGGTCGCGGTTGATCGCCGCCATGATGCGTTCGCCCCGGCGGTGCCACGCCGTTTTCGTTGTGTCCTGCACGGGCTCATCCTCTGCGAGGAACGCGCCCCTCCGGGAGGGGAGGGGCGCACGACGGTTCACACGGGCTCGGGCTGGCGCTCCGGCCGCAGCGGTTCCGGCTCCGGCGCCCGTGACAGCGGTCCCGGCCACCACACCTTCCGCCCCAGCGCCACACTCGCGCTGGTCACCAGGTACGTCCGGACGAGGAACGTGTCGAGCAGGACGCCCGCGGCGATCACGAAGCCGAGTTCGACGAGTTGCACCAGCCCCATGTTGGTCAGCACCGCGAAGGTGGCGGCGAGGACGAGTCCCGCGGAGGCGATGACCCCGCCGGTGGTGCGCAGCGCGGTCAGTGCGGCGGCCGTGGGCGCGGCCCCGGTGAGGGACTCCTCGCGCATCCGGTGCATGAGGAAGATCCCGTAGTCCACCCCGAGCGCGACCAGGAAGACGAAGGACAGCAGTCCGAGCCCCGGATCGGTCCCCTCGAAGCCGAGGACCGGCCCGAACACCAGCCCGGCGATCCCCAGGGAGGCCCCCCACACGGCGACCACGGCGGCCACCAGCAGCAGCGGCGCGACCAGGCTCCGCAGCAGGGCCACCAGGATCAGCAGCACGGAGACGAGGACGATCGGCACGACGATGGCGGTGTCGCGGTCGTTGGTTTCCTCGAGGTCGAGCTGCTCGGCGCTCGGCCCGCCGACGTAGGAGCCGTCGAGACCGGCCCGCAGCGCCTTGATCGTGGCGGTCTCCGCCGCCGACTGGGGCGCGGCCTCGGCGACGACGGAGATCTCCGTCCAGCCTCCGCCGCTGCGTCCGCGCTCGGCGTCGGCGACTCCCGCCTGTGACCGGACGGCGGCCAGGGTGTCGTCCGCCTTCCCGGTCGGGGTGATCACGGTGATCGGCTGGGTGCTCTGCCCGGGATAGGCCGTGGCGAGCGTCTCCATCGCGGCGACCGAGTCGGGCCTGTCGACGAAGGAGTCCTCCTGTTTGAGGGTCCCCGGCAGGTTGAGGGTTCCGAGGGCGAGCACGCCGAGCAGCAGGGCACCGCCGGCGAGCACGGTGCGGGGCCTGCGTCCGGCGGAGGAGCCCATCGCCGCGAACAGGCTCCGCCGCTCCTTGGGCGTGCTCCCGTACACCGGTACGAGCGGCCAGAACACACGGCGGCCGAACAGCACCAGGAGCGCGGGCAGCAGTGTCAGCATCGCGACGAGCGCGCACAGCACCCCGACCGTGCCCAGCGGGCCCATGCCCCGACTGCTGTTGAGGTCGGCGGCGAGCAGGCACATCAGGCCCGCGGCGACGGTCCCGCAGGAGGCGAGCACGGCGGGCCCGCAGCCGCGCAGGGCGGCCAGCATGGCGTCGAGGGGCCGCTCGATGCGCCGGAGTTCCTCCCGGTAGCGGGAGACGAGCAGCAGCGCGTAGTCGGTGCCGGCGCCGAAGACGAGGATCGTCATCACGCCCGAGCTCTGGCCGGAGACGGTGGTGCCGAAGGCCTGGTTGAGCCCGTAGGCGACGCCCATCGAGAGGTAGTCGGCGATGCCGGCGACGACGAGCGGGACGAGCCACAGCAGCGGGCTGCGGTAGATGATGATCAGCAGGACGGCGACCACGGCGACGGTGGTGTAGAGCAGCGGGCCGCCGAGGGCGTTGTAGACCTCACTGGCGTCGGTGGCGAGCGCCCCGGGTCCGCCGACGTCGACGCTGAGGCCGTCCTGGCCGCGGGCGACGTCCCGTACCGCGTTCACGAACTCGTCGCGGAGTTTCTCGTCGGTGCCGGGTTCGTTGCTGGCGACCGGGTACATCAGGGTGGTCCCGTCCTTCGACGGCACGCCCTGCGGGGTCGCGGTGAGCGGGTTGTCGCGGGCGATCTCGGCGACCTGGCGGGCGGCGGTGTCCTTGTCGGTGGTGGTCAGTCCGCCGTCGCGGTGGTAGACGAGGACCAGTTCGGTGGTCTCACCGCCGGGCAACCGGTCCTGAATCTCGGCCACCTGGGTGGAGTCGGCGCTCGCCGGGAGGTAGTCCACGGCCCCGTCTTGCTGCACCTCCGAAAGCTTCGCGGCGAACGGCCCGACCACCGCGAGCACGGCCACCCACAGCCCGAGCACCAGCCAGGGCACCCCACGCCCCCGTACCCGCGTCTTCGTCTTCCCGGCGCTCATGTTTCCGGCGCTCATGTTTCCGGCCCCCATGCCGGGGTCCTCCCATCCTGGACGGTCCTGGGACACCGTCCAGACTTCCGCCGCACGGTGGCCGACGCGTCGGGCTCGAGGGCGAGGTGAGACGTACTACGAGGGGCGGCCGACCGGGGGCTCTACTCCCCCGGGAGTAAGGCGACTACGGCAGGGGCGGCGGCCGGCGGCGACGGGACCATGGCAGCGGACGCCAGGGGCCACGGCAGGGCGGCGGCACGGGGGCGACGGGACCACGGCAGGGGGCGGCGGAGCGACGGCAGGGCGACGGGGCCGCGGCACGGCGCGCCAGGGGCCACAACAGGGGAGCGGGACGGGACCACAGCACTGGGCGCCCGGGGCCACAGCAGGGCGGCGGAACCGGGGCGACGGGACCACGGCAGCGACCACGGGGCCACGGCAAGGCGACGGGGCCACACGGAGCGGCGGGGCCACGGCAAGGCGACGGGGCCACGGCACCACGGCCACGTGACGCACGGGGCCTCGGAACCACAGCGGGGGCGCCACGGCGGTGCCCGCGGGGGCGGTCGTCTACGACGGGGTGCGCGCCGCCGCCAGGAGGAGTCTGGTGACGTCCTCCGAGCAGATCGTCAGCGCGGCACCGACCGTGGCGAGGACGTCGCGTTCGGCGGGCGTGTAGGGGCCGTCGGCCAGGGCGATCCGGGCGCCCTGGAGCAGGATCGCCTCGCGGCCGGTGGGAGCGAGGTGCGGGGCCAGCGGGTCCAGCGCCTCGTGGAGCTCTATGGCGAGGCCCGCCGCGCACGGCTCGCCCAGGACCCGCCCGGTGTCCGCCTCCAGCGCCGCCACCAGCGCGCTGAGCTGTTCCTCGGTGCAGTCGTCGAAGCCGGCGAGCCGGACCGTGTACGCCGCGGTCTCCAGCGCGGGACGCGAGCAGGTGCCGCCCGCGGCGAGGATCGCGAGGGCGACGGTGTGCACGGCGTCGCGGAGCATCGCCGAGAAGCGGACGGTGGTGGGGTGGTCAAGGGCGTCGGTGCCGTAGTGGTGGCGGCAGGCCGCGCATTCGACGACCGGCCCGCTCTCGCCGCGCGGCAGGACGGGCAGTCCGAGGAAGGTGATGCGACGGCGGCCGGTCAGCCGCTGGTAGTTGCGGTCGCCCCCGCAGCCCGGGCAGAAGAACTCGCCGTCGCCGACGACGGTCCACGCCGTGCGCGCACCGAGGACGCGGGAGACACGGCGCATCGAACGGGCGGCTTGAACCGGAATGCCCGAGATATGTGCAACCAGGCCGTTGTGCTCCCGTCGTCCTGTCGTCACGCCGCACCTCCGTAACCCCGCGGCAACATCGCCGCGCTGGCGTGATGTTAGCCACATTGCCGATCCGGAGTCAGTACCCCGGACGGACCCTGTGTGTGACATGGCCGGTAAACGACCCGGTCCCGCCCGCCTCCGGGGCGGACGGGACCGGGGAAGAAGCCGGTCAGGCTACTGGCGTGCGGCGCGGTTGACGGCGGACACGACGGCCTTCAGCGAGGCACGTGTCGTATTCGCGTCGATGCCGATGCCCCACAGGACTTTGTCCTCGATCGCGACCTCGATGTAGGAGGCGGCCTGCGCGGAGGCGTCCTGGCTCAGCGTGTGCTCGCTGTAGTCCAGCAGCCGGGCGTCGACGCCGATGCCCTGCAGCGCGTGGAAGAACGCGGAGATCGGGCCGTTGCCGGTGCCGACCAGGGTGGTCTCCGTGCCGTCCACCTCGGCCTCGACGGTGAGGGTGTCCACGCCGTCCTTGTCGGTGCTCGACTGGCCGTTCTTGACCTGGATCCGGCCCCAGGGGTTGTCCGGGTTGGGCAGGTACTCGTCCTGGAAGACCGCCCAGATGTCCTTCGGCGTGACCTCGCCGCCCTCGGCGTCCGTCTTCGCCTGGATGATCTTCGAGAACTCGATCTGCATCCGCCGCGGCAGGTCCAGCTTGTGGTCGTTCTTCAGGACGTAGGCGATACCGCCCTTGCCGGACTGCGAGTTGACGCGGATGACGGCCTCGTAGGACCGGCCGACGTCCTTGGGGTCGATGGGCAGGTACGGCACCGCCCACTCGATGTCGTCGACGGTCTTGCCCTGGGCGGCCGCGTCGGCCTCCATGGCGTCGAAGCCCTTCTTGATGGCGTCCTGGTGGGAGCCGGAGAAGGAGGTGTAGACGAGGTCGCCGATGTACGGGTGGCGGGGATGGACCTCCATCTGGTTGCAGTACTCCCACGTACGACGGATCTCGTCGATGTCGGAGAAGTCGATCTGCGGGTCGACGCCCTGCGAGAACAGGTTCATGCCCAGGGTGACCAGGTCGACGTTGCCGGTGCGCTCGCCCTGCCCGAACAGACAGCCCTCGACGCGGTCGGCGCCGGCCATCAGCGCCAGCTCGGCGGCGGCGACGGCGGTGCCGCGGTCGTTGTGCGGGTGGATCGACAGGCAGACGTGCTCACGGCGGGACAGGTTGCGGCCCATCCACTCGAAGCGGTCGGCGTGCGTGGAGGGGGTCGAACGCTCCACGGTGGCAGGCAGGTTGAGGATGATCTCGCGGCCCGGACCGGGCTGCCAGACGTCCATGACCGCCTCGCAGACCTCCAGCGCGAAGTCCAGCTCGGTGTCGGTGAAGATCTCGGGCGAGTACTGGTAGCCGAACTCCGTCTCGGGGCCCAGCAGTTTCTCCGCGTACTCCATCACCAGCCGGGTGCCGTCGACGGCGATCTGCTTGATCTCGTCCTTGGAACCGCGGAAGACGACCCGTCGGAAGACCGGCGCGGTGGCGTTGTACAGATGGACGTTGGCGCGCTTGGCACCCTTCAGCGACTCCACGGTCCGCTCGATCAGGTCCTCACGGGCCTGGGTCAGCACCGAGACCGTGACGTCGTCGGGGATCGCGCCCTCTTCCTCGATGATCGAGCGTACGAAGTCGAAGTCGGTCTGGCCGGAGGCCGGGAAGCCGATCTCGATCTCCTTGTAGCCCATCTTCACCAGCAGGTCGAACATCGCGCGCTTGCGCGCGGGCGACATGGGGTCGATCAGGGCCTGGTTGCCGTCCCGCAGGTCCGTGGACAGCCAGCGCGGGGCCTTGGTGATCCGCTGGTTCGGCCAGCTGCGGTCGGGGATGTCGACCTGGTCGTACGGGCGGTACTTGTGGATCGGCATGGACGTGGGCTGCTGGCGGTTCGCCATGATGCGTGGGCTCCTCGAGATGTCCGCGGTCGTCCGCGTGTCCGGAAGGACGGCCGACGGCGCAACGCCAAACTCCGCGGGGAGGGGGTCGGCCTCGACTACAGGCCCTCGCCGCGGCAGCTAAGGAGGAGCAGCCCGAAACGCATGATGCTCCGCATGCTAGCCGAGGCACGCCGAATACGCGGGCCCGTTTCAGTATGCGGGACCCGGCCTACATAGAGGACAAAGGCGACTGAAAGGTGTGCGAGGTCACGTTCCGCGCGCCCGGAACCATCGACAGCACGGCAACCCGTAGCACAGCGACACGGAACGCAACCCACCGTATCCGTCCATTTCACCAATCACGGTGGCAGCTAGTGACAAGCGCCTCACTCAGTGCAAACGTTCCGGACATGACCGCGAACCCAGACCCCCACCCCGGGCCCGTAGCGCCCGTCTTCTGCACCATCGTGCCGCCCCACGTGCTGGACACGCTCGCCCGGCACGAGGACCCCGCGCTCGCCGGACCCGCCCGGCGCACCCTGGAACGCGACGCCTTCGAACGCACCCACCGCCGGCTGACCACGGTCATCGGCGCCCCCTCCCCCGCCCCGCCCGAGGGCGCCCCGGCGGACGAACCGCCGCGCACCATCTACGACGCCAGGCACCGGACGGACCTGCCCGGCAGGAGAGTGCGCGGCGAGGGTGACAAGCCAGGCAAGGACGCGACCGTCAACCGCGCCTACGCCGGTCTCGGCGCCACCTTCGACCTGTTCCTGAAGGCGTACGCACGCAACTCGATCAACGCCGAGGGGCTGCCGCTGAACGCGACCGTGCACTACGGCGAGGACTACAACAACGCCTTCTGGAACGGCGAACAGATGGTGTTCGGCGACGGGGACGGGGAGATCTTCCTCGACTTCACCATCCCGGTCGACGTTATCGGTCACGAACTCGCCCACGGCGTCACGCAGTACACCGCGAACCTGGCCTACTTCGGCCAGTCGGGGGCGCTCAACGAATCGGTCTCGGACGTGTTCGGTTCGCTGATCAAGCAGTACACGCTCGGCCAGACCGCGGCCGAGGCCGACTGGCTGATCGGTGCGGGGCTGCTCGCGGAGCGCGTCACCGGGGAGGCGCTGCGCTCGATGAAGGCGCCCGGGACGGCGTACGACGACGACGTCCTCGGCAAGGACCCGCAGCCCGCCACGATGGACGACTATGTGCGCACGGGGCGGGACAACGGCGGGGTGCACATCAACTCCGGCATCCCCAACCACGCGTTCTACCTGGTCGCCACCGCACTCGGCGGGTACGCCTGGGAACGGGCCGGGCAGATCTGGTACGACGTGCTGACCGGCGGTGAGCTGCAGCCGGACGCGCTCTTCCCCGACTTCGCCACCCTGACCGTCGCCGCCGCGCGCGCCCGCTTCGGCGAGGGCGACGAACTGGAGGCGGTGCAGAAGGCCTGGGAGCAGGTGGGGGTGCGCACGCTGTAGTGAGTGGCCGTAACCGGTCGGACCGAGCCGAGTGGCCCGTCACACGCTTTCGTACTAGACAGGATTCATGCGTATCCAGGTGAAGCGCACGGGCGGCTTCGCGGGTGTCGAGCGTGCCGCCGCGGTGGAGACGTCGGGGCGCGCCGACGCCCAGGAGTGGCACGCCCTGGCCGAGCGGGCCGTCGCCGACAGCCGCGGGACACCGCCGATCGGCGTTCCGGACGGTTTCAGCTACCAGATCACGGTGGACGGGAAGACGGTGTACTGCTCGGATCCCCGGCTCACGGAGGAACAGCGGAAGTTGATCTCACAGGTGCTGAAGGAAGGCGCGTAGCTCCGTACCGTGCACAAGGCGCGTAACCCGTACCGCGTAACAGGTCGTTCATGCCGGGGCGTTGACTTACGTTACCGCTGGTACGGATGATCGCGCGCATGGCGACGAACCCGATACCTCAGTTCCCCGACGGCTTCCTGTGGGGCGTCTCGACCTCGGCCCATCAGATCGAGGGCGCGGCGGACGAGCGCGAGCCCTCCGTATGGGACGCCTTCACGGCCGAACCGGGGCGGGTGAAGGACGGCTCGACGGCGGTGGTGGCCTGCGACCACTACCACCGGTATCCGCAGGACATCGCGCTCCTGTCCGACCTGGGCGTGGACGCGTACCGCTTCTCCATCTCCTGGCCGCGGGTCCGGTCGGGGGACCTCGGCTTCTACGACCGGCTGGTGGACGAGCTGCTCGCGGCGGGCGTACGGCCCGTCCCCACGCTCTTCCACTGGGACCTGCCGCTCGCGCTCCAGGAGGCGGGCGGCTGGCTGGAGCGCGACACGGCGTCCCGGTTCGCGGAGTACGTGTCGTCCGTCGCGGAACGGCTCGGTGACCGGGTGAAGAAGTGGATCACCATCAACGAGCCCGCCGAGCACACCCTCCTGGGCCATGCCCTCGGCGCGCACGCCCCCGGCAAGCAACTGCTCTTCGACGCGTTGCCGTCCGCGCACCACCAGCTGCTCGCCCACGGTCTGGCGGTGCGCGCCCTGCGCGCGGCGGGGGCCACGGACATCGGCATAGCCAACTCGCACGGCCCGACGTGGCCCGCCTCCGAGGAGCAGGCGGACCTGGAGGCGGCCGGGTTCTACGACCTGCTCCTCAACCGGCTGTTCGCCGATCCGCTGCTGCTGGGCGAATATCCGGACGGGCTCAATGAGTTGATGCCCGGGAGCTCCGGCGAGGTCGAGTCCGACCTGAAGGTCATCGCGGAGCCGCTGGACTTCTACGGCATCAACTACTACGCCCCGACGCGGGTGGGCGCGCCGCAGGGCACCGAAATCGAGTTCGGCGGCCTCTCGATGCCCGCCGAACTCCCCTTCTCGGTACGGGAGATCGAGGGCGTCCCGACGACGGACTTCGGCTGGCCGGTGGTCCCCGAGGGCCTGACGGAACTGCTCACCGGCTTCCGGGACCGCTACGGCGACCGTCTCCCGCCGGTCGTCATCACCGAGAACGGCTGCTCCTACGAGGGCATCGACGACCAGGCGCGGATCGCCTACCTGGACAGCCACATCCGGGCGCTGCACCAGGCGGTCGAGGCGGGTGTGGACGTGCGCGGCTACTTCGTGTGGTCGCTGCTGGACAACTTCGAGTGGGCGGAAGGGTATGCGCGGCGATTCGGGCTGGTCCATGTGGACTTCGAGACCCAGGAGCGCACGCCGAAGGCCTCGTTCCGGTGGCTGGGTGAGCTGCTGCGGGCCCAGAGATGACGACGACGGGGTCGGTGGGGGCGGCGGGCGACGACAGGACGGCCGGGCCTTTGCCGGACCCGCCCGATCGACCCGGCCCGCTCGGCGCTCCCGACCCGCTCGCGGAGCCCGTCGTCCCGGTCCGGCGGAGCTGGACCGCGGCGCTCTCGCTCGCCAACTGGGCCGTGTGGGTGGGCTGGTACGGCCCGCTGCAGATCCTGCTGCCCTCGCAGGCGGAGGACTTCGCGCCCGGCACCGGCATGTCGAAGGAGACACTGCTGGCGTGGGTGACGGGGGTGGGCGCCGTGGTGTCCCTGGTGGCGACCCCGCTGTTCGGCGCGCTGTCCGACCGCACCACGGCCCGCTGGGGCCGCCGTACGCCGTGGATCGTGGCGGGCGGGGCGGGCGGTGCGGTGTCGCTGATGCTCCTCGGCGCCGCGGGCGGGCCGCTCACGATGGCGGTGGGCTGGTGCGCGGTGCAGCTGACGCTGAACGCGGTCTGGGCGACGGTCACGGCGGCCGTGCCGGACCGGGTGCCACGGCTCCAACGCGGCGCGGTGGGCGGCTGGTTGGGCGCGGCGCAGATCCTGGGCGTGGTCGGCGGCACGGGTCTGGCGACGCTGGCCGGGGGCACGGTGGCGGGATACGCGGCGTGCGCGGCGTTCTCGCTGGCGGGCGTCCTGCCGTACGCCCTGGGGCACCGGGACATCCGGCTTCCCCGCGAAGCCCGCCCGCCCTGGTCCTGGCGTACCTTCGCGGCGGGTTTCTGGCTGAGCCCGCGCCGCTACCCCGACTTCGGCTGGGCCTGGCTGACCCGGTTCCTGGTCAATCTGAGCAACAGCATCGGGGTCCTGTACCTGCTGTACTACCTGCGGGACCGGGTCCACCATCCCGACCCCGAGCAAGGTGTGCTGATCCTCACTGCCGTCAACGCGGTGATGCTGCTGGCGACGGTGGTGATCGCCGGGGTGTGGTCGGACCGGGTGGGGCGCCGGAAGCCGTTCGTGGTGTGGTCGGGCCTGGTGATGGCGGTCGCGGCGGGGCTGATCGCGGCCTGGCCGACCTGGACCGGCACGATCATCGCCGCGGCCCTCCTCGGCCTGGGCTTCGGCGTCTTCGCCTCCGTCGACTTCGCCCTGATGACGGACGTCCTGCCCCGGGCCCTGGACCGCGGCAAGGACCTCGGCGTGATCAACGTGGCCAACGCACTCCCCCAGGTCGCGGCCCCCGCCCTGGCGGCCCCGATCGTGACCTACCTCGGCGGCTACCGGGTGCTGTACCTGGTGTCGGCGCTGATCGGTCTGGCGGGGGCGGTGCTGGTGGGCCGGATCCGCGGCGTGGAATGACAGATCGTCAGAGCCCGGCCGTCCCCAACCGCTTCGGATCAGCCGCCGACCGAAACCCCACCCACCCAGCTCAAAAGCCCAGCCGCAGCAACTGCTTCGGATCCCGCTGCCAGTCCTTCGCCACCTGCACGTGCAGATCCAGGCTGCAACAACATGCGGCTACCGCCGCGCGGCGGGCACACCCAGCAAAAGCTCCCACCCGCTCACGGGACCCGACGCCGTCCCCTCACAGGACCCGACGCGGACCCCCTTCAGGCGCCTACCGCACCCCACCCACAGCTCAAAAACCCAGCCGCCGCAATTGCTTCGGATCCCGCTGCCAGTCCTTCGCCACCTTCACGTGCAGGTCCAGGAACACGGGTGTGCCGAGGAGTGCCTCGATGTGTTTGCGGGACTTGATGCCGACCTCCTTCAGGCGCTTGCCCTTGGGGCCGATGATGATGCCCTTCTGGCTGGGGCGCTCGATGTAGAGGTTGGCGTGGATGTCGAGCAGCGGCTTGTCCGCCGGGCGGTCCTCTCGCGGGAGCATCTCCTCCACGACAACCGCGATGGAGTGCGGCAGCTCGTCCCGTACGCCCTCCAGCGCGGCCTCGCGGATCAGCTCCGCGACCATGACCTGCTCGGGCTCGTCGGTGAGGTCCCCCTCGGGGTAGAGCGCGGGCCCCTCCGGCAGCAGCGGGACCAGCAGCTCGGCCAGGAGCTCCACCTGCTTGTCGCCGACCGCGGAGACCGGCACGATCTCAGCCCACTCGATGCCCAGTTCCTTGCCCAGCTGGTCGACGGCGATGAGCTGCTCGGCAAGCGTCTTGGGGTCGACCAGGTCGGTCTTGGTGACCACCGCGACCTTCGGCGTCTTCCTGATCCCGGCCAGTTCCTTGGCGATGTAGCGGTCCCCGGGGCCGATCTTCTCGTTGGCCGGCAGACAGAAACCGATGACGTCGACCTCGGCCCAGGTGGTGCGTACCACGTCGTTGAGCCGCTCGCCGAGGAGCGTGCGCGGTTTGTGCAGGCCGGGGGTGTCGACGAGGATCAGCTGGGCGTCGGGGCGGTGGACGATGCCGCGCACCGTGTGCCGGGTGGTCTGTGGCCGGTTGGAGGTGATCGCCACCTTCTGGCCGACCAGAGCATTCGTGAGAGTGGACTTGCCCGCGTTGGGCCGCCCGACGAAACAGGCGAAGCCGGCGCGGTGCTCGGCCGCGGACGGCTCGGATGACTGGGTACGAACGCTCATGGCGCCCATTGTCCCCGATCGGCGGAGCGGTGCTGCACCGGTGCCGCCGTGCGCGCGGGCGACGGCACCGGTGCGGTGTCCCGAGCGGGCCCGGTGGATCAGTCGAAGACGAACGGTCCCGGCGACTGGGGACCGGTCGCGGTGCAGGTGATCGTGATGCCGAAGACCACCATCCGCAGGGAGCCGCCGAACGCCTCCAGTCTGTCGCCGGAGGCCACAGTGCCGTCGAGCGGACCCACCGTGACCCCGCCGCCGGCCGGGATCGCCGGGTTCTTGGTACCGGAGAAGACGGTGGTACCGCCGCTCGCCTTCACCAACGTCAGCGTGGACCTGATCGAGTCCTTGCCGACGGCGATGGGGGCGGTGACGGCGGTGGATTTGAGGGTGATGGTGGCGGCCTTGCCGCTCTGCGTGGCTGTGAGGGTGGCCGCACCGCCACCGAAGACGCCGCAGTTGGCGGTGATGGTGGCCGTGGTGGGGGCGACCGCCACGGCACTCGGCGCGAACGCCAGGGCCGTCGCGGCCAGGGTGCCGGCCGCGAGTGCCGCCCCTGTACCGATTCGCTGGGATCTCATCGGATTCCCTTCCCTTGTCGGGGAATTGCCATGTGGGGATGGCCGACGGCGCCGCCGTCAGCGGCGCACGGACTCGTCACCGGGCGCCCGGCGGCGATGAGGGAGATGTGTCCGCGCGGACCGTCCGCGAGCGTTGTGCGGCACGCAGCGCGAGCGGTTGGATCCGAACTGAATTGACGGCCCGTCGGAAGAACCGGGTTCATTTAGGCGCGCGGCGCCTTGGAATGCAAGAGACGCTCGGGGGTTGTTTCCAGGGTCGGTGAATGTGGCCGAAGACAGGCGGTGGCGGTCGGCCGTGACCCCGGCCGACTGTCACGGCGGTGCGCGGAGCGGGGTCAGCCCGCTGTCACAGTGGTGCGCACGGTGCCGTCCGGCCCCGCCACCAGCACCGGCGTATTGGCGCCACCCAGGTCCCGTACCGCCGCGCGGTCCTCCGCGTTCGCGGACTCCGCCTCGGTCACCACCGCCGCCGCCTCCAGCGACTTCGCACCGGACGCCACGGCCATCGCCACCGCCGTCTGCAGCGCGCTCAGCCGCAGGGACGGCAGCGCCACGGTGCCGGCCACGTAGGTGCGGCCGGTCTCGTCGCGTACGGCGGCGCCCTCGGGCACACCGTTGCGGGCCCGCGCCGAACGGGCCAGGGTCACGATCTTGCGGTCCTCGGGATCAAGCGCGCTCTCGGTCATGATCTGAGCATACGTACTGGCTACGAGAGCCGGTCAGGAGCGGTCGAGCCGTAGCCGCTCGGCTCTCGGCAGACCCGCCACCACCAGGTCGTAGGAGTCCTCGATGAGCTCCCGGACGAGCCGGCCCGGGAGCTCGGCGTCCACCGTGACGGTGTTCCAGTGGCGCTTGTTCATGTGGTAGCCGGGGGCGATCAGTCCCGGGAACTCGCCGCGGAGCCGGATCGCGTCCTCCGGGTCGCACTTCAGATTGACCTTCAGCGGGCGCCCGTCCATCCAGCTCAGGGCGAACATCCTGCCTCCCACCTTGAACACCGAGATCTCAGGGCGGAAGGGGAAGTCCTCCTCCGCCGCGTTGAAGGAGAGGCAGAAGGAGCGCAGCTGCTCCGGATCCACGCCGATCACTCCGGCTTCTCGTCGTCGTCCCCGTCCGGGGACCCCAGCGGCTCCACCAGGACCGTGGTGATCTTGTTGCGGCGGCCCGCGGCGGTCTCCGCCGTCAGGCGCAGCAGGCGCTCGTCGGGCAGGGGCACCACCGACGAGGCGCCCGCGATGGGGACGCGGCCGAGTGCCTTCGCCAGCAGACCGCCAACGGTCTCCACGTCCTCGTCGTCGAACGCCTCGATGCCGTAGAGCTCGCCGAGGTCGCCGATGTCGAGGCGGGCGGTGACCCGGTAGCGGTCCTCGCCGAGCGGTTCCACGGGCGGGAGTTCGCGGTCGTACTCGTCGGTGATCTCACCGACGATCTCCTCCAGGATGTCCTCGATGGTGACGATCCCGGCCGTGCCGCCGTACTCGTCGATGACGACGGCGACGTGGTTGCGGTCCTGCTGCATCTCGCGCAGCAGGTCGCCGGCGTTCTTGGTGTCGGGGACGAAGGCGGCCGGACGCATGGCCGTGGAGACCAGCTCCGACTCGGCGTCCCGGCTGATGTGCGTCTTGCGGGCCAGGTCCTTCAGATACACGATCCCGACGATGTCGTCCTCGCTCTCCCCGGTCACCGGGATGCGCGAGAAGCCCGAGCGCAGCGCGAGGCTCAGCGCTTGGCGGATCGTCTTGTAGCGCTCGATGACGACCAGGTCCGTGCGCGGGACCATGACCTCGCGGACGAGGGTGTCGCCGAGTTCGAAGACCGAGTGCACCATGCGGCGCTCCTCCGCCTCGATCAGCGACTCCTTCTCGGCGAGGTCCACCAGCGCGCGCAGTTCGGCCTCGGAGGCGAACGGGCCGCGTCTGAAGCCCTTGCCGGGGGTCAGCGCGTTGCCGATGAGGATCAGCAGCGGCGGGATCGGGCCCATGATGCGGGCCAGCGGCAGTAGGACGTACGCCGCCGCCGTCGCCGTGTTCAGCGGGTGCTGGCGGCCGATGGTCCGCGGGGAGACGCCGACCGCGACGTAGGAGACGAGGACCATCACCCCGATGGCGACCGCGAGCGCCTCCCAGGTCCGGTCGAATTCCTGGAGGCAGGCGTAGGTGACGAGGGCGGCCGCCGCCATCTCGCACACGACGCGCACCAGCAGCGCCACATTGAGGTAGCGGGTGGGGTCGGCCGCGACCTGGGCGAGCTTGGCGCTGCCGCGCCGGCCGGAACGTACGGCCTCCTCCGCCCGGAAGCTGGAGACCCGTGCGATACCGGCCTCCGCACAGGCGGCGAGCCAGGCCACGACCACCAGGGCGATGGCGCCGAGGACGAGTTGCGGGCTCATGAGACGGTCGGTGCCGGGGACGGACCGTCGATGCCCTTCTCCGCCCGCCAGCCGTCGACGATCGCCGCCTGCAGGCCGAACATCTCGGCCTTCTCGTCGGGCTCCTCGTGGTCGTAGCCGAGCAGGTGCAGCACCCCGTGGACGGTCAGGAGCTGGAGCTCCTCGTCCATGGAGTGCTGCGTCTCCGCCTCGGCGCCCTGCTTGGCCGCGACCTCCGGGCACAGGACGATGTCGCCGAGCAGCCCCTGGGGCGGCTCGTCGTCGTCCTTCGACGGCGGGCGCAGCTCGTCCATCGGAAAGGACATGACATCCGTGGGGCCCGGCAGGTCCATCCACTGGATGTGCAGCTGCTCCATGGCGTCGGCGTCCACGACGATCACCGAGAGCTCGGAGAGCGGGTGGATACGCATCCGAGCGAGCGCGTAGCGGGCGATGTCGAGGATCGCCTGCTCGTCGACCTCGGTTCCGGACTCGTTGTTGACGTCGATCGACATGGTCGTGCTGGTCTACTTCCCCTTGTGCCCGGACGACCTGCCCCGGCCGCCCTTGTGGGAGCCGTTCTCGGTGCCGTGCTCGTTGTCGTACTTCTCGTACGCGTCGACGATACGGCCGACCAGCTTGTGCCGTACGACGTCGTGGGACGTGAGCCGGGAGAAGTGCACGTCGTCGAGACCCTCCAGGATCTCCTGGACCTGCCGCAGACCCGACTTGGTCCCGTTCGGGAGGTCCACCTGCGTCACATCACCCGTGATCACGATCTTCGAGTCGAAGCCGAGGCGGGTGAGGAACATCTTCATCTGTTCGGGGCTGGTGTTCTGTGCCTCGTCCAGGATGATGAAGGCGTCGTTGAGAGTGCGTCCACGCATGTATGCCAGCGGCGCAACCTCGATCGTCCCCGCCGCCATCAGCCGCGGGATCGAGTCCGGGTCGAGCATGTCGTGCAGCGCGTCGTACAGCGGGCGCAGATACGGGTCGATCTTCTCGTAGAGGGTGCCGGGGAGGAAGCCCAGACGCTCCCCCGCCTCCACCGCCGGGCGGGTCAGGATGATGCGGTTGACCTGCTTGGACTGCAGGGCCTGCACCGCCTTGGCCATGGCGAGGTAGGTCTTGCCCGTACCGGCGGGGCCGATGCCGAAGACGATCGTGTGCTTGTCGATCGCGTCCACGTAGCGCTTCTGGTTGAGCGTCTTGGGGCGGATCGTGCGGCCACGCGAGGACAGGATGTTCTGGGTGAGCACCTCGGCGGGTGTCTCCGGCGAACCTTCCCCGTTCTCACTCGCCCGCAGCATGGCGATCGAGCGTTCCACTGCGTCCTCCGTCATCGGCTGTCCGGTGCGGAGCACCAGCATCATCTCGTCGAACAGGCGCTGGACGAGAGCCACCTCACCGGCATCGCCGACCGCACTGATCTCATTGCCCCGGACATGGATGTCGGCCGCCGGGAAGGCCTTCTCGATCACGCGCAGGAGGGAGTCTCCGGAGCCCAGCACGGTCACCATGGGGTGCTGAGCGGGAACGGTGAACTGCGCTCGTGCCTGTCCCTCTGAAGGGGTGTGCGCTGTGGGTGTCTGAGTCATGGGCCGGCTCTGTAGGCCTTGCTCGTCCTCCTCTATCGGCTCGCGCGCCACAGGGGCGGCATTGCCCTTCCAGAGTACGACGGGGGACTGACAGTGCCGTAGGGCTTTTCCGTACCGCCGGGGCCCTTCCGATCGATCACGCCGACCGGCCGAACCCGATCGTGGGCACCGCCCTGCGCAACGGCCAGGGCCGCGCCGCCTCGGGGATCATCCGCTCCAGGAAGGCGTACCTCCGCAGTGCCGCCGGGTCCTGGTCGTCGTAGGACTGGACGCGGCGCCACCAGGCGGCGATCTCCGTCCAGCCGGGGGCCGACAGCGAGCCGCCGAACTCCTGCACGGAGAGCGCGGCGGTCAGACCGGCGAAGGCGAGCCGGTCGGCGAGCGGCCAGTCGGCGAGCGTGCCGGCGACGAAGCCCGCGACGAAGACGTCCCCGGCGCCCGTCGGGTCCATGGCCTCGACCGCGATCGCCGGGACCTCGGCGGTCTCGCCGGTGCGCCCGTCGACGGCGTAGGCGCCCTCCGCGCCGAGGGTGACGACGGCCACCGGCACGTGTTCGGTGAGCGCGTGCGCCGCGGCCCGGGGGCAGGCGGCGCCCGTGTAGCGCATGGCCTCCTCGGCGTTCGGCAGGAACGCCTCGCAGTGGCTCAGGTCGGCGAGGCCCGCGAGGTCCCAGCGGCCGGTGTCGTCCCAGCCGACATCGGCGAAGATCCGGGTCCGGTTTCTCGCGGCCTGTGCGATCCACGGCGCGTGCTGCCCCGGCGCCAGCGCGGCGACCGCGGCTCGGGCGCGCGGCGGGCAGTCCGGCGCGGGCTCCTCCGGCGGCGGCTCGTGACCGTGGGAGACCATCGTGCGCTCCCCCTCGTACGCCATGGAGACCGTCACCGGGGAGTGCCAGCCGGGTACGGTCCGCGACGGGGAGAGGTCGATCCCCTCGCCCTGCTCGAGGGTGTCCCAGCAGTACTCGCCGTAGTGGTCGTCCCCGAAGGCGGCGGCGAGCGAGGTCCGCAGGCCGAGGCGGGCGAGCGCGGTCGCCATGTTGGCGATGCCGCCGGGGCTCGATCCCATGCCGCGGGCCCACGTCTCCGTCCCGCGCACCGGGGCGGAGTCGAGACCCGTGAAGATGATGTCCAGGAAGACCGTGCCGGTGAGGTAGACGTCCCACGGGGGGTCGTCCGGGGCGCGCAGGCCGGCCAGCGGGTCGACCTGGGACTGGCTGCGGTGCTCTCCCTTGGACGCGGTCACGGTGTGCTCCCTGGCGTGGTGCTGATGGACGCCAGTGTGCACCAAGGACACCACCGGACGGGCTCGCGCTCCCCCTCCGGAGGGGGAACTGCCCACTGCGTTGACGCCCGGGTGGCACGGCGTGCGGGTCACTCGAGCCGCTCGCCAGCAGTCTTCTGTCGGCGCGGGCGGATACCCCCGGCGATCCCGGCGACCCGGCGATCCCCGCAATCCCGGCGATGGGCGCGGCCCAGGCGACCGGCCTGCTGCTGTTCGTCGGCAGCCTTTCATCGGCACGGGCGGATTCCCGGCGATCCCCGCAATCCCGGCGATGGGCGCGGCCCAGGCGACCGGCCTGCTGCTGTTCGTCGGCAGCCTTTCCCCCGGCACGGGCGGATTCCCGGCGATCCCCGCAATCCCGGCGATGGGCGCGGCCCAGGCGACCGGCCTGCTGCTGGACGAGGTGCCGATGACCAGGAGGCCGATGACCGAGGTGCCGCTGACCGAGGTGCCGCTGACCGAGGTGCCGCTGACCGAGGTGCCGCTGATCGAGGTGCCGATGACCGGGACGCCCGACGGGACGCCGATGACCGCGAGGCCGATGACCGAGGCCGCCCTGCGCACCGCGGCCCGGCCGCAGTGCTCCGCCGTGGCGGACCCCGGCCGGCCCGCCACGGCCTCGGCGGCGGGGGCTCGGTCTCGGGGGCTCAGTCTCGGGGGCTCAGCCGAACTCGTAGGCCTCGACCTCCGCGAGGTAGCGGGCCCGCCGCTCCTCGTCGTGGTCCAGGAACGACGCCTCGAAGGAGTTGCGCGCCAGCTCCCTCAGCCGCTCCGGCGAAAGCCCCAGCGCCTCGCGCACCGCACGGAAGTTGTCGTCGACGTAGCCGCCGAAGTAGGCGGGGTCGTCGGAGTTGACGGTGCACATCAGCCCGGCGTCCAGCATCGCGGGCAGCGGGTGCTCCGCGAGGGTGTCCACGGTGCGCAGCCGTACGTTCGACAGCGGACACAGTGTCAGCGGCACCCGCTCCCTGACCAGGCGTTCGACCAGCGCCGGGTCCTCCATGGAGCGCAGCCCGTGGTCGATCCGCTCGACGCCGAGCACGTCGAGGGCCTGGACGACGTAGGAGGGCGGCCCCTCCTCCCCGGCATGGGCGACCCGGCGCAGCCCGAGCGCGGCGGCGGCCTCGTAGACCGCCGCGAACTTCACCGGTGGATGGCCGACTTCGGCGGAGTCGAGGCCCACCCCCGCGATCCGGTGGAGGTAGGGCTTCGCTGCGTCGAGGGTCTCCATCGCCGACTCGGCGGACTCGTCGCGCAGGAAGCACATGATCAGCTGGGTGGAGACGCCGTGCCGTTCCTCGGCGGCGCCGAGCGCCCGCCCCAGCCCTTCGACGACGGTCCCCATCCCCACACCCCGGGCGATGTGGGCCTGCGGGTCGAAGAAGATCTCGGCGTGCCGCACGCCCTGTGCGGCGGCGCGGGCGAGATACGCGTCCGCGAGATCGGCGAAGTCCTGCTCGGTACGCAGGACCGCCATCAGCTCGTAGTAGAGGTTCAGGAACGACTGCAGGTCGGAGAACCGGTACGCCGTCCGCAGCTCCTCGGTGTCCGCGTAGGGCAGCGACACGCCGTTGCGCGCGGCCAGCCCGAACGCCAGCTCGGGTTCCAGGGTGCCTTCGATATGGAGGTGCAGTTCGGCTTTCGGGAGGGACATCGAAGCATCGTACGGCCGCGGGACAGCCGTTCCGGAACCGCCACGTGCTCCCTCACCCCGTCACAGCCGCTTGGGCACCGGAACCCTCAGCAGGTCGTGTGCGACGGTCAGTTCCCCGTCGAAGCCGGCCCGCCGCGCCTGACGCTCGAACTCGTCGGGTTCGCCGTACCGCTGGCTGAAGTGGGTGAGCACGAGATGCCGTACGCCCGCGTCCCGGGCCGCCCGAGCGGCCTGACCCGCCGTCAGATGGCCGTGCTCGACGGCGAGTTGCTCGTCCGCATCGAGGAAGGTGGACTCGATGACGAGCATGTCGCAGCCCTCGGCGAGGGCGTGCACGCCGTCGCACATCCGGGTGTCCATGATGAACGCGAACCGCTGCCCGCGCCGCACCTCGCTCACCGCGTCGAGGGGCACGTCCCCCAGGACGCCCTCCCGCTGGATGCGCCCGACGTCCGGCCCGGTGATCCCGTACGCGGCCAGCCGCTCGGGCAGCATGCGCCGTCCGTCCGGCTCGACCAGCCGGTACCCGTACGACTCGACGGGGTGGGACAGCCGACGCGTCTCGAGCACGTACGACGGTCCGGTCGCGAGCACCCCGTCGCCGTCGACCGGCGCCTCGGTGAGGGCCACCGTCTCGCGGAAGGCCGTGGCGCGCCGCAGCCGGTCGTAGTACTCCTGCCCGGATCGCGGATAGTGCGCGGTGATCTCGTGCGGCACCCGGTCGAGGTTGATGCGCTGGATCACCCCGGCGAGGCCGAGCGAGTGGTCGCCGTGGAAGTGCGTGACGCAGATCCGGTGCAGGTCGTGCGCGGCCACCCCGGCGCGCAGCATCTGCCGCTGGGTGCCCTCTCCGGGGTCGAAGAGCAGGCCGTCGCCGTCCCAGCGCAGGAAGTAGCCGTTGTGGTTGCGGTGCCGGGTGGGAACCTGGCTGGCGGTGCCGAGGACCACCAGTTCACGTATGGACACGGCGCCTCACCCGGGCGGCCAGTGCATACCGCGCCCGCCGAGGAGGTGCAGATGGGCGTGGAAGACGGTCTGTCCGGCGCCGCTGCCGGTGTTGAAGACGAGCCGGTAGCTCTCCAGCTTCTCCTCGGTGGCGACCTCCCCCGCGTGGCGCAGGAGGTCCGCGGTGACGGAGGGCTCGGCGGCGGCGAGTTCCGCGGCGTCCGCGTAGTGCACCTTCGGGATCACCAGGACGTGGGTGGGCGCCTGCGGGTTGATGTCACGGAAGGCGACGGTCGTCTCGGTCTCCTTCACCACGGTCGCCGGGATCCGGCCCGCCACGATCTTGCAGAACAGGCAGTCGTCCTGCGGCTCTCCGGCCACGTTCACGCCTCCTAGACACTGGTCACTGACGTCCGTCCGCTCACGTCATTTCGCTGATGTCCGTCAACTGACGTCCGCACGCATGCTATCCATGAGCGGCCACCCTGACGCCGACGGCGCAGGCCGCCGCATCACCCGATCCTCCGGCGGTCGAACCAGACGGTCAGCAGGACCGGTACGACGGCGGCCGCGGCCAGCAGCCGGGGCACCCCGCGTGCCTCCCACGGAACCACCGCGACCAGCACGGCGCACGCCGTGCACCACGCCGCCTGGCCCAACACGATCCGGGCCCACACCCGGCGGCGCACCAGCGACGCCATGCCGAGGCGGACGCCGGTGCGCAGCCGGCGGTAGGGGTACCAGGCACCGAGGCCCCAGACGGCGGCGAGCACCGCCAGGACCCCCAGCCGGGCGGCCTGCGGCAGCGGAAGCCCCGCGCGGTCGTCCACCGCGTGGACCGGGAGCACATCGACCGTTCCGGCCGCGATCAGCAGACACAGCAGCGCCGGCCAGCGGGTGCCGCGCAGCATCCGGTACACGGCGCCGTCGAGGCCGCCGCGCAGCCCGGGCGAGTCGGGGGCGACGGCCAGCGCGTCGGCGTACAGCTCGGCGGCGGCCGGGGCCCTGGCGTCCCGCGCGGCCTTGGCGGTCTGCTGGGACAGCGCGAACTGGTGGGTGGGGTCCAACTGCAGGATGGCGCGCTCGGCGCGGTCCGCCATCTCGTGGTTGCCGATCACGGTGGCCAGCTTCCACAGCGTCAGGTGCGCGCCGACCTCGTCGGGGCCGTACCGCACCGCGTCCAGCGCGGTCTGGTAGGCCTCGTAGCGGGTGTAGCGCTCGGGCAGGAAGAGCTGCACCTCGGCGAGGAGGGCGTACGCGCCCCACCAGTCGGGCCCGATGCCGATCGCCCGCATCGCGGTGTCCGCGGCCTCCTCGAGGCGGCCGACACGGCGCAGGGCGTGGGCGCGCACGTTGACGGCGTCGTAGTCCTCGGGTGCGCGGCGTACGGCCTCCTCGATCGCGGCGAGGGCCTCCTCGGGTTCGCCGAGCGCCGCGTGGCAGCGGGAGAGCCGGATCCACGCCCGTACGTCCTCGGGGTCCTCCGCGATCCGGCGGACCAGGAGCGCGCGGGCGTCGGCGTGCCGGCCCAGTTCCATCAGCAACCGTGCCCGCTCGGTCGCCTCGGCGACGGTCACAGCTTGCGCTTCCGCTTCAGATGGGCGACCAGGTCGTCGTAGGTGCCGCCGTCGTTGGCGAACATCGCCACGTTCCGCGCCGCCGCGAACCACGGTTCGGTCGACGGCCGGATCTGCTTGGCCGCGCCCAGCAGGTCACGCATGCCGATCATGCGGACCTCGCCGGTGCGGGCGGAGTCCAGCAGCGCGGACTCGGCGGCCGTCTCGCACAGGTGGGCGAGGTCGGCGCCGGAGAAGCCGTCGGTGGCCTTCACGAGTTTGCCCAGATCGACCGATTCGATGGGGCGTTCCCGCAGGTGGTAGATGAGGATCGCCTCCCGTGCCGGGCCGTCCGGGGGCAGCACGAGGAGGGTGCGGTCGAGGCGGCCGGGGCGGCGCAGCGCGATGTCCACGTCCCAGGGGACGTTGGTGGCGGCCAGGACGAAGACGCCCTCGTTGCCGCCGTCCACCCCGTCGAGTTCGGTGAGGAGCTGGTTGACGACGTTGCGCAGACCGCTGTGCTGCATACGGCTGCGCTTGGCGCCGAGCGCGTCCAGTTCGTCGAGGAAGACGACGCACGGGGCGTTGCGCCGGGCGTTGACGAAGATGTCGTGGATGTTCTGCTCGGACCTGCCGATCCACATGTCGAGGACGTCGCTGAGGGCGATCGGCAGGAAGGATGCGCCGAGTTCGCCCGCGACCGCCCGCGCGATGAAGGTCTTGCCGCAGCCCGGCGGCCCGTACAGCAGCAGACCGCCGCGCAGGCTCTTGCCGTACAGCTTGCGCAGTCCGGGATTGCGCAGCGGTGCCAGGAAGGCGGCCTCCAGGCGGTCCTTGACGTCCTGCATGCCGCCGACGTCCGACAGCCTTACACCTTGCGGGAATTCGGCGTCCCAGGCGTCGGCGGATCCGGGGTCGCCGTGCCCGTCGACGCTGAGCGGTTCCCCCAACTCGCCTACGAAGCGCGGCGGGACGATGCCGCCGACCTCCTCCTCGGCGGCGCGCCAGTCGAACCCGTCGGGTTCCGCCGGCAGTTGGGGTGTCGGCCCGTGCGGCGCGGAACCCTGTGACGGCACCGGTGCCTCGGACGGCACCGGCGTCTCGGGGGCGACGGGGGCCGTGGGCTCCGCCGTCACCCCCATCGCACGCACCATCAGCGCCCGGGCCGACTGGTCCCCCGGCGCCTGCTGCAACGCGACGGCAGCCTCTCCGACCGCACCGTCGGTGTCCCCGGCGTCCAGCAACAACTCGGCGAGGTGCAGCCGCAGGGGCACATCGTCGGGGGCGGCCGCAACCGCGGCGCGGAGGCTGCGTATGAGGGGTGTTTCGTCGGACATGAAGCAACTTTACGAGCCATGTTCCCCACAACTCCCAGGAGTTGCACTTATTGCGTCACACCGCTACCGCCGGACGGGCGGGATGTGAAGCCTGTGGAGACCTTGTCAGAACACCCTTATGGGCGGCAGGGGTCGATGAAGCAGGAACCCGAGGGAGCACCGCGGAGCGGTGCAGACCGGAATCGCCTGCGTTTACGCAAGTGAGGACGTCAAGGCCAGTGGTATCGCGAGGTTCACCCTGTCCGGCGATCGCGGACGAGGCCGCGAAGCCGATGGCGGAAGGGCAGGGACCGGAGCTCGGAGCCCCTGGGGGAGCCCGGCAGGGACCGGAGCGCGCAACCCTGCGGGGCCTCCGGAGCGGAGCCCAGAGGGACGGGTGGGGGCGGAGGAGGCGAAGAACTCACCGCGAACCCCGCCCGGCCCCTGCCCCGGCACCAGCCCCCGGCCACCGCCCCGGACCCCAGCTCTGAGCAGGCCCAGGCCCCGCTACCCCAACTCAGGCAGCCCCGGCGGCTGTTTGGCCGGGCGTTCCTCCAGCGCGGCCAGCGCGATCCGTACCGCCTCGTCCAACTGGACGTCCCGCCCGGCCGCGTAGTCCTGCGGTGCCTGGACGACCTCCACGTCCGGGTCCACGCCGTGGTTCTCCACGTCCCACCCGTAACCCTCCAGCCAGAAGGCGTACTTGGGCTGGGTCACCAGGGTGCCGTCCACCAGCCGGTAGCGGCTGTCGATGCCGATGACACCGCCCCAGGTGCGGGTGCCGACCACCGGCCCGATACCGAGGGCCTTGATCGCCGCGTTGACGATGTCCCCGTCCGAGCCGGAGAACTCGTTGGCGACGGCCACCACGGGCCCGCGCGGCGCGTCCATCGGATAGCTGTACGGCCGCATCCCGCGCGGCACGTCCCAGCCCACGATCCGGCGCGCCAGCTTCTCGATCACGAGCTGCGAGGTGTGCCCGCCCCGGTTCTCCCGGACGTCCACCACAAGTCCCTCGCGGGCGACCTCCATCCGCAGGTCGCGGTGGAGCTGTGCCCAGCCGGAGCCCACCATGTCCGGCACGTGCAGATAGCCGAGCCGACCGCCGGACTTCTCGTGGACGTAGGCCCGCCGGTCCGCGACCCACGCGTGGTAGCGCAGCGGCTCCTCGTCGCCGATGGGCACGACGACCGTGTGCCGCGGGTCGCCGCCGCCGGAGGGCGAGACGGTGAGTTCGACCGGCTTTCCGGCCGTCCCGACGAGCAGCGGCCCGGGCCCGGTCAGCGGGTCGACGGGCCGGCCGCCGACCGCGACGATCGCGTCCCCGGCCCGGACCGCCACCCCGGGCGCGGCCAGCGGCGCCTGGGCCTCGGGGTCGGAGGTCTCGGACGGCAGGATGCGGTCGATGCGCCACAGCGGGGTCCCCAGGGGGCCGTCCTCGTGGCGGGAGATGTCCGCGCCCAGCAACCCCTGCCGGCGGTCGCCGCCGCCCCAGCCACCCGCGGGTGTGACGTACGCGTGCGAGGTCCCCAGTTCGCCGTGGACCTCCCACAGCAGGTCGACGAGGTCGTCATGGGTGGCGACCCGGTCCAGCACCGGACGGTAGCGGCTCTGGACGGCGTCCCAGTCGACCCCGCCGAGGTCGGGCCGCCAGAAGTTGTCCCGCATCAGCCGGCCCGTCTCGTCGAACATCTGCCGCCATTCGGCGGCCGGGTCGACGGTCTGCCGGATCCGGGACAGGTCGACGGTGATGTTGCTGTCGCTGTCCTCGTCGCCGGAGGCCCGCCGGTCGCTGGGGACGACCTTGAGCTTGCCGTCGGTCCACAGCAGCACCCGCTTGCCGTCGCCGCTGACCGTGAAGTGGTCGGAGTCGCCGTTGAGGTGCTCGATGCGCTGCTGAACGAGGTCGTAGCGCTCCAGCTCGGTCTTCGGCTCGGGGTCGTCGGGGGTGGCCCGCGAGGCGCCGAGCACGCCCCGCAGTGGGTGCCGCAGCCACAGCACCCCGTCCTTGGCGGCCCGCAGGGTGGTGTAGCGGGCGGCCTCGACCGGGAACGGCACGATGCGGTCGGCGAGCCCGTCGAGGTCGATCCGGGTCGCGGGGGTGCCCTCGCTGTCGGGGGTCTCCTCCTTGTCCGGGGCGTCGAAGGGGCGGCCGTGGCGCTGCGGACCGAACGGCGACGGCGTGGTCGCCGCCAGCGTGATGAGGTGCGGCCGGGATCCGCCGACGAACGCGAGGTCGAAGACGTGCTCGTCGTAGACCGGGTCGAAGGAGCGCGCGGACAGGAAGGCCAGGTGTTTGCCGTCGAGGGTGAACGCCGGTGAGTAGTCCCGGAAGCGGAGCGGGGTCGCCTCGGTGACGGACAGGTCGGCGGTGTTGGCGAGCTTGAGCTGGCGCAGCGGGCTGGGCCCGGGGTGGGACCAGGCGAGCCAGGCCGAGTCGGGCGAGAAGACCAGCCCGCTGCAGTCGCCGTCCTCGCTGCGGTCCACCTCGCGGACCTCACCGGTCTCCCGTTCGACCAGCAGCACACGTCCGTCGTGCGAGGCGACAGCGGCCCTGCTGCCGTCGGGTGCCATGGCGAGACCGAGGACACGCCCCAGCTGTCCGGCGGCCAGCCGGCGCGGGGTGGCTCCGGGGGCGACGCCGGTGGCGGGCGCGAACTCGAGGGCGTCGTCGCCCTCCGCGTCCGTCACCCACACCACGTACTCCTCGCCGTCGGCGCGGAAGGTGCGCGGCAGCCGGGCCCGTACACCGGGTTCGGCGGCGAGCGCGCGGGCGGGCCCGGAGCGGTGGGTGATCCAGTGCACGGCGCCGCGGACGGAGACGGCGCTGCCCCGCGCGGTGTGGTCGGGCGAGGCCGCCCCGAACCAGCGGGAGGCGCTGATCGGATGGGGTTGCAGGTCGACGCGCTGCCCGCCGAGCCGGATGTCGAGCCGCCGGGGCTCCGTCCCCTCCTCGAGGTCCTCCAGCAGCCACAGCTCACCGGCGGACGAGTACACCACCCGTGTGCCGTCGGTGGCGGCGTGCCGGGCGTAGAACCCTTCGAGGCCCGTGTGCCGCCGCAGCTCCGAGCCGTCCGCGAGGGACGAGTAGACGGCACCCACACCCTCGTGGTCGGAGAGGAATACGATCCTGTCCCCCGCCCACGACGGGTACTCCAGGTTCCCGTCGAGGTCCTGGTGCAGCCGTTCGAACTCCCCCGCTTCCGCGCCCTGTTCGGCGCGGTCGATCCACAGCTTGCCCGCGGTTCCGCCCCGGTACCGCTTCCACCACGCTGCCTCGCGGCCCATGGGCGCGGACAGCAGCACGGTGGCGGGCCCGAACGCCACATCGCCGACGGGCCCGTACGGCAGTAGCTTCGCCGGCCCGCCGTCCAGCGGAACGGACTGCGCCCAGCTGCGGCGCAGCGAGGCCTGGCCGACGGCGCTGACGGCGAGCACCTGACCGTCCGGGGTCCAGCCGCGTACCTGCGTCCGCGAACTGCCCCAGTACGTCAGGCGGCGGGAAGGACCGCCCTCCACGGGCGCGAGGTGTACCTCCGGCGCTCCGTCACGGGTGGAGGTCCAGGCGATGTGCGTACCGTCCGGGGAGAAGCGGGGGTGTTGCACCGGAACGTCGTCGGCGCTGACCCGCCAGGCCCTGCCCCCGTCGAGGGGCGCCACCCAGACGTCGTCCTCGGCGGTGAAGGCGACCAAATCGCCGTGGAGATGAGGAAACCGGAGATACCCGACCGATGCAGACTGAGTCACCCCGTTACCCTACGCAGCGACCGTGTCCGCCCGACAGTGGTTTGGATCACTTCTTACGCAAGTGACTTGTGCTGACCGGTCCCGGTCACTTGCCCTGCGTGGGCCAGCAGACGGGGTCTCCCTGACACCAGATGGTCTTGGTGACCGTGACGGTGACTTCCGGGCCGGGTTCGGGCCGCTGGGTGACGGGCGGTGTCCTCCCGGGCTCCTGGCTCGCGGCGCCGCAGTTGCCGAGCACGTCCAGCCGGAAGACCTGTTCGCCGCCGACCTTCGCGGTCAGGTCGCCGCGCACGCACCTGCCGCTCACCTCCCGGGTCACCTTCCCCTTGATGGTGATGTCCCGCCTGTCCCTGGTCTCGCCGGAGCAGCTCACGTCCACCAGGGTGTGCGACGCGCCGGGCGACGGCGGCTTCCCGGGTGTGTACGCCTTGTCGCCGTCGGCGTAGGAGGCGGTGCAGGTCAGCCAGGAGACGTCGATTCCCCGCCGCTGGAGTTCCCTGGTACCGGCCTGGTCGGTCGTGTAGGAGACGGCCACCGTGCTCAGTCCGTCCGTCGGCTGGCAGGCGACGACCCCCACGGCGGCGGCTCCCACGAGCCCCACCGCGGAAGCAAGCCGCCGGTGCCGGATGCGCCTCATTGCCCCCATGCGCGGCAGACTGCCACCGCCCGCCGCGGCGCGGTAGACCTCATGCGGACAGTCGCGGTCCCGTCAGCCGGGCGGCAACGACCGGGCGAAGTGCGGGCCGGGCAGCCGTACTTGGGCGGCTGCCATGGTGTTCTCCCATGCATCGCCCGGTGTTGTCCCGTGGATGCCCGCGCCGGCCCGGTTCAGGACCAGCGGCCCGTGCGCCCGAGCAGCAGCGCGGTCGCCGCGGTCCCGGCCGTCGAGGTGCGCAGCACGGTTCGCCCCAGCCGGTACGCCTTCGCACCCGCCTCCGCGAACAGGTCCAGCTCCTCCGGGGACACCCCGCCCTCCGGTCCGATCACCAGCACGATCTCGCCGCGGTCGGGGAGTACGGCGGTGGCCAGTGGCTCCGCCCCGCTCTCGTGGAGGACGACTCCGAGATCGGCGTTGGCGAGAAGTGCGGCAACCTGCTTGCTCGTCATCGCGTCCGCGACGTCCGGGAAGCGCACGCGCCGGGACTGCTTGCCCGCCTCGCGGGCGGTGGTGCGCCACTTGCCGAGCGCCTTGGCGCCCCGTTCGCCCCTCCACTGGGTGACACAGCGGGCGGCGGCCCACGGGACGATCGCGTCCACGCCGGTCTCCGTCATGGTCTCCACGGCCAGCTCGCCCCGGTCGCCCTTGGGGAGAGCCTGGACGACGGTGATGCGCGGCGACTGCGCGGGCTCTTCGGAGACCGGGCCCACGCGGACGATCAGCCGGTCCTTGCCCTCGGTGCCGGCCACCACGCCCTCGGCCCACCGCCCGGCGCCGTCCGTGAGGAAGAGGTCCTCACCGGGCCGCAGCCGCTTCACCGAGACGGCGTGCCGGCCCTCGGGCCCGTCGAGCACGTACTCCGCGGCAGTGGGCATCTCCTCGACGACGAACACGGGCGCGGTCATACGTTCCCCCCGGACGACAACGCTGTCCTGGCCGCCTCCAACTCGGCGACCAACACCTCCACCAGCTGCCCGGCGGGCAGCTCGCGCGCCATCCGGTGCCCTTGCCCGGCCCACAGTGCCATGCCCTGCGGGTCCCCGGCCTTGGCCGCCGCCTTGCGCAGCCCGGCGGTGAGGTGGTGGATCTGCGGGTACGCGGCGGGCGCGTACGGCCCGTGCTCGCGCATGAACCGGTTGACCAGCCCGCGCGCCGGCCGACCGGAGAACGCCCGGGTCAGCTCCGTCCGGACGAACAGGGGGTTGACCAGCGCCGCCTTGTGCAGGGGGTTGGCGCCGGACTCGGGCGTGGCGAGGAACGCCGTGCCGAGCTGTGCGGCACTGGCGCCCGCCGCCAGCACGGCGGCGATCTGGCTGCCGCGCATGATCCCGCCGGCCGCGACGATCGGGATGCGCACGCTCTCGCGGACCTGTGCGACCAGCGACAGCAGACCGATTCCGGAGCCGTCGGCCTCGCGGTCGTCGCGGTGGGTGCCCTGGTGACCGCCGGCCTCCACGCCCTGGGCGATCACCCCGTCGGCGCCCGCCCGCTCCACGGCCTGCGCCTCCTCGACGGTGGTGGCGGTGACGAGGGTCCGGGTGCCCTTCCTCGCCAGCGACTCGACGACCTCCGCGGACGGACAGCCGAAGTGGAACGAAACCACCGGCACCGGGTCGTCGCGCAGGACGTTCAGCTTGGCTTCGTAGTTGTCGTCGAGTCCGCTGTCCGGGTCACCGAGCTCGGTCTCGTACCAGGAGGCCTCGCCCGCCAGTTGATGGGCGTAGACCTCGACGGCGGCCGGGTCGGCGTGGTCGGACTGCGGCATGAAGAGGTTGACGCCGAAGGGCCGGGACGTGAGCCCGCGAAGCGTCTTGATCTCCTGGTACATGCCGTCGGCGGTCTTGTATCCGGCGGCGAGGAACCCCAGCCCGCCTGCCTCGGCCACGGCGGCGGCGAGCTGCGGGATCGAGACACCGCCCGCCATGGGGGCCTGCACGATCGGGTGCGGGAGGAGATCGGTCAGCGCGGAGGACATGCCCGCATGTTGTCACGTCCGTCGAACAAGTTGGAATCCAGCCTTACCGACGGCATAATCCGCTGGAATGGGCGGGCGTGGACCCCCTTGGCATGTGCCACACGGGGTCACACAGGGTAAGGAACAAGCCAGATCAGGCCCTCTCCGTTCAGCCCGTCCGGCGTTGGACGAGGCCGTTCGGACCGGTCAGCGGGGACCCGATCTCCGGGGCGGCAGCCCCCGCAGACGCGGTCCCCCCACCCCCGCAGAGGCGGTCCCCCCGCTCGAGCGAAGCCGAGAGCCCGGGGAGGGACGGGCAGGAGGCGGAGGGGCGGAGCGGGCGGAGCGGGTGAAAAACCCGACCCCGCCCGTACTGCACCCCCGGCCGGGACGGCCACGCGTCACCGACCGTTGAAAGCGTCCTTCAGCCGCGAGAACAACCCCTGCTGCCCGGGCTGGAACTGCCCGGTGGGCCGCTCCTCACCGCGCAGCGCGGCCAGCTCGCGGAGCAGCCGCTCCTGCTCCGGGTCCAGCTTCGTGGGCGTCTGCACCTCGACGTGCACGATGAGATCGCCGCGCCCGCCGCCACGCAGATGCGTCACCCCGCGCCCGTGCAGCGGGATCGACTGCCCGGACTGCGTACCCGGACGGATGTCGACCTCCTCCAGGCCGTCGAGCGTCTCCAGTGGAACCTTGGTGCCGAGAGCGGCCGCCGTCATGGGAATCGTCACCGTGCAGTGCAGGTCGTCCCCGCGCCGCTGGAACATGGGGTGCGCGATCTCGTGGATCTCGACGTAGAGGTCACCGGCGGGACCGCCACCGGGCCCGACCTCGCCCTCACCCGCGAGCTGGATCCGAGTGCCGTTGTCCACACCGGCCGGGATCTTCACGGTCAGCGTCCGACGCGACCGCACCCGCCCGTCACCGGCGCACTCCGGGCACGGCGTCGGCACGACCGTGCCGAAGCCCTGGCACTGCGGACACGGTCGCGAGGTCATGACCTGACCCAGGAAGGACCGAGTGACCTGCGAGACCTCACCGCGGCCCCGGCACATGTCACACGTCTGGGCCGTGGTCCCCGGCGCCGCGCCCTCACCGTTGCAGGTGGCGCAGACGACGGCCGTGTCGACCTGGATGTCCTTCGTGGTGCCGAAGGCCGCCTCGTCCAGCTCGATCTCGAGCCGGATCATGGCGTCCTGTCCGCGCCGCGTGCGCGAGCGCGGGCCCCGCTGCGAGGCCGTACCGAAGAACGCGTCCATGATGTCCGAGAAGTTCCCGAACCCGCCGGCGCCGAAGCCGCCCGCGCCCGCGCCGCCCGCCTGGGACAGCGGGTCGCCGCCGAGGTCGTAGACCTGCTTCTTCTGCGGGTCCGACAACACCTCGTAGGCGGCGTTGATCTCCTTGAACCGCTCCTGCGTCTTCGGATCGGGGTTGACGTCCGGGTGCAGCTCGCGCGCGAGCCGCCGGAACGCCTTCTTGATCTCGTCCTGTGACGCGTCGCGGCGCACGCCGAGTACGGCGTAGTAGTCCGTGGCCACTTACGACTCCGCCAGGATCTGTCCGACGTAACGTGCCACTGCGCGTACTGCTCCCATCGTTCCCGGATAGTCCATGCGGGTCGGCCCGACCACACCGAGCTTGGCGACTGCCTCCCCGCCCGAACCGTAGCCGACCGAGACGACGGACGTGGAGTTGAGCCCCTCATGGGCGTTCTCATGACCGATGCGTACGGTCATGCCCGAATCCTTCGCCTCGCCCAGCAACTTGAGAAGCACGACCTGCTCCTCCAGTGCCTCGAGCACCGGCCGGATGGTGAGGGGAAAGTCATGCGCGAAGCGGGTGAGATTGGCGGTACCGCCGATCATCAGCCGCTCCTCGGTCTCCTCGACGAGCGTCTCCAGCAGTGTGGAGAGCACCGTCGCGACCGTACCGCGGTCCTCCGTCTCGAAGGCCTCCGGCAGGTCCTGCACGAGCTGCGGCACATCCGTGAAGCGGCGGCCCGCGACCCGGCTGTTGAGCCGAGCGCGCAGATCGGCGAGAGACGTCTCCCCGAACGGCGCCGGGCAGTCGATCATCCGCTGCTCCACCCGCCCGGTGTCCGTGATCAGCACGAGCATCACCCGCGCGGGCGCCATCGCCAGCAGTTCCACGTGCCGCACGGTCGAGCGCGTGAGCGACGGGTACTGCACGACGGCGACCTGCCGGGTGAGCTGCGCGAGGAGCCGTACGGTCCGGCCGACCACGTCGTCCAGGTCGACGGCGCCGTCGAGGAAGTTCTGGATCGCCCGCCGCTCGGGCGCCGTGAGCGGCTTGACTCCCGCGAGCCGGTCCACGAAGAGGCGGTAGCCCTTGTCGGTGGGGATGCGGCCGGCGCTGGTGTGCGGCTGCGCGATGTAGCCCTCGTCCTCCAGCGCCGCCATGTCGTTGCGCACGGTCGCCGGGGAGACACCGAGCCGGTGCCGCTCGGTGAGCGCCTTGGAACCG
This sequence comes from Streptomyces cavernae, assembly GCF_004023625.1. Taxonomy (GTDB): domain Bacteria; phylum Actinomycetota; class Actinomycetes; order Streptomycetales; family Streptomycetaceae; genus Streptomyces; species Streptomyces cavernae. The sequence continues at coordinate 199,614 of NZ_RPDJ01000002.1, read as the reverse complement.
ACCGGCTCCTCGGTGCCGACGTAGTCCTGGACGATGGCGCGCAGCACTTCCAGCCTGCGTTCACTGAGCATCCGCGCACACCTCCAGCTGATCGTCCCGGCGCCCCGTCCCTGTGCCCGGTGCTTCGCTTGGCACTCAGTGCGTGCGAGTGCCAGCATCGTTCAGTGTACGGCCGGGAGGTATGGCCCCGGCAAGGGCGGTCACGCCGATGTACTGCCCGGTGTCGTCCCGAGGTATACGGGTCGGGACCGGTCTGTACTGGTCGGTCTGCGCAAGCCGACGGAATCGTACGAGGGCGAGTTGGGAAGATCGGCGTGACGAATGTGACGTGGGAAGAGCTGTCGAACCGGGTGCTGCGGTGCCGGCTGCCGGTCTGGGACTGCACCGCCGGGCTCGTCGTCGGCGACGACGCGGTGCTCATGGTGGACGCCGGGTCGAGCGTGGGCGAGGGCGCGCGGCTGCGCGGCGAGGCGGAACGGCTGCTGGGCCGTGGCCGCCGTGTGACGCATCTCGCGCTGACCCATCCGCACTTCGACCATGTCTTCGGCGCGGCGGCGTTCGCCGGGGTGGAGGTGTTCGGCGCGGTGGGCGTGGGGACGGCCCTGAGGGCGGAGGAGTTGCGCGCGGACGCCGTGCGCGAGGGCCTCGACCCGACGGAGGCCGCCGAGGCGGCGGAGCTCCTCGTCCGCCCGCGCCATGAGGTGACCGGGGAACGCACCCTGGACCTCGGCGGCCTGACGGTCCTGCTCGCGAACGTCGGCCCGGGCCACACCCTGCACGACCTGGCGGTCCTGGTGCCCACCTCCCCGGAGATCGTTTTCTGCGGCGATCTGGTGGAGGAGTCCGGGGAGCCCCAGGCGGGCCCCGACGCGGTCACCTCCCACTGGCCGGCGGCCCTGGACCGGCTGCTGGGGTTCGGCGGCGAGGACGCGGTGTACGTGCCGGGGCACGGGGCGGCGGTGGACGCGGCGTATGTGCGGGCGCAGCGGGACGCGCTCGCGGAGCGGTTCGGCGTGTCGTAGTCCGGTGGGGCACAGCCGGTGTCCGGGGCGGTGCGACCGGTGTCAGGTGCGGTGCAGCCGGTGTCCGGGGATGGTGCGACCGGGGTCCGGTGTGGTGCAGCCGGTGTCCGGGGATGGTGCGACCGGGGTCCGGTGTGGTGCAGCCGGTGTCCGGGGTCGCGCAGCCGCCCTGAGGCAGGCCGGTGGGGCGCAGTCCGGTGCGGCGCAGTCCGGTGGGGCGCAGTCCGGTGGGGCAGTCTGGGCGGTGCGTCGGCACGACTCGGTGTTCTTGGGGACATCTCCGCGTTCGCGGGCACGACGGGTGTTCGCGGGCACATCTCGGTGTCTCGCCGGCTCGTTTCGGTGTGTCGCGGGCGCCCGCGCACCGGTTCTCCTATCGTCATCCGAATGCGCCAGTACTCGCCGGATCTGACCCCTCCGTGGAAGAAGCAGAAGCCCGTGCCGGAGGTCCCGGCCGAGCCCGGTCTCGTGGTCGAGGAGCCGGGCACCGGTTTCTGCGGCGCGGTGATCCGCTGCGAGGCCGGGACGGTCACGCTGGAGGACCGCTTCGGCAAGCACCGCGTCTTCCCGCTGGAGCCGCGCGGCTTCCTGCTGGAGGGACGCGTGGTGACGCTGGTCCGTCCCGCCTCGGGCCCCGCACGCCCGACCCGTACGGCATCGGGGTCGGTGGCGGTACCGGGCGCCCGGGCCCGGGTGGCGCGCGCCGGACGCATCTACGTCGAGGGCCGCCACGACGCGGAGCTGGTCGAGAAGGTCTGGGGCGACGACCTGCGCATCGAGGGCGTGGTCGTGGAGTACCTGGAGGGCGTGGACGACCTTCCGTCGATCGTCGAGTCCTTCGCGCCCGGCCCGGACGCACGTCTGGGCGTCCTGGTGGACCACTTGGTGCCGGGTTCGAAGGAGTGGCGGATCGCGCAGTCGGTGACCAGCGAACACGCGCTGGTGGTGGGCCACCCGTACATCGACATCTGGGAGGCGGTGAAGCCGGCGGCCGTGGGCATCGCGGAGTGGCCACGCATCCCGCACGGACAGGACTGGAAGACGGGGGTGTGCCGGGAGCTGGGCTGGCGGGTGGCCAACACGGGCGAGGCCTGGCAGCGGATCCTGGGCTCGGTGCGCTCTTGGAAGGACCTGGAGCCGGAGTTGTTGGGGAGGGTGGAGGAGTTGATCGATTTCGTTACGGGTAGCGGTGGGGCCTGACGCCGGGGAAGGTTCCGAACTCGCCGGTGTCCAGCTCAACGCCCAGCATGTCCAGCGGTAGCGGCTCGCCGAACTTTGCGATGTGCTGCGTCCGGTAGTCGGCGTCTTCGCCCTTCCCCTCTGGCTTGGTCAACAGAACGCACTGCGCCATGATCGGATCGACGATGAGATAGGCAGGCACGTTGCCTGCGGCGTAGATCGAACGCTTGACGCCGTAGTCCCGGTGGACGCTGGTCTTGGAGACGACCTCGACGACCATTGTGATCAATTGGCACGGCAGCAAACGCCCCGAACCGGGCAGGACGCCACGTGCCACGACCACGAGGTCCGGAACCGGCTCGCTTGCCTCATCAACGAGGTCGACATCCTGGGTCTGGAGGGGATACCAGCGATCCAGCGGGATCTGCCGCTCTGTGAGCAGCACGATCAGGTTGTGCACCAGATCAGGGCTGGCCATCATCACGATTTCCCCCCGCAGAAGCTCCACTTTGAGTCCGTCGGGCGGCTCAAAACCCTCGAAGAACTCTGCGACTCCACGTTCGTCCACAGCGGTCATCTCCGTGGCCTCCACATTCGCCGCGTGCTGTAAGCGGCAGCCTACGAACCAGGTTAGGGACCGAACCGGCGTTCCGCACCGATTCACTCGCCCGAGCGATCAGTCCACCAAGTCCCGCACGACCGCATCCGCCAGCAGCCTCCCCCGCAGCGTCAGCACGGCCCGCCCCTCCTCGTACGGCCCTCGCTCCAGCAGCCCCTCCCCCAGCGCCCGCCGCGCAGCCGCAAGCCCCTCCATCCGCAACAGATCCAGCGGCACCCCCTCCCGAAGCCGCAGCTCCAGCAACACCCGTTCCACCCGCCGGTCCTCCTCCGACAGAAGCTCACGCCCCGCCGCAGGCGTACGCCCCGCCGCGAGCGCCCCCGCGTAGGCGCCCGGGTGCTTGACGTTCCACCACCGCACTCCGCCCACGTGGCTGTGGGCCCCCGGCCCGGCCCCCCACCAGTCGGCGCCCCGCCAGTACAGCTCGTTGTGCAGACACCGCCCGGCGTCCGAGGTGGCCCAGTTGGACACCTCGTACCACTCGAACCCGGCCCCCGACAGCACCTCGTCGGCGATCAGATAGCGGTCCGCGTGTACGTCGTCGTCCGTCATCGGGACCTCACCGCGCCGGATCCGCCGCGCGAGCTGCGTCCCCTCCTCGACGATCAGGGCGTAGGCCGACACGTGGTCCGGCCCGGCCCCGAGCGCCGCGTCCAGGGAGGCCCGCCAGTCGTCGTCGCTCTCCCCCGGCGTTCCGTAGATCAGATCGAGGTTGACGTGCTCGAACCCCGCCGACCGTGCCTCAGCCACGCACGCCTCGGGCCTTCCGGGTGTGTGCGTGCGGTCGAGGACCTTCAGCACGTGCTGCCGCGCGCTCTGCATCCCGAAGGAGACCCGGTTGAAGCCGCCCTCCCGCAGCGCCGCCAGATACGCGGGGTCGACGGACTCGGGGTTCGCCTCCGTCGTCACCTCCGCGTCGTCCGCGAGGCCGAACTCGTCGCGGATCGCGCCCAGCATCCGCACGAGATCACCGGCGGCGAGCAGCGTCGGCGTACCGCCCCCGACGAACACGGTCCGCACCTGCCGCGGGTCGTCCCCGAGGACCTTGCGGGCCAGCCGGATCTCGTCGATCAGCGTCTCGGCGTAGTTGTCCCGGGAGGCCAGCACCCCGCCGGTGCCGCGCAGCTCGGTCGCGGTGTAGGTGTTGAAGTCGCAGTAGCCGCAGCGGGTGGCGCAGTACGGGACGTGCAGATAGAACCCGAGGGGTCGCTCGGCCATCCCCAGTGCCTTAAGGGCCTGGGAGGTACCCCCATCGGCCAGGGCGTGGGCGGGCAGCGCCCCGTCCTCGGGTACGGGCTCACCATCGGGAAGTGCGGAAGGCATGCCTTCCATTGTCCAGCACCCACGAGAGGTCCCGCTCGGCCCTGCCCCCGGCCTTCCTCAGGTCGGTCCTGTCCTCCCTGGTCAGCCCTACTGGGTCCTGCTCGGCGGCCTGGCTCTGCCCTCCTCGGTCCTCTCGTTCCGCCCTGCCCGGCCCTACTCGGCCTGCAGCACCAGCAGCGCCAGATCGTCCTCCGGGGGCTGCTCCCCGAACTCGTGCACCAGTCTCCGGATGCGCTCCGCGATCAGTTCCGCGTCGAGCCCGGCGCAGCCGGCGAGCGCCGCGGCCAGTCCGTCCCCGTCGTCGAACTGCCGGTTCTCGCAGCGTCGTTCGGTCACCCCGTCGGTGACGCAGAGCAGGCTGTCGCCGGTCCGCAGCTCGAACGTCTCGCAGGTGTATCCGGGGTCCTCCATGACCCCGAGCAGCACCTGTGGCTGGGCCACCGCCCGTACGCCGCCGTCGGGGCTCATCAGCAGGGGCAGCGGATGACCGGCCGAGGCGAGGGTGCAGCGCACTCCGCCGTCGAAGGGTTCGAGCTCGCCGTAGAGGAGGGACAGGAAACGGGTCTGCGGCCCGTCCACGGGCACGGCCAGCTCGCCCGCCCCCGCCCTGACCAGTGCCCGCGCGGCGGCGTCCGAGGCCTCCGTGGCATCGTCGAGGAGGAGCTGGTTCAGCCGGTCCAGTACGTCGGCCACGTGGTAGCCCTCGCGGGCGAGCAGCCGCAGCCAGGGCCGGGCCAGACCGATCACGACCGCCGCCTCGGGCCCCTTGCCCTGGACGTCCCCGACCGCGAAGCACCAGCGCCCGTGCCCGGCCGGGAACAGGTCGTAGAAGTCACCGCTCGGTCCGCCCTTGTCGCACGGCTCGTACACCAGCGCACTGCGCACTCCCGGTATCTCGGCGACCGCCCCGGGCAGCAGTCCGCGCTGCAGCACCCGGCTGATGGTGGCCTGGCGCGCGTACTGCCGGGCCGCGCCGATGGCCAGCGCCACCCGGCGGCTGAAGTCCTCCACGAGCCCGGTGACCTCGTCCGGGAAGCGCGGCAGTCCGGCCCGCCCGATGACGAGGGTGCCCAGCGGCCGGCCGCCGGCGATCAGCCGGTACGCCAGCGCCGTACCCTGCACGTCCCGGGCCCCCGGCGCCGTACCCGGCCACGGCACGGGCACGGCGCCGGAGCGGGCGGTCTCGGGCAGCCGGGGCGGGTCCTTCTCCAGCGCCCGCCGCAGTTCTTCGATGCGGTTCTCGCTGCCGTGCCAGACCCGGGCCAGGCGCGGCCCGACGGCGATGCCCCGGTCGGCGGCACCCCAGCCCGCGCGCCCGCTGACCTCGTCCTCCAGCCAGACCGCGCACCAGTCGGCGAGCCGGGGCACCAGCAGCTGTCCGGCGAGGGCGGCGACCAGGTCCTCGTCGAGCTGTCCGGCGAGCAGGTCGGAAGCCTCGGCCAGGAAGGACAGGGCACCGCGGTTGTGCCAGTCCTGGTCCTGCGTGCTGCGCCTGGGCGCCGGCGCGAGGGACCCGTCCGCCGCGAGCGCGGTGCCGGTGCCCGCGCCGGCGTGCGGGACGGTATTCGGGTCGGCGCAGGGGGCGGTATGCGGGTCGGCGTACGGGGAAGCATGCGGACCGGCGTACGGGCCGGTCGCCAGGTCTGTGGGCGGCAGCCCGGTCCGCAGGTCGGCGGACGGCAGCCCGGTCCGCAGGTCGGCGGACGGCAGCCCGGTCCGCAGGTCGGCGGGCGGCGACCCGGTCCGCGGATCGGCGGGCGGCGGCCCGGTCCGCGGGTCGACGGGCAGGCCTGGCCGCGGATCGGCGTCCGCTGTCGGCGGTACCGCCGCGTAGGCCGTCCGTTCGTCCACGACGTCGTCCATGACGTTGCTCATGACGTTGTCCACGACGTCGTCCATGAGGGCGATGGCCCCGCCGACGGGCAGCCTGGCCCACACCGTCTTGCTGCCGGGCCGGTAGGTGATCCCCCATGAGTCGGCGAGCGCGGCGACGAGCCGCAGTCCGCGGCCGTACTCGGCGCTGTCGTAAGGGCCGGCCTCGTCCCGCACGGTGCGTGAGGGGTGGTGGTCGCAGACCTCGATGACCAGTAGTTCGTCCTCGTCGAGCCGGCACTGCAACTCGATGTCCGTGCCGGCGTGGACGACGGCGTTGGTCACCAGTTCGCTGACCACGACGACGGCGTCGGCGGCGAGGAGGCCACCGAGGCCCTCGATGCCGAGTTCGGTCCAGTCGGCCAGCGCGGCCCGCAGGAAACGGCGGGCCGCGGACGGGGCGAGCGGTGTGCCCGGCAGCGAGGTGCGGACCGTGGTGGGCAGGCCCGCCCGCGCGGAGACCCGTTGCATAGGAATGGCCCCCACTGTGCGGCTCCCTGAGCAGTTCGGACAAAGACGCCTCAGGCGACACGGCCAGGGTGACAGACTGGCCGCGCCCATAAGCGCCGAGTTACCGAAGTGGGCCCTCATGAGTGAGAACAGTGCTACGCAAGTGCTCGAAGACGGACAGATTCGGGCATCAGATCTGCGTCCTCTGCTCGCCGCCATGACAGCCGCCAGGGACGGCGATTTCGCCAAGGTGCCGGAGGCGGGTCACGGCCTGGTGGCCGAGCTGAACGCGGTCTTCAACCAGATCGTGGACCGCAGCACCCATTTCAACACGGAAGTGCAGCGCGTACGGCGGGAGTTGGTGCGCCACGGGCGGCTGGACGAACGGGTCTCGGCCAGCCCCGGACAGGGCGCCTGGGCCTCCCGGGTCCACGAGGTGAACCAGATCCTGGACGCGCTGGTGGCTCCCGCCGCCAACGCCACCCGGGTGCTGGACGCCGTCGCGGGCGGCGACCTCACCCAGCGGGTCGATCTCCACGACGGCAACCGGCAGTTGCGCGGTGATCTGCGCCGGCTGGGCCGGGCCGTGAACAAGATGGTCGACCAGCTGTCGCTGTTCACCGGCGAGGTGACCCGGGTGGCCCGCGAGGTCGGCACCGAGGGACGGCTCGGCGGCCGGGCCAAGGTGCAGGGTTTGTCGGGGAGTTGGCGGGACGTCACCGAGGCGGTCAACACGATGGCGTCCCGGCTGACCGCGCAGGTTCGGGACATCGCAGTGGTCACCACGGCGGTGGCGCGCGGCGATCTGACCCGCACGGTGACGGTCGAGGCGACCGGTGAGCTGCTCGAACTGAAGCTGACCGTGAACACGATGGTCGACCAGCTCTCCGCCTTCGCCGACGAGGTGACGAGGGTGGCCCGCGAGGTCGGCACCGAGGGGCAGTTGGGCGGCCGGGCGCAGGTCCGCGGGGTCTCCGGTGTGTGGAAGGGCCTCACGGACAACGTCAATTTCATGGCGTCGAACCTGACGTCGCAGGTCCGCAACATCGCCCAGGTCACCACGGCGGTCGCCAACGGTGATCTGAGCCAGAAGATCACGGTGGACGCCCAGGGCGAGATCCTCCAGCTGAAGTCGACGATCAACACGATGGTCGACCAGCTCTCCGCCTTCGCCGACGAGGTCACCCGCGTGGCCCGCGAGGTCGGCACCGAAGGCAACCTCGGCGGCCGGGCCCAGGTCCGCGGGGTGTCCGGGGTGTGGAAGGACCTCACCGACAACGTCAACTTCATGGCGGACAACCTCACTTCGCAGGTCCGCAACATCGCGCTGGTGTCGACGGCGGTGGCACAGGGCGACCTCGGCAAGAAGATCACGGTCGAGGCGAAGGGAGAGATCCTGGAACTGAAGTCGACGATCAACACGATGGTCGACCAGCTCTCCGCCTTCGCCGACGAGGTGACCAGGGTGGCCCGCGAGGTCGGCACCGAGGGGAACCTGGGCGGTCAGGCGCAGGTCCGCGGGGTGTCGGGCGTCTGGAAGGAGCTGACGGACAACGTCAACTTCATGGCGCTGAACCTGACGTCTCAGGTGCGGAACATCGCGCAGGTCACCACGGCCGTCGCCAACGGCGACCTCTCCAAGAAGATCACGGTCGACGCCCGGGGCGAGATCCTCGAACTCAAGGACACCGTCAACACGATGGTGGAGCAGCTGCGCGCCTTCGCCGACGAGGTCACGAGGGTGGCCCGCGAGGTCGGCACCGACGGCCGGCTGGGCGGCCGGGCCCAGGTGCTCGGCGTGTCCGGCGTCTGGCGGGACCTCACCGACAACGTCAACTACATGGCGGACAACCTCACTTCGCAGGTGCGGAACATCGCCCAGGTGGCCACCGCCGTCGCGCAGGGCGACCTGTCCAAGAAGATCGACGTGGACGCCCGCGGCGAGATCCTCGAACTGAAGACGACGATCAACACGATGGTCGACACGCTCTCGTCCTTCTCCTCCGAGGTCACCCGGGTCGCCCGCGAGGTGGGCTCCGAGGGCCAACTCGGCGGCCAGGCACGGGTGGAGGGCGTCTACGGCACCTGGAAGCGCCTGACGACGAACGTGAACGAGCTGGCGCTCAACCTGACCACGCAGGTCCGCGCGATCGCCGAGGTGGCCTCCGCGGTGGCACAGGGCGACATGTCCCGCTCGATCACGGTGGAGGCGCGTGGCGAGGTCGCGGAGCTGAAGGACAACATCAACCTGATGGTGGCCAACCTCCGGGAGACCACCCGGGCGAAGGACTGGCTGGAGTCGAACCTGGCGCGGCTCGCCGCGCTGATGCAGGGGCACCGCGATCTGATGGAGGTCGCCGACCTGATCCTGCGGGAGCTGACGCCGCTGGTGAACGCGCAGTACGGCGCGTTCTACCTGGCCGACCCGGACGAGGACAGCGCGGCACTCGGGGCACCCGTGCCCACAAAGGGTCTCGCGTTCATCGCCGGTTACGGCGCGGCGCAGGGCGCGACGGTGGAGACCGGCGGGCTTCCGGTGCACGGACTGGTCGCGCAGGCGGCCCGCGAGAAGAAGCGGATCCTCGTCGACGAGGCCCCACCGGACTACATAAAGATCAACTCGGGTCTGGGTGAGGCCGCGCCGGCCAGTGTCGTCATCATCCCGATCCTCTTCGAGGACAAGCTGCTCGGTGTGGTGGAGCTGGCCTCGTTCTCCCGCTTCTCCGATGTCCACCTGGCGTTCTTCGACCAGTTCGTGAACACCATCGGCGTCGCGATCAACACCATCATCGCCAACTCCCGCACCGAGTCCCTGCTCGGCGAGTCCCAGCGCCTGGCCACCCAGCTCCAGGAACGCTCGGACGAACTCCAGCGCCAGCAGGCGGAGTTGCAGCGCTCCAACGCCGAACTGGAGGAGAAGGCCGCGCTGCTCGCCACCTCCTCCCAGTACAAGTCGGAGTTCCTCGCGAACATGTCGCACGAACTGCGCACCCCGCTGAACTCCCTCCTCATCCTGGCCCGGCTGCTCTCCGACAACCCGGACGGCCATCTCACCGACCAGGAGGTCCAGTTCGCCACGACGATCCACCGCTCGGGCTCGGACCTGCTCCAGCTGATCAACGACATCCTCGACCTGTCGAAGATCGAGGCAGGCCGGATGGACGTCCGCCCGAAGAGGCTCCCCCTGATCAAGCTGCTCGACTACGTCCACGCCACTTTCCGCCCCATCACCCTGGACCGGGGGCTCGCCTTCGAGGTGACGGTCGGCGACGGCGTACCGCGCGAGATGTACTCGGACGAGCAGCGACTCCAGCAGATCCTGCGCAACCTGCTCTCCAACGCGATCAAGTTCACCGCCACGGGCCGGGTCGAGCTGACCGTGGACCTGGTGCAGGACCCCGAACACGGCTACGGCCGCGAGGACGGCGAGGACGTGATCGCGTTCGCGGTCTCCGACACCGGTATCGGTATAGCGCCGGAGAAACTCCCGGTGATCTTCGAGGCGTTCCAGCAGGCCGACGGCACCACCAACCGCAAGTACGGCGGTACGGGACTCGGCCTGTCCATCAGCCGGGAGATCGCGGGGCTGCTCGGCGGCAGGATCATCGCCGAGAGCGTGCCCGGCAAGGGGTCCACCTTCACCCTGTACGTACCGGTCGTCAGCCCCGGCCACACGGCGGCCGGCCCGGCGGCGGAGGACCGCCCGGCGCTGATATCGCAGCAGCCGTCCGCCGCCGACCCGGTCACCGCGCACGACACGGACGACAGCTGGCCCGCACCCACCAAACTGGAGGCGTGGCAGTCCGGCCGGGCGGGTCAGGTCCTGCCCGGCCGCCGGGTGCTGATCGTCGACGACGACATCCGCAACGTCTTCGCCCTCACCCATGTCCTGGGCCGGGTCGGCATGCCCGTCCTGTACGCGGAGAACGGGCGGGAGGGCATCGAGACCCTGGAGTGCAACCCCGACGTGGAACTCGTCCTGATGGACATCATGATGCCGGAAATGGACGGTTACGAGACCATCGCCGCGATCCGCCGGACCCCGCGTTGGGCGGGGCTGCCCATAGTCGCGCTGACCGCGAAGGCGATGCCCGGCGACCGTGAGAAGTCCATAGCGCGGGGCGCCAACGACTACGTGCCGAAGCCGGTGGACGTCGACCAGTTGCTCACCGTCGTCTGTGCCCTGCTGGACCCCGAGGGGGCCAAGGACCCGAGTGAGGCACGACCGAATGAGGCGTCACCATGAGCAGTGAGTTCACCGACGACCACGCCGGCATCCTCCTGGTGGACGACATGGAGGACAACCTGACCGCGCTGGAGGCCGTCCTCGCGTCACTGAACGAGCCGCTGGTCCGCGCGCGTTCGGGCGAGGAGGCGATGAAGGCGCTGCTGCGCCGGAAGTTCGCCGTCGTCCTGCTGGACATCCGCATGCCGGGCATGGACGGCTTCGAGACCGCCGCCAACATCAAACGGCTCGACCAGACCAGGGACGTCCCCATCATCTTCCTGACGGGCACGGACGCCGACGCGGGCTACGCCTTCCGCGGCTACGCCACCGGCGCCGCCGACTATCTGACCAAGCCCTTCGACCCGTGGATATTGCGCGCCAAGGTCAGTGTCTTCCTCGACCTGCACCGCAAGAACCAGCAACTTCAGCGCCTGCTGGCCCGCGAACTGAAACAGTTCGACGAACTCGCCGACCGCCTGACCGCGATCGAGGCCCACATGGCCGCCGGCAGCCACAGCGACATCCTCGAACTGCGCCACCACGTACGGCACATGGAGGACCTACTGCAGGAGATGCGCCAGGGGCGAAGCCGCTGAAGGCCCCGCCCCGGCTCACTACGGGGTGTGGGACACCGCCCTGTCCCGCCCAACTCTTGCGTGTACCGTGCTCAGTCCTCGATGTACCGGACGACGACGCACAGTTCGGTGCCGCGTTCGGTCCGCCAACTCACCTCGTCCCCGACCTCACGCCACATAAGCGCCTTACCCAACGCGGAGTTGGGACTCAAGCGTTCCGCCTCGCCACCAGCGATCATCGCGATCTCGTACGTCGTGATGCCCGGCTCGTCCGGGTCCTCGACGCCGACGAGACAGCCTGGCACCACCACCGCTCCACCTGACAGGGACGAATCAGGGATCACCTGATCGAGCACCGCACGCAGAAAACGCCGCCGGTCGTGCAGGGCTTCACGGCGCCTTTCATGGTCGGCGAGTTGCGCCTGTCTGGAGGACGAATCGACGGCCACCACCTCGGGAACCGGCTGGTCCAACGCGTCCTGCACGCGTTGGAGCTCACGCTGCACACGGCGGTGGGCAGCGACGGTGAGCCGGTCGACGCGAACCCGAACGGGCGACGAGACACCGCCGAGTCGTACGGATCCAGCGGAAGCCGACGATGTGGAAGGAGCGACCGCTCGGGCGCCCCGAACCGGCTCACCTTGCCGGGGAGAAGGAACTTTCTCCAGCGTCTGGTCGGTCACCTTCTGCGCACGCAGCAGTTCGGTCGTACGGCCGTCCGGAGCGTCGGACGAACCCGAGGCGTGATAACGAGCCAGCCCAACCTGGCCCCCGTCTCCCAGCACAGGGACATCCACACGCCCGATCGCGGCCCGGATCATGGCCTGCACCTCCGCGTGGGCGACCCGCACAACGGCCTGTCCCGCGCGCAATACGTCCACTACGTCGGCACCCGGGAAGCCCGGAGCTCCAGCTCCGCTGAGGAATCGTGCGGCGCCCGGCACACTCCCCCGCATGCTGAAAGCGTGTTGAGCAGCGTTGACTTCGTCACGGTGCAGATACGTCACGGACACGAACCCCGACTGCGCCTCGTTCGCCCCTGCGTCGGACGCGAACCGCCTGCCTCGTCCGGCCCGCGCCCCGCCTCGCACAGTCGTCTGCGCCGTGGTGTGCCCAACTGCCGAGACGCTGTCGCTCCCGGAGGCCCGCGCCACTCGCTCCTGCGACATGTTGCGCGGTCCGACGCCCGGCGCGGCGAGGTCCGAGTCAGCAACGGCGAAGTCTCGATGGGAAGCGTCGTCTTCTGCGGATGCGGCAGATGCATCCGGCTCACCCTCATCGGCGGTGGGTCGATCACCGCACTGGGTAGCTGAGCCCGTCGACCGCTGCCCCGCCGCTTCGATACCGAGCCGGTCAATCTCCGCCCACAACGGCTCAAGCGCCTGCTCCGGGTCGAAGAAGAAGCGGCTGCCCCGGATCCTCACGAACGTCCACCCGACTCGTTCCAGTTCACGCTGACGAGCGGCATCGGCGTCGGCGTTCTCTTCGGTGTGGAAGGCGTCGCCGTCGCACTCCACGGCCAGACGCTTCGTGCCGCCCTCGACGACGAGGTCGATGCGGTAACGGCCGGCCCGGTACTGCGGTCGCACCCGGTAACCTCTGGCCCTCAGCGCCAGGTACACGCGCTGCTCGAAGAGACTGTCGAAGTCCTTGTGCGGAACGTCGGGCCGGACTTCGCCCAGTTCGCCACCGACGCGTTCTTCGGCCGGACGCGAGAACCAGTCCAAATAAGCTCGCCGTAGATCGGTCTCGCCCAGCTCAGTGAGGGTCACGCTGTGGAAGAGCCACACCTGGTCGCGGGCCCGAGAAGCGGCCACGTTGATGTGCTGTCTGTACAGGGAACTGCTGTAGGGACCGATGCGGCGCGGCCCGTCCGGGCCCGTGAGCGATACGACGAGGCTGACGAAGATGACATCACGTTCGTCGCCCTGGAACTCCTCCGCGTTGCCGACGCGCAGGCGTCGCCGCTGTCGCTCGTCAAGCCGGATCCTGTCGGCCAGCAGATCCTCTATCAGCAACTTCTGGCCCGCGCCGAGCAGCGTGATCACGCCCATGGTGCGTCCGGCGTAAGCGGGGTCCGCGATACATCGGGCGACCTCATCCACCAGCCGTTCCGCTTCGGGCCGGTTGACCTGTTTCTGACCGCTTCCGTCGACGTAGCCGTCGGCCACATGGACGGATCGCAACGGCGGCAGCCGGTCGGCACCGTACTGCCGCAGCGGCTGGAGCCGGCCGCCGTAGCACAACTCGTTGGAGAAGCCGATGATCTCCGGCATGCAGCGGAAGTGCTCCTGGAGCATCAGCCGGCCACGACCACCCGCGAGACCGGACGCGATGTCGAAGAGGCTGGCAGTCGGCGTGAACAGGTTACGGCGGGCGGCGGGCAACTCGCCGAGCAGTCGCCGTTGCAGCGCGAACTGTTCGTCGTGGTCCACCCCCACCTGGGCTGGGCTGACCTGCTGGTCGTCGCCGACGACGATCACTTTCGCGCCCAGCCAGGCGATCAGCAATGCTTCGGGGCCGGACTGGCTCGCCTCGTCGATGATCACGACATCGAAGCGCCCGGCCCGGTCCATCGGTACCGTCTCGGTCACCTGGTGCAGTGGCATGATCCAGGCGGGCACAGCCTCCTGGCTGGCCAGGAGGCTCTCCCGGGCCTGTCTTCGATAGGTGGCCGCGTATTTGCCCGTGCCTTTGCCGAGCTTGCGCACGTTCTGCTGGTACGAGGTGAGAGCCACAGCCTGGTCGTCCGTGAGCCGGGACAGGCAGCTGAACCATGCCTTGTCGGCGGCCAGCCGCTCCAGGCTGATGCGCATCGTGGCATCGGCTTCGGCGAGCCGTCGCAACTGTCCGGCCTCGGCTTCCGAGTCCGTCAGCTCCTTCATACGGGCATTCCATGCGGACCACGACCAGGCGGCCTCGAACTCCGGCAGGCGCGTCTTCCACACGGGATCCTGCGGTGCGGACTCCAGCTCGTCGGCCACGTCAGGGAGTACGGCCGCAACCAGGCGGTAGGCATCGTCGCACGCCTTCTTGCGCACCAGCGCCTCACGCAGGTCGTCCACCTCGCCCACCGCGACGCCGTACGCATCCGCATCGCGTGCCTCGGCCGCGGCGCGGGCCCGCTCCACGGACACCGATGCGCCTCTTCGGTGCGCCGCTGCGCGTAGCACGCCGAGGGCTTCGTCGATCAAGGCGCGGGGGCGGTCGGCGGCTCGGCGTGCCGTCCGGGCCCGCAGCACGCGGCGGACGGTGCTCGCCTCTTCGCGCTCCCCCCAGTCGACACCCGCCAGTCCGGGGGCCGCCGCGGCCGCCAGGACAACCTCCTGGCGCAGATCGGCGAGGGTGATCAGGGTGGTGAGCAGGGCGAGATCCTGGCGCAGCCGGGCGATGCGGGGGTCCGTTGCCTGCCATGCCTCGGCGCCGTCGCCCCACGCGCGTTCGACGTCCTGGAGGTGGCGCTCCAGGGTGACCCGGTGAACAACTGCGGTCGCGGCCGTCTCCGTCTCCACACTGCGCCCGTCGACTCGCACCGTCTCCGGAAAGTCTCCGACGGCCTTGCGCAGCTTGGTCTTCAGACCCAGCGCCCCGCGCAGTTTCTCACCGGCCGCGAGCCCGTCACGCAACGTGGTGGCGAGGCCGAGCGCTGTGGGCACGTCATACGACTCCACACCGGTGACGAGCGTGAGGCCGAGCGCGCTCACCGCTTCCTGGATGGCGGCAAGAGCAGCAGTGGTGCGCTCGTGACGGCTCCGCACCCCGAGGTCCTGACCGAGGAGCACGTCATGGCGCAGACCGGCGGCCCAACCGGCCGGTGCGGCGGCGGCCGACGCGGCGGCCATGAAGTGGTCGAGTGCTGCGGCCAGTCTGTCCTGTTGCGCGACGGTCAGGGCGGAGACCGCGTCGTCGATGCGTGAGACGGATCCGTCCTCCCTCAGCGCCGCGAGGTCGGCCTCCGCGGCACGGATCGTCTCGACAGCCTCGGCGAATTCGGCACCGGACGGCAGTTGTCCCGGCTCAGGCAGGGCGGCGCTCACGGTGGCGGCAAGGCTTCGGTGGCGGTCGGTGAAGGCCAGTGCGGCGCGGTGCAGGCGGAGCAGGACGTCGGCATCGAGGGTGGGGGCACTCGCGGGGACGACGCCGATCCAGTCGAACCGCGGCCGTTCGTCGGCGAGACGACCGGCGATCCGGACCAGGGTGCCCTCGTAGTCCCCGATCTCGGCCGGGTGGTGGTAGCTCTCCTGTTCGCGCAGCGCGCGCAGGTCTTTCAGGGCGAGCGCCTGGGCGGATCGCGCGGACCTGAGCCGTTCTTCGTGCTCCTTGATCCGCCTGCGGTAGGCACGTGGTGAGAAGTCGCCTTGGCGGTCGAGGATGGCCTTGACCGACTGCTCCAGTTCCTGCTGTCCGGCTCCGTCGTCGGTGCGGCTGACGCACAACTCACGGACAGTGTCCGGGAGTTTGTCCCTCAGGACTTTGAGAGCGCGGGCTGTGTGGCTGGTGATCAGGACGCGGTTGCCATGAGCGAGGAGGTCGGTGACCAAGTTGGCGATGGTGTGAGTCTTGCCGGTGCCGGGCGGCCCCTGGACCACCACGAGGTCGCGGTCGCGCAGCCGTTCGGCAATAGTGCGCTGTTCGTCGTTGGAAGGCAGGGCGAAGTACAACTCCGGTGACTGGCCGGAGGCTTCGGAGCTGTCCGGTTCGCCCAACGGACGGTCGCCGCCCGCGCCGGCGATGGCCCGCAGCAGGGAGGTGGGCTCGGCCCCCTGCTCGATACTCAGGGCGATGCTGCGCAGTGCCTCGAGCATGCTGCGCCGGGTGCGTTGTCTGAGGAGAAGCACCGGCGCGAAACCGACTACAGGCACGGCGGGGTCCCCCGTCGGGCGCTGCCGTGTCGGCGACGGGTCGTAGCGGCCGGCTTGGTGGGCCGCGAAAGTCCACGTCGTCAAGGCCCGGTGCAGTTGGTCGGCGTCCGCCGGGTTCGTGGTGTCTCCGGCGGCTTCCAGCTCTTCGCGGACCCGGGCGCGGATGTCGGCACGCGCCTTTTGCCCGGCGTCGAGCATGGACTCCTCCAGGACTGGGCTGCCGTGCTCCGGATCGGGCCCCACGGTGATCGCACCCGTATCGGGGTCGATGGCCATGACTGCGCGGCAGGTGACAAGGTGGCGACGGACCACCTCGTCCTGCGCCGACCAGCTCAAGTAGCCGAAGCCCACTACAAGTTCGAAGCTTTCGCCGAGTTCTGAGGCGTCCAGACACATGCGGTAGAGCCGGTCATAGGCACGCACGACGGGCTTCATGGCCCGGTCGCGGGTAGCCCATGTCTCCCACTGGCGGGCCCAGTGACGGTACTGGTCGCGCACGTGGTCGTGCTGGGGTGATTCGGCGAGAGTGACTGTGACGCTGGAAGTGCGCGAACTGCCGTCGGGGGAAACCTCGTCAACAGGGAGGTCCGCCTGGGGCCGAAGTCCGGGTGCGGTCTCGCTCGTCGAGTCGTGGATCTCCGCGCTGCTCAGCCAGTGGGCGAGCGGAAAAGGCGGCACGGGCGGATCGTGCCTGAGTGGCCGGTCGGCGTGCAGCCACAAAGGAACGTCACCCGGGACGATTTCGGTGAGGAAGCAGCTGAACCGTTCCGGCAGATCGGCGAACCACACCTGGTGCCTGGCGTCGTCGTGCGTCCTGACTGGTTTGGTGCGGCTCTCGCCCACTTCCGCGAGATAGCGGAAGACATGGCGAACGACATCGTCGGGCGTCGCGGCAGGGACAGGCACGAGCACCTCGCTGAGCTGGCGGGGCCGATACACGAAGAAGAGTGTGCGCATCCTATGGTGCGCCTCTGACACTCGCGACCCTTCGACCCATTTCGCCACTCAGGCAGACAGCTCCGACATGCGGCGGCCCCGGAGTGCCAACTGCCCTCCGGGGCCGCGCAGCAAGTACGCGCTACTTCTCCCGCGCCCCGTCGTACATCTCGTCGATCAGGTGCTGGTACTCCTTCGCGACCACCGGGCGCTTCAGCTTCAGGCTGGGGGTCAGTTCGCCGTGCTCCACGTCGAGGTCGCGGGGCAGGAGCTTGAACTTCTTGACGGTCTGCCAGCGCTGGAGGCCCTCGTTGAGCCGCTTGACGTAGCCGTCGATGAGTTCGACCGTGGCCGGGGCCGCGACGACCTCGGCGTAGGACTTGCCCTCCAGGCCGTTGTCCTTGGCCCAGCCCATGATGGACGGCTCGTCGAGGGCGATGAGGGCGCTGCAGAAGTTCCGGTCGGCGCCGATCACCATGATGTTGGACGTGAACGGGCACAGGGCCTTGAACTGGCCCTCGATCTCGGTCGGTGCGATGTACTTGCCGCCCGAGGTCTTGAACAGGTCCTTCTTGCGGTCGGTGATGCGCAGATAGCCGTCGGGGGACAGCTCGCCGATGTCCCCGGTGTGGAACCAGCCGTCGGGCTCCAGGACTTCGGCGGTCTTCTCCGGCAGCCCGTGGTAGCCCTCCATGATTCCGGGGCCGCGCAGCAGGATCTCGCCGTCGTCCGCGATGCGCACCTCGCAGCCGGGCAGCGGCTTGCCGACGGTGCCCGTGCGGTAGGCCTCTCCGGGGTTCACGAAGGAGGCGGCCGAGGACTCCGTGAGGCCGTAGCCCTCCAGGATGTGGATACCGGCGCCGGAGAAGAAGAAGCCGATCTCGGGGGCCAGCGCGACCGACCCGGAGATACAGGCGCGCAGCCGGCCGCCGAAGGCCTCGCGGAGCTTGGAGTAGACGAGCGCGTCGGCGACCTTGTGCTTGGCGGACAGACCGAACGGCGCCGAGGCGGTGCCGGTGCGGCGGAAGTTGTCCTGGGTGACCTTGGCGTACTCGCGGGCGACTGCGGCCGCCCACTGGAAGATCTTGTACTTGGCCGGGCCCCCGGCCCGCGCCTTGGCCGCGACACCGTTGTAGACCTTCTCGAAGATGCGCGGGACGGCCGCCATGTAGGTCGGCTGCACCACGGGCAGATTCTCGATGATCTTGTCGACCCGGCCGTCGACCGCCGTGACGTGTCCGACCTCGATCTGGCCGGAGGTGAGCACCTTGCCGAAGACGTGCGCGAGCGGCAGCCACAGGTACTGCACGTCCTCGGCACTGATCAGACCTGTCGCGGCGATGGCCTTCGCCATGTACGACCAGTTGTCGTGCGGCAGACGCACACCTTTGGGGCGGCCGGTGGTGCCGGAGGTGTAGATGAGGGTGGCGAGCTGGTCGGAGGTGATCGCACCGACCTTCTTCTTGATCAGGTCGGGGTTCTTCTCCAGGTACGCGGCGCCCCGTTGCTCCAGATCGGCGAGGGTGAGTACCCAGTCGTTCGTCTCCACGCCCGCCGGGTCGATCACCACGACGTGCGTGAGCTCCGGCAGCTCGGCCCGCTTCTCGACCGCCTTCGCGACCTGGACCGCGTCCTCCGCGATCAGCACCTTGCTGCCGGAGTCGCTGAGGATGTACGCCGACTCCTCGGCGTTGGTCGACGGATAGACGGTGGTGGTGGCCGCGCCCGCGCACAGGATGCCCAGGTCGGCGAGGACCCACTCGACCCGGGTGGACGAGGCGAGCGCCACCCGCTGCTCCGGCTCCACACCCAGCTCGATGAGCCCGGCCGCGATCGTGTAGACCCGGTCGGCGGCTTCGGCCCAGCTCAGCGACTTCCAGTCGTCCGGCCCCTGGCCCGAGGCGGAAGGTACTGGGTAGCGGTAGGCCTCCGCATCCGGCGTGGCCGCCACACGCTCCAGGAACAGGGCCGCCACGGAGGGCGGACGGTTCTCGATCAAGGTCTGTGTGTCGCTCACGACATCCTCCGGGGCCCGCGACAGGTGTGCGGCTGGCTCTTTGCGACTGTTTCCGACGCGACTGTTTAACTCGTGAGTAACCCTCGAGTGGTGATCAGGGTAGAGGGCCACCGGCCGGTGCGTAAGGGGAAGCGTGCCCTCACTTTCTACCTCTGATCTTGCACAGTGCTCCCCGTTTACGGGGGAGGTGAATCACATCAACAACCTCGCAGCGCGGGACACCGCGGTATCACTCCGTAACACAATTGGTACGCTCAGTGCACCTTCGAGGGTGACAGTCAGGCTCCCGACGCCTTGCCGGGCCCCCAACGCCTTGAGCGCGTCTCGCACTTGTCCCGGCGGCCGCAAGAGTTGTCGCCGGGCGCATATGACCTGTCAAACTCCCGGAGCGTTCCGGCATAGGACCTCCCGGATTCATCCTGGAGAGAACCCCGAAGAGAGCAACCGCGAGAACGCAACACGCAGGGGCTCGCCGCACATGTGTGCGACGAGCCCCTGGTGTGCCGGACCCGACCGGTGTCCGACGCAGCGCGCTTCCGTCAGGCTTCGGCGGCTACTTCTTCCCCTTCGCCGACCCGCCCGAGTCGTCGCTGGACAGCACGGCGATGAAGGCTTCCTGCGGAACCTCCACAGAGCCCACCATCTTCATCCGCTTCTTGCCTTCCTTCTGCTTCTCCAGCAGCTTCCGCTTACGGGAGATGTCACCGCCGTAGCACTTGGCAAGGACGTCCTTGCGGATGGCGCGAATGGTCTCGCGGGCGATCACCCGGGAGCCGATGGCCGCCTGGACCGGCACCTCGAAGGCCTGCCGCGGGATCAGCTCCTTCAGCTTGGCGACGAGCCGCACCCCGTACGCGTACGCCTGGTCCTTGTGCGTGATCGCGGAGAAGGCGTCGACCTTGTCTCCGTGCAGCAGGATGTCCACCTTGACGAGGCTGGAGGTCTGCTCCCCGGTGGGCTCGTAGTCGAGGGAGGCGTAACCGCGGGTCTTGGACTTCAGCTGGTCGAAGAAGTCGAAGACGATCTCGGCGAGCGGCAGCGTGTAGCGGATCTCCACACGGTCCTCGGAGAGGTAGTCCATGCCGAGCAGCACACCGCGCCGGTTCTGGCACAGCTCCATGATCGAGCCGATGAACTCCGACGGCGCGAGGATGGTGGCGCGTACGACCGGCTCGTACACCTCCCCGATCTTCCCCTCCGGGAACTCGCTCGGGTTGGTGACGGTGTGCTCGCTGCCGTCCTCCATGACCACGCGGTAGACCACGTTGGGCGCGGTGGCGATCAGGTCGAGCCCGAACTCGCGCTCCAGCCGCTCCCGGATGACGTCCAGGTGCAGCAGCCCGAGGAAACCGACGCGGAAGCCGAAGCCGAGCGCGGCGGAGGTCTCCGGCTCGTAGACCAGCGCGGCGTCGTTGAGCTGGAGCTTGTCGAGGGCGTCGCGCAGCTCCGGATAGTCGGAGCCGTCCAGCGGATACAGACCGGAGAAGACCATGGGCTTGGGGTCCTTGTAGCCTCCGAGCGGCTCGGTCGCACCCTTGTTCAGGGTGGTGATGGTGTCACCGACCTTGGACTGCCGGACGTCCTTCACCCCGGTGATCAGATAGCCGACCTCGCCGACGCCGAGACCGTCGGCCGGGAGCATCTCCGGCGAGTTGGTGCCGATCTCCAGCAGCTCGTGGGTGGCGCCGGTGGACATCATCCGGATCCGCTCGCGCTTGTTGAGCTGTCCGTCGATGACTCGGACGTAGGTGACGACGCCCCGGTAGGAGTCATAGACCGAGTCGAAGATCATGGCGCGCGCGGGAGCGTCCTGGACCCCGACGGGGTGCGGGATCTCGGCCACGACCCGGTCGAGCAGCGCCTCGACACCGAGACCGGTCTTCGCGGAGACCTTCAGCACGTCGTCCGGGTCGCAGCCCACCAGATTGGCGAGCTCCTCGGAGAACTTCTCGGGCTGGGCGGCCGGCAGGTCGATCTTGTTGAGCACCGGGATGATCGTGAGGTCGTTCTCCATCGCCAGATAGAGGTTGGCGAGGGTCTGCGCCTCGATGCCCTGGGCGGCGTCGACGAGGAGGATGGTCCCCTCGCAGGCTGCGAGCGACCGCGAGACCTCGTAGGTGAAGTCGACGTGCCCGGGGGTGTCGATCATGTTGAGGATATGGGTCTGCCCCTGGCTGTCCCCGGTCGTCGGGGCCCAGGGCAGCCGCACCGCCTGGGACTTGATCGTGATGCCGCGCTCGCGCTCGATGTCCATGCGGTCGAGGTACTGGGCGCGCATCTGCCGCTGCTCGACCACACCGGTCAGCTGGAGCATCCGGTCGGCGAGCGTGGACTTGCCGTGGTCGATGTGCGCGATGATGCAGAAGTTGCGGATCAGAGCCGGGTCGGTACGGCTCGGCTCGGGCACATGGCTAGGGATCGCGGGCACGCAGGGTCCTGATTCTTGAGGCGTCCGCAGTGTCTGCGGTCTCGGGTCGGATCGTTACGCAGACTCCATCGTCCCACGGGCGGCGGGCTGCGACCGGTTTGGGCCGGTCGGGGCTTGACTGGTAGCCTGAACAGCTGTGTCTCATGCCCTCTCAGCGCGAGGCACGTTCGGTTCCGCCGGCGTCAACCGGTGGGCCACCTCTGTAGATCAATCACCGGTGCGTGAGGCGGGTTCTCACGTGCCTGAACCTGAAAAGGCTCATTCGTGGCGAACATCAAGTCCCAGATCAAGCGGATCAAGACCAACGAGAAGGCCCGGCTGCGCAACAAGGCCGTCAAGTCTTCCCTGAAGACCGCGATCCGCAAGGCCCGTGAGGCCGCTGCCGCGGGTGACGTCGAGAAGGCCACCGCCGCCGCGCGCGACGCCGCGCGCAAGCTGGACAAGGCCGTCTCGAAGGGCGTCATCCACAAGAACCAGGCCGCCAACAAGAAGTCGGCGCTGGCTGCCAAGGTCGCGTCCATCCAGGGCTGAAGCACCACCTCGATCTGACCGCCGGAGGGACCCGGGCGGGCCCTCTCTCTCCGCTCCCCACCGGCACCCCGAGCCCGTACGCGGCCTGCGTTCGCCACGCGGGTACGGGCTCAACCTCTTTGAACCGTGGGCCTCGTCGCCCGCCCTTCCCCAGGGCGGCCGACGGGGCCTTCGGCTTGGACCACTGCTGTCCGCCGAGCCGCGGGCAAGTGCCGCTACTGCGGCACGGGTGGGCACCGCAGCGGGCACCTTCCCGCGACGGCAACACCGCAGCGGCACCTTCCGCGACGGCAAGCGCACCCCATGCCGGACCCGCCCCAGGTCACCCGGCCGCGAGCGAGCTCCCATTCACCGGCCGCGAGCGAGCTCCCGTTCAGCCCCGACGGGACCGGGCCGCCCGGGCAATGATCACCACGGCCTTCTCCAGGGCGTACTCGGGATCGTCCCCGCCGCCCTTGACCCCGGCGTCGGCCTCCGCCACCGCCCGCAGGGCGAGCGCCACCCCGTCCGGCGTCCATCCCCGCATCTGCTGCCGCACCCGGTCGATCTTCCACGGCGGCATCCCCAGCTCCCGTGCGAGATCCGCCGGACGCCCTCCGCGGGCCGACGAGAGCTTCCCGATCGCCCGCACCCCCTGCGCCAGCGCACTGGTGATCATCACCGGCGCGACTCCCGTCGCGAGCGACCACCGCAGTGCCTCCAGCGCCTCCGCCGCACGCCCCTCGACAGCCCGGTCCGCGACCGTGAAGCTGGAGGCCTCGGCCCGCCCCCGGTAGTAGCGCCCGACGACCGCCTCGTCGATCGTCCCCTCGACGTCCGCCACCAACTGCGCCACCGCTGACGCCAGCTCCCGCAGCTCGCTGCCGATCGCGTCCACCAGCGCCTGGCAGGCCTCGGGCGTGGCCGATCTGCCGAGCCCCCGGAACTCGCCCCGCACGAAGGCCAGCCGGTCCGCGGGTTTGGTCATCTTGGGGCACGCGACCTCCCGCGCCCCGGCCTTGCGCGCCGCGTCCAGCAGCCCCTTGCCCTTGGCCCCGCCGGCGTGCAGCAGTACGAGCGTGATCTCCTCGACGGGCGCGCTGAAGTACGCCTTCACATCCTTGATCGTGTCCGCCGACAGGTCCTGGGCGTTGCGCACCACGACGACCTTGCGCTCGGCGAACAGCGACGGGCTCGTCAGCTCGGCGAGTGTGCCGGGCTGCAGCTGATCCGGTGTGAGGTCCCGCACGTCCGTATCGGCGTCGGCGGCCCGGGCGGCGGCCACCACCTCCTGCACGGCACGGTCGAGCAGGAGGTCCTCCTGGCCCACGGCAAGCGTGACGGGGGCGAGCAGGTCGTCGTTCGCAGCTTTTCTTGCCATCGCGACAAGCATCCCACGCACCACTGACAACGGGGACCCGGCCGTCCGGCCACCCCGCCGTACCGGAGAATGACGAGGTGACCGACGCACGACACATACTCGTACTCCCGGACCGCGACGCCGCGGAAGAGGTCTCCGAACAGCTCTCCGACCGGTTCCAGGTCGCCGAGGAACCTCAGCTCGTCCGCGACGCTCTCGCGGGTGAAGACGACGCCGAGGACGCCCAGTGGCTGGTGATCGTCGAAGATCCCGGCCGACGCCTGGACCCCTCCGCCCTGGACGAGTTCGCTGCCGAGTACGAGGGCTGGCTGGAGAAACCCTGACGGGTTCCCGGCCGGGCTCCGGGGCGCTCAGTTCTTGGGCACGAACTGCACATCCAGCTCGATCTTGATGGTGGGGCCGACCACCGCGATACCGCGGGCCAGCATCGTCTGCCAGCTGACCGTGAAGTCGTCGCGGTGCAGTTCGGCGGTGGCCCGGCAGGCAGCCCGGGTCTCGCCCTCCATACCGAATCCCATACCGAGGTAGGTCGTGTCGAGCGTCACGGTCCGCGTCACCCCGTGCAGCGACAGTGCCCCGGTGACCGCCCACCGGTTGCCGCCCTTGTGCGCGCACCGGTCGCTGTAGAACTCGAGAGTGGGAAAGCGGTCGACGTCGAGGAAGTCGGCGGACCGCAGATGGTCGTCGCGCATCTTCACGTTCGTGTCGATGGACGAGGCGTCGATCACCACGTGCATCGCGGAGTGCTCGATGCGATCGGCTATGCGTATCGCCCCCGCGAAGGTGTTGAACCGGCCGTGGATCCGCGCCAGCCCGATGTGCCGCGCGGTGAACGCTATCGAGGAATGCGTGGGCTCGATCTCCCAGTCGCCCGGCTGCGGCAGCTCCGGCAACTGGGCGACCTGGAGGGTCACGTCGCCGAGCGACGCCATCATGTTCTCGCCGACGGTGGCGTTCGCCCGGTAGGGCGCGTACCCCTCGGCCGACACCGCGAGCCGGTACTCGCCCGCGGGAACGGTGGTGACGAAGGAACCGTAGGGGTCCGTGCCCCCACTGACGATCGTCCGCCCCATGACGTCGCTGATCGCGAACTCCGCACCTCTCACCGGCTCGTTGACCGGGTCGAGCACCCTGCAGCTGAGTACCCCGGCGCTGGCCGGCATCGGCAGCGCTCCGAGCAAGGATGCCCGCTGTGCCTGGTTCGTGCGATTTCCGAGCCAGCGGCCGAACATGTGCGCCACACCCCTGTACGACTTGAATTCATCCGCGACAAGGATGCATTCGACCACTCCTGCGGCTTTCGGGGCAACACACAACCACATCGCGGGAATCCAGCACGTGTGCTGGTTTTACGCATGAGCAGCCCCCACCGACCTCGGGAATCACCGTTCTGGTCGGTCATGCCCCTTTCGTACAGCGGGGACTCGGTCCAGCACGATACCGAACCGCTCCCGGTACACCGCCAGCACCTCCTCGTCCTCGCCCAGCTCCGAGGACTTTTTCACGCCATCGGAATCCGTCACTGTGAACGTCCGCCCGCTCAGTGTGATCCGCCCCCCGTCCTCGGTGATCCGCGAGCACACCAGCGACTTCCCGAAGTGCGAAGCGGGCGACGTACTGTGCCACCAGGCGCCGGTCGCGAAGTCGCCGAGCACCCGGGGCCGCACCTCCAGCCGGTACTGCGGCCGCCCGTCGCGCAGCACATCGAGGTCGCCGTGACCGGAGGCCGCCTCCATGATCCGGAAGGTCCCGCCGGGATCCGCCTGTTCGCCCCGCTCGCCGAAGCGCAGGGGGAAGTGGCTGTGCGCCCCGAACCCGACGTCCGCCAGCCAGTCCGCACCGTCCGCCGTCCGCACCCGCAGCGCCATATGGTCGTAGGGGATCCCGAACCGCCCCTCCGCCCCGAACACCCGCGCCTGCAGCAGCGTCACCTCGAATCCGAGCGCCGCCAGCAGCGCGCCGAAGGCCCCGTTGAGCTCGTAGCAGAAGCCGCCCCGGCGGGCTTCCACCACCTTGTCCACCAACCGCTGCTCCGCCAGCACGATCTCCTCGCCGAGGTGGATCGAGAGGTTCTCGAAGGGCACGGACCGCAGATGGGCCAGGTGCAGCGCGCGCAGTGCGTCGCTGGAAGCCCGGGCGGGCGCCGCGGCCCCGATCCGCCGAAGGTAGGCGCCGACCTGCGCGGAGTCCACGCCACCCGATCCCACGCCATCCGATCCCACGCGATCCGATTCCCTGCGCTCCGAGTCCATACGATCAGTCTCCCGCGACCCGTAGTCCCTCGCCCTCCCCGGCGACCGCCAGCGCTCCGTCCCGGTCCGTCCGCAGCACCGTCGCACCGCCCGCGCGCAGCGCCGCCACCGTGCTGGGCGCTGGATGCCCGTACGGGTTGTCCCGGCCGCAGGAGATCAGCGCGACCCTCGGTGAAACCCTCCGCAGCAGCCCCGGATCCTGGTACGCCGAACCATGATGGGCGACCTTGAGTACGTCCACCGACCCCAGCATCGCCCCCTCCGCCGACCTCAACAGCGCCTGCTGCGCGGGTGGTTCGAGGTCGCCCAGCAGCAGAAGGCTCACCCCCGCCGACCGCACCAGCAGCGTGACGCTGGCGTCGTTCGGCCCCTCCGGGACGGGCGCGGCACCCGACGGGGGTCCTTCCCCGCTCCAGCGCGGCCGAGAGCCCGAGGGAGGCCAGAGGACCCGCCAGTCCAGCCGTCCGGTGCGGCGGAGCTGTCCCGCCTCGGCCCGCGCCACCGGAATCCGCCGCATAGCCGCCTCCCTGTACACGAACGCCGCCTGCTCCAGGGGCTGCGCGAAGGCCGTCGTCTCGATCGCCCCCACCGAACGCCCCCGCAGCACACCCGGCAGACCCGCCACATGATCGGCGTGGAAGTGCGTCAGCAGGACCAGCGGGATGGTGGTGATGCCCAGCGCACGCAGGCAGCGGTCCACCAGTTCGGGATCCGGTCCCGCGTCCACGACGACACCACTGCCGTCGCCCGCGGCGAGCACCGTCGCGTCCCCCTGCCCCACATCGCACATCGCGAACCGCCACCCCGCCGGCGGCCAGCCCGAGATAACCCGGACCAGCGGCGGGGGCTGCACCACCACCAGCACGAACAGCAGCGCACACGCCGCGGTCGGCCAAGGGCGCCCGAGCAGCCGCCGGCCGGCCAGTACGACCACCGACGTGACGAGGGCCAGCAGCAGCGCGCCCGCCCAGGTGCCGGGCCAGTCCACTCCCCCGCCGGGCAGGGCCGCCCCGGTCCGCGCGATGTCCGCGATCCACCCGGCAGGCCAGCCCGCGCACCAGGCCAGCCCCTCGGCCACCGGCAGCGCGAGCGGCGCCGTCGCCAGCGCGCCGAAACCCAGCACCGTGGCGGGCGCCACCGCGAACTCCGCCAGCAGATTGCACGGCACCGCCACCAGGCTCACCCGCGCCGACAGCACCGCGACCACCGGCGCGCACACCGCCTGCGCCGCTCCCGACACCGCCAGCGCCTCGGCGAGACGCGGCGGCACCCGGCGCCTGCGCAGCGCGGCGCTCCAACGCGGAGCGATGACGAGCAGCGCGCCCGTGGCCAGCACGGACAGCAGGAACCCGTAACTGCGGGCCAGCCACGGGTCGAACAACACGAGCAGCAGGACGGCCGTGGCCAGCGCGGGGATCAGCGATCTACGGCGGCCGGTGGCGATGGCGAGCAGTACGACGGCTCCGCATGCGGCCGCCCGCAGCACGCTCGGTTCCGGACGGCAGACGATCACGAAGCCGAGCGTGAGCGCGCCGCCGAGCAGGGCGGTCGTCCTGAGCGGGATGCCCAGCCGGGGCGCGAGCCCACGGCGCTCGACGCGCTGCGCCAGGGCGGGCGGGCCGATGAGCAGGGCCAGCAGGATCGTGAAGTTGCTTCCGCTGACGGCCATGAGGTGAGCGAGGTCCGTCTCCTTGAACGCCTCTTCCAACTCCGGCGTCATGCGCGAGGTGTCCCCGACGACCAGGCCAGGCAGCAGCGCCCGGGCATCCGCCGGCAACCCGTCGGTCGCCTCGCGCAGCCCGGCTCGCAGCCGCCCCGCGAACCGCTGCGGCCCGGACGGTTCGCCCACCACCCGCGGCGCCACCGCCGCGTCACCCCTGACCCGCAGCACCGCGGCGATCCGGTCGCCCCCCGTCAGCGCGGGCGCCAGCCGACCGGCCACCCTCACCCGCGTGGACGGCAGCAGCGACAGCCAGGGCGAGCCCTTCCGCGCGTCGACGATCACCAGCACCGGCGTACGTGTCCTCGCCACCGCCCCGTTGGCCCGGGCGACCCGCCGCACCTCGGTGTGGAGCAGGACGGCGGTCGGGGCGGCAGTGTCCCCCCGCAGATGCCGCCTGGTCAGCCGCGGGTCGGAGGCGACCTCCATGTCGACCGTCACCCGGGCGTGTTCCCGGGCGAGATCCGGAACCGGGCCGCGCCGCAGATCGGCCCCGTGCAGCCCTGCGGACGCACCGGCGGCGGCGACACACAACAGCACGGCCAGGGACATCCCGGGCCGGCACCGGGCGTCCGCCCGGCCGGCCGTGGTGCCGCGTCGTGGGCCCGCACGGTCGGCCGCCGCGGGGCCGCGCCGCCGCACTACGGGCAGGGCGCCCGCCACCACCAGGCAGACCACCACCAGGCAGGCCACCACCACCGCGGTGACCCAGCCGGGCGGCGCATCCAGGCACAGGGCCGCCGTCGCCCAGGCCGCCAGGGCCGGTGGAACCAGCCGCAGATCCGTCGGCCCCTCCTGCCGGGGGTGAGCGTCGCCCAGACGCTTCCCGGAGGCCGCGTGCACGTCCCGACCGCGCGGTCCCTCGGCGACGCCGCGACGGTGTGCACGACGGTAGTCGGCCCCCGCTACGGACTCCCGCGCCGGGGACACCGGCGAGGTGCCCGCGCCCCGAACTCCCCCGCTGCTCATGGCCGTACGAGCTCCCGCAGTTCGGCGAAACGACGGTCGCCGATGCCGTTCACATCGCGGAGTTCCGCCAGCGTGCGGAAGCCTCCGTGCCGGGTGCGGTAGTCGACGATGTGCTGGGCGAGCACCGGGCCGACGCCCGGGAGCGTGTCGAGCTGTTCCGTGGTGGCGGTGTTGAGGCTGATCGGGCCGGTGGCCGCTCCTGGTCCGCTCGCACCGGGCCCGCCCGCGCCGCCCCCGTTCACAGCGGGCGCTCCCGCGAGCGCCGGGCCGGCAGGAACCTGGGAGGCGCCCACGACCACCTGTTCGCCGTCCACCAGGAAGCGGGCGCGGTTGAGCCCTTTCAGATCCGTACCCGGGCGCACCCCGCCGGCCGCCCGCAGCGCGTCGGCCACCCGGGATCCCGCCGGGAGGCGCTGGATGCCGGGGCTGCGCACCTTGCCGCTGACGTCCACGACGATCGGCGGTCCGCCGCTCGGGGAGGCCTGCGGCGCCGCCGAGACGGCGGGCGGTGCGCCGGTCTGGTCGTATGGAGCCGCCGCGCGCACCACCGCGGGCGCTCGCACGGTCTGCGCCCGCCCGGCCCAGAAGTGCTGCACGGCGATGACGGCCGCGACCGCCAGCACCACGGCGAGCGCGACGACGCTCCTGCGCTCCAGACCGCAGCGCGTCTGCAGCCACAGGGGCAACCGCTCCCGAACAGCCGCCCCGACCCGCTCACGCCACGCCCCACCGGCCTCGGTCCCGATCCGGATCCCGGGTCCGAGCCCGGCACCGTGTAAAGTCCCCCCGCCCCCAAGCTCGGACTGGGCACTGCGCAGAGGCCCCGCGCCCGCAAGCTCGGACCCGGCACCACGCAACGGCCCTCCAACGCCAAGCTCGGACCCGCCACCCGCCATGCTCCCCACGCCGGCCCCTGCACCGGTGGCCGCACCGCTCCCCACACCGGTCGCCGCACCGGCCCCGGCCCCCATCCCCGCACCGCTCCCCACAAGGGACCCTGCCCCAGTCCCCACACGGGCACCGATCCCTGCCCCAGTCCCCGCACCGACCCCCGCCCCGAACGATGACAAGTCCCCGGCATCGGCCCCGGCCCTCACTCCCACCCCGGGTGCCACGTCAACTCCCAACCCGGGAGCGGCAGTCGTCGTAGCCGGCTCTGCGGGGGCGGCCCCGGCCCTGGTCCCCTGGGCGGCCAGGCGAGCACCGGAGGGAGAGGAGGACGCGCCGGAAGCCGGCAGGGCCGCAACTCCCCCACCAACCTGCGTTTTCGGTGGCCCGTGCCCCAACTCCTCCCGGGCCCCCGCCCGTTCCGCAAAGAGCGCCTCCGCCCGTGATCGCAGTGTCTGCGCCGACGCCTGGCGGCGGGCCCGGGCGTCCGGGCGACGGCGGTGGCGGGCGCGGCCGTCCGAGGCGGGTCCGCGGCCGGGGCCGCTGGTCACCGCCGCTGTCCGTGAACGTGATCGAAGTGCCATGCGCCGAGGATGGGGCAGAACCGCCATCTCGCGATGATCTTGATTGATTCCCGGGGATAACCGCCCAGTTGTGAATAACTCCGCCACCCGTACGAGTGAGCGCTCAGCCGGCCGCCACCATGTCGCCGTCACAACCCGGCAGTGAGAGAAAGATCACCGAGAGATACCTCACTCCGGGGCGGGCCTGCGCCCCGGCGACCGGCGTTCACCGAAGCGGGCCTGCGCCCCGGCGACCGGCGTTCACCGAAGCGGGCCTGCGCCCCGGCGACCGGCGTTCACCGAAGCGGGCCTGCGCCCCGGCGACCGGCGTTCACCGAAGTGGGCCTGCGCCCCGGCGACCGGCGTTCACCGAAGTGGGCCTGCGCCCCGGCGACCGGCGTTCACCGAAGCGGGCCTGCGCCCCGGCGACCGGCGTTCACCGCGGAGAGACAACGGCCCCCAGCAGTCCCGGACCGGTGTGCGCCCCGATCACGGCTCCGACCTCGCTCACATGCAGCTCCGCAAGCCCCGGCACCCGCTCGCGCAACCGCTCCGCCAGCGCGTCCGCCCGCTCAGGCGCCGCCAGATGGTGCACCGCGATGTCGACCTGCGCCGTGCCGGCCCGCTCCGCCACGATCTCCTCCAGGCGGGCGATGGCCTTGGACGCCGTGCGCACCTTCTCCAGCAGTTCGATACGGCCGCCGTCCAGCTGCAGCAGCGGCTTCACGGCGAGCGCCGAGCCCAGCAGGGCCTGCGCGGCGCCGATCCGGCCACCGCGGCGCAGATAGTCGAGCGTGTCGACGTAGAAGTACGTGGAGGTGCAGGCGGCCCGCTTCTCGGCGGCGGTCACCGCCTCATCCACCGTGCCGCCCGCGTCCGCCGTCTCGGCCGCGGCGAGCGCACAGAACCCGAGCGCCATCGCGACCATCCCGGTGTCCACCACGCGTACGGGGACGGATGCTTCACGCGCCGCCAGCACCGCCGCGTCGTACGTCCCGGAGAACTCGGCCGACAGATGCAGCGAGACGATGCTGTCGACGCCCGACTCGGCGACCCTGCGGTAGGTCTCCGCGAAGAGTTCCGGGCTGGGCCGGGAAGTTGTGACGGGTCGCCGTTTCTGCAGGGCCTGGGCCAGGGAACGGGCGGAGATCTCGGTGCCCTCTTCGAGCGCCCGGTCGCCGAGGACCACGGTCAGGGGCACCGAGGTGATGCCGTGGCGCTCCATCGTCCGGGGCGGCAGGTAGGCCGTTGAATCGGTGACGATCGCGACATGGCGGGACATGAGCTGGAGGTTACCGCCCGGAACGGCCTGACGGCAGCCCAGCCCCTGCCACCTGCGGGTGGATCGTCGGCTTCAGGTCGCGATCAAGTCGTGCTCTCGGGGCGGGTCTTCTTCTGCCAGGGGTAAGTGGGCCGCGGGCCGGGCGGGGTGATGGCGGGTCGGGTGGGCTCCTCGGCCGTGCGGGACTCGGGGGTCTCCGGCCAGGTCTGCCCGGAGGCCGCCGCTTCGGCGGCGGGCGCCTCGGGCCACGGGTGCGGTGGGGTCCCTCCGGCCGCGGCACGCGGTGCCATCGGTTCGGTGGTCCAGTGACGCAGCGCCCCGGCCTCCACGTCGATCTGTGCGCTCAGGGCGTCCAGTTCGTCGTCGGCGAAGTGACGGGCGCGGTCGCGGGCGGCCCAGCGCAACGAGTCCGCGGACGAGGTGATCCGCTCGGTGCGCTCGCGCAACCCGGGGAGGCGCTCGGCGAGCCTGGCCCGGTTCGGTTCGCTCTCCAGGCGCTTCAGCTCCGCGTCCAGCTCGTGACCGTGCGCGCTGAGACGCTCGAAGAGGCCGATCGACTCCTTCAGGGACTCGTCATCGCCGGCACCCGCGGCCAGGGCTTCCTGGGTGGCACGCATGGAGGTGCGCAACTTCAGCCGGAGCTGGGCGAGCTCGCCCAGGGGGCCGGGCTGGGCGAGGGTCTTGGCACGCAACGTGGTGTCCTCGACCGTGCGACGCGCCTGGTTGATCGTGCGGTCGACGCCGCGCTTGGCCGCGCCCACCGCCTTGACCGTCGCGTACGCGCCGATGACCACGAAGAGCAAGAAGAGCAGGACGAAGACTACGGCTACGGCTTCCACACGCTCCTCCTCGGGCCGACCACGGCTCCTCAGCCGCTCTTCCACGGTAAACGCAGCGGGCAGGTTCCGGGTTCCAGAGGAACCCGGAACCTGCCCGTACCGAACCCTGAGGCGCCCCGTAGGGGTTCCCGCGGCAGCCTGCGTGAACCTGGGGGTGCGCACATCCGTACGCACCCGCCGGGGCTACGCCGTGACGATGTTCACCAGCTTCGGCGCCCGCACGATCACCTTCCGGATCGCCGCGCCGTCCAGCGCCGCGACGACCTTCTCGTCGCCCAGTGCCACCTTCTCCAGCTCCTCCTCCGAGATGGACGGCGGCACCTCCAGCCGCGCCTTGACCTTGCCCTTGATCTGGACGACGCAGGTCACGGCCTCGTCCACGACGTACGCGGGGTCGGCGACCGGGAAGTCCTGGTGGACGACCGAGTCGGTGTGGCCCAGCCTGCGCCACAGTTCCTCGGCGATGTGCGGTGCCAGCGGCGCGACCAGCAGCACCAGCGGCTCCGCGACCGACCGCGGCACGGGGTTGCCCGCCTTGGTCAGGTGGTTGTTCAGTTCGGTGACCTTGGCGATGGCGGTGTTGAAGCGCAGCCCCTCCAGGTCCTGGCGGACGCCGTCGACGGCCTTGTGCAGGGCACGCAGCGTCGCCTCGTCCGGCTCCGCGTCGACGACCGTGACCTCGCCCGTCGCCTCGTCGACCACATTGCGCCACAGCCGCTGCAGCAGCCGGAACTGGCCCACCACCGCGCGCGTGTCCCACGGCCGGGAGACGTCCAGCGGCCCCATCGCCATCTCGTACAGGCGCAGCGTGTCGGCCCCGTACTCGGCGCAGATCTCGTCCGGAGTGACCGCGTTCTTCAGGGACTTGCCCATCTTGCCCAGCAGCCGGGAGACCTTCTCGCCCTGGTAGTAGTACGCGCCGTCACGCTCCTCCACCTCGGCGGCGGGCACCGCGATGCCCCGGCTGTCCCGGTAGACGTAGGCCTGGATCATGCCCTGGTTGAACAGCTTGTGGAACGGCTCGGTGGACGAGACGTGTCCCAGGTCGTACAGGACCTTGGACCAGAAGCGCGCGTACAGCAGGTGCAGCACGGCGTGCTCGGCGCCGCCCACGTACAGGTCGACGCCGCCGTGCGGCTGCCCCTCGCGCGGGCCCATCCAGTACTGCTCGATCTCCGGGTCGACCAGCTTGTGCTCGTTGTGCGGGTCCAGGTAGCGCAGCTCGTACCAGCAGGAACCGGCCCAGTTGGGCATGGTGTTGGTCTCGCGCCGGTACGGGCGCGGTCCACGGCCGTCACCCAGGTCCAGCGTGACGTTGACCCACTCCTCGTTGCGCGACAGCGGGGTCTCGGGCTCGGTGTCGGCGTCGTCCGGGTCGAAGGTGCGCGGCGAGTAGTCCTCGACCTCGGGCAGTTCCAGGGGCAGCATCGACTCGGGCAGCGCGTGGGCGACGCCGTCCTCGTCGTAGACGATCGGGAACGGCTCGCCCCAGTAGCGCTGACGGCTGAACAGCCAGTCACGCAGCCGGAAGTTGACGGTGCCCTCACCGATGCCCTTGCGTTCCAGCCACTCGGTGATGCGGGCCTTGGCCTCGGCGACAGGCAGTCCGTCCAGCGAGATGTCGTCGTTGGAGGAGTTGATGATCTTGGCGTCGTACGACGCGAAGGCTTCCTCCCACGTCGACGTGTCGGTGCCCCGGCCGTCGGTCGGTTCGACGATGCAGTGGATCGGCAGCTCGAAGGCGCGCGCGAACTCGAAGTCGCGCTGGTCGCCCGCCGGGACGGCCATGATCGCGCCGGTGCCGTAGCCCATCAGTACGTAGTCGGCGATGAAGACCGGGATCTGGTCGCCGTTGACCGGGTTGGTGGCGTACGCGCCGATGAAGACGCCGGTCTTGTCCTTGGCCTCGGCCTGCCGCTCGACGTCGGACTTCGAGGCGGCCTGGGCGCGATAGGCGGAGACGGCCTCGGCGGGGGTGACGTGGCCGCCGGTCCACACCTCGTGGGTGCCCTCCGGCCAGGCGGCCGGGGTGAACTTCTCGACCAGCGGGTGCTCGGGCGCCAGCACCATGTAGGTCGCGCCGAACAGAGTGTCCGGGCGCGTGGTGAAGACCGTGATGCGCTCGCCGTCGATGGGGAAGTCGACGCGGGCGCCCTCGGAGCGGCCGATCCAGTTGCGCTGCTGCAGCTTGATCGCCTCGGGCCAGTCCAGCTCCTCCAGGTCGCGCAGCAGCCGGTCCGCGTAGGCGGTGATGCGCATGTTCCACTGGCGCAGCTTGGCCTTGAAGACGGGGTAGTTGCCGCGCTCGGAGCGGCCGTCCGCCGTGACCTCCTCGTTGGCCAGCACGGTGCCCAGGCCGGGGCACCAGTTGACCGGCGCGTCGGAGGCGTAGGCCAGCCGGAACTCGCCCAGCACGTCGGCACGTTCGGCGGGGCTCAGCTCGTGCCACGCGCGCGTCGTGCCCGGTACGGCGCGCTCACCGGCCTCGAACTTGGCGACCAGGTCGGCGATCGGGCGGGCCCGGTCCGCCTCCTCGTCGTACCAGGAGTTGAAGATTTGCAGGAAGATCCACTGGGTCCACTTGTAGTAGTCCGGGTCGATCGTGGCGAACGACCGGCGCTTGTCGTGGCCCAGGCCCAGCCGGCGCAGCTGGGCGGTCATGTTCACGATGTTGGCCTCGGTGGACACGCGCGGGTGCGTGCCGGTCTGCACGGCGTACTGCTCGGCGGGCAGGCCGAAGGCGTCGAAGCCCAGGGTGTGCAGGACGTTGTGGCCGGTCATGCGCTGGAACCGGGCGAACACGTCCGTCGCGATGTAGCCCAGGGGGTGACCGACGTGCAGGCCCGCACCCGAGGGGTACGGGAACATGTCCATGATGAACTTCTTGGGACGGGCGGCGACCTCCGGGTCACCGGCCAGGTCGCCGGTCGGGTTGGGCGCAGCGTAGGTGCCCTCGGCGTCCCAGAAGTCCTGCCAGCGTGCCTCGATCTCGGCCGCCATGGCGGCCGTGTAGCGGTGCGGCGCGGCCTCCGCCGCGACAGCGGCGGCGGCAGCGGGGTTCGTCTCG
This sequence comes from Streptomyces cavernae, assembly GCF_004023625.1. Classification (GTDB taxonomy): domain Bacteria; phylum Actinomycetota; class Actinomycetes; order Streptomycetales; family Streptomycetaceae; genus Streptomyces; species Streptomyces cavernae. The sequence goes on along the minus strand of NZ_RPDJ01000002.1, from coordinate 164,632 downwards.
CTCATGATCCTCAAAGCTCCAGTGATCGTCTCTGCCAGCGGCTTCGGAAATGAAAAATCCCCTCACACAGGAGGGGACGCCGCGCCGATTCCGGCCACGGATCGTGTGGCCGGGACTGATCAGCGCGGCTCGCTAAGCAGAAGGCGTACGGCACGCATGGCGTCAGGGTACCGCAGCCGTCGAGCGCCCTGCGACGGGCTTTCCGAGGCACCCGGCACGGCGTGCCACACTCACATGACGCCCTCCGGAGCTTCACAGACCCCCCACGAGGCTGACCAGAGGCCAAAGGTTACTTCGCGTAACACCCCCTAAGGGACACCATAAGGATCACTTAGCCCCTTGATAACGACGCAATAACTCAAACCCCATACCTCTTGGTATGGACTCGACCTAGAGTGCGGCACGGGACCGCTTTCCCGAACTGTTCGGAGTCGCCCCCCATGACAAGTCTTAGTAACAGCTCGCTCCCCAAGCCGGGCCGCTCGGCCTACGGCCTGGCGACCGCTGCTGTCCTGCTGCTCATACCCGCGATCGTGCTCCTCGGAGGCGACACGGTTCGTGAGTTTCTGAACTTCGGCGCCGGAGTGCTGTCGCTGGTGTCCCTCAGCTGCTCCGTCATCTGGGGCCTGGTCGCGACGGACCGGCTGTTCCTCAACCCCCGTCAGCGGATCGTGGCACAGGCGGTCCACCGGACGACCGCGGTCTCCTCGGTGGCGTTCCTGCTGCTGCACGTCAGCACGAAGCTGGCGCTGGACCACGTCGGGTGGATCGCGGTGTTCATCCCGTTCGGGCTCGGCGTCACGGGCGCGGGCGCGCTCATCGGCTTCGGCACCGTGGCCGGCTTGCTCATGATCTTCACGGCGATCACGGGCGCCCTGCGCAGTGCCCTCGCCGTCGACGCGACGGTCGCCCACCGCTGGCGCTCCATGCACATGCTGGCCTACCCGGCCTGGTGCGCGGCCCTGATCCACGGCCTGTACGCGGGCCGCGAGGCCAAGCCGATCTTCACGATCCTGTACGGCCTCTGCCTGGCCGGCGTGATCGCGGCGCTGCTGCTGCGCGCCGCCCCCGCCCCGTTCAAGCGCCGGGCCGCCCAGCGGATCCAGATGGTTCTGGGCAGCGAAGGCCGTGGGCCCGTCTACGAGAAGCCGATCGAGGCCCGCGCGGCCGCGGCGGCGGGCGGCGGCACCGGTTCGCTGCCGGGCTTCGGCTCTCGCCCCCGGGGCGGGGACTCGTTCGGGGAGCCGGCCGGCGCCGGCCGGCGGTCGGGCTCGTCGCCGCTGCTCGACTCCCAGCGTGCGGCGATGACCGACACCGGCGGTTTCGCGGCGGCCTACCGCGCCACCAACAGCAACCAGGGCGGCCCCGACACCGGCGGTTTCCGGATGCCGAACCCCCAGGACACCGGCGGCTTCCAGATGCCGGCCGGCTCGAACACCGGCAGCTTCCAGATGCCGAACGTCCAGGACACGGGCGGTTTCCAGATGCCCGACATGCAGCCCACCCAGTCGATGCCACGCGTCGACGGCCCCGGCAGCACGTCGGGCAACTGGCCCATCCCCTCCCCGCCCCCGGTCGGCGAGGCGCCGCCCAGCAGCTACGACCCGATGAACGACACCGGATACAACATCCCGGCCTACGGTTCCCAGGGCTCCGCGGCGTATCTGAGTGATGTGCGCGACACCGGTGAGTCGAATGCTGCCTTCGGTACGTACAACTCGAACGACACGTACGACAGCGGTCCCACGACTGAAGTACGGCCGGGTGCCTTCGACGCGCCCAACACAGGTGAACCCTGGAACGCGCCTTCCGGAGGCTTTAAGTGAACGAGGCCCTGCCCGACGTCCCTGAGGTCCGCGTCGTCGGACTTCCTCAGCTCACGTCGGGCTTCGACCTGGTCGACCGGCTGGACCTGCCCATGCACCTCAAGGTGCACGGGCCGCTCGAACCCATGGGCGGCGAACAGCTCGCCGGCCTCGCCGAAGCCATTTCCCTCAAGGGCCGCGGCGGTGCGGGCTTCCCCTTCGCCAAGAAGCTCCGTTCGGTCGCGGAGTCGGCCATCCGGCAGGGCATCCGCCCTGTCGTCGTCGTCAACGGAAGCGAGGACGAACCGGCCTGCCGCAAGGACACGGTGCTGATCAACCGCGCTCCGCACCTGATCCTGGACGGCGCCCTGCTCGCCGCGGAGGCGATGGGTGCGCGCACCCTGGTGATCGGGGTGACACGTGAGTCCACCCAGAAGTCGATGGAGGCCGCCCTCGCGGAGCGCGGCCTGGACAACCGCCGTGGCTCGACCCTCCGCGCGCGTGTGCAGCGCAACCCGATCCGGATGGTGACCGGGGCGGCGGCGTCGCTGATCCGGTCCATCGACGGCGGGCCCCCGATCCCGCCCGGCCGCAAGACCAGCGCCTCGCAGAGCGGTGTCGGCGGTGCGCCGACGCTGCTGTCGAACGCCGAGACCTACGCCCAGCTGGCGATCGCCGCCCGCATCGGCGCCGAGCGCTACCGCAACACCGGCCTCTACGACGAGCCCGGCACCGTGATGCTCACCGTCTCCGGCGCCGTCGCGCGCCCCATGGTGATCGAGGTCCCGACCGGTGTGCCCCTGCGCTACGTCCTGCAGCTGGCCGGCGCCCCGCCGATGCCCGGGGGCGTGCTCACCGGCGGCTACCACGGAAAGTGGATCGACGCGGCGACGGTCAACGAGACGATCGTGTCCCGTGACTCGATGGCCGCGGTCGGCGCCGCGCTCGGCGCCGGCGCGATCCTGCCGATCAGCCAGGAGACCTGCCCGCTGGGCGAGTCGCTGCGGGTGGCGCAGTGGCTGGCGGCGGAGAGCGCGGGCCAGTGCGGGCCCTGCTACCTCGGCCTGCCGGCCGCGGCGCGCGGTATGGAGGACATCCTCAACGGCGGCGGCCCGGCCGCCCTGGAGGCACTCAAGCAGGTCTCCAAGGCCGTGAAGCGGCGCGGTGCGTGCTCGCACCCCGACGGCTCCGCGATGTTCCTCGAGTCGACGATCTCCGCCTTCACGGACGACGTGGCCGCGCACGTCCTCGGCAACGGCTGCGGCCGGCCCGTGGAGGGCGTGCTGCCGCTCTTCGAGCCGGGTGAGGCCCCCAACGCCCTCCCGGGCGGTCAGCCGCAGCAGGAGTCGGGCCCCAGCCGTCAGAAGATCTTCGTGGACTGGACGCTGTGCCGGGGCCACGGGCTCTGCGCGGACCTCCTCCCCGAGGTCTTCGAGCTGGGCGCGGACGGCTTCCCGACGGTCGCCCAGGCCGAGGTGCCGCGGTTCGCGGAGGCCAAGGCGCTGCGCGCGGTGCGCCGTTGCCCGGCGCTGGCACTGCGCATCGAGGAGGTGCAGGAGCGCGGCCAGTCGCGCAGCAACAACCTCCCGGTCCTGCCGCAGGGGCGTGGCCGCCGCGCCCTGGGCAGCGGACGGGGACGCTAAGCGCGGGACCACGGGGCTGCACACATCAGGTACAGCGCAGAGGGCGCAGTGAACGTCACATGAGGAGGGGCCGTCCCAGCGGGGACGGCCCCTCCTCATTGCGCGACCATGCCGCGCCCCCGCCACGCACGACGCGGGCCCGCGGAGAAAACCACGAGGGCGACCGTTCCGCGCTGTCCGCGGACACGATCGCCCTCGCTTCAGTGGAGCTAAGGAGAATTGAACTCCTGACCTCCTGCATGCCATGCAGGCGCTCTACCAACTGAGCTATAGCCCCTTGCTTGACGTTTCCGCCGGTTTCCCTGGCGGCGACGCCAACATTACACGGTCCACCGGGTGGTTCACCAAATCGTTTTCAGCGGCCCCCTGGCGCCCGCCCAGGGTGCGCGCCGCCCTGGGGAGCCGGGCGGCCGCTCGCGTGGCTGTGGCGGGCTTCCAGGGCCCTCGAAGCCCTCGGGATCAGGCTGTGACGAACGAGTAGAAGCGCTTGAGCGTGCAGTGTTCTTCGAGGAGGCGGCCGTAGATCGGCTCGCCCTCCAACTCGCGGTACGTCTCGATCGGGTCGCCCTTTATGATCAGCGCCCGCGCGCATTCCTCGCACCAGTACTGGTAGTCGTGGTTCACCGGCTCCATGTCGCGGACGATCGGCGTACCACTGCCGCACCAGTCGCACTTCCTCCTGTGTGCACCCATGGGTCAGCTCCAGCTGTGGCCGCAGGCCGTGCACACGTAGGAGATCCCGCCGTTGTCACCCAGTACTTGGGCGACGTGGGACGAGCCGCAGGTCGGGCAGTCGAGGAGGGTGCGCCTCTTACGTATCACCGCCACGTCGAGGAGGTGGTCGACCTCCACGCGGATGCTCGCCGGCATCGCCTCTCCTCCCGTCGGGCCACCGTGAATGGACGCGACCCCTTTCCCGGCCGTCCGATTCTGCCACGGCCGGTGCACCACGGTCAGCGACGCATTCGTACCAGTACGGACACGGCCTTCGGCGCCGCCTCGGCAGCGAATGCGTCCATGCAGGCGAGAAGCGTGTCCGCACAGGTATACGCCGCCGGGACCCCAAGTGCCTCAACCCTATTGAGGAAAAGTGTGCCGAACCTTGTGGCACCTGTCAGCAGGATGAGCCGGGTCACAGCGCGGTCGTCACGAACTGGGCCTGAAACTAGGCGAGTTGCGGGCGCGACCAGCACTGACCCGCGCTCCGGCCGCCCGACCAGGTACGACCGGTCGAACACACTTCCCGCCGACTCACGCGACAACAAAGTGACTTGTGCAACTGGCGTGGGTGGTGTGGAACCCCACACCTTCCCCGCAACGCACTGTGCATGCCCGCGGAGAACTACGAGGCGCATCCCCGCGGAGAAAACTACGAGGGCGGCCGTTCCGCGTTGTCCGCGGACGACCGCCCTCGTCCGAGTGGAGCTAAGGAGAATTGAACTCCTGACCTCCTGCATGCCATGCAGGCGCTCTACCAACTGAGCTATAGCCCCTTGTGCCATGCGACGGAGCCGCATGGTGTTTCGCCCCGCTCGGCGGGGCGAACAAGAAGAACCTTAGCCTGCGCCCCACCGGAAAGTGAAATCCGGGGTGCGGGGCCCCGGAGGCGCTCAGTCGTCGTCGCCGAGCACGGGTTCCGGCAGCGTGCCGGCGTTGTGCTCCAGCAGCCGCCAGCCGCGTACGCCCTCGCCCAGGACCGACCAGCAGCAGTTGGAGAGACCGCCGAGGCTCTCCCAGTTGCGGGCCTCCAGGCCGAGCAGCCGGCCGATGGTGGTGCGGATGGTGCCGCCGTGGCTGACCACCACCAGCGTGCCGTCGACGGGCAGCTTCTCGGCGTGCCGGAGCACGACGGGGGCGGCACGGTCGGCGACCTCGGTCTCCAGTTCGCCGCCGCCGCGGCGCACCGGTTCGCCGCGCTTCCACGCGGCGTACTCAGCGCCGTGGCGCTCCATGATCTCCTCGTGCGTCAGCCCCTGCCAGACGCCCGCGTACGTCTCGCGGAGGGCCTCGTCGTGGGTGACGTCGAGACCGGTGAGCGCGGCCAGCTCGTCGGCGGTGTCGGCGGCCCGCCTCAGGTCGGAGGCGAGGATCGCGTCCGGCTTCAGGGAGGCGAGCAGCCGGGCGGCGCGGCGGGCCTGGCCGCGACCGGTCTCGGTGAGTTCGACGTCCGTGGTGCCCTGGAAGCGGCGCTCCACGTTCCAAGCGGTCTGGCCGTGCCGCCAGAGGATGAGGCGGCGTCCCCGGCCGGGCTTGCGCTCGACGCCGGCCGCGGGTCCGGCTCCGGGCCCCGTCGCGGCCGAGGGCCCGGGCCCGCCGCCCTCCGTGACGCCGCTCACCGCAGCTCTCCGCCGAACTCGGCGGCGTCCTCGGCGGCCTGCAGCTTGGCGTGCTCCTCGCCCTTGCCACGGGTGGCCTGCGCGTCGGCGGGCAGCTCCAGTTCGGGGCAGTCCTTCCAGAGCCGCTCCAGGGCGTAGAAGACACGCTCCTCGCTGTGCTGGACGTGCACCACGATGTCGACGTAGTCGAGGAGGACCCAGCGGGCCTCCCGGTCGCCCTCGCGCCGCACCGGTTTGGCGCCGAGATCCTTGTTCAGCCGCTCCTCGATCTCGTCGACGATCGACTTGACCTGGCGGTCGTTGGGTGCGGAGGCCAGCAGGAAGGCGTCCGTGATCGACAGTACGTCGCTGACGTCGTATGCGATGACGTCGTGCGCGAGCTTGTCGGCTGCCGCCTGGGCAGCGGTGTTGATGAGCTCGAGAGAGCGGTCAGTGGCGGTCACTACGCGGCTTTCGGTCGGCGGTCAGTACACATCAAGGGTCTCACGGACCGCCGACGGCCCCCGAGGCGTTTTCGCGGCCGGGCCGAGCTCTTCGGACCGCGGCGTCCTCCCAGGCGATCCGGCGGCCGCGCCCGGGAGGTACCGGGCGCGGCGCGGGCCACCGGACGAGGTCGCCCGGCAGGTCACCCCCCGGAGGTTCCGGAACCCCCGGAACCCCCGGAACCCTCGGCCTTGTAGTCCTGGCCGAGGACCACGGCCACGTCCGCGTTGGAGGCCCGCGCGGACTTCTCGACCGCGCTGGTGGGCAGGCCCAGGGTCTTGGCGACCTCGACGGCGTTCTGCTTGTCGGAGTCGTCCGTGTAGGTGATCGCCGACTTGGCCTGGGCCGTGGAGCCCGTACCGGCGTCGAGGAAGGTGTAGCCGCCGTTGACCAGCACGACCCGGGCCTGCTCCGTGGCGTTCTTGTCGCCCGTGGAGTTGCGCACCCCGACCCGTACGGCCGCGCCCTGCTCGGGGCTCTTCGCGGTGCCGCCGAGGATCTTCCTGACCACGCCGTCGGAGGTCTTCCCGCTCAGGGTGCCGTCGGACTGGACGGGCAGGAGCACGGATTCGTAGGAGCCGCCCTTGGCGAGGTCCGCCAGCTTGGCGAGGAAGCCGCCGAGGTCCTTGTCGGTCAGCGGCGGTTCGATGATCTGTGCCAGGGACTGCACGGTGACGGTCGCCGAGGACGCGTCCGAGGACATCTTGCGCAGCACGCCCTGCATGACCTGCCCGAATCGCTCCAGCTGGGCGTTCTCGGACTCGCCGGGGGCCCGGTAGGTGGCGTAGGCGACGGCCGTCTTGCCGCTGAGCGTCTGGTTCTCGCCCTTGCTGACCAGCGGCGCCGCGCCCTTCTTCTTGGCGTCCGGGTCCGGCACGTTCGTGTCCGTGTCGACCTCGATGTTGCCGACGAGTTCCACGAGGTTGTTGAGGTAGGGGGTGTCGAGCCGCCAGGTGCCCTGGATGTCGGTGCCGAGGACGGTGTCGAGTGCCTCGCGGGTGCCGGAGGAACCGTCGTCGTCGACCGACTTGGCGAGGGTGGTCCGGATGCCGTCGTCACCGGTGAGGGCGAGCGCGTTGGGCAGCAGGACGGTGGCGCCCCGCTTGGTGGTGGAGTTGTCGACGAGCAGCACCGTGGAGGTGCCGCCCTTCTTGGTGTTGTGCAGATGGACGACGATCACGTCACGCTTCTGGGCGCCCGAGGCCGGGGTCCCCGCGGTCGTCCGGGACTCGGCGGACAGGCCGGGCAGCTTGCCCGCGTACCAGAGGTAGCCGACACCGGTCACGGCGACCAGCGCGAACACCACGACCAGCGCCGTGACCCGGCCGCGGGCCCGCCGTTTGGCCTCCTCGCGGCGTTCGGTGCGGTTCTCGGTGAACTTCAGCCAGTCGATGACGTCCTCGGAGTCGCCGTCCGGCTCCTCGACGAAGGCGAACTGCTCGGTGCGGTAGTCACGGGCCTCGGGCTCCGCCCCCGCTCCGGTCGTCTCCCTGCCCGGTCCGGTCGTCGTGGCTCGGGATCCCGGCGTTGTCGCCGCCGCGCGCGGTCCGGCGCCGGACCGCTGTCCGGGAACCCCGGCCGCCGAGTGCTCCGCCGGGTGCTCCGTGGGTCGCCCGCCCGGTGGCGCCTGCTGCGGGATGTACGCGGTCTGCGCGTAGGTGTCGTACGAGGCGGCGGAGTGCTGGTTACGCGTGTCGTACGACGACGCGTGCTGGTGCCGGCCGGTGTCGTACGGCGGCACGGGCGCCTGGTGACCGGTGTGCGGGCCGCCTCGGGGGTCGGGGGCGTAGGGGGGTCGGCCGTCGTTCCCGTAGGGGTCGTGGCCGTATCCGTAGCCCTGGTGTCCGCCGGGCCCCTGGGGTCCAGCGGGCCCCTGGTGTCCGCCGGGCCCCTGGGGTCCAGCGGGCCCCTGGTGTCCGCTGGGCTGTCGCCCGGGCTCATGGGGGCCGTACTGGGCGTGCGCCCCGTACTCCTGTTGTCCGGACGGCTGCCGGGGCGCCGCCTGCCGGTAGACGGGCTGCCCGAACTCGTCGTAGCCGACGAGTTCGTACTGGTCGGAGCCGTACTGGTCGGACCCGTACTGGCCGGATCCGTAGTGACCGGACCCGTACCCCTCGTATCGGTCGTTCACCGGTGCCCCTCTCGGCTCACTCGCCGCGGTACAGCTCGCGCTTGTCGATGTAGCGCACGACGCCGTCCGGCACCAAATACCAGACGGGGTCGCCTGCCGCGACTCTCGCACGGCAGTCTGTGGACGAGATGGCCAGCGCGGGAACGTGGACGAGTGTCACTCCGCCTTCGGGGAGTCCGGGGTCGGTCAGCGGGTGTCCGGGCCGGGTGACGCCGATGAAGTGCGCGAGGGAGAACAGCTCCTCGGTGTCCCGCCAGGTCAGGATCTGGGCGAGGGCGTCGGCTCCGGTGATGAAGAACAGATCGGTGTCGGGGTTGAGTTCGCGCAGTTCGCGCAGGGTGTCCGTGGTGTACGTCGGTCCGCCGCGGTCGATGTCGATACGGCTCACCGAGAACTGCGGGTTCTCGGCGGTCGCGATGACCGTCATCAGGTAGCGGTCCTCGGCGAGCGAGACCTTGCGGTCGCTCTTCTGCCAGGGCTGTCCGGTCGGTACGAAGACCACCTCGTCGAGGTGGAACTGTGCGGCGACCTCCTGAGCCGCCACGAGGTGACCGTGGTGGATCGGGTCAAACGTTCCGCCCATGACGCCGAGCCGACGTTTTCCCGAGTTCTTCGGGTCTTTCACCGGACCGGTAGGCATTTCCTGCTCTCCCATGCGTGCAGACCCTACCGGCCCGGTCCACGCGTCCCGGCCGCCCGGACCCCGGGGAGGGGGCCCAGAAAGGACTTACCGGTCGCGGTTGAAGCGTGTGGTGATCCACAGGAGCAGCAGAAGAGCGAACAGCGCACCCCCGCCCGTCAGGGCCGGGTTGAGGCTCTCGTGGTTGCCGCCGTGTTCCTGGCCCTCGGCGGCGAGTGTGACCAATTGCGCAGCGGTGCTGTGAAGGCTCATCTTCTGCGGGACCTATCCGGTGTGGGCGGGACAAAGATTTACGCGGCCCCATGGTAAGCGGGGGGCCGGGGGGCGATCACGCCGACTCCGGCATCACCGCCCGCGGACCGCATGACCGCCGTCCCGCGGACTCCCCGCACGCGGTCACCGCGAACTCCGCGCCCGCCGCCTCCGCGGACTTCGTGCTCGCCACCTCCGGTGACTCCCCGTACGCGCCTCCGCGAACTCCGCGCCCGCCGCCTCAGCGGACTCCCCGCACGCCGCCTCCGCGGACTTCGTGCTCGCCACCTCCGGTGACTCCCCGTACGCGCCTCCGCGGACTCCGCGGCCGCCGCCTCCGCGCACTCCCCGCACGCCGCCTCCGCGGACTTCGTGCTCGCCACCTCCGGTGACTCCCCGTACGCACCTCCGCGAACTCCGCGCCCGCCGCCTCCGCGGACTCCCCGCACGCCGCTCCGGTCAGTCGTCCCGTTTGTATCCGCGCAACAGGAACCAGGCCGTCAGCACGCACCCCACCACCATCACGATCAGCACCACGCGGAGCAGGTTGCCCGGCCCCTGGCGTTCGGCGGCCGACGCGGCCTCGGTGATCCAGTCGGGAACCTGCTCCATGGCGAACGACTCCTTGTCAGTGCTGCCCCGAAAACGGTAACTCCGCCTAGGCTGAGTCAAGCCTTGGGGGCACGCAGAGGCAGATTCGGACCATGGGGGACACATGACCGACAACAGCCACAACGGGCACGAGAACGTGCCGAGCAGGCAGCGCAGGCGCTTCGAGGGAATCTCCTCGCGGGCGTACGAGCACCCGGCGGACCGCTCGGCGCTGGTGGCGCTGCGCAAGCTCAGCGGGTTCGACACCGTCTTCAAGGCACTGAGTGGACTCCTGCCCGAGCGCAGTCTGAGGCTGCTCTTCCTGTCCGACTCCGTACGGGTCTCGGACGAACAATTCGCCCACCTGAACGACATGCTGCGGGACGCCTGCTACATCCTGGACCTGGAGAAGGTCCCGCCGATGTACGTCAACCAGGACCCACAGCCCAACGCCATGTGCATCGGCCTGGACGAGCCGATCATCGTCGTCACCACGGGGCTCGTGGAGCTGCTCGACGAGGAGGAGATGCGCGCGGTCATCGGCCATGAGGTGGGGCATGCGCTGTCCGGCCACTCCGTCTACCGGACCATCCTGCTCTTCCTGACCAGCCTGGCCGTGCGGGTGGCCTGGATCCCGCTGGGCACCATCGCGATCATGGCTATCGTGACGGCGCTCCGGGAGTGGTTCCGCAAGTCGGAGCTGTCGGCCGACCGTGCGGGGCTGCTGGTCGGGCAGGACCTGAAGGCCTCGATGCGCGGACTGATGAAGATCGCGGGTGGCAACCACCTGCACGAGATGAATGTGGACGCGTTCCTGGCGCAGGCCGAGGAGTACGAGGCGGGGGGCGATCTGCGTGACTCCGTCCTGAAGATCCTGAACGTCCTCCCCCGCTCGCACCCGTTCACCACCGTGCGCGCGGCCGAGCTGAAGAAGTGGGCGGAGTCCCGTGACTTCCAGCGGATCATGGACGGGCACTATCCGCGGCGCGACGAAGACACGGACACGTCGGTCACCGACTCCTTCCGGGAGTCGGCGGCGCACTACGCGTCCCATGTGAAGAACTCGAAGGATCCGCTGATGAAGCTGGTCAGCGACATCGCCGGCGGCGCGGGGGACATCGGGAGCCGGGTCCGGCGCGGCTTCGGCGGGTTCGCCGCCGGCGGGGGTTCCACGAAGACGGCACCGCCGCAGGACACGCCCCCGGAGAACCGGGACGGCCGGGACGGCCGGGACGCCGACTGATCCCACGCGGGGCCGGCCCGATGTTCCATCGCCGGAGGGGCTGTGGGTGGCTTCAGCCCGTCCGGCATGGCGGACGGACACCCGTCAGCCGCCGCGCACTACACCTTCCTACACCTTCGGCTGCGCGCTCTGCGCCAGCGATCCGCACAGCGCCGTGGCACCGTCCGTCGCATAGGGGTCGGTGCCGGCCGGTCCGCCCGACTTCGCCGTCTGCCCCGCCAGCAGCGGACGCAGATGGTTCGCCGCGTCCTCCGAGCAGGAGAGCGGTCCGGCCTGGACGGACGCGGCCATCAGCTGCGTCTGGTGCATGCGCAGGTCGTCGCGGTCGAAGCGGAATTGCAGCTCGCGCCGGACGGTGAACAGGGACGCCTTCGCCCTGTCGTCCGAGCCGGTCGGCTTCAGCGCGTACACCAGGGTGTGGTCGGCGGTGACCTCGAGGGTGTCCGAGTCGGTCTCGGTGGCCTCGAGCGTGCCCTGCACCCGGATCTTGTGGTCGGCGAGCTCGGCCCGGGTCGGATCGAAGCGGATCAGCCACCCGGTGGGCGCGTGCCGCCCGTCCGGGGCCGGATGGTCGAAGCTCTGGTCGAACTGGTCGAGCTGCCGGGGGTTGAGCAGGACCCGGACGGACCGCACGGCGCCGCCGGTGAGCACGTCCGGGTCGAGTGCCGACTTGACCAGGTAGTCCTTCGCCGTGGTCAGCGCGGTCCCGACCTGGCTGTCGGAGAAGTGGGCGGTCCGCCGGAAGGCGGGCAGCGTGACGCCGTCCGCACCGACCCGGAACTGCGCGGCCGGACTGCTTTCGAAGAGTTTTTCCGGATCGACGGCGCCCGGCACGTCGCTCTGCGGCGACAACGGGATCACCGTCATCCGCAGCGGCTCGGTGGGCTGCGCCACGGGCTTCTGGTACGGGTGGCGCACTCCCATATAGATCGCCGTCCCGAAGGCGACGGCGATCAGCAGTACCAGGATGATGGCCTGCCGGGAGAGCCCCCGGCGCAATGGCGGGCGGCGGCGCACGGCCGGCGCGTGGTCGCTCATCCGCTCCCGTGCGGAGGATTCCTGGAGCCGGGCAGCCCTGACGAACGACTCGTCGAACACGACGGATCGGTACTCGTCCTCGCCACCACCGGGAGCGCCCTCGGGTGTCCCCTCAGGTGGGTCTCCTGGCCCGCCCATACTTTCAGAGTAGGTCTCAGCGGCCTCAGGTAAACGCTGACGAACTCGACAAGTTCTGTCAGGTTCGCACCAGGAACACGCCGCCGTCAGGCAGCCCCGCGATCAAGGGCCGCGCCCCGTGACGCACATGACGATCAAGGCCGGCGCGGCCCGGCCGTCAGGGTGTGCGCGGCACCGCGGACACCGGCGGATGGGAGTAGTCCGCCGAAGCGGACGGTGTCGCGCCGACGGTGGAGCCGGTACCGGTCCCGGTCGTGTCGGTGGCCTTGTCCTCCCCCGGGTCCAGTTCCGTGGACGCGGGCGGCGGCACCCGCTCCTGGCGGCCCGACGAGGCGCCCTTGTAGACGGCGGTGAAGGCCAGCGCGACCATCCCGACGCCCATCAGGATGGCGAGCAGCCAGGCGACCGTACGGTGCCAGCGTGCCTGCTTCCCGTAGGAGCCGCTGTAGCCGTCCTCCAGGAGGTCGCGGTCGTCGAAGTCGTCGAAGTCCGGATCATGATCGAAGCCCGTGCGGCGGTCCCGGCCGAAGCCGTCGTCATAGCGGTCGTCGTCGCCACGCGCGCCTCTGGAGTGGCTCCTTCGGGCCTCGGCCTCGGAGGCCTCCGCGCGCGCCTGGGCGGCGGCGAGGAGACGCTCGACCGCTGTGGGCTCGTGCACCACGGCGGCCCGTACGAAGGCCTCGTCGAAGACCACGGAGGCGAACTCTTCGTCCATACCCCCGCGGTCGCGGTCGTCGTCGGGCTCCCAGCCGTCAGGGAACGGCGTGCCCCCCACGTCCTCCGGCACGCATCCAGAGTAGACCTGGGGGGTCATTTTGGGCAGACGGCAAGGAAATTCATCCGATTGACGAGACGGGCTCACAGCAGCGGCCCGGGAAACCGGGCGGTCTCCCGGGCCGGAACGCCTGTCCTGCATCCTCTTGCCAGGTACTGTCGGGTCTTGCTCGACTTGGCACCGCCTTGCCCGGTATTGCCCGGGGTTTCAGCCGCGGATGTGGCCGTCCCCCGTGACGATGTACTTGGTGCTGGTCAACTCCGGAAGTCCCATCGGGCCCCGCGCGTGCAGTTTCTGGGTGGAGATGCCGATCTCGGCGCCGAAGCCGAACTGGCCGCCGTCGGTGAACCGGGTGGAGGCGTTCACGGCGACCGTGGTGGAGTCCACCAGTTGGGTGAAGCGGCGGGCGGCCTGCTGCGAGGTGGTGACGATGGCCTCGGTGTGCCCGGAGGTCCACAGGCGGATGTGGGAGACCGCGCGGTCGAGCGAGTCGACGACGGCGGCGGCGATGTCGTACGAGAGGTACTCGGTGTCCCAGTCCTCGGTGGTGGCCTCGACGACGGTGGCCTTGGAGTCCGCCGCGTAGGCGAGGATCCGCTCGTCACCGTGGACGGTGACCCCGGCCTCCGCGAGCGCGTCCAGGGCGCGCGGGACGAAAGCGTCGGCGATGTCCTTGTGGACCAGCAGCGTCTCCGCGGCGTTGCACACGCTGGGCCGCTGGGCCTTGGAGTTGATCAGGATCTCGACGGCCATGTCGAGGTCGGCTTCCGCGTCGACGTAGACGTGGCAGTTGCCGGTACCGGTCTCGATCACCGGGACGGTGGACTCCTCCACGACCGTGCGGATCAGGGAGGCCCCGCCGCGCGGGATGAGCACGTCGACCAGGCCGCGGGCGCGCATCAGCTCCCGGACCGCGTCCCTGCCCTCTCCGGGCACGAGTTGGACGGCGTCGGCCGGGAGTCCGGAGCCGCCCACGGCGTCGCGCAGCACGCGAACGAGGGCGGTGTTGGACTCGTAGGCGGAGGACGAGCCGCGCAGCAGCACGGCGTTTCCGGACTTCAGGCAGAGCGCCGCGGCGTCGACCGTGACGTTCGGACGCGCCTCGTAGATGATCCCGACGACACCGAGGGGCACCCGGACCTGGCGCAGGTCGAGGCCGTTGGGGAGGGTGGAGCCGCGGACGACCTCACCGACCGGGTCGGGCAGCCCCACGACGTCCCGCACGTCCGAGGCGATGGCGCGCACGCGTTCCGGGGTCAGCGTCAGCCGGTCGATGATGGCCTCGCTGGTGCCGGCCGCCCGGGCGCGCTCGATGTCCTTCGCGTTGGCCGCGACGATTTCGCTGGTGCGGACCTCCAACGCGTCGGCGATGGCGCGCAGCGCGTCGTCCTTCTCCGCCCGCGGCAGCGGGGCGAGCTCTGCGGCGGCACCCTTCGCGCGGTAGGCGGCCTGGGCGACCGGGGACATGGAGTCGTACGGCGAAAGCGTGGTCATGCTGGGAAGGGTAGTGCGCCCACCGGAACCGTCCAGTTCTCGTCCCATCACCCGAGACACGACGAGACGGGATCAAAAGGGGCGGGACGAGGTTGAGCGCGAGGTCAAAAGGGGTGGACGCCCACGGGGGTCGCGGGCAGCGGCCCGTAGCCCTCCGCGACCCGCTGGTGGTAGGTCTCCCGGTCGATGACCTCCAGGCCGACGATCTCCCAGGGCGGGAGATTCGCGGTCCTGCGGTGCTCGCCCCACAGGCGCAGGGCCACGGCGGCGGCGTCGTGCAGGTCGCGGGCCTCTTCCCAGTAGCGGATCTCCGCGTGGTCGTTGGCGTAGCGGCTGGTCAGCAGAAAGGGGTGGTCATGGGCCAGCTGTTCCAGTCCGCGCCGCACCTCCTTCAGCGGAGCCTCGCCGCCGGAGACGCTCAGGGTGACGTGCCACAGCCGGGGCAGGTCTTCCGGCTCCTCGTACGCGTCACCGGCCGCCACACTGGTCAGGGCCCGTTCCCCGCCCGGCGCACGGGCCGGGGTTCCCGTCGGTCGTGGGGCTCCCCCCGCTCGGGCGGAGCCGGGACCGGGGGAGGTCCCAGCGCGGGACGCCGCCCCAGGGCGCACTCGTCTCACGACGGCCTCCTTACGCGATGCGGGTGCGGAATCTGCCTGCAACAAAGTTGAGCAGGTGGTGCGTCTCCGTGTGGCGGTTTTACGGAACGTCCCCCACCGGAGGCCCGGGTTGTGGTTCTTTGCGCGGTTCTCGTCAGTGCTGGAGCAGGACGAGGTCGTCCCGGTGTACGACCTCGCGTTCGTACGCGGGTCCGAGCTCGCGTGCCAGTTCCCGGGTGGAGCGGCCGATCAGCTGCGGGATCTCCTTGGCGTCGAAGTTCACCAGCCCGCGCGCGACCGCCCGGCCCGTCCCGTCCCGCAGTTCGACCGGGTCACCCGCGGTGAACTCGCCCTCCACCGCGGCGATGCCCGCCGGCAGCAGCGACTTGCGCCGTTCGACGACCGCGCGGACGGCGCCGTCGTCGAGGGTGATGGAGCCCTGCGGGGCGGAGGCGTGCTGGAGCCACAGCAGCCGGTCCGCGGAGCGCTTGCCCGTGGGGTGGAAGTAGGTGCCCGTGTCCCGTCCCGCGAGGGCGTCCGCGGCGTGCACGGCGCTGGTCAGCACCACGGGGATACCGGCCGCGGCGGCGATCCGGGCGGCCTCGACCTTGGTGACCATGCCGCCGGTGCCCACCCCGGCCTTGCCCGCGCTGCCGATCTCCACCTGCGCCAGGTCCCGCGGGTCACGTACCTCGGCGATCCGTGAGGTGCCGGGCTTGCTGGGGTCACCGTCGTACACACCGTCCACGTCCGACAGCAGCACCAGCAGGTCGGCCCGTACGAGGTGGGCGACGAGCGCTGCCAGGCGGTCGTTGTCCCCGAAGCGGATCTCGTCCGTGGCCACGGTGTCGTTCTCGTTGACCACCGGGAGCGCGCCCATCGCGAGGAGCTTGTCGAGGGTGCGGGAGGCGTTGCGGTGGTGGGCGCGGCGGCTGGTGTCGTCCCCGGTCAGCAGGACCTGGCCGACACGGATGCCGTAGCGGGCGAACGAGGCGGTGTAGCGGGCGACCAGCAGGCCCTGGCCGACGGAGGCGGCGGCCTGCTGGCGGGCGAGGTCCTTGGGACGGCGGCGCAGCCCGAGCGGGGCGAGGCCGGCGGCGATGGCGCCGGAGGAGACGAGGACGATCTCCTTCTCCCCCCCGCTGCGGCCCTTGGCCAGGACGTCGACGAGGGCGTCCACCCGGTCCGCGTCAAGACCGCCCGACGCTGTGGTCAGCGACGACGACCCCACCTTCACGACAATCCGGTGAGCCTGAGCCACGCCTTGCCTGGACAACCTGTATCCCCAATGTTCCGATCGGCCCGGAGTACGCAATCTACGGGAGGGCGGATGCGGGACGCCGCCGCGTTTCGAGGGGCGGACGGCGGTGGTCACCCGCACCTCACACCACTTTGCACCCTTTGCTCCGGTTGCTCTTGTGGCGGATTGCTCCGTGGGGCGCGGAGGTCATACGGTCAGTGGTCGGTCTTCCCTTGAGAAAACGCCCGCGATACACCTTCGATACATCTACGGGACACCTCTCGGAGAGACTCCGTGCACCTCGTGTACGCCTGTGCACCCCTGTCCGTCGCATCCCTCGCAGGAGCCCAGCCCGTGCCCTCCGGCCCTCCCCCTCGCCGCATCGTGCAGCTGTCCGCGCTGCTCGCGATGTTCGCGTTCTTCACAGCCCAGATCGTCTCCGCGCTACTGCCGAACGCCCCGGTCCTCGTCGTCGCGAGCGCGGGGGGTCTCGCCCTCGATGTGTACCTCCAGTACCGCGATCCCGGGCTGCTGTCCCTGCTGGGCAAGGTCCGCTTCGACGTCACCGTCCGGCAGTTGCTGCGCGACATGCTGATCGTGGTCGGCCTGCTGCGCATCGACGACGTCGGCGAGCTGAGCGAGACGGCCCCGCTGCTGGTGGCGCTGTGCGTCTTCTACGCCGCCCACTTCGCCTGCCAGGCCGCCGCGGTCCTGGTCCGCCGCACGCGCACGCTGCCGATCGTCACCCGCAACATCGACGCCTCCGCGCTCAAGCTGACCACCGCCCCGCCGCGCATCCTGGCCCGCCGTCAGGGCCACCGCCTGCTCACCTTCTCCATCCCCGCCACGATCGGCCTGCTGGGCACCGCCGCGACCGGCGACGGCCTCTGGGGCGCCATCGGCCTGGGCATCACCCTCGTGATGATCTTCGGCGGTACCGCCTACCTCGCCACCTGGCTGCTGCCGAAGAAGCGGGCCAAGAGCGAGGCGAAGGTCATGGAGTGGCTGGACAAGTGGCTGGCGGCGTACAAGCCGACGGTCGCCATGTACTTCTCCGGCGGCACGACCTCCGCCTATCAGGCGAACATGTGGCTCTCCACACTGTCGGCGATCGACGCGAAGCCGCTGATCGTGCTGCGCGAGCGGTTCATGGTGCAGAAGATAGAGGCGACCGACGTGCCGATCATCTGCTTCCCGAAGGTCACCACGATGTTCTCGCTGGAGAACTCGACCCTGAAGATGATGCTGCACCCGGCCAACGCCGCGAAGACCTCGCAGGTGCTGCGCATCCCCACCATCAAGCACGCCTTCATCAACCACGGCGAGAGCGACAAGCTCTCCTCGTGCAACCCCTACGCCAAGGCCTACGACGAGGTGTGGGTGGCCGGTCCCGCGGCCCGCGAGCGGTACGCCCTCGCGGAGGTCGGCGTCGAGGACAAGGACATCGTGGAGGTCGGCCGCCCGCAGCTGGCGCCGATCCGCCCCTACTCGGGCGCGCCGACGGGCCCGTACACCACGGTTCTGTACGCCCCCACCTGGGAGGGCTGGGACGGCAACCCCGGCAACACGTCCGTGGTTCTGGCCGGCGAGAACATCGTCCGCGAGCTCCTCGCCGACGACGGCGTACGCCTCCTCTACAAGCCGCACCCGATGACCGGGTCCGTCGACCCGCGCGCGGGCGCCGCGAACGAGCGCATCCAGGCGATGATCCGGGAGGCGAACACCAAGCGGTCGGGCTCCCGGCCGGGCGCCGAGGCCGCCGCCGAGCTCGCCCGCCGCACCGTCGAGCTCGACAAGCTCACCTCGACGCACTTCCGGGAGAGCGCGGACGAACTGGAGCGGATGCTGCTCCAGGGCAAGCCGCAGGGCAACCGCGAGGCCGCCATCGCCGAGGCCACGCTCGCCTGGGAAAAGGCTTACTGGGCCGCCTTCCCGGAGTGGGAGCACCAGATCATCACCGACGCGCGGCCGGGCATCTTCGCCTGCTTCAACGAGGCGGACCTGCTGGTCAGTGACGTCTCCTCGGTGGTGTCGGACTGGCTGTCCAGCGAGAAGCCCTACGCCGTCGCCAACACCTCCGGCATGTCGGAGGAGGCGTTCCGTGCGGGCTTCCCGACCGTGTCGGCCGGAGTCATCCTCACCCCTGAGGCGAAGGGCGTTCCGGCCCTGCTGGAGTCGGTCCGCCACCCGGAGAAGGACACCTTCACCGCGGCCCGCGCCGAACTCAAGGAGCATCTGCTGGGTCCCTCCGACCCGCCGTCGCTGGCCCGCTTCAACGCGGCCATCGACGCGCTGTGCAGGAAGGCCGACGAGCGCCGGGTGCGCATGGAGGATCGCCTGGCAGACGAAATCCCTTCACCGCGGGGGGCGGTGGAGGCGCTGGAGTCCGAGGCACCTGAGGACTCGGTCAACGCCTAGCCGGATTCGACACGCCGAGGGGCCCGGAAGCAACACGCTTCCGGGCCCCTCGGTTCGGCTTTGGCCGGGTGTGGGCCGGCCTTGCTCGGGAGTGTGCGGTCTGGGCCGTCCAGACGCTCGTCAGATGCGCGTCGGATGCGAGTCCGACGGCAGGTCCTAGTGCCGCGGCAGGCAACGTTTGCCCGGTAAGGAGCGGCGTCCGGTGCGTGCTCTGGGGGTACCCCCTGCTCGAAGAGCTTGGGGGAGTGCCGGGCGTCGCGACGGGGCTAACGTTGCCTGTTGCGGCACTAGAACGGCTCGAAGCCGTCGAACTCGCGCTCCGCCTCGTCCCGTTCCGCCTGCCGGTCGCGCCGCCGCTGCGCAGCGGGCCGGGGCGCCTCGAAACGGTGGTCCTCACCGCGCCGCCCCAGCATCTCCGCCCCGGCCATCACCGACGGCTCCCAGTCGAAGACGACCGCGTTGTCCTCGGGCCCGATGGCCACGCCGTCACCGGCCCGCGCCCCGGCCTTCATCAACTCCTCCTCGACCCCGAGGCGGCCCAGGCGATCGGCGAGATAACCGACGGCCTCGTCGTTGTTGAAGTCGGTCTGCCGGACCCAGCGCTCCGGCTTCTCACCACGTACCCGGAAGAGCCCGTCGTCCTCGCGCGACACGGTGAACCCGGCGTCGTCGACCGCCTTCGGACGGATGACGATCCGGGTCGCCTCCTCCTTGGGCTTCGCGGCCCGCGCGGCCGCCACCATCTCCGCGAGCGCGTACGACAGTTCCTTCAGCCCGGTGTGCGCCACCGCCGACACCTCGAAGACCCGGTACCCGCGCTCCTCGAGGTCGGGCCGCACCATCTCGGCGAGGTCCCGCCCGTCCGGTACGTCGATCTTGTTGAGCACGACGACGCGCGGCCGGTTCCCCAGGCCGCCGTACTGCTTCAGCTCCTCCTCGATGACGTCGAGGTCGGAGACCGGGTCACGGTCGGACTCCAGCGTCGCGGTGTCCAGGACGTGCACCAGCACACTGCACCGCTCCACATGGCGCAGGAACTCGAGGCCCAGCCCCTTGCCCTGGCTGGCTCCGGGGATCAGCCCGGGGACGTCCGCGATCGTGTAGACCGTCTCGCCCGCCGTCACCACGCCCAGGTTCGGTACGAGCGTGGTGAAGGGGTAGTCGGCGATCTTCGGCTTCGCCGCGGACAGCACCGAGATCAGGGACGACTTGCCGGCACTGGGGTAACCGACGAGCGCCACGTCCGCGACGGTCTTGAGCTCCAGTACGACGTCCTGCACATCGCCCGGCTCACCGAGCAGCGCGAACCCGGGCGCCTTGCGGCGGGCCGAGGCGAGGGCGGCGTTGCCGAGCCCGCCGCGACCGCCCTGCGCGGCCACGTACGTCGTACCGTGCCCCACCAGGTCGGCGAGGACGTTGCCCGCCTTGTCCAGCACCACCGTGCCGTCCGGAACCGGCAGCACGAGGTCCTGCCCGTCCTTGCCGGAGCGGTTGCCGCCTTCGCCGGGCTTTCCGTTGGTGGCCTTGCGGTGGGGGGAGTGGTGGTAGTCGAGCAGAGTGGTCACCGACTGGTCGACGACGAGGGTGACGTCGCCACCGCGTCCGCCGTTCCCGCCGTCGGGTCCGCCCAGCGGCTTGAATTTCTCCCGGTGGACGGAGGCACAGCCGTGGCCTCCGTTACCCGCGGCGACATGGAGCTCGACGCGGTCCACGAAGGTGGTCATGGTGGGGTGCCTCCAGCACGTTCGGTGCGTACGACTTTCGTACGAGGGTTGTGTCTCTTGCCTAACAAACGAAAGGCGGACCCGCCTTCCCGTCCGGGAAAGTGAGGTCCGCCTCGCGAAAGGGTCCGGTCAGGCGACCGGGACGATGTTCACGACCTTACGGCCACGGTGGGTACCGAACTCCACCGCACCGGCCTGCAGCGCGAACAGGGTGTCGTCGCCACCGCGGCCGACGCCCGCACCCGGGTGGAAGTGGGTGCCGCGCTGGCGGACCAGGATCTCACCGGCGTTCACGACCTGACCGCCGAAGCGCTTCACGCCGAGGCGCTGAGCGTTGGAGTCACGACCGTTACGGGTGGACGATGCGCCCTTCTTGTGTGCCATCTCTCCTCAGTCCCTTACTTCGCAGCCGCGGGGATCTCAGTGACCTTGATCGCCGTGTACTGCTGGCGGTGGCCCTGACGACGGCGGTAGCCCGTCTTGTTCTTGTAGCGCAGAATGTCGATCTTCTGGCCCTTGTGGTGGTCCACGACCTCGGCCTGGACCTTGATGCCGGCCAGCACCCACGGGTCGCTGGTCACAGCGTCGCCGTCGACAACGAGCAGGGTCGAGAGCTCGACCGTGTCGCCAACCTTGGCAGTGGAAATCTTGTCAACCTCAACGATGTCGCCGACAGCAACCTTGTGCTGGCGACCACCGCTGCGCACGATGGCGTACACGCGGATCTCACTCTCTCACTCGGGACCGGCACCCCCGCAGTCCAGCCGCTCAGCAGCGCGAACGGCCTCTCCGGGGCGGCCAGGTGCACCAGGTGCCCGGGAGGATGAGGTTTACGGGGATGTGGCGCGCCTGAGGACACGCCGACGCTCAAGGTTACGGGGCCCGGCGTGGGGGGTCAAACCGAGCCCCCGCCGGGCTCGGGACAGTCACGGCGCGGGCGGGCACGGCCGCGGGAACTGCCGGCTCGGACCGTCGGCTCGCGGCCCGAGCCTGGCCGGCCCGGCCAGATCGTCGTCCCGCCCGGCTCAGGGCGCGGGCTTCTCACCGTCCGCGGGCAGCGGCTTCACGCCCATGCACAGGTCGGTGGTGTCCGCCCTGCCGGGATAGGCGACCGCGATCACCTTGTCGAAGTGCGCCTTGTACATGTTGTGGACCGTGTCGTCGTCGATCTTGATGATCGACTCGTCGTTCTCGCGCAGCGCGGGCCCCGTGTAGTTGCCGGAGCCGGTGAAGCTGACCTTGTTCCGCACACCGGCGTACATGCCGTCGATGAGGATGTACTTGGAGTGGATGATGTAGGGCGCGATCAGCTTCTGTCCGGGGTTGAGCGGGTCCCGGTCGTCGTTGTAGCAGCGCACGGTCGGGCCGCCGGAGGTGTGCAGCTTCTCCCAGGTTCCCGGGGTTCCGCCGGTGCTCCTGGCGCTGTCCGACTCCGCGTACACGATGCTGACGTTGCAGCCGAGCCTCTTCAGTGAGAGCAGCTTGTCGGCGATGGCCTGGCGAGTGATCTTGAAGACGGCGACCCGCACCCACGTCCTGCGGGCGACTCCCGCGCTGTCCTTGTAGGTGCACTGGACGTTGTTGAGCACCGAGTAGACGGTGTCGGTGTCCCGGGTGTTGCCGGCCCGCGGGAAGAAGTACGCCTTGTACAGGCCGTTGCTGACCGTGCGGTACTTCCAGGTCGACCAGTCCTGTGCGACCAGCTTGTCGAAGTACGCCGAGTACGCCTGGTACATCGTCGGGTTGTCCGGCAGCAGCAGGGCGTCGTTGAAGAACTTGGTGTGCGCGGACGGCGTCGAGTTGGACGTCGTCTCCACCACCACGTTCGTGGCGCCCTGGACCGCCGAGAACAGCCAGAACTTGTTGTGCATGATCGACTGCCCGTACTTCGGGTCGCCGAGGCAGGACTTGTCCACCGGGCAGGTCACCACGTACGACCGCTGCGTACGGTCGGTGCCGAGCGCGGCGGCGAGGCTGCCGTAGGCGGTGTTGGCGGGCCGGTCGCTGATGCTCGACTCGTCCAGCAGCACCTGCACGTCGACGCCGCGGCCCTTGGCGGCCTTGAGGGCGTTGACGACGGTCGTCTCCCACAGGTGGTACACGGCGATCTTGATCGTCGACCCGGGCAGTGCGGCGTTGGTCAGTTCGAGCAGCCGCGTGCGGATCGCGAGTTGTGCGTCGGTGGTGCCCAACGGGTCGTTGAAGATCGGCCCCTCGGTCCAGGTGGTCGCGTCGGCCGCCTCCGCGGCCCCGCCCGAGGCGGCCAGCTGCACCCCTGCCGCGGAAAGCACCGTCGCCAGCGCGACTGCCTGGCGCGCGCCCGTGACCGGCTTCACAGCACGGTGCCGCCCAGTGCCTTTTCGGCACACGCGCACCATACGATCCCCTCCCCTGCCGCCAGCAAGCGCTCTCCCCAACGCCGCCCGGTACTCGAAAACCTGTGACGCCTGAGTTTCACAAGCAAGCGTTCGTGCTCCAAGAGGCGAGCGATTCTTGTGATACTCCCGATATGCGGGCGTTCGCGCGCAACGCGGTAGCGGACCACCATCCGCCCGATCCGCGCACATGGCCGTGACACACCGGTGCCCCGGCCGGCGGACTAACCGCCGGACCGGGGCACCGGTTCACCGGGGAGGCGATCGCCTCTCGCGGCTCAGCCTTCGTCGGCGGACGCCGACACCGTCGGCTGCGCCGGCTGCTCGGCCGCCACCGTCTTCTTCGCCGCCGTCTTCTTGGCGGTCGTCTTCTTCGCGGCGGTCTTCTTGGCGGCCGTCTTCTTCGCCGCCGTCTTCTTGGTGGCGGCCTTCTTGGCCGTCGCCTTCTTCGCCGGCTTGCGGGCCGTCTTCTTGGCCGGCGCGGCCTCCTCGCCCGCTTCCTCCGCGGAGGCGGACTCCGCCGACGAGACCGCCGCCTCGGAACCAGCCGATTCCGCGGCCTGCTCTTCCGCGGCTTCCGGTTCCGCCGGATTGTCCGTCGTCGCGGGGACCACCACGACGGCCGTCTCCTCGGAGGAGGTGGGCGCGGTGGCCTTGCGCACGGCACGGCGACGCGGGCGGGCGGGCGCGGCCTCGACGGCCTCGTCCGCCGCCGGAACGGGCGCGGCCGACGCGGCGGGGGCCTCGTCCTCTGCCGGGGCCTCGGCGGCCGGCTCCTGCGCGGCCGGTGCAGCCGGTGCGGCCGGTGCGGCCGACTCGGTGATCGTCGCCGCGTCCTCGTCCGCCATCTTCGGCGAACCGGCCGGGGACGTCACCTTGCGGGTGGCGCGACGGCGCGTACGGCCCTTGGGCGCAGCGTCCTCCGCCACGGGGGTGGCGGGAGGCTCGACGACCGGGTCCTCGACGGCGACCGGCTCGGCGTGCGCCTCCTCGCGCGGCCTGACCGGCTCCGGACGGGCCTGCGCCGGAGCGGACTCCGGTCGGGGCGCACCCGCCGGAGCGGACACGCGCCGGGTCGCCCGGCGACGCGAACGCCCACCGCGGGACGCGGCGGCCTCCGCCTCGGCGACGCTGCTGTACAGCTCCTCGTCGGGCGCGAAGTCCGGCGCGGCGAGCGCCGCCGGCGCGGCGACCTCGGCGGCCACCTCGGCCACGGTCTCGGCCTCCGTCTCGTCGGCGGTCTGCGGCACCTCCTCGGTGTCCACGACCTCCACGACGACCTCGTGTTCGTGCTCGGCGCCGCCCCGGCCGCGCTTGCGGCGCTTGCCGCCGCCACCGGGGGCGGACGGCTGCTCCATGTGCACGATGACGCCACGGCCGTTGCAGTGGACGCAGGTCTCGGAGAAGGACTCCAGCAGGCCCTGGCCGACCCGCTTGCGGGTCATCTGGACCAGGCCCAGCGA
Organism: Streptomyces cavernae; assembly: GCF_004023625.1. Taxonomy (GTDB): domain Bacteria; phylum Actinomycetota; class Actinomycetes; order Streptomycetales; family Streptomycetaceae; genus Streptomyces; species Streptomyces cavernae. The sequence goes on along the minus strand of NZ_RPDJ01000002.1, from coordinate 140,247 downwards.
GGTCACCTCCGCCACCTGGTGCTTCGTACGGTCGCGGCCCAGGCACTCCAGCAGCCGGCGCAGCACGAGGTCGCGGTTGGACTCCAGCACCATGTCGATGAAGTCGATGACGACGATGCCGCCGAGGTCGCGCAGCCGCAGCTGGCGGACGATCTCCTCGGCCGCCTCCAGGTTGTTCCTGGTGACGGTTTCCTCGAGGTTGCCGCCCTGCCCGGTGAACTTGCCGGTGTTGACATCGATCACGACCATGGCCTCGGTCTTGTCGATCACCAGCGAGCCACCGGACGGCAGCCACACCTTGCGGTCCAGCGCCTTGGCGAGCTGCTCGTCGATGCGGTACGTCGCGAAGACATCGACCTCGGAGGTCCACCGCTGCAGCCGCTCGGCCAGGTCGGGCGCGACATGGGCGACGTATCCGTGGATGGTCTCCCACGCCTCGTCGCCGCTCACGATGACCTTGGAGAAGTCCTCGTTGAAGATGTCGCGGACGACGCGGACCGTCATGTCCGGCTCGCCGTACAGCAGCGTCGGGGCGTTGCCGTTCTTCGCCTTCTTCCGGATGTCCTCCCACTGCGCCTGCAGCCGCTCGACATCGCGACGCAGCTCCTCCTCGCTCGCGCCCTCGGCGGCGGTGCGCACGATGACGCCCGCGTCCTCGGGAACGATCTTCTTGAGGATGGTCTTCAGACGCGCCCGCTCGGTGTCGGGAAGCTTGCGGCTGATGCCCGTCATCGACCCCTCGGGGACGTAGACGAGGTAGCGGCCGGGCAGGGAGACCTGGCTCGTCAGCCGGGCACCCTTGTGGCCGATCGGGTCCTTGGTGACCTGCACGAGGACCGACTGGCCGGACTTGAGGGCGGACTCGATGCGCCGCGGCCCGTTGGCCATGCCGAGCGCCTCGAAGTTGACCTCACCTGCGTACAGGACGGCGTTGCGGCCCTTGCCGATGTCGATGAAGGCGGCCTCCATCGACGGCAGCACGTTCTGCACCTTGCCGAGGTAGACGTTGCCGACGTACGAGGTCGACTGTTCCTTGTTGACGTAGTGCTCGACGAGCACGTTGTCCTCGAGGACGCCGATCTGCGTGCGCTCGCCGCTCTGGCGCACGACCATCACGCGCTCGACGGCCTCGCGGCGGGCCAGGAACTCGGCCTCGGTGATGATCGGGACGCGCCTGCGGCCCTGCTCACGGCCCTCGCGGCGGCGCTGCTTCTTGGCCTCCAGACGCGTGGAGCCCTTGATGGACTGCACCTCGTCGGACGGTTCGGCGGGCTTGCGCGGCTCGCGGACCTTGACGATCGTGCGCTCCGGGTCGCCCTCGCCGGGCTCGGTGTCGACGGACGTGTCACCGGCGCGACGCCGACGACGACGACGGCGCCGGCTGCTGCTGGTGCCTCCGCCGGACGACTCCTCGTGCTCGTCCTCGGCGTCCTCCTCCGCCTGCTCGGCGGTGTCCTCGGCGTCCTGGGCGGCCTGTTCGGCGGCGAGTTCGTCGCTCTCCTGCGCCTCACCGTCGGCGGCCTCGCCACGGCGCCGACGCCGGCCACCGCGACGGCGGCGACGGCGGGAACCCGTCTCCTCGCTGTCGTCGCCCGCTTCACCGGCCTCCTCCGCGGAGTCCTCCGGCTCTTCCGCCTCATCGGCCTCGTGGGCCTCGTGGGCCTCGTGGGTCTCGGCCGCCTGCTCGGTGGTCTCGACAGTCTCGGTCGTCGGCACGTCCTCGTCGGCCCCGCCGCGCCTGCGGCGCCGGCGCCGTGCGCCGCTCTCCTCCTCGCTCGCCTCGACGGTCTCCTCGGCCGCCTCGGCCGCGGCCGCGGCGGCGGCCCGCTCCGGCGTCTGGAACATCGGCTCGGTGAAGACGGGCGCCTGGAACACGGCCACCGCCGGGCGCGCGGGACGCGCCGGCGCCTCCTCGACGACGGTCTTGTGCACGGCGGGCTCGGAGAACCCGACGGCGGCCTGACGTGCGGCACGACGACGGGTACGGCGGTGCGAGCCGTCCTCGGCGTCCTCGGCCTGGGCCTCGGCGGGCTCGGCGACCTCGGTGGGCTCGGTGCCGGCCTCGGCAGCGGTCTCCGGTGCGGCGGCGGGCGCGGCGGCCTGGCGGCCGGCACGGCGACGCGTACGGCGCGGCGTGGTGTCGTCGGCCTCGGCGGCGGGCTGCTCGGGCACGACGGCGGCCGGGGCCTCGGCGGCGGCCGTCACGGACTCGTCGGCGGGGGTGGTCTCGGTGGTCACAGCGCCCTCGCTCGTCGTGCCGTCGGTTGCCGCGTCCTCGCTCGTCGCGGGTGCACCGGCGGGCGCGGAGGCCCGGCGGGTGGCGCGACGGCGGGTACGGCGCGGGGCGGCGGTCTCGGAGTCGGCCGACGCCTCTGCGGTCGCGGGCGTCTCAGCTGCCGCGGGGGTCTCTGTGGGCGCCTCGGTCTCAGTAGGCGCGGCGGTCTCAGCGGACGCGTCGGTACCGGAGCTTGCGACCGGCGCGGCGGCCTGGGGCTCGACGGCCTCGCCGGTCCCGGCCCCGGTCCCGGCAGGTTCGGCGGTCACGACCGTCGCCGCCGTCTCGGCGGCCTCGTCGGCGCTCTTCGGCGTACCCGTCGGCGCGGAGACCCGACGGGTGGCCCGGCGGCGCGTACGAGCGGGTGGCTCGGTGCTACCGGCCGCCGGCTCGGCGGAGACGGTCGCCGGGACGTTGGGCTCGTCGGCGGACGCGGTCGTCCCGGCGGACTCCACCGGCACCACCGTCTCCACCGCCTCCGCGCCCTTGGGCGCACCGGCGGGAGCGGAGGCGCGCCGGCGCGCACGGCGGGGAGCGGCGGAAGCGCCGACGGGCGCCGCCTCGGCGGCCTCGGTCTCGGTTTCGGCCTCAGTCTCGGTTTCGGCCTCAGTCTCGGTTTCGGCCTCAGTCTCGGTTTCGGCCTCTGTCTCGGTTTCGGCCTCTGTCTCGGTCTCGGCCTCTTCCAGCTCCGCGGGCACGAGCTGCGTGGGCTCGACGGCGGCCGCGGTGGCGCCTTCCGGCACCTCCGCCTCGGCGGGCGGCGTCGGCCGGTCCGCCACGAGGTCCTCCGTCGTCGCGGCCGCTATGGCGGGTGTGGTGGTCTCCACCGCGGTGTCGGTGGCGGACGTGGGCGGCCCCGCGGGCCGCGACGCGGCGCGACGGCGGCGGCGCGGCGGCAGGGTGTCGCTGGGGGTGCTGTTCTCGGAGCCCGGTGCGGACTCGGCAGGTTCGATCGGTTCGAGCATGCGGGTGGGTCTCCCGTCAGGCTCCCGGGCGCCGCGCCTGGTCCGGCGGTGCCGGTGACGTCCGCGGCTCGCGCGTTGCGCGGTGCCGCCGTCCGGGGCGCGGGCGCCGCACGGGAGCTCTCTGTGTCATGTTCTCGCCGGTTCCGTACGCGGTATACGTACGGCCTGGCGAAAGTCTTCTGTGTCGGTGCGCTGCCCGACCCAGGTGGCTCCCGAGTCCAAGGGCGGCGCTACGGCGACCTTCCTACGCGGAACCTTCCTTACGCCGGCGCTGTCGCGGCGGCAGCCGGAGCGGCCCCTTGAAGAGCGGCCGGGGCGGCCATGACTGCCTCGCGGTCGGGCGCGAGCGGGTCGGTCACCGTGCCGGACTCCTCGTCGAAGAGCCCCTGCGCCAGCCTGGTCACCGCTGCGGGGACCGGCGGCGCCAGGTCGGCCACAGCTCGGAGACCGGACAGGACGTCGTCGGGTCGTACGGCAGGCGTCACGTGCCGAACAACCAGCCGCAGTATCGCACAGGGCTGGTCGGTCGGCCTATCAGGCTGTGGACTGTGCGTTCCGTCGCCCCCGCCGTCGCTCACGTCGAGGCTGACGACTGCGGTACGGGCGTCGAAGGTGCGCATCCCGTTCTTCGTGCGGCGCTGGACCTCGACGGTGTCCGCCGCCTTGAAGGCGTCCACCGCATGCTGGGCGTCCGCGGGGTCCACGCCGTCGAGGCGCAGTTCCCACACCGACGCCGTCAGCCGGTCGGCGAGCCCGGAGGTCCGGGCCTCGACCGCGTCGACGATGTCGAGCCCGCCGGGCAGCGACTCGTCCAGCAGCGCTCGCAGTTTCTCCGGGTCGCGCGCCTCGGTGAGCGCGATCTCCAGGTATTCCGCCTCACTGCCCGTGCCGGTGGGTGCGGCATTGGCGTACGACACCTTCGGGTGCGGTGTGAACCCCGCCGAGTACGCCATCGGTACCTCGGCACGGCGCAACGCACGCTCGAAGGCGCGCTGGAAGTCACGGTGGCTGGTGAACCGGAGGCGGCCGCGCTTGGTGTAACGCAGTCGGATGCGCTGCACCGCGGGTGCGGGCGGCGGGCCTTCGGGCTGTCGCTTGCCCAGTGTCCTGTTCCTTCGTGAGTGCGGTCGTACTGCTACCTAGAGTACGCGCCGCACCGCGTATCGGTTCCCGTCGGGCCTGCCCTTCTGATGGATCTCCATGGGCGCCGCGACGCCGCGGCGACCGGCCGGTGATCCATCGATGGGGCCTATGCCTTCTGCTTGACCGGGGGCTTGGTGAGGGCCACCGGCTCGGGCCGCTTCGGCGCCCCGAACAGCATCCGACGGAAGTCGGCGCGGGCCTGCCGGGCCCCGTCCCGGGCCGCCGTGAGGGCCTGACGCGCACCGTCCCGGGCCGCCGTTACCGCCTGCCGGACGACGCGGCCGACGCTCCTCGCCGCCCCGGCCGCGGGGCGCCACAGCGCGTCGCGCACGACGTGCCCCAACGGCGTCAGCACGGTCCGATACGCCCAGACCACCGGCTCCACGAAGATCCACCGCAGCAGCCGCCCGAGGAACCGTCCCACGACGAGCGAGATGTGCCCGGCGACCCGCCATGCGTGCCCGAGCGCTTCGCCGGTCTCCCGCCCGACGACCACCAGCACACGCCCGACCGGCACCAGCACCCAGCGCCACAGGGCGACCGCGGGCAGCACGAACAGCACCCGCGCGATCCAGTACAGCGCCACGCCGATACCGGTCACGACGGCCCGCAGACCGGTCACGAGGGCCCGCACGGCCCATGCGATCCCACGCCCGACCGGTGTGAGCACCCACGTGTACAGCCACACCGCCGGTACGACGAGGAGGTACCGCACCAGCCACGCGAGACCCCGGTACACCCCCGTACCGACGGCCGTGACGACGGTCCCGATGCCCCTCACGAGCCAGGTGATCCCGTGCCCGGCCGGTGTGAGGAGCCACGCGCACAGCCAACGGAGACCGGCCGCGACCCCGTGTCCGACCGGTGTCAGCACCCGCCGGTACAGCCACACGGCGGGCACCACGACCAGCATCCGCCCCAGCCACCCGAGAGCCGTGCCGGCCGGCACCACCACGTACCGCCACAGCGCGACCCACGGCCACACGAAGAGCAGCCGACCCAGCCAGAGCAGCGCGACCCCTACGCCCCGCAGCGCCAGGCCGACGGCCGTCGCGGTCCCTTCGGCGAGCCACACGAGCGCCCGCCCGACCGGCGCCAGTACCCACATCAGGCCGCGCCCGACGGGCCGCAGCACGGTGTCGTTCAGAAACCGTCCGCCGACCACGAGCGCGTCCCACACCATCCGCAGGGGAACGACGAGCACCAGGACGACGATCCGTACCGGAATCCGGATCGCCACCACCAGACAGCCCTCACCCGAGGGCTGCGCGGGTGCTCGGTGCACCGGCGCGTCGACGGGGCGCTTTTCGAGGTCCATACCGACGTAGACGCAGGGGCGACTTCAACGGATGCGCCCGTAGGCACCCAATACCGCAGTTCCCGCCCGGTTCGTCCTCGAACTCCCCGCCGCCCGACTCGGACGTCACGTGTTTGAACCATCACGCGCAGGCACCGGCTCGCCGTCGAGAACACGGGTGATCGGCGATGGCCCGGGATCCCGGGTGCTGATCCTCGTTCGTCTGGGGCGTCGGCTCAGTGGACGGAGAACCCGCCGTCGACGTGGATCGCCTGTCCGGTGACATAGCCGGAGGCGCGGCCGGCCAGGAACACCGCCGCTCCGGCGAAGTCCTCGGCCAGGCCGTTGCGCCCGACCATCGTGCGTGCGGCCAGCGCCGCCACCTTCTCCGGGTCGGACGACAACCGCGCGTTCAGCGGGGTCATGACGAAGCCGGGCACCAGCGTGTTGCAGGTGACGCCGTGCGCCGACCACGCCTCGGCCTGTGAGCGGGCCAGCGACTCCAGCGCCCCCTTCGATACGCCGTAGGCGCCGCTGTGGACGAACGCCCGGTGCGCTTGCTGGGAGGTGATGTGGATGATCCGTCCGAAGCCCCGCTCGGCCATGCCGGGGCCGAACCGCTGGCCCAGCAGGTAGGGCGCCTCCAGGTTCACCGCCATGGTGGCGTCCCACACGTCCTCTCCCAGCTCGCTCATCGGCGGCCGCAGGTTGATCCCGGCGCTGTTGACGAGGATGTCGGGCTCGCCGAACACCGCGGCCGCCCGCTCCGCCGCCGCGCGCACCCCGGCGCGGGTGCTCAGATCGGCGCTCACCCAGCCGGCCCGGCAGCCGTCCGCCGCGAACTCGTCGACGGTCGCGGCCAGCTCCGCCTCCTTGCGGGCCACGATCACCACGCTCGCCCCCGCTCGCGCCAGAGCCCCGGCGACGGCTCGGCCGATGCCGGAACTCCCGCCCGTCACCACGGCGACCCGGTCGTCCAGCGAGAACAGTTCGGAGAGGTAATCGCGCGAGCTCATGCCCGCACCCTAGACGGCGCGTCCACGGCGACAGTGCCTGGGACCGTGGGCGAAGTCGGTGACGCGAGTGATCATGCGGCCAGCAGGTGCGGGCCCGGTCGGAGGACAAGCCAGGCCACCCGCCGAGCAGACGGACCGCTCTTCCCTGTGAGGAGCGGTTGCGGGGAGCCCGGGACGGGCGCGGTTCCCGTACCCGATCGCCGGTGGCCACCGGACGTGGCCCGTGGCCACCGGGCCTGACCCGTGGCCACCGGGCCTATCTCAGGCGGCGGGCCTGGACTCCGCCGTGCGTCGCCGGAGCGCCGGTGTGGTGAGCGAGGGCGGAGCCCACACGCCGTCCGGGGGATAGACGTCGGTACCGGGCGGCACGATCTCGTCGATCCGGTCGAGGACGGCGTCGTCCAGCAGCACGGACGTGCCTTTGAGCGTGCTCCGCAGTTGCTCCATCGTGCGCGGGCCGATGATCACCGAAGTGACGGCTGGATGCGCGAGCGGAAAGGCGATGGCCAACTCCGGCAACGAGCAGCCCACTTCCTCGGCCACGGCGACGAGCTGCTCCACCGCCTCCAGCTTCGCGGCGGTGCGCGGCGCCGACGGGTCGAAGCGGTGCGGGTGCAGGGTGGGACGTCCGCTGCTCAGATCGAGAGCCCGGCCCTTCCGGTAACGGCCGGTCAGGAAACCCGAGCCCAGCGGGCTCCAGGTCAGAACCCCCATCCCCAGGCGCTGCGTCACCGGCAGCACATCCTTCTCCACACCTCGGGCCAGCAGCGAGTAGGGCGGCTGCTCGGTGCGAAACCGCTGAAGCCCGCGGCGGTCGGCCACGTGGTGCGCCTCGACGATCTCGTGGGCGGGGAACGTCGAGCAGCCGAACGCCCTGATCTTGCCCTGTCGCACAAGGTCGGTCAGCGCGGACAGCGTCTCCTCGATGTCGGTCGTGTGGTCCGGCCGGTGCACCTGGTACAGGTCGATCCAGTCCGTTCCCAGCCGCCGCAGACTGTCCTCCACCGCCCGGACGACCCAACGCCGCGAGTTCCCGCTCCGGTTGGGGCCCTCACCCATGGGGAAGTGGACCTTCGTCGCAAGGACCACGTCGTCGCGGCGATCCTTCAGCGCCTTGCCGACGACAGTCTCCGACTCTCCGGCCGAGTACATGTCGGCGGTGTCGATGAAGTTGATCCCCTCGTCGAGCGCGGCGTGGATGATGCGGACGCACTCGTCGTGGTCGGCATTGCCGATGGAGCCGAACATCATGGTGCCGAGGCAGTAGGGGCTGACCTCGATGCCTGTCCCGCCCAGAACGCGGTGGCGCATGCATCTCTCCTTGGACGTCGTCCTGCTGGAAATGCCGCGACCATACGACTTGGAGTCCACTCCAGGGCAAGCGTCGCCCCCGCTCGTGACGGGCCCTGCCGGATCGCTTCACCTGCTTCTGGTGAGGATGCCCCGGCGTTCACGCCGGGGAGAAATCGCCTGCTGTCGGCCGCGGCGCGGAGCGTCGCCGCGTCAGCTCTTCGTCCGGCGCGGAGCGTCCGCACGGCTGCCCGGCGGAGCCGGGGAATGCGAACGATCGGTCCGTGAGTCACCGGTTGCGGTGAGCGTCGGGTGAACGGCAGTCGTGTGTGCGGGAGTCGTACTACGGTCCGGTGTCGTGAAGCTGGTCGTGCAGGTGAAGTTGCTGCCGACGCCTGAGCAGGCGTCGGCACTCGAGGCGACCCTGCGTACCTGCAACCGGGCCGCCACCTACGCTTCGCAGGTTGCCTTCGCCAAAGGTCTCAAGGACCGCAACGGCCTGCAGAAGGAGGTGTACACGGATCTGAAAGCCACCTTCGGGCTGTCCGCGCAACCGGCGGTGCGGGCGGTGAAGAACAACCGGCCCGCCCGGGATCATTTCCGCTGTCGTCGGTGCGGGCTCGCTGGTCCGGCCGACGTCGTCGCCGGGGTCAACGTGCGCGACCGCGCACGCTCGGCGTGGGCATTCGTCACCATGCCCGTCCCACACCCGGTCTGACCGGAGTGGGAGATGCGACCCGTGACCGTCCTGTCGTAGGGGGCAGTCGGGAGCGCGACGAGGTGTGAACGACCGAGCCAACAAACTCGGCCGTTCACGGCCGAGAAGGTGACACGAAACCGGAACCGAACTCGTGCCCGCTGCCGACAGGCTGCAGCATCCGCCACCGTCCGGCAGTGTGCGGGCAGAGTTCCTGGACTCCGCGGCGGATGCCGGCCCGGCTCCCCCGAAGCGTTTCCCCCTGCCGTCCGGGAGTCCGCCGGCCGGGCCAGCAGTGCTCCCCCCCTCGGGGCACTGCTGGACCCGTACTCGGCTGCGCTCCTTGCGCACGCGTGCAGCACTGCTTCCGCCGACGGGAGAGACCGGTCACGCCCCGGCTGCTCCGTCCGGCTCGTCCAACGGCAGCGGTCGCCAAGGCATGGCCATTCGCGTCAACCCCCTCTCTCAACGCAGACGTCGTGGTTCCTCCTCGGGATCGGCACACAGGCGTCCCCCTCGCGGACGCCGGTCCCGGCTCCCCCTGAACCGGCCCGGCGCCCTCCGGCCGCCCGTCGGCAGACGGGCTTCTCCGGGCTCGCAACAGCAGTTCGGCGGCCGGCGCATTGTTGCCAGGGCTGCTCCGGCGGCCCAACAATCGACCGCGGCACCAGCCCGTACCTGCCGTGCTCGGCTGTTACGTGACCCACTGTGCAGAGGCTGCCTTCGGAAAACCTTCAAGAAGTCTTGAATGGGGCTTGGGGGCGCTCATCAACGGCGGGTAGACCCAGGGTTGGCGTGATCAAGACTTGGAGAAGGCTGTGCGGTTCGGTGTTCTCGGCGCCATCAAGGCATGGCAGGGCACGACGCTGGTGGATGTGGGACATGCGCGGCAGCGGCAGGTCCTGGGTGCGCTGCTCGTGGATGCCGACCAGGCGGTGCCGGCAGATGCGCTGGTCGAGCGGGTGTGGGGCGAGCGGACTCCGCGGCGCGGCCGGGAAACCTTGTACGGGTATGTGTCCCGGCTGCGCCAGGCGCTGGCGGAGCCGGGGGCGGACATCGTGCGGGAGCAGGGCGGCTACCGGCTCAGGGTCGATGCGGAGGCGGTGGATCTGCACCGGTTCCGTCACCTGACGGCTCAGGCCCGCGCGGCCGATGTGGATGAGCGTGCGCAGGCGTTGTGGCACGAGTCCCTGGGGCTGTGGCGCGGTGACGCCTTCGCCGGGCTGGACACCCCATGGTTCAACGCCCAGCGTTCCCGGCTGGACGCGGAGCGACTCGCCGCACAACTGGAGCTGGTGGAGGTGCGGCTGCGGCTGGGACAGCACACCCGGATCCTGGCCGAATGCTCAGCGCGGGCAGAGGCGCATCCGCTGGACGAACGGGTGGCCGGACACTTGATGCTCGCCCTGTACCGGTGCGGGCGGCAAGCCGATGCGCTGAGGAGTTACGACGTCATCCGACGAAGACTGGGCGATGAGCTCGGCTGTGATCCGGGACCGGCTCTGCGGCAACTGCACCAGCAGATCCTCACCACGGACGCAGCTGTCAGTCCGATCGGTTCAACCGCCACCGCCGATCCATCCGGCTCCGGACCGACACAGAGTTCCCTGCTGTCACGGCCGCCCACGCCGCCGAGCCCCAGGACGTCGGATGACCGGCATCCCGACCGGACTCTGTCATCCGCTGGAGCCACTCGATCCGCTCGTCCGGCTCGTCCGGCTCGTCCGGCTCGTCCGGCTCGTGACGACGATCCTGGCTCCCCGGAACCGAGCACGGCCGCCGTGGCAGGGCGTAACTGCCTTCCTCGCGCTCTGCCCGACTTCACCGGACGGGAGGACGAACTCGCCCGCCTGGTGGCGGCCGTAGATGACGGTGCGGCCCTCTACACCGTCGACGGGATGGCCGGGGTCGGTAAGACGTCGCTCGCCGTTCAGGCCGGGCACCTGCTCGCCGATCGGTTTCCGGACGGTGCCCTCTTCGTCGATCTCCAGGGCCACAGTCCGGGAAAGACACCGCTGACGGTCGACGAAGCCGTGGAGATGCTGCTGGGCCAGCTCGGGGTCACTGCGCCCGGCTCCGCACAGGCGCGGTGGCGGGCGAAGACGGCGGCGATGCCGCTCCTGGTCGTCCTCGACAACGCCGTGGACGAAGCACAGGTGGCCTCACTGCTGCCCGCCGGCCCCGGCCTCGTGATCGTGACCAGCAGGGCCAGGCTGTCCGGTCTGGCCGGGGCACGCCCGCTGCCCTTGTCCGTACTGCCGGAAGCGGAGGCCACGGCGTTCTTCGCCCGGATCGTGGGGGCCGACCGGGCTGCCGCCGAACCGGATGCGGTGGCCGGCATCGTCCGCCTGTGTGCGGGACTCCCACTGGCGCTGCGACTGGCCGGGGCTCGGCTCGCGCACCGTACCGCCTGGCCCATCGCGCATCTGTCGGCACAACTCGCCAGTGTCCGGCGGCGACTGCCGAAGCTGTTCGCCGGCCAAGAGGTGGCCCTGGCCTTCAGCATGTCCCACCAACAGCTCTCGACCACCGACCAGCAGGTGTTCTGCGCCATGGGGCGGCATCCCGGCACGGACGCGGACGCCGCCGTCATCGCCGCGATGACGGGCCTCCCGGTACAGGCGGCCGACGACGCACTGCAGAGGCTGATCGACGTTCATCTGGCCGAAGAGCCCGCGGTCGGCCGCTACCGCCAGCACGACCTGCTGCGGCAGTACGCCCGCGGCCTGGCCGACGACCCGCAGGTGACCGAGCGGATGCTCGTCCACTACCTGGGGGCCGTGGCGGATGCGGCAGCACGCCTCGCGGAAGGGGGCACACAGGCTGAAGCGGCGCAGGCCTGGCTGATGGCCGAACGAAGCAATCTCCTGGCCGCGACCCGGTGCGCCGCCGCGGAGGGATACAGCGACTACTCCTGGCAGTTGGCCATCTCCCTCTGGCAGTTTCTGGCCCGACACGTCGTCGGCGATCCGATCGAACTGCTCGAGCAGGGCCTGTCCGCGGCACAGGACGCAGCCGAGGGCGGGGAGGCGATGCTCAACACGCTGCTGGCACTGGCCCACTGGTCGGCCGGCCACACCACCCTCGCCTACGACCTGCTGACCGCCTCGGCGAAACTGCACGAGAACCACGAGAACAAGGAGTTCCGTGCGCACACGCTCGCCCTGCTGGGCCTGATGTACGTGCAGCGAGGCGACCACTCGGCAGCGCACGACCACGCGGAGCAGGCATTCGCCGTACTTTCGGAGATCGCCGGCCTGTCCCCGCTGGGAATCGACGCGAAGATCATCACCTACTGGACCCGCGGCACCGTCCGAGGACTGCAGGGCGAGCACGAGACAGCGCTGTCCTATCTCCGGGCGGCCTACACCTGCTGCGAGGAACTCGGTCAACTCAGCCCCGACGACCATGTACTGACGGCCCTGGGCCGATGCCTGATCGCCCTCGGCGCCCACCAAGAGGCCCTCGGCCACCTCGAGCAAGCCCGCGACCTTCGGAAGCGGATCGGTGACAAGGAAGGCGAAGCCGAGACGCTCGTGCTCATCGGCGCGGCTCGGCGTGACTCAGGTCACTTGGACGAGGCGCTGGCGGCGCAACGCTCCGCAGTGACGATGCTGGACAACGACAGCCGACTCGAGGCGCATGCCAGAACCGAACTCGGCCGGACCCTCGACGCGTTGGGGCAGGAGACCGAGGCAGTCCAGCAGTGCACGCTCGCCCTCACTCTTGCCCGACAAGATCACCACCTCCACGAAGAAGCCCAGGCGCACCAGGTACTCGTACGGTTGCTGGCTGAGGCCGACCCGCCGACAGCCCGGCACCACGAAGAGAGCGCAGCAGAGCTGTCCACCCAACTGGACCTCCGCCACCCGACCTCACTGCCACACCTGCGCCCCGCCGGCTGGTGACCTGAACACCGCGAGAAGGAGACCGCCGCCGCAGGAGCGGCGGCGGAGAACGCAGCTCTTTCTCTTCCCGGCTACCGTCTCCCGGCGGCCTCCACACGCGCTCCCAGGGGCCTCTACACGCGCCGCAACGCCTCACTGACGTCAGTGTGCGTGTCCCCTGGTCTCGGCCTTCTTCACCGTGAGCGGCAACAGCTTCTTGCGACGAGTCCCCAGGCGGCGGCAAGGGCGTTCTCGGCGTATCCCGCAAGGACCGCTGCCGCCCAGCCCGAGCACCAAGCTCACGGAGCACGGCGGCAGCCTCCTCCTCGCTCGCTTCCGTCAGCGCCTCGGAAATGCGCCGCAACGCCTCACCGCTCACCCCCGCGCCCGTTTCAGCTCGTCGGAGCCGACTTCTTGACCGTCAGCGGCAGCAGCTTCTTCCCGCTGTTGCTCACTTGTGGCCATGTATCGAACTGCGGACACACCCCGCAGTCGAAGCACGGTGTCCACCGGCAGTCCTCGACCTCCGTCTCGTCGAGGGCGTCCTGCCAGTCCTCCCAGAGCCAGTCCTTGTCGAGGCCGGAGTCGAGGTGGTCCCAGGGGAGGACCTCCTCGTACGACCGCTCGCGGGTCGTGTACCAGTCGACGTCCACGCCGAAGACCGCCAGTGCCTTGTCCGCGCAACTCATCCAGCGGTCGTACGAGAAGTGCTCGCGCCAGCCGTCGAAGCGGCCGCCGTCCTCGTAGACCGCGCGGATCACGGCGCCGATGCGGCGGTCGCCGCGGGAGAGGAGGCCCTCGACGATGCCGGGCTTGCCGTCGTGGTAGCGGAAGCCGATCGAGCGGCCGTACTTCTTGTCGCCGCGGATCTTGTCACGGAGTTTCTCGAGGCGGGCGTCCGTCTCCTCGGCGGAGAGCTGCGGGGCCCACTGGAAGGGAGTGTGGGGCTTGGGGACGAAGCCGCCGATCGAGACCGTGCAGCGGATGTCGTTGGAGCCGGAGACCTCGCGGCCCTTCTGGATCACTCGGGTCGCCATGTCGGCGATCTGCAGGACGTCGTCGTCCGTCTCCGTCGGCAGGCCACACATGAAGTACAGCTTCACCTGGCGCCAGCCGTTGCCGTAGGCCGTGGCGACGGTCCGGATCAGGTCCTCCTCCGAGACCATCTTGTTGATGACCTTGCGGATGCGTTCCGAGCCGCCCTCCGGAGCGAACGTCAGGCCCGAGCGGCGGCCGTTGCGCGTCAGCTCGTTCGCCAGGTCGATGTTGAAGGCGTCGACCCGGGTGGAGGGGAGGGAGAGACCGATCTTGTCTTCCTCGTAGCGGTCCGCCAGGCCCTTGGCGATGTCGCCGATCTCCGAGTGGTCCGCGGAGGACAGGGAGAGCAGGCCCACCTCCTCGAAGCCCGTCGCTTTCAGGCCCTTGTCGACCATGTCGCCGATGCCCGTGATCGAGCGCTCCCGGACCGGGCGGGTGATCATGCCGGCCTGGCAGAAGCGGCAGCCGCGCGTGCAGCCGCGGAAGATCTCGACCGACATGCGCTCGTGGACGGTCTCGGCGAGCGGGACGAGGGGCTGCTTGGGGTACGGCCACTCGTCCAGGTCCATCACCGTGTGCTTCGACACGCGCCACGGGACGCCGGAGCGGTTGGGGACGACGCGGCCGATGCGACCGTCGGGGAGGTACTCGACGTCGTAGAACGCCGGAATGTACACCCCGCCGGTCTTCGCCAGGCGGAGGAGGACCTCCTCACGGCCGCCGGGGCGGCCCTCCGCCTTCCAGGCACGGATGATCTTCGTCATGTCGAGCACGGCCTGCTCGCCGTCCCCGATCACCGCCGCGTCGATGAAGTCCGCGATCGGCTCGGGATTGAAGGCCGCGTGGCCGCCGGCCAGGACGATCGGGTCGTCCTCCGTCCGGTCCTTGGACTCCAGGGGGATCCCGGCCAGGTCCAGGGCCGTGAGCATGTTGGTGTAGCCCAGTTCCGTGGAGAAGCTCAGGCCCAGGACGTCGAAAGCGCGAACCGGCCTGTGGCTGTCCACCGTGAACTGCGGGACGCCGTGCTCCCGCATCAGCTCCTCCAGGTCCGGCCACACACTGTAGGTGCGCTCGGCGAGGACGCCCTCCTGCTCGTTGAGGACCTCGTAGAGGATCATGACACCCTGGTTGGGCAGCCCGACCTCGTACGCGTCGGGGTACATGAGCGCCCAGCGGACGTCGCAGGACTCCCAGGGCTTGACCGTGGAGTTGAGCTCTCCGCCGACGTACTGGATCGGCTTCTGCACATGCGGGAGCAGAGCTTCGAGCTGCGGGAACACTGACACAGCGGCCGCAGCGGCTTCGGCAGACATCTCGCGAACCTTCGTGAGCCTGACAGGGGTGACCATCTAGCCTAACGCGGCCGGAGACCCCCCTGGCACGGCCGGCCCACGCCGCCTCTCACGTCCATCCCCACTCGGACGGCCGCCCCCTCAGTGAGCCATCCCCCTCCGACGCGCGCCGCCCCCGCCCACACGGCCCCCTCGAACGGCCACCCCCGCGCAGACGGCCCGCTCGGACGGCCCCGCCCAGTGAGCCATCACCCTCCGACGGCCACCCCCCGCCCAGACGGCCCCGTCGGACGGCCACCGCGCCCAGACGACCCCTCTCAGACCATCCCGCTCAGACCGCTCCGCTCGGACGGCCACCCGACCAAGACCGCCGCCCCGCCCAGACGCCCCCACTAAGACCGCTCCGCCCAGACGGCCACCCCACTAAGCCCGCCACCCCCACTCAGACCGCCACCCCCACTCAGACGGCCACCCGCGCGCGGATCCCCTCCCACGCCTCCGGCAGCGCGGCCTCCACCGCCGCCGCCCGCTGTTCCTCGCGCCCGTACAGCAGCCCGTAGGTGAACCCGTTCTCGCCCGCCGCGTGGGCCTGCTCGGCGAGGTCGTGCAGGGCCTCGCGGATCATCACGCTGTCCTGGTGCCCGCCGAGCAGGTTCTGCAGGGACTTCATCGCCTTGGCCAGCGTCTCCGCGCGCTCGCCGAGCGCGGGGGTGGCGGACTCGCCCGCGTACCGGGCGCGCTTGGCCTTCTTGCGGGCCTCGTGCAGCGCTGTGTCGCGGTCGGTGCCGGGCGGCGCCTGAAGGGCTTGCTCGACCAGGGCGGACAGCGCACCGAAGTCCTCGCGCACGGCCTTGCCGATCACCTTCTCCGGCTTTCCCGCCGCGCCGGGCAGCAGCGGTGGCTCGGCGAGCAGCGCGTCGAGCGAGCCGAGCAACGCCAGATAGCGCTTGCCGTCGAGGACCGAGATCAGCCGGCGCCGGGAGCCGCCGCGCCGGGCCTGTGTCCAGGTCCGCAGCCGTCCGCGGACCGGTCCGGCGATGAGGGTGCGGGGCAGTTCGGCGAGCGCGGCGGTGAGGTGGTCGGTGAGCACCTCCTGGTCGCGGTCGACTCCCAGTTCCCCGGCCAGCCATTTCAGCTCGTCGCCGAGCGGCCGGGTGACGGCGGGGTCGAGGACCTTGCGGTACGTACGGAAGACGCTGCGCATGCGCCGGGTGGCGACGCGCATGCTGTGCACGGAGTCGAAGACGTCGCGGCGGACGGCGGGGTCGAGCTCGATGATCGCGTCGTACTGGGCGCGGACATAGGAGAGGACGTAATCACCGGCGCTGCCGGGCACCGGCTGCGGGGCGGACGGCACGTCCTTACGTTTGCGCGGCTTCCCGGGCGCCGTCTCGCTCAGCGCGCGGGCCAGTTTGGACGGTGACGACGAGCGGCGGACGCCCGCTTTGCGGAGTTTCTTGTCGACCTTGTCGAGGAACTCGGGGTCGCCGTCGTCGGCCAGTTCGACCTCGATCTCGGTCCACTCGGCTGTGCCCTTGCCGCCGCTGAGCCGCTCGGCGCGCACGGTGTCTATGCTCACCTCGGCGAGCAGCGCGCCGTCGGCGTCGACGAGATGGCGGACGTCGCGTGCCGACAACAGCCTTACGACGGGGACGAGTTCGGCGTCCCTGATCCGGGAGCGGACGAGGCCGGACAGGGTGCGCGGGACGGTGCCGGAGAGCGGGGCGTGGATCTCGTCGCGTACGCCGTCGGAGACCGGGAGCTTGAGGTGCCAGCCCGCGTCGTCGCCACCGGTGCGCCGGCGCAGGGTGAGTTTCGCTGCCGCCAGGCGTTCGTCGACCGTGTCGTAGTAGACGGCGTCGAGATCCGCGACGCCTTTGTCGACGACTTCTGCGACGCCGGGTACGCGGGTCAGGTCCGGCAGCACCGCTGCGTCACCGGCCACGGGACCTTCGTACTTCCGCTCGATTTCACGCTTGGTGTCCGCCATGGACTGAATCTAGTCGGGAATCCCGGCCGTGGGCAGTCCCCGAAGACTCCGCGCCGACGAAGGCACCCACGCCGACATGGGACTTCGCCTGTGCCGGCGTGGGTGGGCGGTGGATCGAGTACGCGCATCCGCCGCCTATGCCGACATCGGCCGCTGCACCCTGATCGACTGCAGCAGGCCCACGGCGACCCAGACCGCGAACATCGACGAGCCTCCGTAGCTGACGAAGGGCAGTGGCAGGCCCGCCACCGGCATGATCCCCAGGGTCATCCCGATGTTCTCGAAGGACTGGAACGCGAACCAGGCGATGATCCCGGCCGCGACGATCGTCCCGTACAGCTCGGTGGTCTCACGCGCTATCCGGCAGGCCCGCCAGAGCACGATCCCAAGGAGGACCAGGATCAGTCCGGCGCCGACGAACCCCAGTTCCTCCCCCGCGACGGTGAAGACGAAGTCCGTCTGCTGTTCCGGCACGAACTGTCCGGTGGTCTGCGAGCCCTTGAACAGTCCGGTGCCGGTCAGGCCGCCGGAGCCGATGGCGATCCGGGCCTGGTTGGTGTTGTAGCCGACGCCGGCCGGGTCGAGGTCGGGGTTGGCGAAGGCGGCGAAGCGGTTGATCTGGTACTCGTCGAGGAGTCCCAGCTGCCAGACCGCGATCGCGCCCATCGCGCCCGTGCCGATCAGTCCGAAGACCCAGCGGTTCGACGCGCCGGAGGCGAGCAGTACGCCGAGCACGATGACGACCATGACCATGACCGAGCCGAGGTCGGGCATGAGCAGCACGATCACTATCGGGACGGCGGCCAGGCCGAGGGACTGCAGGACCGTGCGGTGGTCGGGGTAGGGCTTGTCGCCCGCGTCGACCCGGGCGGCGAGCAGCATGGCCATGCCCAGGATGATCGTGACTTTGACGAACTCGGAGGGCTGGAGGGAGAAGCCGCCGCCGAGCACGATCCAGGCGTGCGCGCCGTTGATGGTGGCGCCCAGCGGGGTGAGCACCAGGAGGATCAGGAAGACGGAGATCCCGTACAGGATCGGCACGGCCGTGCGCAGGGTGCGGTGGCCGAGCCAGACCGTGCCGACCATGAGGGCGAACCCGATGCCGGTGTTCAGGAGGTGCCGGAGCAGGAAGTAGTACGGGTCGCCCTGGTTGAGTTCGGTGCGGTTGCGGGTCGCCGAGTAGACGAGGGCGGCGCCGATGAAGGACAGGGCGAGCGCGGACAGCAGTATCGGCCAGTCGAGCCGGCGGGCCAGCGAGTCGCGGGCGAACACCCGCGACCAGCCGGCGCGTTCGGGGCCATAGCCGGAGACGGAGAAGCTGTTGGCGCCGGTCATGTCGGCATCCTCCGCTGCCTGGTGGTCCTCCTGTGGACGCGGCCGCCGGGTGATCGCTTCCGGGTGGCGCGGCCGCCGGGCGAGCGCCTGCGGGTGTTGCGGTTCTCCGGTGACCGCGAGGGCGCTGTGCCGGTGGGCAGTTGTCCGGCGGGCGCCGTCTGGTCCTCCTCGGTGGCCTGCTGTGCCTTCGGGTCGTACTTCTCGGTCTTCGGGGCGTCGATCGAGCCGTCGGGCTGGATCTTCGGCAGGGACTTCTGCGGGGTGGGCAGCAGTGCCTTCTTGAGGTCCTGTTCGCCCTGGTCGTTCAGGCCGTACAGCGCCTCGTAGATGTTGCGCACAGCCGGTCCCGAGGCGCCGGAACCCGTACCACCCTGGGAGATCGTCATGACGACCGAGTACTCCTTGGTGTATGTGGCGAACCAGGAGGTGGTCTGCTTGCCGTAGACCTCCGCCGTACCCGTCTTGGCGTGCATCGGGATCTTGTCCTGCGGCCAGCCGCCGAACCGCCAGGCAGCCGTACCGCCGCCGGTCACGACACCCGCGAGGGCTTGGTCTATCTCGTCGCGCGTCTTCTTCGTCATCGGCAGCTTGCCGTGTGCCTTCGGCTTGATCTCGCTGACGCTCCTGCCGTCGGCGCTGATGATCGCCTTGCCGACCGTAGGGTCGTAGAGGGTGCCGCCGTTGGAGATGGCCGCGTAGATCGTCGCCATCTGGATCGGGGTGACGAGGGTGTCGCCCTGTCCGATGGAGTAGTTGACGGAGTCACCGGCGCGCATCCGGTTGCCTTCGAGGCAGTTCTCGTAGGCGATCCGCTCGGCGTACGAGCCGTCCTTGTCGCCGTACTTGCACCAGGCGTCCTTGTTGGCCTTCCAGTACGCCTGCTTCCACTGGCGGTCGGGGACGCGGCCGCTGACCTCGTTCGGCAGGTCGATGCCGGTCAGCGCGCCGAGACCGAACTGGTGGGCGGTCTTGTAGAACCAGTCCTTGGGTTTCTTCCTGGGTTTGTTGCCGCCGTCCTTCAGCCATTCCTCGTGGGCGAGGCGGTAGAAGACGGTGTCGCAGGAGACCTCGAGAGCCTGGCCGAGGCTGATGGGGCCGTAGCCCTTGGATTCGAAGTTCTTGAAGACCTGGCCGCCGATCGCGTACGAGCTGGAGCAGTCGTAGCGCCCGTCGAAGGCGTAGCCGGCGTTGACCGCGGCCGCCGTCGGGACCACCTTGAAGATCGAGCCGGGAGCTGCCTGACCCTGGATGGCGCGGTTGAGCAGCGGGTAGTTGGAGTTCTTGCCGGTGAGCTTCTTGTAATCCTTGGCGGAGATGCCGCCGACCCAGGCGTTCGGGTCGTACGTCGGGTTGGACGCCATGGCGACGACCCGGCCGGTCTTGGCCTCCATCACGATGACGGCGCCGGAGTCCGCCTTGTAGTTGCGGCCGGTGTTCTTGTCGAACACATCACGGGCCTTCTTCATGGCGTCGTTGAGCTCGTACTCGGCGACCCGCTGGACGCGGGCGTCGATGCTGGTGACGACGTTGGCGCCGGGCTGGGCCTCGTCGCTCTTGGCCTGGCCGATGACGCGGCCGAGGTTGTCGACCTCGTAACGGGTGACGCCCGCCTTGCCGCGCAGTTGCTTGTCGTACTCGCGTTCAAGGCCGGAGCGGCCGACCTGGTCGGAGCGCAGGTAGGGCGAGTCGGTGTCCTTGGCCTTGTTGATCTCATCGTCGGTGACCGGGGAGAGATAGCCGAGGACCTGCGCGGTGTTGGCATCGCCGGGGCTCGCGTAGCGGCGGACGGCCTGGGGTTCGGCGGTGATGCCGGGGAAGTCCTCGGAGCGCTCGCGGATCTGCAGGGCCTGCTTGGCGGTTGCCTCGTCGGTGATGGGGATGGGCTGGTACGGGGAGCCGTTCCAGCACGGCTGGGGCGTCTCGGCGTCGCACAGCCGGACCTTCTCCATCACGTCCCTGGGCTTCATGCCGAGTACACCGGCGAGTTTGGTGAGGACCGCCTTGCCGTCGTCCTTCATCTTCATCAGCTCGGTGCGCGAGGCGGAGACCACCAGCCGGGTCTCGTTGTCGGCGAGCGGCACTCCGCGCGCGTCGAGGATGGAGCCTCGGACGGCGGGCTGGACGACCTGCTGGACGTGGTTGCCGGAGGCCTCCTTGGCGTACTCCTCGCCGTTGCGGATCTGGAGGTACCAGAGCCGGCCGCCGAGGGTGCCGAAGAGGGAGAGGACGAGGATCTGGATGATGACGAGCCGGATCTGGACCCGGGGGGTCCGGCCGGTCTCCGGGATGTTGGTCATGGCCCCCCTGTCAGTCCTTCGTCGCTCGTTCCCTGCGGGTGCACGGCTCGCCACCGATCCTTCTGTGTGTACGACTTGTGTACGTCCGGCCCCGTCTCCGCCGTTCCCGCCCGATGTCCCTCGATCGGGTGGTGTATCGGATGGTGTGCCGGGTCGTGTGTGTCGCCCGCTGTCTCACAGCCGCTTGACCCCCTTGATGCGCCCGGCGCGGGCCACGCGCGCTCTCGCCGCCTTCATCCGCAGGCCTCCGCCGCGCTGGCGGCCGATGCTCAGACCGGTGCCGGAGGACAGCCAGCCCGAGGAGACATCGGTGACCTTGGTGGCGGAGTTGGTCTCGGCGAGCGGATCGTTCTCGGCGCGCCGGGCCAGCGCCATGATCCCGGGGACCACGAAGGGCGCGAGCAGCAGATCGTAGAGCGCGGCCGTGAACAGCAGGCTGCCGAGGCCCACATGACGTGCGGCGGTGTCACCGACGAGCGCCCCGACGCCCGCGTACAGGAGGGTGGTGCCGACTGCGGCGGCCACCACGACGGCCATCGGGCCGGTCGCGGACCTGAGTTGGCCGTTGTCGGGCTTGACGAGGCCGGCGAGATAGCCGATGACGCACAGCACGAGGGCGTAGCGGCCGGCGGCGTGGTCGGCGGGTGGGGCCAGGTCGGCGAGGAGTCCGGCGCCGAAGCCGATGAGGGCGCCGCCGACGTGTCCGTAGACCAGGGCCAGGCCGAGCACCGTGAGGAGCAGCAGGTCGGGTACGGCGCCCGGGAGTTGGAGCCGGGCGAGGATGCTCACCTGGATCACCAGGGCGACGACCACGAGGGTGGTGGAGAGCAGCAACCGGTTGAAGCGCATGAAAGTTCAGCTCCTACTGTTCTTGCTGCTGGTATTGCTGCAGGTCCTGCTGCTGATCTTGTTGTTGCTGCTGCCGCTGTTCCAGTTGCTGGTCCGCCAGTTGCTCCTGCTGCCCGTTCCCTTGCTGGTCCTGCTGTCCCTGCTGCTCCTGCTGCGAGCCGTCGGCGACCCCACCGGCCGACGGCGTCACCGTCACCGTCACGGTGGGCGTGGGGGTCGGCTTGGGCTTGTCTGGGAGGACCGTGTCGCGCGGGTCCCTGGCCGGGGCCTCGACGACCACGCCGACGATGTCCAGCCTGGTGAAGCTCACATACGGCTTCACATAGAGCGTGCGGGTCAGGTCGCCACCCGAGGGGTCGACCCGCACCACATCGCCGACCGGTACGCCCGGGACGAACGGCTTGTCGGCCTGCGAGCCGAAGGTGACCAGGCGGTCGCCCTTCTTCACCTTGGCCTTTCCGTTGAGGAGTTCGACGCGGAGCGGTCGGTCGCCCTGCCCGGAGGCGAAGCCGAGTTCGTCGGTGGACTCCATGCGGGTGCCCACGGTGAAGTCGGGGTCGTTGGCGAGGAGCACGGTGGCCGTGTTCGGTCCGACGGTGGTGACCCGTCCGACCAGACCGTCTCCGTTGAGGACGGTCATGTCGCGCTTGATGCCGTCGTTGGCGCCGACGTCGATGGTGATGGTCCAGGAGAAGCCCTGCGCCGCTCCTATCGCGATGACCTCGGCTCCCTTGATGCCGTACTGGCCCTCGCCCGCCACCTTGAGGATCTTGTCGAGCTGCGTGGCCCGGCTGCGGTTGCGGTCGTCGCTGCCCAGCTTCGCCTTCAGCGCCGCGTTCTCGCGCTCCAGCCGGGCGACGCGGTCGTGGCGCTCGTCGGAGTCGCGGATGGCGGCGACGGCGTTGCCGATCGGGTCGACCGCGGCCGCGACACCGTTCTCGACCGGGCCGAAGACGGCGGCGGCGGCATGCCGGGCACCGTCGACGGGTGAGTCCTCCCCGCCGCGGATGTCCACCGTGATCAATGCGAACGCGATGGCGATCAGCAGCACCAGGAGCAGCCGACTCTCTCGTGTGTCCCTCACGTGCGGCGGCCGTGCCTTCCTCGTCGGAATTCCTATAGCCCTTGGGGGAGCCCTGGAAGCCTGGGGAGCCCCGCGCCCCTTCGGGAGCTTATGCCTGTGTTTCAACGATCCGCCGCACGGGATGGCAGCTGCGGCTACCCCGTACGGCGGATGCAGCGCGCGTGTCGACCCGGGTGCGCGGGCCGGACGGGCCGGCCCGATGCGTGGGGCCCGGTCCGTCGCACCGCTCGAGCCGACGCGCCGACTTCACGGGTACGCACCGGAACCCGCGGGGCACCTCCGGCCGGCGTACGCGCGCTCGCGGCCGTACGTCATCTGCGTGGCTGGGCGTCCAGCACCTGCTGGAGCGCCTCGAACTCCTCGACGCACTTGCCGGATCCGAGCGCCACGCTGTCCAGCGGGTCCTCGGCGATATGGATCGGCATCCCGGTCTCCCGGCGCAGCCGCTCGTCGAGTCCCCTCAACAGAGCGCCGCCGCCGGTGAGGACGATGCCGCGGTCCATGATGTCGCCGGACAGCTCCGGCGGGCACTTGTCGAGCGTGGTCTTCACGGCGTCGACGATGGCGTTGACCGGTTCCTCGATGGCCTTGCGGACTTCGGACGCCGAGACGACAACGGTCTTCGGCAGCCCGGAAACGAGGTCACGGCCACGGATTTCGGTGTGCTCGTCAGTGTCGAGGTCGTACGCCGAACCGATCGTGATCTTGATCTGCTCGGCCGTCCGTTCACCGAGGAGGAGGCTGTACTCCTTCTTGATGTGCTGGATGATCGCGTTGTCCAGCTCGTCGCCCGCCACCCGGATGGACTGGGCGGTGACGATGCCGCCGAGCGAGATGACCGCGACCTCCGTGGTGCCGCCGCCGATGTCCACCACCATGTTGCCGGTGGCCTCGTGCACCGGCAGTCCGGAGCCGATGGCCGCCGCCATCGGCTCCTCGATGATGTGCACCTGACGTGCGCCGGCCTGGGAGGACGCTTCGATGACGGCGCGCCGCTCAACACCGGTGATCCCGGAGGGAACGCAGACGACCACGCGAGGACGGGCGAGATACCTCCGCTTGTGGATCTTCAGGATGAAGTAGCGGAGCATCCGCTCGGTGATCTCGAAGTCGGCGATGACGCCGTCCTTGAGCGGACGTACGGCCACGATGTTGCCGGGCGTGCGCCCGATCATCTTCTTCGCTTCGGCGCCGACCGCGAGGATGCCACCGGTGTTGGTGTTGATCGCGACCACGGACGGTTCGTTGAGTACGATCCCGCGACCCCTGACGTACACCAGCGTGTTGGCGGTCCCGAGGTCGACAGCCATGTCACGGCCGATGAACGACATTGAGTTCCCCATCAGGATTCGTCTGGCCTTCCCAAAGTGGAGCGTTGACGGCTTTTCAGGACGGCGAGGTGGGCGCGGTGACGTGATGGCGTCCATCGTAGTCTCGCCACCGCGGAACACCGCGCGAGGGTCTTCGCCATTGTCAGCAGATGATGCGCGGTCTCGCTTCTGGAGACGGGCCAACGGGGGCATCCGTTCCCCCGATCGGCACGCATATGCCAGCGGACGGCCGGAAATCTACGGCTGCCGCTGGTCGGCCGCCACTCTCCTGACATCCGGTCAGGGTGAATTTTTGCTGGATTTTCCGTGGGGCTGTGGTGGGCCGTTCGGGTGGGGGCCACCTGGCCACCGATGGCTTCCACCCCCACACCCCGCTCGGGCACGCAAGACCTGCGTGCGGCACGGGAGCCGGCGGCGGGCGCAACGCCCGCCCGCCGCCGGCTCACCGCTCAGGCGCGAGCCGGGAAGAAGATCTTGACCTCGCGTTCGGCGGACTCCTCGGAGTCCGAGGCGTGGATCAGGTTCTCGCGGACGATCACGCCGTAGTCGCCACGGATGGAGCCGGGCGCGGCGGCGATCGGGTCGGTCGGGCCGGCGAGCGCGCGCACGCCCTCGATGACCCGCTCGCCCTCGACAATCAGGGCGACGACCGGGCCGGAGGCCATGAACGCGACCAGCGGCTCGTAGAACGGCTTGCCCTTGTGCTCGCCGTAGTGCTGCTCCAGGGTGTCCTGGTCCAGCGTGCGCAGCTCCAGCGCGGTGATCTGCCAGCCGGCCTTGCGCTCGATGCGGCTGATGATCTCGCCGGTCAGGCCGCGACGGACGGCGTCGGGCTTGAGAAGGACGAGGGTGCGCTGGGTCACGAGCGTGGCTCCTTACGGATTACATGTGATTCAGGTGTGCGGAGAGCACCGAGGCTACAGGGCGTGGCCTGGTGCGCGTCACTCAATGTCAGGGAAGCGGTACTTCCAGCCCGGGCCCCGCCGGGCCGGCTCAGGGGCCGGCTCAGGCGCCGGAGGGACTGGCCTTCTCCGCCTCTCCGGCGAACCGCGCCTTGGCCTCGTCGATCTTCCGCCCGTAGTGCACCGACGCCCACCACAGGGCGGCGAAGACCAGCCCCAGGAAGAACATCGCCGGAACGACGAACCCGGATCCGATCAACGCGATCTGCAGGGCCCATCCGAGATGGACCCCGCCGGGGCGGGTGATCATCCCGCAGAGCAGGACGCTCAGCCCCATCGCGACACCGCAGACCGTCCAGACCGTGGTCATGGAGAGGTCGGAGTCCTTCATCGCGACGAGCCCCGCGAAGCCGATCACGAAGAACTCGCCGATCAGGGTCGAAGCACAGAGGGTACGCAACGGAACTCAGCCCCTCCCCAAGAGCAGTCGGGCCTCGCCGACGGTGATGACGGAACCGGTGACCAGCACGCCGCCACCCGCGTACTCGCCCTCTTCCTCGGCGAGCGTGATGGCGGCCTCCAGCGCGTCGTCGAGGCGCGGTTCGACCTGGACGCGATCCTCGCCGAACACCTCCACCGCGATCCCGGCCAGTTCGTCCGCGTCCATCGCGCGGTGCGAGGAGTTCTGGGTGATCACGACCTCGGCGAAGATCGGCTCGAACGCCTCCAGCAGCCCGCGCGCGTTCTTGTCACCGCTCGCGCCGACCACACCGATGAGCCGGCTGAAGTCGAACGCCTCGCTGACGGCTTCCGCCGTGGCGCGGGCGCCGGCCGGGTTGTGGGCGGCGTCCAGCACCACGGTCGGCGAGCGGCGCACCACCTCCAGGCGGCCCGGGGAGGCCACGGAGGCGAAGGCCTTGCGGACGGTGTCGAAGTCGAGCGGCTGGGGGCGCTGGGAGCCGACACCGAAGAACGCCTCGACCGCGGCGAGTGCCACGGCGGCGTTGTGCGCCTGGTAGGCGCCGTGCAGCGGCAGGAAGACCTCCGCGTACTCGCCGCCGAGCCCGCGCAGCGTGAGCAGCTGCCCGCCCACGGCGACCTGGCGGGAGACGACGCCGAACTCCAGGCCCTCGCGGGCCACGGTCGCGTCCACCTCGACGGCCTTCTTCAGCAGTACCTGGGCCGCGTCGACCGGCTGCTGGGCCATGATCACGGTGGCGTCCTGCTTGACGATGCCGGCCTTCTCCACCGCGATCTCGCCGGGGGTGGTACCGAGGCGGTCGGTGTGGTCGAGGTCTATGGGGGTGACGACGGCGACGTCGCCGTCGATCACGTTGGTGGCGTCCCAGCTGCCGCCCATGCCCACCTCGACGACGGCCACGTCGACCGGCGCGTCCGCGAACGCCGCGTACGCCATCGCGGTGAGGACCTCGAAGAAGGAGAGCCGGAACTCCTGCTGGGAGTCGACGAGTTCGATGTAGGGCTTGATGTCGTTGTACGTCTCGACGAAACGCTCGGCGGAGATCGAGGCGCCGTCCAGGCTGATCCGCTCGGTGATCGACTGGACGTGGGGGCTGGTGTAGCGGCCGGTGCGCAGTTCGAAGGCTCCGAGGAGGGCCTCGATCATGCGGGCGGTGGAGGTCTTGCCGTTGGTGCCCGTGATGTGGATCGAGGGGTATGCGCGCTGCGGTTCGCCGAGCACGTCCATGAGCGCGGCGATCCGGGTCACGGAGGGCTCGAGTTTGGTCTCGCCCCAGCGGGTGGCGAGCTCCGCCTCGACCTCCCGTAGGGCCTTGTCGACCTCGGGGTCGGTGGGGCGCGCGGGGACGTCCGTCTGGGGCGGTCCGCCCTGGGTGCGCAGGGTACGGCTGCCTGCCTCGATCACGGCGAGATCGGGGTCGCGGTCCGTCTCGGCGTCGACGATCTCGTCGAAGCGGTCGCTGTCGTCCGGGGGGAGCTCACTCACGGGGACAGTCTACGAAGTGGGGCGGGGGGGGGGGGGGGGGGGGGTTTGGGGGGGGGGCCCCCCCCCCCCCCCCCCCCCGCCCCGACGTCGTGACGCAAGCACGAGAGGCGGCTACGCCTCCGGCAGGCGGGCCAGTTGGGACTGGATGCGGGTGATGTCCTCCTCCGCCTTGGCGAGGCGGGTGCGGATCTTCTCCACGACCTGGTCCGGCGCCTTGGCGAGGAACGCCTCGTTGCCGAGCTTGGCCGTGGCCTGTGCCTTCTCCTTCTCCGCGCTCGCGAGGTCCTTGGCGAGCCGCTTGCGCTCCGCCTCGACGTCGATCGCGCCGGACAGGTCGAGCGCGACCTCGGCGCCCGCGACCGGGAGGGTCGCCGTCGCCGTGAAGGCGTCGCCCTCCGGCTGCAGGCGCAGGAGCTGGCGGATGGCCGGCTCGTGGGTGGCGAGCGCCGTGCCGTCCAGGTTCAGCCGGGCCGGGACCCGCTGGCCGGGCTGGAGCCCCTGGTCGGAGCGGAAGCGCCGGACCTCCGTGATGACCTGCTGCAGGGTCTCGATCTCCCGTTCGGCGTCGGAGTCACGGAAGCCGCTGTCCTGCGGCCAGTCGGCGATCACGACCGACTCGCCGCCGGTCAGGGTGGTCCACAGCGTCTCCGTGACGAACGGGACCACCGGGTGCAGCAGCTTCAGCGTGACGTCCAGGACCTCGCCCAGGACCCGCTTGCTGACCTCGGCGGCCTCGCCACCCGCCTGGAACGTCGTCTTGGACAGCTCGACGTACCAGTCGAAGACCTCGTCCCACGCGAAGTGGAAGAGGGCGTCGGACAGCTTCGCGAACTGGTAGTCGTCGTAGAACGCGTCGACTTCGGCGACGACCGAGTTCAGACGGGAGAGGATCCAGCGGTCGGTGGCGGACATCCGGGAGGCGTCCGGGAGCGGTCCCTCGACCGTCGCGCCGTTCATGAGGGCGAAGCGCGTCGCGTTCCAGATCTTGTTGGCGAAGTTCCGGGAGCCCTGGACCCAGTCCTCGCCGATCGGGACGTCGACGCCCGGGTTGGCGCCGCGGGCCAGGGTGAACCTGAGCGCGTCGGAGCCGTACTTGTCCATCCAGTCCAGCGGGTTGACCGCGTTGCCGAAGGACTTCGACATCTTCTTGCCGAACTGGTCGCGGACCATGCCGTGCAGGGCGATGGTGTGGAACGGCGGGGTGCCGTCCATCGCGTACAGGCCGAACATCATCATCCGGGCGACCCAGAAGAAGAGGATGTCGTAGCCGGTGACCAGGACGGAGTTCGGGTAGAACTTCGCGAGGCTCTCGGTCTGTTCGGGCCAGCCCAGGGTGGAGAAGGGCCACAGGCCGGAGGAGAACCAGGTGTCGAGGACGTCGGTGTCCTGACGCCAGCCCTCGCCGGTGGGCGGTTCCTCGTCGGGACCGACGCAGACGGTCTCGCCGTTCGGGCCGTACCAGACGGGGATGCGGTGGCCCCACCACAACTGCCGTGAGATGCACCAGTCGTGGAGGTTGTCGACCCAGTCGAAGTACCGCTTCTCCATCTCCTGCGGGTGGATGGTGACGCGGCCGTCGCGGACCGCGTCGCCGGCGGCCTTGGCCAGCGGGCCGACCTTGACCCACCACTGCATGGACAGGCGCGGCTCGATGGTGGTCTTGCAGCGCGAGCAGTGGCCGACGGAGTGGACGTAGGGCCGCTTCTCCGCGACGATCCGGCCCTCGGCGCGCAGCGCGGCGACGATGGCGGAGCGTGCCTCGAGGCGGTCCAGGCCCTGGAAGGGGCCGTGGGCGGTGATGACGGCGTGCTCGTCCATGACGGTGAGGGACGGCAGGTTGTGGCGCTGGCCGATCTCGAAGTCGTTCGGGTCGTGGGCGGGGGTGACCTTGACGGCACCCGTGCCGAACTCGGGATCGACGTGGGTGTCGGCGACGACGGGGATGGAGCGGTCGGTGAGCGGGAGGTTGATCAGCTTGCCGATCAGGTGCCGGTAGCGCTCGTCGTCCGGGTGGACGGCGACCGCGGTGTCACCGAGCATCGTCTCGGCACGGGTCGTGGCGACGACGATGGTGTCGTCTCCGTCGCCGTACTTCATGGAGACGAGCTCGCCGTCGTCGTCCTGGTACTCGACCTCGATGTCGGAGATCGCGGTCAGACAGCGCGGGCACCAGTTGATGATGCGCTCGGCACGGTAGATCAGTTCGTCGTCGTAGAGGCGCTTGAAGATGGTCTGGACGGCCTTCGAGAGGCCCTCGTCCATGGTGAAGCGCTCGCGCGACCAGGCGACGCCGTCTCCCAGGCGGCGCATCTGGCCGGAGATCTGTCCGCCGGACTCGGCCTTCCACTGCCAGACGCGCTCGACGAACGCCTCACGGCCGAGGTCGTGGCGGGACTTGCCCTCCTTCGCGAGCTCCCGCTCGACGACGTTCTGCGTGGCGATGCCGGCGTGGTCCATGCCGGGCTGCCACAGCGTCTCGTGGCCCTGCATGCGCTTGCGGCGGGTCAGGGCGTCGATGAGGGTGTGCTCGAAGGCATGCCCGAGGTGCAGGCTTCCGGTGACGTTGGGCGGCGGGATGACGATGGTGTACGCGGGCTTGTCGCTCTTCGCGTCCGCCTCGAAGTAGCCCCGTTCTACCCAGCGCTCGTACAGCTTCCCCTCTACCTCGGCCGGCGCGTACTGGGTCGGCAGTTCGGTGATGGGCGCTGTTGGCTGCTGCTGAGCGTTCTCGGTCACCCGCTCAGTTTAGGGGTGTCACGGGGTCGTCCCGAAACCCGATTCTTCGGTAACGGTCGGGCTTCCCGTGTCACAGGGTGCGATCCGTTCCGTCAGGATGTTCGGAACACATAAGCACCGGGGGGAGACCCAGAGATGAGCTACAACCAGCCAGGCCCCTATGGCGGGCAGCCCCAGCAGCCCGGGCCTTACGGCCAGCCTGGCCCCTACGGCCAGCCGCCGCAGAACGCCCCCCAGGCCCCCCAGCCCGGCTACGGCTATCCGCAGCAGGCTCCGCCGCAGCCCGGCTACGGGTACCCCCAGCAGGCTCCCCAGGGCGTTCCGGCCCAGGACAACCCGTACGGCCAGCAGCCGCCCTACGGTCAGCAGCCCCCGTACGGCCAGCAGCCCCCGTACGGCACCGTCCCGCAGCCGCCGGCCCCGGGGGGCGGCGGCAAGAAGACGGGCCTGATCATCGGTGCGGTGGCGGTCGTGGCGGCGATTGCCGTGGGGGCGTACTTCGTCATAGGCGGCGGGGGCGGCAGCGGTTCCGACATCCCCGACGACGGGCCGCACAAGCTGACGGCTCCCGCGTCGGTGCTCGGCGGTGAGTACAAGAAGGGCAAGGAGTCCGGCAGCGGCGGCATGACCAAGTCGGATCTGAAGGACGCCGAGTCCTGGGGCGTGAAGAACCCCAAGGACGTCGACGCCACCTACGAGTCGGGCGACGAGAGCAACCCGCTCGCGATGAAGCAGCTGACGTTCGGGGGCGTCTACGGCACGATCGACGACCCGGAGGCGGTCGTCGACAGCATGTTCGCCTACATGAAGAAGAAGAGCGAGGAGGAGGGCAGCAAGGACGAAGGAAAGCTCGTCGGCAGCCCGAAGGCCTTCAGCCCGAGCGGCCTCGACGGTGCGGTCCTCAAGTGCCAGGAGCTCAAGGGCGACATGGGCGAGTCGGGTGCCGGCCCCAAGGAGATGTCGATCCCGTTCTGCGTCTGGGGTGACCACAGCACCGTCGCCATGGTGATGCCGCTGGACTTCGCGGACATCATGAGCGGCAAGTCCGGCTCCCTGGAGGAGGCGGCCGAAACCGCGGCCAAGCTCCGCAAGGAAGTGCGCGTCAAGGCCTGACCCCAGGCCGTCGGACGCACGGAAGGGGCCCCGGTCCGTCGACCGGGGCCCCTTCCGTGCGTCGCTCCGCTTACGCGGTCTTCTGCTCGCCCGAGCCGCGTCCCCGCGCGTCCCGCGGGATCAGCGTCGGGTTCACGTTCGAGTGGACGACGTCGGCCGTGATGACGACACGGGCCACGTCCTTGCGGGACGGGACCTCGTACATCACGGACATGAGGACCTCTTCCATGATGGCGCGCAGGCCGCGCGCGCCGGTCTGGCGGAGGATCGCCTGGTCGGCGATGGCTTCCAGGGCCTCACGCTCGAAGTCCAGCTCCACGCCGTCGAGTTCGAACAGGCGCTGGTACTGCTTCACCAGCGCGTTGCGCGGCTCCATCAGGATCTGCAGGAGCGCCTCGCGGTCGAGGTTGTGGACGGAGGTGATGACCGGGAGGCGGCCGATGAACTCGGGGATCATCCCGAACTTCACCAGGTCCTCCGGCATGACGTCCTCGAACTGGTCCTTCGACTCGATTTCGCGCTTGGAGCGGATCGTGGCGCCGAAGCCGATACCCTTCGCGCCGGCCCGCGCCTCGATGATCTTCTCCAGACCGGCGAACGCGCCGCCCACGATGAACAGGACGTTCGTCGTGTCGATCTGGATGAACTCCTGGTGCGGGTGCTTTCGCCCGCCCTGCGGAGGAACGGAGGCGGTGGTGCCCTCCAGGATCTTCAGCAGGGCCTGCTGGACGCCCTCGCCGCTCACATCGCGTGTGATGGAGGGGTTTTCACTCTTCCGCGCGACCTTGTCGATCTCATCGATGTAGATGATCCCGGTTTCGGCCTTCTTGACGTCGTAGTCCGCGGCCTGGATGAGCTTGAGGAGGATGTTCTCCACGTCCTCGCCCACGTAGCCCGCCTCCGTCAGCGCCGTCGCGTCGGCGATGGCGAACGGGACGTTGAGCATGCGGGCGAGGGTCTGCGCGAGCAGCGTCTTGCCGGAACCGGTGGGGCCCAGCAGCAGGATGTTCGATTTCGACAACTCGATGGCGTCGTCGCGGCCTTGGGCCCCGCCGTTCTCACCGGCCTGGACCCGTTTGTAGTGGTTGTACACCGCGACCGAGAGAGCCTTCTTGGCGGCCTCCTGGCCCACCACGTAGCCCTCGAGGAACTCGTAGATCTCGCGGGGCTTGGGCAGTTCCTCCCAGCGCACCTCGCTCGTCTCGGCGAGTTCCTCCTCGATGATCTCGTTGCAGAGATCGATGCACTCGTCGCAGATGTACACACCGGGGCCTGCGATGAGCTTCTTGACCTGCTTCTGGCTCTTGCCACAGAACGAGCACTTGAGCAGATCGCCGCCGTCACCGATGCGTGCCACGGTGTGCTTCCCCTTCGCCTGGGAGACGCCGTAGATCCAGCGGCTCCTGGTGCCTTATGTCCGACGGTACCTTGCCGGGGCCCCTGTTCGGGCCCCCCTTGGCGCGGTTCACTTTGACGTGACCCGCACCAAGGGCGGCGAACGATAACAGGCTCGCGTCAGCGGACAGCCGAGTTGTTCATCTTGCGGGTGGAAATGATCTGGTCGATCAGGCCGTACGAGAGCGCGTCCTCGGCCGTGAGGATCTTGTCGCGCTCGATGTCCTCGCGGATCTTCTCGATCGGCGTGGTGGAGTGCTTGGCCAGCATCTCCTCCAGCTGCGAGCGCATCCGGAGGATTTCGTTGGCGGCGATCTCCAGGTCGGAGACCTGGCCGCGACCGGTCTCGCTGTACGGCTGGTGGATCAGCACACGGGCGTTCGGCAGCGCCATGCGCTTGCCGGGCGTGCCGGCGGCCAGCAGGACGGCGGCGGCGGACGCCGCCTGGCCCATGCAGACCGTCTGGATGTCGGGCTTCACGAACTGCATCGTGTCGTAGATGGCCGTCAGCGCCGTGAAGGAGCCGCCGGGGCTGTTGATGTAGACCGAGATGTCCCGGTCGGGGTCCATCGACTCCAGGCACAGCAGCTGCGCCATGACGTCGTTGGCGGAGGCGTCGTCGATCTGGACGCCGAGGAAGATGACGCGCTCCTCGAACAGCTTCGCGTACGGGTCGTATTCGCGCACGCCCTGGGAGGTGCGCTCGACGAAGCGCGGGATGACGTAGCGGGACTCGGCGCGGGCGCCGGTGTACTCGGCCTGCATACGGTCGGCCGTCGCTCGAGCGGCCTGCACGCGGCCGTAGAGGCCACTGCCGGGGAAGTCGTTCACTGGTGTCTCCTGAGAGCCTGGGAAGGGCTTTGGCGGTCGGCTGGGGGGTGGTGGGGCTGCGCGTCGCGTACGCGGCTCACGGCGGCGTACGCGGGCCTGCGGGCCGGTCCGGGCCGTGCCGGCCCGCGGACCCGCGGGGGACGCGCACCGGCGTGCGTGCGCCGGTTACGCCGCCCCGGTGCCGCCGCCGCCCGGCATGCCGGCAGCGGTGGGCATGATGTCGTCGATCAGGCCGTACTCCTTGGCCTCGATCGGGTCGAACCAGCGGTCGCGGTCCGAGTCGCGGGTGATCTGCTCGACCGACTGGCCTGTGTGGAAGGCGGTGAGCTCGGCCATGCGCTTCTTGGTGTGCAGCAGCCGCTCGGCGTGGATCTTGATGTCCGAGGCGGAGCCCGCGAGGCCCGCGGAGGGCTGGTGGATCAGGATCTCGGCGTTGGGCAGCGCGAAGCGCTTGCCGGGGGTGCCGGCGCTGAGCAGGAACTGGCCCATGGAGGCCGCCATGCCCATGGCGATGGTCACCACGTCGTTCTTGATGTACTGCATGGTGTCGTAGATCGCCATGCCTGCCGTGATCGAACCGCCGGGGCTGTTGATGTACAGGTAGATGTCCTTGTCCGGGTCGGAGGCAAGGAGCAGCAGCTGTGCGGTGATCTTGTTGGCGATGTCGTCGTCGACCGGCTGGCCGAGGAAGATGATCCGCTCGTTGAGCAGCCGGTTGTAGACCTGGTCGCCGAGGCCGCCACCGATGGAAGGCTCGCCGGCGGCGGAGGGCATCAGATTCGTCACGTATCCACCTGCTCGTCTTACGACGGCGCCGGGCCGTCTCACGTGTTCTGCTTCAGGCCTAGGATCCCCCGGGTGCCGTACCGCCTCCCGGCGGCGTTCGCGTCCGGGGACTCCCCTGCCCTCGTATTCATGGACCCTAACGCGCAGGCCCGACAGTGCCATCCCGGTTCCGGGACTGTTCGCTGTGAGCGCATGTCACTCCGCTGGGCTTGGCCGTCCGTATGGCGCGTGACGGCGCTGCCTGCGCCGGGTCTGGTGCGTTTCGTCGCGGGGTTCGTCGGCGTGAAACGGCCTCGGCCTCGAACACCGGCGGAGGGGCCGATCCGGGCTGGGAGGGGCCGATCCGGGAGAGGGGCCGATTCGGGGGGTGAGGGGCCGATCCGGTGTGTGGGTTTCCGTGCGTGGTGGGCTGATCGGCCTTGCGGCCCAGCCCTCAGGCACCGGCCGAGCTGGACATGGCCGGCCTGGAGTGGGGCGCGGGGCGCCGGACGGTACGCGCAGGAGCGCGGGGCCCCGCCGGAATCCGGGGCGCGAGCTGCATAGGTCGGGTGCGGCTCCACCGCGGGCGCGGTCAGCCACCGGCCACCCGCACAGGACCCGGCACAGGCCGGGCGGCCCTGGAGGCAGCGCGGGGTCCACGGGGCGTGGGGCCCCTCGGGCGGGGGCCAGGGGCCGCAGTCCCAGGGAACGAGAGGGCCCGGCCGACCCTGGGAACGGAGGGGCCGTAGAACCAGGGAACCCAGAGGGCGGCAGGCCCAGGGAACGCGGGGGCGGCAGACCCAGGCAACGAGCGGGCGACAGCCCCTGGGAGCCAAGGGGGCAGCAGCCCCAGGGAACGCAGGGAGCCGCAGACCCAGGGAACGCAGGGAGCCGCAGACCCAGGCAACGAGCGGGCGACAGCCCCTGGGAGCCAAGGGGGCAGCAGCCCCACGGAACGCGGGGCCGCAGATCAGGCACGAGCGGGCGACAGCCCCTGGGAGCCAAGGGGGCAGCAGCCCCAGGGAACGCGGGGCCGCAGATCAGGCACGAGAGGGCGACCAGCGAACGAGCGGGCGGCCGAGCCTGGGGAAACGGGGCGGGCCCCGGGGCGCAGTGCGTCCCGGGGCCCGCGGTGGATCGTGGCGGAGGGTGTTACGCCTCCGGCTTCTCCTCCGTGGTCTCGGACTCGGCCTCAGCCTCGGGGGCCTCGGTGGCGGCCTCCGTGGCCTCCTCCTCGTCCTCCTCGTCGTCGAGGTCGACGACCTCGCCGTTCGTGTCCTTGATCGTCGCGGCCTCGACGACGACCGCGAGGGCCTTGCCGCGGGCCACCTCGCCGACCAGCATCGGAACCTGGCCGCCCTCGACGACCGCCTGGGCGAACTGGTCGGGGGACATGCCGGAGCCGGCCGCGCGCCGCATGAGGTGCTCGGTGAGCTCCTCCTGGTTGACGTTCAGCTTCTCCTTGTTGACGAGCTCGTCCAGGACGAACTGCGTCTTGATGCCCTTGATCGCGGCTTCGCGCGTCTCGGTCTCGAACTCCTCGGCGGTCTTGCCCTGGAGCTCCAGGTACTTGTCGAGGGTCAGACCCATCTGGCCGAGCTGGTGGTGCTCGAGGTTGTGCTTGCGGGTGTTGATCTCGTCCTCGAGCAGCTTCTCGGGAACGGGCACCTCGACCAGCTCCAGCAGCTTCTCCAGGACGCGCTCCTGAGCCTGCGTGGCCTGGTCGTACTGCTTCATGTTCTCCAGGCGCTTGCGGCTGTCCGCCTTCAGCTCCTCGAGGGTGTCGAACTCGGAGGCGAGCTGGGCGAAGTCGTCGTCGAGCTCGGGCAGCTCGCGTGCGGCCACCTGGGTGACCTTGACGGTGACCTCGGCCTCCTTGCCGGCCGCCGAGCCGCCCTTCAGCTCGGAGGTGAAGGTGGCCTCGCCACCGGCCTCCAGGCCCTTCACGGCGTCGTCGATGCCGTCCAGCAGCTCACCGGAGCCGATGGTGTAGGAGACGCCGTTCGCGACCCCGTCCTCCAGGACCTCGCCGTCGACCTTGGCCTCCAGGTCGATCGTCACGACGTCGCCGTCCTCGGCGGCGCGCTCCACCGGAGAGGTGGAGGCGAAGCGCTCACGCAGGTCGGAAACGGCCTT
Organism: Streptomyces cavernae; assembly: GCF_004023625.1. Lineage (GTDB taxonomy): Bacteria > Actinomycetota > Actinomycetes > Streptomycetales > Streptomycetaceae > Streptomyces > Streptomyces cavernae. Next base: position 104,617 of record NZ_RPDJ01000002.1, on the reverse strand, counting down.
CTCGACGTCCTCGTCGGCGACCTCGACCGCGTCGACCTCGACCTCGATGCCGGAGTAGTCCGGAATCTCGATGGTCGGGCGGACGTCGACCTCGGCGGTGAAGGACAGCAGCTCGTTGTCCTTCAGCTCGGTGATGTCGACGTCGGGCTGGCCGAGAACGTTCAGCTCGGCCTCGTTCACGGCGTCGGTGTAGAACTTCGGCAGCGCGTCGTTGACGGCCTCCTCGAGGACCGCACCGCGGCCGAACCGCTGGTCGATGATGCGGGCCGGGATCTTGCCCTTGCGGAAGCCCTTCACCGTGACCTGCTGGTTGATCTTCTTGTACGCCGCGTCGAGGCTGGCCTTGAGCTCCTCGAAGGGCACCTCGACAGTGAGCCGAACCCGAGTCGGGTTCAGGGTCTCCACGGCGCTCTTCACGGTTCGGTCTCCTTGTGGCTGACTTCTTGGGGGTTCTGCTGACACCTTCTACGGGACCGGGACCGGTTCACGCAGCGCTGCAGCGGATTCGCGCCCTTGAGACGCCCTTGAGAGACGTAACAGTGCAGACACACGGGCGCGCAGCTTGCATAGTAACCGGCGGCGGTACGCGCTCCCAAGGTGATCTACGAACCGGCGACACGGCCGGCGGTGGTCGGGGTGGCGGGATTTGAACCCACGGCCTTCCGCTCCCAAAGCGGACGCGCTACCAAGCTGCGCCACACCCCGTTTCGGTGCGACACGTAGGGTACATGCCCACAGGCAGTACGGTTGCCGCATTTCATGAGCGGCACGGCGGGCGGGCCGGTGGTGTGCGTGGAGAGCCCGCGACCCGCTACGATGCCTCCTGTGCCGCGGTCACCGACCATCAGTGCCACGCGGCGCTAGCTGTGCGGGCGTAGCTCAATGGTAGAGCCCTAGTCTTCCAAACTAGCTACGCGGGTTCGATTCCCGTCGCCCGCTCCATACGGCTCAGGGCCAGGTCAGAGGATCACTCCTCCGCCTGGCCCTGATCGTTTTCCGGGGCTCCATGGGGTGGGCCGGCGCAACAGCCCCGTCGAGCGCCAGCCCGCCGTGCGACGCTGGACGCGTGGCCCGTGTCGACTACTTCAACGATCCGAACGCACCCAAGGCGAACAGCATCGTGCCGTCGGTCACCGCCGTGGCGCTGAACGAGGCCGGGGAAGTCCTGTTGATCCACAGGACGGACAACGGCCTGTGGGCTCTGCCCGGCGGCGGGGTCGATGTCGGCGAGTCGGCTCCCGAGGCGGCCGTCCGGGAGACGAAGGAGGAGACCGGGTTCGACGTCGAGGTGACGGGCCTGGTCGGTATCTACACGAACCCCGCGCATGTCATGGCGTACGACGACGGCGAGGTACGTCAGCAGTTCTCGATCTGCTTCCGGGCGCGCGTCACCGGGGGCGGACCGAGGACGAGCGGCGAGAGCACGGAAGTCGCGTTCGCGGCGCCGAGCAGGCTCGACTGGCTGAGCATCCATCCGTCCATGCGGATGCGGATCGATCACGGCTTGGCGGAGCGGCCGGAGCCCTACATCGGCTGAGCCGGAGCGGCGCGCGCTTCGTGAGGGCGCACGGTGTCCGAGATCACCCCGCCATCAGCCACTCGCGGCGGCCACGGGCCCCGGGACCCCGTCCTGCCCCTCCCCGCACGATCAGCCGCTGTCCACCCCTTCCGCCCACCACGCGGTGAGCAAGGCGTACAGGACCACCTACGCTCCGTGCACGAGGGCGGGTTCGCCCGGAGGAGGAGGCCTTGGCGGGGCCGGTGAAGGTCTTCCTCAGAACTGGATCGAGTTGATCGTCTCCGCGATGGAGTTCAGGAACCGCTGGATGTCGTCGGCCATGCCGGTCGAGGCGAGGAAGAAGCCGAACAGGACAGCGACGATCGCGGGGCCCGCCTTGATCGACCCCCCTCGGATCAAGACCACCAAGACGATCGCCAACAGCAGCACCACTGACAGCGAAATGGCCACAACTGATCACACCCTAGGTCGTCCGCTCTCCCGGCGCGGAGGTGCGATGCCGCACACCCCCGCCAGAACAATCGTGCCACCAACCGACCCCTGGTATGCGGTGCGTGAGCATTCACCGGCGGTCCGCCCCGCCGGCCCCTCCGCCCGGGGTGTTCCGGTGACGTGAACTGCCGGACTGCGCAAGGGAATTCGAGCGTCGCCACGCACAGCGAATTCGGGGCGATGGTTTCCGTGCCCACCGACCCCGTCTGCACATCCTGTTCGCAGTTAATTCGAATTGTGGCGACGGGCATAGTGGGGGGTCGAGAACAGCTGACTAAACATCAATCAACCGGACATTTCACCAGAGTCGCCCGCAGACGTTATGCACCATTTAAGCGGGATGAGTGTGGACACAAGGGGCATACGGGAGTGAGCGATGACACGTGAACTGCTCGGCCAACTCCCATGAAATGCGGGGTACCCGAGGAAGCGGTGAAGAAATCACCGAGAGGGTTTTACGAATTCCCGCACACACCGCTAGGGTGCCTCAGATGTTCCACGCTGCCACGTCCCCCGTATGCGCAGTGAGGTCCCGCGCCGTTCCGCCGAGTTCCTGGTGGGAGGGTCTGTGACGAACTCGCTCAGTCCGCACGGCCGTCAGAGCACCGACCTTGCCTCTGGCAGGTCCGCGACGCCGTCCGCCGCGCCGCCGTCCACCGAGCCGGCACCGGGCATCCCGAGCCCCCGGCTCCACCGGACGCCCGCCGACTCCCCCGTCCCGGACGCCCGGCCGACCAGAGAGCGCGACGCGTTCTTCGACAACGCCAAGTACCTGACGATCGTGCTGGTGGCCCTCGGCCACGCGTGGGAACCACTGACCGACCACAGCCGGACCGCGGAAGCGCTCTACATGGTCGTCTACAGCTTCCACATGCCGGCCTTCGTCCTCATCTCCGGCTACTTCTCCCGCAGTTTCGACATGCGTCCGGACCGGCTTCGGCGACTGGTCACCGGGATCGCCGTCCCGTACGTCGTCTTCGAGGCCGCCTACAGCCTGTTCAAGCGCTGGGCCGACGACGACCCGGGCCATCCGCTCAGCCTGCTCGACCCCTGGTACCTGACCTGGTTCCTGATCGCGCTGTTCGTGTGGCGGCTGACCACCCCGCTGTGGAAGGTGGTCCGCTGGCCCGTCCCGCTGGCGCTCACCATCGCCGTGCTCGCCTCCGTCTCCCCCGACATCGGCGACGACCTCGATCTGCAACGCGTCCTGCAGTTCCTGCCGTTCTTCGTGCTGGGCCTGTTCATGAAGCCGGAGCACTTCCAGATGTTGCGCCGCCGCGAGGTGCGCGTCCTCTCGGTGCCGGTCTTCCTGGCGGCGCTGGTGGTGGCGTACTGGGCGGCGCCGCGGATGAGTTCGGCGTGGTTCTACCACCGTGACAGCGCTCAGGAGCTGGGCGCGCCGTGGTGGGTCGGCGCCGTGATGACGCTCGCGCTGTTCGGCTGCTCGGCGCTGCTGACGGCCGCCTTCCTGTCCTGGGTGCCGCGCCGTCACAGGTGGTTCACGGTGCTGGGAGCGGGCACGCTGTACGGCTACCTGCTGCACGGCTTCCTGGTCCGCGCGTCCCGTTCCTGGGGCTGGTACGACAACTACGACTGGCTGCGCGCGCCGCTTGGTGAGGTGTTCGTCTCACTGGTCGCGGCGGCCGTCGTCACCCTGCTGTGCACCCCGCCGGTGCGGCGGGCCTTCCGCTTCGCGATGGAGCCGAAGCTGGAGTGGGCGTTCAAGCGAGACGCCACGGAGATCGCCCGGGCGCGGGCCAAGGCCTGATCCTCCGGTTCGAGGTGCCACGAGTTCACGGTGCGGCGAGACCGAGAAGTGCGCGCATGGTGGCGTACTTCTCGGTCAGACGTGTGCGGGTCGGCTCGTCCAGGACCGCGAGCCGTGCCGGGTTCGCGTTGTGGGCGAGGTCCGACTCCTTGACCAGGAGCGCGCCCGGGGTGTCGAGGATGCGCCGGGCGTAGGCCTCCTGAGGCTCACCCTTTCGCTTGGTGAGCGCCAGGACGATGTCCTTCGTGCGCCGGGTGAGCGCGGCCGAGCGCAGCCATTCCTCGGTGAGGGCGTCGTCCTCCACGGCGTCGTGCAGCCAGGCGGCGGCGATCTGCTCGTCGTCCCCTCCTTTGGCACGCACGCCGTTCGCGACGGCCTGGAGGTGCTCGGTGTAGGGCCGTCCGGCCTTGTCGGTCTGGGCTGCGTGCGCCTCGCGGGCGAGGGCTTCCACTTCGGGCAGGGTCAGCAGCGGTGTCGTCGTCACCTCCCCAGTGTCCCGCGCAGCACCGCCCGGACGGGCAGGGTGTTCGCCGTCGAGGCCGGGCGCCGGGGACCGGCCGCTCGGCAGGGCGGCAGAGCGGTCGGCGGCAGGGGACAGAGCGGTCGGCGGCAGGCGGCAGGCGGCAGAGCGGTCGGCTGCAGGGCGGCAGTCGTCGGCTGCAGGGCGGCAGTCGTCGGCGGTACGGCTACAGGGCGCGTTCCCGGCAGATCAGCAGCAGCGCCCGGTCGTCGTTCACGTCCTTGGCCACCGCCTCGATCAGGTGCCAGGCCGCTCCGTGGAAGCCGCCCGCCACATAGCGGTCGGCCTCGCCGGTGAGGCGGTCGATGCCCTCCGCGATGTCCCGTTCGCTGGTCTCCACCAGACCGTCCGTGAACAGCATCAGGACGTCGCCGGGGCGCAGGGAGCCCTTGACGGGGTCGAACTGGGCGCCGTCGTAGACGCCGAGGAGCGGACCCTCCGCGCCCTTCTCCTCCCAGCGACCGCTGCCCGCGCTGAGCTGGAGGCCCGGCGGATGGCCGGCGGAGAAGAGTTCGTAGTCGCCGGATTCCAGGTCGAGGACGAGGTGGATGGAGGTCGCGAAGCCCTCGTCCCAGTCCTGGCGCAGGAGGTAGCCGTTGGCGGCGGGCAGGAACGCGTGCGGTGGGAGCGAGCCCAGCAGGCCGCCGAAGGCGCCGGAGAGCAGCAGGGCGCGCGAGCCCGCGTCCATGCCCTTGCCGGACACGTCCGTGAGGACGACCTCCAGGGTTCGTCCCCCGTTCGTCCGGGCCGCGACGACGAAGTCGCCGGAGAAGGACTGGCCGCCGGCCGGCCTCAGCGCCATCTCCCGGTGCCAGCCCACCGGCAGCTTCGGCAACTTGCTCTGCACACGGATCCGTTCGCGCAGGTCGAAGAGCATGGTGCCGCCGCGCCGCCAGGGCACGCCGACCCGGCTGCGGAACTGGGCGATCAGCAGTCCGAAGAAGCCACAGGCGGCGACCACCAGCACCACGCCCGGGGTGACCCGCGAGGGACCCTCGGTGTAGGGGCCGAGTTGAACGGACTCCACGATCAGCGCGGTCGCCGCGGCGGCGTACAGGGCGAGCAGGCTCGACGGCCGCAGCAACAGTCCGCCCGCGACGATCGGCAGCACCAGCGCGGCGGGCGAGCACCACACCGAGTTCATCAGTGTCGTCGCGGCGATCACGGGGATGGTCAGCAGCAGACCGGCGAGCGCGACCCAGTCGGAGCCGTCGCCGCGGAAGTAGTCGACGGCGGATCTGCGCATGCCGGTGCGAGCCCGGTGCGCCAGCTTCTTCAACCGGGCCGTGAACGTCTCGGCTTCCGCGCGCCGCTCTCGTCCTGCTGTCATTAGTTCGGGACCCTATCCATCAGGCCAGGTGCTTCGCACGGGAGGTCCCACTTGTCCCCCGTCCGAGGACGCATTTCACAGACCCGGCGGGGCTGCGGCGCCCCGCCGCGGCCGGGAAATTCCCTCGCTCATACCGCTATGCCCTGGTACGCATGGGCGTATGACGACTGACTTGCGGGTGCTGCGGCCGGAGCAGTGGGACTACTGGTACGGCAAGCTGATCCTCGCGTTCGGCGGTGTCCCGGAGGCCCCCGAGGAGATGGAGCTCTATCGCGAACTCACCGAGTTCGACCGGTCGATCGGCGCCTGGGACGGCGACACCTGTGTGGGCACCGCGGGAGCGTTCAGCTTCCGGCTCACTGTACCCGGCGGTGCCCCGGTGCAGACCGCGGGCGTGACGATGGTCAGCGTCGCCGCGACCCACCGTCGGCGCGGTGTGCTGACGTCGATGATGCGACGGCAGTTGGACGACGTACGGCGGTGGGGCGAACCGGTGGCCGTGCTGACGGCGTCGGAGCCCGGGATCTACGGCCGGTTCGGATACGGCATCAGCACCGCACAACTGGGGCTGCGGATCGACACGTCCCGGGTGCGGCTCGCGGCGCCGGACGGCACCGACGACGTACGACTGCGGTTCGCCGGGCCCGCCGACAAGGCGGTGGTCGAGGCGTGCGAAGCGGTGTACGGGCGGGTGGCCGCGGTCCGGCCCGGGATGCTGGTGCGGCAGCCCGGTTGGGAACGGCTGCCGCTGCTGGACCCGGAGAGCGACCGCAAGGGCAGTTCACCGATGCAGTGCGTGCTGGCGGAGCGGGACGGTGAAGTGGTCGGGTACGCGCGCTACTTCATCAAGCCGCAGTGGAACGATGCCGGGCCCAAGGGGATCATCGAGCTGCGCGATCTGGAGGCGCTCGATCCGGCGGCGTACGCGGCTTTGTGGCGGTTCCTCTTCGACGTCGACCTGACCAGCACCGTCGAGGCGCGCAACCGGCCGGTGGACGACGCCGTGCAGCACCTGGTCTCCGACATCCGGCGGTGCGAGCCGTGGCTGCGCGACTCCCTGTACCTGCGGCTGGTGGACGTCGGGGCGGCGCTGGAGGCGCGGACGTACCAGACGCCGCTGGACGTGGTGTTCGAGGTCGAGGACGCCTTCTGCCCCTGGAACACCGGCCGTTGGCGGCTCACCGGGGACGCGAAGGGGGCGTCCTGCCGCCCGACCACGGACCCGGCCGATCTCGCGCTGTCCGTGAGGGAGTTGGGCGTTGCCTATCTCGGCGGCGTCTCGCTGTCCGCGCTGGCCGGGGCCGGCCGGGTGCGGGAGGTGCGGCCGGGAGCGCTGGCCGAGGCGTCGGTGGCGTTCGCCTCGGACGTGGCGCCGTGGCTGCCGCACGGGTTCTGAGCGCGGATTGCCCGGCGTTCGAGCCGACCCGCGATCAGTGTGCGGATCGGGGTCGGCTCGCGTGTGCTGCACGTGAGTTGTTCGGCGTGTGCTGGGCGCGGGTCGGCCCGGGTGGGGAACCGGGCGGCCCGGTAGGTCAGTTCTGCTGGCAGGCGGGGCACCAGAAGAGGTTGCGGGCGGCGAGGTCGGCCGTGCGGATCTCGCCGCCGCAGAGGTGGCACGGCATCGCGGCGCGGCGGTAGACGTAGACCTCGCCGCCGTGGTCGTCCTTGCGGGGCGGGCGGCCCATCGCCTCCGGGGTGTGTTCGGGGCGGACGGTGTCGATGCGGTTGTTGCGGACGCCCTCGCGCATCAGCTCGACGAGGTCGGTCCAGACGGCGTCCCACTCGGCCGCGGTGATGTCCTTGCCGGCGCGGTAGGGGTCGATGCGGTGCCGGAAGAGGACCTCGGCACGGTAGACGTTGCCGACGCCCGCGATGATCTTCTGGTCCATGAGTAGTGCGGCGATCGTGGTGCGGCTGCGGGAGACGCGCCGGTACGCGGCCGCGGGGTCGGCGTCGGCGCGCAGCGGGTCGGGGCCGAGCCGGTCGTGGATCGCCTGCTTCTCGGCGGGGGTGATCAGGGCGCAGGTGGTGGGTCCGCGGAGGTCCACGTACGCGGTGTCGTTCGCGAGGCGGAGGCGGACGGTTTCGGTGGGCGGGGGTGGTGGGGCGGCGCCGAAGTTCACCTTGCCGAAGAGGCCGAGGTGGATGTGGATCCAGTCGGTGTCGCGGAAGCCGAGGAAGAGGTGTTTGCCGTGGGCGTCCGCCTCGGCGAGGGGGGTGCCGTCGAGGAGGGCGGCGGCGTCGGTGAACTTGCCCTGGGGGCTGGTGACGCGTGTTGTTCCACCGGCGAAGTGGGACGTGTAGTCCTGCGCCAGACGGTGAATGGTGTGCCCTTCCGGCACGGATCCTCTCTTTCGTGCAAGGGCGGCTGCCCCGTCGACCCCGCTTCGTCACAGGGGCGCGGGGGACTGCGCGATCAACCTCGGGCGAGGCCCCCTCGCGCAGCCCCTTGAGCAGCCTCTGAGCAGCCCCTGAGAGCCCATAAGCGGCCACTGAGCAAGCCCCTGAGCAGGCCTCTGAGCAAGCCCCTTGCGGAAGCCTCCTCGCGGAGCCCTCTCAGCCGGTCAGGGCTCAGTCCTGGGGGTGGTGCGGCGGGATCGGGGGGAGGTCGCCCGTCGTCTCGTAGGCCGACAGCATGTCGATGCGGCGGACGTGGCGGGCGTCGCCCGAGAAGGGGGTGTTCAGGAAGGTCTCCACGAACTTCGTCGCCTCCTCCTGAGTGTGCATGCGCGCACCGACGGCGACGACGTTCGCGTTGTTGTGCTCGCGGCCCAGCGACGCGGTCTCCACGCTCCAGGCCAGCGCCGCGCGAACCCCCGTCACCTTGTTCGCCGCGATCTGCTCGCCATTGCCCGAGCCGCCGATCACGATGCCGAGGGAGCCGGCGTCCGCGGCCGTGCGCTCCGCTGCGCGGAGGCAGAACGGCGGGTAGTCGTCCTGGGCGTCGTAGATGTGCGGCCCGCAGTCGACGGGCTCGTGCCCCGCCGCCTTGAGCCACTCGACGAGATGGTTCTTGAGTTCGTAGCCGGCATGGTCCGAGCCGAGGTACACGCGCATGCGTCCGAGTGTGGCACGCCTTCAGCGGGCAGGCGCGTCAGGGTCCCGCCCCGCACGCCCCGTGAGACATCCGTGAACACAAAGACCGAAACAGACCTTCACGGAATGGGGCCTTCCGACCGTGACGAGCCTGGGGTTGCATGGGAAGGCTCGTGATCCGAGACCTAAGGAATAGTGCATGACCTCGCAGCATTCCCTTGCGAAGGAAGATAAGAAGCCCCCAATCGCCAGCGAACCAAAGCACGGCGAAGGGCTACAGGCAGGGCTCAAGAACCGTCACCTGTCGATGATCGCCATTGGCGGTGTCATCGGCGCCGGGCTGTTCGTCGGGTCCAGTTCCGGCATCGCCACCGCGGGCCCGGGCATCCTGCTGTCGTATGCGCTCGTCGGCACGCTCGTCGTGCTCGTGATGCGGATGCTCGGCGAGATGTCCGCCGCCAACCCGACCTCCGGCTCGTTCTCGGCCCACGCCGACCGTGCGCTCGGCCGCTGGGCCGGGTTCTCCATCGGCTGGCTGTACTGGTTCTTCTGGGTGGTGGTACTTGCCGTGGAGGCCACGGCCGGTGCCGTGATCCTCGAAGGCTGGGTCCCGGCCGTCCCCCAGTGGGGCTGGGCGCTCATCGTGATGGTCGTGCTGACGGCCACGAACCTCGTCTCCGTCGGCTCCTACGGCGAGTTCGAGTTCTGGTTCGCGGGGATCAAGGTCGTGGCGATCGGCGCCTTCATCGTCATCGGCGGGCTCGCCGTCTTCGGGCTGCTCCCGGGCGTCGACAGCGACACGGCGGGGCTCGGCAACCTCACCGACCACGGCGGGTTCCTGCCGAACGGGGCCGGCGCGATCCTCACCGGAGTGCTGCTGGTCGTCTTCTCCTTCATGGGCAGCGAGATCGCCACACTCGCGGCCGGCGAGTCCGAGGACCCGCAGCGGGCCGTGACCAAGTCGACCAACAGCATCATCTGGCGGGTCGCCGTCTTCTACCTCGGCTCCATCTTCGTGGTCGTGTCGCTGCTGCCGTGGAACTCCAAGTCGATCGCCGACGAGGGGTCGTACGTCGCCGCGCTCGACTCCCTCGGTATCGCGCACGCCGGCCAGATCATGAACTTCATCGTGCTGACGTCGGTGCTGTCCTGTCTCAACTCCGGCCTCTACACGGCCTCCCGGATGGCCTTCTCGCTCGGTGAGCGGGGCGACGCGCCCAAGTCCTTCGCGCGGACCACACGCCGCGGCGTGCCGCTGGCCGCGATCGTCGCGTCGGTCGTCTTCGGGTTCGTGGCCGTCTTCTTCAACTACCGGTTCCCGGACTCGGTCTTCCTCTTCCTGGTCAACTCCTCCGGTGCGGTGGCCCTGTTCGTCTGGCTGGTGATCTGCTTCTCGCAGTTGCGGATGCGGAAGATCATCGAGCGTGAGGCGCCCGAGAGGCTGGTCGTGCGGATGTGGCTGTACCCGTATCTGACCTGGGCGACGGCCGCGTTGATCATGTTCGTGCTCGGCTACATGCTGACCGACACCGAGCACGACGGGCGGAAGACGGTGCTGCTGTCGCTGCTGGTGGCCGCTGTGGTGCTGGCGATCGCGGTGGTACGGGAGAAGGTGGGTCCGGCGGCTGTTCCGGCCTCGACGGCTGGAGCGAGGGCGGGCGGAACGACCGGGGCGAACCGGACGGTTGAGGCTGGTGCGACCGCCAAGCCCAGTGGGACCGCCAAGGCCAGTGGGACCGCGAGGACGGGCCGGGCCGCGGAGGGCGGAGGCCCGGAGAGCGGCGTAGGACCCGAGACCGGCGGAGGCCCGGAGACCGGTGGAGGCCCGGAGACCGGTGGAGGCCCGGAGGGTGAGTCCGTCAAAGCGTGAGCTCTGCGCAGCGCTGACGCCGAGGCCGGCGTACGACGCACTCGGCGCCGTCGACATCCTCGCGGTGATCTCACCGCGAGGATGTCGACGTGTTTCGTGGGCTTCCGGCTTTCTCCGGAGAGTTGGCGACCGACGGCGCCGACTCCGAATCCGGCCCCGAATCCGAATCCGGCCCCGGTTCAGAATCCGAGCGCGCCCACGGGAACTACAGCACGGTGAAGCCGGACTTGACGCCGCCGTAGACCTGCAGGGCCTCCGCCTCGACGTCCGGCTGGTACCAGGTGTTGATCTGGTAGGACATGCCGTCCGCGTCGAAGCCGAGGAGCCGTGCGTGCCAGGACACTCCGCGGAGCGTGAACGTGTACTCCCAGACGACCGCGGGCCAGCCCCGGAACGTGGTCTCCTCCAGGCGGATCTTGCGGTAGGCCTGACCCTTGCGGGCGTCGCGCTCCACTTTCTGCCACGTCCTCAGTAAGTCGCCCTCGGCGATGGACGCCTTGCCCACGATCTCCTGCTTGCTGTCCGGGGATGTGTAGTGCACTTCGGCCGCCGTCTTCACGCTGCGCCTCCAGTCGGCGGGCGGCGCCCACGCGAAGTTGCCCTCGTCGCGTGCTCCGGGAGGGAGGCTGGGCGGTCGTGAGGTGCCCCGGACGGTGGACGAAGGGCTCGCGCTGCGGGACGCCTCCCCCTTGTTGCCCGGGGTTTCGCCGGTCGCGTTGAGGACGAGGCCGGTGGTGACCGCGAGGCCGGCGACGGCGAGGGCCGCCGCGGCGGCGAGCAAAGTGCGGCGCCGGTTCGGTGGACGCTCGGTCGACTCCGAGGAGCCGGGGTCGGCGGTGGGCTGGGGGCCGGGGATGAGGCCGGGGTCGGCGTCGGGGGTGCGGCCGCGATCGGGGGTGGGGCCATGGTCAGGACGGTGGCCCGAGCCGGGGTGGTGGCCTGAGCCGAGGCCCGAGCCGGAGTGGTGGCCGGGTTCCGGCGGTTCGCCCGGTGGGTTCGGGCCTGTCGTGGGGGGTCGGCCCTGTGTCACGGTCTCCGCGTGCGGCGACCCGGGCACGCCCGGCGGGTTCTGGGCCGGGTGCAGCCCGGGTGCCGTGGTCCTTCGCGCCGGTGGTGGCGGTTCCGGCGGTGGTGCCGGTCGCGTTGGTGGCGCCGGGCTTTCGGCGTGGGCCGGTTGTTCAGCTTTCGCCGGCCGTTCAGCTTTCGCTACTGATTGTCCTGGTTTGGCTGGTTGCTCAGGTTTGGCCGATTGCTCATCTTTGGTCGGCTGCTCGGCGTCGGCCGGTACGGGATCCCGCGCCGTGCGGAGCACGGTGGTGGGCGCGTCGCCGCCGGTTTCCGGCCCCCGTGCCGGACCGTGCTCGCCCTCCGTCTCGGAGCCCATCTCGGAGCCCATCTCGGCGCCCATCTCGGCGCCCATCTCGGCGCCCGGGCCGGTGTCCGGACCGGTGTCCGGACCGGTGTCCGGACCGGTGTCCGGACCGGTGTCCGGACCGGTGTCCGGACCGGTCACCGGACCGGTGTCCGGATGCGCCGGCTGAACCCGCGGTCCGTCGAGCGCCCCACTCGGCGGCCCCGCGCCCTCCGACGAACGCGTGCCCTCCGACGAACCCGCATCCGCAAGGAAACCCGCGCCCACCGCCGAACCCGCATCCGCAAGCGAACCCGCACCCGCCGTCTCCGGACCCGCACCCGACGGTTCCGAGCCTCCTCGCTCGTCCTCCAGAGCCCGCTTCGGCGAGTGCTCGTCCTCCCCAGCCCCGTCCGACGGGTCGCCCAATGGGTCGCCGCTTGCCGTCGGCGGCGCCGCCAGCGGTCCGAGTGCCGCCGCCACCTCCTCCAACCCCGGTCGGGCCGACGGGTCCTTGTGCAGCAGGGCCGCCAGGATCCCGTGCAACTCGCCCGCGGCGGGCGGGAGCCGGGGTTCCTCGTTCAGGACTGCGTGCAGGGTCGCCCAGGTCGTCGTACGGGAGAAGGGGGAGTGGCCGCCGAGCGCCGCGCAGAGGGTGGCGCCGAGGGACCACACGTCGGACGGTGGGCCCTGGGCGCGGCCGGTGATGCGCTCGGGAGCCATGTAGTCGGGCGAACCGACCAGCATCCCGGCGGCCGTGAGCCCCTTCGTGTCCTGGATCGCGGCGATTCCGAAGTCGGTGAGCACCACCCTCGCCCCGCTCCGCCGGACCAGGACGTTGCCCGGTTTGATGTCACGGTGCAGTACGCTCCGGGCGTGCACCTCGCGCAGCGCCGCGGCCAGCCCCAGCCCGATCCGGGCCGCCTCGGGAACGTCGAGCGGTCCGTCCTCGGCCAGGATCTGTTCGAGTGAGCGGCCGTCGACCAGTTCCATGACGATCCACAGGCGCTCGCCCTCGTCCACCACGTCGTAGACCCGTACGACACCGGGGTGCTCGAACCGAGCCGTGGCCCGCGCCTCACGCAGTGTCCGCTCCCTGCGGGTTCGGGTGTCCTCCGGATCGAGTCCGCCGATTCGCATTTCCTTGACGGCGACCTGCCGGTCGAGCATTTCGTCGACGGCCCGCCACACCCGCCCCATTCCCCCCTGCCCGATAATCGCGACCAGTCGATAGCGGCCCGCCACCCGTATTCCCGGAACACCACCGTTCGCGTTTTCCGGCAATCCCCTCGCCCCCTGAACGCCCGCCCCATCCATAACGCACGGATGCACTCCGCGCCCGCACCAGCATAGTGCGGGGAAATCTTGTGGTACCTCTTCGGGTACTGCGAATTCAGGCAACAACCAAGGGGGACGAACATGGGTTCTTGTCACGTCAGGACCAGCACGGGATCGCTGCTCGCTGCATCTTTTTCCGCGGCGCTGGTCCTGTCTTCGATCCTGTCTTCCACAGCCGTGGCGGACGACCAGGGGCCGGGCAGCAGCAAGGGGGGAAAGGCCGTCGACCAGGCACCTTCAGGGGTTCGGCTGACGACCACGCTGCCCGAGCGCATCACCGTCGACAACAGCACCCGGGAGACCACGCTCACCGCGACGGTGAAGAACGGAGGGACGAAGAACAGCGGCGCCGTCAAGCTTTTGGTGGTCGGCTTCGACGGGCTGCGAGTGATGGACGTCAAGGGCTGCTCGGCGATCGCGAAGGAAAACCTTCCCGAAGGTTCGAACAGCGGTTTCAGTTGCTCCGTCGGGGATCTCGGGCCGGGGAAGTCTACGTCGTATGAAGTAGCCGCAACCTTCGATATCAAAAAGACCGGAAAGATCTGCCTTCCGGTCATGAGCGATGCCGGAAAGAAAACTTTCTGGCAGCAGGGACCGGTTCCGTTCGGTTCGACCAATCCGTCGCCGAACGCCCCGGCCACTCCCCTGCTGCTCGGCACCGACAACAAGCCGGTCGCGCCGGAGGGCGACACCGCCTCACAGGCGCCCGGCGACGACGGAACCGGCGGGGACGCACCGGGCGGGGGCACACCCGGCGGAGGCACACCGGGCAAGGAGCAGCTGCCCGTGACCGGCCCCCGTGAGGAGGCGCTGCCGCTCGCAGCCCTCGGGGCCGCGCTGATCGCCGCGGGTGCGGCGGGTCTGCGATGGACCCGCCGCCGGCCCGAACGGCAGAGCTGAGCGGAACGGTCAGAGTCGAGGAATCACTCCCGGCCGACCAGCTTCCAGGCGGCGGGCAGCAGGCCCATCGCCAGGACGGCCTTGAGTGCGTCCCCGATCAGGAAGGGGGTGAGACCCGCGGCGAACACCTCGGAGAAGGAGAAGTAACCCATGGCGGCGGCCAGGTAGGGCAGGCCGACCAGGTAGATGACCGCCTCGCCGACCAGCATGGTGCCGACCATGCGCAGCGGTGTGCGGTCGCCGCCGCGGCGGGCCAGGGCGCCCACCGCGGCGGCGGCGAACACCATGCCGATGACATAGCCGAAGGAGGGCGCGAGGACACCGGAGGTGCCCTCCGCGAACCATGGCACCCCCAGCATGCCGACGACGGCGTACAAGGCGAGGGACAAGAAGCCGCGGCCCGCGCCGAGGGCCGTGCCCACGAGCAGGGCCGCGAAGGTCTGACCGGTGACCGGGACCGGGGAGCCCGGCACGGGCACGGCGATCTGGGCGGCTACACCCGTGAGCACGGCTCCGCCCAGTACGAGGGCTATGTCGCGGACACGGGAAGCGGGCAGCAGATCGGCGAGGACCTCGCCCGGGCGGGAGGTGACGGCGGCGGTGCTCATGGGGGACTCCGCGGGTGTGAGCGGTGGTTCGGGATACCGTGACGCTAACCGAAGTCATACGAATGATCACCACCTGTGCTCGACAAAGGGATACGTCAAGCCATGGTCAACTCCGAACAAAGGGCTATTTAAACCACCTTGACTCGGAGTGATACCGGTCACTCAAAACCAGCCATCCCCTCGCGCGGACGGGGGCTGTCTAGGCAGGGCCCACCCGGTTTGCTAGCTTCGGCCCGTGGTTGCCCAGGCTGAGAACTTCGCGTCGCGTCGCTACGTCGACCTGCGACGCCAGGGCACGGCCATCTGTCGCTGCCGCGCGAGGTGACGCGGGGCGGAACGGATCCGGCTCGCCGCACCCTACGGCGCAGTGTCGGACCCGTTCCCGAGGAAGATCCAGCCACATGTCCCGTTCCACGGCCGCCCTCTTCCGGCGGACCTCCCCCGCACCCCCTGCTCCGACCGGTCTCCGGCGTGCCGTCGACAGCGACCGGCGCCGGACCAGCGCCAGCGCCGTACTGCGGTCCGTGCTGGAGCACGGACCGGTCGCCCGTAGCACCGTCGCCCGGCTGACCGGCCTCTCCCCCGCCTCGGTGACCGACCACTGCGCCCGGCTCGCCGAACTCGGCCTGATCCACGAGGCTTCCGTGCCCCGTCGGCCGGGCGGGGTCGGGCGCCCGCACGTACCGGTCGACCTGGACGACTCGCGCTTCGTGGTCGGCGGGGTGCACGTGGCGGTGACCCACACCACGGTCGCGCTGCTCGACCTGCGCGGGCGGGTGGTGGCGGAGCACCGGCTCGACCACCACCGTGACGATCGGCAGACCGGTCGGCAGAACGACCGGCAAACCGACCGGGAAGACGATCGGCAGTACGGCGGCGCGGACGCCGACCGGGTGCTGGCGCGCGCCGCCGACAGGCTGCTCGCGCTGCTGGGCGCCACGGGACGGACACCGCTGGGCGTCGGCGTTGCGACCGGCGGCTGGGTGGACCGGGATTCCGGGACGGTCGTGGAGCACTCGCCGCTGGGCTGGCGCGACGTACCCGTGCGGGACCTGGTCGAGGCGGGCACGGGACTGCCGGTCCATGTGGACGGGCACGCGCGAGCGTTGGTCAACGCGGAGCGGCTGTTCGGAGGGGCCCGGGACAGCCGGAGCGTGCTGCACCTCTTCGTGGGCCATGTGGTGGACGCGGCGTTCGCCACCAACGACGAGGTGCACCACGGTCCGCGCTCGCAGGCCGGGACGATCGCCCATCTGCTCCTGCCGGACGGCACGGAGCGGTGCGACTGCGGCCGGACGGGGTGCCTGCAGGCCGAGTTGAGTGAGCGGACGCTGTGCCGGCGGGCGGGCGAGGCCGGTGTCGTCGACGCGGTGAACGCTATGGACGTGGTCGCTGCCGCGGCAGACGGCGACGCGGTGGCCGTACGGCTGCTGGTGGAGCGGGCCCGGATGGTCGGACTGGCGGCGGGAGTGCTGCTCGACGTGCTCAACCCGGACACCGTCGTGGTCACCGAGCTCGGTGTCATCCACCGGGCGGACTGCCTCGCCGCGGTGCAAGAGGCTGCCGGACCCCACCGGGCGTCGACGGTCGTGGCGACCGCTTTCCCGGATTCGGTGCCGGCCGTGGCGGGCGGGGCGGTGGCCCTCGATGTGCTGTACCGGGATCCCCTGAGCGTGTCACCGGAGTCGACTTAATTCAGAAACTCCGAATGTTGACAGACGTTGTGTGCGATGGAGAGTATTTCTTTCATGAGTAGCGCGCGGGTTCTTTCTTCGAAGATCCGGCCGCGCCAGGTTTCGCTGACCAAGCGCCGTGTCATCGACCTGATGCGGGTCGGACGCACCCTCTGTCACTGACGCGCTGACGCGTTGACGCAGGTCACATAGGCGGTACGCAGGTGCGCCCAGACGTACCTCGCGCAGCCCGGCCGCACGCCTCGGCAGCCGCCTCCGGCCCGACTTCGCGCCGCGTCGACGATCGTTCCAAACTCTTTCCTTCGGTGCCGTCCCGGCACGTTCCGCCGCATGCGAGCGCATTGCCCTTTCCTGGCTTCGCCCTGCCCTTTTCCGGGCCCGGCCCTGCCCGGAAAAGCGTTCGCGTGCCCGGCGTACCCCGGTATTCCCGCACCGATTCCCGCATCAAGAATTCACGGAGTCCGCCATGCCACCCATGTCTCCGGCCACGTCCACGTCCGGTGTGGACCGACGGCTGTTCCTGTCCTCCCTGCTCGGTGCCGCCGCCGCGGTGGGGCTGACCGGTTGCGCGGGCAGCAGCTCCGCCGCCTCCAAGGGTTCGGCGGCGGCCGAACCGCTCGCCACCGAGGTCCCGGCCGGCACGAGCCTGAAGATCGCCTCGTTCCAGGGCACACAGCAGCTCCAGTTCAAGCTCGCCGAGCTGGGTGAGCCGCCCTTCACCGTGGCCGACTGGCCGAACATCGGCGCCGGCCCGGACGTCATCAACGCCTTCCGCGCCAAGTCCCTGGACCTCGCCAACAACGCCGGCATCCCTCCGATCCAGGCGCACTTCCAAGGCTTCGACGCGAAGATCGTCGCGATCAACATCACCCGCAAGCCCAACTACGTCTTCGCCACCAAGCCCGGCAGCGACATCAGGACCGTCGAGGACTTCAAGGGCCGGAAGCTGGCCTTCTCGCAGGGCCAGGCGCAGGGCGTGGTGCTGCTGCGGGCGCTGAAGCAGGCGGGGGTCGAGTACGAGGACGTGAACCTGGTCCCGCTGACCAGCAACCAGTTCCTCACCGCGCTGCAGGCAGGCCAGGTGGACATCGCCCCGCTCGGCAACACCCAGTCCCCCGCCTACCTCCAGCAGTACGGGGCCAAGGGGGCGCGCGTCATCACCACGGACGTCGTCGACCTGCTCAGCCTGCTGTGGGCGCCGACCTCGGTACTGAACGACAAGGCGAAGGCCGCCGCCGTCGCCGCGTACATCCCCTTCTGGGCCAGGGGCCTGGTCTGGCAGTTCGAGAACCCCGACGTCTGGAACGAGGAGTTCTACGTCAAGACGCAGAACCTGACCCTCGCGCAGGCCGAGTCGATCACAAAGCTCGCCAACAAGCCGCTGTTCCCGCCGAGCTGGGACGAGGCGATCAAGTGGGAGCAGGAGACCGCGGATCTGCTCGCCGAGGGCGGGTTCGTGAAGGCCTTCAAGGTCGACGACCTCTTCGACCACCGCTTCGAGGGAATCGCCGCGCAGTCCGTCCCGGCGGAGTACCGCAAGTGACCGCCGTGAACCCCGCGAAGGAAGCGGTGACCGCCGTGATCGCCATGACCGCCGTAAGTGAGCACGTTGATCGCGTTGACCGCGTTGACCGCGCCGACCGAGACCACGTACTGGAGCTGACGTCATGACGACCTCGACCGCGGCTCCCGCCGTCAGCAACGCGAAGACGAAGCAAGTCCCGGAGACCGGGCGGACCTGGCGGACCGGGCGGACCGGGCGGACCGGGCGGACCGGGCACCGCCGGAGTCTCGCCCCCGGTAAGCGGCTGCCCGCCACCCGGCTCATCGGGCCCGCAGTCTTCCTCGCCCTGTGGGCCGCCGCCTCCGCGGCCCACCTCCTGGACCCCGGAGCCATCGCCGCGCCCTGGACGGTCCTCGAGACCGCCGGTCAGCTGTGGACGGACGGGACGCTCACCACCGACGTCCTCACCTCGCTGGAGCGCGCCGCCTACGGCTTCGCCATCGGCCTGACCGCCGGTGTCGCCCTGGCCCTCACCTCCGGTCTGAGCCGGATCGGAGAGGCGCTGATCGACGGGACGGTCAACCTCAACCGGGCCATCCCGACCCTGGGTCTCATCCCGTTGTTCATCCTCTGGCTGGGCATCGGCGAGACCTTCAAGATCGCGATCATCGCCATCGTCGTCTACATCCCCATCTACCTCAACACGCACGCCGCGCTGTCCGGCATCGACAGCCGGTTCGTCGAACTCGCCGAGGTGCAGGGGCTGAACCGGCTCACGTTCATCCGGCGGATCGTGATCCCCGGCGCGCTGCCCGGCTTCTTCGTCGGGCTGCGGCTCGGCCTGACCGGCTCCTGGCTCTCCCTGGTGGTCCTCGAGCAGATCAACGCCACCAGCGGCCTCGGCTACATGATGTTCCAGGCGCAGAACTACGGCCGTACCGACATCATCCTGGTCGGCCTGCTGATCTACGGCGTCTTCGGCCTGGCCTCCGACAGCGCGGTCCGTCTCATCGAACGGAGGGTGCTGTCATGGCGCCGCTCGCTCAGCAACTGACCCGTCCCGCCGTCTCTCTGCGGAGCCTCACACGCTCCTTCGACGGCCGTACGGTCCTCGACTCGGTCGATCTCGACATCCCCGCCGGACAGTTCACGGCCCTGCTCGGCCACAGCGGCTCCGGCAAGTCCACCCTGCTCAGGGCCGTCGCGGGCCTGGACCACCAGGTCGTCGGCAGCGGTGAACTGACCGCTCCGGAGCGGGTGTCGGTGGTCTTCCAGGACTCCCGGCTGCTGCCCTGGCGCCGGGTCCTCGACAACGTGCTGCTCGGCACGGAGGGCAACAAGGAGGCCGCCGAGCGCGGCCGGGTCGCCCTCGCCGAGGTGGGACTCGCCGGCCGCGAACGCGCCTGGCCCAGCGAACTGTCCGGCGGCGAGCAGCAGCGTGCCGCCCTGGCCCGCTCCCTGGTCCGGGAGCCCGAACTGCTCCTCGCCGACGAGCCGTTCGGCGCCCTGGACGCACTCACCCGGATCAGGATGCACGCCCTGCTGCGCCGGCTGTGGGAGCGCCACAGGCCGTCCGTACTGCTCGTCACGCACGACGTCGACGAGGCGATCGTGCTCGCCGACCGGATCCTCGTGCTCGACGAGGGCCGGATCGTCCTCGACCTGACCATCGGCCGTGCCCATCCCCGCTCCTACCGGGACCCGCTGCTCGGCGAGTACCGGGAGCGGCTGCTCGCCGCCCTCGGTGTGCGGGAGGACGTGCCGTCGGAGGACGGCCTCGTGACGAAGGACTCCAAGTGACCCAGCACGACCGCAGACTGCACCTCAACGCGTTCCTGATGAACACCGGCCACCACGAGGCGTCGTGGCGGCTGCCGGAGAGCGATCCGTACGCGGACGTCGCACTGGACCACTACGTCAACCTGGCCCGGATCGCCGAGCGCGGTACCTTCGACTCGCTGTTCCTGGCCGACAGCCCGCAGCTGTGGGGCAGCGTCGGTCAGCGCCCGGCCGGCGCGCTGGAGCCCCTCACCCTGCTGACGGCGCTGGCGACCCTCACCGAGCACATCGGTCTGATCGCCACGGCGTCGACGTCGTACAACTCGCCCTACAACCTGGCCCGCAGGTTCGCCTCGCTGGACATCATCAGCGGTGGCCGGGCGGGCTGGAACATCGTCACCACCGCCGGCGCCGAGGCCGCCCGCAACTTCGGAGTCGACGAGGAGCCTGCGCACGCCACCCGCTACGAGCGCGCCGCGGAGTTCCTGGACGTGGCGCAGAAGCTCTGGGACAGCTGGGAGGACGACCTGATCGTCGCCGACAAGGCGGCGGGCGTCTGGGGCGACGACGCCAAGCTCCACCCGGCCCGGCACAAGGGCACCTACTTCAGCATCGAGGGCGCGCTCAACGTGCCGCGCGCGCCGCAGGGTTACCCGCTGCTCGTGCAGGCGGGCTCCTCCCAGGACGGCAAGCACTTCGCCGCCCGGTACGCGGAGGCGGTGTTCACCGCGCAGCAGACGCTGAAGGCCGCGCAGGACTTCTACGCCGACCTCAAGGCCCGTACGAAGGCGGCCGGCCGGGATCCCGGGCTCATCAAGGTGCTGCCGGGAATCGTCCCGGTGATCGGTTCCACCGAGGCCGAGGCGCGCGCCCACGAGCAGGTCCTGGAGAACCACATCGTGTACGGGCACGGCCTGGAGCGTCTGGAGGGCCTGCTGCAACTGCGGCCCGGGACCCTGGAGCTGGACGGGCGACTGCCCGCCGACCTGCCGCCGGAGAGCGCCATCGAGGGCGCCAGGAGCCGCTACACGCTGGTCGTGGAGCTGGCCCGGCAGGAGAGGCTCACCGTCCGGCAGCTCATCGGCAGGCTCGGCGGCGGACGCGGACATCTGACGTTCGCCGGTACGCCGGAGCAGGTCGCGGACGAGATCGAGCGGTGGTTCACGCTCGGCGCCGCCGACGGCTTCAACATCATGCCCGCCGTGCTGCCGTCCGGGCTTGAGCTGTTCGTCGAGCACGTGGTGCCGATCCTGCGCACCCGCGGTCTGCTCCGCACGGAGTACGGGCCGCGCCAGACCCTCCGCGAGCGCTACGGCCTCCCCCGCCCGGAGAACCAGTACCTCGCCCCCGCCCCCGCACTCGCCACCCACTGAGAGGACCGCCGCACATGCCCGAGATCGAGATCCGCAAGGTCACCGCGAACATCGGCGCCCAGGTGCTGGGCGTCGACGTCTCGGGGCCGCTGGACGAGGAGACCGTCGCCGTGCTGCGCGAGGCCCTCAACGTCCACAAGGCCCTGGTCTTCGACGACGTGAACCTGGACGACGAGACCCACCAGGCCTTCGCCGCCCGCTTCGGCGGCCTCACCACCGCCCATCCCACCGTGCCCGCCGTCGACGGCACCCCGAACGTGCTGCCCGTCGACAGCGAGCGCGGCCGGGCCAACCACTGGCACACCGACGTCACGTTCGTCCTCAACCCGCCGCAGGTCACGACCCTGCGCAGCATCACCGTCCCGCCGTACGGGGGCGAGACCCTGATCGCCAATTCGGCCGCCGCGTACCGGAATCTGCCGGAGCCGCTGCGCGCCCTCGCCGACACGCTGTGGGCCGAGCACACCAACGACTACGACTACGCGGTGCCGGACGAGGACGTCGACGAGGAGAAGGCCGCGCAGCGCGCCCAGTTCACTGCCGTCAAGTACCGCACCGTCCACCCGGTGGTCCGGGTCCACCCGCTGACCGGCGAACGCGGTCTGTTCATCGGCGGGTTCGCGCAGCGGATCGTGGGTCTTTCGGTGGGCGAGTCGCGCAAGGTCCTGGACCTGCTCCAGGCGTACGTGACCCGGCCGGAGAACGTGCTGCGCCGGCGCTGGTCCCCCAACCAGCTGGTCGTCTTCGACAACCGCATCACCCAGCACTACGCCATCGACAACTACGACGGCCTGCCGCGCCGGCTGCACCGGGTGACCGTCGCCGGTGACGTACCGGTCGGCATCGAGGGCAAGGAGAGCTACTCGATCGAGGGTGACGCCTCGCACTACACGGAGGTGTACGCAGAGGTCGCCTGATCCGGGGCGGAGCAGGGCCCTCGCGCGGAGGACGGTTTCGTGCGAGGGCCCTTTCGCATGCCTGAGCACACATTCCCAGTCTGTTGCTGTTAGCTTGTTGTTGCAAGTCACTTGCAATAATGGGTCGGAGGGACCGCCATGCCCGTCTACACGTTGCCTGAACTGCCGTACGACTACTCCGCGCTCGCTCCCGTCATCAGCCCCGAGATCATCGAGCTGCACCACGACAAGCACCACGCGGCCTATGTGAAGGGCGCCAACGACACGCTGGAGCAGCTCGCAGAGGCGCGGGACAAGGAGACGTGGGGCGCGATCAACGGCCTGGAGAAGAACCTGGCCTTCCATCTCTCCGGCCACATCCTGCACTCGGTCTACTGGCAGAACATGGCCGGCGACGGCGGCGGCGAGCCGCTGGCGGTGGACGGGGTGGGCGAGCTCGCGGACGCGATCACCGAGTCCTTCGGGTCCTTCGCCGGTTTCAAGGCCCAGTTGTCCAAGGCCGCCGCCACGACCCAGGGCTCCGGCTGGGGCGTCCTCGCGTACGAGCCGCTGAGCGGCCGGCTGATCGTCGAGCAGGTCTACGACCACCAGGGCAACGTGGGCCAGGGCGCGACTCCGATCCTGGTCTTCGACGCCTGGGAGCACGCCTTCTACCTCCAGTACCGGAACCAGAAGGTCGACTTCATCGACGCGATGTGGCAGGTCGTGAACTGGCAGGACGTCGCACGGCGTTACGAGGCCGCGAAGTCCCGTACGGACGTGCTGCTGCTCGCACCCTGACGGCGCCCTCCTTTCGGCACCTGTTCGGCACACGCCGTCGCCGAGGCGTCCTGCTCGTGATCGCCTTCTCACCCTTCACGGCGCAGGCGGAAGAAGGGCCGGCCCCCGCGAGGACGTGACTCGCGGGGGTCTGCCCATGCCGGTGGTGGCTGGAACGGCTGAGAAACCCGGCCGGTCGACCTGTCTGGATCGAGGGACGTTGCCAGTCCCTCCTGACACTCTTCTCCCATGGACACCACCGACTTCTGGGCGCTGATCGAGCGGGCGCGCCGCCGGGTCGCCGACCCGTCGGACAGTGAGACGGTCGCCGAGGAGGCGGTCGCACTGCTCGCGGTCCGCCCGGTCGAGGAGATCGTCGCCGCCCAGCAGGCTTTCTGGGAGCTGATGGCCCTGTCCTACCGCAGTGCCCTGTGGGGTGCGGCGCACATCGTCAACGGCGGCTGCTCGGACGACGCCTTCGAGTACTTCCGCGGCTGGCTGATCACCCAGGGCCGGGAGACCTTCGAACGGGTCGTGGCGGACCCCGACGCGCTCGCCGACCTCACGGTGATCCGTGACTCGGTGTACGACGGGCTGGCGGTGGACGGCGAGGTGGCGCTGTCCATCGCCTGGGACGCGCACCTCAAGGCGACGGGCGAACACCTGCCTTCCGGCGGCTTCCGCGTCGAGTACGCCCACCCCGGCCCGGCCTGGGACTTGGACGACCCAGAGGAGACGGCACGCCAACTGCCACGTCTGTCGGCACTGTTCGCACGGTGAGGGGGCGCCGCGGGCGGCACGGCGTGGCCGACGCGGGCGATCCCGCCGACGGGGGCGATCCCGTCGGTGGGGGCGGCGCGGCCGACGCGGGGCAGCGCGGCCGACCCTGGGCCACCCCGGTCGGCCCTGGGCCACCCCGGTCGGCCCAGGTCGGCCCGGAGCACCCCGGTCAACGCCGGCAATCGCGCGGCGGCCGCGGAGCGACCCCGCCGGCGCGGGGGCGGCCCGGTGGCCGTCCCCGGTCCGGTCGCCACGCGGGGGATCACAGGTTGCTGAAGTCCGGCCCCGCCGTCCGGGTGCGCTTGATCTCGTAGAAGCCGGGGACGGAGGCGACGAGCAGGGTTCCGTCCCAGAGCTTCGCCGCCTCCTCGCCCTTGGGGGCGGGGGTGACGACCGGGCCGAAGAAGGCGATCTGCTCGCCGTCCGCGCCGGGGACGGCGATCACGGGCGTGCCGACGTCCTGGCCGACCTTGTCGATGCCCTCCTTGTGGGAGGCGCGCAGCTCGGCGTCGAACTCGAAGTCCTCCTGCTCGGCATAGTCGATGAGGTCCGCGGGGAGGCCGACCTCGTCGAGGGCCGCGGCTATCGCCTCCAGGGTCGGGCCCTGGCCCTCGTTGTGGAAGCGGTTGCCGAGCGCGGTGTAGAGCGGGCCCAGTATGTCGTCGCCGTGCTTCTGCCAGGCCGCGGTCACCACCCGGATCGGCTTCCAGGCGTGCGCGGCGAGCATCTCGCGGTATTCCTCGGGCAGCTCGTCCAGCTTCGGCTCGTTCAGCACGGCGAGGCTCATGATGTGCCAGCGCACCTCGATGTCCCGGACCTTCTCCACCTCCAGCACCCAGCGGGAGGTCATCCAGGCCCAGGGGCACAGCGGATCGAACCAGAAGTCGACGGGGGTCTTGCCGGAGGTGTTCCCGGAGATGTTCTCGGACATTGTTCTCCTCGTACGACGGTCAGTCTCTGCAGGCCCAACATCACTGGTCATGCCTGCCATTCCCGAGTGCCGGGGGCCACTGCCGCATGGCAGGATCAGCGGTGTTCGAAGGTAACAAGCGAGCCCGAGGGAGTGCCGTCCGTGCCCGGTGAGAATCTGTCCCGTGACGAGGCCCAGGAGCGGGCGGCCCTGCTGTCCGTCGACGGGTACGAGGTGTCCCTCGACGTGCGCTCCGCCGTGGGCGACGCGGGCACCGGGCCGCGCACCTTCCGGTCGGTGACGACGATCCGGTTCCGCTGCGCCGAGCCGGGCGCGAGCAGCTTCGCGGACCTGATCGCGCCGAGCGTCACCGCGGTCTCCCTGAACGGCCGCGACCTCGACCCGGGCGAGGTCTTCGACGGTTCGCGGATCGTGCTGGAGGACCTCGCCGCCGACAACGAACTCGTGGTGGACGCCCAGTGCGCCTACTCCCGCACCGGTGAGGGGCTGCACCGCTTCGTCGACCCGGAGGACGGCGAGGTCTACCTCTACACGCAGTACGAGCCCGCCGACTCGCGCCGGGTCTTCGCGAACTTCGAGCAGCCCGACCTGAAGGCGCCCTTCACGTTCTCCGTCATCGCGCCGGACCACTGGAAGGTGCTCGGCAACGAGGCGGTGAGCCGGATCGAGCCGTGGGGCGCCGGCGAGGGCAACGCCGTCTTCTGCTTCGCCCCCACCCGGCCCATCTCCACGTACATCACCGCGATCCTCGCCGGGCCGTACCACTACGTCGAGGACCACTACAGCCGCACCCTGCCGGACGGCAGCACGCTGGAGATCCCGCTCGGCGCGCTGTGCCGCAAGGGCCTCGCCAAGCACTTCGACGCCGACGACGTATTCCTGGTGACCAAGCAGGGCCTGGACTTCTTCCACGACCACTTCGACTACCCGTACCCGTTCGGGAAGTACGACCAGGCGTTCGTGCCGGAGTACAACCTGGGTGCGATGGAGAACCCGGGCCTGGTCACGTTCCGCGAGGAGTTCATCTTCCGCGGGCGGGTGACGCAGGCGTCGTACGAGCGCCGGACCAATGTGATCCTGCACGAGATGGCGCACATGTGGTTCGGCGACCTGGTCACCATGCGCTGGTGGGACGACCTGTGGTTGAAGGAGTCGTTCGCGGACTTCATGGGGACCTTCTCCATGGTGGAGGCGACCCGGTTCACCAGCGGATGGGTCACCTTCGCCAACAACCGCAAGGCGTGGGCGTACCGCGCCGACCAGCTGCCGTCCACCCACCCGATCACGGCCGACATCCGCGACTTGCAGGACGCGAAGCTCAACTTCGACGGGATCACCTACGCCAAGGGCGCCTCCGTGCTGAAGCAGCTGGTGGCGTACGTCGGACGGGACGCCTTCCTGGAGGGCGCGCGGCGCTACTTCAAACGGCACGCCTACGGCAACACCGAGCTGGGCGACCTGTTGTCGGTGCTGGAGGAGACCAGCGGGCGGGATCTGGCCGCCTGGTCGCGGGCCTGGCTGCAGACGGCGGGGGTCAACTCCCTCACGCCACAGGTACTGCTGGACGCCGAAGGACGCGTCGACGAGCTCGCGGTGCTCCAGGAGGCGCGCGAGTCGCACCCCACGCTGCGGCCGCACCGCGTCGCCGTGGGCCTGTACCGGCGGGGCGAGGGCGGGGCCCTGGAACGCTACGCGCGCGCCGAGACCGACGTCGACGGGCCGCGGACGCTGGTGCGGGAACTGGCCGGGCAGGAGGCGCCGGAGCTGGTCCTGGTCAACGACGACGACCTCACGTACTGCAAGATCCGTTTCGACGAGGAGTCGCTCGCCACGCTCCACGCCCACCTCGGTGACCTCACCGACCCGCTGGCGCGGGCGCTGTGCTGGTCCGCGCTGTGGAACATGACACGGGACGCGCTGCTGCCGGCCCGGGACTTCGTCGACCTGGTGCTGCGGTTCGCGGGCCGCGAGTCCGACATGGGGGTGCTGCAGATGCTGCACGCCTGGGCGGACTCGGCCCTCACCTTCTACGCGGCCCCCGAGTGGCGGGAGGCGGGCGGCCGGCTGCTCGCCGAGGGCGCGCTGAAGGAGCTGCGGCTGGCGGAGCCCGGTAGCCAGCACCAGCTCACCTGGGCGCGGTTCTTCGCGTCGGTGGCGTCGACCGCGGCCGATCTCCAGCTGCTGCGGGGACTGCTGGACGGCACCGCGGAGGTCGACGGGCTCGAGGTGGACCAGGAGCTGCGCTGGGCGTTCCTGGAGCCGCTGGCCACGCACGGCGTGGCGGACGAGGCGGCGCTGGCGGCGGAACTCGCCCGCGACGACACGGCCTCCGGCAAGCGGCACCAGGTCCGCTGCCTCGCCGCACGGCCCTCGGCGGCGGTCAAGGCGCAGGCGTGGGCGCAGGTGGTCGAGTCGGACACGCTGTCGAACGCGCTGGTGGAGGCCACGATCGCCGGGTTCGCCCAGCCCTCGCAGCGGGAGCTCGGGGCGCCCTACGTCGCCAAGTACTTCGAGGCGATCGAGCGGGTGTGGGCCGAGCGGTCGATCCAGATCGGGATCCACGTGGTGCGGGGCCTGTTCCCGTCCCTCCAGGACTCCCCAGCGACGCTGGAGGCGACGGACGCCTGGCTCGCCTCGCACGAGGCCGCGCCTCCGGCGCTGCGCCGGCTGGTCCTCGAGTCCCGGGACGACCTCGCCCGCGCCCTGCGGGCCCAGGAGCGCGACGCGGCGGCGACGGAGCAGGCGTAGGCCTAGGCGTAGGTCACTTACAGGGACGCCCGGCCGGCCCCCGGGCGGGGGCAACCGGGCGTCAACCTGGCTTGCCTCGCACGACCGTTACGGAATACAGAAAATCGACCCCGTAACCCCCGTACGGACCAGCCCCTTTCGACGGTCGAACACTTGCACTTTAGGGCGATCTTGTCCGCATTTGTCGACGGAACTGTAACAGCGGTTCAAGGGCGCACGGAGGGCGGGAGATTTCCGGTCATGAACCACAACACCCCGCTCTCCCCCCGCCCCCTCAGCCGGCTGTCCGACGTACGGCAGCGGGTGCTGAGCACGGCCCAGTTGCGGGCGCACGGCGTCACCACCGCCGAGATCAACGAACACTGCCGGCCGGGTGGCGGCTGGCAGCAACTGCTGCCGGGCGTCTTCGTGCTGCACCCGGGCCCAGCCACCGGCGAGGAGCGGCTGCACGCGGCCCTGCGCTACGCGGCGCGCCCGCTTCGTGACGCCTCCGTCCCGGCCCAGCCCGCCGCGGGTGAGGCGCACACCACGCAGCCATACCCGGACGCGATGATCACCGGCCTGGCCGCGCTCGCCCTGTACCGCTTCCCGTCCGCGCCGTCGCTGCTGACGCTCGACCGCATCGACGTCCTGGTCCCCAGGCTCCGGCGGCTGCGCTCGGCCGGTTTCGCCCGGATCGTGCGCGCCCCCGCGCTGCCGGAGCCCGCGACGGTCATCGGCCTGCCGGTGGCGCCCGCGGCGCGGGCGCTCGCGGACGCCGTGCGGGAGCTCGCGGACGCGACGGTGGTGCGTCGGCTGCTCACCGAGGCGGTACGCGGCCGGCACTGCGAACCGTCCGCGGTGGTACGGGAGTTGAGCCAGGCCCGGCTGCTGGGCCGACCGCATGTGGTGGACGCCGTGGACTCACTGCTTGCCGAGGGGCGGGCCATCGCCGAGGACCGGCTCTACCGGATGGTGCGCGAGCACGGACTGCCCGACCCGCTGTGGAACGTGGATCTGCGCCTCCCGGGCGGCCCGCACCTCGGCGGTGTGGACGCCTACTGGCCCGATCACGCGGTCGCGCTGGAGCTGGACACGCGGAGCCCACAGCAGGCGCACGGCCCGGACGACGACGCGCAGATGTCGGAATACGCCCGCAAGCGCGAGTGTCTGGAGCGGCTCGGCATCACGGTCGTGCACGTCACGCCGAAGAAGCTGCGGGATGCGCTGGAGCAGCAGGCGACCGTCGTGCGGACGGCGCTGATGGCCGCCGCCGACCGTGAGCCGGCGGCGCGGGTGGTGGTACTGCCCCGCTGACCGGTCGGTCGGCCGGGGACCTCAGCGGGAAGAGGAGGGGCCGCCGAGGGACCACTGGGCATCAGGAGGGGAGACGAGGGGCCGCCGGACCACGGCGGCCCCTCCTCATGCCTGCCCAGCCCCTCCTCATGCCCAGCCCGTCCTCACGCCCGGCACCTCGTCACGCCCGGCACCTCGTCACGCCCGGCACCTCGTCATGCACGACCCC
This sequence comes from Streptomyces cavernae, assembly GCF_004023625.1. Lineage (GTDB taxonomy): Bacteria > Actinomycetota > Actinomycetes > Streptomycetales > Streptomycetaceae > Streptomyces > Streptomyces cavernae. The sequence goes on along the minus strand of NZ_RPDJ01000002.1, from coordinate 75,896 downwards.
TGGCCCCTCCCCATGCCCGACCGCAGACCGTATGCGACTCCGTCGTGTCCGGCTCCGATCCGGCGATGGAGAAGCGATTCTTCAGACCGGCAGACCGTACGCACGGTCGAAGTGCTGGGCCACCAGGTGCCCTTCGCCGTCACAGGACAGCTGCCAGTCGTTGATACCGGTCTCCCTGCCGTCGGTGAAGTTCCACAGGAGCCGCCCCGAGGCGGTGTCGATCGCGTAGAAGCCGTTGCTGTTCTGAAAGGCCGGAACGTAGAGCTTGCGGCGGCCCACGGCGATGTGGTTGTCGACGTTGAGGCGGGGGGTTTCGCAGAACCAGCGCCGGGAGCCGTTGGCCGCGCTGAAGGCGTACACGCCACTGGGGTCCGTACCGGTGGCGTACACGGTGTTCCCGGCGACGCCCAGCGAGGCGAACTGGCCGCGATCGGCCTTCACCCGCCAGCGGAGCTTGCCGGTGACGAGGTCCAGCGCGATGAGTTCGGATCCGATGGCGAAGACGGTGCGGCCGAGGACGGCGAGGCCCGGCCGGAGGTCGTAGCCGACGGGGTGCCGCCACAGCACGCTGCCGCTGTCCCCGGTCCTGCGGACCGTGACGTTGCGCAGCCCGTCCGCGTAGACGAAGTAGCCCGGGAGGACGACCGGTTCCAGCGGGATGCCGATGTCTTCGGGGCTGATCGGTATGACCAGCGCGCGACGGGCCTGGATGTCGATGCCGAAGACCGTGTTCGTGGACGTCGCGACGCCCTGCTCCGCCGACTGGCGCTGGAGCCGGACGCCGATGGCGGAGACGACGGAGCCGCCGTAGGAGCCGAAGAGCTGGTCGAACCGGTAGTCGGCGCCGAAGTCGAGGGTGAACTTCTCCGTGCCGGTGGCCGCGTCGACCCCGATCACCGTGGCTCCTGTGCCGAGCGCGACCACGACGCCATCGACCAGGAGGGCCGGGGTGGGCGATTGGCTGATGCCCTGGTAGACCCACCTGGGCTGGGAGCCGTTCTGCACGTCGAGGCAGAGGATGTTCCCCGGGCGGGCCTTGAGCAGGGCCGTGCCGTTGGTGAAGACGGCCGGGGCCTGCAGCAGCGGACCTCCGCGATAGATCCAGGTCGGCTCCGGAGCGGGGCCGAGCGGCTGCACGGCGTGTGCGACCGTCCGCTTCTTGGCGATCAGCAACCCGGCACCACCGACGAGGGCCGTGCCCACCGAGGCGGCGAGGACGGTGCGCCGGGAGACACGGGACCACGTGCGGGCCCGGTGGTGTGCGGGCGGGGTGGGGCGTTCCGGTTCCGCCGCCTCGGAGAACTGGCAGGGTTCCGGTGCCCGCACTTCGGTGAGGACCCCGACGCCGGCGGCGGCGGAGTCGTACGCCCGCCGCGTCCCGGTCGCGGAGCCCGCCGCTTGCGGGCAGTTGGCGGGCGGCACCGAATCGTGCGGGTCGGCGGTGTAGGAGGTGAGCCGGTCCCACTCCCGCGCCGCGATGTCGAGGTCCATCACGGCCGCCGTGTAACCGGCGATCGTGGCGGCCACCGGCGCGGGCAGCCAGCCGTCCTTGAACATCTGCTCGGCGCCGCCGGGCGCGCAGGCCGCGGAGAGCCGGTCGGGAGTGATCCGCAGGCTCGGGTCCTTGGCTAGACAGAGGCTGATGATCTTGTCCAATGGCTCGGGCACCCGGGTCAGATCGGGTGAGCCGTGCACCACCTGGTAGAGCAGTGCGGCCGCCGCGGCCCCGCTGAACGGCGCGTGTCCGGACGCGGCGAACGCGAGCACCGATCCGAGGCAGAAGATGTCCCCCGCCGGACCCATCGGATCACCGGTGGCCTGCTCGGGGCACATGTACTCCAGGGACCCGAAGAGGGTTCCGGAACCGGTGAGTTCGTAGCCGTCCAGCGCCCGGACGATGCCGAAGTCGATGACGCGCGGGCCGTCCGAGGCCAGCAGTACGTTGGTCGGTTTGAGGTCGCGGTGCACCATCCCGGCGGCGTGCACGGCGATCAGCGCCTCGGCGATGCCGGCACCCAGCCCGAGCACCGTCTCCACCGGCAGCGGCCCGTGTTCGCTCACCGCCTCGGCCAGCGTGGGGCCGGGTATGTAGGCGGTGGCCAGCCAGGGGGTCTCGGCGTCCGGTTCGGCGTCCACCACGGGCGCCGTGTAGATCCCGCCGACCGCCCGTGCGGCCTCCGCCTCGCGTCGGAAACGGATGCGGAAGTTCTTGTCCTCCATCATCTCGGGGCGGATGGCCTTGACCGCGACGGTCTCCCCGTGCGAGGACCTGGCGAGATAGACCCGGCCCATGCCGCCTGCGCCGAGCCGTGCCACAAGACGGTAGGGGCCCAGTTGCTCGGGATCGTCGGGGCGCAGTGGTTCCATGGCCTCGGCCGCCTGTTCTCGGTACGCCGGCGGGAGTCGGCCCGCCTGGGGGGCGAAGTGTGACGGGGTCCGTCCGGGCGACCGTCTGCGGCTTTCCCCCATGCCGGCCCGTCTCCGAACACACGGACCGCGCTCCGGGACGCCCGGGCCGGCGTCCGGAGTGCTGCCCCGGTTCCGGGTAGAGCGCGGTGTGGGGGTCGGATCGCCCGGACAGGGTCAGCCCTCAGATTAGAGGCTGGAGTGGCTCAGGGGGTCATTTCCTGACAGCTGTTTTCAATTAGCGGTATGTAAGCGTTTCGATTTCTGTTCGTCTCACACTACGCAACTGACGGTGCGTCAGACAGTTGGTGACACGTGACCCGCTGCGGGAACCGTGCGCGGGTGGTGAGTGATCCGACACATGTCGCCCCCATCCGTCGAAACGTCCCGTGTGTCGAACGTCACTACGTTCCGGTTGGGTTGGTTCAGCCCTTCTGCGGGACGAGTGTTGGTTCAGCCCTTCTTGAGGACGAGTTCGGTGTTGCGGTCTCCCGCGGTACCGGAGAGATCGCTGCGGGCGCCGGGGGCGTTGAAGGAGATCTCTCGGTAGAGCGCGGCCAGGCCGGTCTGGGAGAGGTCGGCGAAGTCCGTGCGGTGCGGGGCGGCGGACTCGATGAGGGTGGTGAAGACGGAGATCGTGCCGTCGTGGTTGTCGGCCACCTCGATGACACGGGCCAGTTGGGGGAAGTCGACGTGGGAGGCGGTGGAGATCTCCCAGAAGGACCGGCCGTCCGGCGCCGAGTGCGGAGTGATCCGGTTGCGGTGGCTGTGGCCGTTCACCCAGGCCAGCACGTTGCGGTGGCTCGCCAGCAGGGCCAGCACCTCGTCGCCGCCGTGCCGCTTCTCGGCGGGCCGCGAGGGGTCCCGGCGCAGGTTGCGCATGCTCCTGCTGGTGTGGTGGCTGAAGACGATGACGTACGCACCGTCCTGTGCGGCCTCGCGCAGCGTGCGGTCCAGCCACTTCAGCTGGGCGGTGCCGATCGATCCCTCGTAGTGGCCGCCCGGATCGGTGGAGTCGACGCTGACGCCGATGATGTCGTCGGCGATGCGGAAGCTGTAGTACTGGGTCTTCGCGGCGAGGTTGGCCTGTGAGTAGCCGTGGCCGATGGGGCCCGGGCCGGTGTGCGCCGGGTCGAGGTGCGCGGCGAGGTACTCGGCGGGCGTGAAGGGGGCGCGGCCCTCGTCCGGGGTGACCGAACGCATCTTGCGAGCCTGGGACTTGAGCATCGCCTTGAAGTCGGCACCCTTGGGGTCGCCGCCCTTCTTGACGTTGTCCCACATCTTCTTGCCGACCGCCTCGTCGAGCGCCATCAGCTTCTTGCCGCCGACGGCGAAGTCGGCCCAGAACGGGTCGGCGGGGGCGTAGCAGCCGCCGGGCAGGAAGTCGTGGTTGCCGACCGTGGAGTACCACGGCAGGTTGAGGCCGGGGCTGCGGACCTGGCGGATGGCGGCCCGCAGGAACCCGTCGAGGCGCGGGAAGCCGTGCAGCTTGTCGCTGTCGCGCAGGGCGGCGTCCGGCTGCCAGTACAGCTTGAGCCCGCTGTTCTGGACGCCCTCGTAGCGGTGTGGGTCACCGGAGTTGGGAGTGATCCGGCCGCCGCTCATCACCTTCAGGAACCAGTCCAGTTCCGTCTTGGCGTTGTTGTCGGTGTTGTCTCCGGTGGTCATCACGAAGTGCAGGGGCGCGCCGGTGGCGGGGGCGCCGCGCAGCGCGTTGACCCTCTCGACGAGAGAGATGGCACCCTGCACGGAGAGCGCCTCCTGCGGACGCCAGGCGCTGGCGGTCTGGGCGCGGAAGTACTCGTAGCGCAGCGGGTGCTGGACGTCGACCACGTGGAGGTCGGTGAACTGCACGAACGCGGCGAGCGCGGTGCGGCGTTCGGCGCGGCCCGCCTTGGGGGCGGCCAGGTCGGAGCGTACGACGCGCTTCCAGGCGGGGCCGTCCCCGAGGCGGCGGTAGCCGCTGCCGGAGCGGGGCGCGGCGACCGTGGCGAGCGTCGTGCCCCGGGTGTACGGCGCGAGGGGCGCGGCGGGCGCCTTGCGGGAGACGGCTACGGGCTGCTCCCTCGCCGCCGTGGAAGCCGTCGTAGTGGTGCCGTCCTCACCGCTTCCTCCGGTGCCCAGCGCGTAGCCGATGCCCGCGCTGAGGGAGACCGCTCCGGTGGCGGCGAGGAGCGTACGGCGGTCGAGTGCGGTCGTTGCGGCGGCGACAGAGCGTAGGCGCGGCATGGCGCGTTCTCCCCGAGTACGAATGGTCGCGGAGCGCGCTGGTCCCGCGCTTACCGCTCGTACTGGATGCTTGGCAGTGGGAGTGGCCTGTGCGTTAACGAGGTGGCAACGGCGAGCGCCGATCACGGTACGTGGATCTTGGGCTACCCTGCGCGTCCACGAGCCCTCTTCCGGGGGCCGGGAAGCGGTCACTCCATGTTCACTTTGCGGGGTACTGCAGCTATCTACCAGGTTCATCGGCAGCGCTCCGCCGTTCACGCCGGAGGTGAAGCCGATCCGGTCGTAGCAGCGCGTAGCGCCGCAGCGTCTGGTGCTGTCACGAACCGGCGCGGAACGTCGGGGCGGCATTCCGGCGGAGCCGGGGTGAGCATGGTCAGGTCGGGCGTTGCTGCTGCCGGATGTACTGCTTGACGACGGTGAGGGGTGCCCCGCCGCAGGAGGCGGCGAAGTAGGAGCCGGACCAGAAGCGACCGCCCCACAGATAGCGGCGCACGTGGGGTTCGAACTCCTGGCGCAGGCGGCGGGAGGAGACGCCTTGAGGGAGTTCACACATGGAGGTTGCAGACCACATGACGACCGGTTCTGACATCTCTGTTCGGCTCCCAGCGAGGTGACACAAACCAATGCCGGCGTCGACGCCCATGGGGCAACAGGACAGCCGTCAAGGGCTGGTGAAGCGGCAGATCGGGCATCGTGCCCGGCTGGCGCTCGACCCTGCCCAGGTGGCGGTCCTGGACGCACAAGGGCATGCGGCGCGCACCACCTGGAACCTGCTGCACGACTGGTGGACGATGCTCCCGAAGGCGAAGCGGACTCTGGCGGCGGCCGACGCGGTCATCCGCCAGGGCCGCAGCGAGCTGGACTGGCTCGGCGTGCTGCCCGCACAGGCCGCCCAAGCGGTGCTGAAAACCTACTTCCAGGCGTGGAAGAAGGGCAGGAATCTCCCGGATTCATCCGGGAGAGAGCTTCAAGGCGCCGGATCCGCCAACCGGCCGCCCACCGGACGGTCCCGCCACAGCGCCAGCGCCGTGTCGACGAGCGGTACCCGGATCAGGGCCGGCACGGCGTCCAGGGGGTGCCACGCCGCCTCGTCCGTCGAGCCGTTGACCTCGAAGCGGAGTTCGCCCCCGGCGATCCGGCCCTCATAGAGGAGCCGCAGGGCGTGATGGTCGGCCGCGCCGAAGCGGCGCGGGCGTTCGTGGCGGACGGAGTCCACGCCGAGCAGCCCGGTGACCTCGAGGAGGTACCCGGTCTCCTCCTCGACCTCGCGGATCACCGTGTCGTACGGGTCCTCCCCGTGGTCCATACCGCCGCCGGGCAGCATCCAGACGGGGGTGCCGTCGTCCTCCCGGCCGCGAGCGAGAAGCAGTTGTCCGTCCCGGACACAGATGGCGTAGGCCGCGACCCTCAACTCCTTGTGCACGCTGCGACGTTATCGCGCCCGGGGCGCGCCGGGCAGCCGACAAACGGGTCGCGTGCAGGCCTGCCGCGTCCTCGTACCCGTGGGCGTACTACGCGCGTAGGAAGCCCTGCTGGTCTCACGGAATTGTCAGAGCTTGCTCTCTTAAGTCCACGATGGCGTATGGCGGAAGTACGCCAATGACTCCATCCCGCCCCGGTCAACTCTCCCCAAACATCAGCCCCTTGCGTAAAGCTGAGCGATCGTCCGGGAACGCATTCCGGACCGCCGCGCCAGGGCCGATCGGCCCGGCCGCTCAACGCTCGTTCCTTTACGCACAAGGGATGCCGATGACCCTCACCCCCCAGCGCGCTCCGCAGTCAGGCGCGAGACGCGTGGCACGAATAGTCGCGGCCGCGGGCCTGGTGGCCGCGCTCTCCGCGGCCGGGCCCGTGCCCATGGCCTTCGCCGCGAGCCCCGCCGCATCGGACGCGGACCCCGCGGTCAAGTCCGCCCCCGACAAGCTCGGTTCGGCCGACGCCGATCTGCTCGCCGAGGCCAAGGCCGACGGCGACAAGAACGTCACGATGATGATCGCCACCGCTCCGGGCCAGACCGAGAAGGTCGCCGAGCAACTGGACTCGGTCACGGGCGGTTCCGTGGGCCGTACCTACGACAAGCTCGGGTACGTCCGCGCCACGGTCCCCACGAAGAAGGCCGACTCGGCCATCGCGGCCGCCGCCAAGCTCTCCTCCGTGCACGGCATCGACCTGCGGCAGGAGATCAAGCTGGACGACCCGACGCCCGCCGCGGACACCGCCCAGGGCGCCAAGCAGCAACCCACGGCGGGGAATTACCCGGCGCCCGGCAAGAACACGCCCGCCGAGAACCCATACAACCCGTCCTTCGAGACCGGCGCCGTCGACTTCGTGAAGAAGAACCCCAAGGCGGACGGCCGGGGCATCACGATCGGCATCCTCGACTCGGGCGTCGACCTCGGGCACCCCGCGCTGCAGAAGACCACCACCGGTGAGCGCAAGATCGTCGACTGGGTGACCGCCACCGACCCGATCGTGGACGGCGACGACACCTGGCGGCTGATGCAGGACTCCGTCAAGGGCCCGGTGTTCACCTGGGAGGGCAGCACCTGGCAGGCCCCCGCGGGCGACTACAAGGTCCAGGTCTTCCAGGAGTCCGCGACCGCCGGCGGTGACGCGAACGGCGACGTCAACCGTGACGGCGACACGACCGACAGCTGGGGTGTCCTGTACGACGCCGCGGCCGGCACCGTCCGCGTCGACCTCAACGACAACAAGGACTTCACCGACGACACGGCGATGAAGCCCTACAAGGACGGCTACCAGATCGGCTGGTTCGGCACCGACAAGCCGGCGACCGACGTCGCCGAGCGGCAGCCCTTCGTCATCGAGATCCGCAAGGACGTGCCGACCGACCCGAAGGGCGGCGACTGGGTCGGCAAGAAGGCCGACTTCGTCAACATCGGCATCATCGAGTCCGAGCACGGTACGCACGTGGCGGGCATCACCGCCGCCAACTCCCTGTTCGGCGGCAAGATGAACGGCGCCGCCCCGGGCGCCAAGCTCGTCTCCTCCCGCGCCTGCATCTTCGGCGCCGGCTGCACCAACGTGGCGCTCACCGAGGGCATGATCGACCTCGTCGCCAACCGCGGCGTCGACATCGTCAACATGTCCATCGGCGGTCTGCCCGCGCTCAACGACGGCAACAACGCGCGCGCCGAGCTCTACACACGCCTGATCGACACCTACGGCGTCCAGTTGGTGATCTCGGCCGGCAACTCCGGCCCCGGCGCCAACACCATCGGCGACCCGGGCCTCGCGGACAAGGTCATCTCCGTCGGCGCGTCCATCTCCAAGGAGACCTGGGCGGCCAACTACGGCTCGGCGGTGGAGAAGAAGTACGCGATGCTGCCCTTCTCCTCGCGCGGCCCGCGTGAGGACGGCGGCTTCACCCCGACGCTGACCGCGCCCGGCGCGTCCATCAACACCACGCAGACCTGGCTGCCCGGCGGCCCGGTCGCCGAGGCGGGCTACCAGCTCCCGGCCGGCTACTCGATGCTGCAGGGCACCTCGATGGCGTCGCCGCAGGCCGCGGGCGCGTCCGCGCTGCTGCTGTCCGCCGCCAAGCAGAAGAAGATCGACCTCACCCCGGCGAAGCTGCGCACCGCGCTGAACTCGACCGCCGACCACATCAGTGGTGTCCAGGCGTACGAGGAGGGTGCCGGTGTCATCAACATCGTCGACGCGTGGAAGTCGATCCAGAAGGGCGCCACGGCCCACGACTACACGGTGAAGGCCCCGGTCGACACCGCCATCGACTTCGCGCTGAAGACGCCGGGCTTCGGCACCGGCATCTACGACCGCGAGGGCGGTCTGAAGGCCGGCCAGAAGAAGACCTACGACGTCACCATCACGCGTACGACGGGCGGCGAGGGCGCGATCCGCCACGAGCTGCACCTGGAGAACAACCGGGACAACACGTTCCGGATCGTCGGCAGTGACGAGGTCTCCCTGCCGCTGAACAAGCCGGTGACGGTGAAGATCGCGGCGAAGCCGGAGAACTCCGGTCTCAGCAGCGCGATCCTGGAGGTCGACGACCCGAGGACCGAGGGCATCGACAAGCAGGTCCTGAACACCGTGGTGGTCGCCGCGCCGCTGAAGCACACCTTCTCGGCGTCGGGCAAGGTGCAGCGCAACTCCCACAAGTCGTACTTCGTGACCGTCCCCGAGGGCGCGAAGTCGCTGGAGGTCGCGATCGGCGGGCTGAAGGGCAAGAGCCAGACCCGCTTCATCGCCATCCACCCGTACGGCGTTCCGGTCGAGAACACCGGCACCCCGTTCTGCTACAACAACTACCTCGACGGCAACGGCTGCCGCCCCGACGTCCGTTCGTACGCGAACCCGCAGCCGGGCGTCTGGGAGATCGAGGTCGAGTCGCGCCGTACGTCGCCGCTGCTCGACAACCCGTACAAGCTGGCGGCCTCCGTCCTCGGCGCGACCTTCGACCCGGAGCTCGTGACGATCCCCGAGGCCAAGGTCGGCACCCCGACCGCTGCCTCCTGGAAGGTGACGAACAACCTCGCCCCGGTCGAGGGCAAGCTGGTCGGCGGTGCGCTCGGCACCTCCAAGACCGCGCGCCCGACCATCGCCACGGGTGACCAGCAGATCACCGAGGTCGAGGTGCCCGAGGGCGCCGAGTCGCTGGACGTCACCATCGGCAACGTCTCGGACCAGGCCGCCGACCTCGACCTGGTGGTCCTCGACCCGAAGGGCGCCGAGGCGGGCAGCTCCGCCGACGGCGACTCGGAGGAGTCGGTGTCCGTCGCCAAGCCCGCCGCCGGTACGTACACCGTCGTCGTCGTGGGCTACGCGGTCCCGTCCGGCTCGACCGCGTACGACTACCGCGACGTCTACTTCGCCCCCTCGCTGGGCGAGATCAAGGTGGACGGCACGTCGGTGAAGCTCGGCACGGGCGACTCGGCGAACTTCTCCGGTTCGGTGGTCGCGGCGGCCGAGGCCCCCGCGGGCCGGGAGTTCTTCGGCCGGGTCCAGCTGGTCAATGCCCGCGGCACGGCCGCGGGAACCGGCAGCGTGCTGATCGAGAAGGTCACGCCGTAGCGTTCCGGTGAGCTGTGATGTTGAGGTGTGAGGGGCGGGTGCCGGTGCGGCACCCGCCCCTTGTTCTTCGTTCTTCGCTCCGCGCCGGGTTCTTCGTTCTTCGCTCCGCGCCGGGTTCTTCGTTCTTCGCTCCGCGCCGGGTTCTTCGCTCTTCGCTCCGCGCCGGGAGCGTCAGCCACATGTCAGCGAACGGGACCCGGGCAGGGCTTCGGTGATCCAGGCGCGGTCTTTCGCGATGTCCCCCTTGTTCGTGCTCCAGATGTCGGGCGAGGCCGCCCGGCCCGAGAAGCCGACGAGGGCAAGGCCGCCCGTGCGCAGCCGGGGATCGCTGTCCTGGCCCATCACGAAGGTGATCTCGGCCTTGCCCTTGTCGGGCTTGTAGTAGCGCGTCACCTTCAGGGTGATCCTGTCCTCGCCGGTGCCCGGCACCGGGTCGACGGCGGTGACCCTGCCCTCGACGATCAGCCGGGCGCACGCCAGATAGCGCTCGGGGCCGACCCCTCCGGAACTCTGCTTCTCGTCCCCCGCGCCGTGGTCCTCGTTCCCCGAGGTCCCTTCGTTCTTCGCGGCGGCGCTGTCCGCGCCGCTGCTGCTGGCCATCGGTCCCCCGCCCTGGGTGATCAGCCAGCCGAGACCCCCGATCATGCCGCTTGCCACGGCCGCCGCGAGGACGAGCTTCAGCGCACGCGGTCCGGAACGGCGCAGTCCCGAGCGGCGGGGTGCGGGAGCGGGTGCGGGCGCCCGGTCGGGCGGCTCGGCCAGTGCGTCACCGATCAGGCTCAGCTGCTCGCGCAGCAGTGCCACGTCGGCCGTCGCGGCGCGGTGCTCCGCCAGGAACTCGGGGTCCTTTCGGGCGTCTTCCGGCAGGGTGTCCGTGATCGCGGCCATCAGGGCGTCGAACTCCTGCTGCCCCTCGTGTTCAGCCACCTCACACCACCTCGTCCTCGCGCAGCCGGGCGCGCAGTGCCCGTACCGCCGTGTGCAGCCTGCTCTTGACCGTGCCCTCCGGGATGCCCAGCTCGCCGGCGATGTCGCGGACCGGGAGGTCGGCGTAGAAGCGGAGGACGAGGAGCTGCCGCTGGGCGTCCGGGAGCTCGTCCAGGCCCTGTGCGACGGCGAGCGAGAGGACGCGGTCCTCGCCCGATGCGTGCTCCGGCTGCCTGAGGGAGGCGAGGCGCTCGCCGATGCGTTCCTGACGGCGGCGGGCACGGTGCCAGTCCATCGCCAGATTGGAGGCGACCACGGCCGCCCACGCGGAGACGTCCCGGGGGGCCTCCTGCCCGTTCGCACTCCGTTCGAGGAGCCGCAGTCGGACCTGCTGCACCCCGTCCGGCAGGTCCGACTGCGGCACCCCGCCGAGCGCGAGCACAGCCCGCACCCGGCGTTCCTGGGCCGCGTCCAGAAGGTCCTCGTGCGGGGGCGTCTCCGCCTCCTTGACGCGGGTTCTTCTGCGCAGCACCGAACCCTCCCCCAAACTCTCGACTCCGCTCGGGCAGGGGGAACCCCCACCCTCACCGCGTTTCCCCTACGACGCCGGGGGCGCGCGAAACGTTCGGTCCGGGGCCCACGAATTTTGGCGAGTCTCCCACGGTGCTGCTCCGCCGGTCCCCCACGGGGCGCTGCGCGTGGTCCCGGCGTCTTACTCCTCGGTCACCGGGCGCAAAGGATTGGACAGGCAGCCACCGGTCAGACGCATGATGGACGGGCTGAGCCCTGTGAAGCCCTGTGAACCCTGGTCACGTTCTGTGAACACACGTGAACCGTGAACCCACGCAACGAGGAGTCGTCGTGAACGTAGGAATCGTCGGAGCCACCGGTCAGGTCGGCACGGTCATGCTCAGGATCCTGGCGGAACGCGACTTCCCGGTGGAGACGCTGCGTCTGTTCGCCTCGGCCCGCTCCGCCGGTTCGACGATCGACTTCAAGGGCACCGCGGTGACGGTGGAGGACGCGGCCGCCGCCGACTACTCCGGGCTGGACATCGTGCTCTTCTCCGCGGGCGGCGCGACCTCGAAGGCGCTGGCCGAGAAGGTGGCCTCGCAGGGCGCGGTCGTGATCGACAACTCCTCCGCGTGGCGGCGGGACCCGGAGGTGCCCCTGGTGGTGTCCGAGGTCAACCCGCACGCGATCGTGAACCGCCCCAAGGGCATCATCGCCAACCCGAACTGCACGACGATGGCCGCGATGCCGGTGCTGAAGCCGCTGCACGAGGAAGCCGGCCTGGAGGCGCTGGTCGTCGCCACGTACCAGGCGGTGTCCGGCTCCGGTCTCGCGGGCGTGGCCGAGCTGCACGGCCAGGCGCAGAAGGTGATCGGGGACGCGGACAAGCTCACGCACGACGGCGAGGCCGTCGACTTCCCCGAGCCGGCCGTCTACAAGCGCCCCATCGCCTTCAACGTGCTCCCGCTCGCCGGCTCCATCGTGGACGACGGGCTGAACGAGACCGACGAGGAGCAGAAGCTCCGCAACGAGTCGCGCAAGATCCTGGAGATCCCCGAGCTGAAGGTCTCCGGCACCTGTGTCCGCGTGCCGGTCTTCTCCGGCCACTCCCTCCAGGTCAACGCCCGCTTCGCACGTCCGCTGAGCGTCGAGCGCGCCACGGAGCTGCTCGCCGGGGCGCCCGGTGTGGCCCTCTCCGACATCCCGACCCCGCTGCAGGCGGCGGGCAAGGACCCCTCGTTCGTGGGCCGCATCCGCACGGACGAGACGGTGGAGAACGGTCTCGCGCTCTTCGTCTCAGGCGACAACCTGCGCAAGGGCGCGGCGCTCAACGCTGTGCAGCTCGCCGAGCTGGTGGCGGCGGAGCTGAAGGGCTGACCGTACGCACGGAGAAGGGCGCGCCCACCGGTGACCGGTGAGCGCGCCCTTCTCCGTTCAGAGAGCCAGGTGTCGCCGCAGCGCCACGTCGATCTCGGACATGCGTGCCCCCGGCACCGCACCGATCGGCCGCAGCAGTCTGTCCGGTGCGAGTGCGCGCACTTGCTCGCACTGCGCCTTGGAGTCCTTGGGCAGGCCGCACTCCCCTGCAGGCAGCAGGACCTGGAACGGGTGGACGCGGGAGGTGTTCGTGGTCAGCGGCACCAGCATGACCACGCCCCGTCCGGTTCGCCCCACGGCTGCGTTGGCTCCGTCGTTGGAGACGATCACCGCCGGACGAACCTTGTTGGCCTCACTGCCGCGCGCCGGTTCGTAGTCGACCAGGTAACGCCTCGTCGAAGGAGGCCGGAGGCTCCACCAGGCGGCCGCCCAGGATGTGGCCCTGAGCCGAGTAGCGGCGCACCGTGCGGTGGGCGCCCGGGAAGGGGTGCCCGTCCAGGTCCGGCCCGGCGCAGTCGTCCGCGTGGATGAAGACCGGGCCCTGCTCGTCGTACGCCCCCGGATCGGCGCCCGTCTCGGCGGCGCAGCGGCGCGTACGAGACGAGTGCGATGTGCTCGCCCGGCTCGCTGCGGCGCAGACAGCAGCGGAGCGGGGCGCCGCCCTCCTCGTCCAGGAAGGGCCCGCGGGTGCGGCCCGCATCGTCGGTGGCGCGGAGTTCCTTCAGGGCGGCCGGTCCGATGGGCCGTGCGGTGTACATCGTCATGCGCACCAGGCTCCCGCCCGTACGGGCCGCTCACCGGCGGGAAACGGACATCGCATTGCGGACGGCTCCCGTGGAAGGATGGCGCAGACCACACATAACGAAGAGGTGACCTCGTGCCTGGCACAAACCTGACCCGTGAAGAGGCGCAGCAGCGGGCGAAGCTGCTCACCGTTGACTCGTACGAGATCGATCTCGACCTCTCCGGCGCGCAGGGTGGGGGAGAAGCCGAGAGTGGCGGAGGGACGTTCCGGTCCGTCACCACGGTGCGGTTCGACTCCGCGAAGAACGGCGTGGAGTCCTTCATCGACCTGGTGGCCCCGACGGTCCACGAGGTGATCCTCAACGGCGACCCGCTGGACCCCGACGAGGTCTTCAAGGACTCCCGGATCGCCCTCCCGGGCATCCTGGAGGGACCCAACGTGCTGCGGGTGGTCGCCGACTGCGCGTACACCAACACCGGTGAGGGTCTGCACCGGTTCGTCGATCCCGTGGACCAACAGGCTTATCTCTACACCCAGTTCGAGGTTCCGGACGCGCGGCGGGTGTTCGCGTCCTTCGAACAGCCCGACCTCAAGGCCACCTTCCAGTTCACGGTGAAGGCGCCCACCGGCTGGACCGTCATCTCGAACTCGCCGACGCCCGAGCCCAAGGACGACACCTGGGTCTTCGAGCCGACGCCCCGGATCTCCACGTACATCACCGCGCTCATCGTGGGCCCGTACCACTCGGTCCACAGCGTGTACGAGAAGAACGGGCAGAGCGTCCCGCTCGGCATCTACTGCCGGCCGTCGCTCGCCGAGTTCCTCGACTCGGACGCGATCTTCGAGGTGACCCGGCAGGGCTTCGACTGGTTCCAGGAGAAGTTCGACTACGCGTACCCGTTCAAGAAGTACGACCAGCTCTTCGTGCCGGAGTTCAACGCGGGCGCGATGGAGAACGCGGGTGCGGTCACCATCCGCGACCAGTACGTCTTCCGGTCCAAGGTGACGGACGCGGCGTACGAGATGCGCGCCGAGACCATCCTGCACGAGCTGGCCCACATGTGGTTCGGCGACCTCGTGACCATGGAGTGGTGGAACGACCTGTGGCTGAACGAGTCGTTCGCCACCTACACGTCCATCGCCTGCCAGGCCGACGCACCCGGATCCCGCTGGCCGCACTCGTGGACCACGTTCGCCAACTCCATGAAGACATGGGCGTACCGGCAGGACCAGCTGCCCTCTACCCACCCGATCATGGCCGAGATCCGCGACCTCGACGACGTCCTGGTCAACTTCGACGGCATCACGTACGCCAAGGGCGCCAGCGTGCTGAAGCAGTTGGTCGCGTACGTCGGCAGGGACGAGTTCTTCCGGGGCGTGCAGCAGTACTTCAAGGACCACGCGTACGGCAACACCCGGCTGAGCGATCTGCTGGGCGCGCTGGAGGAGACCTCCGGGCGTGATCTGAAGACCTGGTCGAAGCAGTGGCTGGAAACCGCGGGCATCAACGTCCTCCGCCCCGAGATCGAGACGGACGAGCACGGCGTCATCACCTCCTTCGCCGTCCGCCAGGAGGCCCCCGCGCTGCCGTCCGGTGCGAAGGGCGAGCCGACGCTGCGCCCGCACCGCATCGCGATCGGCCTGTACGAACTCGACGAGGACAGCGGCAGGCTGGTGCGCGACGACCGGGTCGAGCTGGACGTCGACGGCGAGCTGACGGCCGTGCCGCAGTTGGCCGGCAAGCGCCGCCCGGCCGTGATCCTGCTCAACGACGACGACCTGTCGTACGCGAAGGTCCGTCTCGACGAGAAGTCGCTGGCCTTCGTGACCGAGCACCTCGGCGACTTCGAGGCCTCGCTGCCGCGTGCCCTGTGCTGGGCCTCGGCGTGGGACATGACGCGGGACGCGGAGCTGGCGACCCGCGACTACCTCTCGCTGGTGCTGTCGGGCATCGCCAAGGAGTCCGACATCGGCGTGGTGCAGTCGCTGCAGCGCCAGGTGAAGCTGGCCGTCGAGCTGTACGCGGACCCCGCGGCGCGCGAGGCACTGCTGACCCGCTGGACGGACGCGACTCTGGCCCACCTCCGGGCCGCCGCCCCCGGCTCCGACCACCAGCTGGCGTGGGCGCGCGCCTTCGCGGCGACCGCTCGCACGCCGGAGCAGCTGGATCTGCTGGACGCGCTGCTGGAGGGTTCCCAGACCGTCGAGGGGCTGGCCGTCGACACCGAGCTGCGCTGGGCGTTCGTCGAGCGGCTCGCCGCGGTCGGGCGGTTCGACGAGACGGAGATCTCCGGCGAGTACGGGCGGGACAAGACCGCCGCCGGTGAGCGGCACGCGGCGACCGCGCGTGCGGCTCGGCCGACCGAGGAGGCGAAGGCGGAGGCCTGGGCGTCGGTCGTGGAGTCCGACAAGCTGCCGAACGCGGTGCAGGAGGCGGTGATCGCCGGATTCGTCCAGACCGACCAGCGCGAGCTGCTGGCGCCGTACACGGACAAGTACTTCGCGGCGATCAAGAACGTCTGGGAGTCCCGGTCGCACGAGATGGCGCAGCAGATCGTGGTGGGCCTTTACCCGTCGGTCCAGGTCTCCGAGGAGACGCTCCGCAAGACCGACGAGTGGCTGGCCTCCGCGGAACCCAGCCCGGCGCTGCGCCGGCTGGTGTCGGAGGCCCGGGCGGGTGTGGAGCGGGCGCTGCGGGCCCAGGCCGCGGACGCGGCCGCGGCGTCCGCCTGACGCGGTCCTGCCCGGGACTGACGCGGTCCTGCCCGGACTGACGCAGGCCTGCCCGGACTGACGCAGGCCTGCCCGGACTGAGGCGGTCCTGCCCGACTGAGGTCCTGTCCGGACTGACGTGAGGGCGTCCGGCGGTGCGCCGGGCGCCCTCACACTGTTGTCCTCGACGACCGGCAGGCCGAGCAGCTGGCCGGCCTGCTGCGTCAGTTGCTGTCGAGGACCGAACGGCCCTGACGCCGAGACCGGACGTCGGACCCGGGGCGGCCGGACACACGTCGAGGGAGGCCGCGCACGCGTTGTGCGCGGCCTCCCTCGAAGCGACGGGCGACGCGGTGGGGCGCCGCCGGCCGGTCAGCTCTGCTTCTGCTTCATGGACTTCTCGCCGACGATCACCAGTCCGGCGATCACGAGGAACAGCACGATCGGCGCCACGACGAACAGGCCGAGCGTCTCGACCACGCTCAGACCGGGGCCCGGGTCGTCACCGTCGTCACGCATCACGGCGAACGCGGGAGACGACATGAGCAGCATCATCAGCGACGTACCAGCAGCCAGGGCACCGGCGCGCAGGGCGTTCTTCTTGTCCACGGTGCAAACGTAGCGAATGCGTGTGGCGGCCGCGCGGGCGGGGTGCCCCGTAGGGGCCGGCCCACCCGCGCGATGCCGCCGCGTAGGGGTGATCAGTTCCCCGGATGCGATGACGCCCCGGGGGCCGCCGCGCCGGGCGTGCCCTCGCGCAACACGTCCATCAGAGCGTGCAGCCGCGGCGAGGCGGCCAGCTCCTCCAGGGTCACCGGGCGGGACTCGGCGTCCGCGATCGGCAGCCGCCAGTTGGGGTACTGGTCCCAGGTGCCGGGGAGGTTCTGCGGGCGGCGGTCGCCGACCGTGTCGGGGAGCCAGACGCCGATCATGCGGGCCGGGGTGCGCAGCAGGAAGCGGTGCACGGCCTGGATCTCGGCCTCCTCGGAGACCCCTCCGCCCACCCCGTCCACCAGCCCCATCCGGCTCAGCAGCGTCAGCCACTCCCCCACCTCGGCCGCGGCCTCGGCCCGCTCCTGGGCCAGGGGACGGCTGAGCAGGCCCAACCGGTGGCGGAGTTCCACGTGCTCACCGGTGAGCCGGGCCGCGGTGGAGGGCAGGTCGTGGGTGGTCGCGGTGGCCACGCAGTCGGCGCGCCAGCTCCCCGGCGGCAGCGGACGCCCGCCGCCCTCCCAGTCCCGCTCGAACCACAGCACGGAGGTGCCCAGTACCCCGCGCTCGTGCAGCGTCTCGCGGACGCCGGGCTCGACCGTGCCGAGGTCCTCTCCGATGACGAGGGCGCCGGCCCGGTGGGCCTCCAGCAGGAGCACCGCGAGCATGGCCTCGGCGTCGTAGCGGACGTACGTGCCCTCCGTCGGAGGCTGCCCCTGCGGCACCCACCACAGCCGGAACAGGCCCATCACATGGTCGATCCGCAGGGCGCCCGCGTACCGGAACAGGGCGCGCAGGAGACGGCGGTAGGGGGCGTAGCCCGAGGCGGCGAGGCGGTCGGGGCGCCACGGGGGCAGCCCCCAGTCCTGGCCCAGGGAGTTGAAGGCGTCCGGGGGCGCGCCCACGGACATGCCCGCCGCGAAGTACTCCTGCTGCGCCCAGGCGTCCGCGCCCTCGGGATGCACGCCCACCGCGAGGTCGTGGACGAGCCCGATCGGCATCCCGGCGTCGCGCGCGGTCCGCTGGGCGGTGGCGAGCTGAGCGTCCGTGAGCCAGGCGAGCCGGCTGTGGAAGTCGACGCGGTCCATCAGCTCGCCCCGGGCACGGGCGGTTTCCGACGAGCGGGGATCCCGCAGACCCTGCGGCCACCGTCTCCAGTCCGGCCCGTATTTCTCCGCGAGCGCGCACCATGTGGCGTGGTCCTCGAGAGCCTCGCCCTCGCGGGCCAGGAAGTCGCAGTAGGCCGCCCTCCGCCCGGGCCCGAGCGGCACCTCGCGCACCAGTTCAAGCGCCTGCCGCTTCAACTCCCACACGGCGTCGCGGTCGATCAACGCGCCCTTGCGCAGCACGGACTCCCGCAGCTGCGCGGCCTGCCCGACGAGCTCACGGACCCGGTCGGCGGCCTCGGGCGCGAGGTGGGCGTACTCCGGGACGTCCTCGATCCGCAGGTGGACGGGATCGGGGAAGCGACGTGAGGACGGCCGGTACGGGGAAGGGTCCGTCGGCGCCCCGAGGACCGCCGCGTGCAGCGGGTTGACCTGCACGAACCCGGCTCCCAGGGCCCGCCCCGCCCAGGACGTCAGCTCGGCGAGGTCACCGAGGTCGCCCATGCCCCAGGAGTGCCGGGACAGCAGGGAGTAGAGCTGGACGAGGAGCCCGTAGGAGCGGGTGGCGGGTGTCCGGAGCCGGGCGGGGGCGACGACGAGGTGGGCGCGGGCGGTGCGGCCGTCCGGGGCGGTCGCCTCGACGAGGTGCACCCCGAGCGGCAGGCCCTCGACGCCGGTGCGCTCCTCACCCTGCTCGGTCTCGACCCGCAGACGGGTGCCGGGCGGCAGCTCGGCGAACTGCGGGGGTGGTCCGGCGTCGTCCGGGGGCGGCTCGGCGTCGTCCGGGCGTGGTCCGATGAGGCCCGGGCGTGGTCCGGCGGTGCCCTCGGGGCCCGGACGTGGTCCGGCGGGGGCGGCGGTCCCCTCCGGTCGCCACCACACCACCGTGGGCGGCAGCAGTCGTTCGGCCAGCTCGCGTTCGCGGGCTTCGAGGGCCCGGCGCGCGGCCTCCGGGGTGCGGGCGTCGACGCCCAGCGCGGCCAGCGCCGCGGTGATCGCGGCGTCCGATGCCGCGACCGTACGGCCCGGCGAGGGGCTGTAGGACGTGGCGACGCCGTGCAGCTCGGCCAGCCGGGCAAGAGGCATCTACACCACCGAAAGGTCTAGGTCCGCGCCGGTGTCGACGAAGGCGGACTCGCTGGTCATGGGGGCGGCGTCGGCCAGCGGGGGCTCACTGGTGAGGGGGGCGGCGTCGGGCAACGGGGGCTCGCTGGTCAGCGGGGCCTCGGCGCAGCTGCCCTCGGCGCTGAGGGCGCAGAGGTGCGCGTCGGAGTAGGGGTCGGGGTCGTAGTCGTGCTCGAAGTCGGCGGAGAGGTCCGCCGGACGTTTGGAGAGGGCCGAAAGCAGAAGGTGTGCCGATGCGGCCACGAAAGCCTCCTTCGTCGAAGTGCGGCATGCGGGTAGCCGGAGCCCTACCCAGCGGACACGCGGGCAGACGTGTCGGACCGGCCAACGTGGCATTGGTCACCTTCCGTTCCCCGGACCGTGGGCGAAGAAGTTACCCGGAGTCCGGTCTGTGATCGAGGAAGGAACACACGGACGACGGCCGGATGAACCGGCGGTCCCCAGCGGCTCGATAGACGGGGTGTGAGACTGTTCCGCCCCATGGGGGGCCACAGCAAGGACCTCGAGGGCGACGAGGGCCACGAGAGCGACACGGACGCGGCGCTGCTGCGGTCCGTGGCGGCGGGGGACTCGACGGCCATGGCCGAGCTGTACGACCGGCACGCGGGATGGCTGCACGTACGGCTGAGCCGCCGGTGTGCCGACGCCGAGGTCGTCCGCGAAGTGCTGCAGGACACGTTCGTGACCGTGTGGCGCTCGGCCGCGGCGCACCGCGGTGACCGGATCGGCGGCTGGCTGTGGACCATCGCCGCACGGCGGCTGGTGGACGCACGACGGGCGCAGGAGCGGGCCGGACGGGTCGAGACGTCAGCGCTGGCGGACCCGGGAGCCGGTCACGAGCCGGCCCCGGCCGCTCCGTCCGCGGAGGAGCGGGTGCTGGCGGGCCTGGAGTACGGCGACGTGGGCTCCGCGCTCGACCGCATCTCACCGGAGCTGCGGGCGGTGCTGCAGGCGACGGTCGTCGACGGGCTGACCACCCGCGAGGCCGCGCAGCTGCTCGGCATCCCGGAGGGCACGGTCAAGACCCGCGCGATGCGGGCCCGTGCCGAGCTGCGCACCGCGCTCGCCCATCTGAACCCGTCCCAGCCGTCCCCGATGGGAGGTCCGGCATGACCGCCTGGCACGCCAGCGACGCCATAGTGACCCGCTACGCCACCGGTTCCCTGCCCGATGCGGACGCGTGGTCGCTGGAGAAGCACGTGGAGGACTGCGCGGCGTGCGCGACCCGGGTGTCCCGGGCCGCACGCGAGGGAGCGGCCGGGGCGGTCCTGGCGGACGTCCGCGCGTCGATCCTGCGAGCGGCGCCGGAGACCGTCCGCGCGTCGATCCTGCGAACCGCGCCACAGACCGTCCGCTGCGACGTCCCACGGCCGCAACCGGCGGACGCCGGGGCCGGAGGCCTACCGGGACCAGCGGGTGCCCGGAGCGGAGGCGTGCCGGAACCGGCGGACGACCGGAGCGGACTACTCGGTTCGGCGGGTGGCCGGATCGGCCCCCTCCCCGGACCCACCGACGCCCGGACCGTCCCAGAGCCCGGACCCACCGACGCCCGGACCGTCCCAGAGCCCGGACCCACCGACGCCCGGGCCGGACGGCTACCCGGATCGGCGGGTGGCGGGAGCGGACGCCTGGCCGGATCGGGGGGTGGCCGCAGCGACGGACACCCGGCCGAAGAAACGGCTGACCACAGCGACGGACACCCGGCCGAAGAAACGGGTGGCCGGAGCGGACGGCTCCCCGGGCCCACCGGCGCCCGCCGCGGACGGCGTCCCGGACCGGCAGGCGCCCGGCGCGGACGGCGTCCCCGACCGGCAGTCGCCCGGCGCGGACCGGTGCCGTGGGCCGCCGGGCACGCGGTGCCGGCCGTGACCGGCCGGAGTCGGCCGTCGTCCCGGGCGGCCCGGTGGCAGTCCCCCAGTCGCGTCCGAGCCGTCGGGGGGCGGCTCGGACGGATGGTGTGGGCCGCGGGGCCCGCGCTCGCCGGGGCATGGGCGCTGGCCGTGGTGGCCGTGGCGGTCGGAGCCGTCGGGCTCGCCCGCGGCGCCGGGTTCGACGGCGCCCGGACGGTCCTGCTCGCCGTCGCGCCCGTCGTCCCCGTGGCCGGGGTCGCCCTGTCGTACGGGGCGCACGCCGATCCCGTCCACGAGATCGCCGCGGCCACCACGTCCGGCGGACTGCGGCTGGTGCTGACCCGGACGGTGGCCGTACTGGCGGCGAGCATGCCGTTGCTGACCGTCGCGGGGCTGCTGGTGCCGGGCTCTGGCGCGCCAGGAGCGGCGGCCTGGCTGCTGCCCGGTCTCGCACTGACGCTCGCCTCCCTGGCGCTGTCCGCCTTCGTCGGCTGCCGCACGGCCACGGCCGTGGTCGGCGCCGGCTGGCTGCTCGCCGTGGCGGCCCCGGTGCTCGCGTCCTCCGCCCCCGGGCTCACGGCCCGCCTCACCCACCAGCTGTCCCTCTACCTCACCGGCACGGCGCCGCAGGCGTCCTGGGCCGCGGCGGCCGCCTGCTGCGCGGCGCTCGTCGCCCTCCGCCGCTCCGCGTACGACCGCCTGGAGACGTTGTGAACGATGTGAACAACCCTGAAGCCGACCGGACGGCAGACCCCACGGGCCAGGTGACCGATGCGGCCCCGCAGGTGACCGATCCGGCCCTGAAAAATGTCACCGATCCGACCGTACGGGTGACCGATCTGACCGTCCGGCACCGCAGGACCACCGCCCTCAACGGCGTCGGTCTGGACTTCGGCACCGGGGTGCACGGTCTGCTCGGTCCCAACGGCGCGGGCAAGACCTCCCTCATCCGCGTACTCGCGACGGTCGCGCCTCCCGCGTCCGGACGCGTGGAGATCCTCGGCCGGGAACCGCGCGGACACCGGGAGCTCGCCGCCATCCGCCGCGAACTGGGCTACCTGCCGCAGGAGTTCGGCTACTACCCGGGCTTCACGGTGCGGGAGTTCGTGGCGTACGTGGCCTGGCTGAAGGAGATGCCGGCCGAGGACAGCCCGGCCGCCGTGGAACGGGCGGTGGAGCGCGTCGGGCTCCACGACCGCATCGACACCAAGCTGCGGACGCTGTCCGGCGGCATGATCCGCCGGGTCGGCATAGCCCAGGCCATCGTCAACGACCCGAAGGTACTGCTGCTCGACGAGCCGACGGCCGGGCTCGATCCCGAGCAGCGGGTGGAGTTCCGCCGGCTGCTGCGCGAGCTGGGCGAGCGGTGCACCGTCGTCGTCTCCACCCACCTGGTGGAGGACGTGGCCGCGGCCTGCACGGGGGTGACGTTGATCGACTCCGGCCGGGTCGCCTACCGCGGCACCCCGGATTCCCTGGTGGCACTGGGGGACGCCGAGTCCGTGGCCGAGCCGGGGCCGGCCCTCGGCGACAACGCGATCGAACGCGGTTACACGACGGCACTGCGGGCGCACCGCGAACGCGCCCTCGAGGGGGCGGCTCGATGACCCTCCTCCAAGAAACCCGCGACCCCGCACGCCCCGCGACCCACCCGCTGCACGCCGAGTTCTCCCGCGGATCCGCCCCCTGGGCCGGGGTCGCCGTCCTGCTGACGCTCGGCGTGGGGCTCGCCCTCACCGCCGACACGTGGCAGGGCGGTTGGGCCGAGACGCGGGGTTCCCTGCACAGCGCCTCCGTCATGCTCGGCGGGCCGCTCGCGCTCGCCGCGGGATGCTGGCAGGGGGGCCGGGAACGCAGGAGACGCACCGAGGACCTGGGGGCCACGGCGTCGCGCGGTCCGCTGGCGCGGTTCCTGGCGGCCGCCCTGCCCACCGCCGCGTGGGTGGTGGCCGGGTACGCCGCCACAGCCGGTCTGGCCCTCCTCGCCACCTGGCCGTACGCGACCGGCGACCGGCCCCGTCTCTTCTCGCTCCCGGCCGACGCCGTCTTCCTCGCGGCCTGCACCGTGGCCGGTCATGTCGTGGGCCGCCTGGTGGCCTGGCGGCTGGCGGCTCCCCTGCTGGGCGTGTGCGGGTACATCGGCCTCGGCGCCCCCCAGTACGGGGACCCCGGCGCGGTCCGGCATCTGGTCCCCTCGGTGTCCGTCCTGGGCGATGTCCCCGTGTGGTGGCAGCCCCTGGCCACGATGGTGTGGGTGGGCGGGCTGGGCGTGACCGCGGTGCTCGCGTACGCCGCCCGCCGTCGGTACACAGCACTGCTGCCCCTGGCCGCCTCGGCCACCGCCGCCGCTCTCCTCGTCCACACGGGAAGCGGTCTGTGGCATGACAACCCGCTCGACGACCGCCAGGTGTGCGATACCTCCACCACCCCCGACATCTGCGTCAGCGCCCGCTACGAGGGCCTCCTGCCGCAGGTCAGGAACGCGCTGTCCGGTCTCACCGACCGGCTGGAGGGCGTGGAGAACCTGCCGGTGCGCTTCGAGGACGGGCCCGGTGAGCCACGCCCGGACGAGGCACAGCTGCCCATGCTCGTACCGCTCGGCCCAAGAAACTACGTCGTCCGCGGGCGGCTCACCGACCCCGATCGGTACGCCTGGGAGGCTCTGATGCTGATGGTGCACCGCGAGTGCGACAGGACCGACGCGCGTCTGGCCAGGACGGACGACGCCGTCACGCACTGGCTGGCGCCCAGCCCGGCGGAGCAGCACTTCGACGAACTCATGGCCAAGGGCTCACGCGCCGACCGCGCCGAACTCGAGGCTCTCCGAAAGGCCCGGGCACGCCTGGCGTCGATGGGCGACGAAGAGCGCCGCGCGTGGCTGTCGGCCTACTTCGCGGCAGCCGGTGACTGCGACCAGGAAGCGGTGCCGACACTGTGACCACCGCGAACGGTCTCGTCCTCTACGTCCGCTCACGCGCTGTGCCGCTCACCCTCGGCCGGCTCGCGGCGATCATGGCTTTCGCGGCGTACGGCGCGCACAGCGTCGACGTCTTCCTCGATCCACAGCGGCGTGCGCCTGTCGTGGTGCTCGCGCCCGTCTTCGCCGCGGCGGTGATCGGATCCAGCCTGTACGCCGCGGCCGACGAACTGGACCGCACCGCCGTACGCCCCTGGTGGCCGCCTCGGCTGGCCCACCTGCTCGGCCTCACCGCCCTGGCCGCCGTCGTGCCGGCGCTCACGGTGATCGGGGACGCCGAGGGGTTCGGCGCTGCCGCCGTAGTCCGCAACACCCTCGGCAGCGTCGGGGTCACAGCGGTCGCCGCCGTGCTGGTCGGCGCCCGGCTGAGCTGGCTGCCGGCGTTCGGCTACCTCAGCGCCGTGTACGTCGCGGTCCAGGGCGCCCACGGCCGGGCGGCCACCGTGTGGGCCTGGCCGCTCCAGCCGGGCGCACAGCCCGGGTCCTGGGCGGCGGCGCTCACCGTCTTCGCGGCCGGCGCCGTCCTGTACGCCCTGCGCGGGGCCCGCCCGGAGCGGCTCCCCGTCTGAGCTCGCCGTCGTCCCGTCCCGGGGGCACAGGGGTACTCCGGGACGGGACGACGGCGTACATGCGCGCAAGGCGGCGTACACGCGCGCAGCACGGCGCACACACGCGTACGACGGCCTTCATACGCATACGCACATGCATACGACGTCCTACATACGCGTACACAAAAGCCCGGATCCTCAGGCGGAGATGCCGTCGATCCGGGCCAAGGCGTCGTCCGCGCCGTACGGCTGCAGGTATGGCAGCCAGCGCGGGTCCCTATGGCCGGTTCCGATGATGCGCCAGGCCAGGCCCGTCGGCGGGGCGGGTTTGTGGCGCAGCCGCCAGCCGATCTCGAAGAGATGGCGGTCGGCCTTGACGTGATTGCAGCGGCGGCAGGACGCCACCACGTTGTCCCAGACGTGCTGACCACCGCGGCTGCGCGGAATGACGTGGTCGACGCTGGTTGCGACGCCACCGCAATACATGCACCGGCCCCCGTCGCGGGCGAACAGCGCCCGACGGGTAAGAGGAACGGGCCCCCGATAGGGAACCCGGACGAATCGCTTGAGCCGGACCACGCTGGGTGCGGGGACAGTAACGGTCGCGCTATGCATAAAGGCGCCGGACTCCTCGAGGCAGATGGCCTTGTTCTCGAGGACTAGGACAAGCGCGCGGCGGAGCGGTACGACGCCCAGTGGCTCGTACGACGCGTTGAGGACCAGGACATGCGGCACGGATGCCTCCTTGTACGCCGGCGGCGCGTGGCTCGCGCCGGGACGATCTGCAGTCAGTCTCCCCTCATGCCTGGTGGAAGCGCCACCATGTCCCGGTAACGGGCTGGGAGTGTTTTCGACCACACCTGATTTCATCCCCCGGTTCATCCCCAGGTGAGCACGGTCTCTCCCCCGAACATTGCAACGATCCGCACAAGATGCCCCGATAGTGTGGTGTCTCTGCCCGACCGGTGCCCCTCGTGTGTCCCCCCGCCGCCGCCGGGCAGACCGCTACGCCTGGAGGTACCTGCCGTGTTTCTGTCCGTGCTGTCGGCCGCCGACCCTTCTGACGAACCGACGACGCCAACGCTCCAGG
The DNA here is from genome assembly GCF_004023625.1 of Streptomyces cavernae. Classification (GTDB taxonomy): domain Bacteria; phylum Actinomycetota; class Actinomycetes; order Streptomycetales; family Streptomycetaceae; genus Streptomyces; species Streptomyces cavernae. Next base: position 50,525 of record NZ_RPDJ01000002.1, on the reverse strand, counting down.
ACGCCCAGGAGAGCGCCACGAACGCCGCGAGCTGGGTGGAGCAGAACTGGTCCACCTGGCTGGCCATCGGGCTGCGCGTCCTGCTGATCGTGATCATCGCCGGTGTGCTGCGGTTCGTGGTGCGCAGGGCGATCACCAAGCTCATCGACCGGATGAACCGCACCGTGCAGGCGGTGGACGGCACCGCGCTGGGTGGGCTGCTGGTCAACGCGGAGCGGCGGCGTCAGCGCTCCCAGGCCATCGGCTCCGTGCTCCGCTCGGTGGCGTCGTTCCTGATCATGGGCACGGCCGGACTGATGGTGCTGGCCACCTTCGACATCAATCTGGCGCCGTTGCTGGCATCCGCGGGTGTGGCTGGTGTGGCCATCGGTTTCGGCGCCCGCAACCTGGTCACGGACTTCCTCTCCGGTGTCTTCATGATCCTGGAGGACCAGTACGGGGTCGGTGACACCGTGGACGCGGGCGTCGCCGCCGGCGAGGTCATCGAGGTCGGCCTGCGGGTGACCAAGCTGCGCGGTGACAACGGCGAGATCTGGTACGTGCGCAACGGCGAGGTCAAGCGGATCGGCAACCTCTCGCAGGGCTGGGCCACGGCCGGAGTGGACGTCACCGTGCGGCCGACCGAGGACCTGGACCGGCTGAAGGCGCTGCTGACCCGGGTCGGCGAGGACATGGCCAAGGACGAGCCGTGGAACGAGCGCCTGTGGGGCCCGGTCGAGATCCTGGGCCTGGACAGCATGCTGCTGGACTCGGTGGTGGTCCGCGTCTCGGCCAAGACCATGCCGGGCAAGGCCCTCCTGGTCGAACGCGAACTGCGCTGGCGCATCAAGCGCGCGCTCGACGAGGCCGGCATCCTCATCGTCGGCGGCATCCCGGCCCAGCCGGAGGAGCAGCCGGCCACCGACCGCACGGCGGGCGTCGCCGCTCCCTCGGCCTACGGCTCCAGTACGTCCCCGCAGTCGGAAGCGGCGGCCCCGATCCCGGCGGCGGGCGCACCGGCGGCAGGCGCACCCGCGGCGGGCGCACCCGCGGCCGTACCCAGGTAAGCGCTGGGTAGGGGGCGCCCGAAGTATCCGGGCGCCCCCTACTCGTTTCCGCCCAGCTCGTTTCCGCCCAGCCAGCTCGTTTCCGTCCAGCTCGTTTCCGCCCAGCCAGCTCGTTTCCGCCCAGCCAGCTCGTTTCCGCCCAGCTCGTTTCCGCCCAGAACCCCGTCTCGTCCAGGACCGGCACCGCATCGGCCCGACCCGGCCACTCGACCGCCACACCCCTCACACAGGCGACCGCCGTCGCCCGCCGCTCAGGCTGTGTCCAGGTCGGTGTGCAGCAGATGGTGGTCCGAGTACGGGGAGGGAATCACACGGTGCTTCAGCGGGACGATGCCGCGCAGGAAGACGTAGTCGAATTTGCTCTGCCAGTCGGTGGTCACCTTGCAGTCGCCGGTGGCCGAGGGACGGCACTGGGGGTCCGTGTCCGCGGCCAGTGCCCATATCCGGGCTAGCTCGGGGGCCTCCGGCACGGCGTTGAAGTCACCGAGAAGGATCGCGCGGTCGTGCCGGGTGACGTCTGCGGCGAGTACGCCGATCTGGCCTTCTCGCACTGCTTCTTGACGTCGCTGGGCGAGGTGTGTGTTGAAGACCCGGACGGGCCGGTCGCCCACAGTGGTGGTGACTGCCATGTACCCACGGTCTTCGGATCCGCCGTCGGGGTATTCCACCCTGACGAGGTCCGTCATCGGTGCCGCCGAGAGAATGGCCTGGCCGTAGGCCCCCGGACTCCACGGCGCTCCCCCGCAGCGGCCCCAGTCCTGAAGAACCGTCCCGTACTCGACGTGGTAAACCAGCCCGTGGAGGTTCTCCAGATAGTCCCGGATCCGCTCGACGTCACGCACACACGCTTCTTGCAGGCCGATGACCTGGGGCGCATACGTGGCGATCTCCGCTGCCCGGTGAACGTTGCTCACGTCGCAGGGGTTGCAGATGTTCCACGTCATGACCCGGTTCGGTACGACATCCCTGACGGCTTCGACGGGCAGCGACCTGGCGAAGGGGGCTCCGCTTGGCGCACTGGACCCGACGAGCACCATGCAGGCCACGATCAAGGCGCTCGCGAATAACCGCGTGCCCCTACCGAGCACTGCCGCCTCCTCAAGTCGCTCCCCACGGCATCTGCCGTCTTCAGCTTGAGGTTATGTGGCGAAGCTGTGAGCAACACATGCGGTGCCGGATCTCGACGGCATGGAGCGCGGTGACGCGTTCACGCTCATGCGCTGGAGTCCGTCCTATTGGATCTCCCTGCCGATGGCTGCAACGTGATGCGCGGCGGAGCCGGTTCCCGGGGTGGAGGCGGTGGAGGCTTTGGGGACGGCTGGGAGCCCGGCGCCGGCGGCGGGGATGGCATGGCTGTGGGGGCGCTCCACCTGGCGGTGGGGTGACCCGATCATGCAGGGGCACATGAGCGACGCGATCGCCGAGACCTGGCCCTGGGTGATCCGCGGTGCGGCGGCGCTCTCGGCGATCTACCTGGTGTGGCGCTCGCAACGGCGGCGCTGAGGGCATTCCCCGCCCGCGCGACCAGAAAGTTACTCGGAAGTAGCTAATCGGCCGGCACGCAAGCACACGCTGCTGCAGTCCGAGTCCAACAACCTGCCGAAGGGAAGGCAGGGGCACGTTCGGGAGATGCCCGACGAGCAGGCCGTGCGTGCCGCTTTCGAGCGCTGGACTGCCGAGCTGAGCGACTCCCGGCACGAGGTCCCAAGATCCCCGATGTGTATCGACTCGAGGATGGCACCGTGATCCAGTGGAGAACAGCGTCTGCGTCTGGCGGAGCCACAATAGACATCCAGCCCGGTAACGGTGGAAAGCCATTGAAGGTTCACCTCCCATGATCGACAGTCGTGTCTTCGCGGACGTATTGATCGAAGGTATGGACGATTGGGTCCCCATCGATCAGCTCATTCGGGCTGCGCAGCAAGAAGCGGAGGGGCGCCCGTGGAAGGGGTACTTCGCCGAACTTCTCCGCTTCTTGCTCGAAAGGGACTTGATCCAGATCGGTGAACTCGCCGCAGAGGGGTTCGCGCCCTGGAGGGGCGAGGCGGACCAAGTGGTCCAGCTCGTCCTCGACGACCTTGAGCGCCTTTCCTGGGAACCCAAGCTGGGCAGTCGCGCCTGGATCGCCAATACCGCTGCGGGTAATGAGGTCGCCCAATCGCTGATCGACCACTGATACCAACCTTGGGCTGTACGCGCGCGCTTCGGCTCACCTGCGGCGAGTTCGGCGTAGTGCGACGGGTGAGTCCGAAGCCCCACCGGATATGTCCTGGTGGGGCTTCAGTGATGTCTGGCGGCAGTAGCGTCTTGGGTATGGCTGAGATCGACATGCTTCCCACGGACCGGATCCGGGCGTTGCTGAGAGAGTTCGACGATCCCCAGCATCTGGAACGCCCCGCGGACTTCGACCTGGAGACATCGCGGAACTGTTTCGCCCGGCTGGTGAGCGCCCTTGAGGAACGTTTCGGGCCGTCCTGCTCGAGTGGCCTGGGCCAGGACGCCAGTTTCTACGGTGTCAGCGAGGTCCGAGCGAACACGACGGGCCTCGGCCGGCCCCTGCGCGTCACGATGAGCAACTTCGGGAGCTATTTCGTGACCGCGCGCATGGTGGCCGGTGAGGAGGTCCCCAGCGGCGAGGCCGGCCTGACCGAGGAGTTCGTGACGTGGCTCGACGGCGTCTGTACGGCGGCAGGGTGCACCTTCGTCCCGTACGAGCTGCTCCGTGAGCCGTACGACGGGCCGTCGGTCCTGTTGGCGGCAGGGGACGTGGAGGTGGCGGCAGTGCTCGTGGCCGCGGGCTCGGCCGAGGCCGAGGAGGACGACGAGGAGCTGGGAAAGTCGGACTGGCGCGACCGGTACTTCGAGTACATGTGAGACATCTGAGGCCCCGTTCGTCGGTCACCGCCGATGCGCCTGGGTCAGCCTTCGCGCTCGCTCCGTCCACGTCCCGGCGGGCAATCGGCATGACGTGAGACCCCTGCCCGCACGGGCAAGGGGTCCATGGGGTCAACCCTGACGATCGTCATGGTCCGGTACTGACTTCCGGCCCGGGTTCACGGCCGTCACCGCTCCTACGTTCCTCCTCATGGAACGAGAAGTGCATGGCAGGTTACGGGTCGGCCGGCTGGTGGCCGCTTTGGCGCTGGTGGGGATAGGTGCGGGCGTGGTCGCCTGGTTGTCCCCCGGTGGGCTGGGGGACGCCGGTGCGGTCCGGGTCACCGACGGAGTCTCGGTGTCCGCGTACCGGTCCCTGACCGGGGCGGTGGCGAACGCGCCGGCGTGGCTGGGCCGCCTTCTGGAGGTGGCCTCCGAGGGCACCCTGGTGGTCCTCGGGCTGTTGCTGGGCTGGATGGGGTGGATGGGCATTCGCCGCCACGATGTCCGAACGGTCGCCGGTTCCCTGCTCACCGGTCTCGGCACCGTTGCCGCCTACGCGGTCAGCGAAGCCGTGAAGCTGGTCGTGGACGAGGAGCGGCCCTGTCGAGCGCTGGGCGCGGGGGCGCGGGCCGTCGAGGTGGTCGCGGAGTGCCCCGAGGTGGGTGACTGGTCGTTTCCGAGCAACCACGCCACCCTCGCCGCGGGGCTGGCGGTCGGGCTGACCCTCTTGCGGCCCCGGCTCGCCGCCGTAACCCTGCCGCTCGCGGGAGCCGCGGCGCTGCTGCGTGTCCTCGTAGGGGTGCACTACCCGCACGACGTGCTCGCCGGTGCGGTGCTCGGCGGCACGGTGGTGGCGGCCCTGCTGCTCGCCTTCCTGCCGATCGCCGAGCGCGCGGTCTCACTGCTGTGGCGGCGTCGGCGGAACGATCCCGGCCTCGTGGGCCACGACCGCGGCAGCGGCCCGGTTGTCCACGCCCAGCCTCGCCAGGATGGAGCTGACATGGGCCTTGACCGTCCCCTCCACCACGTGCAGCCGTCGGGCGATCTGCCCGTTCGACAGCCCACTGCCGAGGAACGCCAGTACATCCCGCTCACGGGCAGTGAGAGTGCCGACCCGGTCCCGGGCGGCGGAGCGCCGGCCGGCCAGGGTGCCCGCGCCCGTCGCGGCGAGGTGCGCGACGACTCGGGCGGCGACCTTCGGTGACAGGTAGGCCGCGCCCTCGGCGACCGCGCGGACCCCGGTGATCAGTTCCTCGGGCTCGCCCGACTTGATCAGGAAGCCGGCCGCGCCGCCGCCGAGCGCCTGCAGGATGTAGTCGTCCTCGCCGAAGGTCGTCAGCATGATGACGCCCGTCTCCGGGACCGCGGAGCGAATCTCCGTCGCCGCTTCGAGGCCGTTCATCCGCGGCATCCGGATGTCCAGCACGGCCACTGCGGGTCGGTGGCGCCGGGCCAGTTCCACGGCGTCGTGCCCGTCGCCCGCCTCGGCGACCACCTCGATCCCAGGATCGGTGGTGAGGACGGCGCGAACCCCGGCACGGATCATCGCCTCGTCGTCGGCGACCAGGACCCGGATCACCGGACGCACCCGACGCGCCCGAGGCACCCGAGGCGCCGGAAGCACCGGACGCTCACGGCGTGAGGGCGTCCAGGGACACCAGCGTGTCCCCCCGGAAGCAAAGCCGGTAGGTGTCCCCGGACCGGTCGTCGAACCGGTCCGCCGTCATCGCGTAGTACTCGCACGTGGTGCCGGGCTCCCTGGGTTCGGCGTCCTGCGGCCGGTGGCTCGTCTGCCGGTCCGGCAGGAAACGCTCCACCTCGGACCGATCCTGCCCCACGCGCAGGCGGGCGTAGTCGCCCGGGTCCAGGACCGACCGTGACGCCGACAGCGTCTCCAACGTCGTGAGTACGCCGATCAGTACCGCGCCCGTCACCAGGGGAACCATGACGGCGACGATCAGAGCCCGGCCGGTACGGCGACGGGCCTGGTGGTGTTCCTGCGGCAGGTGACGGCCTGGCCCGAGGGCGGTGCGTGCCGAGGGTCCTGATGGTGCAGAGGGTGCCGAGAGTGCTGAGGGTGCAGAGGGTGCCGAGAGTGCTGCGGATGTATGCGGGAGCCGTGCGACCACCGCGAAGCCCGTGCCGCGCGGGCCGTGCTCGAAGGAGCCGCCCGCCAGCCTCACCCGTTCGTCGAGACCGATGAGGCCCCGCCCGCCGCCCGGGGCCCGCGAGCCGGCCGCGGACGACGGCGGACCGTTCTCCACCACCACCGTCGTCTCCGCCGCCGTGTGCGTCACCCGCACGGCCGCCGTCGCTCCGGGCGCGTGCTTGGCGACGTTCGTCAGGGCCTCCCGCACCACCCGGTGCGCGGCCCGTTCGACGACCGGGGGCAGGTCGTCCGCGTCCCCGTCGACGCACAACTCGACGGCGAGCCCGGACGCGGACGCCTCCGCGACCAGCTCCGCGAGACCGGAGCGACCGGGACCGGTCGGAACCCCGTCGGTCTCCTCCCGCAGCACCCCGATCACCTCCCCGAGCCGCTCCACGGCGGCCGCCGCCCTGGCCCTGATGTCGGCCGCGGCCACTCGGTGGTGTTCGTCCAGGCCCGGCGCGAGTTTCAGCGCGCCGGCCGACAGGGCGATCAGGCTCAGGTCGTGGCCGAGTACGTCGTGCATGTCCTGGGCGATACGCGCCCGCTCCCGCAGCCGCGCCTGCTCCGCGACGAGCCGCTGCTCGCGCCGCAGTTGCTCGGCGCGCTCCCAGCCGACCCGGACGAGGTCCTGGTACTGGCGCCAGAACCGGCCCCCGAACCAGGGCAGCATCAGCGCGGCGACCACCACGGTCACGAACCGGCTTCCCAGGGGCAGCGAGGCCGGTACGACGAACAGCGTCACCACACCACCGGCGAGCAGCGCGACCAGGGCGAGCACCATCGGCCCGGTCCGGCCGGGCCGCCGCCCCGCCAGGAACGCGGCGGCCGCGGTCGGGAGGATCCACCATGGGGCGACCATGCTCAGTCCGGCGGCCGCCACTGCACCCGCGGTCAGCAGGTTCCCTGGATCGCAAGCCCACGCCCACGGTCCGGCCGCCGTGGTCCTGCTACTGGTCCCGATCCCGTTCCTGGTCACACCGTTGATCGTCATGCTGCCCATGGGGCGACGGTACGGACGCCGACACCCGCCGGGACACTGCCGAAAGTCAAGGTCTTCCGGGGCGAGGGCGCGAGGCGACGGCCGAAACGGTTCGGCACGCTCGTTCGAGTGAAGGGCGTCAGCATTCCGACCTCACCCGCCGTCCGCACGCCTCATCGTTCCTCCGGGGCACCCAGCACGGGCGTAGCCTGGCGTCGACGTGGCGAGGAGAACAGCGATGAGCGCCGAACCCATCACGGAGCCGGTCATGATGCATCAGGACCCCATCGATCTGTTGATCGCGATCGAAGAGGCGTCCTTGGCGCCGATTCGACCCGAGTACGTCGAGGGGACGGTCATCGTGCCGCCGCAGCCGGACTACAACCACAGCAAGGGCGCCGTCGGGCTCACGGTCCAGTTCCACACCGCCGGCTACGAACTGGCGGGCATGGGCATGGGGTTCCGTGCCTCCCACCATGACGGCAGCACGATGGCCCTGGTCATTCCCGACTTCTACGTCCTGCACCGTGAACCCACCGAACTCGATGTCTCGTACCTCCGGGCCCACAAGGGCTGGTACCCCATCAACATGATCGCCCTGGTCGGTGAGGTCACGTCCACCAACCACGCCATGGACACCGGCGCCAAGCTGGCCACGTACGCAGCCGTAGGCATCCCCGCATACGTCCTGATCAACCGGGACACGAAGACGGCCCACTGCCACACACACCCCATCCTTCCCGGCGACGACCCCACCAAGGCGTATTACGCCAACGACTCCAAGGTCGACCTCGGCGACCCGCTCCCCCTCCCGGCGCCGTACCCCGACTTGGACACGGCCCCCTTCCTGGAGCGCTGAGGGCGCATGAACCGCGCCCCGGTCAAACGGCCCACGCGCTCAACCCAGCCACTTCCGCCACCGCGCCTCCGATGCCTCGCAGCGGCCTTCCGCCACCGCCCGGCGATAGGCCTCCTCGATCTGACGAAGGCGGACGCGGCCACGAGCAGGACCGAAGAAGTGAGCGCGACGAGTACGGGGCGAGGCATCCGGCGGGGCAACCGCAGGCGGCGAGGACCTCTGTTCAGCGTAGCCATGACAAGCAGTGCGATCACCTCGACGTAACGAGTTCATTTCCCGCCATAACCGCTATTGACGACTGGCCGAACGGACGCCTACCTTCCTCCTCAACCGATAGGAAACTTTCCTAACAGTGATCCTCGAGCAAGGCTCCCGACCGGCACACCCGGAGTGGACGTCCTCGCGGCATCACTGAGAGGCTGGGCCGCTGAAAGGCAGGTGGCGACGGAGATGGCAGGCAACGCCGGTACCCCCGGCACCCCACGCGTCCTGCGCGCCATGAACGACCGGGCCGCCCTGGACCTGCTCCTGGAGCACGGCCCGCTCTCCCGGACCCGGATCGGCAAGCTCACCGGCCTGTCGAAGCCGACCGCCTCGCAACTCCTCGCCCGGCTGGAGGCGGCGGGGCTGGTCCTCGCCACCGGCACCAGCGAGGGGCGCCCCGGGCCGAACGCCCAGCTGTACGCGGTGAATTCGGCCGCCGCTTACGCCGCGGGGCTCGACGTCACCCCCGAACGCATCCTCGCGGGAGTCGCCGACATCACCGGACGCACCGTCGGCCGGTTCGAACTGCCGACCCCCGGCCGCCAGACCCACGGCGCCGTGGTACGCCAGGTCACCGACGCCCTCGACGGAGCGGTGAAGGCCGCCGGACTCGCCCGGGACGACGTCCACCGGCTCGTCATCGGCACCCCGGGCGCCTTCGACCCCAACACCGGCCGGCTGCGCTACGCCTCGCACCTGCCCGGCTGGCACTCCCCCTCCCTGCTCGACGAACTCGCCGCCGCACTCCCGATACCGGTCGAGTACGAGAACGACGTCAACCTCGTCGCCATCGCCGAGCAGCGACTGGGAGCGGCCCGCGGACACGGGGACTTCGTCCTGCTGTGGAACGAGGGCGGCCTCGGCGCCGCACTCGTCCTCGGCGGCCGGCTGCACCGCGGCTGGACCGGGGGTGCCGGCGAGGTCGGCTTCCTGCCGGTGCCCGGCACACCGCTCGTCCGCCAGGTCACCAGGGCCAACAGCGGCGGATTCCAGGAACTCGCGGGCTCCCAGGCCATCCCCGCGCTCGCCCTCGAACTCGGCATCGGCCCCGTACCCCAGGGCCCGTACGCCGAAGTGGCCGCCACGCTCGTCGAACGGGCCGCGGCCGTGAACGAAGGAGCCCACCGGCAGCTCCTGCAGACCTACGCGACGGGCCTCGCCACGGGTCTCGCCTCGCTGGTCTCCGTGCTCGACCCCGAACTCGTCGTCCTCAGCGGCGCCTCACTCACCGCCGGCGGGGAACCGCTGCGCGCGCTGGTACAGGCCGAGCTGGAGGAACTGGCGCCGTCCCGGCCACGGCTCGTCGTCGGTGACGTCCAGGAACACCCCGTGCTGCGGGGCGCGCTGGAGAGCGCCCTCGCGGCCACGCGCGACGAGGTCTTCGACACCTCGCGCTGACCGCGCACGACCGCACACCCGTACAGCCGCGCAACCGCGAACCACCCACGTACCCGCGCACCCATTCGCCATTACCCGTACGCCGTACCCGTACCCGTACCCGCCCAGACTCCCACCCCCCGTTCCGTTCCCGCCCTGCCCTTACCTGTCTCAGGGAGACCCTGCCATGTCCGGAATGTCCCGGAAGGCGGCCATCGCGCTCGCCGTGTCCGCCTCCATCGCCCTCTTCGCCACCGCCTGCACCGGCCAGTCGCAGTCCGGCGCCAACGACGACCCCGACGCCAAGACGACCATCACCTTCTGGCACGGCTGGAGCGCGCCCGCCGAGGCCAAGGCGATCGAGGCGAACGTCGCCAACTTCGAGAAGGCGCACCCCAACATCAAGGTGAAGGTCGTCGGCAACATCAATGACGACAAGCTCAACCAGGCGCTGCGGGCGGGCGGTTCGAACGGGCCCGACGTGGTGTCGTCGTTCACGACCGCCAATGTCGGCAAGTTCTGCTCCTCCGGGGCCTTCCTCGACCTGAAGCCCTTCATCGAGAAGTCGAAGCTCGACCTCGACACGATCATCCCGAAGCCGATGCTGGACTACACCCAGTTCGAGGGCACGCGCTGCGCCCTGCCGCTGCTGGGCGACGCCTACGGCCTCTACTACAACAAGGACGCCTTCGAGAAGGCGGGCATCAAGTCCCCGCCGAAGACGTGGTCGGAGTTCGCGAAGGTCGCGAAGAAGCTGACGAAGACCAAGGGCGACAGCTACGAGCAGCTCGGTTTCATGCCGACCTACCACGGTTACGAGACGGTCGTGGACCACTACATGTCCCAGTGGGACCACGCCTACTTCGGCGCCGACGGCAAGTCCAGCATCGCCAAGGACCCGGCCTTCGCCGAGATGTTCACCTACCAGAAGAAGCTCGTCGACGACCTCGGCGGCTTCGCGAAGCTGGAGAAGTACCGCAACACCTTCGGTGACGAGTGGGGCGCCGAGCACCCCTTCCACAAGGGCCAGGTGGCCATGCAGCTCGATGGCGAGTGGCGGCTGGGCATGGCCAAGGAGGCCGTGGGGAACGACTTCGAGATCGGCACCGCTCCGCTGCCCGTCGCCGACGACGAGGTCGACGAGTACGGCAAGGGCTTCCTCTCCGGCACGATCATCGGCATCGCCCCGCAGAGCAAGAAGCAGAACGCGGCCTGGGAGCTGGTGAAGTACCTGACGACCGACACCGAGGCCGTCGTCTCCTTCGCCAACGCCATCCACAACGTGCCGTCCACGTTCGAGGCCCTGAAGTCGCCCGACCTGGAGGTGGACCCCGCCTTCAAGACGTTCATCGACATCGCGCAGCACCCGAAGTCCAACACCCCGCCGGCCTCCGTCAACGGCTCCACGTACCAGACGACGCTCCAGGACTTCGGCTACCAGTACGAGTCCGGCAAGGTGAAGGACCTGAAGGCCGGTCTGGAGAAGACCGCCGCGCAGATCGACCGCGACATCGAGCAGGCGAAGTAACCCTCCGATGTCCTCGCAGACCCTGCGCGTGTCCACACGCACGCTCCGTTCGAAGCGCCGCGCCGCGGCGCTTCGGACGGTGGCCTTCCTGTCACCGTGGCTCATCGGGTTCGGCGTCTTCTTCGCCTATCCGCTGGTGTCCACCGTGTACTTCTCGTTCATGAAGTACGACGGCTTCGGCGTGCCGGAGTTCCGGGGCCTCGGCAACTGGTCCTACGTCTTCAACGACTACCCGATGTTCTGGCCGGCGCTGGGCAACACGCTCTGGCTGGTGCTGGTGATGGTGACCTGCCGGGTGCTGTTCGGGCTCGGCGTCGGCCTGCTGATCACGAAGATCAAGACCGGCACGGGTGTCTTCCGCACCCTCTTCTACCTGCCCTACCTCGCCCCGCCCGTCGCCGCGACGCTGGCCTTCGTCTTCCTCCTCAACCCCGGTACGGGCCCGGTCAACTCCGTCCTGGGCGACCTCGGCCTGCCGACACCCGGCTGGTTCACGGATCCCGCCTGGTCCAAGCCGGCCCTCACCGCGCTCGCGCTGTGGGGCGTGGGCGATCTCATGGTCATCTTCATGGCCGCGCTGCTCGACGTTCCGAAGGAGCAGTACGAGGCCGCCGAGCTGGACGGCACGTCGGCCTGGCAGCGGTTCCGGTTCGTGACGCTGCCGAACATCTCGCCGATCGTGATGTTCGCCGTCGTCACGGGAGTGATCCAGACGATGCAGTACTACACACAGCCGCTGGTGGCCGGGAAGGTCGCCTCCGGCATCATCGGCGGCTCCGGCCAGCAGTTCGAGCCGGGCTACCCGGACAAGTCGACCCTGACGCTGCCCCAGCTCGTCTACAACCTCGGCTTCCAGCGCTTCGACTACGGCTCGGCCTGCGTGGTCGCGCTGGTGCTGTTCGCCCTGGCCATGGTGTTCACCGCGCTGCTGATGCGGCGCCGGGGCGGACTGATCCAGGCAGGTGACTGACCATGACCCAAGTACTGGACAAGCCGGTGGAGTTGGCCACCCCGACCACCGCCGAGCGCACGGCCCGCCGCCGGGCGCTGCTGGAGTGGATCGCCGTCCACTCCCTCGGCGTCGCGGCCGCCCTCTTCTTCACGCTGCCCTTCGTGTTCGTCGTCCTGACCTCGCTGATGAGCGACCAGCAGGCGCTCACCCGCGACCTGGTCCCTGACACCTGGGAATGGGGCAACTTCGCGAAGGTCTTCGACACCCCGGGCTTCCTCACCTGGTGGAGGAACACGCTGGTCTACGCGGGCCTGGGTACCGTCCTGACCGTCGTGTCGTCCGTCCCGGTGGCGTATGCCCTCGCCAAGTTCCGCTTCCGCGGGCGTAATCTCGCACTGATGCTGGTGATCTCGATGATGATGCTGCCGCCACAGGTGGTCATCATCCCGATGTACCTGTTCTGGGCGAAGCAGCTGGACCTGTCGGGGTCACTGTGGCCGCTGATCATCCCGATGGCGTTCGGTGACGCGTTCTCCATCTTCCTGCTGCGGCAGTTCCTGACGACGATCCCGAACGAGTACCTGGACGCGGCGAAGGTCGACGGCTGCGGCGAGTTGCGGACCCTGCTGCGGGTCGTCCTGCCGATGGCCAAGCCGGGCATCGCGGCCGTCGCGCTCTTCCAGTTCTTCTACGCCTGGAACGACTACTTCGGTCCGCAGATCTACGCCTCCGAGAACCCGGGCGCGTGGACGCTGAGTTACGGCCTGGAGTCCTTCAAGGGCGCGCACCACACCGACTGGAACCTCACCATGGCCGCGACCGTCCTGGTCATGGCGCCCGTGATCCTCGTGTTCTTCTTCGCGCAGAAGGCTTTCGTCGAGGGCGTCACTCTCACCGGAGTAAAGGGTTGATCCACATATGAAACTCACCGTGGTCGGCGGAGGATCGACCTACACACCCGAACTCATCGACGGGTTCGCGCGTCTGCGGGACACCCTGCCCATCGAGGAGCTGGTGCTCGTCGACCCGGCCGTCGGACGGCTGGAGCTGGTCGGGGGGCTCGCCCGGCGGATCTTCGCCAAGCAGGGCCATCCGGGGCGCGTCGTCACGACGGACGACCTTGACCAGGCGGTCGAGGGAGCCGACGCCGTGCTGCTGCAACTGCGCGTCGGCGGACAGGCCGCACGGCAGCAGGACGAGACCTGGCCGCTGGAGTGCGGCTGCGTCGGGCAGGAGACGACCGGCGCGGGCGGGCTCGCCAAGGCGCTGCGGACCGTGCCGGTGGTCCTGGACATCGCCGAGCGGGTCCGCCGCGCCAACCCCGGGGCATGGATCATCGACTTCACCAACCCCGTGGGGATCGTGACCCGGGCGCTGCTCCAGGCCGGCCACAAGGCGGTCGGCCTGTGCAACGTGGCCATCGGTTTCCAGCGCAAGTTCGCCGCTCTGCTGGGTGTCGAGCCGGCGGACGTCCACCTCGATCACCTCGGCCTGAACCACCTCACCTGGGAGACAGGTGTACGGCTGGGCGGTCCGGAGGGTGAGGACGTGCTGCCCAAGCTGCTCGGCGAGCACGGTGAGGCCATCGCCGCGAACCTGCACCTCCCCCGTCGCCTGCTCGACCGCCTCGGCGTCGTCCCGTCGTACTACCTGCGCTACTACTACGCGCACGACGAGGTGGTCGAGGAACTGCGGACCAGGCCGTCGCGGGCCTCGGAGGTCGCCGCGATGGAGGAGCGGCTGCTGGACATGTACGGCGACCCGGCGCTGGACGAGAAGCCGGCGCTGCTCGGCAAGCGCGGCGGGGCGTTCTACTCGGAGGCCGCGGTGGACCTGGCCGCCTCGCTGCTCGGCGCGGGCGGAAGCCCGTACCAGGTGGTGAACACCTACAACAACGGCACCCTGCCGTTCCTCCCGGACGACGCGGTGATCGAGGTGCAGGCGGCGGTCGGCCGCCAGGGCGCCGCGCCGCTGGCCGTGCCGCCGGTCGATCCGCTGTACGCGGGCCTGACCGCGGCCGTGACGACGTACGAGGACCTCGCTCTGGAAGCCGCCCTGCGCGGCGGCCGCGACCGGGTCTTCCGCGCCCTCCTCGCCCACCCGCTCATCGGCCAGTACGCCTATGCCGAGACCCTCACCGACCAGTTGATCGCGCACAACCGGGAGCACCTCGCGTGGGCATGACGTCATCGGCACCCGGCACGGGCACCCCCGCCACCGGGACCGCGGTCGCCGCCCTGCTGGCCGTCGACGCCGGGAACAGCAAGACCGACGTCGCGGTGGTCGCGGACGACGGAACGGTCGTCGGTACCGCGCGCGGGGGCGGCTTCCGGCCGCCCGTGGTCGGGGTCGAGACGGCCGTCGACGAGATCGCGGACGCCGTGGCGCACGCCTTCGAGCAGGCCGGGGTCCACTCCGTGGCGCACGTCTCGGCCTGCCTCGCCAATGCCGATCTCCCCGTGGAGGAGGTGCAGTTGGCGGTGGCCCTGCGGGACCGCGGCTGGGGCGCGAGCGTGACGGTGCGCAACGACACCTTCGCGATCCTGCGCGCCGGGGTCGCCGAACCGCTCGGGGTCGCGGTGGTGTGCGGCGCGGGCATCAACTGCGTGGGCATGCGACCGGACGGGCGCGTCGCACGCTTTCCCGCGCTGGGCCGCATCTCCGGTGACTGGGGCGGTGGCTGGGGGCTGGCGGAGGAGGCGGTGTGGCACGCGGCGCGCGCGGAGGACGGCCGGGGCGGTCCGACCGAGCTGGTCCGCACGCTCCCCGCGCACTTCGGCCTGGCCTCCGTGTACGAGCTGATCGAGGCCGTGCACCTCGGGCGTCTGGAGGACAGCCGGCGCCATGAGCTGACCCCGGTCCTGTTCGCGACCGCCGAGGACGGCGACCCGGTGGCCCGTGCCATCGTCGACCGGCTCGCGGAGGAGGTGGTGACCATGGCGACGGTGGCTCTGACCCGGCTCGAACTCCTCGACGAGGAGACGCCGGTGCTGCTCGGCGGGGGCGTGCTGGCCGCCCGCCACCCCCAGCTCGACGACCGGATCCGGGAGTTGCTGGCCACCCGCGCGCCCAAGGCGGTGCCCCGTGTGGTGGCCGTCCGCCCGGTCCTCGGCGCGGCGCTGCTGGGCCTCGATCACCTGGGCGTCTCCGACGAGGTACAGGCACGCGTGCGGGCGCATTACGAAGTGTGACCGCGGGTCACGCCGTCCGGCCAGGGGCGGTCCGTCCCCGGGCTGTCCTTCGTCCTCTCCGCACCCATCCGCCCCTACCGGTCCCCCAGGGCCTGTCCGGGGGCGAAAAACACACCCCGCGCTCTCCCGTACCGCCCCCTGGGAACCGAACCCCCCACGCACACGTGTTCAAGGGCAAGGGGGCGGTACGGGATCTTCCCGGGCCCGCTGTCGGACACGGTCCGGCACACGGTTCGGAACAAGATCGCATCAAGGCCTGTGCGGATGTCAGTCCCTGCGGCGATACTTGCCGCCGTGCACCTCGTTTCGCGTTCCGGCGCGGAAGGGAGGTGACCGACGGATGACCTATGGGGGAGGTCAAGTGACATACCCGACGAAAGGCAGCGCGGCTCCGCCGGGACCGCCCACGCCCACGGTGCCGGCGGTGCCGTCACAGCCGGGCCCCGTCGCGACGCCCACGCCGGCCGCGGCGCCCGCGCCGCCGGGCAGGCCGGAGACGGAGCCGCCGCGGCGCACGGCGTTCGCGGAGGGCGTCGACCAGCTGAGGGCGGCCGCGACGACGGAGCCCGGCCGGCTGCGCATCATCGGCGCCGCCCTCGCCCTGCTCGTCGTCGCGTTCGGCGCGGTCACCGCCTGGCAGATGGCGGACCGCTCGGCCGCCGCCGACGACGTCCTGCACAGCAGCCAGCCGCTGTCCGACGACGCCGCGAACATCTACCGCTCGCTCGCCGACGCCAACACCACTGCCTCCAGCGGCTTCCTGGCCGGCGGCGAGGAGCCGGCCGAGACCCGCGCCCGCTACGAGCGGGACATCAGGACGGCCGCATCCCTGCTCGTCACGGCCGCCGCGAACTCCGAGCCGGGCTCCCCCTCCGCGGACTCCATCGCGAAGCTCAACAAGCTGCTGCCGGAGTACAAGGGCCTGATCGAGCGGGCCCGGGCCAACAACCGGCAGGGCTTCCCGCTGGGCGGCGCCTATCTGCGGTACGCGAACAACAAGATGCAGGAAGAGATGCTCCCTGAGGCCGAGCGGCTCTACCTCAAGGAGAACGGCCGGCTGCTCGCGGACTACGACCGGGCGACCCCGTACCCGTGGGCGGCGATCGGGCTCGGTGTCGTAGCGCTCGGCGCCCTCGGCTGGGCGCAGCGGCGCAACTACCGGCGCACCAACCGCGTGCTGAACCGCGGCATGGTGGCCGCCACCGCCGCCTCCACGGTCGTCCTGCTCTGGGTGACGGTCGGGCACACCGTCGCGCGCGCCGAGCTGGACTCGTCGTACGACCACGGTGTCCGCTCGCTGAACGTGCTCCACGCCGCCCGCATAGCCTCCCTGAAGGCGCGCGGCAACGAGAACCTCACGCTGGTCAGCCGGGGCGCGGAGACGGTTCAGCAGGACGGCAGGACCAAGGACGCCTACGACGTCGAGTTCCAGAAGCAGATGGCCGTCCTGGACACGAGGCTGACCGAGGCCAAGCGTCTCGCGGACGACCAGGCGGGCAGCAAGCCCGTCGCGGTGGCCGCGGGCAGCATGGAGGTGTGGCAGTCGCGCCACCAGGAGGCCCGCAAGGCCGACGACTCCGGCGACTACCAGGGCGCGCTGAACAAGGTCATCGGTGCCAAGGCCGACAAGCCCACCCGCGAGTGCTTCGACAGCGTCGACGAGGAGCTGGACGCGGCGCTCGTGCAGGAGGGCAAGGAGTTCCGGGAGGCGGCCGGTGACGGTCGCAGTGCCATGAACGGACTGCCCGTCGGCGCGGCCGCGTTCGCCGTGCTGGGCGCGGCGGGCGCCGTGCTGGGCATAGGCCGCAGGCTTTCGGAGTACCGGTGAGAGGGGGCGCATCCGTGACGACACGACGCCTGAAGGCCAGCCTCAAGGGCTGGGGCGGCGTAGGGGCGATGGCGGTCGCCTGCACACTGACCGCGGTGATCGCGCTGCCGCCGCTGACCCACGCGGCCCAGGACGGCAGCACGGGCGTCGGCGGGCCCGGTGTGGCCACGGGCCTGCAGACCAAGGCCGAGAAGTGCACCGCTCCCGAGGACCAGAGCCCGCCCCCGTCCGGGGCGGACGGCCCGACGATCACGGCCATCAAGAACCGCGTGGGCGACAAGCGCAAGCTGGTCATCGGCGTGGACCAGAACAGCTACCGCTGGGGCTACCGCGACCCGAACAGCACCAAGAAGACGAGCGAGCTCGAGGGCTTCGACATCGACCTCGCGCACCGGATCGCGGAGGAGATCCTCGGCGACAAGGACGCCGTCGTCTTCCGTGCCATCCCCACCAACCAGCGCATCCCGGCGATCCAGAACGGCGATGTCGACATGGTGGTCCGCACCATGACGATCACCTGCAAGCGCCTGGACGAAGTGGCGTTCTCCGCGCCGTACTTCCAGACCGGACAGCAGGTCCTGGCCCCCAAGAAGTCCACGATCCGCGGGTACGACAAGTCGCTGGCGGACAAGAGGATCTGCACCGCGGCGACCTCCACGGCCTACGACACCCTCACCGCGGGCAAGACCAAGGGCGACCTCCCCGGCTCGGCGCGCGTCTTCACCGTGCCCAACCAACTCGACTGCCTGGTCAGGCTGCAACTGGGCATGGCCGACGCGGTGGTCACCGACGGCGCGCTCGCCGCGGGCCAGGCCGCGCAGGACCCGACCGTGGAACTCAAGGGCGATCCGTTCACCGAGGAGTACTACGGCGTGGCGATGAAGAAGGGTTCCGACGATCTGGTACGCCGGGTGAACCAGGTGCTGGTGGACTACCGGAACAGCGGGGGCTGGCAGGAGTCGTACAACAAGTGGCTCGCCGCGGATCTGGGCCCGTCGTCGGGCCCGCCCGCTCCGAAGTACAAGTGACCCGCCCACCACGACGTTCCATGACCGATGCCCGCACGTACACGTGACCGAGGTACCGCAGTACGAGAAAACCGACCTGAAGCAGCAGCAACCGACCTGATACGACTGGAGAGTTGCCCGAGCGCATCCCGCGCGGGGAAACGACCGAGAGGCGAGAGGTGATCGATGGGCGTCACGGGGCCCCCCGGGCCGGTGATGGACCGGGACGAGGTGGACCGTGCGCTGGCGCGTCTCGGCGCGGAGCACGAGGCCATCGAGACCTCGCTCCTCGCCCTGCAGGACCACGCGGGCCGCAGACTCCTCGAAGGCGCCGAGCTCACCGGCACCACCAAGGAGCGCTGGATCGCCGCGGATGCCCAGATCACGCTGCTGTGGGCGTACTTCGACGCCTACTCGGGCGCCCTGCGCCAGGCCCGTGAGATCCGCGCGCGCAGACGCTGGTCCAGCCGTGAGGACCTGGTCGAGCTAACGGAACTGCTGCGGGGCACGAGCGTGACGGTCGCGGGCAGCGCCAGCGCGATGGCCAACGCGCCGACGCTCACCGGCACCAAGCTCAGCGAGCAGTACTCGCTCTCCGAACTCGTCGACCGGATGAACGAGTTGTACGCGACCTCACTGGACATGGTGGTAGCGGCGGACGCGGTGTGGTCGGCGCTGCCCGCCCGGATCGATCTGCTCTCCGCGGAGTTGCAGCGCACCCGGCAGCTCGCGCACTCGGTGGGGGTGCGCCCCGGCGAACATCCGTCGGGTGACGACCTGGAGCGGATCACCCGGACGCTGACCCGGCTGCGCGAGCAGGTGGTGTCGGATCCGCTGGCCTTCTGGGTGTCCGCCGGGGGCAGTTCGGCGCCCGGCGGCGGCCGTCCCGACACCAGCCGCTACGACCGCGAGGCGCGGGCCCTGGAGGAGGTGCGGCGGGAGATCGACGCGGTGCTCACCGTCCGGCAGGACGCGGAGGCCCGGCTGGTGAAGCTGCGCGACGTGCTGAGCCGCGCGGACCGTACGCTCGCCGAGGCCAGGAGCGCTCGCGGCGAGGTGCTGGCGAAGATCGCCGCCTCCGAGGTCCCCGCGGTCAGCGGGCCGCCGACCGCGCTCCAGGAGCAGCTGGCGACGGCCGCCGAGTACCGCAGGCACGCCCAGTGGCACCGGCTGTCGCCGCTGCTGGAGTCGCTGGAACAGAAGGCGGAGGACGAACTGCTGCGGGCCCGCGAGTCGTTGACGGCGGTCACCGCGCCACTGGCGGTCCGCGCCGAACTGCGCGGCCGCCTCGACGCCTACAAGGCGAAGGTCGCCCGGCACGGCCTGGCGGAGGACCCGCTGCTGGTCGAGCGGTACGACGCGGCACGCCGGATGCTGTGGAGCGCGCCCTGCGATCTCAGGGTCGCCGAGCAGGCGGTGCTGCGCTATCAGCGTGCGGCGGCCGAACTGCTGTCGCCGAGCGGCGAGCGGAGCGTTCCGCAGGACCGGAGGGGGGAGTGGTCGTGAGTCAGGAGCAGCGGAAGTGCCAGCGGCCAGGATGCTCGGGGTCGTACGAGGACATGGGCGGCGGCGAGCTGTACTGCGACACGTGCGGTCTGGCGCCGGTGGTGTCGGCCGGCGGCGCGGCGGGCTTGTCGAGTTCCGCGGCGAACGGGTCCGGCAAGGGGTCGCGGAGTTCCGGCAGCAGCAGCGTGCGCGGCAGTTCACGGGCGAGTTCCCGTACGTCGTCGCGGTCCTCGCAGTCCCGCCGGTCGGTCTCCGGGCGGCTGTCGCGCTCGCTGTCGGGGAAGTCGACGGGCCGTTCGGTGTCGGTGCGCAGCTCGGGCTCCACGGCGGGCTCGTCCGGGCGCGGCCGGCTGGGTGCCGGCCTGGTGCAGGTGCCGGAGGTGCCGCGGCCCGACCCGCGCGCGATGGTGCTGGAGAACCCGGAGGTGCCCGAGCGCAAGCGGTTCTGCTCCCGCTCCGACTGCGGGGCGCCGGTGGGGCGTTCACGCGGCGAGCGGGCCGGGCGCACCGAGGGCTTCTGCACCAAGTGCGGTCACCCGTATTCGTTCGTGCCGAAGCTGCAGGCGGGCGACGTGGTGCACGGCCAGTACGAGGTGGTGGGCTGTCTGGCGCACGGCGGTCTCGGCTGGATCTACCTGGCCGTGGACCGCGCGGTCTCCGACCGCTGGGTGGTCCTCAAGGGCCTCCTCGACACCGGTGACCAGGACGCGATGGCCGCCGCGATCTCCGAGCGCCGCTTCCTCGCCGAGATCGAGCACGCCAACATCGTGCGCATCTACAATTTCGTGGAGCACCTGGACCAGCGCACCGGCTCGCTCGACGGGTACATCGTCATGGAGTACGTCGGCGGCAAGTCCCTGAAGGAGATCGCCAACGGCCGCCGCGGCGCGGACGGCAAACGCGATCCGCTGCCGGTGGAACAGGCCTGCGCGTACGGCATCGAGGCGTTGGAGGCCCTCGGCCATCTGCACAGCCGCAACCTGCTGTACTGCGACTTCAAGGTCGACAACGCGATCCAGACCGAGGACCAGCTGAAGCTGATCGACATGGGCGCGGTGCGCAGGATGGACGACGACGAGTCGGCCATCTACGGCACGGTCGGCTACCAGGCGCCGGAGGTAGCGGACGTCGGCCCGTCGGTCGCCTCCGACCTGTACACGGTGGCCCGTACCCTGGCCGTCCTCACCTTCGACTTCCAGGGCTACACCAACGTCTACGTCGACTCCCTGCCCGACCCGGACAACATTGAGGTCTTCCACCAGTACGAGTCCTTCTACCGGCTGCTGGTCCGCGCGACCGACCCGGACCCGGCGCGCCGGTTCGCCTCCGCGCAGGAGATGGCGGAGCAGCTGACGGGCGTGCTGCGCGAGGTGGTCGCCCTGCAGACGGGCAAGCCACGGCCGGCGATGTCGACGCTGTTCGGGCCCGAGGTGAAGGTCACGGACACCGAGTTGTTCGCGAAGCCGGACGGGGAGGTGTCGCGGCTGGGCGCACGGGAGGTCCTCACGAAGAAGCAGCGCGCCCTCACCGTACGGGCGGGTGCCACCGCGTCCGAGATGAGGGCCATCCTGACCGGCGGCACTCCCGGGGCGCTTGGCGCGGCCGGCGACGGCGCCCTCGTGAAGCCCGTCCAGGGCGCCGCCACTGCGCTCGCGCTGCCGGTGCCACGTGTCGACCCGGACGACGTCAACGCGGGCTTCCTGGCGGGTCTGATGACCTCCGCCCCCGCCGAACTCGTCACCGCGCTGAAGGCGGCCCCCTCGGACTCCCTGGAGCTGCGCCTGCGCGAGCTGCGCGCCCGGCTGGAGATGGGCGAACACGCCCCGGCCGCCCGGGCGCTGGACGAGCTCGAGGCCCAGCACCCGGACGACTGGCGGGTGGTGTGGTACCGCGGGGTCACGGCCCTGGCCACCGGGGACCACGAGCTCGCGGCGCTCTCCTTCGACGCGATCTACGACGCCTTCCCGGGCGAGCCCGCCCCGAAGCTGGCGCTGGGCCTGTGCGCGGAGGTCCTCGGCCAGTTGGACAACGCGGCCGAGTACTACCGTCTGGTGTGGGCGACCGACCCGAGCTATGTGAGCGCGGCGTTCGGCCTGGCCCGTGTGCAGCTGGCGACGGGCGACCGGCGCGGTGCCGTGGCGACCCTGGAGTCGGTTCCGGAGGCGTCGATCCACTACACCGCGGCGCGGGTGGCTGCCGTGCGGGCGCGGCTGCGGCAGCGCGTCGCCGAGGAGGCGGCCGCGGCGCGGTTCCTGGACGACCTGACCGCCGCGGCGGGGCAGGTGGAGGCCCTGGACGAGTACGGTCTGGACGCGGTGCGCCGCGAGCAGTTGTCCACAGAAGTGCTGGGCTGCGCCCTTGACTGGGTACTCTCCGGCAGTCAGGGCACACCGAGCGCCAAACTGCTCGGCAGTGACCTGGACGAGCGCGGGCTGCGTTTCGGCCTGGAGCGTTCGTACCGGACACTGGCCAGGCTCGCCCAGGGTGGCGAGGAGAGGATCGACCTGGTGGAGCGAGCCAACCGCTACCGCCCTCGGACGTGGGTGTGAATTGATGGCGCAGACCCCCCAACTGCCGGCCTTGTCGAGGTGCCCCAGCTGCGAGGAGCCGCTGGAGTCCGGCGACCGGTACTGCGGCGCGTGTGGATACGACCTGTCGGTCGTCCCCCCGCCGCCGACGGACAACCCCACGCTCACCATGAACGGCGCCCCGGCCGTCGGCGTGGACTGGCCGGTCCCCTCGGCGGCGGAAGCGTCCGCCCCGTCCGGCCCGGTGCATCTGCCGACGGACATCCAGGGCACCGACTCCGGCGGCGGTGCCCTGTCGGCGGGTGTACGGTTCGACCGGCCGGCCGAGCCCGACGAGTACCCCCTGGCGGCGCCCCAGTACCCCCTGGCGCCGCCGCCGTCCGGCGTCCCCGCGTCCGCGGAGGCCGCCAAGGTGTGTGTGGCCTGCCGGGCGGGCCAGGTGGATCCGGACGGCTACTGCGAGAACTGCGGGCACGCACAACCCCGGGAGCGGGACCACATGGAGCAGGAACTCGGCGCGGTCGCCGCGGTCAGCGACCGCGGGCTGCGCCACCACCGCAACGAGGACGCCTTCGCGGTGTCCTCCACCACGCTGCCCGACGGCTCGCCCGCGGTGGTGGCCATCGTCTGCGACGGCGTCTCCTCGGCGACCCGCCCCGACGACGCCTCGCTCGCGGCCTCCCGCACGGCCAACGAGACGCTGCTGGCGACCCTGCCGCGCGGCACCCACCCGCAGCAGGCGATGCACGAGGCGATCGTGGCCGCCGCCGACGCGGTCACCAGCCTGGCGCAGGAGCCCCGGACCGCCCAGGAGCAGGCCCCGCACCAGAACGCGCCCGCCTGCACCTTCGTCGGCGCGGTCGTCACCAGCACCCTGCTGATCGTCGGCTGGGTCGGCGACAGCCGCGCCTACTGGGTGCCCAACGACCGTTCGACGCCGCCGGCCCGGCTCACCGAGGACGACTCCTGGGCGGCGCAGATGGTCGCCGCGGGCCTGATGAACGAGGCCGAGGCGTACGCGGACGAACGGGCCCACGCCATCACGGGCTGGCTCGGCGCCGACGCGTACGAACTGGAACCGCACACCGCTTCCTTCAAGCCGGACCGGCCGGGTGTAGTGGTGGTGTGCACCGACGGACTGTGGAACTACGCGGAGGCGGCCCACGAGATGGCGGAGGCCGTTCCGGTGGACGCCGCCGAGCGGCCGCTGCACAGCGCCCGGGTCCTGGTCGGCCACGCCCTCGACGGAGGGGGCCACGACAACGTAACAGTGGCGGTCCTGCCGTTCCCCGCGACGTTGCGGGGGGCAGGATCGGCCTGACGGCGTCTCACGGGGGACATCGGCGCGGGCCGTCCGGGCCGTCCCCCACGGGACGCCGGCGGGGGCCGCACGGGGCGGCCCGGACCGGAGGGGACCGGTCCGTACCAAAGCCAGCGCCCGCGCCCGGCCCCGCCGGTGCGCGGCGGACGCCTTAGGGGGAGCACCAGCAGCCATGGCCAACTTCTCGAAGTCCAACGTGCCGCAGTTCTCGGTGGACGTTTACCAGAACGAGTACCTGCCGGAGGGCGGCCGGGAGGTCAACGCGATCGTCACGGTCACCTCGACCGGTGGCGGCACCGTCGGCAGCGCGGTCTCCGCGCCGCACGTGTACTCGGCCGGCCAGGGCCCGAACGCGGCCGTGGCGATCATGGTCGACTGCTCGGGTTCGATGGATTACCCGCCGACCAAGATGCGCAACGCCCGTGACGCCACGGCCGCCGCGATCGACACCCTGCGCGACGGGGTGCACTTCGCGGTGATCGGCGGCACGCACGTCGCCAAGGAGGTCTACCCGGGCGACGGCCGGCTCGCCGTCGCCGACGCCACCACCCGCGAGGCGGCCAAGCAGGCGCTGCGCAAGCTCAACGCGGGCGGCGGCACCGCGATCGGCACCTGGCTGCGGCTCGCCGACCGGCTGCTGTCCTCGGCGGAGGTGGCGATCCGGCACGGCATCCTGCTCACCGACGGCCGCAACGAGCACGAGTCGCCGGAGGACCTCAAGGCAGCCCTCGACTCCTGCGCCGGGCGGTTCACGTGTGACGCGCGCGGTGTGGGCACCGACTGGGAGGTCAAGGAGGTCACCGGGATCGCCTCCGCGCTGCTCGGCACCGCCGACATCGTCGCCGACCCGGCCGGTCTCGCCGCCGACTTCACGCAGATGATGGAGGCGGCGATGGGCAAGGAGGTCGCGGACGTCGCGCTGCGGCTGTGGACCCCGGTCGGCACGGAGATCAAGTTCGTCAAGCAGGTTGCGCCCACCGTCGAGGAGCTGACCGACCGCCGTACGGAGGCCGGGCCGCGCGCCGGGGACTACCCGACCGGCTCCTGGGGGGACGAGTCCCGCGACTACCACGTCTGTGTGGAGGTCCCGGCGGCCGGTCTCGGCCAGGAGATGCTCGCCGCGCGGGTCTCGCTCGTGATCCCGCAGGCGGACGGCGGGAGCCAGGCGCTGCCGGGCGCCCAGGGGCTCGTACGGGCCGTGTGGACGGACGACATGGCCGCCTCCACCTCCATCAACCCGCAGGTCGCGCACTACACGGGTCAGGCCGAACTGGCACAGGTCATCCAGCAGGGACTGGATGCCCGCAAAGCGGGAGATATCGACGGCGCCACGGCCAAGCTGGGCCGTGCCGTCCAGCTCGCCAGCGCCTCCGGCAACGCCGATACGGCGAAACTGCTTTCGAAGGTGGTGGACGTGGTCGACGCTGCGGCAGGTACTGTGCGACTGAAAGCAAAGGTGGAAGAGGCCGATGAGATGACCCTGGAGACGCGGTCGACGAAGACGGTTCGTGTGAAGAAGTGAGCCGAAGCACAAGACGTGCGGAGCTCCTACCGAAACGGCTTCTGAAATAGTCGGAGCACGGGGAAGCGTTCCGACGTATCGGTTGAGTGACACAGCAGCGAGCCCGGCCCGTTCAGGGGGCCGGAGAACCCCGGCCCCCGGGCCGGTAGAAGGAGAGGGGGAAGCGCCGACATGCCGACCTGCCCGAACGGACACCAGTCGGGTTCCGACGACTGGTGCGAGGTGTGCGGTCACCGCATGGCCGGTGCCGTTCCGCCCCCGCCGCCCCCCGGGGCCGGCTACGGTTATCCGCCGCCCGGACCGGGCGGCCACTCCCCCATGTCCGGCATGCCGGGCGCCGAGCGGTGCCCGCAGTGCGGAACCCCGCGCGAGGGCGGGGCGCCGTTCTGCGAGGAGTGCCGATGGAACTTCCTGACCAACACGGCGACCTCGTACTCCCCGGCCGGACAGCGTCCGCCCGGCCCCGGCGGCCAGAATCCGGCGCACCGTTTCCAGCAGCAGCCCGGCCCGTCCTACGGGGGCGGTGACGGCTACGACTACCAGGGCTCTCGGCCCTCCCAGGTGAACCGCCCCGCGGAGCCGATCCCCGGCCACTACGGCGACCCGTCGGGCTACGGCGACCCTTCGCGCCCGATGCAGCAGCCCCACCAGCCGCAGCCGACCGCCCCGGGGCAGGGCTTCGGCGAGGACGACTGGATGATCCCCCCGCCGTCCGCCGGCGGCCCCGGCGGCGGTTACGGCTACCCGCAGCAGGGGTCGGGGCAGGCCCCGCCCGGCTATCCCCAGCAGCAGCAGTCGCTCACCTGGACCGCGACCATCGGCCCGGACCGTGACTACTTCATGGCGATGATGCAGCGCTCGGGGCCCGAGGCCACGGGGCTCAACCTGCCCGCGTACTCGCCGGAGCAGCAG
This sequence comes from Streptomyces cavernae, assembly GCF_004023625.1. GTDB lineage: Bacteria > Actinomycetota > Actinomycetes > Streptomycetales > Streptomycetaceae > Streptomyces > Streptomyces cavernae. The sequence goes on along the minus strand of NZ_RPDJ01000002.1, from coordinate 24,676 downwards.
CGACCCCTCGTCGGCAACCAGATCACCATCGGCCGCCGCCGCCATTCCACGGGCGAGTCCCCGGACATCGACCTGTCCGTCCCGCCGGAGGACCCGGGCGTCTCGCATCAGCACGCGGTCCTGGTCCAGCAGCCGGACGGCTCCTGGGCCGTGGTCGACCAGAACTCCACCAACGGCACCACGGTCAACGGCGGCGAAGAACCGATCCAGCCGTTCGTTCCGGTGCCGCTGCAGGACGGTGACCGGGTGCACGTGGGGGCGTGGACGACGATCACGATCCGCCGGGGCTAGCACCCGCCGCAGGCGGCGCCCTCCCTCACTGCGGAACCACCGCGGAACCACCGCAGGGTCAGGGCAGGATCAGGGCAGGGGCCAGGTGTACGGCCCCTGCGGATCGTCCAGCCACGCCCATGCGCGGTCGGCGCTGACGGTGATCCCGAAGCGGTCGCGTGCGGGGTGCCGCTCGCTCTGCCAGACGGCGAGGGCCTCACGCGGGTCGAGGACGCCCGCGGTGAGGTTCAGCAGGAAGCGGAAGAGTTCGTCGTGGACGGCCCGGCGGGGCAGTCCACGGAGGTGGGCGGGGTCGGGCAGCGGCCGGTCCCCGCAGCCGCGCAGCGGCACGAAGTACGCCGGCGTGTGCAGGAAGTGTCCCTCGGCGTGCTCCGCGTCCCGCACCCGCAGCGCGATCAGCCCGGTGGCCAGCGGCGCCAGGATCAGGGCGCCCGCACGGCACTGCGCGAGCCAGGGGCGCGGAACCGAGGCGAGCCGGCAGGTCGCGATGATCCGGTCGTAGGGGGCGCGTTCGGGACATCCGCGGGTGCCGTCACCGGTGACGACCGCGGGGTGGTAGCCGGCGGCGGCCAGATGCCGGCGCGCGGATTCGGTGATCTCCGGGTCGATGTCGACGGTGGTGACGTTGTCGTCGCCGAGCCGGTGCGCGAGCAGTGCCGCGTTGTACCCCGTCCCGGCACCGATCTCCAGCACCCGGTCGCCCTCCCGCACCCGCAGTTCCGCGAGCATCTGCGCCATCAGCGACGGCTGGCTGCTGGAGGAGACCAGCTCGCCGTCCCGCATCCGGGTGGCGAGCGGAGTGTCGGCGTAGGCGCCGCTGAGCCACCTGGCGCGCTGCCGCGGGTCGGGGTGCTCACCCCAGCGCCGCTCGTAGCCGCCGCTCACGCCCACGAAGTAGTACGGCACGAAGAGATGACGCGGAACCGCCGCGAAGGCCTCACGCCAGACCGGATCACTGTCCCAGGCCCCGCCGGCCTCGATCTCCCCCACCAGCGCGGCGCGCGCCTCCGCCCCCACATCATCCGCCGTGTGCGCGCCCATGCCTCCACTGTGCTGCGAATACGGCGGGGAGGCGAGCAGGGGGCCGCCTCGCGGCGGCACGAACCGCCGCGTCCACCGGGACGCCGCGAACTACCCCCTGCTCGAGCGGAGCCGAGAGCTTGGGGGAGCGGTGCCAGGCCGCGCGACCCGGGCGGGCAATAGTGCAAGGACCCCTTGGGCGCTCCGGGGTTTCCGGGGGTGCGGTTGTCAGCCCGGGGTGTTGACCATCGACGCCGCCGCGTACGTCAGGTAGCTCCACAGCGTCCGCTCATGCTCCTCGGACAGTCCGAGTTCGTCCACGGCCACCCGCATGTGCTTCAGCCACGCGTCGTGCGCCGCTCGGTCCACCGGGAAGGGTGCGTGGCGCATGCGCAGCCGGGGGTGGCCGCGGCGTTCGCCGTACGTCGTCGGGCCGCCCCAGTACTGCATCAGGAACAGCGTGAGGCGCTCCTCGGCCGGGCCGAGGTCCTCCTCCGGGTACATGGGCCGCAGCAGCGGGTCCTCGGCGACCCCCTCGTAGAAGCGGTGCACCAGCTTCCGGAAGGTCTCCTCGCCGCCGACCTGCTCGTAGAAGGACTGCTCCTGAAGCGTGCCGTGCGGAATCTCATTCACGGGTCCATGGTCTCAGACGGAGCGGCGGACGACTCAAGGCCTAGGACCGGCTCGGGCTCCGCCTGCGGCGCACGCTCCCGCAGGTCGGGGGTGAGCTCGGTGAGAAGCGCGGTGAACGCGGTGAGGCACGGTGAACGCGGTGAGGCGCAGTGAACGCGGTGAGCTCGCTGACGATCCGCACCTACGGTGGCGAACTCCAGTCGTTCACCCAACGCGCCCACGGTAAGCCGGTATCGCACATTCCGGGCAGCACTCTCCGGAAATCGGTCACGATCCGGTCAAGGAAGTTACACAAGCGCTTACTCCCTGTCCTTGGTCTCTGACAGCATTTCAGGGAAACCCGGGATCACGGGGACGGGGGGCGGGGGCCAGGTGACGGGGTTGGTTCTGCTGCGTGCGCGGGCGCACCGGCTGCTGCTCGCTGCCGCGCTGCTCACCGTCCTGCTGACCACCTCGGTCCTAACGGCCCTCACCGCCTACTCGGGCGCGATCGGTGACGCGGCGCTGCGGCACTCGCTGAGCGAGCCGGACAACGCGGCGGCGGCCGCGCTGGTGGTCAAGGCGAGCGCACCGGCGAGTGAGCGGGCCGCCGCCGACGCGACCGTGCGGGCCGGAGCCCGCCGCACCTTCGACGGGCTGCCGGTGGCGATACGCACCCTGGTGCGGTCGGGACCGTACGCGCTGCCCCGGAAGCTGCAGTCACCGTCCGCGCGGTCGAGCGACCCGGATCTGACCCAGCTCGCGGTCCTGGACCGGGGCCAGGTGCGGATCACCACCGGCCGCGCACCCGCTCCCCCGGCGGGCGCCGCCGCTCCCGGCCGCGAGGTCGAGGCGGCCCTGCCGGTCTCGGCCGCCGACCGGCTGGGCGTCCGCCCCGGCACCCGGCTCACCCTCACCGACCGTCTCCGCGGCCCCTCGGTACGCGTCCGGATCACCGGCCTGTACCGCCCGGCGCAGCCGTCGTCCCCGTACTGGCAGCTGGACGACCTGGGGGGGCGAGGGGTGCACAAGGTCGACTTCACCACGTACGGTCCGTTGCTCGTCGACGCGAAGGTCTTCACCGGGACCGTGGCGGTGGCGCAGGTCGCGTGGATCGGCACCGCCGACTTCTCCTCGGTCACCACCGGACGTATCGACGCACTGCGCGAGGCCTCCCTCGGCGGTCCGGAACGGCTGCGGGGGGAGGCCGTCTCGGGCACCACCGCGGTCCGCACCTCCCTTCCCGAGGTCCTCGACCGCGTCGAGCGCTCCCTGTTCGTCTCCCGTTCCACCCTGCTGATCGTCGCGCTCCAGCTGATCCTGCTCGCCGGGTACGCGCTCCTGCTGGTCGCCCGGCTGCTCAGCGCCGAACGCGCGGGCGAGAGCCGACTGCTCAGGGCCCGCGGCGGTTCCCGGGCCCGGGTCGCCGGGCTGGCGGCCCTGGAGGCGCTGCTGCTCGCGGCGCCCGCGGCGGTCTGCGCACCGCTGCTGGCGGCTCCGCTGACCCGGGTGCTGGCCGGACAGGGCGCACTGTCCCGGATCGGGCTCCGGCTGGACGCCCCGACAGCCGGCGGCCCGGTCCTGATCGTCTCGGTGGCCGTCGCGCTGGGGTGCGCCCTCGCCGTCACCGTTCCCGCGCTCACCGCGAACGACGAGCGCGCCGGACGGCCCCGAGCCGTGCCCGCTCCACTCCGCGCGGGCGCCGACATCGGTCTGCTGGTGATCGCGGCCGTGGCGTACTGGCAGCTCGGGCGCCAGGACGGCGCCCTGAGCGGCGCCCTCTCCCCGGCGACCGGCTCCACGACCGGTTCGGCCACGGCGGACGGGACCGGTGCCGGTTCGCTCGGCGTCGACCCGCTGCTCGCCGTGGCCCCCGCGCTGGCGCTGCTCGCCGGAACGGTCCTCACGCTTCGTCTGCTGCCGCCGGTCGCCCGTCTCGCCGAGCGCCGTGCCGCGGCCGGCCGGGGTATCGCCCTCGCCCTCGCGGGCTGGCAGTTCAGCCGCCGCCCGATGCGCGGCGCGGGCCCGGTGCTGCTGCTCGTCCTCGCCGTGGCGATGGGCATGCTGGCCGTGGCCCAGGGCGCCTCCTGGAACCGCTCGCAGGACGACCAGGCGGACTTCCGGGCCGGCGCGCCGATCCGGGTCCTCGGTGACGGCGCGGACGTGCCGGCCCAGTCCGAGGCGCTGGCGACGCTCCGGGGGGTACGGGAGGTCGCGCCCGCGTTCCGTACGGGGCTGCCGCTGTCCGGCAGCCGGACCGCCACCGTGCTGGCCCTGGACACCGCCCAGGCGAGGGACGCGCTGCTGCTGCGGAAGGACCTCGCGGACGAGCCGGCGGACCGGCTGCTGGCGAGGATCGGCGCGAAGGCGCCGACACCGCTCGCCGCGGGTGCCCAAGTCCCCGGCGGAACGAGCAAGTTGCGGCTCACCCTCCGTATCCTCGCCACACCCCGCTCCGAGCTCACGGCCGATGTCGCCGTCACCCTCGAGGACCGGTTCGGGATCCCGTACCTCTTCCAGGTCGGTGAGCTCCCCGCAGACGGACGCCCGCACGACCTCACCCTCGATCTCACCAGCACCGCCGGGGCACCCGCCGTGCGGGACTCCGGGCCGCTGGCGCTGACCGCCCTGCAACTGGATCTGCCACTGCCGGTGGACCGTGCGGAACGGCACCGGCTGGTGTTCGAGGAGTTACGGGCGGACGACGAGCGGGTCCCGCTGCCCCGGCGGTGGCAGGCCCTCTCCCGCAGCTCCGACACCTCCGCCCCGCCGGAGTCCCCCAACCGTCCGACCCGTCCCCGGGTGGAGAGCGCCACCGCGGACTCCCTGACGGTCGGCTACGGCACCGGCTTCGTCATCGCGTACGACGGTTACGCCCAACCCCACTCGCTCACCCTGCGGGTCCGGGCGGCCCGGCCCAAGGTCCCGGAGGTGACGGCGGTGGCCACCGGGCGTTTCCTGAGCTCGTCCGGGGCCCGGCCGGGACAGCGGGTGGACGTGACCTTCGGCGGGATGGACGTACCGGTGCGGATCGTGGACGAGGTCCGGGCGCTGCCGACGACCGGCGCCGAGGTCGGCGACCCGAACGCGAACGTCTCCGCCGGCTCCGGCGCCCAGAGCGCCGGACCGGACACCGACGGGGGCGGCCTGCTGGTCGATCTGCGCACCGTCAACCGTGTGCTGACGGCACGCTACGGCGTGGGCGTCACGCCCACCGAGTGGTGGCTGCGTACTCAGCCGGGCCACGCGGACGATGTCGTGGCCGCCCTGCGTGCCCGGCCGGACGTCGACCGCGCGCAGGTCGTCGTGCGCGACGAGATCGCCGACCGGCTGCGCGACGATCCGTTCGGGGCGGGCCCGGAGGCCGCGTTCGCCGCCGCGGCGATCGTGGCGGCGGTCCTCGCGGCGGTCGGCTTCGCGGTCGGCACGGTGGGTTCGCTGGGGGAACGCGCCGCGGAGTTCGCGGTGTTACGGGCCCTCGGCACGCCCCGCCGCCGGCTCGTCCGCATGATCGCCGCCGAACAGGGCGTGCTGGTGGGGCTGGCCCTGCTGGTCGGTGTGGCGCTCGGCACGGTGCTGGCGCGGGCGGTGATCCCGCTGGTCGTGCTGACCTCGCGCGCCACCCGTCCCGAACCCGAGGTGCTCGTCGAACTCCCGCTCGCCCGGGTGGCACCGCTCCTGGTGGCCGTTGCCGTCGTGCCCCTGCTGATCACGGCGGTGCTGTCGCTGCGGCGGGTGGACACGACGGTCTCCCTGCGCGCACCGGGCGGTGAGTGAGGCGGTGCGGAAAGGGATGCGGAGGTCAGTGCGGAGGGTGGTGCCGGAGGTGGTACGCGGGGCGGGCCGGAGAGTCACGTACAGGGGCCTGCGGAGGCGGGGACCCGACGGCGGACACCTGGGCACGTCCGGTGCAGCCGGAGGCCCTGGAGCACTCGGTGGGTCCGGTGGACCCGGAACACCCGGTGGACCCGGTGGACCCGGTCGGCCCGGGAACCCTGGAGCACCCGGAAACCCCGGTGCAGTCGAATGCCCCGAAGCACCCGGAAACTCCGGAACACCCGGAACACCCGGTGGACCCGGCAGGCCGGGAGGCAATAGAGCACCCGGAGCCGGTGGACCCGAAGGTACCGAAGCATCCGGTGGGCCCGGAGGACCCAGTCGACCCGGAGGACCCAGTGGACGCGGTGGCCCCGGTGGGCCGGGAGGCCCCGGAACACCCGGTGGACCCGGCGGGCCGGGAGGCAATAGAGCACCCGGAGCCGGCGGACCCGAAGGCACCGAAGCATCCGGTGGGCCCGGAGGACCCAGTCGACCCGGAGGACCCAGTCGACCCGGAGGACCCAGTAGACGCGGTGGCCCCGGTGGGCCGGGAGGCCCCGGAACACCCGGTGGCCCCGGCGGGCCGGGAGGCAATAGAGCACCCGGAGCCGGCGGACCCGAAGGCACCGAGGGACCCGGAGGCCCCGGAACATCGGGCGGGCCCGGAGCACCCGGGGGGCCCGGAAACCCCGGAGGAGCCGGAGGACCCGGAGGACCCGGAGGACCCGGTGGACCCGGCGGACCCGGTGGACCCGGCGGACCCGGCGGACCCGAAGGCATCGGAGCACCCGGAGCCCCCGACACCCCCGACACCCCCTGGATACGCACCCGGCTGCGTGCCGCCCCCGGTGCCGCCTGGGCCCTCGCACTTCTGGTCGCGCTTACCTCCTGTCTCGCCGCCGTCTTCCCGCGTGCGGTCGACTCCTACGAGGACCGCGGTCTGCGGCGTGCCGTCACCGACGCCGAACCCGGCAACTCCGCGCTGCAGATCTTCGCCGAGCGGCCCGACCCCCAGTTCCCCCAGCCGAACGCAGAGGATCAACTGCGGCCGGACGCGCTGCGGGACACCTACCGGCAGGTCCTGACCGCCGTCGAACGCCCACTGGCGTTCGACCGGGACCAGTCCACCTACGGCGTGCGCACCGGGGTCCCTCTGCAGGCTGCCGACCTCTGGCTGCCGCGCCCCAGCGGACTGCCCGCGGAGTTCGCGCTCGTCGCTCAGCACGGGCTCGCCGACCACGCGCGGCTGCGCACCGGCCGGCTGCCGCGGGCGTCCGGCACGGTGACCGCCACGACGCCCGAGGTCGAGGCCACCGTCACGGTGGAGACCGCGCGCACCCTGCGGATCAAGGTGGGCTCGGTGATCCACCTCCCGGCCCTGCACCGCGACGCGCTCGCCGTACGCGTCACCGGGATCGTCGTCCCGAAGCGCCCGGCCGGCACCTACTGGTCGGCCCAGCCCCTGCTGGTCCGGCCGTCGTTGATCCGGCCGCCCGATGGCGGCGCGGACGCGGACCGGTACTGGCGCGGCGCCCTGCTCCTCGCCCCCGACGCCGCCCCCGCGCTGCTCGGCACCCCCGGGGAGTCCGGGCGGTACTGGCAGCTCGCTCCGGACCCCGCGGCCCTCACCGCCCGTGCGCTGCCCGGGCTGACCGCCGCCATCGCCTCGCTGGAGGCAGGTCCCACCCAGCTGGCGCTGGGGTCGATCACCGCCGCGCAGACCGAGGCGAGCACCGGACTCGACGACATCCTGCGTTCCTTCGAGGAGCTGCGGTCCGGTATCGCGCCGCTCGTCGCCGTCGCCGCCTTCGGCACCGGGACGGTCGCGGCCGTCGTCCTGCTGATGGCGGGCGGCCTCGCCGCCGACCGCCGCCGCGGTGAACTCGCGCTGCTGCGCGCCCGGGGCGGTTCCCTGCGCGGGGTCATGGGCCGGCTGCTGGCCGAGACGGCGGTGGTCGCGGTGCCCGCGGGCGCGCTGGGTCTGGCGGTCGCCCTGCTCGCCGTGCCGGAGGGCCGCACCTCGTACGCGCTGGGCGCCGCCGCCGTGGTCACCGTGTCGGCCTGCGTGGCGCTTCCTCTGCGGGCCTGGGCCGCCCACCGGGTCGTACGGGTGCACGGGCCGCGTGACGACCTGGCGTCGCTGCGGCCCTCCCGGCGCCGCACGGTCGCCGAGCTGACGGTGCTGGCGCTGGCGTCGGGGGCGGTGCTCTTGCTGCGGCAGCGCGGCCCGGACGGCGGCGAACTGACAGCGCTGGCACCGGTGCTGACCGGGATCATCGCCGCGCTGCTGCTGGCCCGCCTCTACCCGCTGCCGCTGCGCTGGCTGGCCCATCCCGCGGGCCGGCTGCGTGGTGCGCTCCCGCATCTGTCGCTGGCCAGGGCGGGGCGTACCTCCGCCGCGGCCGTCCTGCCCCTGCTGGCACTGCTGACCGCGCTGACCACGGCCGCGTTCGGCGGTTCGGTGCTCTCCGGGGTCGCGGACGTCCGGGACCGTGCGGCCCTGCTGGCGACGGGCGCGGACGCCCGAGTGGAGTCCATGGAGCCCCTCCCCGCCTCTCTCGCACCCCGGCTGCGACGACTGGACGGGGTGGAGGAGGTCAGCCCGGTCCGCGTCGACTACTTGGCGAAGCCCGAGCACGGGGACGAGGCCCAGACGATTCCGCTGGTGGGCGTGGAGCCGGGCGGGTACGCACGGCTGGCGGGGCGCGCCGGGATGGGCGCGTTCCCGGCGGCCTCCCTGACCCGTGGAGGCGCCGCGGGCGCCGCGGGCGGCACCTCGGCGCTGCGCGCGCTGGCCTCGCCCGCCGTCGCCGGGCGGTACGGCACCCGGCCCTTCCCCGTCCGGCTGGCGGACGGCCGACGGGTCACCGTGCGCATCGCCCTCGTCAGGGAGTCGACGCCCGCGGTCCTCGGCACGGACTTCCTGGTCGTGGACCGGGCGGGACTCGGGACCCCCTTCCGTCCGACCACCCTGCTGCTGACCGGCAGCGGCCTGAGCGGGGCCGAACTGCGCGCCACGGCCGCCGGGGCCGGGGCCGGAGGTGTCGACGTACGGCTGCGTTCGGAGGACCGGGCGCGGTACGTCGATTCGCCGATGCAGTCCGGCGCCGAGCGCGTCTACGCGGTGGCGGTGGCGGCCGGAGCGGGCTATGCCGCGCTGGCCCTGCTGTTGTCCCTGGTCCGCGCTGCCCCGGAACGGTCCGCCCTGCTCGCCCGGCTGCGCACCATGGGCCTGACCCGCGGTCAGGGCCGGCAGCTGCTGATCCTGGAGTCGCTGCCGGGCGCGCTGCTGGCGGCGGCGGGCGGGGCGCTGACGGGCTGGGCCGCGATCCGGCTGCTGTCCCCCGGTATCGACCTGACGGCCGTCGCCCTCGCGTCGCCGCCGGAGGGTGCGGTCGGCGGCCAACTCCGGGCGGAACCGATGTCGTTGCTGGTGCCCGCGCTGTTGGTGCTCGCGCTCGCCGTGGGTGCGGCGGTGATCCAGGCGTGGTGGACGGGGCGGCGGGGTTCGGTGCGGGAGCTCAGGGCGGGGGACGGCCGGTGACCGCGCCCAGGGCCCTTCTGATGAGGGCCCTAAGGGGTCCTTGCACTATGCCCGCCGCAGACACCCACGGAGAGTCAAGTCCCGGCAGGGAGGACGGCCGATGACCATCCAGAACCCGACGTTCGACGAGCTCGCCCGGCGTGCGGCCGCCCGCCGCGACCAGCCGGCCTACGGCCACGACGCGCTGATCACCTGCGACCGGGTGGTCAGGGTCTTCTCCACCGAGGGAGTGGAGGTACAGGCGCTCCAGGGCCTGGACCTGCTCGTGCGTGAGGGCGAGTTGATGGCGCTGGTCGGCGCGTCGGGCAGCGGCAAGTCCACCCTGATGAACATCCTCGCCGGACTGGACACCCCCACCGCGGGCTCCGCCCGCGTCGCGGGCGCGGACCTGCTGACGATGACCGCCAAGGACCGCCTGCGCTACCGCCGGGAGACGGTCGGGTTCGTGTGGCAGCAGACGGCCCGCAACCTGCTCCCCTACCTGACGGCCGCCCAGAACGTCGTCCTGCCCATGCAACTGCGCGGCGGACAGGGCTGGTTCACCGGAAAGCGGGTCCGGCGGGCCCGCGGCACGCGCGCGCTGGAGCTGCTGGAACTGCTCGGGGTGGCCGACTGCCGTGGCCGCCGCCCCGATCAGATGTCCGGCGGGCAGCAGCAGCGCGTGGCGATCGCCGTGGCCCTCGCCAACGCCCCCGCGGTCCTCCTCGCCGACGAACCCACCGGCGAGCTCGACTCCCACACCGCGGAGGACATCTTCGCCGCGTTCCGCACGGCCAACGAAACCCTCGGCACCACGATCGTGATCGTCACCCATGACCAGACGGTCGCCGGGGAGGTCCGCCGCACGGTCGCCATCCGCGACGGCCGCACCTCCACGGAGGTGCTGCGGCGGACAGAGGTGGACGAGGCCACCGGCCAGGAGGCGGTGGTGGCCCGCGAGTACGCCATGCTCGACCGTGCCGGCCGCCTCCAGCTCCCCGCGGACTACACCCGGGCCCTGGACATGCGGGACCGGGTGGCCCTGGAGCTGGAGTCCGACCACATCGGCGTGTGGCCGGACGACAGCACGCCGTCCGGAACGTCGGAGCGGAGCGGAGCCGACTAGGGCACGTATCGAGTCGTGATCAATCGGTGGTCCGAGTGAGGTCTTTGATGCAGACCATCAAGGCACGCAGGTGGAGGCCCGGCGAGGTAGCTGTCTGGGGTCCTGTCATCTCTCCGTACCGGCCGGTGGCGTACGGCCTCGTCGGAGGGCGTGAGCGTGAGCGTCTGCCCTGCGGGCGCCCGGGAGCGACTGCCCGAGCGGCCGAGGCTCGGGCGGTGGGGCCGGGGAGGAGCGCTGCGACGGCCCTCAGGGGCGCGCGCCAGGCGCTTGGGCCGTATCGACGTCTCTTGGCGGCTCGGGGTCCTCGAGCAGGGTGATCGCCTGGCGGATGAGCAAGCGCTCGGCGGCGTCGTAGCTCCAGTGACAGTCCACCACGAGGGCTCGCCATGCCCGCAGTCCGAAGCAGAGCCACAGGCGATCTGCTACGGCGTCGATGTCCAGATGCGGAGCGACGGCACCGATCGCGACCAAGTGCTGCGCGGCGCCCCGGAGCGCCTGACGGTACTGCGCGATGACGTAGTCCCATACCTCGCGTGCCTTCTCGTCGCTCGCCGCGGACGAGAGGAGCAGGTCGATCGATGGCGCGAAGCGTTCGGTGTTGGTGCGGACAGTGTGGGCCACATAGGCCGAGCGGAAGCGGATGGAGGAGACGCTCGGACAGTTCAAGGAGTCGTTCACCCCCGACCCGCCTTCGGACGACCCGAAGGTGGAGGTCACGCAGGCCCCCGCCGCCGGTGAGAAGGTCACGGTCCCCGCGGACAAGATCAACGTCGACGGCCAGGCCCTCGACAAGATCGTCCTGCCCCATTCCACCGGGGTGACACAGGACCAGCTGGACATCAAGATCGAGTCCAGCAGGATCGAGAACTCCTGGTACGTGACGAACCTCGACTTCAACATCGGCTGAGGCCTGTCGCGTCGTACGACTTGGTCGTGGTGGGCACACCCTGTCGGACAGGGCGTGCTGACCGGCGGCCAGGGGCCCGGCCGGAGGCATTGCCACGTCTCGTCGGTGGCAGGACATCCGGTCGGGCCGCCGTCCGTGACCGGGGCGGGGCGGCGTCGGCCGACAGGCCCGCGACCGGTTCACTTCATCTTGGCAATGGTCATGATCACCCCTGACATACTCTGGAAATGAGATCGATGGAGCCGTTCCGCGACGAAGCCCGCAGCCGTGGTTTACCGGAGGACGAGGTAGAGCGGTGGCTCGGCACCGTCCGTCTCTGCGCGATGCTGAGGCCCGCTGGTCAGGCGCCGTGCGACGGTCCGGTGGCCGGACGGCTCGGCGGGCTGCCGCCGTTGCCCGCTGACGAGCCCGTTCCGGACCTGCCGTTCCTCGCCTCGGTCAACCTCGCGGCCATCCCACCGGGTGCGACGGACCTCCCGCTGCCGAAGGACGGCACGCTGCTCTTCTTCGCGGACACGGAGGACCCGTGGAGCGACGACGACTGGTCCCGGCTCGTCTACGTCCCGGCCGGCACGCCCGTCTCCGAACGCGGTCCGGGCGGCGAGTGGTCGCCGCAGATCCACCCGGCGCGAGATCTACATCTGACGATCGAGCCCTCGCTGCCCAACCGCGGCTCGGACACCGAGGAGTTCCCGCACGGCAGCGAGCTGGGCTCGGTGTGGTGGAAGACCTGCGGCGAGATGCAGAGCGACGCACCGGTGCAGATGGGCGGCTACCCCTGGGTCTGGAACGCGGATCCCATCACGGAGCACGACCACGGCCCGGGCGACTGGGTACTCCTCGCGGAAATCGGGGGAGAGGATCTGACCGAATACGAACTGGGCATCGTCTACTGGGTGATTCGCCGGGACGACCTGGCCGACGGCCGCTTCACCCGGGCCCGGGCCTGCTTCGACATGGTGTGAGCCTCAGGCGAGGCACACACCCTCGCGGAGGCCGCACGGCTCGGCTCCACCCGCGCCCTCGGCCCTTGTGCTTTCGGCCGGTGCGGCGAGAGCACGTGCCGGGCGTCGCGACGGGGCGAGCGTTGCCTGCCGGGCACTGGCTCACCGGACGCTGACGTCCAGTGCCCCGAGTCCCGCCCTGCGGACGGCGATCGATCCGTACGGCGTGCGCAGTCTGAGCCATGCGCCCGAGGAGAACAGCGCGAGCGGACTCTCGTCGGGCGCGCCCGCGCGGGCGGGGCGGAGGAAGCCCAGTGACTGGGCCGCGTGGGCGGCCCGGATCGGCAGGCCGGTGTCCGCGACGGGACGGGACCAGATCTCCCGTCCGATCCGGTCGAGTTCCGCCCGGGTGCGCCGCTCGGGCGCCAACTCTTCGGTGCGGGTGCGGAATTCGCCGACGGCCGCGGCCACCATGGCGCGGACCGCGTCCGGCGCGGGCAGTCCCGGCTCGCCCTGCCAGCCGCCGCGCGGCGGCAGCACGCCGGTCCACGGCGGCCCGGTGATGGTGCCGGGCACACCGACCGTGGCGGCCGGTTCGTCCACGGACTCCAGGAGGTCGCCCGCGGAGACCGTCACGTCGAGCGAGACGTCGAGGCCGTTCTCGTAGGGCTTGGCGAGGCGTGCGGTGCGGACGGCGAGGACCTCGAACGACGGGGGCCGGCCGAACACCGCCAGGGCGGTCCCGGACGCCTGTATCCGTACCGCCGCCGCCCGGTCGTAGTGGAGCAGCCGGCCGAGGAAGGCGGCGAGGTCCGCCGCCTCACCCGGGTCGGCGAGGTGCAGAACGGTCGTGCCCTGCACCCCACTCGTGCCGAGCCCGCCATTGGTGCCACTGGTGCCGCCGGCCCCACTGGTGCCGTTCGTCCCGCCGGCCCCGCCGGTCCCGCTGACGCCGCTCATGCCGCGACGGCCTCGTCCCTGTCGCCCTCGTTCCTGCCGCCGGCCCGGTCGTCGGTGCCGTCGGTGTCGCCGTCGTCCGTGTACTCCCGGAGGAAGGCGCGCTCCTCCGCGGTGATCCGGCGCGGACGCCGGGCCTCGAAGTCGTACGGCACGATCCGCGTGGACGCCGTGGCGTAGACGGTGTCGCCGTCCTTGACCTCGTAGGCGACGGTGAACCAGGCGGCGCGGATCTCGGTGACCCACAGCTCGATGTCCACCGGCGTGTGCCGGTGGACGAGCTGCTGCTTGTAGACGATCTCGTGGCGCTCCACCACGGACCCCTGCTGGAAGTCCTTCTCCGGGCGGAAGAGGAAGTCGATGCGCGCCTCCTCGAGATAGCGGAGGAAGACCACATTGTTGATGTGACCGTACGCATCCATGTCCGCCCAGCGCAGCGGACAGCGGTAGACGTGCCGCAAGATCAGCCCCGGGTCAGCTTCTTGTAGGTGGCGCGGTGCGGACGGGCGGCGTCCGGGCCGAGCCGCTCGACCTTGTTCTTCTCGTACGACTCGAAGTTGCCCTCGAACCAGAACCACTTGGATTCGCCCTCGTACGCGAGGATGTGCGTCGCCACGCGGTCGAGGAACCACCGGTCGTGGGAGACGACGACGGCGCAGCCCGGGAACTCGAGGAGCGCGTTCTCGAGGCTGGAGAGGGTCTCGACGTCCAGGTCGTTGGTCGGCTCGTCGAGGAGCAGCAGGTTGCCGCCCTGCTTGAGGGTGAGCGCGAGGTTCAGGCGGTTGCGCTCACCGCCGGAGAGCACACCGGCCGGCTTCTGCTGGTCCGGGCCCTTGAAACCGAACGCGGAGACGTACGCCCGCGACGGCATCTCCACCTGGCCCACGTTGATGTAGTCCAGCTCGTCGGAGACGACGGCCCACAGGGTCTTCTTGGGGTCGATGTTCTCGCGGCTCTGGTCCACGTACGAGATCTTGACGGTGTCGCCGACCTTGATGCTGCCGGAGTCCGGCTGCTCGAGCCCCTGGATCATCTTGAACAGCGTCGTCTTGCCGGCGCCGTTCGGACCGATGATGCCCACGATGCCGTTGCGCGGGAGGGTGAAGCTGAGGTCGTCGATGAGGACCTTCTCGCCGAACGCCTTGCCGAGGTTGTTGACCTCGACGACGACGTTGCCCAGGCGCGGGCCCGGCGGGATCTGGATCTCCTCGAAGTCCAGCTTCCGCATCTTCTCGGCCTCGGCCGCCATCTCCTCATAGCGGGCGAGACGCGCCTTGGACTTGGCCTGCCGCCCCTTGGCGTTGGAGCGCACCCACTCCAGCTCTTCCTTGAGGCGCTTCTGCCGCTTGGCGTCCTTCTGGCCCTCGACCTTCAGGCGGGCGGCCTTGGTCTCCAGGTACTTGGAGTAGTTGCCCTCGTACGGGTAGAGACGGCCGCGGTCGACCTCGCAGATCCACTGGGCCACGTTGTCGAGGAAGTAGCGGTCGTGGGTGACGGCCACGACGGTGCCCGAGTACTTGGCGAGGTGCTGCTCCAGCCAGTTCACGGACTCGGCGTCGAGGTGGTTGGTGGGCTCGTCGAGCAGCAGCAGGTCGGGCTGCTCCAGCAGGAGCTTGCAGAGCGCGACGCGGCGCTTCTCACCACCGGAGAGGTTGGTGACGGCCCAGTCGCCGGGCGGGCAGCCCAGCGCGTCCATCGCCTGCTCCAGCTGGGCGTCGAGGTCCCAGGCCTCCGCGTGGTCGAGCTCCTCCTGCAGCTTGCCCATCTCCTCGAGCAGCGCATCGGAGTAGTCGGTGGCCATCTGCTCGGCGATCTCGTTGAACCGGTCGAGCTTGCCCTTGATCTCGGCGACACCCTCCTGGACGTTCTCCAGGACGGTCTTCTCCTCGTTCAGCGGGGGCTCCTGGAGGAGGATGCCGACGCTGTACCCGGGCGTGAGGAAGGCGTCACCGTTCGACGGCTGCTCCAGCCCCGCCATGATCTTGAGGATCGTCGACTTGCCGGCGCCGTTCGGGCCGACGACGCCGATCTTCGCTCCCGGGTAGAAGCTGGTCGTCACGTCGTCGAGGATCACCTTGTCGCCGTGCGCCTTACGCGCCTTGCGCATGGTGTAAATGAACTCAGCCAAGAGAAACCGTCCGGCAGCTTGGAATCAGGCAGTGGGCAGATACACCCCATCTTGCCCGACCGCCACCCGTGGGGGGAAACCCGTTTGGTGGCGGGGCTGTGACCTGGGGTTTCGCTGCTGGGGGCGGTGGCTCGTCTGTCGCTGTCGGTCGTCGGTGGTCAGCCTCGGGCGGCTTCGTACGGCCCATGGACGGCCCAGGAACGATCGTTCGCGAGATGACGCCCTCCCCTCAGGACCGAGCGGCCAGAGAGCTGTACGGGCTCACAGAGAAGCGTCAGCATGACGCCATGACTGAGCGAGCTTCGCAGCCCAACCCTCCCGAGACGAGCGCCGTTCATCACAGGTGACTCCGAGCCGTCGAACAAGACATACAGCGCGAGTACACCCGGCTTCACGCTGCAGCCCGCTCAGATCCGCAACGAGCTGGACACGGCGGAGAAGGAACTTGGGCAAGAATTCTCAGCGAATGGCTACCGCCAACATACGAGGTGGCCACAAGAAAATACATCATCCCCGAGGAAGGAAATGACACATCCGAAACGAATCTGATCATTTTCCAGCCCAGTTACCCGCAAGCCTTGCGCGTCCGGGAAGAAGTACTGGCAAGCGGTGTCGCGGCCGCTTTTAGCGTTAAACTCACACTCAACAAGGACGGCATCCGAGACGGTTTTGATCGCGTAGCCAGAATCCGAAGAGGGATCAAGCCACGGATAGGCAGTCCACGAGAGGAAATCTCCTCACCTTTCCCTGTCGGACTTCTCGCACATTCATTCATGGAAGGGTGAGCACCAGAAGGCTAACGTGCAAGCCCTCTGCATGGATATGGACAACATTTACGCGAAACACCCACGAGAGAGCCTGGACCTACTCTGCATCGCGAACCCAGGAGTTCGATCCACGCTCGCTTCGGACGCTGTCGGCGACTGATACGACGGCCGGACAGGGTTGCTGGTGTACGCCCCCGTCCGGTGTCGTTGATGTCAGCTGTAGATGTCAGAGCCTTCTGATCTGTTGCTCTACGGAGGTCGACCACTACTGGACGCGGACGGTTGCTGTACCTCGCTGTCGTCTCGATGCCTGAACCCAGCAGCCGCCAGCCGTCTGGACCGCTACGCGCCGGGAGCCCGGTACTGGACTTGCCCGGCTTTGCGCAGGGCATCCATGGTTTCGTCGACGGTCAGGAGAACGGTCGTCTCGAACGAGCTGAGTGCGCCGCCGCCGCTGATCGCCAGGGCGACCGCAGCCATGGAGACGTTGTCAGGGGCCTCCCACAGGTTGTAACCGTCGCGGGCGCCGAACGCGTACCAAAAGCCGTGGAGCTTGCCGCCAACGGACTCGATGTACGACTGAGCGGCCTTCGCACGGTCCTCTGGGTGGCCGATGAGTCTCGCCCAGGTCTCCGGCGTGTAGCTGAACCTCGATAGATAGAGCGGCATCATGTCTCCCTTTCGTCCCAGCAAGGGATGCCCCCGCAGGGTGGGATACGTCTCTGAGGCCGCCCGCGTATCCCCCGAACGGCCGGGATGATGACCGGCATGGCCACTGCCGGTGAGCGACCCAACCGCCCCAGGGCTACAGCATCGAAGCCCTCAGCTTGGGAAGCTGCGATCATTTGCGGGCGGTTTGGGCGCTGAGCTGGGGGAATGCATGGGACCGCGCCCAGAGCCCGCAGCTGGAACACCTCTGTACTTTGACCTGGCCTCTTGATGTTTCGGCCCCGCGCCCTGCAACAGACGCGCTAGTGTCTCGTGATCCTGATTGCGTTACTTCGTGTTGTTATTGACGAGTTTCTTCACGCCGGTCTGGACGAGTCGGACCTTGGCGAGGATCTCGTCGGTGGTGGCGGTCCAGGTGAAGGGTTTCGCGTTCTCGTTCCAGGAGTCGATGTAGTCGCGGATCTGTTTGACCAGGACGTTGACGCTCGCGAACGTGCCGCGGCGGATGGACTGCCGGGTGATGATCCCGAACCAGATCTCGATCTGGTTCAACCACGAGGACCCGACGGGGACCCGACGGGGGTGAAGTGGAAGTGGACGGGCGGGTTCTTCGCCAGCCACGCCTTCACGTCCGGAGTGGTGTGCGTGGAGAGGTTGTCCAGGACGATATGGATTTCCTTCCCTGTATGTGGCTTGACGGCCTTCTTCAGGAACGCCAGGAAGGTCGCGCCGTTCCGGTTCGGCCTGCACTCGCCCAGCACTTCACCGGTCGCGACGTTCAGCGCGGCGAACAGGCTCGTGGTGCCGTGCCGCACATAGTCGTGGGTGCGCTTCTCGGTGGCCGCGAAAGTCACCGGCAGCACTGGCTGGGTCCGGTCCAGGGCCTGCACCTGCGTCTTCTCGTCGATCGACAGCACCACGGCGCCACCGGGCGGGGCCAGGTACAAACCGACGACATCGGCGACCTTCTCCGCGAACGCCGGGTCTTTCGAGATCTTGAAGGTGCCCGAGCGGTGCGGCTTCAGAACTGTTCGACATGACCGGCGCCAGCCTGTAGTCGGCATCGACCACGCCCACCACTTCCGCGCGAGGGTCGATGTGGGGCCGTGCCCAGTTCAGCGCGCCGGCCTTCGCGCCGGTAATCCCCTCCACGTGCAGGAACCGGAAACGCGGTCCCAGCCGGGCGCAATGCTCTTCCACGGGCCGCCAGAGGCTTTCGTCCGTGGTGTTGTTGTCGATGACGATCACTTCGTAGTTCGTCGAACCGAACTGGCTGGCGGACACCGTGGGGTACTTCGACGATCCCGAAACGGGCTTCGTGTGCTGTCGATGATCGCGCACGACGACGTGTGGCCGGTGCCGGTGACCTGGTACGGGCGCTTCCACACACGGACCGCGCTGCGCGAGGCCGGACTCACCGTCCCCGGCCGCAAGCAGGCCACCACCGAGAACGACCACCTGCTGGCCACACACTGTCCGCTCGGCGACCCAACGGTGGCGGCCCAGCCGCTGCGAGGACTCGATGCCTTTGCGGGCGATGCGATGACGGATGCCCCGCTTGCGGAGGCATCGGCGCAGGTGGTCGTAGTCGTATCCCTTGTCGGCGTGGAGCTTGGCCGGTCGCCGGCGACGCGGGCCGCGCCGGGAGCGGATCGGCGGTATCCCGCGTACCAGTGGCTTCAGGCCAAGGCTGTCGTGCAGGTTGGCGCCGGAGATGCCCAACGACAGGGGCAGACCGTTCCGGTCCGTGATCAGGTGGATTTTCGATCCGCTCTTGCCGCGGTCGGTCGGATTCGGTCCGGTCGGGGCCCCCTTTTGCGGCCCTGAGGCTGACGGAGTCGATCGCGCACCGCGACCAGTCCAGCTCGCCGCGGGCGCCGAGCTCGTCGAGGACGACTCTGTGGAGCCTGGCCCAGACCCGGTCCCGGCTCCACTGCGCGAAGCGCCGGTAGACCGTGGGCCAGGCCGGGCCGAACACCGGGGGCAACTGCCGCCAAGTACAACCCGAGGTCGCTACGAAGATGATCGCCGCCAGGCATTCGCGGTCACCCGCCCGCCGTCGGCCGCCGCCCTGCGGACGTATGACCTCCGTCGGCGGCACCACCCGCCGGAACAGCGTCCATAACTCATCCGGCACCAACCGCTCAATCAGACCCGTCATGCACCGCTCAACGAACGATCAAGCCAAAGGAAACGGCGACTAAGCCTCGACTAAGCCTGCTCTCCCAGGTGGTGCTCTCGTTCGGCATCCCGTTCGCCCTGATCCCGCTCGTTCTGATCAGCCGCCGGAGAGACCTGATGGGGGATCTGGTGAACCGGCCGGTGACCACGTTCCTGGGGTGGGTGGCGGCGCTGCTGATCTCCGGGATCAACATCTATCTGCTG
This sequence comes from Streptomyces cavernae, assembly GCF_004023625.1. Lineage (GTDB taxonomy): Bacteria > Actinomycetota > Actinomycetes > Streptomycetales > Streptomycetaceae > Streptomyces > Streptomyces cavernae. Next base: position 5,528 of record NZ_RPDJ01000002.1, on the reverse strand, counting down.
CAGCAGGTCTTCATGGGCTGAGGGACGGTCCGCACCGGACAAAGGAGACGGTCCGCATCGAGAAACGCGACAACCCCGCTGTGCACACGGCGGGGTTGCGTGTCGGATGGCCCACTCGGCCCCCGCGTGTCGGCCGGCCCACTCGGCCCCCGCGTGTCGGCCCGGCCCACTCGGCGCCCGTATGTCGGCCGACCCCGCCGCCGCCGAACTCGCCGCACGGGTTCTTGCGGACTCGATCACCGCGGCGATGGCAGCACCGCTTCGGACACCGCGAGCACACTGCGCAGCGCGGCCGACGGGTTGTCCCTGCGCCAGGCCAGAGCGGTTCGCAGGACGATGGGCTCGCCCAGCAGTGGCCGGTAGACCAGATCCGGCTGCTGGATGTGCATCACGGAGGACAGCGTGAGGGTAACGCCGACCCCCGTCGCCACCATGGCCAGGATCGTGTACGAGTCCGGCGCCTCCTGCACCACGCGCGGATAGTGCCCCGCCGCCTCGCAGACGTCGATCATGGCGTCCCGCAGACTCGAGCCCGCGTTCGCGGGGAAGCTGACGAACGGCTCGCCCGCCAGATCGGCGACGTCGATCCGTTTCTCTCCCGCCAGGCGGTGGTCCGCGGGCAGCGCGCAGACCAGCTCCTCCTCGTAGATGACCCGCGTGTCGACGAGCGGCTGCGTCACCGGCAGCCGGACGAAGCCGAGGTCGAGCGAGCCGTCCACCACCAGGTCGAGGGCACGGTTGGCGTAGGTCTGGCCGTGCATGACGAGCTCGATCCCTGGATGCGCCGCCCGCACGGCCCGGGCGAGCCGGGGAATGGCCGAGTGGCTGGAGGCTCCGGCGAACCCCACGCTCACCCGTCCGAATTCACCGCGCCCGGCGGACTTGGCCACCCGTACGGCGATGTCCAGATCGTCCAGCACCTTGCGCACCGGTGCGAGGAAGGACTCCCCCGCACTGGTGAGCCGCACGGACCGAGTACTGCGCTCGAAGAGCTGGACGCCCAGTTCCTTCTCCAGCTGGCGGATCTGCTGACTGAGCGGCGGCTGGGCCATGTGCAGCCGCTTGGCCGCCCGGCCGAAGTGCAGTTCCTCGGCCACGGCGACGAAGGCCGTGAGATGACGCAGCTCCACGACGACTCCTCGGGCTCGGCCCGCCCTACTCAGTTATCCACCAGTCGTCTCAAAGTAACGCCAATTCGGTATCGGGCTCAATCAATCGCCACTGCGAGGGCTCTCGCCAGGACCGGCGTCGGTCGAGGCGCCACTCCTCACCCACCGCCATGGGGTGCAGACCCTCGCCGGTGTGTGTGTCGGCGGCTGAGACACCGACGACCAGGGGCAGTCCCTCCGCGTCCCGCAGGACGTGCATCCCGGCATCCGGGCCGCCCCGGCCCACGGGGCTCGGACCCGTGTGTTCGCGCCCCTTTGAGCCCGGACCTGGGCGGAGTCGAGGATCCCCCGGGAAACATCGATCAGGCGCGCGTCGTCGAGCCGAGTCAGCACGGCTTCGTGCAGCCGGCCCACACCCCAGCTCTGGACCAGATCAGAAAACGACGGTGGGCCGTTGACTTCGAGACACCGAAGCACGATGGCAGGGACCGCCAGGCGCATCCGCTGACCAGCACGTAGACGATGGCCGCGAACAGCGTCTCATCCGGGTGTTCGCCGTTCCGCCGCCCTGCGGCCGTGCTTGTTGCTCCGGGATCAGCGGCTCGGCCATCTCCCACAGGCCGTCCGGCACGATCCAGCTCCACTTTCCCCGTACGGGGTCGACATCCGCCTCACCGCACAGGACACGGGTCCCCACCGGTGCTGCTCCTTCGGCGCTCCGGGCCGGAGACAGCCTGTCGCCATGGCCGTACTGCGAGGCCGCAAGCCACTGGTCGGCTTCCGCACGACGGCCGGCGAGGGCCTGATCGACGGTTCCCTTCGGCGGTGCCGACTCCTCGTCGAAGGGACAGCCGCTGCGACACCGGCAGCCACATCCGCGCACGCGCGAACTCGTGGGCCACGAAGTCGTAGTCGAACTGGGCGTTGTGAGCGACCAGGGCCCTGTCCTGGAGCATCGCCCCGATCCGCCCGGCGACCTGGTCGAAGGTCGGTGCACCCCGCAGCCGCTCGAGGGTCGTGCGCGTAGCCGCCCATGGCGGGCACGTCGGAGGAGGCGAAGACAAGACTCATGGCGCCAAGGATGAGCCGATATACGCCCCTCCTTCAATCTGCATACCGATTTACCCTCATCTGACAGACCAGAGATCGCAAACTCGCCCAGCTGACGATGATTCAGTTCCGCCTCTCGGACCGACCGCCCCCGGCCCAGTCATTTTGTCGCTGCCGCAGCGCCAATGTGCTGCCACTCAGCTCAGCAGGTCTGAGCGCCGGGCTATCGTGCCGCCATGACAAGCGCGGCGGAGCGCCCCCTCCTCTTCCTCGACGTCGACGGTCCACTCATCCCGTTCGGGTCGTCGTCCGTTCACCCACAGGCCTCTACGGCCCACGCCTCGACGCCTGTCAATCAGGGGAACCCGCTGCTGACGCGGCTTGACCCGGGCGTCGGGGCACGCCTCATGGCTCTGGGCTGCCACCTCATATGGGCCTCGACCTGGATGGAGGAGGCGAACGAGACTGTCGCCCCACGCATCGGACTGCCGAAGCTGCCCGTCGTGGAGTGGCCGGACGTCTGCGCTGAAGAAGGCCCGCGCGGCCTGCACTGGAAGACCCGCCCCCTTGTCGAGCGGGCCAATGGCCAGCCGTTTATCTGGGTCGACGACGAGATCAGTGCGATGGATCGTCAGTGGGTCGCCGCCAGCCACCCTGGACCGTCGCTGCTCCATCACGTAGACCCGGCTAAAGGCCTGGAAGACGCCGACTTCTCCGCACTCGCCGGTTGGCTTCGTGCCCTCGCGCCCAAGTGAGCACCGATTTAGCTGGTGGCTCCTGTCGGCGGTGCGCTGCTGGAACGCCAGGGTGATCCTCGAACCCAGCAGCGTCCCCAGGACGGCTATACCGCTGGCGATGATGGTCTCCACATCCAAGTCGATCACGCGTCGCCGTCCTCCGCGTGCCGTGGCCCAACTCCAATGCCAACACGCTTTCAACTGCGTTGATTGGTGATGGGCTGGGTGTGGGGGCGTTCACCTGTGTTCATGGTCGGTCGGCCATCACGGCGGGAGCGGCTCCGGGGCTCGTCTGAACGACGGTGAACGGCGTCGAATGAGACGGAAACTGATCACGTGGTAGCCGAGTTGTTTGAGCTGGCTGACGAGGCGCCGCGCCTGCCGGGCCCGGCCGGTGCACTCGATGAAGTAGCGGCCACCGAGGTCGGCGTATTCGGTGGGTAGTTCGCTGCTGTACTGAAACGGCTCCGGAGTCTCCTAGACCCCTCCAGGACGATCGCTGGAAGGCGCGCTCCACAGGCCCAGGCGTTGGAGACGACGCTGCCTGTAACGCTCCCCCAAAGCCGTCAATCCGAAGACAGCCCCCAAAGCTGCCCCCAAGCCTCCGCCGATCAAGACGTCGCCCAACGATTCAGTGCACCTCGTCGGCGAGGGCGGCTGGGCCGCCGGCGGGCGCACGCCGCCTTCCGTCGGCCGCCCACGAGCCGGACAGCCCCGGAAGTCCTGCCTTGATCGTCAAGAGAGGGCTGGGGATTCGTCGCGGCCAGCGGTACCCGCTCTGAACAGTAAAAACGCCCTCCCGAAGGAGGGCGGAGACTGGGCGCCCCCGGCAGGACTCGAACCTGCGGCCAAGCGCTTGGAAGGCGCTTGGCGGGTCGAGTGACGCACGTCGGTTGACCTGCTCCTCTTCCCGCCCTCGGCGTCTCATCGACCGGCCTTCGATGCGCCTTCGACCGGCGGGGATGCAGCGTTCGACGGTGTCGCGCCGCTTGCAGTGGAGGCTGGCGCGTGCCCGCCGTTGCGGCCCTTGCGCTTCCGGCTGGCGATGCCCTAGGCCTAGTGACGTTCCCGAAGGGAGCCGCGGAGATGATCGCTGCGACCATCCGCGCTCTCTTCGCCCAGCCCACCGCAGAAGCGGTCCGGGCCCACCTCGACACCGTCGCGGACATGCTCGGCGAACAATTCCCCAAGGTCAAAGACATGCTCCTCGACGCGAAGGAGGACCTGACCGCGTTTGCGGACTTCCCTCACCAGCACTGGAAGAAGATGCAGTCGACGAGCCCTCTGGAGCGGCTGAACCGGGAGATCAAGCGACGCTCCGACGTCGTCCAGGTCTTCCCGAACACCGCTGCCGTCACCCGCCTGGCCACCGCCGTCCTCGTCGAGCACGACGAATGGATCGCCTTCCCCCGCCGCTACCTCTCCATCGAGAGCATGGACAGCCTCTATCCAGACGACACCACCTGCCTGCCCGGCACCGCCGAATGATCAGCTACACCACGCCAAGGGACATGACCCATGGACTTGACCAGTACCTCTACCTGAGATCAGGCGACCTTAGTCCGGTCCCAGGTCCAGGAGCCGGTGCCGGAATCCCACTTTCTGACCGGTGCGCTGATGCCGGTACCGGTGGAGGTGAAGGTCCACAGCGCGGTGTGGCCACGTCCGTCGGAGGTGTTGGCGTACTTGTACAGCACGCCAACGTCGGACTTGCCGTCACCGTTGAAGTCACCCGCCACCAGCGCGGAGTTGTCCCAGGTCCACGAACCGTCGCCGGAATCCCACTTTCTGACCGGCGCGCTGATGCCGGTACCGGTGGAGGTGAAGGTCCACAGCGCGGTGTGGCCACGTCCGTCGGAGGTGTTGGCGTACTTGTACAGCACGCCAACGTCGGACTTGCCGTCACCGTTGAAGTCACCCGCCACCAGCGCGGAGTTGTCCCAGGTCCACGAACCGTCGCCGGAATCCCACTTTCTGACCGGCGCGCTGATGCCGGTACCGGTGGAGGTGAAGGTCCACAGCGCGGTGTGGCCACGTCCGTCGGAGGTGTTGGCGTACTTGTAGAGGACGCCCACGTCGGCGAGGCCGTCACCATTGAAGTCGCCGGACACCGGGGCAGAACTGTCCCAGCTCCAAGAGCCGGTGCCGGAGTCCCACACCTTTACCGGTGCGTGGAATCCGGTACCGGTGGACGTGAAGGTCCACAGCGCGGTGTGGCCACGTCCGTCGGAGGTGTTGGCGTACTTGTAGAGGACGCCCACGTCGGCGAGGCCGTCACCGTTGAAGTCGCCGGACACCGTCTTGCTGAGGTTCCAGTTCCAGGAATCAGTGGCGGAGTCCCACGATTTCGCTAGCCCATTGAAGCCGCTGCCGGTGGAGGTCTGCAGCCACAGGGCCGTGCGGTTGGTGCCGTCGGCGTTGGTCCCGGAGTTGTACAGGTACGCGACGTCGGACCTGCCGTCACCGGTGTGGTCGGTGACGCGGGGGACGGCAACGGTGGAGGCCACCCAGCTGCCCAGGTCGTCGACACGGGTGTCGATGGCGCCGGTGCGGGTTTCGGCGGGATCGTTGCCGAGGCATCCCCCCTGCCAGGAGCGGGAGTTGATGGCGACGAGTTCGGTGGTGCCGTTGA
>NZ_RPDJ01000001.1 GCF_004023625.1 Streptomyces cavernae | reverse complement strand
CGCGAGCGGCGTGCGCAGATCGTGCGAGATCCAGGCGACGAGTTCACGGCGGGAGGACTCAAGGGCGCGCTCGCGCTCCCGGGACTCGGCCAGCTTCGCGCTGGTCGCCTCCAACTCGCGGCTGAGTACTGAGGCGTCCGCCGCCGGCTCAACGGCTGCTGTTCCATGCGGCCGGCCTCGCACCCATTCCCCTGGCCGTCGCGCTTCGAGCAGCCCGCGTCCCCGACGTCCGTGTTTCGTAAGGAGCCGAAGTCCGATATGTGCCGCTCCGGTTCGTAGGGTGAAGCCGTGATGACCTTTTCCGTACCCGAGGACGTCGATGTCGTCCTCCCCTGTCTGAACGAGGCCGAAGCCCTGCCCTGGGTGCTCGACCGCATCCCTCCCGGCTGGCGTGCCCTCGTCGTGGACAACGGGTCCACCGACGGCTCGGCCGACATCGCCCGCCGCCTCGGCGCGACCGTCGTCCACGAAGCGCGCCGCGGCTTCGGCGCCGCCTGCCATGCGGGGCTGACCGCCGCAAGTGCCACAACCGTGTGCTTCTGTGACTGCGACGCCTCGCTGGACCCGGCCCTGCTCGTGCCGTTCGTGCGCGAAGTCCAGGACGGCGAGGCCGACTTGGTGCTCGGGCGGCGACGACCGCGAGGCCGGGGCGCCTGGCCCGCGCACGCGCGGGCCGGCAATATCGCGCTCGCTCTGATGCTGCGCCGCCGCACCGGCCTGCGGCTGCACGATCTCGGCCCGCTGCGGGCCGCCCGCCGCGAGGCGCTGCTCGGCCTCGGTCTGACTGACCGGCGCAGCGGCTACCCGCTGCAGATGGTCGTGCGGGCCGCCGACGCCGGCTGGCGTGTCACCGAGCACGACGTCCCCTATCTGCCGCGGTCCGGTGCCTCGAAGGTGACAGGCACCTGGCGGGGCACCCTGCAGGCCGTACGGGACATGAGCCGCGTCCTGGCCGAGGCACCAGGCGTGGCCACGACTGCCGCGGCGCACCCCACGGCCCGAGGAGGCACCCGCCGATGACCACCCTGCTCGTCATCGCCAAGGAGCCCCGGCCGGGACGGGTGAAGACGCGGCTCACCCCGCCGTTCACGTCCGAGGAGGCGGCGATGCTGGCCGAGGCGGCCCTCGCGGACACCCTGCGGGCGGTGGCCGCGGCACCCGCCCGGCGCCGGGTCCTGGTCCTCGACGGGACGGCCGGGCCCTGGCTGCCGCCCGGCTTCGACGTCGTTCCGCAGTGCGCGGGTGGTCTCGACGAGCGGCTGGCCGCGGCCTTCGCCGACTGCGACGGTCCGGCCCTGCTGATCGGAATGGACACCCCGCAGGTGACGCCGGACCTGCTCACCGTGGACTTCGACGGAAGCGACGCCTGCCTCGGCCCCGCCGAGGACGGCGGCTTCTGGGCACTCGGACTGGCCGAGCCCGACCCCGGCCTGTTGCGCGGGGTACCGATGTCGACGCCCGCCACCGGCGCCGCCCAGCGGGACCGGCTCGTCGCCGCGGGCCTGCGGGTGCGCGACCTGCCGCACCTGCGGGACGTCGACACGGCCGCCGACGCGGAGGCGGTCGCCGCCACGGCGCCGAACGGCGCCTTCGCCGCGGAGTTCGCCCGGCTTCGGGTGGTCGGCGGCCGATGACAACCGCACATGAGGTGATGGTGCGGGGCACCGCGGAACACGACTGGTCCGCCGACCCGTACGCCGACGCCCTCCGGGCCGGCCGCGGACCGCTGTTCCTCCGCCGCAGTGACGGCTGGCTGCTTCCGCTGGACGTGGAGCGGTGGTGCGGCCGGGCCGACGCCGTGGACTTGCGGGTGCTGGACCGGTGTGAGGGTGCCGTGTTGGACGTGGGGTGCGGGCCGGGACGACTGGTCGCGGAACTCGCCGCCCAGGGCCGGACCGCGCTCGGCATCGACATCAGCGAGGCCGCCGTCGCCCACACCTTGAGCATCGGCGGGCAGGCCGTGTGGCGCTCGGTCTTCGAGCCGATGCCCGGCGAGCGCCGCTGGAACACCGTTCTGCTCCTGGACGGCAACCTCGGCATCGGCGGCGACCCACGCGCCCTGCTCCGCAGACTGGCCCAACTACTGCTGCCGGGTGGCCTGTTGATCGCGGAGACGGCACCGGTGGACGTGGACGAGCGCATCGACGTCCGCATCGTGCGCGGCACCGACGCCCGCGTTACCGGTGCCCTGTTCCCGTGGGCCCGGCTCGGCACCCCTGCGCTGCTGCGGTGCGCCCGCCCGCTGGGCTGGCGCACCGTCGCTCAGTGGTCGGACGACGGCCGCTGTTTCGTGGCCCTGCGCAGCCGCGACACCAGCAGCAGGGCGGAACCGCCGAACAGTACTGCGGTGATCAGCAGCCAGCGGGCGAGGAAGCCCTCGGCGGACAGGCCGGTGGCGGACTCGTAGCTCGCCACCCGCCCGCTGATGAGCGGGAACCACACCAGCAGCAGGAGCCCGGACAGGACCGCCGGCACCCGGACGTACAAGGTCCTCCCCCGCTGCCCCAAGGGCGTGGACGGTGCCCCCACCCGCCGGCCGGCGGCACCGAGCACACCGGTGACGGCCCGGTCCACGGCCGCGTACAGCGGCACGAACACCAGGTCGTGCAGCACCGCCGCGCCCACGAACCACAGCACCACTCCGAGCCAGTCCCCGGACAGCAGACGCACGCCCGCGTAGCCCGCGAGCGCGAACGAAGAAGCCAGAAGCAGAATCCGCAGGGGGCTCCCCAGCGGAGGCAACGCGCTGCGCATCACAGATCTCCGAACGTCATCCGGGCCACCCACTTGGTGTTGAGCACACCGGGCACAGCAGGCGCGATGACCCGCGCCGGGTAGCCGTGGTCGGGGGTCAGCGGCTCGCCGTTGACGTCCAGTGCCAGCAGGGAACGCGGGTCACGCACCTGATTGGCCCGTAGGGCTGCCTTGCGGAAGGCGCCGCGTCGCTGGAGGGACTCCACCATGACGTCGGGCGCCGCGTCCGCCTCGTATCCGACCAAGGCGGCGAGATCCCGTAGCCGTACGCCCCGCCACCACTGGTCAGAGGTCGACCAACCCTCCACGCAGGCAATGGGCAGCGCCGAACTGTGCAAAGGAAGTCCCAGCAGCTCGGCACGGCTCAACCGAACGCTCCCGGTGGGCCCCGTGACGACCAGCCGCCAGACCTCCTCGCTCGTCTCCCGTCCGGTGATCCCCCGGTACGCGGCCGTCTTGTTGATCTGGAAGCCGCCGGGGCCACTGCCCGGATCGCCCGCCCCGTGCGGAGCGAGGAGGGCGGTCCGCCGCAGCGGACCATCGAAGCTCTGCCCCGCCGTGGTCGCGAACAGCAGCAACGAACCGCCCCCGACCAACCACAGCGCCCCGCGCCGCGACACGGTGGGCTCCATGGGCCGCGGGGAGACCAGCGGGAACTCCGGCTCCACGCCGGCCTCCTCCTGCGGGCCCTTCCCCTCCCGCATGCGCCGCAGATTGCGTACGGCAGCCGGCGCCCGCAGCACCACGTGCACGACGAACGCGGCGAAGAACACCCACGCCCCGTAGAAGTGCAGAGGGTAGAAGGAGCCCGGGAAGACATAATCCAGCTGGATGTTGAGCACACCCGTCACGAACTCGAACAGCACGCCGCCGACCAGCAGGAGCAGGGAGATCCGCTCCAGTGCGTGGGCGAGCGACCGGACCGGTGGCAGCGCGAACAGCTTGGGCACCACCGACCACAGCTTGGCCAGCAGGACAGGGATGAGCGTGATCCCGAGCGTGACATGGACGCCCTGGTTGAGCCGGTACAGCCAGGGCGGATCGGTCGGCCATGCGAAGAGGTAGAAGCCGAGCAGTCCCTTGTCCGGCGTCTTGTCGTTCACCGGCGACAGATCCGGGTTGTACGCGGCGTAGGACAGCAGCCCCGTCACGAACAGCACGGTGATCCCGCCGAGCAGCACGACGCCGAGCACCGAGGTGAACCACGGACCGCGCACAGGACTTCGCCAGAAACCGGGGGAGAAAGGCAGACGTTGGTCAGGCATGTCCCGACGTTAGGCAGGAACCCGCCGGTACAGGGGTGCGCGACCCATGACGAAACTCTGACGTCAGCACCGCGGGCGACCCTGTTCGACGCCTTCCGCCCTAGCGTTCCATGTGTGATCCGCACCCCGTTCCGCGACCTGGCAGCTGTCCTGGCCGCCGTCCTCCTCGTCGTGGCGGCCGTCGTGGTCGGCCGGCACCTCCACTTCACCTACGACAACCTGCATACGGGGTGGCCTCCCCTGTACGCCAACTGGGGCCCCCACGCCGGCCCCGGTACCCCGGCGGCGCTGGTCGTGGCGGTCGCCGTCGTGGCGTACGGCCCGGCCCTGGCCGCCCGGCTGCCGTGGCGCGCGCTGCTCGGGGCCACCTGGGGTGCGGCGATGGCGTGGACGTGGTCACTGGCTCTGATCGACGGCTGGCAGCGCGGGATCGCGGTGCGGCTCACGACCAGGTACGAGTACCTGCAGGTCATCGACCGCTTCCAGGACATTCCCGCGACGCTGCGGGACTTCACCGGGCACATCCTGCTCCACTCCCCCGACAACTGGCCCCCGCATGTGGCGGGTCACCCTCCGGCGGCGACGCTCACGTTCGTCCTGCTCGACCGGGCCGGGCTCGGCGGCGGGGGCTGGGCCGGGGTGTGGTGCATCACCGTGGGCGCATCGGCGTGCGTGGCGGTACTGGTGGCCGTGCGGGCGCTCGCGGACGAGGCCCTCGCGCGCCGGGCGGCACCGTTCCTGGTACTGACGCCGGCCGCGGTATGGATGGGGACGTCCGCGGACGGCTACTTCGCGGCGGTCGCCGCCTGGACCATCGCGTTCCTCGCCCTCGCGGTCACCGGACACCGGCCGCGGCTCACCGGCTTCGTCTCCGGCCTCCTCTTCGGTCTCACCTGCTACCTCTCCTACGGACTCACGCTCTTCGCCGTGATCGCGGGCGCCGTCCTGCTGCTCGGCGGCCCGCGACGAACCCGGCCCCTGCCCTACGCCCTCGCCGGAGTCACCCTCGTTCCGCTCGTCTTCACCCTCGCGGGCTTCAACTGGTGGGAGGCATACCGACTGCTCGTCGAGCGCTACTACCAAGGGGCGGGCGGTATCCGTCCCTATGGCTACTGGGTGTGGGCCAACCTCGCCTGCACCGTTCTGATCGTGGGCCCGGCGACAGTGGCGGGCCTGCGGCGGACCGGCGCCGCGCTCCTTGGGTCCCTGGCACGCCTCAAGGCACGTTCGCCCGCCAACGCTCCGGAGGACGGGGTGCGGACGGACGACCGCCACGGCACTGCCGTACGTACCGGCTCTGCCCTGCGCCGGCGTGTCGTGCCCCGGGCGGGCTGGTCCGTCACCTGTCCCGACGTCCGCCTCGCTCTGCTGGTCACCGCGGCGTTCGCTGCTCTGCTCATCGCCGACCTGTCCGGGATGAGCAAGGCGGAGACCGAACGCATCTGGCTGCCGTTCGCCCTGTGGCTGCCGGCCGCCTGCGCGTTCCTGACCCGACCCCGTGCCTGGCTCACCGCGCAGGCCGCACTCGCTCTGCTCCTCAATCACCTGCTGATGACCGGCTGGTGACGGGAGGGATGGCGAAACGCCGTTCCCCGGCCCACCCACTGGTTCGGACTCGCCGATGGACTACGAGGTACTCCTCGTCTCCGGGATGCGGGGGGAGTTGAGGAGTTGAGGACTATTTGTGTCGCGGCCTACTCCGCCGCGACCGCCTGTTCCGACATCAGGTCCGGAGCGATGTCCACGATCATGTCCTCGTGACCGCCGACCAGGCCGCGGCGGCCGACCTTCAGCAACAGTGTGCGGGCGTCGACGCCGTACCGATCGGCCGCCATCTCGGCGTGGATGCCTGCCGCCGTGGAGGAGCGCGCTCCCCCCAGGCCATGTCGATAGCGCCGTCGAGGCCCTCAGGCACACACAGAGTTTCCGAGACGCTTGGATCCGACAGCTCAGCGAGGGGCCGGGGTCACCGCCCCTTGTGCGCGCAGCAATGCGATGTCGTCTTCGGTGACGCCGAGTTCGGTGAGCAGGGCGTCGGTGTGCTGACCGAGGGCGGGGATCCCACCCATCGGGGGCTCGTAGCCGGCGATGACCGGCGGTGGAAGCAGAGCGGGTACCTGACCGTGAGGTGTGTCGATCCGGCGCCACCGGTCGCGGGCCGTCAGATGCGGATGGGCTATGACCTCGCTCGGTGTGTTGAACCGGGCGTTCCCGATCCCTGCGGCATCCGCGTCGCTCTGCACCTGCGTCAGGTCGTGGCGTGCGCACCAGTCGGCGATCTCCGCGTCCAGGAATTCACGGTGTTCAGCCCGGCCGGAGGTGGTACGAAAGCGTTCGTCGTCGGCCAGGTCGGGCCGACCGAGAAGGTCACGCGCGAACCGCCGCCATTCGCGGTCGTTCGTCGTGCCCAGGACGACGGTCTGGCCGTCCGCTGTGCGGTAGGCACCGTACGGCGCCACCGCGGGCGAGCCCATGCCGACCGGCTGCTGGTCCACACCCGTGTGCAGCGTGTAGGTGAGCTGATACCCCATCAGCTCTGTCATCGTGTCGAACAGGCTCACCGCGACCGCGTTGAGGCCGCGACCATGGCCACGTTCCTTGCCGCAGAGCAGCGCCAGAACCGACAACGCGGCATACAGGCCGGAGCACACGTCGGCCATCGGCGGACCGGGCTTGGCCGGCGCACCGGGAAGGCCCGTCGTCGCGCATGCGCCCGACTCCGCCTGGGCGAGCAGATCGTAAGCACGCTTGTGGGACAGCGGGCCTCCCGGCCCGTAGCCGTCGATCTCCACGGCGATGAGTTCCGGGTGGCTGACGGCCAGGTCGGCGGGCGCGATACCGAGCCTCGCCGTGGCACCGGGAGCAAGATTGGAGACCATCACATCGGCGCGGTCGAGCAACCGGTGGAGTATCGCCATCCCGGCCGGATCCTTCAGGTTCAGCGTGACCGACTCCTTGCCCCGGTTGACCCATACGAAGTGCGCCGACATGCCGCTCACCACGTCGTCGTAGTGCCGGGCGAAGTCACCGCCTTCCGGGTTCTCCACCTTGATCACCCGAGCCCCGAAGTCACCGAGGGTTCGGGTGCAGATGGGAGCCGCCACCGCCTGCTCCAGGGACACCACCGTGATGCCCGCCAGTGGCCCGGCCTGCTTGGCCGCGTCACGAGCGGTGCGTGTCGGGTCGGAGCGTTCCGCCCGCTCGGTGTCTGCCACCTGCTCGGTGTCTGCCACGTTCACCCGATCACCCTTCAGGGTCCGGGGAGGAAAGCCGGGCCTTGCCATGAATTTCTCCTCGACCTTGTCGTACCTGCCAGTGCCGGGCGCGTCGGTGCTGTGGCCCGCGCCGCCCACCTCATGCCCGCTCCGTCGTGGTCGGTCCGGTGGACCGCGGAGCGCGTCCGGCCGAGAACGCGGTGCTGCCCTCGGCGATACCCGCACCGGCCGGCAGTTGCGGCTGTGCCCGTATCTCCTCGGCGAGTACGGCGTCGAGTTTCGCGGGCAGGACAGGACGCCGGACGGACGCCGGATCCGCTTGGTCGCCGCGATGGAGGACGGAGCGCCTTCGGCTAGCCGCCCGGCCGGCCGTACCGCTTCCTGCCATGCGGATCCGGGCTCGCACAGGACGTCGGCCAGAGCCGAGAGCGGCCGACTCCCCCGAGTCCAGGACGTCGCCGAACAGCAGCAGGCGCTTCGCCGTGCGCAGCCCGACCCGCGCTTGCAGCGACCAGAGCAGTCCGGAGTCCGCGATCAGCCCGATCCTCCCGAAGGGGCAGCCGAACCGGGCGTCACGGGCGGCCACCACGTGGTCGCACGACGCCGCGAGCGACATGCCGAGCCCGAACGCGACACCCTCGACCGTCGCGAGCCCGGGCTTGGGGCTCCGGACCATCGCCCGTACGATGCCCGCGACCACCTCCGTCCTCGCGGCGGACTCCCCCGAGACGGGTGTCATGGAGCGGATGTCGCCGCCCGCGCACAAGTTGCCTCCCGCGCCGGTCGTCACCACTGCCCGGCACCGCTCGTCGCGCGACGCGTCCCGCAGTGCGGTGCCAAGTTCCTGGCGGCAGGCCAGATCCAGGGTGTTGTGTCGATCGGGCTGATGGAGCGTCAGCACCCGTTCCAGCCCGTCGTCCTCCATGAGCACGGCCGCGCCTGGGGTCCGGTCGCTCATGGCGGCCCCTTGCCGATCCACGACCGCACTGCGACGGCCGGTCGCCTTCCCCGTACAGCCCGGTGGCCTCGCACGCCTCGCTCATGGGGCCGCCCGCGCCGCCCGTCACGCGTGCTCCCGCAGCAACTGCCTGCCCACGATGAGCTTCTGGATCTCGCTCGTCCCCTCGTAGATGCGGAACAGTCGCACGTCCCGGTAGAAGCGCTCGACGGGAACGTGGCGCATGTAGCCCATGCCCCCGTGTATCTGGACGGCACGGTCGGCCACCCGGCCCACCATCTCGCTGCAGAACAGTTTCGTGGAGGACGGCGCGAGCCTGCGGTCCTCGCCCGAGTCGTACGCGCGGGCCGCCTCCAGCACCATGGCGCGGGCCGCGTACATCTCGGCGTGCGACTCGGCGAGCATGGCCTGGACGAGCTGGAACTCGCCGATGGGACGTCCGCCCTGCCGGGTGACCGAGGCGTGCGCCACGCTTTCGTCCAGGATGCGCCCGGCCAGCCCCACACACATCGCCGCGACGCTCAGACGTCCCCTCGCCAGCGACCGCATGGCGGTACGGAATCCCTCTTCCTCGCGTCCTCCGACGAGCGCACTCGCCGGAAGGCGTACGTCGTCGAAGAAGACCTCCGCGCTCAAGGCCCCCGACTGGCCCATCTTGTGGTCCCTCGGTCCCACGGTGACGCCGGGGCTGTCCGCGTCGACGGCGAAGGCGGAGATCCCCTCGGCGCCCGTGCTCTGGGGCCCAGTGCGGGCGAACACCATGAAGACGCCGGCGAGCGGGGCATTGGTGATGAACCGCTTGCTGCCGTTCAGGACGTAGCCGTCCCCGTCGCGTACGGCACGGGTCCTGATTCCGCTGGGGTCCGAGCCCGCCTCCGCCTCCGTGAGCGTGAACGCCGCGATCAACTCTCCGGCGGCCATCCGCGGCAGATAGCGCCGCTTCTGCTCCTCGGTGCCGGAACTCGCCAGGAGCTGGCCGGCGACCCCGTTGTTGATGCTGAACATCGAACGGAACGCGGGCGTGGTGTAGCCGATCTCCAGGGAGAGGCGTACGTCCTCCGTCATGGAGAAGCCCAGCCCGCCGTACTCCTGGGGCAGCGCGTAGCCGAACAGGCCCATGGCGGCGGCCTTCTCGCGGAGGTCCGCCGGGATCTCGTCCTTCTCCTCGATCTCGTTCTCGCGCGGGACGACCTTCTCGCGCACGAAGGCCCGCACCGCCGCCAGAACGGCGTCGAACTCGTCTGGTTCCATTGGCTTTTCGCACTCCTCGGTTGTGGGCGCCCTATCGAGCGCGCCCCATGGCTCGGGCTGCTCGGGCTGCTCGGGCTCAGCGGGGAAGGAGTTCCAGGACGGTGGCGTTCGCCATACCGCCGCCCTCGCACATGGACTGCAGGCCGTAGCGGACGCCGGCGGCTCGCATGTGGTGGAGCAGGGTCGTGGTCAGCCGTGCGCCGGAGGCTCCGAGGGGGTGGCCGAGCGCGATGGCTCCGCCGTCGGGATTGAGCCGGTCCGGATCGGCGCCGGTCTCGGCGAGCCAGGCGCAGGTCACGCTGGCGAACGCCTCGTTGATCTCGAAGGCTCCGATGTCCTCGATACCCAGACCGGCGCGCTTCAGGACCTTCTCGGTGGCCGGGACGGGGCCGGTCAGCATCGTCACGGGGTCGACTCCGACGACGGCGAAGGAGTGGAAGCGGGCGATCGGGCGCAGGCCGAGTTCACGCGCCTTCTCGCCGCTCATGACCAGCAGCGCCGAGGCACCGTCCGATATCTGCGAGGAGTTGCCGGCCGTGACCACGCCGTCCTCGGTGAACGCGGGCTTCAGAGCCGCCATCGTGGCGGCCGTACCGCCCCGCCGTACTCCCTCGTCCGTGTCGACGGTCCGTACGGAACCGTCCTCATCCGTCACGTCCACCGGCACGATCTGGGACTTGAACCGCCCCTCGTCGATCGCGGCCGCCGCCTTGGCGTGCGACCGCAGACTGTGCGCGTCGAGTTGCTCCCGGCTCAGCCGCCAGCGCCGCGCGATCTCCTCCGCGCCCAGCCCCTGGCTGAACCGTGAGACGCCGTACCGTGCCCGTACGGCCGGGCCGAAGGGTTCGCCGGGGCCCCGCTCGCGGCCGGAGCCCAGCGGAACGCGGCTCATCGACTCCACGCCGCCCGCCACCACGACGTCGTACTGCCCGCTCATCACTCCCGCGGCCGCGAACTGCGCCGCCTGCTGCGAGGATCCGCACTGCCGGTCGATGGTGACGCCTGGCACCTCCTCCGGCCATCCGGCGGCCAGAACGGCGAAACGGCCGACGCAGCCGCCTTGCTCACCGGTCTGGGAGACGCAGCCCCACAGCACGTCCTCGACCAACGCCGGGTCCAGATCGTTGCGTTCGGCGAGGGCGCGCAACACCACGGCGGACAGGTCGACCGGGTGCACAGTGCTCAACGAGCCGTTCCGCTTGCCCACGGGGGTACGGACGGCGTCCACGATGACCGCGTCACGCATGTCAGACCTGCCTTTCCGCTGTGTCCGGCGCACCGGTTTCGTGTGTGCCCGAGGGGGGTTCGCCCGGGCCCCGAGTCGTCCGGGCCAGGCGGCGGAGCTCGGTTTTCAGCACCTTTCCGGCCGGGGACAGGGGAAGTTCCTCGACGAAACGGACCTCTCTGATCCGCTTGTACGGCGTCACGCGCTCCGCGACGTACTCCATCAGCTCCTCGGCCATCGCACGCGGCTCAGCGGCGGGGACCACGAAGGCGACGGGGACCTCGCCGACGGCAGGCACCGCCCTCCCGACGACCGACGCCTGGAGCACTGCCGGGTGTCCGCCGAGGATGTCCTCCAGCTCGCGCGGGTACACGTTGTAGCCCTTGTAGATGAGCATGTCCTTCGACCTGCCGGAGACGTACAGGAAGCCGTCCGCGTCGAGGTGGCCGGTGTCGCCGGTGCGCAGCCAGCCGTCGACGAACTGCGCGGCGGTCTCCTCCGGGCGGCCGAGGTAGCCCGCGGCCACCTGAGGGCCCCGCACCCAGATCTCGCCGTGCTCCCCCCGAGGCACCTTCCGGCCGGGATGCAGCGGGTCCCGGATCTCCAGCTCGGTGTCGAACAGGGGAAGCCCCTGGCTGCCCGGCTTGCGCAGCCCGGCCTTCGCGATCGGGCCGCTGGACACGGTTGCTGTCGCCTCCGTCAGGCCGTAACCCTCGATGACGGCGGCGTTGGGGAAGACCTCTGTCAACTTCTCCAACGTGTATGTGTCGATGGGGGCGCCGCCCGACACCACGGCCTTGACCGAACTGAGGTCCCGCGTGCGGATGCCCGGTGTCGCCAGCAGGGCGTGCCAGAGCGCCGGGGCGCCCGGGATGTACGTGATCCGGTGTCGTTCCACCTGCTCCAGGTACGACTCCGCATCGAAGCGGCCGCTCAGGATGGTGGTGGCGCCGCACAGGAGGAAGAAGTTGAGGCTGATCAGACCAAGGGCGTGGAACAGGGGCGAGACACACAGCGCGGCGTAGCCGCCCAGTGGAAGGGCGTGATCGCCGGGGGTCTCCAAGGGGGTCAGTACCACACCGCCTTCGCTGTCGAGCCCGGGGACCGCCCCGGAGCGCCAGCAGGCGACCTGGATGGAGTTGCCGACGATGTTGCGGTGCAGTATGCGCACTCCCTTGGGTGCCCCGGTGGTTCCGCCGGTGTACCCGTACTGGGCGACGGAGTCGCTGGGGACCAGCACCTCTGGCGGGTGGGTGCTCTGGCCTGCGACGAGGGCCTCCAGGGCGGTGCCCGCCTTCCCGAAGAGCTTCGCGCAGTCACCGTGCCTGTCGGCCGGGGCCGATTCGCTGGGCGGCACGATGACGACCAGCCGGACCGGCAGCCCGTCGATCGCCTCGGCCAGCACCGGTGCCGGCTCCGGATGGGTCACCACGGCTGCCGCGGAGCAGTCGGCGAGCTGGGCGCGCAGGGCCTTGGCCGGCTGGGCGGGGTTGGCCGGGCAGGCTGTCGCGCCGGCGAGCATGATGCCGTAGTAGGCCACGGCGAACCACAGGGTGTTCGGCAGGTGAAGGGCGACCACGTCACCCTGCCGTATGCCGCGCGCCCTGAGGCCGCCTGCGAACGCGGCAGCCTGTTCGTACAGGCCGGTGAAGGTGAGAACCTGGTCGCCGTCGCGCACGGCCGCCCGGTCGCGGTAGCGGCGGGCCGAGCCGGCGAGCACCGCGCCGAGCGGGACATCGGGGTAGTCGAGGCGGCGAGGCAGTCCCGCGGGCCAGTAGTCGGTCATGTGCCGCTCCCTTCACGCGCCGGCCTGCGCCCGGCCATGCAGGGCTTTCGCGCGGTACGCCGGCTCATCGCACGACCCCCGCGTCGAAAAGCCTCTTGATCTGCTCGGGGCTCCGGCCCGTCTCGGCGAGGACCTGTGCTGTGTGCTCGCCCGGAAGGGGGGCCGGCCGGGCGGGCCGGCGAGGGGTGGAGGAGCCGAACCGGGGGGCCGGGGCGGGCTGGAGGACTCCCGTGCCGTCGGTGAAGAAGGTGCCGCGTGCCGCGTTGTGACGATGGCGCGGTGCCTCCTCCAGCGACAGCACGGGGGTGACGCACGCGTCGGCGTCGGCGAACACGGCGGCCCAGTCGTCGCGAATCCGGGCGGCGAAGACCTCCGCCAGGCGCCGCCGCATGACCGGCCAGCGGGAACGGTCCCACTGCCCGGTGAAGTCGACATCCGCGGCCAGGCCGAGCCGTTCCAGGAGGGTGGCGTAGAAGGGCGCCTCGATCGCGCCGACCGCGATGTACTCGCCGTCGCGGCAGCGGTAGACGCCGTAGAACGGGGCTGTACCGTCCAGGTAGTTGACGCCCCGGTGGTCGGTCCACCGCCCCTGGTGCAGACGGCTGTAGACCATGGCCAGCAGCTGAGCCGACCCGTCCACCATCGCGGCGTCCACGACCTGGCCTTTCCCGGAGGCGCGTGCCTGCACGACCGCGCACAGCACACCGAAGGCGAGCAGTGCGCCACCGCCGCCGAAGTCGCCGAGCAGGTTGAGCGGCAGGACCGGCGGACCGTCGGCCGGTCCGATGGCCCCCAGGGCCCCCGACAGGGCGATGTAGTTGATGTCGTGCCCGGCCCGCGGCGCGAGCGGCCCGTCCTGCCCGAATCCCGTCATCCGTCCGTAAACCAGGCGCGGATTGCGGTCCAGGCACGGGCCGGGTCCCACGCCGAGCCGTTCGGCCACGCCCGGCCGGAAGCCCTCCAGGAGGACGTCGGCATCCGCCACCAGGTCGAGGACGGCGCCAACGCCTTCCGGGTGCTTGAGGTCGATGGCGGCCGAGCGCCGGCCCCGGTGCAGGACGGGATCGGGCCTGCCGGCCTCGTCCGACGGGCGCTCGACACGGATCACGTCCGCGCCGGCATCGGCGAGGAGCATCGCACAGAACGGCCCCGGCCCGATGCCCCCTAGCTCGACGACCCGCAGCCCGGTGAGCGGCCCCGGAGCCGCATGGGGCACGGCGCCGTTCGCATGTCCTTGTTCTTGTTCTTCGTTCACCGGCCGCTCACCGGCCTCGCCAGACGGGAGCGCGCTTTTCGGTGAAGGCCGACGCGCCTTCCCGAGCGTCATCCGAGTTGAACACCAGCGCGGTGATCGGCCTTTGACGGTCGAACAGCTCGTCCCGTGGCCAGCCGGGAGACTCCACGAGGACACGTTTGGTGACCTGTACGGCGAGCGGACCGTTGGCGGCGATGGTGGAGGCCAGCAGCCTCGCCTCCTTCAGCGCGCCGCCGGGCGGGGTGAGCCGGTTGACCAGCCCGTAGTGGTACGCCCGGTCCGCGGTGAGGACGTCGCCGGTGAGAGCGAGTTCCATCGCGATCTGGTACGGGACCCGTCCCGGCAGCCGCAGCAGTCCCCCGCCCACCGCCACCAGTCCGCGCTTGACCTCGGGCAGCCCGAACTTGGCGTCCTCGGCGGCGACGACCAGATCACTGGCGAGGGCGATCTCGCATCCGCCTGCCACGGCGTAGCCCTCGACGGCGGCGATCAGCGGCTTGCGCGGCGGGGCCTCCGAGATGCCGGCGAAACCGCGTCCCGCCACATGGGGACGCTCGCCGCGCAGGAATGCCTTGAGGTCCATGCCCGCGCAGAAGGTGCCGCCGGCGCCGGTGAGGATGCCGACCGCGAGGTCGTCACGCTCGTCCAGGTCGTCCAGCGCGGCTGCGATGGCCTCGGCGACGGCGCGGTTGACCGCGTTGCGGGACTCGGGCCGGTTGATGGTGATGACGGCGATGCCGTCGCCGTACTCGACCAGTACTTCGTCTGCCACGGCAGCTCCTTTACGGTGGCCAAGCGGTGGTCGCGGTTGGGGAGTAGCGGTTGAGCGCCGGCCTTCAACGCGGGGCCAGGCGGATGGCGCCGTCGAGGCGGATGGTCTCTCCGTTGAGCATCGGGTTTTCGATGATGTGCAGGGCGAGTTGTGCGTACTCGTCCGCCGCGCCGAGGCGCGGCGGGTGCGGCACCGCGGCGGCGAGCGCGTCGAGCTTCTCCTTCGGCCTCCTGCCGAGCATCGGTGTGTCGAACAAGCCGGGTGCGATGGTGACGACCCGGATGCTCCTGCTCGCCAGATCCCGGGCCGCACACACGGTGAGGCCGGCCACTCCGGCTTTCGACGCCGCGTACGGGGTCTGTCCGATCTGCCCCTCGAACGCCGCGACCGACGCCGTCATGACAACCACTCCGCGGTCGCCGTCGAGTGGTTCGTTGTGGGCCATGCGGGCGGCGGCGAGCCGGAGCACGTTGAAGGTGCCGATCAGGTTGACGTCGACCACGGCGCGGAAATGGTCGAGATCGCCAGCGGTGCCGTCCTTGTTGACCACGCGGAGCGGACCGCCGCGGCCCGCGCAGTGGACGACCGCGCGCAGCGCTCCTGTCCGCTCGGCGGTGTCGAGGACAGCGGTCATGTCCTCGGTGCTCGTCACGTCGGCGGGGACGAAGACGGCCTCGGGGCCGAGGTCGCGGACGACGCGGTCGCCGTCCGAGGAGGGCAGGTCCGCGATGGTGACGCGGGCGCCGGCCTTGAGCAGCCGCCGCGCCGTCGCCAGGCCGAGCCCCGACGCGCCGCCGGTCACCACTGCGGATATTCCGCTGGTCTGCATGGACACTCCAGTCGGTCGAGTCGGTGTCGGATCTGCCGCCCCCGGCGCCGCGAAGGCTCGGCGACTGCCGTCGTACGCCGGGCCGCGGGCCACGGCCCTTGCGGTCGGGACCGCAGCCGATGGAGAGGAGGTACTTGTCGAACGATCGTTAAGTTAGGCCGCTGTCTCACACACTGTCAATGACCGCGACGAAAAGTGCGGGCGACCTACCGGGCCGGCGCCTCGCCGTGCCCGACCAATGCGAACGCCAGCCGCACGTACCGGTCGCACAGCTGCGCCGTCCCGAGGTCGCCGGACGGGTCGTACCACTGGGCGACGGCGTTGCACATGGCCATGACCGCCCGGCGGGCGTCGTCCGGGTGCCGGGTCCGGAAGACTCCGCCGGCCAAGCCGTCGTCGATGGCCTTCTGGAAGAGTCCCGATACTGCGTGTCGCCTTTCGATGATGGGGTTGCGGTACTCGGGTTCGAGGTAACGGAGTTCCTGGAGGGTCAGCAGACTCTCGACCCGCCGCCTGACCCGGTAGTCGACCGTCACTGTGACCAGGGCGGCCAGCCGCGCGGCGGGGTCGTCACCGGCCTGCGCCAGTTCCTTCTCGCAGTGACGGAAGTAGTCGTCGAGCGAGTCCTCGATCAGGGCGTGGAAGAGCTCCGCCTTGCCGGAGTAGTAGTAATAGAGGGCGGACAGACTCATGTCGGCCCGCTTGGCGATGTCACGGATGGAGGCGCCGAAGTAGCCACGCTCCGCGAAGACGTCCCGTGCGGCGTCCATGATGGCGTCCCGGCCGTTCCCCCGGAGGCCGGAGGGACCGTTGTCCGCCGCCTTGGCGCTCTTGCCCGCCACTTTGCCCCTTGTCGCATCCATGGACCCAGCCTCCCAGAACGAACGAACGATCGATACAGCCGCCCCCTGCCATGCCGAGCCGAGGGCCGGCGCACCGCCGCCGCCGGCCCGCCGGGCACGGTCCCCAGTGTCATCCGGCCGACGGAACCTTGTACTCCTTCGCCAGGTCCGATGCGAAGAAGTCACCGAGTGGTTTGACTCCGGCGAAGACGTCCTTGTCCACACCCAGCACCTGGGCCTCGCGCGAACTCGGCTCAGCGGGATCGGAGAAGTCCTGGGGCGGGAGCAGACCGGGCAGCGTGAAGTCGGTGACGGCGCTGCGGGCCTTGAGCAGGCCCGGGCGGGTGAGGTCCTCGCAGGTCTTGCCGAGTATCTCGGCGTACAGCTTGGTCATGGCGTAGGCGTGGACGACTCCGCTGCTGGCCTCCGGCGCCTTGCCGTACTGGTCCGTCCAGGCAGCGGCCAGCTTGCGAGCGGCGGCGGTGTCCGCGCCGAGGGCGCCCAGCCCGGAGAGCCTGGTGTAGTGCTCGGTGAGCGCGGGTGCCGCAGACGTCGTGAGCAGGCTGGTGGCGAAGGTCGACACCCCGCCCATGATCGGTACCTCCATGCCGGCCGCCTGCGCCACTGCCGCCACCGAAGCCGCCTGCTTGGGCGTCGAGTCGACCTGGATCGCCTTGACCTTCGCCGACTTGAGCGCGTTGACCTGGCTGGTGAGGTCGGTTGCGGTGGGGTCGATCTGCTGGCCGACGATCTTCAGCCCCAGCTTCCCCGCAGCGAACTTGCTGCCCCGCAGGCTGTTCTCGCCGATTTCTCCCTGGAGGTAGATATGCCCGACGGAATCGCCGCTGCGCAGTTCGCCCTTCCTCACGAGCCAGTCCAGGCCGTTGATCGTCTGGATGTCGTACGTGGCGCCCAGGACGATCAGGTGCTTGTCCCCCAGCAGGGTCGACGCGAACGTGGTCAGGCCGGCGAGTTCGTCCTTCGCCTCGATCTTGTCCCGCAGCGCCGTGACGACCGGTGTGCCGAGGATGTTCAGATAGCCGAGGACCTGCGGATCCATCTCGTCGTACGCGGCGACGGCCTTCTGTGGGTCGTAGCCGTGGTCGCGGGTGACGAGTGCCAGCTTCCGGTCGCAGACACCGCCTGCCGCGTTGATCTCCTTCACGGCGACGTTGCTCGCGTCGAGGATCGTCTTGCCGGTGCCCGCGAACGGGCCCGACAGGTCCATCAGCACCCCGAGCTTGATGGTGGAGTCGCTGACGCCGGGCGCGGCGGAGGAGGTCCCTGCCCTTTCGGCCTTGGTGGAGCATCCGGCAACCGCCAGCGCTGAGGCCAGAGCCACGGCCGCCAGGCCGAGTGTGCGCGATTTGTGCATCGGTGTGTCTCCTCGTTGAGAAGCGGATGAGGTGGTTGACAGCACACGTCCGGCAAGGTGGGGAGCGGGCCTGGAGTGTCTGAGGCGACGGACGGCTGCGGAGCGCGGGTTCAGGGAGTGGAGGCCTCGGCCGGGCGGCGGCTTCGTAGAGGTCGAACGGCGCCGGCCAGCGCCGCCAGACCGCCCGGCTGGACGATCACGGTCACGATGACGACCGCGCCGTACACGAACTGTGCCGCTGTCGACCCGTCAAGTCCCTGCCCGCCGGCTCCGGTGACGAACGGCAGGGAATCCGCGTAGCGGGAGAACAGCAGGGGCAGCGTCACGACGAAGACCGCACCGGCGATCGCGCCACCCACGGATCCGAGGCCGCCCAGGATGACCATCAGCAGATAGTTGATCGACAGGTGGAGGCTGAAGTAGTCGGGGACGGTGCGCTGGAAGGCCAGTGCCGTGAGCACACCGGCAGCGCCGGCATACATCGACGACAGTACGAAGACGGCTGCCTTGGTGCGTCGTATGTCGACGCCCATGGCGCTCGCGCCGATCTCGCTGTCCCTCATGAGCCTCAGCGCCCTGCCGGGCCGGCCGCGCAGGACGTTCCGGCCGAGCAGCGCCGCCCCGCCGGTGACGACGAGGAACAGATACCACTGGCTCTCGGCGGCACCGAACGGAACGCCCAGGACGGTGACGTCCGCCTGGTCGGAGAAGGAGAACCCGCCGATCGACAGCGGCACGACGGTCCGGCCCTCGAAGCCGCCGGTCACCGGCTTCATGTTCTGCAGCAGATGGTGGCCGAGGAACACCAGGCCCAGGGAGGCGATGCCCAGGTAGATGCCTCGCAGGCGGCTGGAGACCGGGCTGAACAGCAGGCCGCAGACGCCCGCCAGCAGGACGGCCAGTACTGCGGCGAGAAGCGGGGGAAGGCCCAGACCGGACACCCCGCCGCCGCTCTCTCCGGCCAAGAAGGCATAGCCGTATGTGCCGACGGCGACGAAGAAGGCGTGTCCCAGGGACAACTGTCCCGCCGCGCCGAGCAGGATGGTGAGGCCGATCGCGCCGACCGCGGCCGCCATCGCGAACAGGCCCATGTTCAGCCAGAACGCGGAGACATACAGGGGCAGTGCCAGGAGGACCACCAGGGCGGCGGTCAGCGCGCACAGGGCCGGCACACGCCCTGCCATGCGAAGCCGGGACGTCTCAGGCACGGCTGACCTCCTTCGCGCCGAACAGGCCCGAGGGCCGCCACAGCAGAATGCAGATCATGATCACGTAGGCCACGACGTCCCCAAGCCCGCGCCCGAGGAAGGAGAGGGAGGCCTGGTACTCGGCGACGGTCACCTCGGCGATGCCGATGACCAGGCCGCCGACGATCGCCCCGCCGAGCGAGTCGAGGCCACCGATGATCGCGGCGGGGAGCGCCTTGATGGCCGCGGTCCCGGTACTCACGGCCACGCCAGGGCTGGGGAACGACGCGAGACCGATGCCGGCCGCGACGGCGAGGACGCCGGCCGTCACCCAGGCACCTGCCGAGACCCGCTTCAGCCGGACACCGGCGAGCGCCGCGCCCTCCCGGTCCTCGATCGAGGCGCGCATGGCCAGGCCCCAGCCGGTGTGGCGGAGGCACGCAGCGAGACCGGCGATCAGCAGCGGCACGGTGATGATCGTGATGATCACGGACAAGGGCAGTACCACTGAGCCGAAGTGGACCACATGTCCGTCCCAGGGAGCGCCGAGTGGCAGCACGCGCTCCCCGATGCGCCAGCTCAGTTCCGCAGTGAGCACCACGTTGACCCCGATGGTGAGGATCGCCAACGCGTCATGCTTGCGGCCGTCGACCCGGGACAGCAGGAGTCGCTCCACCGCCAGCCCCAGCGTCCCGGCCGCGACCAGGCCGAGCGCCACGGCGGCCGCGAAACCGATGTGCGGGCTGGTCTGCGCCACCACCCACACACCGAAGAGCACAAACGAGGCGTGCGCGAAGTTCACCGTGCGGGTCGCCTTGAAGACAATGACGAAGCCCAGCGCGATCAGGGCGTACAACAACCCCAAAGACAGACCGCTCAGCAGGATTTCGACTCCGCGAGTCATCACGACAACCTCTCCGCCACCTGGTCGTTTCCGGATTCCATGGGCGCTCCCAGATAGGCGCTGATCACTTCCGGATGCTGTCTTACGTGTTCCGGCGTGCCGTCCGTGACGACCTTGCCGAAGTCGAGAACGGTGATGCGGTCGGCGATCGACATGACCACTCCCATGTCGTGCTCGACGAACACCACGGTCAGACCGAGCGCGTCACGTGCCGCGGAGACGAGCCGGGCGAGTTCCGCGCTCTCCGCGGTATTCATCCCGGCGACCGGTTCGTCGAGGATGAGCAGCCGCGGCTCCAGGCACAGCGCCCGCGCGAACTCCAGGCGCTTGAGATCTCCGTACGCGAGGCTCGCCGCCGGGCGGTCCAGAACACCGGACAAGCCGGCGAACTCCGCTATGTCACGCACCCGCGCTTCGTGGACACGCTGTTCACCGCGGCCCAGTCCCAGTGCCGTCGCGGCGATGCCGGACCGCGTCAGCCGATGCCGGCCGACCATGAGGTTGTCGAGTGTGGACTCGACCGGTGACACGACGATGTTCTGGAAGGTGCGGGCGACCCCCCTCCGTACCACCCGGTCCGGACGCAGGCCCGTCACCTCCTGACCGTCCACCATGATGCGGCCCGAGGCGACACGGTAGATCCCCGACAGGGCATTGAGCAGCGTCGTCTTCCCAGCACCGTTGGGACCGATGACGGCATGGATCGTTCCGGGCCGCACGGTGAATGACACACCGTCAAGCGCGCGCAAACCGCTGAACATCACGCTCACGTCCTCGACACGCAGTTCCGGTGCTCCGTGAGTCGTCGTCATCCGGACCACCTGCTCAGCGTCGGCGTCTTTCCGGTTCCGGCCCCGGGCCGCGGGGCGGATCCGCCGGCGCCCTGGCCGGCGTGCGCGTCCGCGCCCAGGTAGAGGCGGCGCACATCGTCGCTCTGCGACAGTTCGTCCGTCGGTCCGCTCAGCACGACCCGGCCGAGGTCGAGCACACAGGCCGAGTCGGCGACCGACAGGGCCATCGCCGCGTTCTGCTCCACCAGCAGGACGGGGACCCCCTCCCGGCTGATCTCGCGGATGGTCTCGCCCACGAGATGCACCAGCCGCGGCGCGAGGCCGAGGGACGGCTCGTCGAGAAGCAGGAGTCTCGGCTGCGCCATCAACGCCCGGGCGATGGCCAGCATTTGCTGCTCGCCGCCGGACAGCGTCCCGCCACGGGCGCGTCGCCGCTCGGCGAGCCGCGGGAAGAGTTCGTACATCCGACGGCGTGTGCGCTCACGCGCCGCCGACGACCGCACGGTGAGCGCACCGGCGTTCAGATTTTCCTCCACCGTCAGACCGGCGAAGATGTGCCGTCCTTCCGGTACCTGCACGAGCCCGCGCGCCACGGTGCGGGCCGTGTCCGCACCGGTGATCCGTTCGTCCTGGAACCGGACGGAGCCTTCGGTGACCCCGCCGCCGTACAGGCCGAGCGTGCCGGAGACGGCGCGCATGAGCGTCGTCTTGCCGGCGCCGTTGCTGCCGAGGAGCGCGACGACGCCGCTGCCGCCGACGTCCAAGGACACCCCCCGCAGAACGGGTGAGCGCGCGCCGTACCGGACGACGAGTCCATCGATTTCGAGCACTTCGGCCTCCCTTGCCGCCCCGAAGCAACACCCAACGTCACTCATCGATCGTTCGTTAAGGCCAGCGCGAACGTAGAGTGAGCCACGTCACTCGGTCAAGGTCCCTGCACATGATCGCTTGAGACGACGCGGGGTGGAGGGCTACGAGGTCACCGGTTCCCCCTGGACAGAAGGGTCGGTGCGCTTTTAAACGATCGTTCGATAAAAATCTCGGTCGGTCAGAAGACGAGGGGTCTTCATCGTGTTACCTGACCGCCCCCAACGCGCGACGAGGTCGGCGGGCGCTGTTCTCCTCGACCCGCTCGACGCGCTTGGTGCCGGGGATGGGGGCGATGTCGTCGCCCTGGGCGAGCAGTCAGGCCAGAGCCACCCGCGCAGGTGTGGCACCGACCTCGTCGGCGACCGCCCTGACCTCGTCGGCCAGGCGCAGGTTGCGCTGGAAGTTCTCGCCGGTGAAGCGCGGGTTGTTCTTGCGCCAGCCGGTGTCGTCGAAGTCGTCGGTCTGACCGGATCTGCCCGGTTAGGAAGCCGTGGCCCAGCGGCGAGTGGGGCACGAACCCGATGCCCAGCTCCCACAGCGCCGGCAGGGCCGTAGACCTCAGTGGTGTCGATGAAGGTGACGCCCAGGTCGAGTGCCCGGTGGACGTACGGATCGACTCCGCATCATCTGTGCTGTCCCCGGCACAGGCATGGGACATCGACATCGGCCCCAGACCGATTCGGGAGACCTCCAGATCGCCCAGCCGATGTGTTTCACCCGCGGCTCGCCGCGGGCCTCGGCCCGGTGACCGTGGCCCCGGCCGCGGCCTCTCGTCGCTCGCGCGGCGGGAACGTCGGGCATCGGGACAAGGACCGTGCGCCGGCCGTACCCGCCTGTCGGCCGTTGGGCAACACCGGATGGTCCGGCATCAGGATGTGACCAGGGCCAACCCCTCGGGTGCTGTCACCTTCACCGATCCGTCCGCTGCCAGCGTGATGTCCAGTTGGCCTCCGCCGGCTTGGAGCCCGGTGATCGTCAGCGGTCCGTACTTCGGAGCGAAGGTCGGGTTCACGGTGATCCTGCCACCCGGGACGTCCGCTTTCAGGCCGAGGGCAGCTTGGAGCACGAGGACCGAGGAGGTGGCCGCCCACGCCTGCGGCCGACAGGACGCCGGATAGGGGGCCGGGAGCTGGCTTCCCTCGGCACCGTGCCCGGCGAAGAGCTCGGGAAGACGGGCCTCGAACGCCGTCGACGCGCTCAGCAGGCCAGCCGCCAGTGAGGCCGCGGCCTCCGGGAATCCTGCCCTGATCAGGCCATGTACAGCGATCGCCGTGTCGTGCGGCCAGATCGAGCCGACATGATAGCCATACGGGTTGAAGCCCACCGCGTCGCTGCTCAGCGTGCGCAGGCCGTGGCCTGCGTCCAGGTCGGGTGCGGCGATCCGGGCCGCGAGCAGCGCGCTCTCCTCGGCGTTGAGCAGTCCCGTGCCGAGGAGGTGGCCGAAGCCGGAGGTGACCGAGTCGACGGGCTTGCCGTCGCCGTCGAGGGCGACGGCCGGGTGGCGGCCGTGTTCGTCGGATACCCAGAAGCGGTCGCGGAAGCGGGCGGCGAGTTGCTCGGCCCATGCCTCCCAGTCCTCGGCCCCCGGGCGGCCGAAGGCGCGAATCTCGGCCAGCGACATGCTGGCGCTGGGCTGTTACCAGATGCTGCGCGAGCGGGGCGCCGCTCCCGGCCGGGATGTCGCGGTGGTCGGCTTCGACGACTCGCCGACCGCGGAACTCCTCTCGCCCGGCCTGTCCTCGATCGCCCAGCCCTTGGAGGACGTCGGCCGGGAATGCGTACGCCTGCTGCTGGCACGGATCGCCACCCCGGACGCGCCGCCCGAGCGGCTCCTGCTGGAGCCGTCCCTGATCGTGCGCGACAGCGCCACCTCACCGCTGTCCGCCACCCCCTGAGCCCCACCCGGCCGGGCCTTTCCGCTCCCGGCCGGCCCCACGCCACTGAAGACGCCTTTCCCTCCTCCACCCCCACACCCCTGGCCCACGCCTTCGTGTGCCCGGGCGGAGCCGCAGGTACCACCCCGTAACCCTCGGAGGAAGCAATGCACAACCGTTGACTGGCTCACCGGCGCCATGAAGGCCGACTTCCCGGACGTGAAGTACACGGTGGTCCCGCTGCCCGCCGGACCGGCCGGCAAGGGCACCCTCGCCTTCAGCCAGTGCTGGGGCGTGGCCCAGGACAGCGCCCACCGGGCCGCGGCAGTGGACCTGGTCAAGTACCTGACCTCCGCCACCCAGCAGTTGAAGAACGCGGACGCCTTCGGCGTGATGCCCTCCCGCACCAGCGCGCTCGCCGAGTACGCGAAGAAGTACTCCACGGCCAAGGCATGGGCGGACGGCACGGCCTACGCGCAGGGCCCGGTGACGGTCGCCGGCTTCGACAAGGTGCTCACCCAGTTCAACACCGACCTCACCTCGCTGGGCACCGCTGACCCGAAGAAGATCCTCGGCGACCTGCAGCGCAACGGCGAGCAGGCCCTGACGAAGGGCGACTGAGCCCCCCCCATGTCCTCGCCTACGTCACAGACCCCTCGCCCGAACTCGCGCTCCCGCGCGGGCGGGGGTCCCCGTACGGCCGACTCGCCGGGCGCCCCTGACACGCCCGGCGGGTCCGGCCCGGCCGCGGCGTCCCTCATCAAGCCCGCCCCGCGTGGGGGGCGCCGCGGCGAAGGCCCCTGGGGCTGGCTGTTCGTCAGCCCCATGGTGATCATCCTCGGCCTGTTCTTCGTCCTGCCGATCTTCATGGCGCTGTGGGTGAGCCTGCTGAACTGGGACGGCCAGTCCAACCCCTTCACCGGCCAGGCGAAGTTCGTGGGGCTCGACAACTACCGGTCCCTGTTCACCCAGGACGGCCTGGACCGCACCCTGTTCGCCACCTCACTGCGCAACAACGCCTACTACGTGCTGCTGACCGTACCGATCCAGACGATCCTCGCCCTGGTGCTGGCACTGATCGTCAACCAGCGGATCCTGCGCGCCCGCGGCGCCCTGCGCACCGCGTTCTTCTTCCCCTCCGTGACCAGCTCCATCGCGGTCTCCACGGTCTTCCTCTTCCTGTTCCAGGGCAGCGGCGCCGTCAACACCGCACTGTCCTGGATCGGAGTGAAAGGCCCCAGCTGGTTCAACGACCCCCGCGGAGTGCTCTCCCTGCTGCTCGGTGCGCTGGGCATCGTCGACCCGGACCATCCCTCGGGCTTCCTCGCCGACCACTCCGTGATGGGCCTGTCCTGGTTCGACTGGCTGTCCGGGCCGTCCGTCGCCATGTGCGTGATCATCACGCTCGCGGTGTGGACGACCTCCGGCACCTTCATGCTGATCTTCCTCGCCGCCCTCCAGGGCATCCCGCGCGAACTGGAAGAGGCCGCCGCCATCGAAGGCGTCAGCCGCCTGCAGATGCTGCGCCACGTGATCCTGCCCGCGCTGCGGCCGGTCATCTTCCTCGTGGTTACCCTCGGCCTCATCGCCAACCTGGCAGGTCTTCGACCAGGTCTACGTCATGAGCGGCGGCGCTCCTGGCAACACCACCCTGACCCCGGCCTACCTGTCCTACTCCAGCGCCTTCGACGACGCCAGCTTCGGCCAGGGCGCGGCCATCGCCTTCGTCCTGCTGATCATCATCCTCGCCTTCACCGTCGCCCAGCGTTTCCTGCTGCGCGAGCGCACCCCCCGAACCCGGAGGAACCGATGAACGCCAAGGCCGCCGCCCGGGCACAAGGGCGCCCGGTGCTGGAACGGTTCCCCCTTGCACTGCGCATCCTCGGCTACACGACCGTGATCGCGATCGGCCTGCTGTACCTGTTCCCGTTCATCCTGCAGTTGGTCACCGGCTTCAAAACGGACCCGGATGCGGCCGCGCACCCCCTCGGGCTGATACCCACCACCCCCACCACCGCCGCCTACCAGCGGCTGTTCGGACTGAGCCAGTCCGGCGAGGCGGTGCCCTTCTTCCGCTGGCTGGGCAACTCCGTGTTCCTGTCGGTCACCGTCACGGCCGGACGCGTGCTGTTCGACTCGATGGCCGGCTACGCGCTCGCCCGGCTCAACTTCCCAGGCCGCAGGCTGCTGTTCGGCTTCGTCATCGCCATCCTGGCGGTGCCGCCCGTGGCCCTGCTGATCCCGAAGTTCCTGGTCCTGAATACCTTCGGGCTGTTCGACACCTACGCCGCCATGATCCTGCCACTGCTCGTGGACACCGTCGGCATCTTCATCATGAAGCAGTTCTTCGAATCCATCCCCCGCGAAGTCGAAGAGGCCGCGAAGATGGACGGCTCCGGCGTCTTCCGCACCTTCTGGTCGATCGTGCTGCCTATGGCCCGCCCCGCCCTGATCACCCTGACCATCCTGTCCTTCCAGGGCTCCTGGAACGAGTTCACCAACCTCCTCGTCGCCACCCAGTCCAGCCAGTACGAAACCCTCACCACGGGCCTGGCCCGCTTCGTCTCCGGCAGCCTGGGCCAAGGCACCCAGTACCCCCTGAAGCTGGCAGCGGCCCTGCTGGCCACCAGCCCCGTCGCCCCGCTGTTCTTCTGCTTCCAGCGGTACTTCGTCCAGGGCGCCAACGCCGGAGCCGTCAAGGAATAACCCACCACCGACGTCGTCCGCGACGCGCACCCGCCGTCGGCAAGAGCCCGCGGACCGCCGACCGTCTCCGCATGCTGCCTGCGCCACCGAAAGGCACACCTGTGTCCACCGCGCCCCGTGACCCGCACCGGCCCGTCGCGCATCTGCGACCGCCCCGCAACTGGATCAACGACCCCAACGGGCTCGTCTTCCACGACGGCTACTACCACGTGTTCCACCAGTACAACCCGCACGGCGCCACCCATGCGCACATGCACTGGGGCCACTTCCGCAGCACCGATCTGCTCACCTGGGAGCCGCTGCCGATCGCCTTGTCACCGACCCCGAACGGTGTGGACGCCGACGGCTGCTTCTCCGGCAACGCCGTCTCCGACGGCGACCGGCTGATCGCCTTCTACTCCGCCTATCGCCAAGACCGCCACCCCCGCCACCAGCCCATCACCACCGCCGGCTCCCGCGACGGCGGCCGCACCTTCCGCTCCCGCGGCCAACTGCTCATCCCCGAACCGCCAGAGGGCTGCACGATGTGGCGCGACCTCTACGTCTGGCAGCACACGGACGGCTGGCGCATGCTGGTCGGCGCCGCCCTCGCCGACGGCCGCGGAGCTGCCCTGCTCTACGCATCACCCGACCTGGAGACCTGGACCTACCTCGGGCCCTTCACCGCCCGCGAACCGGAGCCCATCGCCGGCAGTGGCCTGGACACCGGCGAAGGCTGGGAATGCCCCCAATACCTCCCGGCGGGCAGCGGGCGCGGGCCTGTACTCGCCCGATCACCGGCAGCCACATCCGGACGCGTCGCTGAGCACTGCCGTTACGCGGGGGCCGTAACCGAAGGTCCCATCCGGCGGCGTCGATTCGGCCACGACCCTCAGCCGAACCCAGCCGTCGAGCCGCATCAGCGCGAGGTTGTCGGTTACAGGCCGCCACGCTCAGGTGCAGGCCGGGACTTCACGCATCCGTACTCAGCTCCTTGCGTACTGCCGCAGCGAGGCGGCTGCCCATACGGGTCGCGCACGGTCAGCGCCAAGCGAGCGTAGGGACTGCGCCAATGCTCCAGGTCGACCACGAGGGCGGGCTCGTCTTGGATCAGTGCGACGAAGTCCCGGCCCTTCGCATGCTTCAGCTCCCCGGCACACCACCGTGCCGGGCGGAAGCGGCAGCCGCGGCCCGGCCCGCCCCGCAAGGCCCGCCACCAGGACGGTTCGACGCGTATGGCCGTCACCTGGTCTGCTGGCACGCGCAGAGTCCGTCTCGCGGCGGCAAGGGCCAGACGCCAGGGCAGTCGGGCCACTATCTGATCCTCCTCAACTTGCACCCGAACCATCACTGCACCCGTTCTTGAGTCCCCCAATGTCAAGTGACAGGGTGCGCACTGTCCCTGAAGCGGTGTTGAGCCACACCGCCGAGCGGATCGCCGGGCCAGGTCGGCGGCACCGCCGCACCTGCCACGCCTCTGCGCGCGGCTGGCCATCGGCACCGCGGTTGTTGCACCCACCGCAGGGAGGAGTCGCGTACGGACGCTGTGATCTGCCTGCTCCTGCCGCTGTTGGCGGGGATCGGCAGCAGCGTATGGGCCTGGCGTGCCGGAAGACGGCGCGACGGGCGGCCGTGGGTCGCGCCGCCTTCCGGCACGGACCGATGCGGTCAGGGCATCCGGCGTCGGCCACGACCACCGGTGGGGCAATACCCCAGCAGGCCAGGGCATACAGCGTCAGCCGCCACTTTTCCCGGTGCCCGAGGTGTCCGGCACGTGGGCGGCAGGACGGCGTCGGCCTCGTCGCGGCAGCACGGCACCTCAGGGCCCCGACGTCGCCGGAAACCGCTTGCCCCATTCAAGGCACGGCATTGGACGGGACGGCAGAATGTGCAGTCTGATGATTCTGTTGGTTCCGGAACGAGGAGCCACGAGCCGGAGGCTGTGTTGACGACCGAACCGCCTGTCCCGCCAAAAGCCCTTCCGCCCATGTCGGTACCCAGCTGGCTGGACCAGGTCCGCGAGGCACTCGCTGATCCAGCGGGTGGCCAGGACGGGCCGGCGCACTCCCCTGCTGAGGTGCCCTTCGTCGCCGTCCACCACTGGCATGCCGGTGCGGTGGCGGATCTGATCGGTGAGGCGGTGGCCCGGCGCGGCGTGGACGCTGCCCCGCATGACGACTTGTGCGCAGTGCACGCACGCGCGGCAGCCGGTGAACCGATCGGCGAGGGCCTCTGGTCGGCGGTGCTGGAACCGGCGTTGCGCGAGGTGTACCGGCTGGCCTATCCCCGCGAAGAGGTATACACCCGGGCTTCGTCGGCCGCGGCCTCCTTCGCGCGCTCGCGCGGTTGGTCCGAGGACGAGGCCGAACGCTACGGTGAGACCTATGCGCGCATGAACACCGAGGTGAGCGAGCGCGTTCACGCCGAGGCCAACGCGATCGCGAACGCTGCCGCGTACGCCATGGCCTTTGCTGCCAGGGATGCGGAGGCTTATGCCCGCGCCTGGCCCTTCGCCGTGGTGCAAGCCTGGATCGCCGCGTACGCGGGACCGGCCGGCACCGACGGGCCGGCCGCCCAGGAGGCCCGGGGGCGCCTTCGGGACGGCCTCGCCGACGCGGTGCGGCGCGCCACGGCGTGAGCAGGTGACCGGTGAGGCGTCATGCGCGGATCCCACGGTTCATGCACGACGCCTCACCCGGTCGCGCCGTCAGCCCTTGACCGGGCCGCCGTTGATGGCGACGCGCCGGCCGTAGCGGGCGTAGGGGTAGTAGTCGTAGGTCGCGTGGTGCTGGACACAGCGGTTGTCCCAGAAGACCAGGGTGCCCGGGGTCCAGCGGACGCGGCAGTGCAGGATCGGCCTGTGGGCGACGGTGTCGAAGAGCATGTCCAGCAGGGCCTGGCTCTCCTGGGCGGAGAGCTGCGGGATGCGGCTGGTGTAGGCCTTGTTGACGTAGAGCAGCCTGCGGTCGGTCTCGGGATGGCGGGCGACGAGCGGGTGCTCGCTCTTGGGGATGACGTAGTCCGCGGGCGGGGTGTAGCCCCCCAGGGCCTGGGCGCCGTCGTGGACGGCGGTGAGCGGGTCCAGCAGGGAGCGCATGGCCGGCGAGAGCATCTCGTAGGCCAGGTGCATGTTGGCGAAGAGGGTGTCACCGCCGCAGCCCGGCTCGGGGATCTCGGTGATGTACAGCATCGATCCCAGCGACGGTTCGGCGTCGGCGGTGCCGTCGGCGTGCCAGCCGTTGCCCGCCACGTTCGCCGCGGCCGGCGTCGTGCGGATCTCCAGGATGTAGGGGTCGCCCTCGGGCGGCGGCGGGTTGACGGGACGCAGCTCGCCGAAGGCGGCGGCGAACCGCTTGTGGTCTTCGACGGTGATCGTCTGGTCGCGGAAGACGAGGACGTGGTGATCGAGGAACGCGGTGCGAATCTCGTCCAGTTGCTCCTCCGGGATCTCCTTCGACAGGTCGACGCCCGAGACCTCCGCGCCCAGAACAGGGGTGATCCGTTCGACCGTGAGCGTGCGGTAGGGGTGCACGGGACGCGTGGTCACCGCTTCCAGCGCTTGGCGTTCGTATGGCTCCATGAGCACGTCCTCCAGAGGGGGTGGGGTTACAGGCCTCGGTCGAGCAGTTCGGCGAGGATGATGCGGCCGAAGGCGAGGTTGCCGTGGATCTCGTCGTCGGGCTCGCACAGCTCGGGGCGTTGCAGACCGTCCGGACCGGTGGTCCGCCGACGCAGGTCCACGACCTCGACGCCGAGCTCTGTCACGGCCAGCCGGATGCGCTCCTGCGCGGCCATGAACACCGCCGGATCGGACTGGCCGGGGACCCGTTGCGGCGGCATCACCGCGAGGACGTGCAGTCCGAGGTCCACGGCGTGTTCGTAGAACGCGAGGGCGTCACGGACAGCGGCGCGCACGATGGCGCCGAACAGGGGGCCGGCGAGGAAACCCGGCGGGACGGCACCCGATCGGTCGCGATAGAGGTCCCAGTTCTCCCGCAGCGCCAAGAAGTGCGCGCAGAAGCCGAACGTCGCGACCAGCGGGATGCCCAGCCCGGAGAGGGCGTCGACGCCGAGTTCCTTGAGGAAGCGGCGGTAGTGCTCCTCGGCCTCGTCGGACCGGAAGACGACGTCGGTCCCGCCGGGTGTGTCCCGGGTGGTGAAGAAGCTGTCGGTGAACTCCCGGCCGGCACCTACGGGACCGCCCTGGAACGGGATGCCGGCTTTCTGGGCCGCTCGTCCGATCGGTCCCGCGTGGGAGTCGCCGAGCAGCAGGAACCTAGCGGGGGCTGTAGTAGTCAAGGACGGCGTCCTCACAGGCGGCATCTGTCGAACAGGCATCGGTGTCGCGGGCGTGCTGCGGCCCCGTGGGGCCGCGGTGGAGCCCGGCCACGAAGTGCCGCATCACGAAGTCGACGCCCTCGGGAGTGACGGTGCGCTGGTTCCGGCCGAAGAACCTGCCGCCGAAGACCGGTCCGGTGACGAGCTCGTAGGACGGGAAGTAGTCGACGTCCGGGTCCTCCAGCGCGAGCTGTCCCGCGACCGCGCGCAGCACGGACTTGGTGTAGCCGTTGGCGAGGAGCGCGTGGCCGCCGGTGGCGGTGGCGGTCAGCGGCTGCGGTGACACCGTCAGCAGGATGCGCAGGCCGGGATTGACCAGGCGCGCCATCGCGATCGCCTCGGTCATGTCCCGGTGCGCCTCGGCGAACGTGAAGTTGTGCAGGGAGTACCGATCGGCGTCGAAGGTGCCGCGGACGGTGCCGGGGCAGGTGGGGTGCACGGTGCCGTCGACGGCGTCGCGCCAGGCCTCCGTGAGCCCCATGGTGAAGACCAGGCAGCTTGCCGTGGTGACGGCGGTGCGGATGGCGGCCAGGGTGACCTCACGAGCTTTCAGCATCTCGGCGGTGGATGCGAAGCCGTCGGGTTCGATAGCGGGGCGGTAGGGATCGACGTAGCGGTCGCCGTCGGGCCAGGCCTCCTGCGGCGGCTGCGCGTGGCCGAGGGCCCACGACAGCCACTGGCGCAGGACGGCGGGCGTGTAGATGTTGCCGGTACGGAAGGAGAAGGCTCCGTAGCCGCGGTCCTGGCGCTGCTGCCGGGTCAGGCCGGGCGGGGCGGGTTCGGCGTCGAGCCAGTTCATGCCCGAGTCCAGCAGGGCCCTGCCGATCTGCGCGGCGAAGCAGGACCCGGCGGTGATGACGGGATCGTCCTGGCCGAGGGCGAACTTGGGTGTCCAGACGTCCTCGATGTGCAGCGGGTCCGGCTCGGCGACCGCGGGTCGCCAGAACGACCGGACTGGCAAGGACTGGTAGGGGTTCACTGGGCGCGCTCCGATTCTTGCTCGCGGTGGGGCCGGGAACCGGTGGCCGGGTCCGCCAGCATTGCCGTGACGGTCTCGGCCACGGTGTGCACGTGGGGTGGGGCGACGATTCCGTAGTGGTCGGTGGGCAGGGATCGTCGCGTGGCGGAGGGGGGCAGGCAGGCGCTCCACTGGCGGGCCGTCTCCTGCGGGTCGCCGGGTGCGGGCACGTCGGCCGTGGGCTCGTCGGCCAGCCACAGGACAGTGGGGGTGAAGACGAGCGGCCGCACCTGGTGCTCGCCCAGACTGCGCAGGTTGGCCCGGCAGCAGCGGGCCAGTCGCTCGGCGTACGCCTGCGCGTGCTCTGCCGACAAAACGGGGGCTCCGGTGCCGAGTTCGGCGGCGAACACCGTCTCGAGGTGGTTCTCGTCGTAGGCGGCGACCAGCGCGTCCGCCTGCGGGGGCGGTGGGTCCAGCAGGTGGAGCCCCTCCACCGGCCATCCGGCCGACTCGGCGAGGCCTGCCATCTCCATGGCCACCCGGGCGCCGAAGGACCACCCGGCCAGGTGTAGTCGGTGGTCGGAGCCGCCGAAGCGGTCCCGCAGCTCGGCATCGTAGTGACGGGCACGTTCGGCCAGCGACCACGGGGGCATGTCGGGGTTGCGGAGTGCCGGGTCGCCGATGAGGCACACGGTCGGTTCGGGCCCGAGCGCTGCCACCAGCGACCGGTAGGCCTGGACGTCGCCGCCCACCGGGTGCACCAGGCACAGGACGGCGGAGCCGGTTCCCTCCTGCCAGATGTCGAGGACCACCCGGGAAGGGACGCTGGTGGCCGCCTCGGAGGCGGGTGCGGTGGGGGCGAGGGCCGCTTCGATGTGTTTGAGGATCTCGGTGAGGCTGACCCGGTGGCTGAAGGAGGCCAGGTCGAATTCGACGCCGTAGTCGTCCTCGATCTGCGCGATCAGGCTGAGCATGGTCAGCGAGTCCGCGCCGAGGTCGTACAGCGAGTCGTCCGGATCGATCTCGTCCACGCCCAGCAGCTCCTGGACCACGCGGGCCATGGCGTCGGCTCTGGCGTCGGCTCGATCCTCGGCACTGTCCGTGTCCGGGGAACCCGCCTCGCCGTCGGCGTCGTGCGCCGGTCCGGACCGCGCGGTGAACGGTTCCGCCCTGCCGTCGGCGGAGGAGGCGTAGAAGGCGCGGGAGACCTCGATGTCGGTGGTGGAGACGAGGAGTTGGGGCAGTTGCAGGGCCAGGGCGCCTGCGAAGACCGCCTTGCCTTCCTCTACCGTCAGGCCGACTTCCAGGTGGGCCTGGTGACGGCTGTCCGTGGACAGGGCCCGGGTCGCCATTCCGGTCTCGCTCCAGATGTCCCAGTCGATGCCGATCCGGGCGGTCGTCTCTGTCTCTTCCGAGCGGTGGTGGGCGAAGCCGTCGAGGAGGCTCGCGCCGGCCGCGTAGTCGCTCTGGCCGACGCCGCCGAGCAGGGCGGACATCGAGGAGCAGTAGACCGCGATCTCGGGACGGAAGGTCTCGATCAGGCGCTCCATGACGAGCGCGCCCTTCTCCCGGGCCGCGGCAGCGTTGCGCATCGCCGTGGCGTCGCGTCGTACGAGCAGCCCCCCGAATCCGAGGCCGGCCGCGTGGATCACGCCATCCAGCCGCGGTGTGCGCTCTGCGACGGCCGCCGCCACTTCGTCCACGGGCATGGCCGCCAGATCCGCCGGGAGGAGGCCGACGCGGTCGGCCCAGCGGGTCAGTTCCGCGGGCAGCCGCGGATTCCTCGACAGCAGCAGGACCCGGCCGCCGGTGTGCTCCAGCAGCCAGGCGGCGATGGCGCGGCCTATGCCACCCGTGCCGCCCAGTACCAGGTGAACCGTGTCCTCACCGGACGGTACGAGGGGCTCCGTGCCGGACGGCGCCGGTACGGGCGTGGTGCCCGGACGCCACCAGTAACCCCGCCGCAGCGCGAGCTGCCGGGGCAGAGCCGGGCCGCCGGGATGCCCGGCTCGGCGTGCTTCGGCGACGACCGAGGCCACGTTTCCGGCCCAGCGGGTGAGGTCGTCGTCGGGGAGGTCCAACCAGTGGCCGTCCAGGGCAGCCTCCTGGGGCGCGACCTCCACGGGCCCGGCGAGGAGCGCCAGTTCGGGCCTGTGCACCGTCCCGTCCACAGGCCGGGCGCCGTACGACAGCCACCACACGCGTGGGGAGCCGGTTCGCCCGGACAGTGCCTGGGCCAGGGCCGCCGTGGTGTCCAGGCAGGCGTGGCGGGCGTGTTCCAGCGTGCCGGGACCGACCGGCCCCGTCACGTCCAGGGGCAGCGCGTGCACCCACTCCGCGTCGGCCAGGGCCAGGGTGGTGTTGTCAGTGCCGTCCTCGGACAGTGCGTCCAGCAGCAGGCGCAGGGACGCCGGGTCGGCCGGGTCGGCGTCGAAGACGTCGGGTCCCCTGCGGACGAAGCTGCGGGCTGGGTTCACCCGTACCACGCGTGACGCCACGGCCTGGAACGGCGCGAACGCTGCCTGCGGCGTGCTCTCGGAGGCCACTACGACCACGACGGACGCGCGGCCGGCCGGTACGGTGGTGTCCACGGCGGCGGCGCGGCGCAGCCGGACCCAGTGCGGCTGGTGCAGCCAGTCGGACTGTGGCAACCGCTGGGGTTCGGAAGCCGGGGCCTTGGGCGTGCGGTCGAAGTCGTACTCCGCGAGTGCGAAGGACGGGGGCGGGAAGTCCCAGGGCGCCGGAGCCGGGCCCGTCCGCCAGTCGATGCGCCTTCCGGCGATCCAGTCATCGGCGATGTCCTGGGGTGCGCGGCCGGCGGCCGGAACCGTCGTGGCGTCCGGATCCGCGATGCCGTGCGGGACCTGTCCCGTGGCCACCTCGTGCAGCCAGCGCACGGCGTCCGCGGCGTCCGCGACTGGTGCCGCTGCCCGCAGGCGGCGGGCCGCACGTCCGGCCTGTAGATGGCGCAGCACGGACTCGTAGCGCTCGGGCCGGAGTCGGAGGTAGTCGGCGATCCGTGTGGCGTCGGCGGCCAGGGCGTCCGCGCTGGAGGAGGACAGTACCAGGCACTTCGGTACCTCGCCGGCCCAGGCGGTGCCGTTTCCGGTGTGCTGTTCGACGATGACGTGGGCGTTGGTGCCGCCGATCCCGAAGCTGCTGACCGAGGCAACCCGCTCGCGCCCCTCGGGCCAGGGCGTGACCCGGTCCGGGACGTAGAAGGGAGTGGGGTCGGGGCCGATCTCCGGGTTGAAGGCGCGGAAGTTGAGGGTGGGCGGGACGCTCCCGTGGTGCACGGCGAGGACGGCTCGGACGAGGCCCACGACTCCTGCGGCCGCGCCCATGTGGCCGAGCTGGCTCTTGACGGAGCTGAGTGCGCAGCGAGCGGACTCCCTCACGTCGAACGCCTGGCGGAGCGCGCTCACTTCGACGGGGTCGCCCAGCCGGGTACCGGTTCCGTGCGCCTCCACGTAGCCGAGGTCGGCACCCGTGCGTCCGGCGCGGGCCAGGGCGGTGCGGATCACCTCGCGCTGCCCGGCCAGGGACGGCGCGGTGTAACTCATCTTCGCCGCGCCGTCGTTGTTGATCGCGGAGCCGGTGACGAGTGCGTAGACGGTGTCGCCGTCACGCCGTGCCTGCCGCAGCGGTTTGAGGACCACGACGCCGACGCCGCTCGCGCCGACCGTCCCGGTCGCGTCGTCGCTGAAGGGGCGGCAGTCGCCGTCCGCGGAGAAGATGTGCTGCGGGCGGTAGCGGTAGCCGCCGGTCAGCCCGGGGTCGACGAGCACTCCTCCGGCGAGCATCACCTCGGCCTCGCCCTGCCGGAGCATGCCGGCCGCGAGGTGCACGGCGACCAGGGAACTGGAGCACGCCGTCTGTGCGCTGATCGCGGGACCGGTCAGCCCGAGGTGGTAGGCCACCTTGGTGGCCAGGAAGTCCTTCTCGTGGTGCAGGGCGAGCTGGAAGCCGTCGGGCAGCCGGCCGGGGTCCGCCTCGCGCAGCATGGACTGGAAGTAGGTGTTCTCCCCGGCACCGGCGACCAGTCCCACACGGGTGGTGGACGTGTCCGCGACGCCGGCGTGGGCCAGGGCCTGCACGCAGGCCATCAGCAGGTGACGTTGCTGGGGGTCCATCAGGCGCGCTTCCTGGGGGCTGATGCCGAAGTGGCCCGGGTCGAAGTCGAGCATCCCGTCGAGCGTGCTGTGCGCGCCGATGACGCCTTCCGGGGCGTCCACACGGCGGATGCCGGTGCCACCGGAGACCACCAGGTCCCAGAAGGCCGCCAGATCCGGGGCGCCGGGCACCCGCACCGCCATGCCGACGACCGCGATCGGTTCGCCCGGCTCCGGGGTCCCGGCGTCTGTCCTGGCCGGTGCGGTAGGGGTCCGGGTGCCGGGGAGGTCGTCGGCCGCGAGGTGGCGGGCCAGGGAGCGGACAGTGACGTGCTCGAACAGGTCCGCGACGCTGAAGCGTAAACCGAGTTCCGTGGTGCAGCGCAGATGGAAGCGCATGAGAGCGAGGCTGGAGGCACCCGCCTCGAAGAAGGTCTGGTCCGGTTCGATCGTCGCCCCGGTGACCTCCTCGAAGGCGGCGGTGAGCCGCTCCTCCTCGGCCGACAGCCCGGTGCGGGCGACCACCGCACGGCGTATCTCCTCGCCCGGTGCCCGAAGCGCCGCCTGCCGGTCCAGCTTGCCGCTCGGGGTGCGCGGCAGCGTCTGAAGTCTCCGGAAGCGGTCCACGCGGACGTAGGAGGGCAGCAGAGCGGAGAGGTGTCCGGTCAGGTCGTCGGCGGACGGGGACTCGCCACGGAACTCGAGGCAGGCCGTCAGCCGGTCGCCGTGACACGCTACGACGGCGTTGACCACCGCGGGATGGCGCAGCAGGGCCGCCTCGACGGAGCCGAGTTCCAGCCGGTGCCCGCTCAGTTTGATCTGCTGGTCGTCGCGGCCCGCGTAGTGCAGCAGCCCCTCGCGGTCGAACCACGCCTGATCGCCGCTGCGGTAGAACAGACCCTCACCGGGCACCTCGACGAAGCGGGTGTCGTCGAGAGCGGGTTCGTCGAGGTAGCAACGGGTGGTCATGGTGCCGCCTATCAGCAGCTCGCCGGTGCACCCGGGCGGCACCGGGTCGCCCGCCGCGTCCACCACGCGCAGGTCGGCGCCGGCCACCGGGCGTCCGATGGCGGGCCGCTCGGGCCACTGCCCCGGGTCGCCCTCCAGGCACAGGGCACTGACCACATGCGTCTCGGTAGGCCCGTAGTGGTTGAACAGGCGGGCGCCGGGCAGTCCGGCGAACCAGCGACGGATGGTGTCGGTGCACACCAGTTGCTCGCCCGCGGTGACCACCTCGCGCAGCCGGGAGGGGAACCTGCCCAGGCGGACGCCGTACTCGGCGAGCACCTGCAGGGCCACGTAGGGCATGAAGATCCGCTCGGTCCCCGTGGCCTCCAGCCGTTCCAGGAGCGTGGGGGCGTCCTGGCGCCACTCGGGGCGTATGAGCCGGAGGCTGCCGCCGGTGCACAGCGTCCCGAAGATCTCCTGGAAGGACACGTCGAACGCCAGCATCGAGAACTGCTGGGTGGCCGCCGGGGCGGTCAGGCCGCCGGGGCCGGACTGCCACTGGATCAGGTCGCACAGCGTGCGGTCGGAGATCTGGACCCCCTTGGGGACGCCGGTGGAGCCAGAGGTGAACAGGGTGTACAGGGGTCGTGTGCCGTCGTGCGTGCGCCACCTCCTCGCACCGGCGGACGGCGCGCTCGTGCCGGCGCCCTCCTGTGGGGCCAGGGCCGCGGGGAGGACGACGGCACGGTG
This sequence comes from Streptomyces cavernae, assembly GCF_004023625.1. Classification (GTDB taxonomy): domain Bacteria; phylum Actinomycetota; class Actinomycetes; order Streptomycetales; family Streptomycetaceae; genus Streptomyces; species Streptomyces cavernae. The sequence continues at coordinate 532,586 of NZ_RPDJ01000001.1, read as the reverse complement.
GCGCACCACGCCGTCCGGGAGCAGTGTGTCCAGCGCCGGCGCGCCGTCCTGCGTGACCAGGACGCACAGCGGGTCGACCTGCTCCAGGACGTGGCGCAGCACGTCGACCGGGTAGGAGGGGTCGAGGGGGACGGCGGTGACGTTCAGCCGCGCCAGTGCCAGCAGGGCCACCACGTGCTCGGCGGACGGGTCCAGGTACAGGGCCGCCCGGCAGGGGCTGTCGTCGGCCGGGATCGGGTAGCGGTCGGCCAGTTCCGCGGCGAGGGCCGAGGCGCGGGCGTCGAGCGCCGCGTAGCTCAGGGTGCTCCCGTCGGCGGTGATCACGGCGGGGGCGTCCGGGGTGCGGGCGACCTGCCGTGCGAAGCCCTCGGCGATCGTGGTGAAGCCCCGCTCGGGGAGGGGCCCGCGCCCGTGCTCCGGCAGGGACCGCCGGTACGGCGCGACCAGCTCCCGCGCGGTGGAGCGGCCACCGGACGCCAGCGCGTCCACGCCCCGCCGGAAGAGCTCGGCCATCGCCTCGACGGCGTCGCCGGTGAACCGGTCCTCGGCGTACTCCCACAGAAGGTCGAGTCCGTCGGGATGCTCGACCACGGAGACCGTCATCGGGCACTTGGCCTCCGGCGCGGCCCACCACAGGGGCCGCTGGACGCAGCCGGGCAGCCGCAGCCCCCCGAAGTCGGTGTTCTCCAGGACGAACAGGAGATCGAACGGGGTGCCGTCGCCGACGGCCTCCCAGCCGGTCAGGACGTCCGCGAGCGCCACGTCCTGGCGTCGCAGCACCTCCCCCGTGCCGGCCCCTGTGCGGGCGAGCTGCGAGCGCAGGTCCTCACCGGGCACCACGGCCACGGGCAGCAGCACGGTGTTCGCCATCATGCCCACGCTGTCCTCGAACTCGCGTACCGGGCGGTTGGCGACCGGGGCGGCGATGCGTGGGCGGACCAGGCCGGTCACGCCGTACAGGCTCCAGGAGAACACGCTCAGCAGCACCTGGAAGCGGGTCAGCCCGAACTCGGCGCAGACCTGGTCCACCTGGGCCCGGCGTACGACGTCGAGCGGGGTGTGCAGCAGGCGCGCCCGCGGCGCCGGATCCGTGTTCTGGGCGGGCAGCGGTTCCTGGGGCTCCGCCAGGCCCTGGTAGTACGCCAGGAGTTCGTCGCGCTGTGCCTGGTAGGCCGCACTCGTGAACCAGTCGCTCTGCCAGGCGGCGAAGTCCAGTGGGTTGGGAGCCGGTGCAGTGTTCCGGCTGGTTTGGGCGCCGGCGTCGGTGGACTCGACGTACTCGGCGGACAGGTCCTGCAGCAGGATGCTCAGTGACCAGCCGTCGACGGCGATGTGGTGCAGGTGCAGCAGAAGCGTTCCGCCGCCGTCACGGGGCAGCCAGCAGGCCCGGAGCATACGGGGGACGGCGAGGTCGAAGGGCTCGGCGAAGAAGGCGTCGGCGAAGGCGTGCGCCTCTTCCTCGTCCCATAAGCGCTGTGTGCCCGGCTCGTGCCAGGGGTCGTACGGTTCGCCGACTGTCTGCCGCAGTCCCTGCGGCCCCAGGGCGAAGCCTGTCCGCAGTGCCGCGTGGCGTGCCACCAGGGTCCGCAGCGTCCGCCGGAGGGCGGTGGTGTCGACGGGCCCGTCCACGCGGAAGGCCTGGTTGACGGAGTACGCCCGGGAGCCCGGTGCGCGGCGCTGCAGCAGCCACAGCCGCTGCTGCTCGCTCGTGGCGGGCGCCGAGTGGGCACCGGCGACCACCGGTGCCGGACAGGCGCCTTCCTCTCCGGGGCCGGCCGCGGTGACGGCCCGGGCGATCGCGGCCAGGTCGCCGTGAAGGATGGCCGCCTGCGTCAGGTCGCGGCCCCACCGCTGCCGGACGGCGAAGCAGAACCGCAGCGCCTTCAACGAGTCACCGCCGACGGCGATCCACCGGTCGCCGAGCCCGAGGCCGGTGGCGCCCAGGATCTCCTCGGCCAGCTCGATGACCTCGCGCTCCGTTCCCGTCGGGGCCGGCCCGTCGGAGGCGGCCGGCCGCCAGGGCCGGTCGGCCTGCTCCAGCAGCGCGGCCTGGTCGACCTTGCCGTTGGCGTTGAGCGGCAACTCCTCCACGAGATGGATCTGGTGCGGACGCATGTAGGCGGGCAGGTGGGCCGTGAGGTGGCTGTCGAACTCCTCGTAGGACAGCTCCTGGTGCAGGACGACGAACGCCAGCAGTTCGTTCGGCCCCTCCTGGCCCGCGCGGCGTGTGCACACGTAGGCCCGCCGGACCGCCGGGTGGGCGAGAACGCGCCGTTCCACCTCACCGGGCTCGATCCGGAAGCCACGCACCTTGACCTGGCGGTCGGTTCGTCCGACGTACTCCACCCGGCCCTCGTCGTCGGCCCGTACGAGGTCACCGGTGCGGTAGTACCGCTCCTCGCCGCCGTCGAGCCAGGCGAGCCGTACGAAGCGCCGCTCGGTCTCCTCGGGGAGGTTGCGGTACCCGACCGCGAGTCCGGCGCCGCTCAGCAGGAGTTCGGCCACCTCACCGGGCGCTGCGACCCTCTCCTGGCCCGGCACGACCAGGACGGCGTCGGTCCCCGGCAGGGGTCGGCCGATCGGCACCACATCACCGTCGAAGTCCCGCGGGATCGGATGGCACAGGGCGAAGGTGCTGGACTCGGTCGGCCCGTAGATGTTGAACAGACGGGTGCCGCTGTCGGCGTTGTCCCGGTACCAACGGCGCATCACCCGGGCGTTGAGCTGCTCACCGCCCACCAGCACCTCGCCGACCGCCGCGAAGCAGTCCGGCACGGCCGTGACCACCGCGTTGAACAGCGCGGTGGTGACGAAGACGGTGTCCACCCGCTCGCGCCGCAGTGCCGCGGCGAGCCGCTCGGGAGTCCGCACGTCACCGTCGCGCAGGACCACGCAGCAGCCGCCGGTCAGCAGGGGTGCCCAGACCTCGAAGCTCAGTGCGTCGAATGCCGGGTTCGCCAGACAGGCATAGCGCAGGCCGGGCTCGACACGGATGTAGCCGGGCCGTGCCAGCCGCATGACCCCGGCGTCGCGGACCTCGACGCCCTTGGGCCGTCCGGTCGTTCCGGAGGTGTAGAACAGGAAGGACACCTCGCCGGCGGCGGGCGGCGCCTGCACGCTGGCCGCGGGATCGGGGAGTTCGGGCAGCAGAGTGTCCACGGCGAGCGCCTTCATGCCGTGCGGAAGCTCGGTGACGCTCTCGGGGGCGACGTACACCAGGGCGGCCGCTCCGGAATCCCTCAGGATGAAGAGGCGGCGTTCGGCGGGGCTCTGTGTGTCAAGCGGCACCACTTGGGCACCCAGCCGCAGAATGCCCAGCATCACGCAGACCAGCCGCCACGAGCGCGGCAGCGCCACCGCCACGGCCTGCCCGGAAGTGACGCCCTGGCGGCCCAGCGCCTGGGCCACGGCGGCGGCCGCGGCGTTCAACGTCGCGTAGTCCAGCCGTACGTCGCCGTCGGCGACCGCCTCCGCCTGTGGTGAGCGCAGGGCCTGGCGGTGTATCTCGAGGGCGAGCCCGACCGGCGCGCTCAGGTCCCCGGCCACGTCGGCGGGGGAAGTTTCGACGCGCGGTTTCATCATGCCTCCGACGTCCCAGGGAGTGTCGTGCGCTCCGTCTCGGTCTCGCCCGTGCCGGTTGCCGGCCGGTTCAGTTCGGCGGCGAGGACGGCGGCGACGCGTGGCAGTTCGTCGCTCTCCAACATGTCCCAGTGACCGCAGGCCACCGGCTCGACCACGAACTGACCACTGACGCGGCGCCGCCAGAACGCGCGCAGGCGGGCGGCCGCGTCACCGTCCTCGTCCTCCACGGCCGTCGCCTGCATCAGCACGACACGGGCCGGCGATTCGGGTACGGCGTAGTCGCCCGCCGTCTCGCGATGGTGGTTGTAGACGGTCAGGTACCGGGCCACCTGGTCGTCGTCGATGCCCGGATACATGCCGTTGAAGCGCACCAGCTTCTCCCGGAACTCCGCCATGCCCACCGGCTCGGTGGCGGCGTGCCGCTCCGCGCCCTCCGCGCCATGGGTGTCGAGCAGGACCACGCTCACCCGCTCGTGCCCGGCCGCCACCAGGCGGCGGCCCATCTCGTACGCGATCAGGCCACCGTAGGACAGCCCGCACAGCACCAGTGTCTCGTCCGGGCGGGGACCGACGAGCCGCAGATACTCCTCGGCCATCGCCTCGACACCGGGCAGGGTGGATTCGCCGGGGTTGATGCCGGGCGCCTGAAGTCCCACCACGCCGACCTCGTCGGGCAGTGCCGTGGACAGCGGCAGGTAGCAGAACGCGGTGCCGCCGGCGGGATGCACGCACACCACGCGCTGCCGGCCGCTGCCGGCGCGGAACTCCACAAGGCTGCTGAGCTCCGCGGGCTGCGAGGCCTCGGCGCCGTTGCTGCGCACCCGCTCGGCGAGCGCCTCGATGGTGGGGTGCAGCATGACCTCCCGGACCGGCAGCGTCACGCCGAGTTCGTCCTGGACGGCGGACGCCATCTTGATGGCCGAGATCGACGTGCCGCCCAGCTCGAAGAAGTTGTCGCCGATTCCGACGTCCGGGTGCAGGAGCACGCGCCGCCAGATCCGGTACAGCGCCATCTCGACGTGGTCGCGGGGCGCGGCCGTGTTGACCCGCCCGGAGCGGGCCCCCGCCGCGGCGCGCAGCACTGCCGTCCGGTCCACCTTGCCGTTGCGGTTCAGCGGCAGCCGCGGGAATTCGGCCACCACGACGGGGATCATGTAGTCCGGCAGGCGGTCCTTGAGGGCCGCGCGCCATTCGTACGCCGTCCGCATGGATTCGGCGTCACATCCCACGCCGGCGACCAGATGAGGGCCGCCCGGTGTGTCGCGGTCGGCCAGCACCACGGCCTCCCGCACGCCGGGCACCGCCAGCAGCGCTGCCTCGACCTCGCCGGGTTCGATCCGGAAGCCGCGCAGCTTGAGCTGGTCGTCGCGGCGGCCGACGTACTCGGCGTTGCCGTCCGGCAGCCAGCGCGCCAGGTCGCCGGTGCGATAGACGCGTTCGCCGGGCAGGAACGGGTCGGGTAGGAAGAGCTCGTCGGTGAGGTCGGGCCGGTTCAGATATCCGCGGGCCAGGCTCGCTCCGCCGATGTAGACCTCACCGGGAATCCCCACCGGTACCGGGCGCATGCGGTCGTCGAGCAGGTACAGGCGTGTGCCGCGCAGCGGCCGCCCGATGGGGCACGACCGCTCCTGCGGCTGCGGGTCGGTGTAGGCGGTGGAGTAGAGCGTGGCCTCGGTCGGGCCGTAGCCGAAGCAGATGCGCAGGCCGGGCAGCTGTTCGCGCATGCGGTGCAGGGCGCTCTCGGGCAGGGACTCCACTCCGGTGAGGAGCTGACGCAGGCTCAGCCCGGCCAGTCGCCCGGCCGGATCCTCGTCGATCCACAGGACGTAGGACGGGGGCAGGAACGCCTGGGTCACCTTGCGTTCGCGCAGCCAGCCCATCAGTGCTGCGGGGTCGCCCCGGAGGTCGTCGGGGACCATGTGGAGCACCGCTCCGGTGGTCAACGGTACGAGGAGCTCGTGCACCGACGCGTCGAAGCCGATGCTCGACCAGGCCGATGACGCCTCACCCGGGGTATCTCCCATGAGTTCACGCCAGTGGTCGAAGAGATTGACGACGCTGCCGTGCGTCACCGCCACGCCCTTGGGGCGGCCGGTCGATCCCGAGGTGTAGATGACGTAGGCGAGCCGGGCGGGGTCCGTGTCGATGCCCGGCGCTTCGTCGTGTGTTCCCTCGGCCTCCACCTTCAGCAGGTTCTCCCACAGATGCCGGTCGTCGCCCGCCGTGTCCGCCTGGTCGGTCAGCACGAGTGCGGGTGCGCCGTCGCTCACCATGGCAGTGAGCCGTTCGGAGGGCTGTGCGGGGTCGAGGGGCAGATAGGCGGCTCCGGCCTTGAGGATGCCGAGTACGCCGACGACGAGTTCGGCGGTGCGTCCGGTGTGCAGGCCCACCACGTGGTCGGGTCGGACCCCTCGCGCGATCAGTGCGCCGGCGAGCCGGTTGGCCCGGCGGTCCAGCGTCGCGTAGTCCAGTTCCGTGTCCCCGGCCACCACGGCGGGCTGCTGCGGCCGTATCCGCACCTGCGTCGCGAACCGCTCCAGCAGGCCCGCCGGTGCCGGGGCGCCGGGTATGGCCGCGGCGGGCCCTGCGCTGAAGGTGGCGAGGAGTTCGCGCTGCTCGTCCTCGTCCAGCAGCGTCAGGTCGGCGATGTCGGCTTCCGGGCGCTCGGTCATCAGGCGCAGCACGCGCAGGAACTGGCGTACGTACCGTTCGACGGTCGCCCGGTCGAAGAGCGCCACCGCGTAGTCGATCTCGCCGGTGAGGTGTCGGCCCTCGTCGGCCAGGGCCAGGACCATGTCGAACTTCGCCGGGACGTGGGCCGCGTCCTCCCTTAACTCGACTTTCAGGTCCGGGAGTTCGAGTTCCCTTCGCATGGAGGGGACCCAGGCGAACATGGTCTGGAACAGTGCCGTGTGGGCGGGGCTCCGAGGTGGGTTGACCAGTTCCACGACCCGCTCGAAGGGCAGGTCCACGTGCTTGAGGGCGTCGCGGATCCGCTGGTTCACCTGTTTCAGGGCGCTACTGACGCTGGGGCAGCCGCTCAGGTCCGCGCGCAGGGCCAGGGTGTTGACGAAGAAGCCGATCAGGCCCTCGACGTTCCCGCGACGGCGGTTAGACGTCGGGGCGCCGACAACGATGTCGTCCTGCCCGGAAAGCAGCGACAACAGCACCGACCAGCCGGTCAGAACGGTCGCGTACAGGGTGACACCGTTGTCAGCGGCGAGGTCGCGCAGGGCCTGCGTCAGGTCCTCGTCCACGGTCACCGACACCCGGTCGCCGCGGAAGACCTGCTCGGGCGGCCGAGGCCGGTCCGTGGGCAGGGAGAGCACGGCCGGAGCGCCGGCCAATGCGGCAGCCCAGTAGTCGGCGTGCGCGGCAGGCTCCTCCCCCGACATCCAGTCCCACTGCCAGCGGGTGTAGTCGCTGTACTGCCAGGCCAGTTCCGGCAGCGACGCGTCCCGCCCCTGCTGGAGCGCGGTGTACAACAGGCCCAGCTCCCGCAACAGCAGCGAGCGGGACCAGCCGTCGAAGATTATGTGATGGGCCGTCAGCAGTAGGACGTGGTAATCCGGTTCGAGCGCCACGAGACAGCCGCGCACCATGGGCTCCTCGCCCAGGCGGAACGGGGTGCCTTCCACTTCCTGCCGTGTCCGCGCGAACCGCTCGGCCGCGTCCGGCAGTCCCGTCAGATCCTCGAAGGCCACCGGGAACCCGGTCTCCGGCGGGTCGACGACCTGGAGCGCCGAGCCGCCGGAGGGCACCAGCCGGGTACGCAGAGCCTCGTGCCGGGCCGCGAGCAGATGCAGCGCCTGGATGAGCAGGTCCCGGTCCAGCGGCCCCCGGATGTCGAAGGGCATCGGCTCGTTGTAGGCGGCACTGGCGTCTCCGTCCATGCGCGCCATGACCCACAGCCGCTCCTGCGCCAGCGACAGGGGGGCGGGAGATGTTCCTTTGTCGGAGTGATGGGTGACTGTGATTCGGGGGGAAGACACGGATTACCCTTCACGAGAAGAGAACGCGGCAGAAATCAGATCCTGCGTTCCCGAAGGATCAATGGTTCGCGCAGCAGTGCGCGAGTATGCCCGGCATTGCCATTTTCTAGCAATTCAGCGACGTCCGGAATGTGCGCTTTGAAGACAATGCGCACAGCAACAGAGACTCTTCAACGGGACGACAACAGGGGATCGACGATCTGGCGGGGTCAATTCCCCTGCGGAGCCGCGGTGCGAACAGCGCGGCTGGCCACCCCGGGTCGCGGACCGACACCCTCACAGGTTCAGCGGCGCCTCGCGCCCGCTTCTGAATATTGCCATTTCTTTGCCAGAACTCCATAGAATTGCGTCAGCTGCATGCGTAGGAGTGGTTGAGGAGGTGTCTGTTTTCCGGCCGCCCCGGCGGTGGCTCATTTCCGCAGAATATTAAGTGGGCACCGATTAGAAGGTCAACAGTGACCCGCGCCACACTCTTTCGGTGAGGTCGTCGCGTGCGGACTGCGGGCAAAGCCGAGGGGCCTGTCTAAAAATGGTCGACGACAAAACGCTATTGGCGAAAATTCGCGCATTCTTAATGCCCGACAGGTGTCAAGCCTCGGCACCGTAAGCGTTCTGCGCAGGAGTGAGGCTTTTGACTGGGTACCGGGTCGCTGTTTTCCGGCCGAAAGCGAGACCGCCGGGCGGTGGAACGCAGGGCGGGGCCGTGACGCGTCCTGTCGGGCATCGCCGGACCGCGTCTCCTCGCGGACACCCCCGAACGCCTGGGCGGTTCGCGTCCACGGCATCATCGATGCCCTGCCCGGGACGATCTCCGCCCCGGCCCAGCAGATACCTACCAGGGCACTGCCGGCGCGGCCCGGGCGTTCCCTACCTGAGGAGCAACGCTCTCTTCGCATCTGCGGTCGGTCAAGATCCGGTAGCGTCCCCCTTTGCGGCCGGTGTCATCGGCGTGCTGGTGGACACGGACGATGGTGGACTGGATCTGGACCAGCCGGTCGATGTCACCTGCCGCATCGGCGCGGGCCCGGACTTGTGGGCGCGTGCGAGGACCTCGACCTGGGCTACCACTTCGTCTGGGGTGGCCTTCGGCTGGTGCCCTTGCGTCGAGGAGCGGTCAAGAGCCCGATCTCGCCGAATCTGCGGTAGCGGTTCACCCACTTCGAGGCACAGGCCCGGGAGATGCCCATCTCAGCGGCGACGTGAGCAATGGGGCGAGTTCGGCAGCGCTCGACGAGGCGGCGGCGCCCTTCAACGGACAACGGTGCGTTGCGGTGGGTCACGCGGCTCACCGCGCTTGTTGGGAGGCGGGGCCCGTGGAGGCTCCCTTCGTACGTGATACGTGGGCGACGAAAAAGAGCAGTACGCCGCAGGTGGCGACCAGGATCCAGCCCGGGCGGGACGCGTGTGCGAGCTCCGTCGGGCTGGTGGCCGTGACCAGGCCGCCGGCGAGAGCGATGCCGAGGGCGGCACCGAGTTGCCGTGCGGTGGAGGTGATCGCCCCAGCTACGCCGGCACGGGCGGGTGGCAGTCCGTTGACCGCGGTGTTGGTGATCGGGGCGTTGGCGAAGCCGAACCCGACGCCGATGAGCGCGTATGCGGCCAACAGCAGGAACACGCTCGTGTGCGGGGTGAGCCGGACCAGGCAGAGCCCGCCGACCGTGATGAAACCGCCGGCCAGGAGCAGTGGCAGCCGCGGTCCCGCGCGGCCGACCATACGGCCGGACCAGGGGGCGCAGACGGTCGCTCCGACGGCCAGGGGCAAGGTCGCCATGCCGGCGGCCAGCGGCGTCCATCCCCGGGTGTTCTGCAGGTAGAGGGTGTTCAGCAGCAGCGTCATGTTCAGGCCGACGAAGACCGCCACCGCGCCCACGACCGCACCGCTGAAGATCGGGCGCCTGAAGAGCCGCAGATCCATGAGCGGCTCACGTCGGCGGGACTCGACCCACACGAATCCGGCTGTCGCCACGGCAGCCCATGCGTATCCCGCCAGCGCCGCAGGCGACGTCCAGCCGATGCGCGGCCCTTCGATCAGGACGCCGACCACGACGGCGAGGACCATGGTCAGCAGGACCTGGCCGGGCAGGTCGAGCCGCCGGGCCCGCGGTACCCGGGACTCCGGCGGGCCCCGGCTGCGCCAGGAACGGAGACTCACACTCGAGGCACTCGCGACCACGACCGGGATCTCCGTCAGCACGCTGTCCCGGGTGGAATCGGGCAAGCGGCGCCCGACTCTGGACCTGCTCATCCCGCTGGCACGGGCGCACCACGTCGCACTCGACCAGCTGGTGGCGGCGCCGGCCAGCGGTGACCCTCGGGTGCACCTCCGGCCCCTGCACAAGGGGCGCGGAAGCGTCCTCGTGCCCCTGACGCAGTACCCAGGCCGAGTGCAGGTCTTCAAGCAGGTGCTGTCACCCCGCCAGCCTGAACTGGTCACCCACGAGGGCTATGAATGGCTCTACGTCCTCGCTGGTCGGCTGCGCCTCATCCTCGGGGCGCAGGACTTCACGCTGCGGCCCGGCGAAGTGGCCGAGTTCGACACCACCGAGCCACACTGGTTCGGCCCCGCGGACACGAGCACTGTGGAGATCCTGCACCTGTTCGGTCCACGGGGAGACCAAGCCATCGTCCGCGCCAGACCGTCGACCGCCGATCCCGCCCCGCCGACCGCCCCAGACTCACCGTCAACAACGTCATGACCCGCAACACCTAGCGGGGCGGGTCCCTTGAGCGTCTGGCTTCGTGGCCCGTAGCTGGTCTGTCAGATTACCCCGAGCGCGACACCTGTGATCGGCTACGACGAGCATGCAACTTCATACGCTGAGTCGCATACCCGACCGGGTCCGCTCTGTGACGGGACCTCGGTTTGACGCTCCAATGAGCAATCGCGACCGGCCGATCACCGGCGTGACTGACTACACGAGCGGAAGCTCTCAGAGCGTGGTGCAGGCTCTGAACGCTCTGGGCGCCCAAATCGTCTGATGCCGGCGCCCCATGAACTCGGCAGTGTGGACCGGGTTGTCCTGCCCGGTGTCGGATCAGCAGGTACCACGATGGAGTACCTCGCCAAGGCCGGCCGGCCCGAAGCCCTTCGGCCTCGAGTGGTGGACGACGGGATGCCGTTCCTGGGTATCTGTGTGGGACTACAGATCCTCTTCGAATCCAGCGCGGAGCAGGACGCCGCGTGCCTAGGCCGGCTCCGAGCCGGTCGAGTTCGTCTCCGGTCGGGGCCGCGGTGAAAGATGGTTCAGCGCACTCCCGAGATTTCTTCTCGTCGCCCTGGCCGGGGCCTTCTTCGCCGTCGTCGCGGTCGATGACTGACGAACCGCGTGCCACAGACCACCGCTGTTGGGCCTCTTCTTGGATCAGCCGAACCTGCACGTCAGCAGCGTGAACGTCCTCTTAGCCAGCCGACGGGGTTGGGGTGCGCGCGAAACGACGGGCTTCGCCAGGAGTCATCCCAAAACGCTTCTTGAAGACCCGGTTGAAGTGGGCGGGGTCGGGGATGCCCCAGCGGCGACCGACCAGCAAGACGGGTTCGTCCACCAGCGCAGTCGTCAGGTCTCGATGAGCCCCCTGGAGTCGTTGCTCGCGCAGGTAGCCGACAATGGTCGTCCCGTCGTTGGCGAAGAGGCGATGCAGGTAGCTGAGGGAAACACCGCAAGCAACGGCGACGTCGGCGGGAGCGAGTGCGGGTTCGCCGAGGTGTCGCACGATGAACGACTTCGCCAGGGACAGATGCACGGACGGCGGGCTCCCCACCGCTCCATCGCCGGACATGAACGCGACAGACAAACTGACCAGCGCATGCTGAATCGCGACCTGTTGGCTGGGATCCGAAAGATCCGCACTTCCCCTGGCCAGTGAGGTGAGTAGCGCGCCGAGTGCCGCGCCGACCCCATCCGCAAGGGGCGCAACGCGCGCCGTTCGATCGGCGAGCACCTTCTCGGGCAGCGGCAATAGCCGCTTGGGGAGGAGGCCGATGGTGAACTGGAAGGCTCCTGACGTCGCGAATCGGAACGGTCGTGAACTGTCGTACAGCAGGAGGTCACCGGGTTTCACCATCGCCGTCCGCCCGTCCTGCTCCACCTGGCAGTAGTGGCCATGGTCCATGGACAAGACGTGAAGGACCTCCGGGTCGCCGGCCCTGATGTCCGATGCGCGTCGGTCGAAGACATGCTGGCTCGCGCGAATCCGCCGCAGTCGGGTCTCGGCGATGGTCGCACCCGCGACGCGACCGTGTAGCTCGCTGACGGTTGGCTGCACGGCCAGAGGGACGAACTGATCACAGACGCTGGAGCGCCAGTATTCGGTCCGCTCCGCTGCGGGTCGATTCGCAGTATCGATCTCGAACGAATCGGGCATGGCTCATCGTGCTCTGTCCGTTCCGACCTCGTCAACCCCGGTTTGGGGGCGGTTCGGGGTCGAGATTGTCCATGTCTGCACATGCCTTGACTGTGGCAATCCAAACCCGCTCCAGGCCACTGTCCGCCGTTGACGCGGGCACTTCGGGGGTCGTTTGCTCCTCCGCCAGGACGTAAGTGCATCCGCCTTGGCAGTGACGCCCCGAGGATCTCATGTCGTCCGGGACGAAGATCCGTACGAACAAGGAAGAGAGCGTCCCATGGAGTTGCCATCTCGCCGAGCGGTCGAAGACCTCGCCCATGACCTGAAGCTCGGCATCGCCGAGCACGACCTGGACTTCTACCACGCCGCTACGAGCGGACTGCTGGGATCGTGGTCGGTCGTCGACGAGCTCTACGAGCGTGAGGTAGCGCCCAAGGCGCCCGAGCGGGACTGGTCGGAGCCGGCTGACAACCCCCTTGGGGCGTGGTACGTCAAGACCGACCTTCGCACGACTGAGTCCGGCCCGCTGGCGGGCCGCCGGGTCGCGATCAAGGACAACATTGCTGTTGCCGGCGTCCCGATGATGAACGGCTCGGAGACGGTGCGCGGCTTCGTCCCGAAGACGGACGCCACCGTCGTCACTCGCCTGCTCGATGCCGGTGCCACGATCGCCGGCAAGTCCGTGTGTGAAGACCTCTGCTTCTCCGGCGCGTCTCACACGGCGAAGACCGGACCGATCCGCAACCCGTGGGACACCAAGCGCACCGCGGGCGGCTCCTCGAGCGGCAGCGCGGCGCTGGTCGCCGCGGGTGAGGTCGATCTCGCCCTGGGTGGTGACCAGGGTGGTTCGATCCGCATCCCGTCAGCCTTCTGTGGGGTGGTGGGCCACAAGCCGACCTTCGGCCTGGTGCCCTACACCGGCGGCTTCCCGATCGAACAGACGATTGATCACCTCGGTCCCATCGCTCCGACGGTCGCCGACGCCGCGGCCATGCTGACGGTGATCGCTGGGGCTGACGGTCTCGACCCGCGCCAGCCAACGGGTGTGACCGGCGCCGACTATGTAGCCGCACTGGGCGAACTCGACCGTGGTCTTCGGATCGGTGTTGTCACTGAGGGCTTCGATCAGGCCAACTCCGACCCGGGGGTGAACGCGGTCGTACGGGCTGCGATCGAGCGTCTGACCGCCGCCGACCACCTCGCCGAAGACGTCTCGATCCCGTGGCACAAGCACGGCGCCGCCATCTGGGACGTGATCTCGGTCGAGGGAGCGACCTGGCAGATGGTGGACGGCAACGCCTACGGCCTCAATTGGAAGGGCGCTTATGACCCCGACCTGATGGCCTTCTACGGCGAGCGGTGGCGCCAGAACCCGGCTGCGTTCTCGGAGACGGTCAAGCTCGTGGCGCTCGGTGGCACATACGCCCTCCGCCATGGGTACGGCGCGAGCTACGGCAAGGCGCGCAACCTTGAGTCGGTGCTCGCGGCCGCGTACGACAAGGTTCTTGACCAGTACGACGTCATCGTCATGCCGACCCTCCCGATCACGGCCAGCCTCATCCCCGCTGCCGACGCATCGGCCGAGGAGATCGTGACGCGAGCACTGGACATGGTGGCCAACACAGCGCCCTTCGACGTGACTGGTCACCCGGCCTGCACGATCCCCGCCGGCCTGAGCGAGGGCCTTCCCGTCGGCCTCATGGTCATCGCCAAGCGATTCAGCGACGCATCGGTCCTGCAGGCAGCGCACGCCTTCGAGCAGACGCTCGGAACGCTCACGCGCCCCGAGCACAGTTAAGGAGTGACCCGAATGAACGGTGTATTCGACCTCGCCGGTACCGACGGCATCGGCCCCGTAATCGTCCCTGAGCACGAACCGGTTTTCCGCGCCGCATGGGAGAAGGCCGTCTTTCCGATGTTCGCCATGTGCTTTCGCGCAGGGTTCTTCGGCGTCGACGAGTTCCGCCACGGAATCGAGCTCATCGACCCGGCTGTCTACCTGAAGTCGCCGTACTACGAGCACTGGGTGCACACCGTCGAACACTTCGGAGAGAAGCTGGGCAAGCTCGACATGGCCGAGCTCGACCGCCGGACCGCTCACTACCTGGCCAAACCGGAAGCTCCGTTGCCGCAGCACCAGGACGACCCGGAGCTGCTCGCGTTCGTCGAGGCGGTCGTCCCGGTCGGTGCGACCGCGAAGCGTGAGTCCGACAAGGCTGCTCGCTTCAAGGTGGGCGACATCGTTCGGGTCGACCGGTCGGCTCCGAAGGGCCACACGCGCCGCGCCCGCTACATCCGTGGCGCCGTCGGTGAGGTCGTCCTGGCGCACGGCACGTTCATCTACCCCGACACCGCGGGCAACGGACTCGGCGAGCACCCCGAGCACGTCTACACCGTCCGATTCACCAACGAAGAGCTCTGGGGTGCTGAGCACGCCGAGCCCAACGGTTCCGTCTGCTTCGACGTCTGGGACCCCTACATCGAGCTCGCCGGCCCCGCGGCCGCCAACGCCGAAGGAGCTGTCGCGTGAGCGCCAAGATCCGTACCCAGGAAGAGATCGCCGCTCGAGTCAAGGCGCTCGAGTCCATGCTCATCGAGCAGGGCGTCATGACGACCCAGGCCATCGACCGCATGGTCGAGATCTACGAGCACGAGGTCGGCCCTCAGCTCGGCGCGAAGGTCGTGGCCAAGGCGTGGAGTGACCCGGAGTTCAAGGCTCGCCTGGTCGAGGACGCCTCCGAGGCTTGCAAAGAACTCGGTATCAGCGGCCTCCAGGGCGAGGACATGTTCGTCGTCGAGAACACCGACGACGTGCACAACATCATTGTGTGCACCCTCTGCTCCTGCTACCCGTGGCCCGTCCTCGGACTGCCGCCGAACTGGTACAAGGACCCGCAGTACCGTGCCGCCATCACACGCGAGCCCCGCAAGGTCCTCAGCGACTCCTTCGACTTCACCGTCCCGGAGAGTGTCGAGGTCCGCGTCTGGGACTCCAGCAGCGAGATGCGCTACTGGGTGCTTCCGCAGCGCCCGGCCGGCACCGACGGGTGGAGCGAGGAGCGACTCGCCGAACTCGTCACCCGTGACTCGATGATCGGCGTCGGTCCGGTCGCTCAGGTCGCATCGTGACAACCGCGGCCACGCTTCCGGAACCGTACGCAAGTGCTACGGCACGGGGGGAGTCCCGCCGCGAGGTCGAGGAGCTCCTCTGCGGGATGCCCGTCGCTGATCCGAGCGAGCTGGGCTTCGAGTTCCCGTGGGAGATCCGCGCCTTCGCGATGGCGGTCGCTGCCCACAAGTCGTTGAAGTTCGACTGGTCCGAATTCCAGGGTGCGTTGATCTCCTCGATCCAGGAGTGGGAGACCACTGCGGCTGAGAGCGGTGCGAAGTGGTCGTACTACGAGCACTGGGTGACGGCGCTCGAGGACGTCATGTCCCAGCACGGCGTCATGGCCAGGTCCAACCTCGGCCAACGGGTCGTTCAGGTCCTGGCCGAGCCGCCCAACCGCAACCACCACGAGGCCCACACCGAGCCGATCGCCATCTTCCCCGCCACCCCGGCAGGGGTCTGACCTGAAGGAGTCGCCGACATGGCACACAGCAATACCGCGGTCGCGAACGAGCCCGTCGTGACCACCGTCCTCAGCATCACGCTCGCCGTGTTCGCCCTGCTGACCGTCCTCTTCCTCCTGCAGGAGAACGGACTTCTCATCCCGTCCGGGGCTGCGCACTACCTGCACGAGGCCACGCACGACGCGCGTCACGCTCTCGGCGTGCCGTGCCACTGAGGGAGGTCGACTCCCATGGCCGTGATGACCGTAGGCCGCACCATCGGCTACGGCACCCTGGCGGGCGCCGTGGCCGGCGGTGCCGGTGCCGCTGTTCAGTATTGGCTCGTCGAGCCGTCCATCCGCGCTGCGATCGCGATCGAGGACGCCAAGTCGGCGACGGATCACGCCGATCACGGTCACACGTCCGACGTGGTCGTCTCCAGGGCGGAGCAGGTCGGGTTCGGACTGCTCACCGTTCTGGTCGTCGGAACCCTGATCGGTATCGCCTTCGCGCTGGTCCGTCGTTTCCTCGGTGATCGAGTGCCGGGGCGCTCTGCCGCCGGTTCGGCGATTGCTCTCGCCGGCCTCGGGTTCGCCGCGTGCACCCTCGCACCGGCGCTCGTCATCCCGGCCAATCCGCCGGCGGTCGGTGACCCGGCCACCGTCAATGCCCGGACCGTGACTTACATCGGAACGATCTTCTGCGCGATCGTGCTCACGGCAGCGGTGACCGCCTTGGCACGGGTGAAGCGTTTCGAGCCTGGGCTTAGGGTCGTCGCCGCCACGGCGCTCGCCCTCGTTGGTTCGATCGTTCTGGTCTGGGTGATCCCTGACGTTGCCGACCCGATTCCCTCCGACGTGCCCGCTCGGTTGATCTGGAACTTCAGGGTCGGCTCCCTTGCCCAGATGGGTGTGATGTGGCTGGTCATGGGCGGTGTCTTCGGGTACCTCTCGCAGGCCGTTGCTCGTGCCCGGAGGGGGGTCGGTGCCCTGCCTTCCGCTCAGTTCGCCTCCGGGTGAGGCGAACGTGACCGCGACGTCAGCCGCGAAGACGGAGCCTCGCCCCGGCCAGGGCCTGCGGATCAGGATGTGTCGGGGTTGCTGCTGCGGCACCCGGCGCAAGCACCCTGATGTGGATCACGACGGCATTGCCGAGATCCTGGCGCACGAGAGCGGGAGCGGCACCGAGCTGGTGAGCACCGACTGCCTGTGGCAGTGCGCACTCTCCAACGTCGTTGTCGTCAACCCGTCTCCGGACGCACGACGCGCGGGCGCCCGACCGGTGTGGATCCAGAAGGTCAACACGCTTGAGCGAGCCCGCGTGATCGCCGAGTGGGTCCGCCGAGGCGGGCCCGGGATTGCCGAGCCGCCCGACGACCTCGGCGACGCCAACCCTCAGTCCGCTGCCCACCGCTCGCCCCTCGCCGGCTGGTGACCGGTGGCCGCCAAGGCCACCAGTACCCCTTTCGCTGTTCGCCCACTTGAAGAAGGAACTCATGGAATCCGCGATCGACACCCACCTCCGGTGCCCGCGCACGCTGTCACGGCGCGTCGCTGACGACTACCAGCCGCCCTTCCCGATGTTCGTCGCACGCGCGGACCAGTCGCTCCAGCAGGTCGTCATGGCCTACTTCGGTGTTCAGTACGCCGAGGACTCGCAGCGGCCGAAGGCGCTCGCGGCACTGCGGCACATCGTTGAAAGCTTCGCCCTGGCCGACGGGCCGATCCATCACGACCTGACCGACCACGTCGACAACCAGAACCACCACAACCTGATGGTCGTCGCTTACTGGGCGGACCCGGCGGCGTACTGCCGTTGGCTGCGCTCGGATGAGGTCAACGGCTGGTGGAGCTCCGACGAGCGCCTCACCGAGGGTCTCGGCTACTTCCGCGAGATCGTCGCGCCACGCGTCGACCAGTTCGAGACGCTCTACGCCTTCACCGAGGACTTCCCCGGTATCGGTGGTGTGATGGGCACGTGCAGTGGTGAGATCAGCGAGCACGGGTATTGGGGCTCGATGCGTGACCGCATTCCGCTCTCGCAGACCGACTGGATGCAGCCCGACGACGGGCTCGCCATCATCTCGGGTGACCCGTCCCAGGGTGGCCGTGTGATCGTTCGAGGCCACGACAACATCGCCCTGATCCGGTCGGGCCAGGACTGGCGCGCCGCAGGCGAGGCCGAGCGGAACCTCTACCTCGACGAGATCCTGCCGAGCCTGGAAGCCGGTATGGACTTCCTGCGCGACAACGGCGAGACGGTCGGCTGCTACAGCAACCGCTTCGTCCGCAGCATCGACCTCGACGGCAACGAACTCGACGAGAGCTACGACATCGGGCACTGGCGGTCCCTGGACCAACTCGAGCGGTGGGCAGAGTCCCACCCGACGCACCTGCGCATCTTCGTCACGTTCTTCAAGGTCGTGGCCGGTCTGGAGAAGCTTCGCCTCTACCACGAGGTCTCGGTCTCCGATGGCAAGGACCAGCTCTTCGAGTACATCAACTGCCACCCGCTCACCGGGATGATGCGGGACGCGGTGGTGCCGGCGAGTGTCTGAGGACCACTCTCCTCATCCCCGGTCGGTTGCTGTGCGGAGCCCGCGCTCGGCTCGGCAACCGACCGCCAACTCTCTTCGATCCAGGACGAACGAAGAGCCCCATGACCAACGCCACCGCCGCCCTCCGTGAAGCCCGTGACCACCTGCTGCACGTGCGCACTGCCTACGACGAGGTGGCGACGAGTTTCCATTGGCCCGACGTCGGCCCGGCCTTCAATTTCGCCTTCGACTGGTTCGACGCCATTGCGCGTGGCAACCAGCGGCCGGCCCTCGTGCTGGCTGAGGAGCACGGCTCGACAGCGTCCTACACGCTCCACGACATGGCCTATCGCTCCGACAAGGTGGCTGTCTACCTGGCGGCACAGGGCGTACGCCGCGGAGACAGCGTCGTTGTGATGCTCGGCAATCAGGTCGAGCTGCGGGAGAGCATGCTGGCACTCATTCGACTGGGGGCCGTTATCATGCCGACGACCACTGCCGTCGGCACCTCGACCTCATCGATCGCCTTGAAGCAGCTCGGCTCGCGCGGTCATCTGCAATCCGGCCGATGGGCACAAGTTCGAGGGCGTCCCTGGCGACTATCTCCGGTTCGCTGTCGGGGACAAGGCTCGGCCGGACGGCTGGCTCCGCTATGCCGACGCCCACGACATGGCCTGTGATGCAGCACGTGCGGCCAATACTCACCCGGGCAACGCGAGTACGGACCGTCTCCTCCTCTACTTCACTTCCGGCACGACCACCCGGCCCAAGCTTGTGGAGCACACCCACATCTCCTACCCGATCGGCCACCTCTCGAATACGGCCCCACTCCCCCGCCATCGGCACGGAGAGACCGCAAGGCAGGGCCGCTCAGCCCAGCACGTCGCGCAGCAGTCTCGCGTCCTTCACCACCTGGCTCCAGCCGGTACGCGCGGCGGCCGCGGTGACCTCGGCATCTCGCCCTTCGCCGCGCAGCGGGAGGCGCAGTCGACACCGCGGGCGAGCAGCGCTCCGGTGCCCCGGACCACCGGGTCGCCCAGCAAGGTGGGGCAGGACGACTTCGAGCACGGACCAGACGGTGGCGTACGCGCCGGTCTCGGCCGCAGTACGCAGCAAGGTCTCCCCTTGCCCGGCGGCGTCGTGGGCGCGCCGCACAACCGGCCCCGGGCCGACTGCGGCCGTGAGCTGGGACACGGCGCCACCCACACCGACCCAGGCAATCGCCCACCTCCGCAGCCGGCAGATCCTGCTGACCTACGACGCCGCGGCCAGGACCCTGACCGCGGCCACACCCCGAACAGAACCCCTGGCGGACCTTTCCAGCGCTGCGGTGATGATCGCCGAGAACTGCGCAGCGACCCGGCGGCAGGCACCGACGCCCGCGCCGAGAGTCGGGGCTACCGGCGCACTTCGCGCGGTGCGATCCCGAAGTGCTGCCGGAACGCGCTGCTGAAGGCGCTGGGGGAGCTGAAGCCGACCGACGCGGCCACATCGGCGATGCTGTGCGAGGCGAATGCCGGGCAGCTCAGTCTGGTGCGGGCGAGGTCGAGCCGCTCGCGCCGGATCAGCTCTGTGGCGGTGGTGCCTTCCCGGGCGAGCACAGCCTGGATGTAGCGGGATGACCAGCCGATCGCTGAGGACATCGCGGCCACGGAGAGGTCGGGGTCGGTGACGTGTTCGCGCACGTATCGGCGTACCGCGTCGAGAACCGCCGTGCCGCCGCTCGAGGACGGCATCTGTTGGTCGCCGGCGGCGGCGAGGCAGAACAGGTCGACGATCCGGTCGCACACCGAGTCGAAGTCGGCGCCGGAGAGATTGTCGCGCTCCCGGATGAGGCTGACCAGCAGATCACGGGTCACCCCCGGCAGGCCCTTGTGCCCGACGATCCGCTGCCCACGCGGCGAGATGAGACCGAGACGCTGATCGACCCGCTCGAACGGGATGAGAAGCGTGAGCGCGGCTGCTCCATCGGCGTGCGCGACATGGAACGGCGCGTCGATCGGCACCAGCGCCATTTCCCCGACCTGGAGTGCTCGGTCCACGGAGTCGCTGCCGACGTGCAACTGGTCTCGCAGCGGGACGAAGAGCTCGTAGTGCCCGCGCGGATCGCGGCGGATCCCGCGCGCCTCGCGACGTACGTACTCGGACTCACCGGTCCACGACACGAGCTGGTACGTCGACGTGCGCTGTCGCATCACGCGACCCCGGTAGGACTCGGCGTAGAAGTCGATGCCGAATTCACCGTGCACGTCGCTGCACCAGTCCCGCCACGCATCCTGCGCGGTGACACCTGCGCTCGCCTGGTCGCCGGTGACCAGGCCATCGATCTGATACATCGAGGCTCGCCCTCTCTCGCGCCCGAGCATAGGGCCGGCAAACGGCAGTCGGCGAGGGGCCGGTTTGTGCGGATTGACGACACAACTGTGCGCCTCGGCGCGCGACCTGGACCAGTTGGGCGGGTTTCACTTCCGATGTGACGCCGTTCACTCGCGCAGGGAAGTGTCGCGGAGGCGTCGCACATCCCGGCAACGCCTGTGTGACCAGGAGGAACCATGTCCCAGAACGCCGTCCCCAGCCTGGACGAGTTGCTGGCCAAAGCGCCCAGCAACTGGGGCAAGTGGGGTCCCGACGACGAGGTGGGTGGCCTGAACTACCTCGGCCCCGAGCAGGTCGTCGCTGCCGCGGCGCTGATCCGCTCGGGCAAGGTCTTCACGATCCAGCGGCTGATCGGTGACCCGAAGGGCGACCCTGTGTGGCCGGGCCGGACCCCCGCGGTCCGCACCCAGATCATGGACGAGGCCACCTGGGACAGAGAGGACGCGCCGCAGTACCCGGGCGGGTTGCACTACGCCGATGACAAGATCGACGCCTTCCTGCAGGGCTCGACGCAGTACGACGCCCTGGGTCACGTCTGGTACGGCGGCAAGATCTGGAACGGGTACGACGCCCGTACCACTGTGGGGGGCATGGACAAGGCCAGCGTCGAGCCGATCGCCCAGCGCGGTGTCGTCGGCCGCGGCGTGCTTCTCGACATGGCGCGGCTTCGTGGCAAGAAGAACCTCGAAACCGCCGAGACCTTCACCCACGAGGACCTGCTCGCCTGCGCGGACCACCAGGGCGTCGAGCTCCGCAAACGCGACATCCTGCTGATCCGCACCAACTACCTTCAGCTGTTCTTCGAGTTGGGCGACAGGTTCTACGACGGCTTCTGCGAGCCCGGCCTCGTCTACAGCCCCGAACTCGTCGAGTGGTTCGCCGAGATGGAGATCCCGAACCTGGTCACCGACACGATCGCCAACGAGGTGACCGCCGACCCGAACAACGGCGTGGTGCTGCCGCTGCACAGCGCCTTGATGCGCAATCTGGGGGTGACCTTCACCGAGATCACCGACCTCGAGGCGCTCGCCGCGGACTGCGCCGAGGACCGCACGTATGAGTTCTTCTACGCCGCGGCTCCGCTGAAGATAGCCAAGGGCAGTGGCGCGCCGGTCAACCCCATCGTCGTGAAGTAGGGCCGACGATGTCTGTCTACGATCAGCGCCCCTGGCTCGCCCTGTACGGGGACCAGCCCGAGGAGTTCTCCCTCGAGCACACCAATGCGTTGGAGATGTTCCGGGCCGGCTTGGCGGCCGACCCGGACGGCGTCGCGATCCGCTACTTCGACGGCGTCGTGACCCGGGCGGAGCTGGATGCCCAGAGCGATGCGCTCGCCGGCGGACTGCGTGAACTCGGGTTCGGCCGCGGTGACCGGCTCGCGGTCTACCTGCAGAACGTGCCCCAGTTCCTGGTCTGCATGCTCGCGGCGTGGAAGGCCGGCGGGATGCTGGTCTCCATCAACCCGATGAGCCGGGCTCGCGAACTCACCTATCTCCTCGAGGACTCCGGGGCCAAGGTCCTGGTGTGTTCGGAGAGCCTGTACGGCGAGGTGGGTCGGGACGTCGTACCGGCCAGTCCGGTCGAGGTCGTGTTGACCACCAGCGAGCTGGAGTATCAAACCCGCGACGACGCCCGGCTGTTCTCCGGCGTGACCCGGCAGCGCCACGAGGGGACCCGGGACCTGATGGAGTTCATCGCCGGGCACCGGGGGAACACCCCGCCTCCGGTGGAGCTCGGGCCGGACGACGTCGCGTTCCTCACCTACACCTCCGGCACAACCGGGGTTCCGAAGGGTGCGGTGAACGTGCACCGGAATGTGGTGTTCACCGCCACGGTGTACCGGGACTTCATCCGCTTCCGACCGGGTGGTGAGGTGTTCGGGATCGCGCCGCTGTTCCACATCACCGGGTTGATCGGGCACGTCGCGATCAGCTTCCTGGCTCCGATGCCACTCGTGCTCGCCTACCGCTTCGAACCTGGCGTGGTGCTCGATGCGTTCGTCGAGCACCGGCCGACTTACACGATCGGGGCGATCGCGGCGCTGAACGCGCTGCTCAGTCACCCGGACTTCGCCCGGGAGAAGTTCAGCTCGTTCACCTCGGTCTACTCCGGCGGAGCCGCGATCTCACCCAGCGCGGAGAAGGCGTTCCGGGCCGCGACCGGGCTCCAGGTGCACAACGCCTACGGCCTCACCGAGACGACCAGCCCGATGACCGCGACCCCTTTCGGCGCCGGTCCCCCGGTCGACCCGAGCTCGGGCGCGCTCTCGGTAGGCGTCCCCGTGCCATCGACGATCGTGCGGATCCAGGACGACGAGGGCAACGACCTCCCGCTCGGCGAGATCGGCGAGATCGTTGCCGAAGGGCCGCAGGTCGTCGCCGGCTACTGGGGCAAGCCCGAGGAGACCGCGGCAGGTCTGCCCGGTGGCACGCTCAAGAGCGGCGATGTCGGCTTCATGAACGAGCAGGGCTGGATCTTCATCGTCGACCGCAAGAAGGACATGATCAACGCCTCGGGCTACAAGGTATGGCCTCGTGAGGTCGAGGACGTGCTTGCCGAGCACCCCGCGGTGCGGGAGGCGGCCGTCGTCGGCGTCCCTGACGACAAGCGCGGCGAGACGGTAAAGGCGTACGTCAGCCTCAAGGCCGGCCACTCCTGCACGTCGGACGAACTCATCCGGCACTGCAAGGAGCGGATGGCGGCGTACAAGTACCCGCGCCAGGTCGAGTTCCTCGACGACCTGCCGAAAACGGTGACCGGCAAGATCCTGCGTCGCGAGTTGCGGGGCTGACATGCCCTTGGTTCCGGCCGGGCGCGCCACCGGACGCCCGACCGGTACCGGGCATTCAAGCAACGCATGCCACGGATCCCGGAGTTACAGCCTCACGCAAGCACCGCGGCGAGCACCGCAGAGACGCAGACCGGGAGCGACACGCACGGTTCTTCTCACGCACTGGTTCAGACGGCACCGCGATCGCCCATTTGGACACCACCCGAACCCGGCTGCTCGCCGCCGAGGCCGCAGACAGCAGACAACGCGTGACATCACGGTGACCTGCTGCTGAACCACTTGGCGGGGACGGGGCAGAAAGCATGCGTCGTGGGCACGTTCGGCGACTCCGTGCAGAAGACCACGCGTTCAACTGCTCATTGAGCCGAGGACGGCCTGGCCATGGTCTTCCTCGATGATCTGTCTGTAGAGGCGGGGACCACTGCACACGGCTGGTTCACTTCCGATGCCATCCATCCGTAGAGACGACGGGCAGGCCCCTACTGATAGAGACGCAGGACAGATGCCAACCTTCCTCACACGCCTCCCCGCACTGATCGACCGGACAATCTGTGAGCACTGCTGGTTCCGGCGGGGGGATCCATCCCGCTCACCCCGGTGACCCTTCCCGCATCGGCCCCTACCGCGGGGTGGGCCGGCTCGGTGCCGGCGGCATGGGAATCGTGTACGCCGCGCTCACCGACAGCGGGCAACGGGTAGCGGTGACGGTGATCCATCCCATTCAGGCCGGCGACCCGGAATTCCGGGCCCGCTTTCGCCGCGAGGTTCGTCTCTCAGCCCGAGTACGGGGACCGTTCCTGCTGCTGCTCCTGGCGGCGGACGCCGATGCCGACGCCCCCTGGCTGGCGACCGAGTACGCCCTGGGCCTCACCCTGGCCGAGCATCTGGCAGCCTGTGGCCCATTGACCGGCGGCACCCTGTACGCCTTCGCCACCGGCACTGCGCAAGCCCTTGCGGCAATCCGTCCCGCCGGCGTGGTGCACCGGGACGTCAAACCGCAGAACGTGCTGCTGACTCCTGCCGGCCCCCGGGTGCTGGACTTCGGCATCGCGCACGCCGCCGACGGCACCAGCATCACACGCACCGGCGTTCTGACCGGCACCCCTGGCTGGATCGGCCCCGAGCACTACCACAGCGGCATCGCCGCAGCAGAGGGCGATCTCTTCGCCTGGGGCGCGCTCGTGGCCTATGCGGCGACCGGCCGCCTGCCCTTCGGCAGCGGTGCTCCCGAATCAGTGGCTCTCCGAGCAGGTGTACGCGCACCTGCGGGACGCAATCATGCGCGGGAAGCACGCCCCCAGTGACCCCCTCAAACCGCAGGACCTCGCCAAGGAACAGGGCGTCAGCCTGGCCGTCGTACGTGAGGCGCTCGTGCGGCTGGTCGGCGAGGGCCTCGCCGACCGGCTGCCCAACCGCGGCTTCGCCGTCCCGGCCTTCTCCGACCGCCGCTGGCAGGACATCGCGGAGGCCCGCAGGACCATCGAACCGGTCGTGCTGCGCCTTTCCATCGAGCGCGGCGACGTCGACTGGGAGGCCCGCGTACGAGCCGCCCACCACCGTCTGGCCCGCACCCCGGCGTACGTGCCGGAGGAGGGCGCGTACTACAGCGGCGCATGGTCCGAAGCCCACCGGGGTTTCCACCGCACACTGCTGGAGGGCTGCGGCAACCCCATCCTCCTGGAGACCTTCGACCGGACGTGGACCGCGAGCGAACTGGCTCGCCGCTGGTCGGCGCACCACAACCCTGACCGGGACGCCGTTGGCGAGCACCGCCGGCTGGAGGAGGCGGCGCTGGCCCGTGACGCCGACACCGCGGCCGAGGTACTGACCCAGCACCTCACCCAGACCGCGGCCGACTTGACCGGCTGCACCCACCAGGAACCCGCAAACGACGCCTGATGCGCCTCGCCGACCTGGCTGGACGTCTGCACCTGAGCACCAGCGCAGGGCGGACGACGTGTTGGGGCCCAACGAGTAGAACGACCATCATCAGCCGGTGACCGGTGCCTTCCGTGGCCGGTGCCTTCCGTGGCCACTGGCTCGTCCGGGGGTTCTTGTGGGTCAGGCGCCGGGTCATCATGGTGATAAGTGCCCAGTTCGGGTGTGCTTCGCATTCTCGAACCAGGGAGGTGTTTGAAACCCTTGGCCGTGACGTCCGGCCGGGCGGGTGATCGAGAGTGGGGCGACTGGTGGCATGGGCCGGCGGTACTGCCGGGAGCGGCAGTGATCTGCTGCCGGTGTCGAAGGCAGCGAAGGTGGCGTACTGCTCGAATCCAGTGCCGGGTGCGGCTGTTACGGACCCCAGTCGAGTTGGTGCTCCGGTGTTCCAGCAGTTCGGCCCCATGCGACTGCCTCGGCTCTGCCTGCTTCGTCGCCTATGCCGTAGCGGAAGTAGCGTCCGGCGAACACGATCACGTGGTCAGTGTCGTTGACGGTGAAGTCGGCCCACCAGCCAAGGTTTGTTTCGAGGGCATCCGCGAGGGCCTGAGCAAGGTCGTCGGCGAGGTAGTCCGGGCCTTCGAAGTCGACGAATGTCCAGGTGGGTGGCTGATCGTCGACAGCGCCGTGCTGGTCATTGCGACCGGAGCGTTCGTCTGCCGGCAGAGTCGACGCGGACACGTCGTGGCGGCCGACACGGACAAGTCTGAGCTCCGCCATCTGAATGTCCGCGCCGGCTCGCAGGCTTTCAGCGATGATGCGTCCTCGAATCATGAACTGATCGTCGCAAAGACTTCTGGCTGACGGAATCGGCGACTTGATCGCCTTCGAGTGAGTCCTGGCATCACACGCTCCCCCATCCACTACTTGTGACGGTGCGGCCGGTGACACGGCCGAGGTCGGGCATGCCGAGGGCGACGGTGGTCCGCTTGGTCTTGTCGACGGGATCCGACACCACTTGTCGCTCAGGGCCGGGAACACCTCGTTTGTCGCGATCGTGCACCGCGGTGGTGGCGTTACCCGCGAGGTCCGATCCTGTGCCGGGTTCGGTCATCGCGATCGCGGTCATCAGCTCGCCGGTGGCCACGCCGGCAGCCACCGCCGCCGCGGCGGCTCGTCCGCGTAGCGGATCAGGTATGGCAGGACGACGTCGTCGTGCACGCGCACCGTGCCCAACCCGAGTCCCGCACGCGCCAACTCCTCGTTGAGCACGGCGTTGAACCTGCAGTCGGCCTGCCCACCGCCGCCGTATACCTCGGGCACCTGCAGGCCGAGCATGCCCGCGGACCGGTAGAACTCGCGCGGCGGTGCTCGGCCTTTTCCCACTCGGGAATGACCTGGACGACCGCACGGGCGAGGAAGTCACGGACGGTCGAACGGAACGCGGCGTGACCCTCGTTGAGGACCGTGCGTCGCATGGCGCCCTCATTCGTCGAGGCCGCCAGCGCGGCGGCAACTTGTCGAGCGATCGTTAAGTTCAGGGCGGATGAGTGGCGGCGGTCCAGTGCGTGAATGGCCGCCCCCGCGGGCGCCGTCTACCGGGAGCCGGACCGCCGGGCCCGGGTCGCAGGCGCCGCCGGCTGGTGCCCGACGACGGCGAGCGCGAGCTGGACGTAGCGCTCCACGAGCTCGTCGACGCCCAGCGGCCCGGACGGCTGGTACCACTGCGCGATCGCGTTGCACATCGCCAGGATGGCGCGCTGCGCCTCGTCCGGGTACGGCGTGCCGAAGACGCCTCGGGCCACGCCGTCGTCGATGACCTGCCGCAGCAGCCGCGGTACCGCGTCGCGTTGCTCGACGAACTGCTCCAGCAGCTCCGGGTCGAGGTGTCGGATCTCGCGCAGGGAGAGGTTGCTCTCCACCTGGCGGCGGACCCGGTAGTCCACGGTGGCGCGGACGAAGGCGGACAGCCGCGCCACGGGATCGTCACCGGCCTTCGCCAGCTCCTGCTCGCAGCCGCGCAGGTAGTCCGCCAAGGCGTCCTCGAGCAGCGCGTGGAGCAGTTCCTGCTTGCCCGAGTGGTAGTAGTACAGGACCGACAGGCTCAGCCCGGCACCCTTGGCGATGTCACGGATCGACGCGCCGTGGTAGCCGCGCTCTGCGAAGATGTCCCGGGCCGACTGCATGATCGCTGTCAGCCCGTTGCCGCGGGTGGCGCTGGACCGGTCGGCTGTCGCCTTCGTCGTATTGCGTTTCGCCATTCCATCAGCCTACGCCAGCTCAACGAACGTTCGATAACCGTGCTGGAGCGGGAGCGGACCCACTGCAACCCACTGCCTCTGTCCGCCCTACCGCTCCAGGAGCTCCTACGACCTGCTGGTGCAGTGCGAGACCGGACTGGTGATGTCCACCGGAACCGCGGAGGCCCCCGCGAAGGCCGGGTTCTCCAGACCGGAGCGCGGCAGCCCTCGACAGCGCGCTACGGCCCCTACCGGATCGGTGACGGCACCGTCTTTCTCGGCGTGCAGAGCGACCGCGAGTGGAGCGTGCTGTGCTGTGAGGTGCTGCGGCGTCCCGAACTCGTCAACGACCCGCGCTGTTGCGCTCCAACACCGACCGTGTGGACAACAACGACGCGCTCACCCCGATCGTCGAGGACGCCTTCGTCACGCTCACCGCCGAGAAGGTCATGGACCTGCTCGAGCGGGCCGGTATCGCCAACGCCCGGCTGCGCACCCCCGAGGAGTTCACCCGGCTCCCGCGACTGCGTGCGCGGGATCGCTGGCGTGAGGTCGAAACACCCGCGGGCCCCATCCGCGCTGCTCGCACCGGTCGAGGTGGCCGGCCGGGAACCGGTGATGGGACCGGTACCCGCACTCGGCCGGCACAACGCGACGATCAGGGCGGAGTTCACCACCGGCGACGAGGCTCCGGCGTGAACGGCGTGGTCGATTGCACCGAGAGCCCTTTGTCCGGACCGGCTTGAGCGCTGGGGGCGTTGCTCGGACGCGTCACGGCATCAGGTCACGCAGTTGCTCGACAATGGCGACCCGTTCCGCATGGGTGTCCGCCAGCGGCTTGACGCTGACCGTGGTGACCCCGCAGGCGGCCAGCTCTGCCAGCCGCTCGACCACGTAGCCCTTGGGCCCGACCAGCGAGGTGGCGCGCAACAGATCCGCCGGCACAGCGGCTTCCGCCTCCTGCTTCCGTCCGGAGAGGTAGAGATCCTGGATCAGCTCGGCCTCGCGCTCGTAGCCATACCGCCGGGCCAGGTTGTTGTAAAAGTTCTTTCCCCGGGCACCCATCCCGCCGATGTACAGCGCGAGTTGCCGGCGGCCCCGGTCGAGCAGGTGATCCACGTCGTCACCGATGGCCAGGTTCATGGTGACCACGATGTCCAGCGGGCCGAGGCTCGGGGAGCGGCGGGCCTTGCCGGCAGCGAGCGAGGGGCCCCACACCTCGCCCAGCATCGCGGGGTGCACGAAGATCGGCAGCCACCCCTCGGCTACCTCGGCGGCGAGTTCCACGTTCTTGGGGCCTATGGCGGCGAGCATGATCGGGATGCGGTCGCGCACCGGGTGGTTGATGAGCTTCAGTGGCTTGCCGAGCCCGGTGCCCTGCTCGGCGGGCAACGGGAGCCGGTAGTGGCGGCCGGAGTGCACGACCGACTCGCGGCTCCACACCCGGCGGCAGATCTCCACGACCTCGCGGGTGCGGGCGATCGGCGCGTCGTACGGCACGCCGTGGAACCCTTCAACCACCTGCGGCCCGGAGGCGCCAAGTCCGAGGGTGAACCGGCCGCCCGACACGTAGTCCAAACCGGCCGCGGTCATCGCGATCAGCGACGGTGTGCGCGTGTAGATGGGCAGGATGGCCGAGGCGAGGTGCATCCGATCGGTCACCGCGGCCAGATACCCCAGCTGACTCACAGCGTCGAACGAATACGCTTCCGCCACGAACGCGATCTCGACTCCGGCGGCCTCGAGGTCCCTCAGACCGGCCGCCGCCTCCATGAAACTGCCGCTGTAACTCAGCGTCGTGCCGATCCGCATGCCGACCTCCGATGTCTTGACGCTCGTGACGACGGTCACCCAGATAGATTACCGCCACTTAACGAACGATCGATAACGGATTCGGCAACATAGCAGAGACGTTTACCGGACGGCACTGTCGGGAGGCTGGATGTACGGCAACGAAGGGCTCGTCGCCCGGTACGGCACGCGGGAGCCGGCCCTGCGCAGGACGGACCTCTTGGCCACCGAGTCGGGTGCGGTGGCGCTCCTGGGCACCAGCGGTGCGGGCAGGACACCGCAGTGCGCTGTTTCCGGCGGCCATCCACTGCACGGCGTTGCGATCGGCGCAGGGTCGATCAATTTCCTGGGCCGGCGGATCGATGGGGCCGATCCGGCGGCGGCCTTGGCCTGCGGGCCGACACAGGTGCCCAATGGGCGGCACGTGTTCGGCGACCCGACCGTCGATCATCTGCGAAGAGGAGGACTCACCCCCACCGCAAGCGGTCAGTACGAGAGCCATTTACGCCCTTGAACTCGGCCGGGTGGCAATGGGCGGCCCGACGGAGGGGCTGTCGCACAGCTATGGAATCCGCGAGAGCCGCAGGGCCCGCGGGACCGTGCCCGGCTGACACCGTGCCCGGACTGACCCGGGCACGGACGAGCGCGCCCCGCCTCGTTGTCGACGGGGGCACCGTGGCGTTCGGGAGCCTGCGGGCGCGGTAGCTCGATCCTCGTTCACCGTGGCCCCGGCGCGGTGCACTCGGCCTGCCCCTTGGCCGAGGGCCACATCATCGGTCGCGGTCGGGCACCACCGGCACTTCGGCGGCCTGCCCTCGCGGCCCGACACCCCGGCCGGGCCGCTGCCCACGGTGACCTCCAGCGCATCACAAAACGCCGTCGCGAACGGCGCGTTCCGTCAGCACACTATTAGCCACAAGGGCCCCCATGAGTACGTCCACGCCCCTCCTCTTCCTGCATGGTTACTGGCACGGCTCCTGGTGCTGGAGCGAAGTCATCGCCCACATTGCGAGTACCGGCCGCGCCACTGCCGCTGTCGACATGGTCGGGCACGGTCTACGGGCTCAGCGCCCCCAGTCGGTCAACGCACGGCCGTTCGTCCCGCAAGCGATCGCCGCCGAGGCCTCGCCCGTGGCCGGAGTCGACCTCGGCCAAGCTGCTGACCTGCTGGTCTCGCAGATCAAACAGGTCGGTGTGGTGGCCCTGTGACCGTGGTGGCCCACAGCATGGGCGGCACGGTCCTTACCCGAGTCGCCCAACAAGCGCCGCAGTTGGTCGCCCATGCTGTGTACGTGACCGCGTTCATGCCCGCCTCGGGAGTACCTGCGCTCGCTTATGTCCGCGTGCCCGAGGACGCCGGTGACCTCGTCGCACCTCGCTCCGAGCGGACCCGCCGCCATCGGTGCGCTGAGGCTCGACATCGCCTCCGCGGAGCCCGGGTATCGCGAGCAACTCAGGAACGCGTTCTACGGTGACGTCGACCTCGTCGTCGCCGATGCCGCGATCGCACTGCTGACGCCCGACGTGCCGGACGGCGGCGAGGTGCTGTTACTTCGGATATCGCCTCAGCACCTCAAGCCCGACGCCTACTGACAGGAGAACTCGGTCTCGTCGAACTCGATGCCGCTGGAGATCTCCGCTTCGTCGAAGTCGGGGTCGCTCGCGAACTCCGCTTTGCCGAAGTCGGGCTCGCTGGACAACCGCGCTCTACCGAAGATCACCTCGCGGGAGAACCGCACTTCGTCGAACCGGGCGGTACCGCGGAACCAGCTCTCGCCGAACAAAGCGTCGCAGGAGAACCGCGCCCCGCTGAAATCGGCATCGCCGCCGAACCGCGCGCCGCCGAACCAGGCGTCGCAAGTGAACCGCGTCCCGCTGAACTTGGCGGTGCCGAAGATCCGCACATCCTCGAACGAGGCATCACCCGAGAACAGCGCCTCCTCGAACGATGCATCACAGGAGAACCGCGCCCTGTCGAACCACGCGTCGCCGGTGAACGTCGCCCCGTCGAACCAGGCGCCCCCTCCGGTGAACTTGGCGTCGACGAAGGTGGCGTCTTCGGGAAAGCGTGCCCCGTCGAACCGGGCGGGGCCGGAGAACCGTATCTCACCAAAGTCGGCGTCCCCGGAGAACCGCGCCCCATCGAACCGGACGGCACCGAAGTTGACCTCCCCGGCGTCGAAGTCGACCGCGGCGTTGCGGAGGTCGGCGAGGAGTTCTCCCGTCACGGGCGTCCCGCGAAGGTCGATGTCGGCACCGGGGCCCACACTGGCGAGGTAGGCGTCGCGGGCGGTGCCGCTCAGGTGCGCCAGGCACACGGCGTGGCCGGGAACCAGGATGCCGGGGCAGCCCAGGGGGCCCGTCGCGGTATCGGCGCCGTGCCCGCAGCGGGGCCAGGAAGGCACGACTGACGACGAAGGCTGCCAAGTGTTCACCTGTATCTCCTGACTCTGGTCGCGTATCCCTGTGAAGACGACATGCCTCGGTACGGATGCGCGCGGCAGTTCACGGCCCGCGCGGGCAGCCCGTCTCGCGCAGGACCGGGAAGCACGTGTCCGGGTCGTGGTTCACCGATCGCGCAAGCCACCAGCGACATGTCGGCGGCGCCTGCGCCTGCGATGTCACACGCCAATACCTCGGCGGCCCGGGCCACAGAACCTGCTGAACCTCCATGCGGCTCGACGCCCACCGTGAGAGGGGAAGGGCGCAACGAATCAGTCGAGCGTACGCATCACCAGCCGGACAACTCCCGTGACTCCTCGCCTGATCCACCCAAGCAGTCCGTACTCCACAGCCACGTCGGCGGCGGCCACGGCCACGTCGGAGGACGCCCGGCCCGACTCCGAACGGCACCGGGTGCAGGAACGGGACCAACGGCGCTTTCGCACACCGCATTTCTTGCACATGGTCATGACCCCGTCCTCCCTGCCGCCGCACCCCGCGGACCGCCTCGTACACGATACGGGCGGAGCCGACCGTGGAGACGTCCACCCTCCTACGAGCCCGCCGCCCACTCCCCAGCGTCCGGCTGTCCGCCAGGCGAAGCCCCTGGCGGCTTCGCCACCGGCGGGCACCTGGAGCTGAACCGCCCGCCAAGGGCGCGTTCGCGGGCGCTCATCGCCTGTGGTACCCAAACAGCTCGCAGCGGTTGAACAGGCATCCCGGTATGTCCAGCCGCTGGGCACCGCCTGAACGAAACCTTTTCCTCGTCGCCCGGCAGAACCGGCCCAAGTCATTGGCATGGCTGCCGGGCCGTGTCCTGCCGCATCCCATCAAGCGGCCGTCTTGGGCTCAACCGCCGCTCTTACGTCGGAACGACCGCTGGTTCGCAGCCGGACCGTGCGCGCCGCGGACCTTTGACGCATCGGTGCTCGCAGCGATCTCGGCGGCGTCCGCCTGCATACCGCGCTTGCGCGCCAGGGCCTCGCGAAACTTGCGCTTCAGGTCGTACCGGCCGTCATCGTCGGGCGAAATGACAGGGCTCTCGACGTCAGCGGACTCCGAACCTTCCTGTGATGCGGATTCTGCGGCCATGGTGACCTCCTGGGTTCGGCAGTGGAAAGCACAGCTTGTCACGCCGGGGAACCGCATGAGGCCCACGACCGTCGTGCTTACCGCATCGCTCCCGCGGACGATGGCTTAGCCGACGCGTGGCAGCCGAGACGCATGTGGCCGAGAAGTGTGGGAGCGTTCCGTTCCGGGCGATCTGCCATGCGTTGCCCGGTGGTCGCGCGCTGTGGCGACGGGCCCCGGCTTGCGGAGGCCCCTCGGGGACAAGCTCCGGGCGCCGGCCTGCCTCAGCGCCAACCGCGTCACGTAACGTCCTGAAGGGCGGCAGGCGCCACGCACGCGGTGGTCTCTTCTACGAGCCGACCGTCCTGACCGGCGTCACCGCCGAGATGGCCGTCACTCGCGAGGAGACCTGCGGCCCGGTGACCCCACTGGTCCGGTTCACCGACGAGACCGATGCGACCCGCATGGTCAACGACACGGAATGCGGCCTCGCCGCCTACCTGTTCGCCAAGGACGCCGAGCGCGTCTGGCGCGTCGTCGCCGCCCTGGAGGCAGGCATGGTCGGCATCAACACCGGTCTGATCTCCAACGAGACGCCCCCTTCGGAGGCGTCGAGCAGTCGGCATAAGGGGTCCTTGCACTATGAGCGTCCGATGAGGTCGCGTGGTCTGGTGCCGTGCATCGCAAGGCGCCGGAGAGCCCTGGATGGGGGTGCCCCCTGCTCGAGCGCAGCCGAGAGCTTGGGGGAGCGGTGCCAGGCCGCGCGACCCGGGCGGGCATAGTGCAAGGACCCCTGAGCCGCGAAGGCTCCATCCACGGCCTCGACGAATTCCTGGAGCTCAAGTGGCGCGTGTCGTCGCACATGTGGCCGACGGCGGTGAGGAAACCGATCGCGGCCTCCCACTCCTGGATCGTGGGTTCGATGTTCCTAGCCTTTCGCGGTGCCCTGGCCGGTGAGGTGGTCGGTGAACCAGTCGCCGGTGAGCGCGTCGCGTTCGGCCGCGTGGTTGTAGAGGGTGTGCTCGCCGTCGGGCCAGATGCGGACGGTCGCGGCGGCGGGGTCGGCGGCACGCAGGAAGGGCTCCTGGTCCTCGTAGCGGGCCAGGGGGTCCTGGCCGCCGTGCAGCAGGAGCAGCGGGCAGGCGATGCGGTGCTTGTCCGGGTCGAAGCGCAGGACGTCCATGACCTCGGCCACCCGGTCCGGATCGTCGGTGCCGACCACGGCGGCCATCTGCTCGCGGGCGGTGCGGAATTCGGGGACCGTGGGCGCGGCCGGTGCGCCGTTGACCACCACCGCGCCGACGCGCGGATCGGCGGCGGCCAGGTGGGCGGCGAACAGGCCGCCGAAGCTGACGCCCTGCACCCCGATCGCGCCGCCGAGGCGGGGGTCACACTCGACCAGGTCGACGAAGCGGGCGAAGCCCTCGGTGACCCGCTCGTCGACGTACAGTCCGTGACGCAGCCGCGACTCGCCCTGCCCCGGACCTTCCGCGAGCAGGCAGGCCAGACCACGTGCGGTATAGGCGTCGGCGACGGGCAGGTATGCGGCGCCCCAGCCGCTGAGCCCGCCCCAGACGATGACGGTGGCCTGAGCCTCGTCGGTCGGCGGCAGGCACAGCCAGCCGCGGAGCCGCCCGTCGTGATGCGGGATCTCCACGCGCTCCACGGCGGGTGCGAGGGCGGCGGTCGCGGCGGTGTGCCGGGCGTACAAACCCCGCTTCTCCGCGGTGTCGGTCTGGTAAGCCATCTGCGCGAACATCCACGCCGCGGAGGCGTATCGGTACGCCTGCCGGGCGGTCGTGCGGTGCCCCGACTCCTCCGCCACGCGGGCCCGTTCCAGTTGCGTCTGTGCGATGGCCGCGGCGGCGTCCTGCCACGGTGTCCCGGCCGCGGTGTCGGCAAGCAGGCGGCGGGCGTCGGCCGGGTCCATGCCGCAGTCGGTGAGCCGTGTGAAGGGCATGGCCCGGTGCTGGGCCGCCACCAGCGGCGGCATGGAGGCCGTCCCGGGGACCGCGGCCGTCATACGACCGCCTTGGCCGTGCCGGACAGTGCGTCGTCCAGGTCGTCCACGAGCGCGCCGAGGTCCGCGGCGTCGGCCGCCGCGCCGAACAGCACGAAGTCCGGGCGCGCCAGATAGGCGACCGCGCCGAGCCGCTGGAGGTACTCCCGGTGCCGCCCGTCGAGGTCGTCGACGGTGTCGAGGGCGACCACGGTGCAGCCCAGGCGCGTCAGCCTGGCGAGCCGGTCGGGGCCGAGGGCGGCGGTGGGATCTTCGGCGGTGACCAGGGCGAAGCCGTATCCGGTCAGGTCGTCGAAGCGTCCCGTGCGGCCGTCGGCGAGGCGGAGGCGACCCTGGGGGGTGAGGGTGCCGATGGGCGCGTCCGCGTCCGGTCTGAGCACCCCGTCGGCAAGGGGCGGGAACGGTGGCGGCGGGGGCACCTTGCCCGCGAAGAAGGCGGCGTCCCGGGCTGCCGCGGCCTCGACGTCGTGGGTGTTGGCGACCCTGCCGAGGCCGATCGCCATGTGGGTGAGGGCGGTGACGTGCGGTCGGCGCTCGCTCTCGTAGGTGTCCAGCAGAGCCTCGGGCGCCAGGCCACCGAGGACGAGGTGGAGTTTCCAGGCGAGGTTGGTGGCGTCGCGGATGCCGCTGCACGCGCCCTGGCCGAGGTAAGGGGGCATGGTGTGGGCGGCGTCGCCGGCCAGGAAGACCCTGCCGGTGCGCCAGCGGGTGGCGATGCGGGCCTCGAAGACGTAGACGAGCTGACGGGTGATCCGTACGTCGTCCGGGCCCAGGTCGTGGTAGTCGCGCAGCAGCCGCCAGCCCGTCTCCGGCGCGGTCATCTCCTCGCGGGTCTCCCCCGGCAGCACGGCGAACTCGAAGCGCTGGCGGGTTGTGCCGATGTTGATGGTCATGTGCCCGCGCGCGGGATCGCAGTACTGGGTGCCGTAGGCGAACTCCGGTGGCTGGGGGCGCAGCCACTCGGTGTCGATGTTGACCCAACTCTCGTTGAACCCGAAGTCCTCACGCTCAACCCCGAGCAGTTCCCGCACCCAGCTGCGGCTGCCGTCGGCGGCGATCACATAGCGGGCCCGGACCTCGTCGCGCGGACCATCCGCACAGTGTGTCTCGGCGTTCCAGCCGCACAGGCGCAGGGTGACACCGTCGGCGTCCTGGTCGAGGTCGGTGACCGCCCAGCCCTGGCGGACGTCGACCGTGCCGTAACCCCGCAAACGCTTGTCGATCGCGCTCTCCACGTCCGGCTGGTACATGGCCATGTGGTCCGGATATCCCATCGGACCGTCCGGGTTCGCCGGGATGCGCACCAGCGTCTCGCCCTTGCCGTTGACCCACAGGTACTCGCACAGGGACGAGTCCCGCAGCGCCTCCTCGACATCGCCCGCCGCCTGGACGGTACGCGCGGTCTCGTCGTCGATGTGGGTGAGCCTGGGCAGCCCGTAAAGCGCCGCCCAGCGCTCGCAGACCACCACCCGATGACCGAGCCGACCGAGCAGAGAGGCCGCGGCGAGTCCGGTCGGACCGTAGCCGACGACGGCGATGTCGTAGTGCGGAGCCATCAGACACCTCCAGAGGCAGCCCCGCGCCATCGCGAGGGGTGGTGGTGGGAACGGAGAGGGGGCGGCTCGACCGCGCGATGCACGCCACACTTCGTGTGAATTTAGATTCACATTTTGTGTGAAGCGAGATTCACATGCCGGCAACACGGACGTCAAGAGCCTGGTCTGTAAACTGCGCAGATGACCGAGTCCCCCACCCGCAGGCCTGCCGCCCTCCGGGAAGGCAGTCGCCGTTCGCAGCAGGACCTCATGCGGGCCGGGTACGCACTGCTCGAAGAGGGCGGAGCGGACGCGCTGACCGTGGCCGCGGTCGCCGAGCGGGCCGGCATGGCGGTCGGCAGCATCTACCGCCGGTTCGGCGACAAGGAAGGACTCCTGCTGGCCATCCAGCATGCCTTCACCGAGAACCTCCAAGCCGAGATCACGCAGCGCATGTCCCCGGAGCGATTGCGGCTCCTGCGCGATCCGGCCGTGGCGATCGCCGAGGCGGTCGGCGCGATCACCGACGCCTTCCACGCCCACGAGGGCCTGCTCCGTGTCTTCCTGCTGCTCGGCACCCGGCACGAAGCGGTACGGGTCGAGGGCTCGCGCGTCAGCGTCGAGGGCAACCGCAACTTCGCCGAGGCTCTGCGTCACATCCCCGTCGCGCACCGGGATCCCGCGGCCGCGCTGGACTTCGCCTTCCGCCTGGTCTACGCCGCGATTGCGCACCGCGTCACCCAGGGCGAGTTCCTCGAGTCCGACCGCCCGCTGCCCTGGAACGAACTGCGCAGTCACCTCCAGACCGCGGTCATCTCCTACCTCCTCGCCACCCCGGACGGCCGCTGACATCCTGGCTCGCCGTTGCGCGCAAGTGCGCGCGGGGGCTTGACGCGACACGAATGGTTGTGAGCTCATGCTCCCCACAGTGTGAGTGTTGGTTCACACGCCCGTTCGCTCTCTTCTCTTCCCACACCCTCGTGCCGACGGCTCAGGCCCTCTCCCGACTCCGGATCCCCGTCGTGGCCCGAGCAACTCGAAGGAGAGTTGTCGATGCATGCGACCTTGCCTCTGCCCACCTCCGACGTCGACCTGTTCGCCTCCGACGTGAACCTGTTCACCTCCGACGTGCTGCACGACCGCCACCCCGCGCTCCCCCAACTCCGGGAAGCCGACCGCGCGGTACGGCTGACCGCCTACGGCGCCTGGGGCCTTCCCCGATACGACCACGGCCGCGCGGCTCTGGCCGACCGGCTCAACAACGCCGTCCGGGGCATGGCTTCGCTGCCCGTCACGGTACGCACGGAAGGGCAGTGAGATGTCCAGGATCCTGGTGGACTTCGACCGTTGCGAGGGACACGGCCTGTGTGAGCAGACCGCGCCCGAGGTCTTCCGGCTCGACGACGAAGGCGAGCTGCACCTCACCCACGAGGAGGTGACCCCGAAGGACGAGAGGGCCGTCGCCGCCGCCGTGCGGGTGTGCCCCGTCGCGGCGCTGAAGGTTGAGCCGTGAGGCGGATCGTTGTCGTCGGCGGATCCATCGCCGCGCTGACGGCGTCGGAGAGCCTGCGGGCCGGGGGCTTCGACGGACGAGTGACCGTCCTGTCCGAAGAACCTCACCAGCCCTACTCTCGCGTCCCGCTGTCCAAGGGAGTCCTCGCCGGCCGGGAACCCGCGGAATCCGCCCTGCTTCCCGCGCCGGGCGAGGACATCGAGCTCCGTACCGGGACACGGGCCG
Source organism: Streptomyces cavernae (assembly GCF_004023625.1). Lineage (GTDB taxonomy): Bacteria > Actinomycetota > Actinomycetes > Streptomycetales > Streptomycetaceae > Streptomyces > Streptomyces cavernae. The sequence goes on along the minus strand of NZ_RPDJ01000001.1, from coordinate 494,698 downwards.
TACGGCTGGACGCCCGCGGCCGTGCGGTGACGCTGGCCGATGGCACCGAGGTGCCGTACGACGGGCTGGTCGTCGCCAGCGGGGCCCGGGCACGCCGCCTGACCGGCGACGCCGACCTGGTGGTGCGCACTCTGGACGACGCCGAGGCCCTCGCCGACCGGCTGGCCACCGCCCGCAGCGCGATCGTGCTGGGCGGCGGCTTCCTCGGCATGGAGGTCGCCTCGACCTGCCGCGCACTTGGCCTGGAGGTCACCGTGGTCGACGTCGTCCCGCCGCTGCTCAGGCTGCTCGGGCCGTGGCTGGCCGATCTCGCCGTCGCGGCCGCGCGTGACCACGGCATACGGATCCGCGTCGCGCCGGACGGCGTCACCGTGATGGGCGACCACCGCGTGCGCTGCGGCGAGTCGGTCCTGGAGGCCGACGTGATCGTGTGCGCGGTGGGCGATGTACCGAACACCGACTGGCTCAGGGACTCGGGCCTGCCCCTGGACGCCGGTGGCGGCCTGATCGCCGACGCTTGCTGCCGCGTCGCTCCCGGCGTGGTCGCCGCCGGGGACGTCGTGTCACGGCAGGGACGCCGAACCCCTCACTGGACCAACGCTGTCGAGCAGGGCCGGGCGGCCGCGGCCGGCCTGTTGCAGGGCGCGTCGGCGCGGCCCTACCGACCGGACCCGTACTTCTGGACCGAGCAGTGCGGACTCGACATCAAGATCAGCGGCGAACTGCCGCTCACGGGGACCCCCGACATCCTCGCCGGATCGGTGAACGACCGCAGCATGCTCCTTCGATGGCACGACGAAGGGGGCTCAGCCACAGCCGTCGCCGTCAATCACCGCCTCCCCGTCATCAAACTCAAGCGGCTCGGCGCCGGAATACCCGCCCCTGCCCCAGCCCGCACGTAAGGACGTCACCATGGCTCACCCGCACCCTGCCCCCTACGATCCGATCGATCCCGCCCACCACGCCGATCCCGCGGCCCGGCTCGCCGAAGCCCGTGATCACTGCCCGGTGTCCCAACCTCGCCCCGGTGTGCACTTCCTCGCCCGCCACGAGGACGTACGAGGCGTGCTCACCGACCACGAGACGTACTCGTCCGTCGACAACTTCTCCCTGGAAGGCGGCACCAGGACGGCCGACCTCCCCGCCATCCCGATCACCATGGCGGACCCGCCCTACCACACGGCGCTACGCGGGCGCCTCAGGCGCTGGTTCGCTCCGGCCAAGCTCCGCGCGCAGGAACCGCGCGTCCGCGAGATCGTGGCCGGCGTCCTGGATACCTGGCAGCCCGGCCAGAAGGCCGAGATCTACACCGACCTGGCCCGTCAGATCCCGACCCGGGTGGTGTACGCCTTCCTCGGCCTGCCGGAGCAGGACTGGGAGCGTCTGCACCAGTGGGCCGACGCGATCGACGACATCCTCCCCGAACTGCGGACCGACATGCCGGAGTTCGGGGCCCTCACCGGCTACCTCGGAGAGCAGCTCGCCGCCCGCGCCGCCGCCCCGTCCACCGGGGCGGACGTCCTGGACGGTCTCGCGCACCCCGCCGACGGCGAGCCACCGCTCACCCCGGTAGAAGCCGTCATCCACTCCTTCCAGCTGATCCTGGCCGGCACGGACACCACCGCGAGCCTGATCACCAACCTGCTCCACGAACTGCTCGTCGACCACACCCGCTGGGAACGCCTCCTCGCCGACCGGTCGCTCGTCCCCGCCGCGATCGAGGAGTCACTGCGCCACGACGCGCCCCTGCAGTACGTGTTGCGTACGGTCACGCAGGAACGGGAGATCTCCGGCTGTCCCGTCAAGCCCGGCGACCGCCTCGCCGTCAGCCTCCAGTCCGCCAACTGGGACGAACAGGCCTGGGGCACCGACGCCGCGGACTACTCGCTCGACCGGCCCACCGGACAGGCCACCACCATGACCTTCGGCTACGGCATCCACACCTGCCTCGGCGCACCACTGGCCCGACTTCAGGCCCGCGTCGTCCTGGAGCAGTTGCTGGACCGCTTCCCCAACCTGCGTCTCGCTCCCGGCTACCAACGCGAGCCACCTGAGGGCCTCGTCATGATCCGCCGTCCGGCGCGACTCGACGTCGTGCTCTGAGACTCGGCAGGCAAGTGTCCCTCCCGGACGCCGGCCACCACGAAGGCAGGCATCGCCCGCGAACGTCCTCACCAGGGCCGTCAGACGGGCCGAGGCAGCTGCTCAAGGGCGTGTCGTCTGCGAAACCCGGAGAATCGCCCAAGGCCCCATGCCCTTCCTCGGCCGACCGGACGGACGGTGGCCGGACGGTCCACTCCCGGGGCTGGGCACGTTTCCATGTACGCCGACGAGGCGGGGTACGAGATCGCGTGGACGACGGCCGATGGGAGGAGAGACGCCGGCTCCTGGCCGAGCCAGGAATGTCGCGCCGCACTGTGACTGGGCTCGGCGAGCTCAACCGGGCCCTGGACGCCGCGAAGGTCGACCACACCGCCGAGATCTACCCCTGGCACCGTCCACGGATTCACCATGTCCGACACCGATGCCTTCGACCCCGCCGGACTACAGCGCCACTGGGACCGCCTGCTGCCCCTCCTCGACCGCACACTGGCCAGCAGTTACTGACCGAGTAGCGGCCTGACCAGCGTAGAAGGCTGCTGGACAAGTTATTGAGAACCGAGACAGGAGCGTGACCTTTCCTTCGGTGTAGTGGAGGTCGCCCGACGGAGCCAAGGCCTGACCCTCTGGGCATTTCGGTCAGGTGTCAGTGGTGTCTGGGACCGTGTGCGTCGTGCATGAACTCGTGGAGCGTGTCGATGCTCAGGACCGAGTGCTGGGAGTGGTCAGCCGGAGGGAGGCAGTCCGGGAGGGCTGGCTGCACCGGGTTGGCGTGCTCGTGTGCCGCGATGGGCAAGGTCGCTTTCTCGTCCATCGGCGTGCCGAGCAGCTGTCCCGTTTCCCAGGGCACTACGAACTCGGTGTCGGGGGCGCTGCGGGAGTCGGCGAGTCCTATGAGCAGGCGGCTGCCCGCGAGCTCAGTGAGGAGCTGGGGACGCGGGCGGCAGTGTGTTTTCGGTTCAAGTTCCTCAACCGGGGTGGGCTCAGCCCTCACTGGCTTGGGGTGTGCGATGCCGTGCTTGCGGAGACCGTCACCCCCGACCCGGGAGAGGTGGCCTGGCACGGGTGGCTGACCGAGTCCGAGCTGCGGCGGACTCTGCGGCAGTGGACCTTCACTCCTGATAGTCAGGAGATTTTCGATCGGTATCTTGCATGTCGCGCTGACCCGGTGTCTTCGCAGAGAGGGTGTTCGTGAGCTGGGTCAGAGGGATGAAGCCGCTGGTCGTTCCGAGCTCTCTGGGAGTTGGGCCGGCGGGTGTGTGTTGGGGAGCGGCGAGGCGTTCTGCAAGGGCGGTCACATCAGTGCTCTGTGTGAGAGACAAGCGTTGGTCCGGAATCGCACCCCGCCAACGCCACGCCGCTGAATGGCGCCGCAGGGTGCCACAGACGGCCCGCCCGGTTTTGTCACCGCCGGAGACGCGGGTGGTGCCTTGCCGGGCTCGAGCGACCGTGCGCCCCCGCATACCCCTCCCCGGACCACCCGCCCTGACGGACCGTCACAGTCATGGGGAATGGTGGGGGACACGAATGCTCAGGCCTGAACAGCGACCAGTGCCGAGCCGACGGGGAGTACGAAGTGCGGCCCGGGCACTGGTTGTGCGAAAACTGCCACGACCGCTCGGAGCTGGACCACCTGGTCCCGGAACGCCGCCCTCGCGGAGACGACGAGGGCGGACACGGCCATGCGGCGTAAGCACTGAGCGCCGTTCAGGACCTCCAGCGGCAGCTTCCAGGACGGGCCATCGGGATCGCCGACCCACACGCCGACCCACACCCGCTGGGCGTCCGCGGTGACGTCATACCGAATGCTGAAAGGTCGGGGGAGCCGGCTGCCCGCCATCGTGTGAGACGCTTCGCAGGACGCCGTCCGCCCCATTCTTCTTCTCCCAGGCCGCCAGCCGCTTGGCGAAATCGGGCGTCAGGTAGTGCATGCGGGGCTGTGCTGTGGCCCTCGGTGCCGGGCGCCCTCCCGACCCCGTGGCGGGAGGGCGGCCCGGGGCGGCCCTGTCAGTGGAGCTTTGGACATCCGTATGCCCGGCGCGGACGGCCTCCCGCGAACGCCGAACTGTGCGCCGACCCGGCGCAAGGCCAAGCCCGCCGAAAGTTTCCTCTCAGTCGATCGACCTGGCGGCTGCCGACTCCCGGAAGTCGACGACAGCTTCGCCGTTGGTTCGCGCCCACTCGGTCAGCATCGCGATCGGCTCCTGGAGTGTCTGGCCGAGCGTGGTCAGGCTGTACTCGACCCGCGGCGGCGCTTCGGCGTACACCTGCCGGTCGACCAGGCCGTTGCTCTGCAGGCGGCGAAGGGTCTGCGTCAGTACCTTGCGCGAGATCCCGCCGGACAGCGTGACGAGTTCCCTGTGTCTCTTGGGTCCGCCGGTGAGAGCGAACAGGACAACGACGGACCACTTGTTGGCGATGATCTCGATCGCCAGCCGTGCGGGACAGTCGGCGAGGAACACCGTGCCCGCTGCCAGGTCCTTTGCCGCGCTCGCCAGGTCGTCTGCGGTCATGTTCACGAGCCGAAGGTTACCATTTGGTACCTATCGGCTTCCTAACGTCGACGCCATGGAACTTCACTCCGGCCAGAGCCGCCCCACGGCCACGCTCAACCGTCAGGTCATCGCCGTCAAGCCCATCACCGTTCCCACCACCGACCGCGGCATCGACCTGCAGGTCAAGGTCACCGCACCGGTCGACGGGAGCGACCTGCCCGTCATCGTCTTCTCCCACGGCAACGCCTGGTCGATGGACGGCTACGAGCCCCTCGTCGACCGCTGGGCCGCTGCCGGGTTCGTCGTGGTGCAGCCCACCCATCTGGACTCCCGCCGCCACGGCATCGGCTTCGACGATCCCCGTTTCGCCACCATCTGGCGCGTGCGCATAGCCGATCTGCACAGAGTCCTGGACGGCCTCGGGGACATCCTCGACCAGGTCAGCGGTCTGGCCGCGCGCGTCGACCGCGATCTCGTCGCTGTCGTCGGGCACTCCTGGGGAGCACAGACCGCCGGAGCCCTCCTGGGCGCCCGCGTCCTCGACACCGAGGGCAACCCGGGCGAGGACTTCTCCCACCCCGCCGTCAAGGCGGGCGCGCTCATCGCGGCGGCCGGTGCCGGGGACGCCCTGACGCCCTTCGCGCTCAAGTATCTCCCGTTCGCGCGCCCGGACTTCTCCGGCATGACCGCCCCCGCCCTGGTCATCGCCGGCGGAAAGGACCAGTCGGTGATGACTACCCGCGGACCGGAATGGTTCACCGATGCCTACCACCTCAGCCCGGGCCCGAAGCGACTGCTCACCATCGCCGAGGGCGAGCACCTCTTCGGCGGAATCTCCGGCGAGGCCGCCAAGGACACCACCGACGAGGACCCCGCCCGCGTCGTCCTCGTCGCCGACGCCGTCTCCGCCTACCTGCACGACGTCCTCAGCGCCGACGCACGAAGCTGGCAGGCCCTGCAGGACCGAATCAGCCACAGCACCGGCACCTTCAGCACCGAGAGCAAGTAGGTGTTTCGCGGCCTGGCTCGCGATCTGACAGGTCGTTCCCGAGCCCCGGCCTCTGTGTGCTTGTGTCTGCGGGTGTCTCACCGTAGGGCGCGGTTCCTGATCATGCGGAAGGGGAGAGCTGTTCGCGCACCCAATCGGGGTCGGGGTTGGTGTGCGGCTGGCCCGCCACGACGACGGTCGGCACGGTCTCGTTGCCCTCGTTGGCTGCTCTCACCGCTGCGGCTCCTGCCGGGTCGCGCCAGATGTTGACCCAATGCAGCTGGCGGGCGCTGCGGCCCAGCCGGATTCGCAGTCGTATGCAGTACTTGCAGCCCGGCCGCCAGAAGACGACCGGTCGGCCGTCGACCGCGCTGCGGCGTTGTGCCTCCTGCTCACCGATCGACCTCGGGAAGATCAGGGGTGAGCTCACGCCGGCGAGCGCCAGGAACGCCGGCAGGAGTGCTGCGGCTGTGCCGGGGCTCCCCTGGAAGATCTGCCCAGTCGCGACGGCTGAGCCGCTGAGCACAAGCAGCATCGGCAGGATCCAAGCGCGCATCATGGTGATGCAGGCTACCGATGAGTCGAAATGCTCCTCGAACTAGTGCCGCGGCAGGCAACGCTTGCCCGTCAATCAGCGGCGTCCGGGGCGTCCTCTGGGGGTACCCCCTGCTCGAAGAGCTTGGGGGAGGGCCGGCCGGAAGTCCTCGTACTGGACGTACTTGGGCTTTCGGCCGGTGCGGTGAGAGGGCGTCCCCGGCGTCGCGACGGGGCGAACGTTGCCTGTTGCGGCACTAGGCCGCTCACCTGGGCTGTTCGCCGGACGCTGAGGCGGCCTTCGTCTGATCATGTGCTCCGACCAAGGGCGCACGTGACCACGACGAAGGCCGTGAAGGTGAGTCGGCTGCCTGATCATGTTCCGGGGGAAGCGTTCGCGAAAGCGTCACGCTTCCGGGAGGACGTATTCGACTGTCTGACCGCTTGCGGGGACGAACTGTTCGACCCCACGGATGCGTTGCTGTGTGCGGACGGGCCGGGCGGCAACCGCGAGAGTGCGCGCACCATTTGGACCGTCGCGGTCAGCTGTTGGTTCGACGGGGAGCGACGGTCATCGTGAGGGTGGCCGGGAGTGCGACGACAGCTTCACGGAAGCGGGTCGCGAGTTCCTGTTTGGCCGGTGGCCGGGCCGAGGTCGGTTCGCTGGTGCGCGCGGCTTGGACTGCCCAGCCGGTGAGGGCGTAGCGGAACGCTGCGACCAGCATGTCCGCGGCCAGGCGGGGGCGAGGGTCGCCGCGGTTGTCGAGGTTGAATCTGCGGTGCAGGATCTCCAGCGCCGCCTGGGTGGTGCGATCGCAGAAGTGCAGGCTGTGCGCGTGCATCGAGGGGGTCTGCTCGGCCAGCCGGAGGCTGAGCAGGGTCCGGTGTGCCCATTCCTCGTCGGCCACGCGGTCCACTGCGGAGAGGAGGGCGTCCCGCGCCAGCTCCAGCAGCGGACCGCCGTCGGGTCGGCTGATCTGCAGTTCCTCCAGGAAGGCCGTCCAGAAGTCCTGGAGGGGAGCCATCGCGACGTCTTCCTTGCTGGTGAAGTTCCGGAAGAAGGTGCGTTTGGACACCTCCACCTCGTCGCAGAGCTCGTCCAGCGTCACGCCGCCGAATCCGCGCTGGGTGAACTGTTCGAGCGCGGCATCGATCAGTGCCTGCCGAGTGCGGCGCTTCTTGCGTTCCCTCAGCGGCGCGTCGGCGGGCGCCTGTTTCAGGGACCCGTCCCGTCGGCGGTCGGCAGCGGGCGAGGTGGAGGGGCTGGCGGTCACGAGCCGAGTGTAGCGCGGAGGCAAACGCCACTTGCAGGCATGTGCCACTGAGTGGCATAAATGCTCGTGTCACTCCTGGAAAGGCGAACCACATGCGTGCCCTGCTCGTCGACCACTCTGCTGCCTCAGGTCTCCGCCTCGGCGAGACCACCGACCCCGAACCCGCCCCGCACCAGGCCCTGATCCGGGTAACCGCCACCTCGCTCAACTTCGGAGAGGTCACTCACGCCGTCTCCCGAGCGCCAGAGGGCACCGTCCTGGGCTGGGACGCCGCCGGAGTGGTCGAACGTGCGGCCGCCGACGGTTCCGGGCCGGCTGCCGGAACCGCAGTACTCACCCTGGGCGATGGCGGAGGCTGGGCCGAGTTCAGGGCGGTTGACACCGGTCTGCTCGGCGTCGCACCCGCCGACGCCGACCCCGGAGCACTCAGCACCCTGCCGGTCACCGGAACCAGCGCCCTACGCGCACTGCGCCGAATCGGCTCCCTGCCGGGCAAACGCATCCTCATCACCGGCTCCACCGGCGGCGTCGGACAGTACGCAGTACAGCTCGCTCACCGCGGCGGCGCACACGTGATCGCCTCCACCGGCGACCCCGACACCCACGGCGACCACCTGCGCGCCCTGGGCGCCGATGACGTGATCCCGGGCCCGGAACACGCCGACGCCCTCATGGACGCCGTCGTGGACTGCGTCGGAGGCCCTCAGTTGGTGAAGGCGTTCGAGAAACTGGCACCGCACGGCACGCTGGTCGCTGTCGGCGATGTCACACTGCAGCCCGTGCAGTTTCCGCCCGGCGCTTTCCTGGGCAACGACGGACGCCACGGACGCTCCATCGTCACCTTCCACATCCAGGACGGCCCACTCCCCGGCCCGGACCTGACCTGGCTCGCGGACCGCCTCGCCGCCCAGGACCTCACCCCACACATCTCGTGGCGTGGCAGCTGGAACGAAGTCCACGAAGGCATCGCCGCCCTCCTGGGCCGCAGCCTCCACGGCAAGGCAGTCCTGGACCTCACCCTGTAGGCGCCGCCCCACGCCGGGCCTGTATCCATGTCCGGGATCACGCGTCACGGCTCGAGGAATCTCGGGATCACAGCCAGGACCACATCCTGCGTGGGGCGTCCACCAGTCGGCTCACCGCGACCACCGCGAGGGGCGGCTGGTTCGCATGGGTCTTGGTCAGGTTCAGCCCGTAGTAGATCTGCTCGATCGACGGAGGGCCGACCGCGAGGTTGAGCCGCACCGCCGCCGCCGGCGACTCCTGCCCGGTCCGCACCAGGTAGGCCGCCGCTATCGAACCAGTTCGGCCGACTCCCGCACCGCAGTGCACGAAGACCGGTCCGGGCGCGGTGTTCACCACCTGCAGCAGCCGTCGCACCTGGCCGGGTTCCGGCGTCTGGCCGTCCCTGATCGGCAGCCGGACGACCTTCAGCCCCGCCTCGCGCGGCTTGGCGAGCTGGGTCGCGCTCAGGTCCTCGGCGCGCAGGTCCACCACGGTGGTGAACCGCAGTCGGGCCAGTTCCGCATAGCCTCGCTCGGAGGGGGCGGCGCCGCGCCAGAGTTTGCCGTCGACCGGCTGGAAGTGATTGATGCCCTGGACGGTGCGGGTTCCTGCGGGCGGCGGGGTCTCCTCATTGACCCAATGCGACAGGGCGAGGATGCCCAACGCTCCAGTCGCCCAGAGGGCGAGATAGCCGAACACGAGTCCAGCGAGAACGCGGAGTGTGACACGGCGGAAACGCCGGGTGGTAACGGATGGGCGGGGAACGGTTGCTGAGATGACTGCCATAACGGCCCGGATCGGAGGGAGACGGAAGCGTCCCCGGAAGAGTACCCCTCAATACGGACAAAACGCTGTGAGGTATGCCATTCCTCTCGTTTCCGGTCTCAGCCCTCGTGCGTCTCCACGTCGCCTATGCCCAGGACCGTGAGATGGGTGCGCTCCAGGCCGGCGTCCTCCAGACAGCCGCGCAGCCGCACACGGTCGTGATCGGTGAGCGCCGGCCGCACCACGCCGGCGTAGAGACCGTCGTCGAGCCGGCCCAGGGTGGCGTGGCCCAGCGGCACGGACGTGGAGTCACGGCAGCGCTCCCAGGCCTGCCGCGCCGCGAGCGCCTCCCGCTGCGACGACGTGTCGCCGCGCATGTCGACACGGAGCACCACCGAGGTCGCCGCGCTGTCGTTGTCCTCCTCCTGCCGGGTCTGCGTGAGCTCGGCCAGCCCGCCTACCAGTCCGGCGAGCAGTGCGGCCCCGACGGTGCCGACCGCGAGGGTGCGTGCCGTACGGCGGCGGTGCCGCGGAACGCCGAACGGCGGCAGGTCGTCGTCCGCGGCCGGTGCGGCGAGTACGGCGAGACGCCCGGCAAGCTGTCGCTCCGCCCTGGGGCGTGCCGTCGCGGAGGCGATGCGCTGCACCAGCCAGGCCAGCGCCGACAGCAGTACACCCGTGACCATCAGCACCGGTACGAAGACATACGTACGGTTCGGCGGATCGTCGAGCCAGCGGAACCGGTCGCCGGGGGCGCCGTGACCGTCGTGATCGTCGTGGCCGTCGTGATCGTCGTGGCCGTCGTGGCCGTCGTGGCGATCGTGATCGCCGTGATCGCCAGGGCCGGGGGCGCCGCGGAAACTGCGGATGCCGAGGGATTCACGGCTTCCGAAGGACTCATGGCTTCGGAAGGACTCAGCGCTTCTGAGGGATTCAGGGCTTCCGAGGGATTCAGGGCTTCCGAGGGCATCGCGGTGGCCGCGAGGATCACGGCTGTGCACGGCATCGCGGCTGTGCACGGCATCGCGGCTGCCGAAGGAGTCGCGGCGTTCGAGGGCATCGCGGATACCGAAGGCGTCGCGGCGTTCGAGGGCATCCCGGCCGTCGCCCGGCCGCAGCCGGGCGAGTACGTCCTGTACGTCTCGCTGCTGTGCCGGCGGTCCGACTCGGTCGCGGTCGGCGTCCCGGACGCGTTCCTCGAGCCGTGCCACCCGGCCGAGCAGCATCACGCCGAGCAGCAGGATCTCGACGATGATCAGCACCACCCCGCACAGCATGGCGCGCTGCCACTGCCAGCGATACAGGTAAACGACGAAGTAGATCATGGCCCCGGCCGCCGCGGCCCCGCCGAAGAGATAGGTGAGACGCCTCATGGGACGGCCTCCGCTCGTGCGCCGGGAGCGGGATGGCTGTCGTCGGTGACGGGGGGCAGGTCATCCGTGGCCGGACGCACCTCACCGGTGGTGCCGTCGACCGTGAGCAGCGAGCCCGACGGGAAACGGCGCGCCGCGTCGGTGACACCGACCACCGTGGGGAGGCCGAACTCCCTTGCCAGCAGGGCGAGATGGGACAGCGGGCTGCCCGTCTGGGCGACGAGGGCGGTGAGAGCGGGCAGCAGCGGCGCCAACGCGGGGTCGAGGCTCCGCACCACCAGCACGGGGTCGTCCGGACGCGGACCATTGCCGTCCCAGACGGTGCCGGCGGCCCGCCCGCCGGACACTCCCCGTCCGGCGTCGGGCCCCTTGGGCCGCTGGGCCACGACGACACCGTCCTCGGTGACCCGGAAGACGTCCGGCAGCGGTGCCGACGCGGTGTGCGATGCCCGCCGCCCCAGTCCTTCCGGGAGCCCTTCGCCGCCCAGCCCCGCGACCAGCTCCGGCCAGCGCAGCAGTCCGACGTGTTCGGTGTCCGCCAGGGCGCCCCGCGCCGCCAGCCGCCGCCCGGCCTCCCCCACCAACCTCACCTGTAGCTCCTGCACCCAGCGGATGCGCAGTCGCAGCGTCTCGCGGGTGGGCAGGGCGGCGACGGGCGCGGTCAGTTCCGGGGCCCCGGTGTGCGGCCCGCGACCGCGGGGTGTGCCGGGCAGCCCCGCACCACCCCGCAGGTTCGGCGGAACCAGGGCCAGCACCACCGGCTCCGCCACCACCGTGCGATGGTCCGGCATGCCCAGGGCGCGAGCCCGGGCAAGGGTGGTCAGTGCGGTGCCCGCGGCGGTCTTCGTGCCCGTCTCGGGCAGGAGCGCGCCGGCCAGGGCCTCCTGTGCGTGCAGGGACACCAGGACGCCGCGGGTCCAGCGCAGTGTGGAGACGAGAGAGGGGGTGGGAAGGCCGGCCGGGTGCGGCGTCTCGGTGAGGCGGCGGTCGACGTCCGCCACCAGGTCGACCGCAAGCCCGGGCAGGGCTGAGGTCAGCCGCCCCACCCGCCATGCGGCGGCGAGCCGACGGCCGCTCGGCGCCGGGTTGAGCAGCGCCAGCCAACGGTGCCGGGGCGGTAGCGCGCCGATCAGCCGCAGATCGGCCGCCGCACGGCCGTCGACCGACGTCACGACGGGCAACCGGCGCAGCCACCGGCGCGGCGCGCTGCCGGCGATGTCCAGGGCGGCGGCCAGACCGCGGGACATGGGCACCACCCACAGGTCCTCCTCCAGCGGCTGCAACTGATCCGGCAGGGTCTCCATGACCGGCCCCGGCCCCAGCAGCCGTGCCCGCCGCGAGGGCCGCGCCGCCATCGCCGTGATCGGCCTGCACTGGAACAGCCACAGCCGCCCATCGGTGTCGAAGCCGAACTCGATGTCCTGGGCTTCTCCGAACACACGACGGGCCCGCCGCGCCAGCTGCGCCAGGCGTCGTAGCTCGCCGGGAGTGAGTACGGACGCATGCGCGGTCCCGTCCGCTGGACCTGTGCCTTCGTGGAGGGCGCCTCGTCGCGGGACACCGGACTCGCCGATCTCCCCTGTTTCATCTGTCTCGGGCACACCAGGCACCTCGGAACCAGGCACCTCGGTGTGCAACACCCGCCCCCGGCGGCCCAGTCGGTAGGTGGTCCCGGATCGTTCCCCGCCGACCAGGGTGTGCGGGCCACCCGCTACGGCGCTCACCAGCATCCGGTCCGCCCGGCCCGCCAGGGGATCCGCTCCGAAGAGCACGCCCCCGGCCCGGGCCGCCAGCATCGGCTGCACGAGCACCGCCATCGGCGCCGTCGTGGCGTCCGGCCCGCGGGCCGAGTCGAGCACCGCGCGCACGGCCCCGCGGAACTCCGTCCAGTTGCGCACATCGAGTACCGAGGTGAACTGTCCGGCCTGGGACGACTCCCGTGTGTCCTCGTTCGGGGACGAGGAGCGTACGGCCAGTGGCCGTGTGCCACCGTCGGACAGTTCGTTCCAGGCGCGGCGCAGGGCGGGTTCCGGCTCGGGCGGCTCCGGGTCGGGCGAGCCGGCGCCGCACGGTTCCGGGTCGGACGGTTCGGGGTCGGACGATTCCGGCGAGGGCGGTGCGGAACCGGGCACTTCGTAGCGGCCGGAGGGTTCCGGAGCGGTCGGCTCAGGATCGGGGTGCCGCAGCTCTTCGGACGCGTAGGCCATCACAAACCCGGGCAGGACGGGCAGCCCCGCCGCGGCCGCCCGGGCGAGGCGTGCGGCCTTGGAACCCGTCAGTTCCGGGATCACGGCACGGGGATCATCGAGGCGCATGACCTCGAGGCCGCCCGAGCGGGGCGGGCTCGCGCCGCGCCTCGATCCCGTGACGCGGGCCGCGGTCGACGCTCCACTCGGCCGACCAACCGGGCGTTCGCAGTGCCTCTGGCGCACGCCCCGCGCGTCCCCGTCGTCATGACGTTCGTCGATCATTGTCATCCGGCACCCTCCAGACCGACCGCCAACAGGGGGACACGCGGGGTGGCTCTGCGCCTGACGGCGGAACGAAGGATGGGGCGAGCCTCCACAGGGATCCGGGCGCCCCCGGCGCAGGTGCGCCTCCCGATCCATGGTGGCACCGCCGTTATGCGCAAACCACCCTTATATGCAACTTATGCGAGTCTTTGGTGAGGTGTGAAGCCCCATCCGGTTCACCCTGTGTCCATGGACAACTCCCGTGCGTGGACACCCTCCTGCGGTCACCGTGCGTCCCCGGCCAGCTGCCTTGGGTGCGCGCCCGGTCGCCCGCTCAAACCGGTGGCGGCAGCAGCTCGCACACGCGTCACGGCTGCGGTGCAGGCGTGTTCGGCCGGTGTCGCGTATCCCGCGACCAGCCCGTTCCAGCCCTGGCATCGTCGCTGCGGGTGCCGTAACGCGGCGAGTCCGTCCAGCGCGATCCCCCGTCCAGGAGTTCTTCACTGCACGCGAGGCCGACTGGCCCGTCCCACCTCCGCCGCGACCCCCGAGTTCGGTCCCGCGCGGGACCCGCAGGGCCGCGTGCAGCCCGGCCGTGAACGCGGCGCCCCAGAAGACGACGTGCTCTCAGCGGATGTAGTGCTGTTTCCAGAAGGGCCCGAGGTCTTTGCCAGTGGCCGATTGGGCGGCCTTCTTGAACGCGCTGGTGGTGGAGACGCCGTACCAGTGGTCCTGTGCATACCGCTTGAGGAGTCGCGCCATGGCCTCGGCCCCGATGGTGCGTTCCAGGTCCGCGAGCGCGCAGGAACCGGCCGTGTAGACGAGATGGTACTGGTCACGGTGCGCGGACCAGTAGGCCATCGAGTCGGTCAACGCGGTTCGGTCGTTCGGCCAGTCGACGTCGGACCAGCACCCGCGGGTGTCCCACCCGTAGAACCGCGCGTTGGCGTACTGGGCGAAACTTTCGTCCAACCATGGCGCGCCGTACTGGTCGTTGCCCACGATGTTGTACCACCACTGGTGCGCCACCTCGTGGACGACGGCGCTGCCCTCGTCGGTGGTGCCGAGGAGGACCAGGCCGGGGTACTCCATTCCGCCGCCGAACTTCTCGGTCATCACGAGGTCGATCTCGCCATAGGGATAGCGACCGAACTCCTTGCTGAACCGGTCGACGGCGCTGACGCCGTCCTTGCGGGTCAGGCGTACTCCAGCGGCGGGCGTGCTCGGTGCCCAGTACGACTTCACGCGCACGCCCCCGGGGGAGGTCTCACTCACCGTGCGAAACGGGCCGGCCGCCCAGGCGAAGTCCCGTACCCGGTACGCGATGCTGTGTGTGATGGCGCGACCCGGTTCTCCGGACTCGGTCCAACTGCGGCCGGTCGCAGGGACCTTGAGGGTCGACGGGTGGTCGATGCGCACCTTGAAGTCACTGGCCAGGCTGTAGAAGCTCTCGCCGATCCGCACATAAGGATCGAGGTGCCACCCCTTCGCGTCGTGCACAGCGAGTACGGGTAGGGCGTTGCCCAGGAAGCGGAACGCTCCCTCGCGGCCGAAGCGGTCGTTGCGCTCGGGCACAGTGATGGATACGTCGAAGGCGATGCTCGCCCGCTCCCCGCGCGCCAGCGGTTTCCGCAGGGTGATGCGCAGTGCCGTGCACTCCACGGTCAGTCGGCCCGGGTTGCCGCCGCGCACGTTGAACACTCTGACAGGAGACGGTCTTCCCGGCGTACCGCAACCGTCGTCGCCGTTTCCCCACAACCGCAAGTACACCTCGCGCAGGGGCCGTTCGGCGGAGTTCCGGAACGACACCCGCTGCCGGCCACTCCAGTTGGAGCCGTCGGCGTCGCCGCGCACGGTGACGTCGTAACGCAGGCGATCGGGGGTCGCGGCCTCGGAGGGCCGCGCCTCGCCCCGGGGCTCTGTGACGACCCCGGCCGCCGTGGCGCCCGCCGTCACGAGCACTACCAGAAGAACAACCAGCAGACGGCGTACGGCCGTTGAGGACCACACAGGCAAGGACGACATGTGAGCCGATCGTGCCACATCGCATGGACAGCACGCCCCCGTCTGCTGGAACCGAGGGCACACGCTCCGCTTCGGCGGCGTGCACCCTTGGCGGCCATGGCGTCTCGCCGGCGCGGCAAAACGGAGTTGACGTCCAAGGCGTACTCGGGTCTTCTGCTGCGATGTCTGACCTTCGCATCCAACAGCCGGACGATGACGCCACCTTCAGAGACTGGCAGTACGTCCACAACGTGATCATCCCTACGCACCTCCTGTCCATGGAGGAGGTACAGGAGCGCGCACAGCGCCATCACCTGGAAGTCGCGTACAACGGTGACATTCTCGTGGGCTGCAGCACGGTGCGTCCTCCGTCGGACGACACGCTGACGGCCACCGTGATCGCCCGTGTGCTCGCTCCTCACCGTCGGCAGGGGTTCGGCGAGGATCTCTATGCTCGCGGGCTCAACCGCGCACGGGCATTGGGCGCCAAGGTGATCGAAACGGTGGTCCTGTCCTCCAACGAGGACGGCCTGCGGTTCGCATACAAGCACGGATTCGCCGAGATCGAGCGGTACGTGCTGCCAGGGGAAACCATTCCTTGGATCGATCTACGCCTTTCGTGATCCGAGTCGGCCGGGACTTGTTGCATCTCGCGTGTCGCGGTGAATAAGTTCCAGCGCCGCAGGAGATCTCCGTACGGATGCGCGCAGCCAGTTGGCGAGAGCCGAACTGCGGCAGGTCCTCGATGAGGCCTCTCCGCCGGAGCCGGTGCCGTTGGTGACGTAGAAAGGCGTGGTCCGCCGCCACGGGGGTGGCGGACCACGCCTGCCTCCACGGCGCCACACCCGCTCGCGGCGCGCCGGTCTGCGAGAGAGGTCTCCGCACAGAAGGCGGCTTCGTCGAGCGGAGCGGCGTTGTCAGGCGTGGGCGTGCCCGCGGTGTCCGCGCCCATGTCCACGGCCGGTGAACAGGCGGTACAGCGCGAGGAGGATGACGGACCCGACGATGGCTGCGATCCAGGTGGAAATCTCGAAGAACCCGTCGATCGAGTCGACTCCGAAGATCACCTTGCCGAGGAAGCCTCCGAGGAGACCTCCGGCGATTCCGATGAGCATGGTGACTATGATTCCGCCCGGGTCCCTGCCCGGCATGAGTGCCTTGGCAATAGCTCCGGCGAGCAGACCGATGACAATCCACGCGATAATGCCCATGGCTTCTCCTTGCTTTGGGTTCGCCGGACGGGTCTCCAAGGAGCACGCCGCCAAACTCCGTCGCGAGTCCATCGGCGGCCGGGCCACGCTGTCCGATGTCGCCGTCGCAGATCGCCGCGTCGATCATGGCTTCGCCATCCGCTGTCGTCCTCGACGAGTGACTGCCACGGCCGGGTGTTCGTGGGGCAACCAGAGTGACCCGGCGGTACTCAGGGGGAGTTACCCGCCTGTCCCCCGCAGCCGCTCGGCGGTACGGGCCGGAGGAAAGGCTCGATCAACTGCCATTGCACGTCGGTGAGTTACCTGCGCTTCAAGATCGCTTCCCTGCCGGATCCGCCCGCCAGACGGTTCCGGATAGGCAGGATTGATCACGAAACCGCACAAGCCCTGGTCGAATCACCACGAAAGGAACCGATTCAGCCCTCGAGGCGTCTGTACCGGATAAACCGCACGCGTACGGGGGGAACCGAGCATGCGACGGAAAAACATAGTGCAGTGCGCCGCCGTCCTGGCCCTGGTGGCGGGTGGCCTGCTCACCGGGTGTTCTCAGAACTACGCAGATGAGCGAGGCAAGGGCGACGCCCCGGTGAAGGGGAAGAAGGGCGACGACACCGCCGCCGAGGTCTACAACATGCCGGACGACTTCAGCAACCTCGCCACCAAATGCGTCGGGCACGGCTTTCGCGCCTACGTCACCACGCAAGGCTGGGTGGAGATCGTCAAGGACGAGTCATGCGCGAGCTGACGCCGGGCTATCCGTAACACTTCCGGTGCGTACGGCACTGCGGGAGGGCAGTGCTCACCGGGCCGTGGCCGCGGCCCGGTGAGCAGCTCCTGCATCGGCCGCACCTGTGACAGGCCAGGCCGGCCTCCGTGCGGCGCCCGGCCGTGTGCTCTGCAACTTCCAGCTTCCTGCGGTGTTTGCGGCCGCGCCGGAGGCTGCGGTCCGTGACGAACCGGTGTGGTTGCCAGGGAGTCAGCGGTTCCTCGGCGCGCATGGCGTCGGCGATCCATGCACAGGGGACGGAGTCGTGGTCCTCCTCGGTCGCGGTCCGTTGATCAACGCCACCAGGGACACGTACCGGCACGTGGGTGTCGTCGTAGACGGGGCTCTGGAGCCGGCTTCCTCTTCGGGCGATCCGGCGCAGGATGTCGGGCACCTGCCGGTATCCGTCGGCCATCCGGTTTCCGACTTCGGGGGTGAGCGGTGTGGTGTGCCGGACAGCGCGGTGGCCGCTTCCATCAAGCGTGTGACGGCCTGCTGGGACCGGGGGGACCGGGGGGACTCTCCGGCACGGTACGCGGCGGCTCCGATGAGGTACAGCTCGTGGCCGTTCATGGGGGCCACTGTGGTATCTCAGGCCGCTTGAGGCGCAAGTCGATTGCCGCTGAGGCCCGTAGGGGCGTACGCGGTGCGCCCGGAAGGGGCAGAGGCCCCGGGCCGTGACCGTGACCTTGACCGGGGGTCCGTGCGGCGTTTCGGATCCGTCCCTCCGGGTGGGCTCTTCGTCCGGTCCGGGAGCCAAGATCGATTGTCAGTGGTGGGTGAGATGGTGGAAGCATCGAGCCGGAAGAGGGGGAGCTGTCTTGTCCGGAAACCAGAACTACATCAACCACGTTGCTCTCGTGTTGGATGCCAGTTCGTCCATGTCGCACCTGAGCGGCAAGGTCGTCGAAGTCGCCGACCAGCAGATTGCGTACCTTGCCCGCCGGTCGAGGGAACTGGACCAGGAAACCCGCGTCACGGTGTACGTCTTCGCAGACAAGGTGGAGTGCGTCATCTACGACAAGGACGTGCTGCGGATGCCGTCGCTGAAGCAGCTGTACCGGGTCGGTGGCATGACGGCTCTGCTGGCGGCAGCGCTGAAGTCACAGCGGGAGCTGGCGCAGACGGCACAACTGTACGGCGACCACAGCTTCCTGACGTTCGTACTGACCGATGGGCAGGAGAACGCAAGTCATCGCTGCCCGGATGCTCCTGCCCGGGATCCGCGTGCACTCGTCGCTGCCGTGGCCGAGATGATCGAGAGGCAGGAGGACAACTGGACGCTGGCTGTTCTGGTGCCGGACCAGATGGGCAAGCGCGAGGCCATGCAGTGCGGTTTCCCGAAGGACAACATCGCCATCTGGGACGCCACGAGCACACAGGGTCTGGAAGAGGCCGGGCAGGTCATCCGGCAGGCCACCGAGAAATTCATGGTGGGCCGCACCCAGGGCATCCGGGGATCGCGGGCGGTGTTCTCCACCGGTGCGGAGGCGGTCAACAAGGACACCATCAAAGCGGCCGGCCTCACCCCGGTGAATCCGTCGCAGTACCAGCTGATCCCGGTGGCCCGTGACGCGGCGATACGGGACTGGGTGATCGAATGCGGACACACCTACCGTACCGGTGGTGCGTTCTACCAGCTGAGTAAGTCGGAGAAGATTCAGGCGCGGAAACAGATTGCGGTGCTGGAGAAGAAGACGGACCGGGTGTACACGGGTCCCGAGGCCCGCGCCCTGCTCGGCCTGCCGGACGTGGAGGTGCGCGTCAAGCCGGACCACAACGACGACTTCACGATCTTCGTGCAGAGCACCAGCGTGAACCGCAAGCTCGTACCGAACACGCGGTTGCTCCTTATGCTCTGACCCCTCGTAACCCCGTCGGTTGAACCGAAGGCTTCGTCGTCCCGGCACCTCACCAGCCACAGAGCGGCGGCTGCCGGCGCGGCGTGCCGATACTGCTCGAACTGGCCTGCAGCCTTATCTGTCCACGTCGCCTGCGCACCGCACGTGGAAGCGATCAGTCAGAGCAGGATGATGGGATTGGTGAGCGCGGCGACGGTCCCGTCGGGATGGCGCACCTCGATGCGGACGAATACCGAGTCCTCCGCCGTCGTGTGCCACCGCACCGCACCCGCTCCGTCACCGGGAAGGGCCGCGCGGTCGACCTTTCGATCGGTGTGGAAGCTGACGGTTGCCGACGGCACACCCTGTACCGCTGCACGCACTTCAACTTGCCCACCATGAGCTACGAGCCGTTCTCCCACTCCCGCGATGCGACCCTCAACACTGGCCGTCAACGACACCTTCACGGCCGCCGACTCGGCGATCCAGCTCCGGCCCAAGCGGATCCCGGCGAGGATTGCATCGGTACTCAACTCCTCGGCGAAGACCACAGTGTGGGGGATGCCGATCTGCCCCTCCAAGTGCGTGTCGCTGTTGCCCATCGCCGGCCGCCACGAACCCGTCTGGATGTCGGCTGCGAGGCTCCGCCCCCATTCGGCCAGGGCGGCTTCGTTGTCGGCGTTCCAGGGCCGGTCCGAAGTCCATAGCCCGTTCCACACCTCCACCACGTCGAAGCCCTGGAAGGAGTACATGAAGTCGCCCGTCGGATAGGGCGCATGTGGGTGCGCCGCCACACACAGGCCTCCCACTCGATGGACCTGGTCCAGACACTGATCGATCAGTCCGTCTCCGGCCCCGTAGTTCCAGTCGACGACCTGGCCGGGGCTGAGGCCGAGCGCGAGCCAGTGCCCGGCCTTCGTGGTCACTTCCTCACCGAGAACAATCAGGAAGTCATCGGCGGCCAGATGCCCCCATGCACCGGGTTCCGCAGCAGATCTGTGCTCTGTCGTCGCGATGAAGTCGAGACCGGCGGCGCGGGCTCGGAGCGCCAACTCTGCAGGGGTGAGTTCTCCGCCACCCGATCGCACGGAGTGGACATGGCAATCACCGCGGTACCAGGCCGCCCCGCGTCCGACCACCCGCACCGGCGGGAAGCTCAAGCTCGACAATGTTCTCCCCTCACAGGCCTGTCGAGGCAACGCACAAGCAGAGCAACCGGTTCCGTGGCATCACCGAGATCCGTCGCCACACGTGATCAGCCGAGTCAGACGGCTCTGGCTGTGGCTGTGGCTTTGACGGGCGGCGATCGCGCGACGCGTCGGGTTTCGGCTCACCGGGCATTGGCCGTTGGTCGAGTCCGTGGTCGCGGCCAGAAGGACCTGTTTCGCTCGATCGCGGCCACTACGTAGAGCGTCGGCCCCCCGCCGCAAGATTTCCGCAAGGCGTGCCGCGGAACATCGGGTCACTCGCCGCAACCGGGCGGAGCGGGCACCCCGCCGCCCGGCCACCAAGGCCGCACACCCGTGAGGCCCGTCCTCGTCGAAGGGAAGACATATGAAATCGGTCCGCCTGTTGCAGAGCCTGGGTTGTACCGTCGCGCTCGCCGCCGGCTTGGTGGTCGTACCCGCGACCACCGCGAGCGCCGTCCCGCACTGTTCCAAGGAGGTGTACCGGTCCGGCATCTTCCTCCCTGCGGCGTCGAACAACGCGCTGGACTGCAACATGGGGCGCGGCTCCAACAGCAATGCCGTCCGCGCTCTGCAGTTCAATCTGAACATGTGCTACAACGCGGGTCTGGCCCAGGACGGTGACTTCGGAGGCGCGACGGAGCGGGCCCTCAAAGCAGCGCAGCGCAAGGAAAAGGTTGCTGCTGACGGTGTGTACGGACCCAACACGCGCAGGGCGATGACCTGGCTCCGCGACAGCGCCGGCTGCGTGGACGACTTCTTCTCCTGACGACACCCGCGGCAGGCCACCTCAGCACGCTCGCCTGCCGCGAACGGGGGTCTGGGAGCTGATGTCTGTTTCCGGGTGCGGCCGAGACACGCCTGATCAGCAAGAACAGCGGAGTCCGTGGACGAGGCCTTTCTTGTCCATCAGATCGGCCAGGCGGCGGCATGTGCGTGCCGCCGCCTTTCAGGGCTGTCTCAGACCTGCACGAGCACGGTGCACCAGACCTCGTTGTTGTCGCCGATGCCGCAGTCGGCGATCTCCCCGCTCCGGATCTTCGTCCACACGCCCTTCGCCCGCCAGTGCCACGTACCGACCCGCGAGAACCGCTCGTGGTAGCCGTGGGTGGCGAACGTGAAGGCGTCGACGTCCTTGCCGGTGCCGTTACCGCCCCGCGTTCCATTGCCGAACGACTCCTGCTTGCACTTGTCGTGCTTGAACTTGCTCGTCGTGCCGCCGTCGATGTTCCACACGTCGCAGAAGTGCGGGCCCGAGCCGAGACTCATCGTGTAGTGCATCGTGCGGCCGGTCCGGTTCTTCACCGCGCCGCAGAGGTAGTCACGGGGGCCTCCGCACTCGTCCGCGGAGGCGGTCGTCGCCCCCGCGACGACCACTCCGGAGGCCATGAAGACGGCGGCCACGGTGGCGACGGCCGTCCGGTTTGCTCGGAACATCATCTTGCGCATGGCAGTTCCATTCTCTTGTTGCGTCGG
Organism: Streptomyces cavernae; assembly: GCF_004023625.1. Lineage (GTDB taxonomy): Bacteria > Actinomycetota > Actinomycetes > Streptomycetales > Streptomycetaceae > Streptomyces > Streptomyces cavernae. The sequence goes on along the minus strand of NZ_RPDJ01000001.1, from coordinate 473,226 downwards.
CTCGGCCACGCCTCGCGCGACTGCCGGCAGGGCGGGTGGCACGTCGCTCCCCGGGAGCCCTGCGCGCGCCGGCATCGGCGTTCTCTGCGGCATGCACCGCCTGCCGCGATCCGCCTGTCGGCACGCGAGGTGAGGATCTACTGTGAACCTTGCGAGAACCTTGTGACGGCTGTCCTGGCCCAACACCGACTCAAGAAGCGAGACATCCGGCTCCGGGCAGCTCGGCACACAGACGTCCGCGTCCCTCGGTCTGTCAGGCGACCGTCCCGCCCGCGTTGCGGATCAGCTGCTGGAGCACCTTCACCGTGGTGACGTAGTCCGCGTCGTCGATCCCCTCGTGGAGGGCGGCGCGGATCGCGGGGGCGTTGCGCGCGAGGTCGACGCGGGCCTGTTCCCCCTCCTCGGTGAGCCGCAGCCGGCCGTCGGCGCCCCAGCTCAGCCAGCCGCGTTCCACGAGCACCTCGGCCTCCGCCGCCAGATCGTCCTCGGGCCGGATATAGGAGGCCATGGCCGCTCGCAGCTCGGGCAGGGTCATCCCCTCGCCGTCGGGCGAAATGTCGTTGACCGAAAGGTTGCGCAGCAGCCAGAACTGGGGCTGGGTGTAGCCCTTTTCAGCCTGCCGGGCCCGGGTGTACGCGATGAGCGCCTCGTAGGCGACACCGGTCCAGTGTGCGGCGGGCTGTCCGGCGAGTTCCGCGTCGGAGACCTGCTGAGCCGTCATGGGAATTCCCCCTCTGGTGTTTCGGGTGCGGAGCCTGCACGCCGTGCGGATCACGTGAAGACCGTAGGACCTCAAGTGCGGTTGAGGACAAGCGGGTGATCTTCCGGACGTCGTCGGCGCGAAAACCCGGAATGAGAAGGGGGACCACGGTCCAGGGCACCGGCCTGGCGGAGGGCATGCCCCGGCAGCCCACGGGGCTCCCTGCCGTGGTCGGGAGCCCCGTGGGAAGGGACGCAGGTCAGCTTGCCCTGGACGCCGGTCAGCTCATGCCATGGACGCAGGTCAGCTCATGCCATGGAGGCGCCAGATCTGGTTCCTCTTGTTGTTCAGTGCGCTCGCCGGATCGCAGGTCCACTGGTGGACCTTCGCGCCGGGTGCGGTCGAGATCTGGCTGACGTCGACGCACTTGCCGCTGTGGACGGCGACCAGTTGGTAGTCCTTGCTGTTGCCGAGCGCGGTGACGGGGTTGAGGGTGAACATCTGGTTCGTGCCACCGTTGCAGGTGTACTGGACCACGGTGGCACCGTCGGCCACGGAGGCGCCCGAGACGTCCAGGCACTTGCCGCTGTGCTGGTTGACCACGGTGTAGGTGTTCGCGCGGCCGGCGACGGGCTTGAAGTCGAGCATCTGCTGGTAGCCGCCCTCGCAGTGGTACTGCTGGTACTGCGTGCCGCTGGCCGTGGACAGGTTGGTGTCGTCCAGGCACTGGCCGCTGTGCTGAGCTACCGCGACGGTGGAGACGGTGGTGTTGGACGGCGGCAGCAGTGTGACCGTGTAGCCGTCGGCGGCGTCCGTCCACGGCACGTTCACCGAGGCCGAGTTGTTGCCGACCGTCAGAAGCTGGTCGGAGACGGTGACAGGTCCGCTCACCGCTCCGCCGCCGTTGTTGGGTATGCGCTGGACGACCGCGCGGACCCGGCCGTTCTCCACCACCGAGGTGGTGTCAAGGCGGTTGAGGTTGACGGTGACCGTGCCGGTGTTTCCGTTGCTGCCCAGCAGGATCTTGGCGTTGCGGGCGCTGTTGTCCTTGGTCGCCAGGCCGTCGGTGTTCGTACCGGGCGTGAAGTTCACGATGTTGCCGGTCTGCGAGCCGTAGTAGCGGTACAGGAACCACTCCCCCAGCGGCACGTACTGGCTGCCGGTCTTCGTCAGCAACTTCGCCTGGAAGTCGTGCAGGTTGGCACCCGAGGCCCAGTTGGCGCGCAGACCGTCCGCGCCCGCCCGCTCCAGGCGCGAGATGTACCAGCCGCCACGGCCGGGGTTCTGCTCGTTGGTGCCCGCGTATTCGTTGACCTGGAAGGAGCGGTTCGTCGTCATCGACCGCGCCGACAGCTTGGAGCGCAGGGAGTTGCTGTCGGCGACCGGGTCACCGGGGAGGTCGTGCCAGCTGTAGACGTCCGGCTCGACGTTGTTCGCCTTCACGTAGTCGAGGTACGTGTTCCACCAGGTGTTGGAGCTCGTGGGTCTGCCGCAGGTGCTCGCGCCGACGATGACGGCCCCGGGGATGGCGGCCCGGATCTTCTGGTGGGCGCGCTTCCACATCTCCAGGTACTGGGGCTGGCCGGAGCCCCAGAACTGGCCGCAGTCGGGCTCGTTCCAGATGTCCCACTGGATGTCGGTCATGCCCGCGGCCCGAACGTCGGCGAGCAGGCGGTCGTAGAAGGCGTCGAAGCGGGACCAGTCGCCGTTGTCACCGGGGAAGGTGGGGGTCGTGGTGCCGTCGGCGCCCCACAGGTCGTGCGGCAGGATGACGAAGGTTCCGCCCAGCGCCTTGGTGCGCTGGTACTGGGCGCGGGTGGAGTTCCACCGCCGGTCGTACTTGCCGGCGACCCATCCGCCCGGGTTGTCCAGCTGGGCGCCGCCGGCCCGCATGAACTTCCACTTGATGTCCTTGTAGAAGTGGTCCTGGGGCAGCGAGCCGTTCTCGGTCATCCCGTAGATGGTGCCCGAGGCCCGGTAGGTGGGGGCTCCGCCGGCCGTGGCGAAGTCGACGGCCACGGTGGTGTCCGCGGCCTGGGCGGAGGTGCCGGGGAGGACGACGACGGCCGCGACCGACGCGAACAGCGCGGTGAGCGCGGTGGTCGTGCGCGGGCGGCGGCCTCCTGGGGAGCCGGGTCTGCCGTCGCGTCTGGGCGGGACGAGAATGCGGGACATGTGCATGTGATCTCCCGAGAGGGTGTGTGGTACCCGGTCCCCCGGTGGGCCCGGGTGGCCTTCGGCAGCCGCCGTTCTGGCGGGTTCGGTGTGCCGGTTCATGGGGTCGCCGAGGAGAGGAGAGCGGTCGGCGGTCCGGGTGGGGCGGTTCAGGTGGCACGTGGGCGGTGGCCCGCACCCGGCCGGGGGCACGGCGAAGGCAGGTCAGGCCTGGGGCGAGACCCGCCGGAAAGACCTGTCCTGGCGGAAGAGGCTGGTGGCCTCATAACGGTCCGCCCGGAGCTTGTGGGTTGCGGTGAGTACCGGATCCAGCGGCCGGGGAAGTCGCGTGCGGCGAACGGGGTGACCAGGGACCTCCCCGCGCGACGGCGGCCCGGTGCGGGCGGGGCGCATCGATTCCTCCTGAGGCCGGGAGGGCGGATGACGGAGGTCAGGTGGCCGGGACCGGCCGCCACTGCCGGCAGGCAGTGTTCTCCAGCCGGTCGGGGACGTGCATGGCGACTCCCGAGGTGGGTGGCAGCCGGAGAGGGGTGGTGGTCGAGGGTCGGCTCATCCGCCGGTGCGGGCGGCGGATTCGGGCGCGGTGTGCCGGAGTTCGTGGGCCTCGGCCAGGAGAAGGTAGGCGGCCGCGGTCCAGGTGTAGGCGCGGTCGCGCAGGCCCGTGCCGGTGAGTGCGTCGAAGTTCTCGGCGAAGCCGTGGGTTTCGCACAGGGTCCGGAAGCGGTCGCTGATCTCGTCCGCCAGACGGTGGTGACCGCTGCGGCGCAAGCCGTCCTCGATGAGGACGGTGGCGGGGGCCCAGATCGGGCCGCGCCAGTAGCCGTCGGGGAGGTAGTGGGGTGAGGCGGGGAGTTCGGTGGCCAGTCCGTGCGGGGTCAGGTGGGCCTCGATACCGGCCGCCAGTACGGTGGAGACGTTCTCGGGCAGGTGCTCGCCCAGCACCATCGGCATGAGGTCCAGCAGACTGGACGTGCTCCAGGTCTGCGCACTGTCGACGCCCCGCGCCACGAATCGCTCTCCCGTCCACAGTTCGTCGAGCATCGCCGCCTGGGTGGTCTCCGCGGTGCGGGTCCAGCGGCCGGCCTCGTCGGGACGGTCCAGTTCGGTGGCCAGGGCGGCGAGTTCACGGAGTTGCAGGACGAGGAACGCGGCCAGGTCGGCGGTGACGACCACGCGCTCGGGGTCGAAGGTCGTGGCGTTGTCCCAGCCGCTGTCGTTGCCGTGTTGGTAGTGGGGCAGGGCGGAGCCCGGTGCGCGGCGCGAGGTGAGCCAGAACTCCGTCCAGCGTCCCAACCGGCGGTAGGTCTCGGTGAGTTCGGTCCGGCCAAGGGGGTCGGGGAGTCTGCGGCGCAGGCGGCCAAGGGTCCAGCCGTGGATGGGTGGTTTGACGAAGTTGTAGAGGACCTCCGAGTGGGTCACCGAGTCGGGCAGGGCCCCGCTCTCGTCCTGGTGGTCGAAGGGCAGCGAGAACTGGTCCCAGGCCAGCGCGGGTGCTCCGGGCGCCAGGGCGAGGGCGTTGAAGCAGTGGTCCCAGCTCCAGACCTTGTCCATCCAGTGCTTGGACATCAGCACGGCGGGCCGGGTGACGAGCGCGGCCGGGCGGACCGTCGCCGACCACAGGACGTAGGCGGCGAGTTCGGCGGCCGGGGTGCCGGGCGAGCGCCAGGGGGCCACCGCGTCGGCGAAGGAGGTGAAGGCCTGCTCCGCGGCCGCCACGACCTGGTCGAACGTCTGCGAGGAGGTGAAGGGGCGGCGTGCGCTGTCCAGTTCCTCGACGGCCGCTTCCCAGACTCCGCCGTTGTCCGCGGTGATGGTGACGCCTCGGTCGCCGCTGCCCAGGGCCTGGCTGCCGGCCACCTCGGTGACGGAGCCGGACCGCACCGTGATCCGGTATCGGCGCCCCGTCTCGTACGACGTGAACACGTGCGAGCCGTCCACCGGGTCGCGGTGGAAGTACGTGCCCGTGAAGGGGGTCAGGGCCTCTGCGGCCGCGGTCACGCGCAGCCCCAACCCCTTTCCCCGGAGGCGGACGGTGTCCGGTGACTCGTAGGCACAGGCGATGCTCCCTGCCTGGTGAACCCAACTGAGCAGGCTCGGCGTCGACTCGACGCGAGTCTCGGCCCGGTCGCCGTTCTTCGTGTCGAGGGGCATGAGACGCAGGACGGCGTGCATGCCGTTCTGGTGGGAGACCAGGTGCAGGTCCTCGGCGTACGTCTTCTCCGCCACCACGGGCGAGAGGTCGAACCAGGCGCCGTGCGTGCTGAAGGGAATGTCGTGGACGGAGAAGGCCGGGCCGGAGCGGGCGGCGGTCATGAGGCGTTACTCGTTTCTTCGGCGGTGGGCGCGGCTGTCTGCCGGGAGGTGGACTGGCCGGACGGGGACTGACCGGAAGAGGTCAGTCCTTGACGGCTCCGGCGGTCACGCCGGCGGCGACGTAGCGCTGGGCGAGGACGAGGATGACCGCAGCGGGCAGCGAGGCCACGACGGCGGTGGCCATGATGGCGTTCCACTCCTGGTTGTTGTTGCCGATGTAGTGGTAGATGCCGAGGGTGATCGGTTCGTGGGTGCCGCCGTTGGCGAGGGTGCTGGCGAACACGAAGTCGGACCAGGACCACAGGAACGTGAACAGGGAGACCGTGACGACGGCGTTGCGGCTCATCGGCAGCACAACGGACCAAAAGGTGCGCAGGGCTGTTGCTCCGTCCATCTGCGCGGCCTGGATCAGCTCGCTGGGGATGCCGGTCATGAAGGCGGTGAAGATCAGGACCGCGAAGGGGACGGCCAGTGTGGAGTCCGCGACGATCAGACCGGGTACCGACTGCAGCAGGCCGAGGCTGAGATAGATGGCGTAGAAGCCCATCGCCATGATGATGCCGGGGATCATCTGGGCCACCAGGAGGAGGAAGCTGAGCACTCCGCCGCCGCGTGGCCGTAGCTTCGCCAGCGCGTAGCCGGCGGGCGCGGCCAGCGCCACGGTCAGCACGACCGTGCCGAGGCCGATGACCAGGCTCGTGGCGAGGTAGGGCAGCTGCTGGTCGAGGACGGCGCGGTAGCCGTCCAGAGTGCCGCGGACGGGGAAGAGGTCGGGCGGGGACTTGCGCATGTCCTGGTCGCGGGTGAAGGACACGTTGAGCATCCAGTAGACCGGGAAGAGCATGATCGCCGTGAGCAGCAGGCCCGTGGCGGTCTTCCACCACGTACGGTTGCGTCGGTTCATAGCGGTCCCGGTCACGACAGTGCCTGCTTTCGCTGGACCCTCAGGTACACCAGGCCGAAGACCAGCGCCGCGACGACGAGCAGGTTCCCGACGGCCGCGCCGGGGCCGAAGGCGGGGAGCAGGTTGCCGAAGCCGAGCCGGTAGGACCAGGTGGCGAAGGTGGTGGACGAATCGGCCGGGCCGCCCTTGGTCATGATCCAGATGATGTCGAAGACCTTGAGTGTGTAGACCAGGCCCAGCAGCAGAGTGATGGCGGACACTGGGCGCAGCAGCGGGAAGGTGATGCTCCAGAAGCGCCGCCAGGCACCCGCACCGTCGAGGGCGGCCGCCTCGTAGAGGCTGCTGGGGATCGACTGCAGACCGCTGTGCAGCACGACCAGGTTGAACGGGACACCGATCCAGATGTTGGCGATGATCACCGAGGTCAGTGACCAGGACGGCGAAGTCAGCCAGTGCACCGGATCGATGCCGACGGTGCTCAACAGGGCGTTGACGATGCCCGAGTCGCTGTTGAGCATCCACGACCAGGAGGAGGCCGACACGATCAGCGGCAGCAGCCACGGCACCAGGAACAGGGCCCGCAGGGTGGCGGAGAGCCGGAAGTGCTGGTTGAAGAAGACCGCGAGGGCCAGGCCGATGGCGTACTGGAAGAACAGGCACACGGCGGTGAACACCACGGTGTGGGTGAGGGCCGGGCCGAAGGTCGGGTCGTCGAGGACGGTTCGGTAGTTCGCGAGGCCGGTGAACGGCGCGTCGCCCTGGACGAACGAGCGCACGGTGTAGTTGCGCAGGCTCAGATCGAGGTTGCGGTAGAGGGGGTAGGCGTAGAAGAGGCCGAGGTAGAGGGTCACCGGCGCGAGGAATGCCCAGGCGGCCCACTGCTGGGAGCTGGGCCGACGGCTCCGGGAAGCGGTGGCGGCCGGGGGCGGGGCGGCGGTGGCCGCCCCGTTCCGGTCGCGCACCGGCCGGCGGTCCGGCGGGTGTGTCGTGCGGTTCATCATTGAGCCCCGAATGCGGTTGCTCGACGGTTTACTTGACGGCGTCCTGCGCTGCGACCAGCGCGTCCTTCGGCGACTGCGACCCGCTGAGGGCGGACTGGACGGCCTTCCACATCTGCTCGGAGATCTTGGGGTACTTGGTGCCGAGGTCGTCGCTCGTGCGTCCCTTGGCGGCCTTGACCGCCTCGACCCAGGGCTTCAGCTTGGCGTCGGCCGCCACCTGCTTGTCCTGCACCTCGCTGGTGGGGGCCACGTAGGACAGGGTGGTGTCGGTGGCGTTGAGGTTCTCGGTGCTGGTCAGGCAGGAGACCAGCTTCTGAGTGGTGGTGTAGCGGCCGGTGTCGCCCTGGACGGGGATGGTGACGAACTCGCCGCCGGTCGGGGCCGCCGCGTTGCCGCCGTCGGACGCGGGGATGGGCAGGACGCCATAGTCGAAGCCGGCCTTCTCGGCGTTCGCGAGCTGCCAGGTGCCGTTCTCGGCGAAGGCGTAGTCGCCGCTCGCGAACTCCTGCCAGCTGGTGGTCTGGGTGTTGTTGATCACCGAGTTCGGGGCGTACCCCTTCTTCATCCAGTCGCTCCACAGGGACAGCGCCGACACGCCCTGGGCGGAGTCGAGTTCGGTGAGCTTCGCGCCGGAGCCCCAGAACCACGGCAGGAACTGGAAGCTGCCCTCCTCGGTGCCGATCGCGGAGAAGGTGATGCCCTTCTTGCCCGCCTTCTTGACCTTGGCCAGCGCCGCGGTCAGTGACTTCCAGTCCGTGATCGAGGCGATGTCCACGCCTGCGGTCTTGAGGACGTCCTTGTTGTAGTAGAGGGCCAGGGTGTTGGCGCCGATGGGCGTGCCGTAGGTCTTGCCGCCCGACTGGCCGGCCGCGAGCAGGTTGGGGTCCACCTTGGAGGTGTCGACCTTGTTCTCGTCGGTCGTGGTGAGGACCCCCGCCTCGGCGAGCGTCGAGACCACCGGGTTGTCGAGGATGAGGACGTCCGGGGAGTTGTCCTGCTGAGCCGCCAGCAGCGCCTTGTTCGTCAGATCGCTGGTGTCGAAGGCCGTCCGCTTGATCTTGACTCCGGCCTCGCTGCCGCAGCCTTCCAGCAGCTTCACCCAGTCCGAGTCCTTGGCGAACTGCGGGTACGGGTCCCAGATGGTGTAGGTGCCGCTGTCGGCCGCCTTGGCGGACGTGTTGCCGTCACCGGATGAGCATGCGGTGGTGGCGGCCGTGAGGGCGGCTACGGTCATGGCAGCGGCGCTGAGACGGCGTCTGCTGGATCTGTTCATGGGTGTTCCTCTGATCTCCGAGGTTGACATACGCATGCCAGAGAGGGCCGGGGGGCACGGCGGGACGCCGGCCCCTCCGGCGGTTTGCGGAGCGCGCGTCCGGGGCCGTCCCCCGGACAGGGGTTTGGGGTGCGGGGGACGGAGCCCACTGGTCGGGTCGAAGGGGCGGAGACCCCGGGCGAGGACGGGTAGGGGCAGCGGGAGCGACTCACGCAACCGCCGGGCGGTTGTGGTCCCGACAGGCGGCAGCCGGTCAGGCGTTCAGGCGGAGCCGGGACTTGCGGGCCCAACGGCGTAGGCGGGCCCGGTGCTTCCACGCAGCGAGATCGGCGGGGCGAGCAGTTGCTGGCGAGGCGGCGCGTCGGGGTGGTCGAGTCGCTCGACGAGCAGTTCGACGGCCAGACGCCCCATCTGCGCGGCCGGCACGTCTGCCGCTGTGAGCTGCGGAGTCACTGTCTCGGCCCACCGGGCGGCGACCACTCCCGTCACGGAGAAGTCGCGCGGCACATGGCGGCCCGCGTGGGCCAGGCCCCGGTAGAGGCCGCCCAGCGCTGCCTCGTTCAGGGTGACGAGGGCCGTGGTGTCGGGGTCGTCATGCAGGATCCGCTCCACACAGGCCTGCCCCGAGGGGGCGTCGTCCCCGCAGTCGTACGTACGGGCGGTGAGCCCGCGCTCCGCAGCGGCCTTGGTGAAGCCGTCGAGTCCTCGGTGTGCGGACTCGTACCCGGCGCGCAGGAGCCGCTCCGGCCGGTTGACGAAGGCGATCCTGCGGTGGCCCAGGTCCGCGAGGTAGTGGACACAGGCCGCCGCCAGCGCGGTGTGGTCCAGGCCGACCCACCAGTCGCCCTCCGGCTGCGCGGTGCGGCCGATGCAGACGGCGGGAAAGTTCTCGGCGATGAGGTGGTCGACCCGGTCGTCCTGCAGTCTGATCTCCATCAGGATCGCGCCGTCGACGCGCCGCTCGCCCAGCAGTCGCTGGAAGGAGCGGTCGCTGTCCACCCCGCTCGGGGACAGCAGCACGTCGTAGTCGTAGGCGGCAGCGGCCTCCACCACGCTGCCGATGAAATCGAGCTGCATTCCGGTGTAGTGATCCCCGGCCGGCGGGAAGACCAGGCCGATGGTGCTGGTCCGGCCGTTGGCCAGGGCGCGTGCGCTGGCGTTGGGGCGGTAGCCCAGGTCGTCGATGACCCGCTGGATCTTCTCGCGGGTCTCGTCCGACACCGGACGTTTACCGCTCAGTGCGTACGACACGGTGCTCCGCGAGACACCGGCCCGCTTGGCAATCTCACCGATGTTCACGGGGCTCCTTCATAGAAGATCGAACCGGTTCGCGACTCTCGAGAGAGAGGGATCGTACCGCCGGGGCGCAGAAGAGTGGGCGAATGCGGCGCTTCCGGTCGTCGAACCGGTTCGCGTGATGGGAAGGTAAGAGCTGCCCGTGCGGGTGTCAATGCCTTGCGCGCGCTTTCGGAAACGCACCGGAAACAGCAACGCGGACCGCGAAACATCACCCCGCCCCACCGTTGTCGCCCTCACCAGGCACATCGGCCTGTCGTCCGCCGCGGCACAGCCGCTGCCACTCCGTGTCAGGCGAGACAATCGCGTCGGGAGTATTGCTGGCCCGGTTCGCCGGTGCTAACTTCCGGCGAACCGGTTCGACGGATGCGTGTGACGCCAGTTCGCGATCCAGATTCCCTCCCCGTGACGGCGAGCCAGGCGACCTCGCACAAGTCGAACCGGTTCGACATGGCTGGCGGTCACGGCAGCCCGTAACCGCCGTCTCTACCCTTCTTTGCGCCCTCACGGACACCACGGAGACATCAGTGCGACGCAGGAGAACATCTGGAACAGGCGCCGCGGCGATGACGGTCATCGCCACCATGCTCGCCAGCTCCGGCACGGCCGGAGCGGCCGAGCCGGAACGGCTCGTCGTGGACCTCTCCACTGACACGGGTCCCTTCCACGGCGGCGCCTCGGGCTCGCTGTACGGCGTCTACGGCGACGGGGTGCCCAGCCGCAACCTCCTGGAGGGCATGCATGTCCGTACGGTGTCGACGAAGGCGCAGGACGGGCCGCAGCATCCGGGGGCGGACGCCCTGGAGGTCCTGCCGCCGTTCGTGGACTCGGGCGGCAAGGACGTCTACATCTACATGACCGACATCTACCGCGGGTTCCCCTACCAGTGGCCGGGTGCCGACGGTCCCGCGCGGCTCGATGACTTCAAGGAGAAGATCAAGAAGCAGGTCAAGCAGGTCCTGACCATGGGTGAGTACAAGGACCATGTCGTGTACGTGCCCTTCAACGAACCCGAAGGGAACATGTTCGGCACCGGCGACTGGAGCTACAACAAGGTCTCGTGGCTGAACGACCCGCAGCACTTCTTCGCGGCGTGGAAAGAGGTCTACCAGCTCATCAGGAGCCTCGACCCTCGGGCGCGGATCGCGGGCCCCAACACCAGCGTGCTCTACGACCAGGTCAAGGGCTTCCTGCAGTACGCCAAGGCCAACGGCGTGGTGCCCGACGTGGTGACCTGGCACGAACTGTCGTCGCCCGCCGCGGTCCGGACGAGCGTCGCCAGGTACCGGCAGTGGGAGAAGGAGGTCGGCATCAACCCGCTGCCGATCAACGTCAACGAGTACGGCCACAACTACCATCTGTCCGTGCCCGGCCAGGTGATCCAGTGGGTCTCCGCGATCGAGGAGTCGAAGATCGACGCCGACCTGGCGTACTGGAACATAGACGGCAACCTCAACGACTCCGCCGTCGAAGCCAACAAGGGCAACGGCCAGTGGTGGCTGTTCAACGCCTACGGCCAGATGTCCGGCCACACGGTGCAGGTGACCGCCCCGCACCCCAACCAGCAGTACACCCTCCAGGGGGTGGCAACCCTCGACGAGGACAAGAAGCAGTCCCGGGTGATCTTCGGTGGCAAGAGCGGTGACGCGGACGTCGTCTTCAAGAACATCGACCCCGAGCTCTTCGGCACGACCGTGCACGCCACCGTGCAGGAGATCCCCTGGAGTGGACAGGTCGGCGACTCCGCCCAGCCGCTCAGACTGGCCGACCTCGAGCTCGAGGTCGACGCGGACGGCACGGTCACCCTCCCCATGACCGGCATGAACGAGATGTCGGCGTACCAGGTCATCCTCTCCCCAGGCGGGAACGGCGGAGTCCCGGCCGAACCCTCTGTGAGCTGGCGCAAGACGTACGAGGCGGAGAGCGCCACCTATACCGGCAAGGGCTACTCCAAGAACGGCCCCGAGGGATCGCCCTCAGATGTCGGGAAGTTCGCGACGTCGGGCACCTACAACGTGGGCGGCCTGCGCACCGGCTCCGACGGAGTGCTCGCCTTCGACGTGGAGGTCCCGCAGGACGGCACGTACGACCTGAGTGTCTTCGCCAACTCCTACAACCTGTACGACCTGGTGAAGGAGCAGGGCCCCACCAACGTCTTCCTGCGCGTCGACGGCAAGGACCCGCAGGAACTGCGACTGCCGCTCGGCTACAAGTGGGTGGTCTGGGGCCACACCGACACCACGGTGAAACTGACCGCCGGCAAGCACCGCATCACGCTCTCCGCCAAGGACCCCGACCTGGGCGTCACCAAGGGCGACGCCATCATCGACAAGATCGACCTGTCACTGCGGAACGAGCGTGTGACCGCGCCTGCGGTCTACGAGGCCGAGTACGCCACTCTCACCGGAGCGCGGCCCAGTTACGACCACCCGGGTGCCTCGGGCCCCGGCGCCGTACCGCTGGCCAAGGGGGACTCCGCGACCTTCTGGGTCTACTCCCCCGCCGACGGCGAATCGACCGTCTCCGTCGACCACTTGGGCGGCGGCCGGGCAAGCATCTCCTTCAACGGCGAGAAGCTCGACATGCCCAAGGTCGGAGGCAGCAGCAAGGGCACCGACAGCGTCCGGGTCTTCCTGTCCGGCGGCATCAACAAGATCACCGTCACCGGCACCTCGGGCGCGCCGGCGCTCGACCGGCTGCGGGTCGCCCCGTCCAGCGGCGCGCTGACGACCAACGTGTACCAGGCGGAAGACGGCATATTGACGGGTGCTGCCACGGTGACCGACACCTACACCTTCGCCTCCGGCGGCAAGGCGGTCACCGGCATCGGCGACGGCAAGGCCAACGCCCTCACCGTCGACGTCGTCGCCCAGCGGTCCGGTCGGCACGCGCTGACCATCCGCTACTCCAACGCCGAGCAGGCCCCGGCCACCCACTACAACCCCGACCCGATCGCCCGTCACGCCGACCTTTCGGTCAACGGAGGACCGGCCCGTCGCGTGCTCTTCCCGACGACCTTCCACTTCAACGACTTCCGGGACCTGACCGTCCCGGTCACCCTGAAGAAGGGCACGAACCGGCTCACGTTCACCGCGGAGGAACTGCCCGACTTCGACGGCGACACCTACAACCAGTACGACCAGCGATCCCCGTACGCACCGGTCATCGATCGGATCGCCGTCACACCACTCAGCCAGAAGTAGCCCGCGGACGTTCAGGGCGCGCCGGTGGATCTCCGGCGCGCCGGCACCGCTCGGCGGACCGGCCGATCATGCGCGCTCCCATCATGAGGCTGATCGGCGCCCCGAGCGGCCCAGCAGTGGGGCGCCGCCGCGGTCCTCGCGGATACCGCATCCGGCGGTCCGTGCCGGGCAACCACCTTGCGGGAGAGCGGCAGCTTCTCACGGGACCCCGGTCGCTCAGGGGCAGAGCGTCTCCTTGAGCGCGGCGTTGATGGCCTTGGCCTCAGCGTCCGAGACTTGGTGGTCGCTGGTGGAGAAGCGGGCCTGTGCTGCGGCGTCGGCGTCACCGCCGCCGCTGATGACGGAGCACTGGTTGCGCGCGTTGTCGATGGCCTTGTCCTGGTCGGCGATGAGGGCGGGGTTGATTTCTTGGAGTGCTCTGAGGATGACCATGGTCTTGCCGGCGTCGGGTTCGTCGGGGAGATTGGCGGCCGTCTCGGCGGGGCCGTTCTCGACGACGGGTGTGCTGCTCTCAGTGGCCTTGACATTGGCGTCGTTGGCGTCGCTGCTGCCGCACCCGGCGAGGGTGATGGCGAGCGCGGCCATGGCGGCTGTGATGGCTTTGCGGGTGCGCATGGTCCCCCCTGGGGCTGTGTGACTGAGGGCATCATGTCGTCACGCGGAGCCGCTGCGCGCTTCTGTGTCCGTCCTGTAACACTCTGTGGTCCGCCGCCCGGTCGCTACGCTCACCGCGTCTGTCCGCGCTGAAAGACCATCAAACCCCCGCCGAGTGGCGGCCGGTGACACGACGAAGCCCCAGTCAGGGAGTGACCAGGGCTTCAATCCGGCTTCTGTGGATGCCCGGTTGCGGGCACCGTAGTTCAGTGAGAACGTGACGCGGTTCTGATCTGCCGTCAAGTCACGCTGTGTCGCGTCGATCGGCGTCGATCGGCGCCGAGCGAGGCGACGTGTCGAAGGTGCCGGGCAGGCCGGCGACGGCGCGGTGTGCCTTGCCCATCTCGCGTATCCTCAGCACGACACCGCGCGCGGCTGTCACGCGGCACGGGCCCGGCTCCGCCGCCATCTCCCGCCACCTCTGAGGCTGATCACCTCACGAGCATTCGCCCCGCCATGTCACCTTCCCGATCGTGGCGTAGATGATGTTCGCCTTGTACTCTCCCGGACCAGGGTTGTAGTGCAGACAGATGACGCGGGTGAAAGTGGTGTAGCCGTAGGTCAGCTCGACGTGGTCAGCGCCGGGGAACACGTACCCGTTGTTGAATACGGAACCGACGCTGTGTATCTCGCCCGACCAGTCACCGGCGGTCCTCATCAGCAGTGTTCCGCGTTGGTCCGGCTCGGAGTAGGCGCAGAAGTAACCCTTCGGGCAGTCGGGCAGGTTGGGTTCAGCGGTGGCCGCGGGAGCTGTGGCAATCACTCCCGCGAAGGCAGCGGCTCCGGCCAGTGTGCTCACGACGCGCTTGCGCACAGCGGTTTCCTTCCTGTCATGACAGAGGTCTGCGTACCTGGGGGTGTTTCGAAAGTCCCGTGCGGTGCCCGCGGAGTCCGGTGCGTGACCTCGGCATGCCGGACAAGGGCCATCGCAGCGGGGCTACTTGGGTCTTCGGCCGGTGCGGCGAGGGCGCGTGCCGGTCGCGGCACTGGGATGCCGCGCACACCGTCGCGGCGTCTGTCTGTCGGTCGGGACCACCGCACCGGTCACCGGTCACTGCCGGTTCGGGCACAGTGGAACGTCCGGCAGCTGACTGGCGGGATTGCTCATGTAGATGTACGACGGTGAGTGCTGTGGCCGCGGCCGGTGCCGGTTGGGCACCGCCGACGTCAGATGCCGGTGGCCGTGGTACAAGGCTGAACGTGGTCGTTGATTCCGCACTGGTGGATCGCGGCGTTCGCCGGTGCCGCCGTTCCCAGCAGTGCGGCCGTGGCGGTCCCAAGTGGCCACGGCGACAAGTGCCTTGCGTCGTCCCGTGCGCATATGGGCTTTCCCTTCACTCCGAACCATGCATGCCACCGCAGCTTGCCGACCCGGAGGGAAATCCGCGCTCCCTTTCGGTCTGGACCGAAACCCCGGTGGTACGGGACCCGCCGGCGCGGCCGTGCGCGGCGGCGAGTCAGCGGGACGGGGCGCGCCCTCGGCCGGATTCGGACATGGCGGCGGTCGCGGCCTCCCGGACGGCCCGCACGGCCGGGCGGTCTCGGTGCTCGACCGGCCAGCCGAGGGCCGCCACCGACGGGGAGAGATCCGCCACGTCGACGTAGCGCACTCCCGGGCGGGGGAAGAGCTCCCGGGCCGCCGCGGGCAGGAAGCCCATCCCCTCCCCCCTGGCGACCGCGAGCAACAGCCCCTCCATGTCGGAGACGACGGGGCCGTAGCGCACGCGCGTGCCGTCCGGGCGCGGGTCCACGGCCCAGAAGTCCCACCACACCCGGGGGACTTCCGGGGGGACGTCCACGAAGACCCGGTCGCCGAGGTCGGTGAGGGAGACCTCGGCCAGGTCCGCCAGCGGGTCGGTGGCCGGCAGGCAGGCGACGCGGGGCTCGGTGGCCAGTTCCAACAGCTCGATGCCGGCGGGCACCGGGGGCCGGAGGAGGGCGACATCGATGTCGCCGGAGAGCAACTGCGCCAGATGTTCGGTGAAGTTGAGACTGCGTATCTCCACCGTGAGCCTGGGGTGGAGGGTGCGGAGGTGCTCGAGGACCGCGTGGGTGTAGGGCATCGCCGCCTCAGCGCCGATCGTCCCGACCACCACATGCCCGGCGAGGGTGCGGGCCCATTGGTCGGCGCGGACACGCAGCCGGCCCATCGCCTCCACCGTTGCCCGTGCTTCCTCCACCAGGGCACGGCCCGCCTCGGTGAGGGACACAGTGCGGCTGTCCCGTGAGAACAGCAGGACGCCCAGCCGTCTCTCCAGATCCCGTATCTGGCGGCTCAGCGCGGGTTGGGTCATGTGCAGCCGCGCGGCAGCCCTGCCGAAGTGCAGCTCCTCCACGAGCGCCAGAAAGAGTCGTAATTGATGGAAGCTCGGCTCCGCCGTTCCTCCCGGATCAGGCACAGCAGACATCCTCCACCTGCGGTCATAGCGACTACTGCATCGATCGGGCCCATATTCTCATCACCCCCCTCCCCCACAGACGCACGGTCCCCGTGCGACGCTGAGGAGGCGCTGCGCCGTCCGGACTGACCACCGGCACGGGCAGGGCGGGTGACAGCCGGCCCCGGGGGGAGACGCGATGCCGACACGCCGCTGTCCGGCGTGGGCAACGTGCTGCCCGCCGGCTTTCTTCCGGCCCACGTTCTCCTCGGACCCGTCGCCTCGATCCCGTCCGCCGCGCCGTGCCGCACGCACAGGACCGGCCACCGGCAGGAACGCCGAGCAACTCGGCTACCGGCTCAACAACGCGGCCCGCCAGGACGGCGGGGGCCGGGGACGACGTCCGGCCGGAGTGATGGGGGCGGACGGGCCGGCCGACACGGTCCGCCGCCCGCGTGCCGGTCCGCACCTGCGGCCCTCGCCACGCTGACGTCCAGGCGTCCCGAGCGCAAGCGACCACACGGGGAGACACAGTGCTGCGCATCCACTTCACGGACGGAGACCTCGCCCGCGTCCACCTGGCCCGCGAGCCGGATCCGGTCTGGGAGACCCTACTCAGCTTGAACCAGCTGACCGCCCCGCGGCGCGGCCTCCCCGTCTTCGCCCACTGGCGGCGCACCGCTCGGGCCAAGCTGGCCGAGGAGCGCCTGGCAGGCCCGGTCCGGATGCTCGCGGCCCTCGCCCCCGCCTCGGCGGGCTACTGGCCCGACTTCATGACACCCGACGCCTCAGCGGACGGTATGGAGGCCGCGCTCGAGGAATTGCACGCCACCCCCCGGCCACGGCTGCGCCGGGAACTGGACCGGCTGGCCGAGACCCACCCGCTGCCGCCCTGGGCACACGGCCTCGCACGCGGTGACCGGACCACGACGGAGGAGGTCGCGACGGCGTTCCGGCTGGTGCACCGCACGATCGTCACGCCGGACTGGGCCGGGACGGCCAGAACCACCGAGGCCGACCGGGCCCTGCGGACGCGCATTCTGCGCGACTGCGGTGTCCATGGACTGCTGGACTCCTTCCGCCCTCTGATGGTCTGGCGTCCTCCCGTGCTGCACGTGCGCTACCCGGAGGACCGGGACCTGCACCTCCACGGCCGCGGCGTACGGCTCATCCCCTCCCACTTCTGCTGGCACATGCCAATCGCCCTGGCCGACCCCGCCCTCCCGCAGGTCCTGGCCTACCCCGTCGCCCATCCCCCGGCCGGGGCACCGGCGGTCACCCGCGACCGCCGCCCCGAGGCCCTGGCCACCCTGATCGGCCGGACCCGCGCCCGCGTGCTGGCCGCCCTGGACGCCACCGCGACGACCGGGGAACTCGCCCGGCGCCTGGGCATCTCCGCCCCCTCGGCGAGCGAACACGTCGCAGCCCTCAGAGAGGTGGACCTCGCGCACAGCCGGCGCGTCGGCAGCCAGGTCATCCACACCCTGACCCCGCTGGGCTCCGCGCTGCTCAGCGGCGACCTCCCGCCCCACCGGCCGAGCACCTGAGACCGTCCTGCCTTTTTCGCCGACGCCCTTGTCGCCGTCGTCGACGGCACACCCACCGCCGTCGCCCCGGTCGTCGTCGGAGCGGGGTGCCGCATGAGCCGAGCCGGTTCGAGCGGTGGACAGGCGCGGGTCTATGGGGACGGATGCCTCGTCGCGGAGAAGCCCTCCGCGGGTGCCAGGACGTCGAGTTCCCGAAGGGCGCCGGTCGTGATCTCGCGGGTGAGTTCCTCCGCGCGGGCCGCGTCCCCGCCGCGGACCGCCTCCGCGACCTGAACGTGCAGGGTGACGGCTTCCGGGTCGGGGTCCGGGAACATCGCCTGGTGGTGGGTGCGGCCGCTCAGGACTTCCGCGACGACGTCTCCAAGGCGGGCGAACATCTCGTTGCCCGAAGCACTGAGGATGATCCGGTGGAAGGCCACGTCGTGGATGAGGTACGCCTCCAGTTGGTGGCCGCGTGAGGTGGCGACCATGTTCAGGGCGCACTCGGTGATCGCCGCGCACTGCTCGGCGCTGGCGTTGCGGGCGGCCAGCACGGCGGCCACCGGTTCGACGGCCGAGCGCAGCACGGTCAGTGAGCGCAGTTGGTGCGGCCGGTCGGCGCCCGCGAGGCGCCAGCGGATGACCTGGGGGTCGTAGACGTTCCACTGGCATCGATTGGCAAGGTGTCAGGCGATCCCGGTGCCGCGCTGCAGCAGCAACGCCACGTCCACCGCCGCCACGGCGACCGCGGCGGCGAACGCCGCCCGCTCCCGGCGGCGGCCCAGCACTGTCCCCGCCACCGCGAGCAGGCCGGACATGGCGAGCGCCGTAACTCCCCATGGCCCGGGTGACCCGGCGGGCCCCAGCGCCAGAACCGCGGACGCGGTCACGAGCGGCACCGGCAGCAGCAGCCGCGTGCCGTGCGGGCCCAGCCGGTGCGGACATCCCCGTACGCCTGTTGCCAGATCGCCGCGGATGTCCGGCAGCACATCGCCCAGGTGGGCGCCGATTCCCAGCAGTGCCCCGGCGGTGACCACCCACCAGGCGGGCCAGGGGTGCCCCGGCAGCCCCAGGGACACGAACGCCGGCAGCACGGCGAAGCCCACCGCGTACGGCGCCCAGGACCATGGGGTCGCCTTGAGCCGCAGGTTGTACGCCCAGGCCGCCGCCACCCCGGTCAGGTGGACGGCACCGGCCCGCAGACCACTGGCGAAGGACAAGGGCACGCACACCAGCAGTGCGGTGTACGCCACCGCCCACACGTGCCCCACGCCGACCGCGCCGTCGGCCACGGGTTTGCCCCGGCGGCCGACGGCGATGTCCCGGCGGGCGTCGAAGGCGTCGTTGCACCAGCCGACGGACAACTGGCCGCTCAGCACGGCCGCGCCGGTCAGCAGACAGCGCCCGGTACTCTGGCCGGCGATGACGGCCAGCGTCAGCATCAATGCGGTGACCGCGACGACGGGCCCGGGATGGCAGGCCCTGGCCAGCCCGCTCAACTGGCCGAACCGGCGCCCGGTCGCGCCGTCCACCATCGACTGCTCGGGAACGCTCACCCGGCCGATCGTAGGTACGCTCGCCTCGTCAGGCCGGTGCACCGCGCCCCGGGCGGTCGGCCGGACGGGCGATCCCTGGTGACGTCGCCCCGGTCCGGGGAAGAGGTGGCAGAGCAAACCACCGCAATGGGTAGACGGGCAGTAGGAAACGGGACGGGAACCACATGACGCGGATCGCAGCCCTTCACGGTGCGCTCACGCCCTTCCGCTACGCCCAGTCGGAAATCACGGACATGGTGGCCCGCACCTGTCTGCCCGAGGGCACGGACCGCCGGACCCTGGAGCGGCTGCACCGCAGCGTGAAGGTCACCTCGCGCCATATGACACTGCCGCTCGAACGCTACGGGGACCTGGACGGGTTCGGCGCCGCGAACGACATCTTCATCGCAACCGCCACCGACCTGGGCGCCAAGGCGGTCCGCGAGGCACTGCATGGTGCCGGCCTGTCCGCTGCCGACGTCGATCTGCTGGTATTCACCTCGGTCACCGGTATCGCCACCCCCTCGATCGACGCACGGCTGGCTGCCCGCCTCGGACTGCGGCCGGACGTCAAGAGGCTGCCCCTGTTCGGGCTGGGCTGTGCCGGCGGCGCCGCCGGGCTGGCCCGCTGCCACGACTATCTGCTGGGCCGGCCCGGGCAGGTGGCGGTGCTGCTGTCGGTCGAACTGTGTTCGCTCACCTTCCAGCGCGGCGACGCCTCCATGGCGAACCTGGTCGCCACCGGACTGTTCGGTGACGGCGCCGCCGCGGTCGTCCTGTGCAGCGCGGACCGGCCGGACGGCGCGGGCGGCCCGACGATCGTGGAAACCCGCAGCCGCCTGTATCCGGACACCGGGCGGGTCATGGGCTGGGACATCAAGGACTCCGGCTTCCGGGTCGTCCTCGACCCGGGGATCCCCGATGTGGTGCGCCGCCATCTCGCCGACGACGTCAAGAGGTTCCTCGGCGACCACGGTCTGAAGCCGAAGGACGTGACCGCTTGGGTGTGCCACCCGGGCGGCCCCAAGATCCTCCAGGCCGTCATCGAAGCACTCCGACTTCCCGAAGATGCGCTGGATGTGACCTGGCGTCACCTTGCCGATGTGGGCAACCTGTCCTCGTCGTCGGTGCTCCACGTGCTGCGGGACACACTGGCCGACCGCCGCCCGCCGCCGGGCACGCCGGGTCTGCTGCTGGCGATGGGTCCCGGCTTCGCCTGCGAACTGGTGCTGCTGCGCTGGTAGATGGCCGCCGGGCCGTGGAAGGACACCGAACTCATGATCTGGTACGCGACTCTGGTGGCCGCCGTCGCCGCCGAGCGTCTCGTGGAACTCGTCGTCGCCCGCCGCAACGAGCGGTGGAGCACCGCCCGCGGCGGGAGGGTGACCGGGCAGGGACACTACCCGGCGATGGTCACGCTCCACGCCGGTCTGCTGGTCGGTTGTGTGGCGGAGGTGTGGCTGGCCGCCCGGCCCTTCGTACCGGCTCTGGCCTGGCCGATGCTGGTCCTGCTGGCGGCTGCCCAGGCGCTGCGGTGGTGGTGCGTCACCACCCTGGGGCACCGCTGGAACACCCGGGTGATCGTCGTGCCCGGTCTGCCGCTGGTGACGGGTGGCCCCTACCGCCGGCTGCGGCACCCGAACTACGTGGCCGTGGTCGCCGAGGGAGTGGCCCTGCCGCTGGTGCACACCGCCTGGGTCACCGCGACCGTGTTCACGGTGCTCAACGCCGCCCTGCTCACCGTACGCATCCGCTGCGAGAACCGGGCACTGGCCGCGGCGACCGCCGCCGCCACGCCCACGCCGGCGTGATCGACGTACTGGTGGCCGGTGGCGGGCCGGCCGGTCTGGCCGCCGCCGTCCACGCGGCGCTCGCGGGCCTTGAGGCCGTCGTCGTCGAACCGCGGGCCACCCCCGTGGACAAGGCCTGCGGAGAAGGTGTGATGCCCGGCGGGGTCGCCGCCCTCGGCGCGCTGGGCGTGGAGGTCACCGGACGCGAGCTGCGCGGCATCCGTTACGTGGCCGGCCCCACCCGTGCCGAGGCGCCGTTCCGCGGCCGCGGCGGGTTGGGGATCCGCCGTACGACGTTGCACGCGGCACTGCACCGGCGCGCTGTCAGCCTCGGCGTGCGGATGGTGCCGGGCAAGGTCGGCGAGGTCCGCCAGAGCGCGGACACGGTCACCGCGGCGGGCATGACGGCGCGCTGGCTGATCGCCGCCGACGGTCTGCATTCGCCGGTGCGGCGCGGCCTGGGCCTGGAGCTGCCGGGCGCCGACCGCGGCCGGTACGGCCTGCGCAGGCACTACCTGATCGAGCCGTGGACGGACTTCGTGGAGGTCCACTGGTCCGCGGACGGCGAGGCCTATGTGACACCGGTCGGCGACGATCTGGTGGGCGTGGCGGTCCTCAGCAGCAGTCGTCGCGGGTACGAGGAGCACTTGGCGGGCTTCCCCGCCCTCGCGGCCAGGCTGCAGGGACCGGCCGCGACGCGGGTACGCGGCGCCGGACCGTTCCTCCAGCGGGTGCAGCGCAGGGTCGCGGGCCGTGTTCTGCTCGTCGGTGACGCCGCGGGCTATCAGGATGCCCTGACCGGTGAGGGCATCGCACTGGCGCTGGCGACGGCCGGGGCCGCCGTCCGCTGCGTGGCCTCCGGGCGGCCGGGCGAGTACGAGCGCGCCTGGGCCCGGCTGACCCGGCGCCACCGGCTGCTGACCAGGGCCCTGCTCGCCGCGAGCCGCAGCCCCCGTACCGCCCGCCTCATCGTCCCCGCGGCATCCCGGATGCCCCCGGTGTTCGCCGCGGCGGTCCACGCAATGCAATAGCGGCAACCCCGGCGGCTGCCTGGACACGGGGGCTGGCCCGGTAGAAGACGCCGGGCTTTCCCGTGCTGTACGCCAACGAGTCCACCCGCCCAGGTGGTCGGCGGCGCCGCCCCACGGCGGAGCGGGTCGTGAGAGTGAGCGTCGCGGTCGTGGACCGTGCCGGGGACCGCTTCCGGGGCGCCCGCGGAAAAACTCCTGTGCGCAGGCTCGCCCGCCTCTGCGACTATCCCCGAATGGCGCACAGTCTCGAATCGCTGGTCATCCGGCACACCCACCGCCTTTCCTCTCCCAAGGGCTCCGCCGGGGAAGGAGCCACCGCCGCGCGGCAGTTCGACGCGGCGCTGGCATCCGTGGGCTTCAAGCTCTCGGCGGAGTTGCTGGAGCGGCTGTCGGGGCTGTCCGAGGCGGCGGTCGTGCACACCGCCAAGCGGACGCTGCGCACCGTGAGTGAGATGGTGGGCGACCACGCCCGGCACAACTCCTACTTCATCGACTTTCCGGCGAACGTGCCGGACACCGAAGAGTTCTGGATGCGGTGTGTGGCGAAGGCGCTCCTCGACGACAGGTCGCGCGAGAACGTGCTGACGCAGCTGGCACATGGCGTGCTTGACCTGCTCAGCCTCCCCACGTACGGCCGCTACCAGCACACCTACGAGGAGATGCTCGCCGCGCAGGACGAGCTGATCGCCTCGGCGGGCGACCGAGTGACCGTCCTGCACCTCGGGCGGGACCTGGACGCCGAACTCACGGATCTGTACCTGGCCTTGGCGGGCAGCACGACGCCACTGAGCGAGGACCACCTGAGCGACCTGAAGATCCTCGCCGAGCGGTGCGCGCTCGGCCCGCAGCCGGAGTCGATCCCGGTCCGGGAGAACCGGGCGGTCGTCAACGCGGCCCGTCTCGCTGTCGGCGCGGACCTGCTGCTGGACACCGTCATCGATGTGCTGCGGCTGGCTTGCGTGCTGTCGGGCGGTGACGTGACGCTGCAGGAGCCGACCCGATTTCGGGCTCTGTCGCGGCCGGTCCGCCGTACGCTGCTCGCGGGCCTCGACGCCTTGGTCGCGGCGAACCCCGCCAAGCTGGCCGATGTGCACGCGTACCGCGAGCCTTTCAAGCGGCTCGGTGAGCGTCTCCACCCGCACGAGTTTCCACGCTGGCCGCACGCCGCAGATTTGTTCGCCGTAGCGCGGGGCGAGAAGGAGGCGCGGTCCTTCGACGGCCGTGTCGAGAAACTGCTCGACGAGTTCGATGTGCTCGGTGCGGTGCGACTGCTGAAGTCCGCTCCCGGCAAGCTGTTCCGCGCCCTGGACCTCCTGCTGCGTAGCGCCGCCGACCAGGAGGAGCGGGACGCGGTGGTCGCCGCCGCGGTGCAGGTTGCTCCCGAGGTCTCCGGCCGGGTCGTGCTTTCGGTCCGCGAGCACTTCCAGAACCGGGAGCGCGAGACCGACGAACCCCGGATCTTCGTCAACCGCCGGGGCCGCGGCTGGGTCGCCCCCGACGTCCGGCAGCCCGTCCCCGCCGCCGACCGCGATCGTCTGATCGCCGCCCTCGACGCCGAGATGCGGCGCAGGCTCCCGGCGCCGGGCCGGCTGCTGCTCGACCCCGACGTCCTCGACGTGGCGATTCCGCTCAGCGGCAGGGCGACCGCGGCCGGGCTCGGCGTACTGCCGCGCGGTTCGGT
The DNA here is from genome assembly GCF_004023625.1 of Streptomyces cavernae. GTDB lineage: Bacteria > Actinomycetota > Actinomycetes > Streptomycetales > Streptomycetaceae > Streptomyces > Streptomyces cavernae. The sequence goes on along the minus strand of NZ_RPDJ01000001.1, from coordinate 449,766 downwards.
CTCGGCGGTCGACGGCGAACAGCTTCGCTTCTTCGTGTACTGGAAGGAGACCGAGGACCGGACCGACTACGACCTCTCGGCGCTACTTCTCCACACCGACTACAGCCCCGACTCCTGGCTCTCCTACACCTCTCTCAAGACTGTCGGGGGCGAGCACTCGGGCGATGTCACCGAGGCGCCGGAGGGGGCCTCGGAATTCATCAACATGTCCCTGGACCGGGTGCGCAGCGCGTTCATCGTTCCGCAGGTCAACATCTACGCCGGCGAGAGCTTCGAGAAGGTCGAGGAGTCCTTCTTCGGTTTCATGCTGCGCGACGGTGAGCAGAAGGGCCGGCCGTTCGAACCGCGCACGGTGCGGATGAAGTCGGAGCTTCGTGGGGTGGGTCGAGTGGCGCTGCCGCTGGTTTTTCGGCGCGAGGACGACGGCCGGTGGCGCGCGAAGTGGCTGCACCTGTATCTGAAGGGCATCTCGTCGGCCAACCGGGTCGAGGAGAACCAGGTGTCGGTCTCCAAGGTGGTGCGCGCCATCGTGGAGCGCGAGTATCTGACGGTGCGGTACCTGATCGACCTGATGTCCGGCGACACCACGGCCGTGGATCTGTGGGACGGCGAACCGGTTCCGGACGAGCCCGTGATGTACATCGGTCTCGAACGTCCAGAGGGGCTGCACCCGGACTCGCGGGTCATCACCCTCGAAAATCTACGCGACTTGATCCCGGGCTGAGTGCTAGCGTTGCCCACGGCGAGGCCATGAAGGGGCTTCCTTCTCAATTCCTCTTAAGATACAAGTTCTTTCGCTTTCCTCGCCGTCCTACTTCGACTGGGAGGCGCCCGCGCGGCACCTCCCAGTTTTCGTGTGCGCCAACAGCGGGAAGGCACGTGCAGTCCGCGCGCACGCCAAGCCGTCGTGGGCCACTGGGCGGTGGACATGCCCGGGTGACAGCTCCTCCCGGTCTCGCCGTCGCGGAGGAGGCTCAATCAAGACAGAACTCGTTGCCCTCGATGTCCTGCATCAGGATGCACGACTCGTTGTCCTCATCGGCAAGCAGCGTTCGTACGTGTACCGCACCGAGCGCGACCAGTCGTGCGCATTCGGCCTCCAGTGTGGCGAGGCGCTCTTCACCCACGAGTCCGGTACCGACCCTCACGTCAAGATGCACCCGATTCTTGACGATCTTCCCTTCCGGAACGCGCTGGAAGAGCAGGCGCGGGCCCACACCTGAGGGATCACTGCATGCGAAGTAGACGACCTGGTCCTCAGGCGGCAGCGAGCGATGGTAGTCCTCCCAAGTGGCAAACCCCTCCGGGACCGGCGGTACGACGTAGCCCAACACCTCGCACCAAAAGCCGGCGAGGCGCGCAGGTTCCGCGCAGTCGAAGGTGACCTGGAACTTCTTGATCGATGACATCGGCGCACCATATCAAGGGGACCCTGTTGCCCATCTCCCGGCGTGAATACGCATGTTGACGGGACGGCTGCCGTTCTGGCGCTTTCGGTGCGGCACTTGTGGCCGTTGGCGCGGCAAGCGTTGCGGGCTGCGGGGGGTGACCGTGCGGTGGAGAGGTACGAGGGATGAACGTTATCCCTGCTGCTCGGGTCCGGACCGTTTCCACCTGAATCGGAACAGGCGGCCGCCCGTGTGCGCGGCCATCGGCCCCAACCGGCCGGGCATGGCGAAATACGACGTGAGATCGTCCCATTTCCAGTCCCTGCTCGCCGCGTCGCGGTAGATCTTGCCGTGCTCGTGCAGGCGCACGAGGTGGCCACGAATCGACGCGGGCGGCGGGCCGCTCAACCAGCGGTGCCCCGGGCAGGTCAGCTCGCCCTGCTGGTAGAGGTCGTCCATCAGCGCGTCCACCTCATCGATCACCTGCTTGTCCGAACCGCGCAGGAGCCTTGGCGGCAGCCTGTTGAGCACGGCACAGATCTCGACGACTCCGCCGGTGTGCTCCTGTTCCGCGACTGTGGCGGCGATGAACGCGGCCCTCACTGGCTTTCACCCACCCCGTGTGCCGGTCGGCCACCAGAGTCGTCCCCTTCCGCAGCCCGGTCAACCGCGCCACGTCCCCGCGCCTTGCCGACGGCTCGGCTCCGCCTTCGGCTGCGGCCGCTTTGATCGACCCGGCCGGCGCCGACGACACCTTGGGCCTTCGCCCTGCGTCGTCCACACGCTCTCCGGCCGACGATGTCCGCTCATGTGGGCGTGCGAAGGGTGAGCAGAGCGACGTCGTCGTCGTTGTCGGTGGGACGGGTGCGACTCAGCAGGTCGTCGGTGAAGGAGTCCAGGGGGCGGTGTGCCAGGGCGGCGGCGTGCCGACGGAGTCGGTCCATGCCATGGTCGAGGGAGCGGCTGGGGGTTTCGATGAGGCCGTCGGTGTAGAGCACGAGCGTCGATCCGGGCGGCAGTGCGACCGTCGCGTCGGGGCGGGGCTGGTGGGATCCGGCGCCGAGGAGGATGCCGTGTCCGTCGGTGAGGTAGCGGGCCAGGCCCTCGCGGGTGACGAGCAGCGGTGGTGGATGGCCGGCGTTGGTCCAGAACAGCTCACAGTTGTGGTTGTCATCCATCGTCACCCGCGTCATGAGCATGGTGGCCATGGGCACGTCAGTGATGTGCGTCACGGCCTGGTCGAGGCGTTCGACGATACGGCTGGGCGGTTCCTGCTGGGACCAGGCGTAGGCGCGGAGCATGTTGCGCAGCTGGGCCATGCCGGCCGCGGCGTCGAGATCATGGCCGACGACGTCACCGATGACCAGGGCGGTGGCGCCGTCGGTCAGGGGGAAGGCGTCGTACCAGTCGCCGCCGACCTGGGAGGCATCGGGCGCGGGCAGGTAGCGGGCGGTCAACCGCAGCGGCGGCACGTGTGGCAGCTGGGGCAGCAGGTGGCGCTGCATGGTCTCGGCAACCTTGCGTTGCCGCTGGTAGAGTCGGGCGTTGTCCAGCGCGAGCCCGGCGCGGCGGGCGATGTCCTCCAGCAGGGCGAGATCGGATGCGGCGAACCGCTCCGGCCGTTCGGAGCGGCCCAGGGTCAGGGCCCCGAGGACCTCCCGCGGGCTGCGAACGGGGGCGATGGCCGCCGAGTGGATGCCGGTGGCCTCGAACAGGCGGTGCTGTTCGAACGCGATGCCCGAGTCCGGGGGGTCCTGGTAGGTCCGCGAGTCGGCCAGCGTGGAGGAGGCGACCCCGCGCAGGGCCCGCGACAGGGGCATCGGCGAGTCCTCGGGCACCGGCGGCAACGGACCCTGGAGATCTTCGTGGGTGACCAGCGAACCGTCTTCCTCGTGGACCACAGCGGTGCGCCACACTTCACCGCGCTCGGTGATCAAGTCGATGACGGCCCAGTCCGCCAGCCGGGGCACCACCAGGGCAACGAGCCGTCGCAGCGCCTCCTCGACCACCAGGGTGGAGGTCAGCTGCGTGGTCGTCTCGGCCAGCAGCGCCAGCCGCTCAAGCTCCGGCAGCGGCCCTGCGGCCCGCTCCGGTGCCGTGCCGAGCCCTGGGGCCTCGTCAGCGCCGGTGTGGAACAGCACCAGGGTGCCCGCCTGGTCGTCGCCGAGGTCGTACGGGGTGAGCAGCCATGACACGGGCAGCAGGGAGCCGTCTCCGCGTTCGAACCAGTCCTGACGGGCCTGGGCGGTACGCCGGGAGAGGAAAGCGGTCCGCATGGTGCACCGCATCCTGGGCAGCACCTCCCCGTGTGGGCCACGGTGCAGCAGGTCGTGTGCGTCGCGGCCCAGGAAATCCCTGGCAGGCCGGGCCAGCAGCCGCTCGGCGCGGGCGTTGACAGCGATGATGCAACCCTGCTCGTCCACCACATAGGCGGCGGTACCCAGTTCCCCCAGCGTGGTGACGAGGGACTGCCGAGCTGTTCCGCCGGCTCCCCCGGCGACGGGGTCCGTGCTCTGTGCACCCGTCATGCTGCCTCCTCGGTGATCAAGTGCCGGCCCGCCGACGGTGAGGACCCACTCACCAGCACCGCGGACCGGGCACCGGCCGCGCCAGGCCGGGCTCGGGGGCAGCCGTCGGCTGTTCAAGCCGGGCAGCACCCGCACGGTTCTGGGAGCCGCCGTCGCGCAGCCCGACGGCCGGCCCCGCAGAGGATCCACGTCCGGCGATCAGTCGGCGATCCGCCTCCCACAACCATGATGGCGTCATCGACCCGGTCGGCGAGGCCGAGTGGGGCCGCGGCGTGCGGCGAGCTGGCCCGGACGGTAAAACCCGCCCTGTCGTCCGAGTACCCAGTCCCGAGCCGGTTGCCGAGTTCGCCGGCGGCCCGCTCAACCGGGTCAGCGGCTGGACGCGGCCGACAGGAAGAGCCGCCGTTCGGGACAGCCCGTGGGTGCCGCCGGTCCGCGGGGCGATGCCGAAGTGCCGTGACGGCCCCCTCGCCGAGCAGGAACGGCGCGTCGGAGGCGCGACTCGCCTGCTCCCTGCCGCAGACCACAGCACCGCGTTCGTGCGCCGCTTCGTGCGCCGCTAGGACCTGGCGCAGATGCCTACCTCGCTGTTCACCGAGTGGGCCGCTCAGCGGCCCGATAAAGAGATGTACGGCAGCATGGGCGGTACCAGCACCGGCGGGCCAGGCCCGCGACGCCGCCTCTCCCACCCGATGCTGATGGCTGATCATGTTGCCTCCGCAGTACGGTCGGTGCTGCCCGAGGACCGCGGTCGCCTCCGCCGGTTCCCCGGGTTCCGGTGCGACGAGTGCCCGTGTGGCCGGCGCGTACACGGATCAGGCCATCCGCCCGGAGCCTGCGACACCGCCGCATGTCGCGGCCGGGACCTACCGGCAGCAGCCCCGGTTGGGGCCGGCGGAAGTCCTGCGGCACGGCGGGCCTCCAGAGAGAACTGTGATCGGCCGGATGCCGTCTGTTCACGGGTGGGTGAACGCCAATAGCGTGTGCGGCCTTCACGTCATGGGGGGTCTCGTGAACGGTCTCCGAGCGGTCGTCATCTGCCTCGTGATCGCGTGTGTCGCGGCGGTGTCGCCGGCCGCGGCTGTGACGCCGAACTGGTCGGCGCTGCCGGTCCCGGCAGCGGCCCCGCCGGTGACCGTGTCCGATCTCGCCGCCCGCGGGCCGGACGAGGCGTGGGCGACCGGGTACGAGCACGCCGCCGACGGACTGCGGCCGATGCTGTACCGGTGGGACCGCACGAAGTGGACCCGGGACACAACCTTCCCCGGCGCCGGTGAGCCGGGCCGGCTCGGCAAGATCCAGCTCGTCGGCGAGGAGGTGTGGATCCTCCAGGACCGCGCGGGGGCGGGGCAGATCCTGCGCCGGTCGGCGGGAGGGTGGAGTGCCGTCCCGCTGCCGCAGACCCTGTGGACCTACCAGGACTTCACCGCCGTGCCGGGTGCCGCGTGGGTGGTCGGTGAGGACGACACCGGGCTGAAGGTGCTGCACTACGACGGTTCCGGCTGGACCGCGCAGTCCACCCCGGACGGTGTGCTGTTCCTGATGGGGATCACCGCGCGTACCTCCACCGACGTCTGGGCCTGGGCGGACACCAGCACCGGGACCACCGCCCTGCGCTGGGACGGCACGGTGTGGCGGGACGCTAAGGTGCCGCTGCCGCCGAACAGCAACGTGCACACGATCATGCTCGAACCCTCCGGCCGGGTCACGATCGGCGGCAGCCAGTACACCGACGGCGTGGCCCGCACCTACCTGATGACCCGCACCGGGCATGCCTGGCGCACCACCTACCCACCGCTGGGCGACACCTCCACCGAGGCCATGGTGCGCGGCCCGGACGGCGCGCTGTGGCTGCCGGTGCGCAGCGACCGCGCGTTCCAGTCCAAGTACGCACGGGTGGAGGGCATCCGCACCACCTTCTCCTACGGCCCGCAGCGCACGAACGCGATCGACGTCAAACCGCGTGCACTGGCCAGGGCCGGGTCCTCACTGATGTCGTTCGGCACGGTCGAGATCTACGGCTCGAAACCGAATCTGATGAGCGAGCGGCTGGGAGGCTGACCATGGCACGCAGACTTCTCGTCTTGGCCCTCGCTGTCACCATGACCTTCTTGACCATCATGACCTCGGCCGCGGCGGAAACCCGGTCCTGGCAACACGTGCCGGTCCCGCCACAGGTACGCCCGCAGGCCGGGCTCAACGAGGCCGTGGCGTTCGGACCGGACCGGGCGTGGGCGGTGGGTGCCGACGCCGTCGGTCGCGAGGCGCCGGGCTTCCCGCTGGTGCTGCGCTGGGACGGAACCGCCTGGCGGCGCCAGAGTCTGCCCGGGATCGGGTGGCAGGGAGAGCTGCTGTCCATCGCCGCGACCTCACCGACCGCGGTCTGGGCGGTCGGCCGCGACTCGGCGGGCGGCGCACACCTGCTTCGCTTCGACGGCATCGCCTGGCGCGAGAGCCGGCCGCCGCAGGGTGTCGTGCTGACGAAAGTCGTCGCCGGCGGCGGTGAGACCTGGCTGATCGGTTCGCGGGAGAGCGCGCAGGTTTTGCTGCGCTGGGACGGGCGCGGCTGGCGGGACGTGCCGGTGCCGCCGGGCGCCGTGTACGGCCTGCACATCCTGGCGGCCGACGACGTCTGGGCCGCGGGCGAGACCAACTCGGGTGCGGCCGTGTCCCACTGGAACGGGCATGCGTGGCAGCAGACGATCGTGAACGCGTTCCCGCGGTCGGCCGTGGGCAGTGTGCTGGCGGTCTCGCCGACGGAGGTGTGGGCGGGTGGCACGGCCGGGTTCGTCGGCGGCCCGGTGGGCCGGCCGATTCCGCCCCTGCTGGTCCGCTGGGACGGGCAGGCGTGGAGCCAGGTGACCATGCCCACCGACTTCGGAGGGATCACATCGCTGGCGCCCACCACGTCCGGTGCGCTGGGCTGGGTCTCGGTGGCCCGCTCCCAGAAGTGGGGGCCACCGGGCAGCTATCCGCCGTTCGTCCCCGGCCCGGACTTCCTCGCCTGGAACGGACAGTCCTTCACCGAGCACAGCGAACCCTCGGTGGCCGGGGAGGGCGACTCCTCGGCACTACGGCTCGCACCCGTACCGGGCACGGCGACGGTCTGGTCGGTCGGTCGCGCCGCCGGCCCCGAGAACACCTTCGCCCCGCGCATCCTGCGCTTCGGCTGACCTGGTGCGCCGTCACCGGCCGTGGTGCCGGCCGTGTTTCGGCTCACCGTCCGGTGGGCGGCCGGGGTGGAGCCCACCGGGTGCAGGACGGGCCGCCCGGGTCGGGCGCGTCAGGTCGGCTTGAGGATGACCGCCTGGCCACCGGCGCGCGGGAAGCGCCCCGCGTGCCACGCGGCTCGGCCCGTGATCAGCCGGACACGCGTTCTTGTAGCAGTAGAGCCGCACGGTGCTGTTCGCCGCTCCGGTGGTGAAGTCGGCGGAGACGAATGTCCACTCGGTGCCACTGGCGCTCGCCACCGTTTCCAGGCCGCCGGTTCGACGAGGACGCGGTCCGGGCCGCCGCCGAACGCGGCCATCGCTGGCGCAACCCGGTCTGGCGCAACACGGACGGCTCACTGGCCTCCTGGTAGCCCGGCCGGGCGGCCGCACCGCGCGGCGTCCGGCCCCGTGGCGTGCACCACCAGGTCCAACGGCGGGACCGCGGTCGAGGACGCCGGGCGGTGCGGGGAAGGCCCGGCCGAGTCCGAGGACGACGGCCGAGGCCTCCGCGCGGTGCGGTGAGCTGTCCGACCGGGCCGGGCTGTGCCACTTCCTCGGCGAGTCAGCCACCCCGGCCGATACTCCCCGGGGCCGGGCCCCCTTTCCGCAGCGTGTTGACCCAGTTAGGTTCGACCAGTGAGTCAACAGCAGGAAGCAGATGTACGACACTTCGACCACTGTCCCTGGCTGTTCGCCGCGGAAGCGGCCGAGGAACAGCGCGTGGTTCAACGCGAGCGGCAGCGGAACATCGGTGGGGACAGCGAGGTCGGTGAGCGGTGCTACGTCGCCGAGTCCGCCGCGGTGTTCCCGGACCTGCTGCGGCTCGGCGACGACTCCTACATCGCCGCCCATGCCTATGTCACCGGGGAGTTGACCACCGGCGCCGACTGCACGCTGAACCCGTACGCCACCGTGCGAGGCACCGTGAACCTGGGGAACGGAGTACGGATCGGCGCGCACACGTCGCTGCTCGGCTTCAACCACTCCATGGCACCCGACCGTCCGGTCTTCCAACAGCCCCTCACCAGCCAGGGGATCACGATCGGCGACGACGTCTGGATCGGCTCACATGTGGTCGTGGTGGACGGGGTGACCATAGGCGACCACTGTGTGATCGGTGCCGGTGCGGTGGTGACCAAAGACGTCCCGGCCTGGACTGTGGCCGCTGGAAATCCGGCACGTCCCCTGCGCGACCGTCGAGGCGCCCGGGCGACGCTCGCGGCGCACGGCGCGGATCCTCTCACCCGGTTCGCCGAGAACGCCCGCGCCCAGGCCGCCGACATCCTCGCCCGGTGCTGGGACGGCGACCGGTACGTCGACCGGCCCGGGGCGACGCCGACGGTACGGGCGCACTGCGACGCCGTGGAGATCGCCGACCTGCTGCTGGGCTCAGTGCCCGAGCAGTTGACCGCCGAAGAACACGGCAAGCGGCTGTGTGCCACGCAGGACCCGGACACCGGACTGACGCCCGAGTTCGGTGAGCCACTCCCGACGCCCGACGACGACGGCTTCATCGGCGATGGCCCCGCGCTGTACCACATCCTGTCCGTCGGTTACGCCCTCGATCTGCTGGGCGCCTCCTTTCCCCATCCGGTGTGCGGTACACAGAAGATGACGCCTCGTCAACTCGTCGCACGGCTTGACGGACTGCCGTGGCGGGACGGTGCGTGGGGAGCCGGGGCCTGGATCGACGCATGGGCCACCGCGACGCACTGGAACCTGCGGCACGCCGGAGACGGCGGTGTGCAACCGGGTGCCCTGGAGGCGCTGTTCGGCTGGCTACTGACCCGGGTCGACCCATGGACCGGGATGTGGGGCAGCCCCTCCCCCGAGTCCGGGCGTCTCCAGGTCGTCAACGGCTATTACCGGCTCACCCGCGGCTCCTTCGCCCAGTTCGGGCTGCCGGTTCCGCACCCGGAGCGGGTGGTGGACGCCGTCCTGGACCACGCCCGCGATTCCCGGCATTTCGGCAGCGGCCGGGACAACGCGTGCAACGTGCTGGACGTCGCCCATCCCTTGTGGATGTGCACCCGGCAGCTTGGAACCGGGAGCCGGGGCGACGGTTACCGGTCGGCGGACGTACGCGCCTGGGCTGAGCGTCAGTTGGCCGCGATCCTGCTTCGCTGGCAGAACGGCCGGGGTTTCGGCTTCGGTTCCGGGCCGGCGGGCCCCGGTCCGGAACCGGGGCTCCAGGGCACCGAGATGTGGCTGGCCATCATCTGGTACCTCGCCGACCTCCTGGGCCGCTCCGAAGCGCTCGGCTACCGGCCACGCGGCGTCCATGGCCCCGAGCCCGCCCGCTAGTCGACCCGCAGCACCACTGCGGCGTCGATCGCACGGTGACGCACGGCACGAACCATGCCTGGCAAGACTCGCCGGAATTGCCGTGGCCCGGGGCAGGCGACCACAGGACTACGCCCGTGGTGCCGGTCCTGCTGGGTCCGCGGTCCGATTCGCCGGCCCCGGCAAGTATTGGCGTCCAACCATGCATATAGGTGCTTGGAACTGGAAACGTCGCCCCGACACTGGCCCACGGCTGGAGCGCCGCTATTGGTAACCGCGGCTAACGCAACTTGACGAATGCCTCTTGCTGAGGGTCAGCGCAGCCGGTCCTTGGCCTTGTAGTACGCCCCGGCGAAGGGCAGGAACCAGGCGGTGCCGTTGTAGAACGGCACCGGAACCTTGGGTCGAGCCAGTAGGGGATCTACTTCATGACGTACGTCCTCGGGTCCTCCTGGTCGTCCAGGGGTGTTTGTCCGGGTCCCGGCTTCAGCAGCCGAGCAGGGCCGGCAGGCCGGACAGGTCGGGCAGCTCGTCGAAGGGCTGGTAGTCGGCGCTGCCGCGGGCTCCCATGGAGCCGTTGTGGCCGTAGCGGTTGATCCACACGCGGCGAGCGAGGCCGAGGTCGCGGGTGGGGATGAGGTCGTATTCCCAGCCCTGGGCGACGTGGATGACCTGGGCGGGGTCGATGTCCATGGCCTGGAAGGCGTACTCGAAGCTCTGCCGGGACGGCTTGTACGCCTTGGCCTGCTGGGCGGTGATGACATGGTCGAACTCGACGCCCATGTTGGCCAGGTTCTGGGCGATGAGGTCGTCGTCCGTGTTGGAGATGATGGCGATCTCGTACCGGGACTTCAGCGCCCGCAGGGCGTCCGGGACCTCGGGGTGGGGGCCGAAGGTGGGCACGGCCGCGACCAGGGCCTCGCCGTCGGACTGCCGGTACTCCAGGCCGTGCAGACGCATCGCTATCTCCAGGCTGGCGGGCAGCAGCTCGCGGAAGGGGCGGTATGCCTCCAGGACGGCGTGGAACCGCATGATGCGGAAGTCGTCGAGGAACTCGTCGACGTTCAGACGGTCCAGGTCCAGCCGGTCGGCCAGGACCTTCAGGGTGGTGGGGCCGAGCTGGAAGTCGACCAGGGTGCCGTAGGCATCGAAGGTGACAATCTGACGCATGGTGTTCAACCTCTTTCCGGGCGTATGGGAGACCCTGTTAACCGGGAGTCACGATCTCGTCGAGTGCGGCCAGGTCGGCCGCATCGGAAGTTCAGGAGGCTGCCGAGGCGTTGGGGCGGCGACCTGTTTAGGGGGATGGGGGCTGAGGGGGTGCCCGAGCCCGCCGCTGGAGGACGAGCCCCCCGGGACAGGCCGGGGACGGCGAATGCTGATCAGGTAGTCGGCGGCAGCATCATTACTGCTCGGATGCGATGAGCCTCTCTCCGGCTCAAGGTGATGCGTCAGTGAAGCACTGTGGAGAACCCGGCAACAAGGGACGTGAGGCCGCGAGATCGACCGCGTATTTTGTGCCTGTGCACAATTTTCTGTCAGGGGTCCGATGTTCGGCCCTAAACAGAATGGGTCTCTGAGAGGCACCGCGAGCGGCTCCGGTGCGAACTGCGGCCCCTCGGCGCCGCTGCCCGGCGGCGTGACCGGGCTGTCGGCCGCCAAGGCTGCCGTCCACATGGAGGGCATGCGGCCTCTGACCGACACGCTTCGGCTCCGGCTCTCTCCGTCGCGGCCCCCGCCGGTTGCCCCGACCCGTCCAGCGATCGGTGGATCAGGACATCGTCGCCCGGAAGCGGGCGCCCGCGTCCGTCTCCAGCCAAGCCAGGGCGAGGACCAGCCGGGCGGCGTCGTTCGGTCGGGACAGCTTCAGCCCGGTCGCCTCTTCCGCGGCCTGCAGGCGATTGCCCACCGTGTTCCGGTGACGGTAGGTGCGTGCGGCCACCTCGGCGACCGAGCCCAGGTCGAAGTACCAGCGCAGGGTCTCGACGATGCTGTCGCTGTCGCGCAGCTCGAGCAGTGGGCGCAGCACGCCGGTGGCCATCGCACTGGTGAGCTCCTCCTGCGCCGACATGATCGCCCCGATCCAGTGGCCCTCCACGTGCCGCACTCCGGGCTGCGCGGAGCTGCGGATCGCGGCACGTGCGAACCGGATGCCCCGCGCCGTCAGCGCCAGGCCGGGGACTTCCGCGACGCCGCAGCGCCACGGGGCGAACGGCCGGAGCACGGCAAGCATGGCCTCTTCATCGAACCGTCCGTGACCGATGATGCCGAGGAGCTCGTCACCCATCCATCCGAAGTGACGTACCAGGCCCGCCCGACGCAGCGCATCGTCGACCTGGGACAACGCCGGGTCCCCAGTAGGAACGGATTCGACCACGACCACGGTCAGGGCGACGTTCTCGGAGAAGCCCAGCAACGTGGAGGCCTCGGCGACGGTGGACGGATTCTGCTCCCCTTCCAGGACCAGGCGGCTGAAGGCGCGGTTGCGCACCTCCGTACGACGGCTCGCCAGGTCGCGCTCGGTGCGGCGGTAGGCGTCGACGACCTCGACGCTGTTGGCGTCCGTCGCCTCCCAGACGCGGATCAGCCCGTCGAGGAAGTCGGGATCGGCGCTGATGCCACGCGCTCGCCCCTCTGCGAGCACGGCCTCCCACAGGGTCCTGAGGTCGAGCTGGAAGGAGTGCATCAGAGCGGTCAGGGGAAACGCCTGCTCCGCTCGCTCGCGTCCCACGTCCTCGGTGGCGCGCGAGACCGTCCGGGGCACGGGACCACCGGCCAGCCTGGTCAGGGCGAGTTCGAGGGTTCGTCGCATCCCCTCCCGTTTCTGAACCGGGTCCCAGTCCGCCGACGCGTAGGCGGGCTCCTCGGCTTCCAGTCGTTCGAGAGCACGAGAGGTCAGTTCGTCGAGCCGTTCCTCGAGGAGCCGGCGCGCGATCGCCTGCACGGCGTCGTGGCGAGCCCCGCCCTGACGGCGTCCCGGGCCGCTCATGAGGACTGCCTCTCCCGACGACAGCCGTCACCGGACCGATCCGGGGCCGTCTCCGGGTAATTCCGCTGACATTCCGGTGGGGCTCCCCGGCAGTGATTGTGCACAGGCACAAAATACCGGGTCGATGTCGCGGCCTCGCGTCCCTTGTTGCCGGATTCTCCGCGGTGTTTCATCTGACGCATCACCTCGGGCTGGAGAGAGCTCGTGACATGACCAGGCACTTGGAGCAGCTATGGCACTTCCGTTAGGCACCTGATCCCCAGTCCCTCACCTTGAGTAGGCGCTCCTGAGGGCGCCGCGTTCCTCTGGTCAGTGTCAGCGGTCGCCAGGCAGAGCGGGATCGAGATCACCCAGGACTCTCCCAGAGACTACGCCGAGCTCAAGGCGAGGGGCGAGGACCATGAGGACACCGCTGGAGCCCGCCGAGGCGCTGCGCGGGGTGCTCGCCGCCAACGTCACCTGGGACGCCATGACCGCCGCCGCGTGAGCTGTTGACCGGTCTCGATGAGCGCTCCGCCTTTGACGGACGACCCGCCTCGGACCTGATCGCCGACCAGGAGTTGGAGAGCGTCCTGGCCCGGTGTCCCACTTGGTCGAGGTCTGCGCAGCCCGTGAAGCGATCGAGACACAGCCGCGGCAGCCCTGCCCGCCGCCCCCGGGAACCGCAATCGATCGGACCGTCCGGGAGCCGGCTGACAGCGTCCGGCAAAGGTCCGACACGGGTGGCGGGGGGGGGACTGACCACGACCTGAGCGTCGTGACGCAGGCCCACGGTGAGTGATGAGCGACCTGACGACGAGAGAGAGAACGCACCGATGACCTCAGCGACCACCACCGGCCAGGACGGAACGACCATCCCCGGTCACACCGGCCCACTGCCCGGCTCACTCCTCGATCACGTGCTGCGGCAGTCCTTCGGACTCGAGGGATATGTCCAGCACCCACTGGGAGGGGAGATCGACCAGAACGTCCGGATCACCGGCGACGACGGCATGCGCTACTTCGTACGGGTCACCCGCGCGGAGCCGGACTCGGCCGACGTCCTCTGGCAGAACTCGCTCTTCCAGCATCTGGCCGCCACCGTTCCCGGCCTTCCGGTGCCACGGCTGGTCCCGACACGCGAGGGGAAGTTCCTTGCCGCCGTCGTCCACCAGGGCCGGACGCACGTGGTTCGCGTGATGAGCTGGCTCGAGGGCCGGGTCCTGGCGGAACTCGACGACCACCCCGCGGTGCTTCTGCGTCAGCTGGGAGAAGCCGCCGGGCGGCTGAGCCTCGGACTCTCCAGCATGGAGCCACCGGTGGGCTTGGAACCGCACGACTGGGACATGCGCCGGGCCGCTGAGATCGTCGAGGCGTCGCTGCACGCTGTACAGGACACGGACCGGCGGGAGTCGGTGCGCACGATCATGGGCTGGTACGACGATCTCCTGCCGGCCTGGGACCGACTGCCGCGGAGCGTCGTACACCAGGATCTCAATGACGCCAACGTCCTGGCCGACGCTGACGAGGACGGGGTGCTGCGGATCTCGGGCATCGTCGACCTGGGCGACTCGCTCTACAGTGTGCGCGCGGCGGAGGTGGCGATCGCGGCGGGTTACGCCATGGTCCGAAAGGCCGACCCGCTCGCTGCCGCGGCCGAAGTCGTGGCCGGCTTCCACTCGGTGCTCCCCCTCACGGCTGAGGAACTGGCGGCTGTCTATCCGTTGGCGGCCGCCCGGCTGTGCATGAACGCCGTGACGTGGACGCGCCGGGTCGCCGAGAGCGACACGCCGTACGGGCGGACCCGCATGCAACACACGTGGCCGGCGATCACGCAGGTGGCCAAGGTTTGCCCCGACGTCGCCGAGGCGACGTTCCGGGTCGCGTGTGGGCTCCCCCCGACGCGGGAGCAGCGGGGTTTGGAAGAGGTCTTGGCAGAGGCGGCCCGAGACGGTGCCCCGTACGCACCGGCCCCGCAACTGCTCGACCTGCGACCGGCAAGTGATCTCTACGACGAAGTCGACTGGCACGACGCGAGGGCGGTGCGCGCGAGCATCGACGACGTCCTCGACGGACGACGGCGACGGGGCTACGTGCCCCACCTCAGCGCATCGCTGCTCCTGGGGGGCCGGCGCCGCCCGGGAGCCGACGAGCCCGCGACGGTTCAGGTCGGCGGCTCGCTGATCGTGGCCGACGCCGAGGAGGTTGCCAGCCCGCTGTCCGGCGTCGTCGAAGCCCGCGGTGGCGCCGGGATGCCGTTGGTACTGCGACATGCGGTCGAGGGGCTGGAGTTCTGGACGTGCTGGTGGGGACTCGACGACACGCCACCCGTTGCGGCGACGGTCCCGGCCGGGGCGCCGTTGGGACGCGCCGCCGCGAGCGAGGAGAAGGACCCGCTCGGATCCTGCGTCCAGGTGCAGGTCCACCGCACCGCGCGGATGGCCACGTGGCCGCCGCCTCGTGTCGTGCCGCCTTCGGCACGGCAGGTGTGGAGCCACCTGTCACCCGACCCCGCCCGGCTCCTCGGGTTCACCGAATCCCCCGCCGCGGTCCCCACCATCGACGACGTCGTCTCAGTGCGCCGTCGCCACATCGCTCGCTCCCAGCGCAACTACTACCGCACCCCGATGAACCTTGTGCGTGGGCGGGACGTGTGGTTCCACGACGAGGAGGGCCTGGCCTATCTGGACTCGCTGAACAACGTCACCCACGTCGGCCATGCCGAGCCACGGGTGACGGCCGCCGCCACCCGGCAGATGCGCAAGCTCAACACCAACAGCCGTTTCGTTTACCCGCAGATCGCCAGTTACGTACAGAAGCTGGTAGCCACGCTGCCCGACCCGCTCGAGGTCGTCTTCCTCGTATGCAGCGGCAGCGAGGCAAACGACCTGGCGCTGCGGATCGCCCGCCAGGTGACAGGTCGTCAGCACATCGTCAACATCGACGGCGCGTACCACGGAAACACCGGCGTGGTGACCGGGATCAGCCCGAACCGTTACAAGGGCCCCGGCGGCGCCGGTGCACCCGCGACCACCCACGAGGTCGTCATCCCGGACCGCTACCGCAGCACCTACGGGTACGACGACGCGGACGCCGGAGTCAAGTACGCGCGCGACGCCGCGGCTGTCATCGAGCGGATCACGGCCGACGGCCGACCCCCGGCCGCCTTCATCGCCGAGTCCCTGATGGGATCGGGTGGGAACATCGTGTTCCCCGACGGCTACCTCGACGGCGTGTTCACCGCTGCCAGGCGAGCGGGTGCCCTGTGCATCTCCGACGAGGTCCAGGTCGGTGTCGGACGACTCGGGCCCTGGTGGGGGTTCGAGCTCCAGGGGGTGGTCCCGGACATCGTCACGATGGGCAAGCCGCTCGGAAACGGGCATCCCCTCGCGGCGGTGGTCACGACCCGGGAGATCGCCGACGCGTTCGACACAGGCATGAAGTACTTCAACACCTTCGGCGGCAACCCGGTCTCCTGCGCGATCGGCGAGGCCGTGCTCGACATCGTCGAGCAGGACGGGCTGAGGGAGAACGCCGTGAGCGTGGGCGGGTACTTCGCCCAGTCGCTGCGCGAGCTCCAGCAGCGCCAACCGCTCATCGGTGACGTGCGGGCGGAAGGGCTCTACCTCGGCGTCGAACTGGTCCGCAACCGCTCCACCAAGATGCCGGCCACTGAGCAGGCCTTCATGGTCACCGAGCTCACGAAGGAGCGAGGTGTCATCGTCTTCCCCAATGGCGTGCACGACAACGTACTGAAGATCAAACCGCCCATGACCTTCCGCCGCGAGCACGTGGATCTCTACGTCGACGTGCTGGACGAGGTCCTGTCCCTGCCCGAGCTGCGCTCGGCCGTTCAGTCTTGAGACGGTCAACCGTCCACTGAGGCAGTGAACGAGAGTGGCCCGCGAAAGCGAGAAGTGCCCCGCGGGCCGGCCTCTCCGGCCAGGGCTTCAAGCTCTCGCCGCCCATGGGCGGCATCGCCGCGGACCTCAGCCTGGAGCGCCGCACCTCCCAGTCGATCGACTGCATCACCACAAACGGCCGTTCCGCGGCCTGAGTCAGAAAGAGGAAACACATGACCCTGACCATCGGCGCGCTGAGGGCCGAGCCCGGCCAGAAGACCCGCGGGAGCCTGTCCGCCGACCTCGGCACCACGACGGCGGAGGTGCCCCTGATCCTCGTCAACGGCTCCCGCCCCGGCCCCAGGGTGGTGATCACCGGCGGTGTCCACGGCGGCGAGTTCATCAGCCTCGACGCCACCACCCGCCTGGCCGGGCTGCTGGAACCGGACGAGGTCGCCGGCCAGCTGGTGATCTGCCCCGTGGCCAACCCCCCGGCCGTCTACGGGGGCAGGCTCAACATCTCCCCGCTGGACGGCGTCAACATCAACCGCGTCTTCCCCGGCGACAAGGACGGCGGCCCCACCGACCGGATGGCGGCCTGGCTGTTCGAGCACCTGATCGACGGCGCCGACGCCTACATCGACCTGCACAGCGGCGGCATCGACCAGCATCTGCTCGACTTCGTCGGCTACCGCCTGACCGGCGACGACGAGCTCGACGCGAAGAACAAGGCGATGGCCCACGCGGTCGGATACGAGCTGGTCATCTTCGGCACCAGCGCCGACGGCGGCAACAGCCACGCCGCGGCGAACCGGCAGGGTATCCCCGCGATCCTCGTCGAGACCGGCCAACTCGGCGACCGCGACCCCGCCACCGTGCGCAGGCTGCTCGACGCCCTGTACCGGATCCTGCACCACCTCGGCGTCATCGAAGCGTCGCAGCACGTCAAGCCGGCTACCGTGCAGCCGCGCGACTGGATCTGGGCGGGCGACGTCGAATCTCCGGCCGCAGGCCTCTGGTACCCGGACGCGGTCACCGGCGACGAGGTCACCGAGGGACAGACCATCGGCCGCATCATCGACCCGGTCGACGGCACCGAGCACAAGATCACCGCCATCGCCACCGGAAAGATCATCTACGGCATGAACGGACTCTCCGTCCGCCCCGGCACGCACCTCGCCGCCATCTCCGCCCCGCACCACTGACGGGCCGCACGCCCGCCCACTGATCCCAACCCACTACCCCACCGAATGGCCCCCATTTCACTCTTTTTGCACGCATCTTGTATCAGGTGGGAAGTTGTCAGTAAATCACCAGGTCACAGGCTTGGTGTGCGGCGACGGAGAGGTCGAGCGTTGTCCGAGATCAGAGGCTTGAAGCTCAGTCGGATCATGCATCGGATGCAATACCGCGCACTTGGGACACGACGTGCTCCTCGGTTCGCGTGAGCCGTAGAAGCGGACAGACCTCGGTCTCCCCGTGGCGGGTCTGAACGAGACAGCCGCCCACGCGAAGGTAGTCGTCATCGCCACACCGGGAACCGTCTCCGTGGAGTTACTGCGCTCCATCGGGGCACCGGCGCTGACCGGCACCCTGCTGATCGACGTCGGGGTTGGATTGGACTGCACCGTGATGGTCGCCCCGGACAGTCTTGACGGCCCAAGCACCGTCTTCCTGTCCGGCGACGACGCCGAAGCCAAACGGACCACCGACCGGCTGCTCACCGACCTTGGCGGGCCCCCGTCGTCCCAGCTGGACATCGGCGGCATCACCACCGCGGCGGACAGGAGCACTTCGCGCTGCTCTTCATGGGCATTGCGAACGGTCTGGGATCTCACAGGTTCAACATCCAGGTGGCCGGCCGCCGCCACGACGGCTGGCCACCGCCCCCAGAAACCTGCCCATGCCCCCGCCCCCGTCCGGATGTCGACACAGCCCATCGTCCCCGGCCGGGTGCGGGTCGGCATGAGTAGCCGTACTCAGTGGAGGGTGCGGCGCGGCCGGTGTTCGCGGGGCGCCGCCGCAAGCGAAGGAGGCGGCCCCGGCGTCGTCGTGTTCAGCAGCTCAGCTTTGCGTCCGCCCAGTCCGCGTGGTCCGAGTCGATTCCGTCGGCGCCGTCCGTGACGCGGAGGCGCACGACCTGCGCGGCGGTCACGTCCGCCGACAGCGGCTGTGCGGGCATCGCGTTGGTCAGGATCCCGGTCGACGCCACCTTCGTGCCGTCGGCCCAGATCTCGAACGAGACCGTTCCCCGGGTGCCCTTCTCGTCGTCGACGCCCACGTCCGCGGTGACCGTCTCGCAGGTCTTGCCCGTGTAGTAGTCGATGGTGCTCTCGGCGTGCACGCCGAGCCCGCTTGCGTACACGGCTCCGCCGATGGTGATCGGATGCCCGTCACCGGCAGCGCTCTCGCCGTTGCTCGTGTTGCGTTCGGCCGGCCCGAATCCGTTGGCCGCGGTGAGCCATTGCAGGTCACCGAGCGCGGAGGTGCCCGTCGGCGGTGCGACGACGACCGATGTCGTCACGGGCAGGCTCATCGAGATCCGTTGCCCGGTCAGGGAGCGGTAGGCGGACTCGAGCGACAGGTCGTACGAGCCCGGGGGCGTGTCCGCAGGAGCGGTCACCTTCCATGTCGTCCGCAGCGTCCTGCCGCTCGGCAGCAGGGGCGCGGAGGTCCCTGAGGTCGCCCGTACCGTCCAGCCCTCGGGGCCGGTGAGGGCCACGGAGGCGCGTGTGGCCGGGGCGCGGCCGAGGTCGGTCAGCGTAGTCGTCAGCACGGTCTGCTTTCCCGCTTCGAGCAACGCACTTCCCTGGACGGCCAGTTCGGCGGCGGGCGGGTTCTTGACCCAGCGGCGGTCGGCCGAGACGCGGAACAGGACGGTGCCGTGGGCGGGGACGGACGCCGAGATCTGGCCGGCCGTCTCGAAGCCCTTGTGCTGCCACAGGTCGCGCAGCGAATACGCGGGCGCCTTCGGCAGCCCGACGGCTTCCGCGGTGGTGGCGATGCGCTGGGCGCTGCCGGTCTCGTTGAAGAGTGCCACCACGCGGCTGCCGTCCCGCATCTCCTTGACGACGACCCAGCGCCCGCCCTCTGACGAGAGCACGGTGCCCTGTTTGCCCAGCGGGTCCTGGTCGACGGCGATGACCTCCTTGTTGCCGAGGATGTCGAAGGTCGCGTCGGACGCCTTGCGCAGATCAGTGCCGATGAGCAGCGGCGCGGACATCACGGACCACATCGAGAAGTGTGTGCGGTACTCGGTGTCGGTCATGCCGCCGTTGCCGACCTCCAGCATGTCGGGGTCGTTCCAGCGGCCCGGTCCGGCGTACTGCGCGAGTGGCAGGTTCTTCTTGAGGATCGACAGCATCGAACCCCAGCTGTCGCTGATGTCCCCGGTCGTACGCCACAGGTGGCCGACGTCGGCGGCCCATTCCCAGGGCTTGTTCTGGCCCCATTCGCAGATGCTGTAGACGATGGGGCGACCCGTTTTCTCGGAGGCGGCCCTGAGGGCGTCACGCATGGTGGTGTAGCGCAGCTTGGCGTCGACGCCCTGGTTGTTGCAGTTGTCGTACTTGAGGTAGTCGACGCCCCAGTCCGCGAACTGCTGCGCATCGCTGTACTCGTGGCCCAGCGCGCCCGGGAAGCCCGCCCTGTTGCAGGTCTTGGTCCCGGCGCTCGTATAGATGCCGAGTTTCAGGCCCTTGGCGTGTACGTAGTCCGCGATCGCCTTGATTCCGCTCGGGAATCGGACAGGGTCCGGTACGAGTTTGCCGTCGGCGTCGCGCTCCGGCAGTGCCCAGCAGTCGTCAAGATTGACGTACTCGTAGCCCGCGGCTTTGAGGCCCTTGGAGACGAAGATGTCCGCGATCCCCTTGACCATGGCCTCGTTGAACTCGGCGCGGCAGTGTGTGGAGTTCCAGTTGTTGAAGCCCATCGGCGGGGTGAGCGCGAGGCCGTCGTCCAGGGTGGGTCCCGCTGGTGCCCGGGGTGGTGCTGCCATGGCGGCCGGGGTGGCGAGCCCGGCGGCGCACAACAGTCCTGCGGCCAACGCTCCGACCACTCTTCGGCCGGCTTTGCGGGCGGGAAGGTGACGCATCGTTACGTACCTCCGTGTTCGCGAAAGTTGAAGACGAAAGATTGGATGACTGCATGTACGCGTCATCTCGCGATCGCCCTTACGGTAGGCCTCGCCGGAGTGCCGTGGAAGAGGATTGCCGACGGTTGTCCGATACTCCACCGACCCCAAGTAGGGCCACTGGCGTGAGCAATGTCCACAGCGCGCAGTTGGTTCCGTTGGATGGCACACCGGGGAGGGAACTTGACGCGATCAGAAGTCAGCGGTTCCGCTACACGCCAATAGCCCCGGTATACATCGGATGATGCGGTGAGCATCCGGTGAGGCCGGGGGCCCGTGCGTGGACGATCCTCTGGTGACGCGCTGTGGGACTCGCACAACTCGCCTAAAAGGTTGCCCTGTTGACCCGTCAAGAACCACATCTCCCGCCTGCTCGCAAACTCGGGGACCCGGCCGTAACGCGTGCGGCGGCAGGCCGTCTTGAGCCGAAGAAGACAGCGGTCTCCACCTGCTCGACGATCGCCTCGCAGGGCCACGGATCGGACGCTGAAGCTGTCGGTACCGGTCGAACTGCCGCTCCCCGTAACGCCCCTGGGCTTCACGCTGTCCCTTGACAACAGTCTCCGGACCGAAACAAACTCTTTCAACTAGGCAGAATAGGAAGCTGGTCTGACCAGTCACCTCGAGAGCCGCCCCGGCCGCCGGTCGAGGCGGGCACGGCGCGCACGGCGGGCCCGGCGCGCACGGCGGACACGGCGCGCACGGCGGGCCGTACTCTCGAACTCGCGGGCGAAGGTGTGGTCGGTCGGGCGAGGAACAGCAGCCGCGGTCGGAGGAGCGATGTCAGGCGCATGTTGCGCCCCCGCGTCAGGGGGCGACCGGGGCACCGAGCCGTCCGCCGCACGGATCCAGGACTCGGGGCGGGACCGGGCACAGGGGCTGCGCGCCATGGTGCGCATCCCCGGAGGCACCTTCCTGATGGGAGGCGACGATGCCGACGCGTTTCCGGAGGACGGTGAAGGCCCGGTCCGAGCCGTGGAGGTGTCGCCGTTCCTCATCGACGCGACCACTGTCACCAACAGACAGTTCGCGACGTTCGTGCGCCACAGCGGCTACCGGACCGATGCCGAGCGCTACGGCTGGTCCTTCGTGTTCTACGCACTCGTTCACCCTGACGCCCGGCACCTGGTGCTCGACGGCACGGTGGAGCAGGCGCCCTGGTGGCTCGCTGTCGAGGGAGCGTCCTGGCAGGCACCCTACGGACCGGGGTCGTCATGGACCGGTCTGTCGAACCACCCTGTCGTCCATGTCTCCTGGCGCGACGCGTCCGCCTACGCGGCCTGGGCGGGCAAGCGCCTGCCCACGGAGGCGGAGTGGGAGATGGCGGCGCGTGGCGGTCTGGATCGCGCCCGCTTCCCCTGGGGGGACGAGCTGCTGCCCAGGGGACAGCACCGCTGCAACATCTGGCAGGGGAAGTTCCCTGAGGTCAACACGGGTGAGGACGGATATCTGGGAACCGCGCCGGTCAAGACCTACCGGCCCAACAACTTCGGCCTGTACAACACATCGGGCAACGTGTGGGAATGGTGCTCCGACTGGTGGAGCACCACATGGCACGCGGCCGACCGCCCCGAGACCCGCCGGGACCCCGCCGGACCTCCCGAGGGGGAGGCGAAGGTGATCCGCGGCGGCTCCTACCTGTGCCATGCGTCGTACTGCAACCGCTACCGCGTCGCCGCGCGCACGTCCAACACACCCGACAGCAGCACCGGGCACATGGGGTTCCGCTGCGCGGCGGACCTTCCCCGGTCGCGCTGATGGACCGCACGATCGGCCCCCTCCACGCTCGGCTCAGCGGCCCCTGGCGCCCGGCGGGCACGCCGCCCAGCAGCTGCGACGAGTGCGGACCCCGCTACAGGCACAGCGCACGTCTTTCGAATGTCTTACGCAAGGGAGCGTCCTGGATGACCACCGCCTCTCCGGATTCACCGTCCGCGAGCGCCGCTTTCCAAGGCAAGATCGGCACGACCTACGAGGAGTCGACCCCGTGGTGGCCCGATCAGCCCTCGCCTCCCGAGGGCACACCCAACGTCGTGGTGATCGTGCTCGACGACGTCGGCTTCTCCGACCTCGGTTGCTTCGGCTCGGACATCGACACCCCGGCCATGGACGCCCTCGCCGCCGGCGGCCTTCGCTACGCGAACTTCCACACCACCACGCTGTGTTCACCGACCCGTGCCTGCCTGCTGACCGGCCGGAACCACCACTCGGTCGGTATGCGCATGCTGTCCAACTTCGACACCGGTTTCCCCAGCGGTCGCGGACGGATCACCAAGGCCGCCGCGACACTGCCCGAGGTCCTGCGCGACAGCGGCTTCAACACCATGGCCGTGGGCAAGTGGCACCTGGCGCCGATGGAGCAGACCACCCCGTCCGGGCCGTACACCCAGTGGCCGTTGTCCCGCGGATTCGAGCGCTACTACGGCTTCCTGGAGGCCGAGACGGACAGTTTCTATCCGGAACTGTTCTACGACAACCACGCGGTGGCTCCGCCGAAGAGTCCGGAAGAGGGCTATCACCTCAGTGAGGACCTCGTCGACCGGGCGATCCAGTTCGTCACGGACCAGACGTCGGTCACTCCGGACAAACCCTTCTTCCTGTACCTGGCGTTCGGCGCGGCACACGCCCCGCACCAGGCCCCGCAGGAATACCTGGAGAAGTACCGCGGCCGGTTCGACCACGGCTGGGATGTCGAACGCGCCACCCGGCACGCGCGCCAGATCGAACGGGGCATCCTGCCGCCCGGCACCGAACTGGCGCCGCGCAACCCCGGGGTCCTGCCCTTCGACGAGCTGTCCGACGACGAGAACAAGCTGTCCGTACGCCTCCAGGAGGCCTACGCGGCGATGGTCGACCACACCGACCACCACATCGGCCGCCTCATGGAGTTCCTCGAGCGGATAGGCCGGATGGAGAACACCATCACCATCCTGCTGTCGGACAACGGGGCCAGCCAGGAAGGCGGGCAGAAGGGTTCACTCAACCCCACCGCATTTCAGAACGGCATCCCGGAGGACCTCGACGAGATGGTCGCGCGGATCGATGAGATCGGCACCACACGCGCCCATTCCAACTACCCCTGGGGCTGGGCGCAGGCGGGCAACACACCGTTCAAGCGCTACAAGCAGAACACCCACGAAGGCGGCGTCCGCTGCCCGCTCATCGTGAACTGGCCCCGGGGTCTGCCGCGCACCGACGAGATCAGGCAGCAGTTCCACCATGTCACCGACATCGTCCCGACCCTGTTCGAGTTGCTCGGTGTGCAGGCTCCCGCGGTCTACAACGGCATCCCGCAACTGCCGATCCACGGTGTCAGCATGGCCTACACCTTCGACGAGCCGACCGCGCCGACGCGCAAGGACGCCCAGTACTTCGAGATGTTCGGGCACCGCGCGATCTGGCACGACGGCTGGAAGGCCGTCACCTACCACCAGCGCGGAACGTCCTTCGACGCGGATCAATGGGAGCTCTACCACCACGACACCGACTTCTCGGAATGCAACGATCTTGCGCAGGCGCGGCCCGACCAACTGCAGAAGATGATCTCCCGCTTCTGGGTGGAGGCGGGGAAATACGATGTGCTGCCGCTGGACGACCAGGGATTCGCGTACCGGGCGAAGATTCCGCGTCCCGGCTCTCCGCGCAGGCGCACCACCTTCACCTACTACCCCGGCATGGCCCATCTGCCCGGCGCCGCGGTGCCGCCGGTGATGAATCGCGGGCACCGCATCACCGCGTTCGTCGACCGGGCCGCCGAGTCGGACGAGGGTGTGCTGGTGTCCCTGGGCAACATCAGCAGCGGATACGTCCTGTACGTCAAGGACAACCGGCTGGTCTACGAGTACAACTTCCTCGGCACCCGTTACACGGTGACCTCGTCGGAAGAACTCCCCATCGGCCCGGCTGAGTTGACCTTCGAATTCGTCAAGACCGGTGACATGCGGGGCGTGGGACACCTCTACGTGTCGGACAAGCGTGTGGGCACCGAGGCGATTCCGCGGGTCCTCCCGCACTTCCTGGGGTGGCAGGGCCTCGACATCGGCCGGGACACCCTGTCTCCCTCGTCATCCACCTATGACGGCGAATTCGCGTTCACCGGAAAGATGGAAAAGGTCGTCTTCACGGTCGCCCCGGACGAGGAAGGCGAGGAAGCCTTCGAGCGGATCGACTGACCCGCTCCCGCTCGCCGTGGCTGAAACCAGAGCACAGGGCGAAGGCCGCCTCCGCGGATCAGCGGAGGCGGCCTCTACCGTTTTCGGGGCTGGGAGCGACACGGAGCCTTCTGAGCAACTGATCCCCCGGCTCCCGGCGCGTGGCCCCGCCCGCTCGACGTCGGGTCAGTTGGGCGGCGTGTAGCGTCCGTCGATCGCCGTCCAGCCTCCGTCCACGAAGAGCTGGCTTCCCGTGACGAAGGATGACGCGTCGGACGCGAGGTAGACGACGGCGCCGGCCAGCTCCTCCGCCCGGGACCAGCGGCCCAGGGCGCTCTTGGTCGCGTAGGCCTCCGACCATTCCGGCACAGCCCTGATCTGAGCGGTCAGCGGTGTGTCCACGATGCCGGGGGCGATGGTGTTCACCCGCACGCCCGACGGGCCCAGTTCGGCCGCCGCGGTCCGCAGCAGCTGGACGAGGCCGGCCTTCGTGGCCGCGTACACGCCCTGTCCGGGCTCGACGGCCACCGCTCGAATCGAGCTGAAGCCGATGATGCTTCCCCTGCCGCGTTCGGCCATGCCACGGCCGAACGCCCGCACCAGGTCGAAGGACGCGCGCAGATTGAGCGCCACGACCCGCTCGAACTCCTCCGCCGTGTAGTCGAGCAGAGCCTTGCGCACGTTCGTCGCGGCGGTGAAGACGAGCACATCGACGGGTCCGAGTTCCTCGGCGGCACGCGTGACCGCCTCGCCGTCGAGCACGTCGAGGGCGTACGCCGAAAGGCCCGGGCCCAGCGACGCCGACGCCTCGGCCGCCGTCAGGTCACGATCGGCGCATACCACCGTGGCGCCGTGTGCGGCGAGGGCCAGGGCGCTCTCCCGGCCGATTCCGCTGCCCGCGCCCACCACGACGGCCCTGCGGCCGTCGAGCCTGAACAGGCGGGAGTACGCCTCCACCGCATCGGTGCGGTCCTTTGCTTGCATGGTCCTCACGGCTTCGTTGTCGTCGGACGGATCACTGCCATACGGGTCACGGTGAGCTCTTCGATGGCGAACCTGGGGCCCTCCCTTCCTGCCCCGGAGTCCTTCACGCCGCCGTACGGCATCACGTCGGAACGGAAGCCGGGAACCTCATTGACGACCACTCCGCCCACCTCCAGGCGGTCGAGAGCGGCGAACGCCGTGTCGAGTGCGCTGGTGTAGACGCTCGCGTGGAGTCCGTAGCGCGAGTCGTTGACCACGTCGAAGGCCGTCTGAAGATCGGGGACGGACCGTACGGCGACCACGGGGCCGAAGACCTCCTCGCCCCAGACGGCGAGGGAGCGGTCCACGTCGAGCAGCACGGTGGGCTCGATCACCCCGTCGGTGACCCCGCCTCCGGCCGCCAGGGACGCCCCCGCCTTCACCGCCTCCTCCAGCCAGGCGCACACCCGCTCGGTCGACCGCTCGTCGATGAGTGCCGAGACTCTCGTCGCCGGGTCCCGGGGGTCGCCCACGACCACCTGGGCCACTCGCTCCGTCAAACGGGCCACGAACTCCTCCCGTACGGAGTCCACCACGATGACGCGCTGCACGCTGATGCACGCCTGACCGGACGCGTAGTAACCGCCTCGTACCACCGCGTCGGCGGCGGCGTCGAGGTCGGCGTCGGCGGCCACCACCAGAGCGGCGTTGGAGCCGAGTTCGAGCAGTACCTTGGTGGGTGCCGCGTCCCGGGCGATCCGGTGGCCCACGGCGGCGGAACCGGTGAAGGACACCGCCCCGATCCGGCGGTCGGTGGTCAGTGCGGCGCCCACTTCGGGGCCCCCGGTCACCAGTTGCACCGCTGCCTGCGGCGCGCCGGCGGCGTGCAGTGCCTCGCGGAGGAGGTGCACCAGCCACAGGGTGGCGAGCGGTGTCTGCGGGGCGGGTTTGGCGATGACCGGGCAGCCGGCGGCCAGCGACGGCGCCATCTTGTGCGTGGCGAGCAGCAGCGGGTAGTTGTATCCCGCGATGCCCACGACCACGCCGATCGGCTTGCGGGTCCAGAAGCCGAGCAGACCCTCGCCCGACGGCAGCAGGTCCAGCGGCACCGTCTCCCCGTGCAGTCGGGCCACTTCCTCGGCGGCCGTCAGCAGGGTCAGCAGGGTGCGATCCACCTCGACACGGCAGTCCACCAGCGGCTTGCCGGTCTCCAGGACCAGGAGCCGCTCGAAGTCAGCGCGTCGGGAGGCGACCGCGTCGTGCGTCGCGAGCAACGCCGACCTGCGGGTGTGCGAGGGGAGTCGGCCGACCTGCTCGCGCACCGCGACGGCCGCGTCCACCGCCCGGCGTGCGAGGCCGGGGTCCCCGACCGGCGCCTGCGCCACGAGCGTTCCGTCGTAGGGAAAGCGGATGTCCTCGGCGGCGGGTGCCTCCACCCAGTGGTCGCCGATGGGAAGCCCCTCGGGAAACTCTCCCGTCACGGGGCTTTCGCCGGCGGCGGGTTTGACGTGGGTGGTCACGGTCGGTACTCCCGGTTGAGGTCGGCCGCCGACACTCCGGACAGTGCCTTGCCCAGAGTCGGAACGGCGGCGATCAGCCTGCGTGTGTAGGGATGTTGTGGTTCCTCGTACACCTGCTCGGTGGGCCCCGTCTCCACGATCTGTCCGTCGTGCATGACCGCGACCCGGTCGCACACATGACGGACCACGGAGAGGTCGTGGGAGACGAAGACCAGCGTGAGGGACAACTCGTCGACGAGGTCGGCGATGAGGTTGAGCACCTGGGCCCGTACGGACACGTCCAGGGCGCTCACCGGCTCGTCGGCCACAATGATCTTCGGTCGGGGGGCGAGCGCGCGGGCTATCGAGATGCGCTGCCGCTGGCCGCCGGAGAACTGGTGCGGATACCGGTCCGCCACATCGGTCGGCAGGCCGACGGCCTCGAGCAACTCGGCCACTCGCTCCCGGCGGTTCGGGTGCCCCTGGGCGACGAGTGGCTCGCCCACGATGTCGCCGACGCGCATACGCGGGTCCAGTGAACTCATCGGGTCCTGGAACACGAGTTGGAGTCGCTCACGGACGAACCGGAGCTGTCTCTCCCGGAGCCCGGTGATGTCCCGGCCGTCGATGGCGACGCTGCCGCTGGTGGGGCGGTCGAGCCCGGCCAGGATCCGCAGCAGGGTCGACTTGCCGCAGCCCGACTCGCCCACGATGCCGAACCGTTGCCCCTGAGGGACGGCGAAGCTGACGCCGCGCAGGGCGTGCACCGGCGGGCTGGGGTGGCGCAGCGAGGTACGGGGCCGTCGGTAGTCGCGGGTGACGTCGCGGACGCTGATGGCGTCCACGGGATCGGTTCCCGCCCCGGGTGCGAGTTTGGCGCTCGTCGACTGATCAGGCACGGCCTGCCTCCTGGTTCATGGGGACGCCGGTCCTGTGTGCGCCGTTCTCGGGCACCGGGTGGAAGCAGGCATAGCCGGAGTCCGGGCCGGTCGGTCTCCAGTCAGGCCTGGTGGCGCACGACTCGCTCGCGGAATCGCACCTGTTCCGGAAGACGCATCCGGCGGGGAAGTGGCCCGCCGGTGGAACCGACCCGCCGATCGTTATCAGGCGACCGCGGTCATCGACCACGGACAGGTCCGACGCGCCGATCAGTCCCTGGGTGTAGCGGTGCCGAGGGCGTGTGAACACCTCCCGGACCGGGCCGGATTCGACCACCCGTCCGCCGTACATGACCATGACCCGCTCGCAGACCGTGGCCACCACGGCCAGGTCGTGGGTGATGAAGAGCATGGCCGACCTGCGGTCCTCGACGCCGCGCACGATCAGGTCGAGCACCCGTGCCTGAACCGTGACGTCGAGCGCGGTGGTGGGTTCGTCGCAGACCAGGAGCGCGGGGTCGTTCGCGAGGGCGATGGCGAGCACCACCCGCTGCCGCTGGCCTCCGGAGAACTGGTGCGGGTAGGCGTGCGCGGCGGCCTCGGGATCGGGAAGCCCCACCTGGGCGAGCAGTTCCACGGCGGCGGCTCGGGCGGACGCGCGGTCGGGCCTGGTCCGGTGGATCAGCAGGACCTCGGCGATCTGTCGCCCGACCCTCATGGTGGGGTTGAGAGCCGTCATGGGCTCCTGGAAGACCATGGCGATCTCCTTGCCCCGTACCCGGGACATCCGCGTCTCGTCGGCACCCACCAGGTCGTGGTCGACCCCGGCGAGCCGCACCGACCCGGTGGTCCGTAGGTCTTCGGGGAGCAGGCCCATGATGCTCAGCGCGGTCAGCGACTTGCCCGATCCCGACTCGCCGATCAGGCCGACCCGTTCGCCGGCCCGGATGGTGAAGTCGACGTCTTCGACGAGCTTGCGGCCGCCCACCGCGACTTCGAGGTTCCGCACGGCCAGGACGTCGTCCGGCGAGTCCTGCGCGGAGGCCGGTGCCGTGTCAGGTACCGGGGTCATCGGCGGTCCTCCAGCTTGGGGTCGAAACGGTCGCGCAGGCCGTCGCCGAGCAGGTTGAATCCGAGCACCGCCACCGCGATCGCGATGCCCGGGAACACCGCCAGCCGGGGGGCGGACGACAGCATCTCCTGGCTCTCCTGCAGCATCCGGCCCCAGGACGGTGTGGGGGGCGGGGTTCCGAAGCCCAGGAAGGACAGGGCGGCTTCGGCGAGTACGGCGATCGCGAAACCGACCGACGCCTGCACGATGACGAGACTGCTGACGTTGGGCAGGACGTGCCGCAGGCCGATCGCGAACGGACCGCGGCCCGCGGCGCGCGCGGCGATGACGTACTCGGTCTTCATGACCTGGAGCGTGCCGCCGCGGATCAACCGGGCGAAATTGGGGATGGACGCGATACCGATGGCGACCATCGCGACCAGTGTGCTGGCGCCGTACACGGCGGCGAACATGATGGCCAACAGGAGCGCCGGGAAGGCGAGAAGCAGGTCGTTGCCGCGCATCAGCAGTTCGCCGAGCCAGCGGGACCCCATTCCGGCGACGATGCCGAGGGGCACTCCGACCAGGGCTGCGACCCCCACCGCCACGAATCCGACGAACAGCGTGGTGCGTGAGCCCATCAGGATCTGACTGAACACGTCGCGGCCGAACTTGTCCGTGCCGAACCAGTACTCCAGTGATGGCGTCTCCAGCCGCGCGGAGGGGTTCACCAGGGTCGGGGCGTGCGGGGTCCACACGAAGGACAGCAGCGCCATGCCGAGCACGACCGAGACGATGAGACCGCCCACGAGGAGGCCGCCCGTCATCGGGCGGCGCCGCCGGCGGCCGGCGGGCACCGCGGACTTGACGGCGGTTTCCGTGTCCAGAGCACTCATGACGCACCACCCACCCTGAGGCGCGGGTCGATCACCAGATAGGCGACGTCCACCAGGAAGTTCACGAGCAGCACCGCCATTGCGATGATCATGACCACGTCCTGCACCATGATGAGGTCCCGGTTGGAGACGCTGTCCAGCAGCAGGCTCCCCAGGCCGGGGATGACGAAGACCCGTTCGATGACGACGGCGCCCACCAGCAGCGTGGCGAGATGCAACCCCAGAACGGTGACCACGGGCACCGCCGCGTTCCGCAGGCCGTGCCGCAGCAGCGCCTGCGTCGGGCGGAGTCCTTTGGCGCGAGCGGTGCGCAGATAGTCCTCCCGGAGGACATCGAGCACGGCGCTGCGGACATAGCGGGTGAGCATGGCCGCCTGCACCATCCCGAGGGACAGCGCGGGCAGCACCAACTGCTTGAGGAACAGGACCGGATCCTCCGCCGGGGGTGTCCAGCCGTTCGCCGGCAGCCACCCGAGCCCGACCGCGAACACGGTGATCAGGAGGATGCCCGCGAGGAAGGCCGGGACCGCCACGCCGACTTGGGACAGCGCCGAGAGAATCAGCCCGGACGGTCTGCGGTGCCGTACCGCCATGAGGGTGCCCATGGGGATGGCCAGGATGCAGGCGAGCACCATGCCGGTGACGACGAGCCACAGGGTGACCAGGAGGCGGTCGGCAATCTGCGGGCCGATCGGCGCCTGGGAGATGTAGGAGTTCCCCGGGTCGAACGTCAGCAGTCCCTGTACCCAGTTGAAGTACTGGACCACGAGCGGCCGGTCTAGCCCGAACTCCTCGCGGAGTTGGGCAACCGCCGTGTCCGACGCACTGGTTCCGAGGGCGACGCGGGCCGGATCCCCCGGCAGAACCGCCATGAACGCGAACACCATCACGGAGCTCACGACGAGGCTGGCCAGGAGGATCGCGATCCGCTGCATCAGGCGGACGATCATCGGTTGGGTCCGCCTTTCACGACCGGCTCAGGCCGGTGAGATCCAGTGACTCGGAGACGGAGTTCACCGGCAGGCCGGTGATGCCCTTGTCCGCCACCATCAGGTTCGGCAGCAGGAACAGCCAGTCGGCCGCGGCGTCGCGGGACAGCAGCCGGGCGGCCTCCCGCATGTAGGTGGTCTGCTCCTCCTGGGTGCCCCGGTCCGCCTTCTTCAGCAGCGCGCGGAATTGAGGGTTGTCGTAGCGGGTGTAGTAGGTCTTGTCCCCGAAGACCGCCTGAATGTCGCGCGGTTCCACATGGCCGATGATGGACATGTCGTAGTCGGCGTTCTTGAACACGGTGCTCAGCCAGGCGGCGGGGAACTCCAGTTGGTCGAGCTTGACCTTGAATCCGGCCTGTTCGAGCTGGCTCTTGACCACGGTGCCGCACGCGGTGGCGTAAGGCAGCGTCGGAATCCGCAGCCGCAGTGTCCGGCCGGCTTCGCCGGACTCCTCGAGGAGTTGCCTTGCCTTGCTGCGGTCGTACGGGTACTCGTTCGTGAGGTCCTGGTACCACGGGTCGGTCGGGGCGACCATGCTGCCGATGGGCTTGCCGTAGCCCGCCCAGCAGGTGTCCACCAGGGCTTTGTGGTCGATGGCGTAGCGGACCGCCTGCCGGACCTTCGGATTCCGCATCGGGCCCGAGCCGTTGTTGAGGGAGAGGACCACCTCGCCGTTGGTCGAGCCCTCGACGACCTTGTACTTCGAGTTGCTCTTGAACTGGTCCAGGGCATCGGGGGACTGCATCTGCCCGATCATGTTGATGGTGCCCGTGAGCAGGGCGTTGTTCATGGCCGTCGGGTCCTTGAAGTACTTGAGGGTGACCGACGCGAAGTGCGGTTCGCGCCCCCAGTAGTCGTCACGACGGGCCAGCGTGATCGAGTCGCCACGGTTCCACTTCTTCACCGTGTACGGGCCGGTGCCCACCGGTTCGGTGGCCAGCTTGCCCACACCGGTCCGGCTGAACATCGCGCCGAGGCGTGTGGTCATCCGGTACAGCCAGTCGTTGCTCGGCTCTTTCAGGGTGACCTTGAGTTCGGTGGGCGACACCGCCTGCACCGTGTCGACGACGTCCATCTGGGACTTCAGCGAAATCGTCCAGTCGGACTTGACGCGTTCGATGGAGAACTTGGCGTCCTCGGCCGTGAACGGTGCGCCATTGCTGAACTCGGCGTCCTTGACCAGCTGGAACGTGTACGTCTTGCGGTCCTTGGAGAGCGTCCACGAGGTGGCCAGCTCGGGCTGCATCTTCCCGGACTGGTCCAGTTTCACCAGGTTCTGGTAGACGTTGTAGAGCAGTGCCTGCGGAATGGCGGCACCGGCGGTCTTGGTGAAGTCGAGGTTGGCCGGCTCGGCGGTGAGACCGATCTTCAGGGTGTCGCTGGTCTTGTCGGGGCTGTCGGCGTTTCCGTCTGCAGTGGACCCCGCCGAGCAGGCCGCCAGGAGCAGGCATGCGAGCGTGGCTGCGACCGTCGCGGTGTGCCGCGTCAGCTGCCGTTGGTGTCTCATGTGTTCTACCCCTGGCTTTCCATCGTGTGCAGGACGGCGGATGTCACGTCCGCTGTGGTGGCGTTGCCGCCGAGGTCGGCCGTGTGGTGCCGGGCATCGCGTAAGGTGCCCGCCACCGCGTCGCGGATGCGGCGAGCCGCGTCCGCGTGTCCGAGGTCGTCGAGCAGCAGCGCGCCGGAGAGCATGCATGCCACCGGATTCGCCACGCCCTTCCCGGCGATGTCGGGTGCGGAGCCGTGGACCGGTTCGTAGATGCCGGGCACGTCCGCGCCAGGCAGGACGTTGGCGCTGGGCGCCATGCCCATACCGCCGGCGAGCACCGCGGCGAGATCGGACAGGATGTCGCCGAACAGGTTGCTGGTGAGCAGGACGTCAAGGGATCGCGGAGCCTGGATCATGCGGGCCGCCATGGCGTCCACCAGCACGGTCTCCAGCCGGACCCCCGGGTACTGCTCGCCGACCTCGCGCACCACCCGGTCCCACAGCGGATAGCCGTATCGCATCGCGTTGGACTTGGTCACCAGGCACAGATTCCCCGACCGCCGGCCGGCCAGGGTGAAGGCATGGTGCGCCGCCCGCTCGATGACGCGACGGGAGTGCACGGCGATCTCGATGCCGAGATCGTGTCCGCTGCCGGCGTGCGCCACCCCGCCGGCGCCGACGTATTCGCCCTCGGTGTTCTCGCGCACGATCACCAGGTCCACGCCGTCGGTGTCGCGCACCTTGGTGGGAACGCCGGGGAACGCGCGTACCGGACGGAGGTTCACGGCGAGGTCGAGTTGTTGCCGCAGCCCGATGATCAGGCCCCAGACCAGTTCGTGTTCCGGCACATCAGGACGTCCGACGGCACCGAATAACACCGCGTCCGTCTTCTTGACGAGATCGGCCGCATCCGACGGCATCGCCGCGCCCTGCCGGAGGAACCGCTCGCCTCCCCAGTCGAATTCGGTCGTGTCGAGCCGATGGCCGTCGGCCTCCAGCGCGGCCTGGAGCACGGGGACGGTAGCGCCGACGACCTCGGGGCCTATTCCGTCACCCGGTATGACGGCGAGCCGCACAACGTTGGTGTTCCGCGTCATGGACGCACCCTTCGCTATAACTGGCCTGACCAGTAAGCTCACTTGTCAGGTACCGTGACGACTGAAGCCGGTTCTTGTCAAGGGCGCGAAGGCCTTCGGTACCGAGAGCGAAGGGAAGTTCGGGTGCTCACGGAACAAAGCCTGGCCGCAATGTCGGCCGTGGAGATGGTGGCCGGATTCGCTGACGGCACGTTGTCTCCGGTGCAGGTCCACGACGCCGTCCAGGCGGTGATCGAGGCTCGCGAGAGTGTGCTCAACGCGTTCTGGGCGCGGGACCCGGACGAATCCCGCAAGGCGGCCCTGGCCAGCGAAGGCCGTTGGGCGGCGGGGGAACCGCTCGGTCCCATCGACGGCGTGCCGGTGACGCTGAAGGAGAACGTCGCCCGCCGGGGTGTCCCCATGCCCTCGGGCAACGCGGGGGTCGAGCCGGTCGTCCCCGAGGTGGACGCGCCGATCACCGCGCGGGTCGTCGAATCCGGTGGGGTGGTACTCGGGTCGACCGTGATGCCGGACTGGGGCATGCTCTCCTCGGGGGTCTCCAGCCGGCACGGCATTTCACGCAGCCCCTGGAACCCCGCCTGGACGACGGGCGGTTCCAGCTCCGGTGCGGGGGCCGCGGCCGCCGGGGGGTACGGTCCGCTCCACGTCGGCACCGACATCGGGGGATCGATCCGGCTGCCGGGCACCTGGCTGGGTCTCGCCACGCTCAAGCCCAGCTACGGGAGGATCCCGCTGGACACTCCGTACCTGGGGCGCTGCGCCGGCCCCATGACGCGCACCGTGGCGGACGCGGCCCTGTTCATGCGTGTCCTGAGCCGACCGGATCCCCGGGACTGGTCGAGCCTGCCGCCGCAGGACATCGACTGGTCGGTGGTCGTCGATGTACTCGATGTACGCGGACTGCGGGTGGGCGTGCACCTGGACGCCGGCTGCGGGGAGCCGTGCGACGCCGAGATCCTCGCCGCGGTGAACCGTGCCGCGGCGGTCTTCGAGGCGGCGGGAGCCGTCGTGGAGCCGGTCGAGCCGTTCATGAGCCAGGATCTTCTGGACGACCTGGATCTGTTCTGGCGGGTGCGGTCCTGGAACGACTTCCGAGCACTGGCGCCCGAGGCGGGGCTGCGCGTCCACCCCTACATCATCCAATGGTGCCAGGGGGGCGCGGACGTGCCGGGCACGAGGGTACTCCAGTGCTACCAGCAGATCATGCGCATCCAGGCGCAGACCGTGGCGGCGACGGTCCCGTACGATCTGGTTCTCTCGCCGGTAGCTCCGGTGGCAGCGTTCCCCGCTGAGCAGCCGATGCCGTTCATGGAGGACGGGAAGACCATGTCCCATATCGGCTTCACGGCGCCGTACAACATGTCGGGGCAGCCGGCGGCGACCGTGAACTGCGGTTTAACGGCGGACGGTCGGCCCATCGGGCTGCAGTTCGCGGGCCGCCGGTTCGACGATCTCGGCGTCTTGAGGGCGGCGGCGTGGTACGAACGGAACCGGCCTGCAGAGGCGGTTCCGCGCTGGCCGGACAGCGCCCCCTGGGCGCCGACCGGGGAGAAGACGACAGGAACCACGGTTCGAGAAGGGAAGAAGCGTGAGTGACGGGGCACAGTTCCGGCAGGTCTCGCCGGTACGGCTCTACCAGCGCATCGTCGAGCAGATCGAGCAAGCCATCGCGCGAGGTGACCTCAAGCCCGGTCAGCGACTGCCGAGCGAGCGGGAGTTGGTGTCGCAGTTCGGGGCGAGCCGGCCCACGGTGCGGGAGGCCTTGCGCGTGCTGGAGAGCAACGGCCTGGTCCGCTCGCGCCCGGGGGACCCGAACGGTCCGGAGATCCTGCCGTTCTCGTCGGCCGGCCTGGCCAAGGAGATGACCCGGCTCGTCCAGTTCGACAATGTGTCGATGGCCGAGTTGATCTCCTTCCGCATGATCCTCGACGGGTCGGCGAGCCTGCTGGCGGCCCGGCTGCGGTCGGAGGAGGAGCTGTCCGCCATGGAACAGACGCTTGCCGTGATGTCGGACGCGATCGAGGTGGGGTACGAGGAGTTCAGCAAGGCGGACGTCGCGTTCCATGAGGCGGTGGCCGTGGCCAGCCGCAACTCCCTCATCGAGGTCTGCAACCAGGTCGTCCGGGGCGCTGTGCTCTCGCTGATCTCGGACAAGGTCTCCCACGCGGGCAACAGCACGGCGCTCATGCGGGAGTCACTCCACCACCACCAGGAGGTGCTCGAGGCGATCAGGGCAGGGGACGGCCTGGCGGCCGCGCGCATATCGCGGCGCACGCTCTACGACTACTACGCCGGCTACGTCCCCGAGAGCGAGCAGGGTCCGCTGCTCGCTCTTGTCGAGAAGGAAGACACCTGATCCGCCACCATCGTGCCCCCGCGCCGCGGCTTTGACGCACCGGGCGGGCGCGGACCTGCGGCGTACTGACATGCGTCGCAGGTCGCAGGGGTCGGCCGGATCCGCGGGGCCGCTGCTGTTGCGCAGGCAAACACTGCGGCCCTCGTGGGCTGTCCATCGTGTCGTCGTCGGTGCCGCTGGAATCGGCTGGCCGACTGCGCCTCACGCGTTTGCCTTGATGCACGAGAAGAGCCCGAGGCCCCGCGTCTTCCCTCCTCACCCCGCCACGGCGCAGTCCGGCTGCGCGACCATTTCCTGCGATGACACTTCTCAAGCGGGGCGATGCGCCGCGCGTGAAGATGTCCGCTCTCAGGGCACGGGTGTTCCGCGCTGCCAGGACGCGATGACGATCAGCGTCTTCGTCTGCAGCACACCAACGCCTTTACGACGCAGCCGATTTACCACTTTCTGCAGGTCATCGACGTTGTCGACATGCAACCGCACGAGTGCGTCCACGTCACCGGTGAGCGTCAGCACCTCGTCGACCTCCGGCAGCGTCGACGCGAACTCACGATGTCGTGGATGTCGGTGTCGCCCGTGAAACGCAGCTCGGTGACCGCCTGAAGGCCCTGACGGAGCTTGGCCTGATCCGTCGTGACCGTGTGCCGGTGATGACTCCCGAGTCCTCGAGGCGTGCGATGCGCCGGCGGACCGGCGCCGGTGAGAGCTTCACCAGACGTGCGATGTCGCGAATGATGCGCCGCCCGTCGGCTCGCAGCAACTCCAGGATCTGCAGATCGACCGAGTCGAGGTGTACGGGTGCCGACATACCGCAAGTGTAAGCAGTACTTGCCGCAACGCTCACTCTCGGCGGGAGCGGACTGCTCCGTCGAAGCGTGCCTCGCATCGCTGTGCACACCGTTGTTGTGGACGGATAGGGCCCTTGGGACCGTGTTCCTCATGTCAGCCGCCATACCACCAGCAACAGGCTTTGCTCCCAACGAAGTTGTGAGGTCAGGCACGCACCATGGTGGTGGTTCCTCGATCGGCCGGACCTGATGGTCCTTCACCGCTGATTGTCGCTTGTCGGGGGTGTTCGAGACGTGCGCGCGGTTCGGCGACCGCCCAAGGGCCTGACACCTGCCGTTCCGGCGCGCGTTGGTTCACTCCTCCTCTGACGAGGGTTGGCGGTCCTGGCCGGCGGATCCGCTCCAGCGGCGCGCGCTCCCCCAAGCGCTACTCGGTGCGCAGCGCCGTGGCCGTGCGCGCCCTGGCCGCCCAGCCGGCTGGGACCAGCGCGCCCAGCACCGCGATCACGACCCCGCCCAGCCCCAGCAGGAGCAGCTGCACAGGCTCGTACACATCGAGGACCGGCGACGGCAGACTGGTGCCTGCGGCACGCCCCATCACCGGCATGACGAGGCCGTGCAGCGCGTACCCCACCGGCACGCCGACCAACCCGCCGATCACGCCGATCGCGGTCACCGAGGCGAGCACGAGGCTCATGGTCTGCCGCGGCGACATGCCGATCGCCTTGCAGACACCCAGGTCGTGGATGCGTTCCCGGGTGTCCAGGACCACGGAGTTGAGTACGCCGAGGCCGGCCACGGAGACCAGCATCAGGGTGAGCAGCACCGCCATCGCGGACATGATGAGGATGACGCCCTCCTGCCCCGAGGGGGCGTTGGTCGTGGCGTCGCCGCCCAGCGGCTGTACGACCGCGGCGACCTTCTGGGCGTACTCGTCGGCGGAGACGCCGGACTTCACCTCGACGAGGAAGGTACTGGGCTCGGCCGACGGGAAGTCGGCCATGTCCGCGTGGATCTCCAGCTCGCTGCCCGAGGTGTCGAAGGACTCGCCCACGATCCGCAGGTTCGCGGTCTCCTTCTCGTAGGTCACCCGCACCGTGTCACCGATCTTGGTGCTGGTCCTTTCCAGGAAGCGCGTGGGCACCACGACCTGCCCCTTACCGGTGATCCAGTGCCCGGAAATCATCTCGTAGCTGCCGGAGCGCGAATCGCCTTGGTAGAGGCCGGCCTGAACCGAGCCGGAGATCCCCGCCACGGCGACCTCGGTCCGCATCCTGCCGTAGTACGACCCCGTCCCCGCCTGCGACTTGATGGCAGACCGCACCTTCGCCGGGTCGGCGACCTCGGGTTCGGACGGGCTCGCCACGCTGCCGCCCGCGGGGGACGGGCTTGCCACGCTGCCCCCCGCAGGAGGAGGCGGAGGGGGAGCGACGTTGTTCAGCTTGGTGGTCGTGACCGTGACCGGTGCACGGCTCTCGGGGTCCTGTGAGGTGCCGACCGCGGTAAGGGAAGAGGTCAGTCCTACTGCGAAGGTCGCCGCGACCGTACCGAACGCCACCGCGAGCAGCATTGCGAGGGTACGGCCCGGATGCGTGAAGGGGGTGGCGAGACCGTAGGTCACCGGTCGCGGCAGCGGCAGCCGCCCCATCGCCCGATGCGCCCACTGGCCGCGCCCTGTGCGCGGCGACCGGCCGACCGCGATGGCTTCGACCGTACGCAGTCTTCCGGCCCGCAGTGCGGGAATCAGCGCCGCGAGCCCCACCACGACCAGGGCGGCGGCCGGCACCGTGACGTCCACCCACCAGGCCACCGAAAGCGAGACGGTGCCGTATACCGCCTCGGAGTCCGAGAGCAGCGGCACTGCCAGGAGGTTTCCCAGGACGACCCCCAGGGCGATGCCGGCACCGGCCGGAATCAGCGCCTGGGCCACGTAGGCGCGTACGACCTCGCGTGGGGTGAAGCCGATGGCCTTGAGAATGGAGATTCTGCGCAGGCTGGTGCCGACCGCACCACTGATCACACTGCTGACGATGATCACCGACATCACGATGCCGAGCATGCCGAAAGCCATCACGAACGGGACGGTCGCCGCCGCACCCTGATCAGCGGCGCGTTTGGTGTCCAGCCAGGACTGGGTACTCAGCAGCGCCGCGGGCCCCACGGAGGCGGCGAGCTTCTTCCGGTCGGCGAGGATCTGCTCCTTCGTGCTCGCGGGGTCGAAGCGGTAGAGCATCTGACTCGTGACCGGGTTGCCCTCCGACGCCAGCGCGTCGACCTGCGCGGGAGTCGCCCAGGAGTCGGCGGTCTTGCCGGCCGACACAGCGAAGCCGACGATCGAAAGAGTTGGGGCGTTCAGGGTGTCCGAGGCCTTCAGGGTGGCGCCGATCCCGATGGTGGGCCCCTCGAACGACGCGGCGAGCACGATTTCGCCCGGCTTCCGCGCCCATCGGCCGGACTTCAGATCCACGCGGTCCACGTCGCCGTCCGGGCCGGACCGCCCGACCAGGGTCAGCGTCGGCAGTCGGAAGCCCTCCTGATCCACCGGGCGGAACGCCGTGGACGGGTACGGCCCCGCGCTCGCGGTGACGCCGGCCAACTTCCCGGTCTCTGCCAGCTGCGCCGCACTCGCCCTGGCCGGATCGAACTGGGCGGTGATGTGCGCACCTCGCTGCTTCCCGAAGGCGTGGTCGAAGGGCGCGGCCGCGGCGACCATCAGCGATCCGGCGACCACGGCCGACGCCACGGCCATCATCGTGGCCATGGCGATCACCACTGTTTGCACCCGCCGCCGGCTCACCCCGGAGCGTACGACCCGGCCCAAGGCGCCGGTGCCGAACCGGCTCATCGGACGGCCTGCGCGTAGGAGTCGGCGGCGATGTGACCGTCGACCAGGTGAATCGTGCGGCTCGCGCATGCCTCCGCCAGCGTCAGATCGTGCGTCACCAGCACGATGGTCTGTCCGGCGCGGTGCAGATCCATCAGCAGATCGCGGACGTCGTGGCCCGAGGCGGTGTCGAGCGCACCGGTGGGCTCGTCGGCGAGGAGCAGCGCGGGCCGGTTGACCAAGGCCCGGGCGACCGCGACCCGTTGGCGTTCGCCCCCGGACAGTCGGCCCGGGTAGGCGCGGGCATGCTTCTGGATGCCCAGCATTTCCATGAGCTCACCCGCGCGGGCCGCGGCCTTGCGCCGTCCGGTCCCGGTCAGCTGGGCCGGGAGCTGGATGTTGTCGGTGACGGTGAGGTCGTCGAGGAGATTGAAGAACTGGAAGGCCATGCCGATGTGTTCGCGACGGAATTTGGCGAGGGCGTGCTCGCTCAACTGGTCGATCCGTCGCCCGGCCACGATCACGGCGCCATCGGTCGGCTTGTCCAGGCCGGCGACGAGGTTCAGCAGCGTGGACTTGCCGCTGCCGGAAGGGCCGGTCACGGCAAAAACCGCACCCTTGGCGACGCTGAGCGTGAGCGGTCCGAGCGCCGGCGCGCCGGCGCTGTCGTAGCGCTTCGCCACACTCTCCAGTTCGATCACTTGATGCATACGAGTTGTCCGTCCTTGCGGTCGCGAGAGGCACATACGGTTGCCGGGCCTGCGAACCTAGAGGCCGCCACGTACGGGGCGCGTCGGCCGCGGAACCGACATCAGGCCCTTCCTGCGGAGGGTTCGGCCGCGGAGTCATACCTGAGAAGTAGGCCTCCGGGGCCATGCCCTGGCCGGACAGGCGGACGCGGCCGAGCGGAGAGCGCAGCACAATGCACGGATGGAGACGGAAGACCGGCGCGGCCGGCATCAGCAACTCGTCGATGCGCTGCGCCCGGAGGCGAAGGCCGCCCCGCTGTCCCGGCGAGCGGTGCGCCCCGATGTGGTGCTGGCGGTCGTACTGACTGTCATTGCCCTGTTCGTGGCGGTGCGCTATCCCGGCGACGGGCCGGTGCACATCAACCCCCCTGCGGTGGACGTCGGGACCGGGGTCCCGGCCCCGCCCTCGCCGCCCGACCCTGGTCGGGTGCCCGTGGAGGAGGACCCCTCCTCCGTCCCCCGGGCTCTGGTCGTCCTGTCGACGCTGCCGCTGGCAGCCCGGCGCCGGTATCCGCTGACCTCGTTCGTGGTGGTGCTGGGTGCAGCACTGGCCATCGGCAGCTCCGCCTCCTGGATCACCGTCCTGGCCTGTGTCATCGGCGCCTACAGCGCCGTCGTGTACAGCCGTTACCGGATCACGGCGATCGCCGTCCTGGTGATCGCCGCCGCGCTGTCCGGTTTCGCCTTCCGCAACGCGGACCCCATGCTCCCCGGATGGTCCAGCCCGGGATTCGTGCTCCTTGTGGCGGGGATGCTGGCCAGCCTCGTCCGCTTTCTGCAACTGCGGCTGGCCTCCAGCCGGGACCGGGTGACAGCACTGCAGGCGGCTCAGGAGGAGGCCACGCGCCGTGCCGTCGAGGAGGAGCGTGCCCGTATCGCCGCCGAACTGCACGACGTCGTGACCCACAATGTGAGCGTGATGGTGATCCAGGCCGGCGCGGCCCGCAAAGTGATGGAAATGGCGCCCGAGCAGTCGAAGGAGGCACTGCTGGCCGTCGAGGCGGGCGGCCGGGCCGCCATGGCCGAACTCCGCCACGTTATGGGCCTGTTGGCCTCCCCGGACCACGAGAGGTCCGACGGTCTGGCGCCCCAGCCCGGGCTCGCGCAGCTCGACGCGCTCGTCGCCCGAGTACGCGCCGCCGGTACGCCCGTGAGCGTCGGGGTGTCGCTGCCGCCGGATCCGCTGCCACCGGGCGTGGACCTCGCGGCGTATCGCGTCGTACAGGAGGCGCTGACCAACACGATCAAACATGCGCGCGGCGCGCAGGCGTCCGTCGCCATCGGTTACACCGACGCCTGTCTGGAGATCGAGATCACGGACACCGGTGGCGCCAAGGATTCCCCGCCCGTGCAGGGCAACGGCCGTGGTCACATGGGGCTGCGTGAGCGGTTGGCCGTCTACGAGGGCGAGTTGACGGCCGGGCCGACGCCGACCGGCGGCTACCGGGTGACGGCCCGCATCCCACGGAGCGCGGTATGACCGCGGACCGGCCACCTCTGCGCGCCGTCATCGCCGACGATCAAGCCCTCGTACGCACCGGTTTCAAGATGATCCTGGCCGCGGACGGCATCGAGGTGACGGCCGAGGCCGCCGACGGGGCCGAGGCTGTCGCAGCGGTTCGCCGTACGCGGCCCGACGTCGTCCTCATGGACATCCGGATGCCGGAGATGGACGGCATCGAGGCAACCAGGCGCATCATCGGCGACGCCGGCCCGGCCGGAACACGGGTCATCATCCTCACCACATACGACCTCGACCACTACGTCTACGCCGCGCTCACGGCCGGCGCCAGCGGCTTCCTGCTCAAGGACGTAACCCCCGAGCATCTGGTCTCCGCCTTACGCCTGGTGCGGACCGGCGACGCTCTCCTCGCGCCCACGATCACTCGTCGGCTGATCGAGCGCTTCGCCCATCAGGACGAACCGCGGACCATCGCCCCGCACCGCGATCTGTCCGGCCTGACCCCGCGCGAGCTCGAGGTGCTCCGCCTCCTCGCGACGGGCCTCAGTAATGCCGAACTGGCCTCCCGGCTGTTCCTCAGCCCGACCACGGTCAAGAGCCACGTCGGCCGCATCCTGTCGAAGCTGGACCTGCGCGACCGCGTCCAGGCCGTCGTCTTCGCCTACGAGACGGGGCTGATCGCCCCCGGCGGGGGCGCCTAGAAGACTGCTGAAAATCTTGTCGAGGGGCCGCCCGGCCTGCGGCCGGACAGCCCCTCGACAAGATTTTCAGCAGTCTTCTAGAGGATTGATTCCGAGGTCAGTGGTCGCAGCCGGTCAGTGTTTCAGCTGCCGTAGTGGCTCGAACGTTCGGTGTGGTTCCCGACACGGACCGGCCGCGCCGGTCAGCCGGTGCGTTCCCAGCCGCGTCGCGGAGTCCGGGCGCCGAGCCGGGTGTCGCGGCTGCGGTAGACGATGTAGGGGCGGGTCAGATAGCCGAGGGGTGCGGTGAGCATGTGCACGAGTCGGGTGAAGGGCCAGAACGCGAAGAGCAGGAGCGCGCTGAGGGCGTGGAGCTGGAACAGGATCGGGGTGCCGGTCATCAGGTCGGGGTCGGGCTGGAGGTAGAAGATCGAGCGGAACCACGGCGAGATCGTCTCGCGGTAGTTGTAGCCGCCGCCGACGACATTCGCGGCCACGGTGGCGGCCAGCCCCAGCCCTACGGTCAGGGTCAGCGAGACGTACATGGCCTTGTCGTTGACGGTGGTGGCCGAGAAGACCGGGCCGACGGTGCGGCGCCGGTAGATCAGGATGGCCAGTCCGCCCACGGTGGCGACGCCCGCGATGGTACCGAGGACGACGGCGGCGACGTGGTAGGCGTCCTCGCCGATACCTGCGGCTTCGGTCCAGCTCTCGGGAATGACCAGTCCGCCGATGTGGCCGATCAGCACGACGAGGATGCCGAAGTGGAACAGCGGGCTGCCGATGCGCAGCAGCCGCCTCTCGTAGAGCTGGGAGGAGCGGGTCGTCCAGCCGAACTTGTCGTAGCGGTACCGCCAGATGTGGCCGAGCACGAAGACCGCGAGCGCGAGGTAGGGCAGGACGACCCAGAGGAGGATGCCGCCGGTGCCGGCCTCCACCGCCACAGTGACGTGCTGCTCCGGTGCGGTCATCGGGGGCCTCCAGCGGGCGGGGCGGGCATGTACTGCGGCGGCGTGTAGGGGTCGAGACCGACCTGCTCCTCGGGCGGGCCCTGGGCGGCGAGGCGGGCCACGGCTTCCCGATCGTCGCCCGCGAGGGCGGGCAGGGTGGCCGAGACGGATCCCAGCACGTGCGCCCAGGGCGAGTTGCCGTCGTGCAGGGACAGACGCAGCAGCTCCAGACCGGCGCGGTGCTCGTTGAGCAACCGGTACCCGGCGATCGGTTCGGCGCCGGCGAACTCCAGGACGACGGCGAGGTGGTCGGGCAGCTCGTCGTCGCTCAGGCGCCAGCCGGCTCTGGCGTACGTCTGCTTCAGCCGCAGCAGGGCGATGCCACGCTTTCTGGTGTCGCCGTGGGCGTAGTACGTCAGATACGGGCAGCAGCGTTTGCGGTGGTCGAAGGTTTCCACGTAGGCCGCCGCCAGGTCGTCGACGGTGGTGCGGTCCGCGTGTCCGGTGAAGCGGAGCAGGGGTTCCCGGATCTCGGGGGGCAGTGCTGCGGCGGCCCGGCGGGCCAGGG
Source organism: Streptomyces cavernae (assembly GCF_004023625.1). Classification (GTDB taxonomy): domain Bacteria; phylum Actinomycetota; class Actinomycetes; order Streptomycetales; family Streptomycetaceae; genus Streptomyces; species Streptomyces cavernae. Next base: position 406,023 of record NZ_RPDJ01000001.1, on the reverse strand, counting down.
CCAGGCGGGGCGGGAGCTGGTCGTCGGGGTAGGCGAGCAGCAGGGACTGTGCCTGCCAGGCGAGAGAGTGCCCGCCACCGGGTCGCCGAGGCGGGCCTTGGCCTCGCGGTACATCTGGAGCAGTACGCCGCGTACGTACGGGTAGCGCACGCGGGTCGGCGAGTAGGTGTACCAGGAGAAGGCCGCCCCGCGCGGGCAGCCGCGCGGCTCGTACTCGGGGCGGTCCGGGCCGACCGAGGGGTAGTCGGTCTGCTGCGCCTCCCAGGTGATGATGCCGTCCTTGACGTACACCTTCCACGAGCACGAGCCGGTGCAGTTCACCCCGTGGGTGGAGCGCACCACCTTGTCGTGCGACCAGCGTTCCCGGTAGAACTCGTCCGCCTGGCGGCCACCCTTCCTGTGAAGGCTGCGAAGATCGTCGGAGACCTCCGCCCTGGTGAAGAACCGGCGGCTGCGCACCAGAGCCTCCGCCAGATCGCTGTCCAGGCCCGCCCGCGTCTGTTCCCGGCTGGTCTCCGTGCTCACCGTGCCACTCCGCCCCGGGCGCCACGGGCCCGTTCGAATTGTGATCGGTTCCGGCCGCAATCGACTCTACGACCGCCGTCCCCCGGAAGGTCAACAGCCACACCACGACCAACATGGGGCTTGGTGAAGATCGCGCTTGTGCACGGGGCGGTTACCCCGGCACCGCTCCGTCATGCCCGCGTCTGCAAAGCCCCGTACTCCCGCTCGAGTGAGCGGGAGTACGGGATTTGCGGGAGTACGGAGTGGTGCCCGCGCCCTTACGCGGTGGTGCCCGCGGCGCGGTGCTGGCGCCGGTGGCCCGTGCGCGGCTTGCGCTCGCCGCCTCCTACCGCGGCGCGGACACCGGTGAGGGTGTAGGCCAGCGCGGCGGCGGCCACGATCGCGAGCAGGGCGAGGCCGGCCGCATACGTCCCGTACCCGCCGTAGAGCGAGCCCATGACCAGGGGCGGCAGGAAGCCGCCGAGGCCGCCCGCGGCACCGACCACTCCGGTGACGGTGCCGACCTGGTTGGCCGGGGTCAGCAGGGCCACCAGGGCGAAGGTCGCGCCGCTGCCCGCACCGAGCGCGGCGGCCATGGCCAGGAAGGCGATGGTGCCCACGGGCGCCAGCTCGGGAGTGAAGGACTGGGTTACTGCCCCCGCCACGACCACGGCCAGCGAGCCGGCCAGCACCCGGACCGGCCCCACGCGGTCCGACAGCCAGCCGCCCACCGGGCGCATCGCCACGGCCAGCAGCACGAACCCGGCCATCCGGTTCGCGGCATCGGCCTGGGTCAGGCCGTAGCCGGTCTTGAGGTAGGTGGGCAGGTAGACGGAGAAGGCGACATAGCCCCCGAACGCGACCGCGTACAGGGCGGACGCCTGCCAGGTGATGCCGAGACGGGCGGTGGCAGCCAGCCGTCGGGGCAGCGGCTCGGTCGGGACGGTCCGGCCGGGTGCATCACGCAGCAGCAGTGCGGCGGCCACCGCGTACACGGCCAGCACTGCTGCGGTGATCAGGAAGGGGGTGGACATGCTGTTCGCGTCGACCAACTTCACGGTGGTCAGGGCGCTGATCGCGGTGCCGCCCATGCCGGCGCCGAAGACGCCGATGGCGAGTCCTCGCCGCTCGGGCGGGAACCAGGCGCTGACGAGCGGGACGCCGACGGCGAAGGCGGTGCCGCCGATGCCCAGGAAGAACCCACCCAACAGCAGGCCTACGAGGGAGGAGTGTCCGGCCAGGCCGAGGTAGAGGACCGGCACGATGGTGGCCGCCGACACGATCGGGAACATGACCCGTCCGCCGAACCGGTCGGTCAGCGCGCCCACCGGTATGCGGCCCAGGGAGCCGACCACGACCGGCACCGCGACCAGCAGCGACTGCTCGAACGACGAGAGGTCGAGGCTGTCCTTGAACCGGGGGCCGAGCGGGCTGAGCAGGGCCCACGCCCAGAAGTTCACGGCGAAGCCGATCGTGGCCAGGGCCAGCATCAGCCATGCACGGCCGGACACCGGGGCATCCGACGGTGAGCTGCCGTTCTTCGACTTCATCGGCTGGACCATGGTGTCCGTCCCTTTCGTCTCCGTGGTGGTACTGCGCCACCGAGATCGCTCGGCACCACAGGTCCCCTGCCTGCGGAACGGCGTCCCGTCACCACTGTCCGCACCGGGGATCACGGGCGGCATGGGCCATGAGGCCCTATCGACCGGCAGACGGTCCCCCCGGTTCGGACCGGCCGTCCCTCCACACAGCCACCCGTACCGGTTTGCCCGCGTGGCTCCCGTGAAACAACGGTTGCGATCGGCCGTCCGCGAGCCCGAAGGGGCCCAGGGACCCGAAGGGCAGGGGCGGTTGCCCTCTCTCCCCCGCCCCAGCCACAGAGACGATGGCCTGGTGTTCCAGTCCCGGGCCCGGTCAGACGATGTCGAGAACGTCTGCCACCGGACGGCGGGGGGTGGCCGGTCCCCGGGGTCCGTAACCGAGCCGCACCACCATCTGCACCTGGCCCGTGCCCGACGAGGGGTCGCGGATCAGCAGCCGCAGCGCGCGATCCTCGAGGGCGTGGGAGGTCAGGGAGGTGGCGAGGTCGGCCAGGGTGGCCTCCAGCAGGACGTGTTCCAGTGCCTGCCCGGCGCACAGCCAGTCGGCGGGGCCGTCGCCGCGCGTACTGAGCAGGGCAAGGTGCGGAGTCCGCTCGAAGGTGGTGGTGCCGCGGTCGGCCACCGGCCGACGACCGGCGAAGTCCCGTACGGGAGCCTTGCCGTCCCGTTTGCGGGGGCCGAAGGCGTACTCGGGAACGCCGTCGACGGCGGTGTCCGCCTCCGGTCCGAGGCGGGTCCAGCGACGCAGGTCCTCGCCGGCGTCGGAGTCGAGGGCGTCGCGGCTTTCCGCGTCGCGGATCAGGTCGAGGACTGTCTCGGCGTGCCAGAGACCGGGAAACAGCAGCTCGGCTCCTTCCCGCTCGGCAGCGGCCCCCAGGGCGGCCCGCACGTCTTCGGGGATGTCCTTCTCGGCGAACGGATGGCGGCTGGTGTGCCGCTGCCGGATGGCGGAGTGCAGCCGCGCCAGGTCCTCGTCCCGCGCTCGCCCGGCGGGGTCGGCCAGGTGGACGGCGGCGAGCAGCAGCGGGTCCTGCGGTTCCGGCAGCAGCCGCGTCTCGGGGACGAGGTCCGCGTGCGCGGCCGCGACGCGCAGGTTGAACAGTGCCGCCCCGCAGCCGATGTGCAGGGCCCGGTTGTCGGGGTCGGAGTGGGGCATGGCCCGCTCGGGGTCGGCGCGCAGCTGAAGGACACGCTCGCCGGTCAGGAAGCGGAAGCGCCATGGCTGCGCGTTGTGCATGGACGGGGCCGCGGCGGCCTCGGCCACCAGGCCGGCCACCGTCCTCTCATCGATCTGTCGCAGAGCCATGGCATCCTCCTTCACACCCCGCCGCCACGTGTCCGGGTACCCCACGGCTGCTTGTCGTACGTGCCGGCGCCGCGGCCAGGACCGCGGACGATACGAGCCCGAGGGGCTGGTTCCAGTGTCCGCCCGACGGGACCGGGAGGTCTCGCACAATCTTCGGTGTCAGGACAGCACGCGATAGGTCAGGTGCGTGACCGAACTCGCTGCTCGCGACTCCGCCTGCTCGAGATTCAGCGACGGAACGCCGTCGAACAGCCGCGTGCCGGCACCGAGCGTGATCGGCACGATGTGCAGCCGCAGCTCGTCGATCAGGCCGGCGGCGAGGTACTGGTTGACGGTGGTCGCTCCGCCTTGGACGGAGACCGCGCCGTCCCCAGCCGCTTCACGCGCGCTTTTCAGTGCGGATTCGATGCCGTCGGTGACGAAGTGGAACGTGGTGCCACCGTCCATCGGCTGCGGATCACGCGGGTGGTGAGTGAGCACGAAGACCGGGGCATGGTACGGCGGATTGTCGCCCCACCAGCCGTTCCACTGCCGATCCCACTCTCCACGCACTGGACCGAACATGTTGCGGCCCATGATGAATGCCGTGGCCGCCGTCATCCGCTCCAGCTCGGCCCGGTTCTCCTCGGTATCGGTCATCCAGGCGTGCAGCTTGTCGCCCCAGCCGTCGCCGCCGTCGTCACCGAACGGGCGCTGCTCGCTCTGGTTGAGCCCGGCTGAGTACCCGTCTACGGAGATCGATAGGTCGCAGGTCACCCTGCCCATACGCGTGGTCATTGCTCTGTCCTTTCATGGCGACCTGCCGTCGCCTTCGCGGTGAGCTTCCTGCCAAGCATCAGCATGGGGCAGACGTAAGCGGTGAGCCACCAGCGGGACGGGTCGGCGCGGCGACCAACGAGCGGTACCGGCACCGGCACAACGAAGGCCGGCGGTCCGGAACGCCGACTGGTCAATGCCGCGCAGCGAGAGGACCACCGGTCAGTCGCCGGCTCGTACGAGACGTCAGCCGGTCAACGGGTAGTGGCAGGCCACCGAGCGGCCGGGGACCGTCGCGGTGAGGTGGGGGCGTTCCTCCGCGCAGCGGTCGCGGGCGTAGGGGCAGCGGGTGTGGAACGGGCAGCCGGTCGGCTTGGCGGCCGGGTTGGGGACCTCGCCGGTGAGGACGATCCGCTCCCGGGACGGTCTTCCCGATCCGTCGGACCCGTCGTCGATCTCCGGGACCGCGGACATCAGCGCCTGTGTGTAGGGGTGGGCGGGGTTTTCGTACAGCCCCTCGGTGTCGGCGAGTTCGACGATCTCGCCCAGGTACATCACCGCGATCCGGTCCGAGACGTGCCGGACCACCCCCAGGTCGTGGGCGATGAAGACATACGTGAGAGCGAACTCGTCCTGGAGGTCGGCGAACAGGTTGAGCACCTGGGCCTGGATCGACACGTCCAGCGCGGACACCGGTTCGTCGGCGACGATCAGCTTCGGGTCGGTGGCCAGCGCCCGGGCGATCCCGATGCGCTGGCGCTGGCCGCCTGAGAACTCGTGGGGATAGCGGTCCAGATGCGCCGCGGCCAGCCCGACCACGTCGAACAGTTCGGCGACCCGGCGCCGGACGGCGGCTGCGTCCCCGCAGCCGTGGATGAGCAGCGGCTCGGCCACGATGTCCCCGGCGCGGCGGCGGGGGTTCAGTGAGGCATGCGGGTCCTGGAAGACGAACTGCATACCCGGCCGCACCCGCCGCAGCCGGCGTCCGGACAGGGCGGTGATGTCCTGGCCGTCGAACTCGACCCGGCCGCCGGTGACATCGGTGAGCCGGACCAGACAGCGGCCCAGGGTGGACTTGCCGCACCCCGACTCGCCGACGACGCCGAGCGTCTCCCCGCGGCGCACTTCCAGCGAGACCCCGTCCACGGCACGCAGCACCTTCCTGCGTCGGGTGAACTCGTCGGACCGCAGGGCGTAGTGCTTGGAGACGTCCGTGGCGCGCAGCAGCACGTCGCCGAGGGGCCGGGTGGCCTCCGCGTCCGCCACCGTGTTGTGAGCCGTCACGGCGCCATCTCCCTGTCTGCCTCGTCCACCGGGTCCGTCTCACCGGACGGGTCCGTCTCACCCGACTGATCCGCCTCACCGGACGGATCCGGCTCACCCGCCGTGGCCGTTTCGTCCGCCGGCGCCCGTGCTCCGAGCCGTAGCGCCGCCCGATCGCCGGCGGGCAGCCGACAGGCGTCATGGTGTGCCGCGTCGTCGGGGGATGCGGCGAGTTCGGGGCGTTCCTCGCACCCCTCGTGCCGCAGCCGGCAGCGCGGCGCGAACGCACACCCGTCCGGCAGGCTGTCCGGCGACACGGGCGTCCCCGCGATCGTGGGCAGCCGTCGAAGCCGGGGACCGCCGACCCGGGGCACCGAGTCGAGCAGCCCCCAGGTGTAGGGATGGCGCGGGGAGTGGAACACCGCCCGGCGCGGGCCCTGTTCGGCCACCCGGCCCCCGTACATCACCAGCACCCGGTGGGCGATTTCGGACACCACCCCCATGTCGTGGGTGATGAGCACCACCGCCGAGCCTCGGGCGTTGAGGTCTCGCATCAGGTCGAGGATCTGTGCCTGGATGGTCACGTCCAGCGCCGTGGTCGGCTCGTCGGCGATCAGCAGCGCGGGCCGGCAGGCGAGGGCCATCGCGATCACCGCGCGCTGCCGCATACCGCCGGAGAACTCGTGCGGGTAGGCCTTCACGCGGGAGGCCGCGTCCGGGATGCCCACATCGGACAGCAACGTGACGGCGCGGGCGTGCGCCTCCTTCCGGGAAACCGGTTCGTGGGCCCGTATCTGCTCGGCGATCTGCCAGCCCACGGTGTAGACGGGGGTGAGGGCGGTCATCGGGTCCTGGAAGACCATGGCGATCTCCCGGCCGCGTACCGCTCGCATCTCCTTGTCGGTCAGGGCGAGAAGATCCCGGCCGCGGAACAGCACTTGGCCGGTGACGGTGACGTTCGGGCTGGTCAGCAACCGCAGTACGGCCAGCATCGACACGCTCTTGCCCGAACCGGACTCGCCGACCACACCGAGGATCTCGCCCGGGGCCACCGACAGTGAGAGACCGTCGACGGCCGTGGCCGGGCCGGTACGGGTGCGGAAGGAGACCCGCAGGTCCCGTACGTCCAGCAGGGGTTGATCTGGCTGATCCGAGGGTTCCTGAAGTGGCAGTGGCTGGTCAGGCATGGCGGGCCCTCGGGTCGAGTCGTGCGTACAGGACGTCCACGAGTGCGTTGGCGAGGACCACGAAGAACGCCGCGTACAGAACGGTCCCCATGATCACCGGCAGATCCAGGTTCTGCAGCGCGTCGTAGGTGAGCTTGCCGACCCCGGGCAGCCCGAAGACCACCTCGGTGAGCAGTGCGGCTCCGCCCACGAGCGCGCCGAAGTCCAGGCCGAACAGCGAGACGATCGGGATGAGCGAGCAGCGCAGCGCGTGCCGGATGAGGATCCGCCGCTCCGAGAGGCCTTTGGCCCGCGCGGTGCGCACGTAGTCCTCGTTCATGGCGGTCACCACCTCGCCGCGCAGCAGCCGGGCGTAGATCCCGGCGTACAGCAACGACAGGGTCAGCCATGGGAAGAGCATGTGCAGCGCCCACTGCGCGGGATCCCGGCCCAGCCCGACGTAACCGGGTGGTGGTACCCAGGAGAACACCGTGTCGTGCAACTGCTTCTGTGTGATCAGGTTGACGACCTCGCCGAGCCAGTAGGCGGGCAGCGACACGCCGATCACTCCCACCAGCATGATCACCGGGTCGGCGGCGGTGCCGCGCAGTGCGGCCGCTGCCGTGCCCATGAGGATGCCGACCGCCATCCACAGCACGGCCGCGCCGACAACGAGCGACAGGGTCACGGGCACTGCCTGCACGATCTGCGGGATGACCCGGGAGCCGCGGTTGACGAACGACTCCAGATCACGGTCGACGAGCAGATGACGCATCATCAGCAGATAGCGCACGGGCAGCGGCCGGTCGAGTCCGAAGGAGTGCCGCACCTGGGCGAGCGTGACCTGGTCGGCGTTGCGGCCCGCGATCCGTGCCGCGGGGTCCACCCCGGGTGTCGCGAAGAAGATCAGGAACACCAGCACGCTGATCGCGAACATCACCAGCAGTGCCGAGACGAGCCGCCGAACGGCGAAGTACAACATGTCTCACACCCCTCCGCGCAGCCGGGCACTCGGGTCGAGGGCGTCCCGCACCCCGTCGCCGAGGACGTTGAGGGCCGCGGTGGTCAGGGCGATCAGCAGACCGGGGGCGATGGTGACCGCGGGCCGGGTGTACAGCAGTCCCAGACCGTCCTGGACGATCGTGCCCCAGCTCGCGTCCGGCGGCTGGACGCCGACGGACAGGAACGACAGGGCCGACTCGGTGAGCATGGCCAGCGCGGTCATCAGCGGGACGAAGACGATCGCCGTGGGCAGCACGTTCGGCAGCACCTCGCGCCGCAGGATGCGCGATGTGGGTGCGCCCGAGCCGACGGCCGCCTGGATGAACTCCTTGTTGCGCAGGACCAGCACCTGACCGCGCAACGGCCGGGCGACATAGGGCACGTAGATCGCGGCGATGATGACCACCGGCAGCCAGAGACTTCCCGCCTCCACGGTGACCGGACCGAGCCGCAGTCCGTTGGTGAGCAGGACGACCGACAGACAGATCGCGAGCAGATAGACCGGGAACGCCCAGATCACGTCCAGGACGCGGGAGACGACCGCGTCCACGGCACCGCCCAAGTACCCGGCCACCACCCCGACGAACGTGCCGAGCGCGCAGGTCAGCAGGGCCGCGGAGAAGCCGATGAGCAGGCTGGTGCGGCCGCCGTAAAGCAGCCGTGCCATGACGTCACGGCCCTGGTTGTCGGCGCCGAGGAAGTAGTGGCCGGTGTCCCAGGTCGGGCCGATGGGGGTGACCCCGAGTCCGAGGCCGGTCGTGCTCGGGGTGAGCACCGGTACCGTCCTGCCGTCCACGACCGTGGTGCCGGAGACATGGGACTGGAACGGGTCGGTGTGTGCGATGTGGTCCGCGTAGAGCGGTGCGCACAGGCTCAGCGCAACGACGACGAGCAGAACCGCGGCAGCGGCCACCGCCGACCTGTTGCGCAGCAGGTCGGCGGCGGCCGTCCGCCACGGGCCCGGCGAGCGCCGGGCCCGGGAGGTCACCGGGGCGGTCACGGGGGCGCTCACTTCACCCACAGTTGCCCGACGAGCATGTAGAACTGCTTGCTGAACTGGTAGTTGCCGACCCGCTTGGACGTGAAATCGACGATCTTGGGGTTGATCAGCGGGACGACCGGGGACTCGGTCATGATGTCCTGGTCGATCGCGGCCCACTCCTGGTCGGCCTTCTTCTGGTCGGTCTGACCGGTCTTCAGCGCGTCCTGCATCCGCGCGTCGATGCCCTCGTCGCAGAACCCGGAGATGTTGATGCTGGAGTCGCTGCCCGGGTGGAACGAGGCACAGGACAGCAGCACGTTGAGGAAGTCCGAGGCCGCCGGATAGTCCTGGTACCAGGACGTCAGGGCCAGTTGCACCTTGTTCTTGGTGTTCTGGATGTAGGTGAACTGGATGTTCCCCGACAGGGGCTTCAACGTCGCCTTGTAGCCGATCTCGTTGAGCAGGCTCTGCAGATACTGGCCTATCGATTTGTTGACCTCGTCGTCGCTGACGACGATGCCGACGCTCTGCCCCGCCGTGCCCGACTGCTTGACCAGTTCCCTGGCCTTGGCGAGGTCCGGCGCCGACCAGGTCTTTCCGCCGCCCTTGGTGTAGGCGCAGGAGTCGACGTGCCCGGGGAAGCCGGGCGGCAGGACGGTGCAGGCGGGGGAGGCGAGGTTCTTGCCGCCGTACAGCCGCACCACGGCGTCGCGGTCGACGGCCCAGTTGATGGCCTGTCGCGCCAGTTTGTTGTCGAACGGGGCCATGTTGACGTTCAGCGTCAGGTACCAGAACGCGGTCAGCGGATTGACGTGTGCCTGCGAGGCGTACTTGGTGCCGATCTCGTTCAGCCGGTCGGAGGGCGGCGGGTCGTACATCCAGTCCGCCTCGCCGTTCTGTACGGCGGTGACCTCGGATTCGACGGTCTGGCCGAAGGAGTACTCGATCACATCGGGGTAGCCCTGGGGCTGCCCGTCCCGCGACCACTCCTTGAAGTGCGGGTTGCGGACCAGTTTCAGCTGCCGGTTGGGGTCGTAGGAGGCCGCCATGTAAGGGCCCGTGGTCGGCAGCGGTTTGGTGCCGGCGTCCTTCTCCGGCGAGTCCTTGGGCACGATGCTGGCGTGCGGCACCGCCAGCTTGTACGCGAACTCCGGATCGGGAGCAGTGAGGTTGATGGTGACCGTACCGGCCGACGCGTCCCCGACGACGCCCTTGTCGAGGATGCATCCGGCGGGCTTCTTGATGCAGGCGTCCGCTCCGACGATGCCGTTGTAGAAGGTGCCCGCGGTGGGGCTGGAGACCTTGAAGATGCGCTGGAAGGACGCCACCACGTCGTCGCTGGTCAGGGCCTTCCCGTCGGAGAACTTGATGCCCTTGCGCAGCGTGAACGTGTATGTCTTGCCGCCGTTGGACACCTTGGGCATGGCCTCGGCCAGGTCCGGTACGACGGTGAACGAGGCCTGGCCGCCCACCTTCTTGAACGCCAGTAGCCCGTCGTACATCGACTGGTACAACTGCCAGTACTGGAGGGTGTAGTTGACCTGCGGGTCGAAGGTCCCCGCGGCCGACTTGGCGACCAGTCGCAGGGTGCCGCCCTTGTGCTGCGGCTGGAAGGCGGACGATCCGGAACCGGAGGAGGACGCGGACGGATCGGAGGAGCCGCCGTCGCCGGAGGACGAGCAGGCGGCCGCGGTGAGGGCGAGGGCGACGGCGGTGGCGGCGAAGGCGGTCCGTCTCGTAGTGCGGGACATCCGGGAGCTCCCGTCGGTGGATCAGTCGGTGGAGTCGAGGAAGTCGCCGACTACCCGGAGGTAGAGCTCTTCCTCCTCGACGTGCGGCATGTGGCTCGAGTGCTCGAACATGTGCCAGCGCACGTCGGGAATGCGGTCGGCGAAGGGGACGATGGTCTCGGGAGTCGCTTCGTCGTACTTCCCGGACACCAGCAGGGTCGGCACCTCGATCAGGTGCAGCCGGTCGATGACCGACCAGTCCTTGAGGGTGCCGATGACATGGAACTCGTTGGGCCCGTTCATCGTGTGGTACACCGTCGGATCTGCCGCGATGTTCGCCCAAGTGGCCTCCACCTCGGGCGGGGTGGGGACGACACGGCACACATGTCGTTCGTTGTAGACCTGTTCGGCGGCCCGGTACTCCGGATGGTCGGTGGTCCCGGCCTCCTCATGGGCGAGCAGGGTCCGCTGCACGTCGGGCGGCAGTGCGGCCCGCAGACCGTGGGCCGCCGCGAGCCACAACTCCATGGAAGCGGGCGAGTTGGCGATGACCAGTCCGCGCAGTCCGGGCGGGCGGCGTACTGCGTGCTCGGCGGCGAGCATGCCGCCCCAGGACTGGCCCAGGATGTGATAGGCGTCGGCGATGCCCAACGCCTTGAGCAGATGGTCCAGTTCGTCGAGGAAGAGCTGGACGGTCCAGAAGTCGGCGCCCTTGTCGGGCAGGTGGGTGGAGCGACCGATGCCGAGCTGGTCGTAGTGGATGACGGGGCGGCCCTGGTGGGCGATGCCCGCGATGCGCAGCGTGTAGTCGTGGCCGGCGCCGGGGCCGCCGTGCAGGACGACCAGGGGTGTCCGGCCCGGTTCGCCGGTGATCCGGTACCAGGTGGACCAGCCGTTGAAGTCGATGGTTCCGGTGTGGTTCGGTTCGGGAATCGCCACGGGAAGCCTCCCGGACCGGCTGGTAACCAGCCAGTCCTTGTCCGAAACGAGGGGGTGTGACGGGTGGCTGTCATACTGATTGGGTAAATGCTCAGTCCACAAGACCTTTTACCGGAGCCGTTCCAGATGTAACTATGTGTTTACGTCGCCGGTCTCCGGTGCCGACCCGAGGAGGACAACTGACCGTCGTACCCCCGTCATCGGAGCCGGAGGACGAACTCTCCCGGATGCTCGACCGCGCCCTGTTCGGTGGTGCTCCCTCGCCGGAACTGCGCCCGGTCCGTGTGGCCTCGGCCGTCGACGAGGTGTCCGACCGGCTGCTCACGGCGATCGCCGTCGGAGACTTCCTGCCGGGCGAACGGCTGCCGGTCGAACGCGAGCTCACCCGACTGCTCGGGGTGAGCCGCCCCACCGTGCGGGAGGCCGTCGGACGCCTGCAGGTTCTGGGCGTGGTCGAGATACGCCGCGGCCGCAGCGGCGGCACCTTCGTGCGCGAGAGCTGGACCGAATCCTCCGCCGCCGCGGTCCGCCGCACACTGCTGCCACGGTGGGAACAGCTGGAGCAACTCTTCGACCTGCGTGGGCTGGTGGAGGGGATGGTGGCCGCGACCGCCGCCCGACGCCGGCGGCCCGCAGACCTCGATCCCATGCGGCAGGCCCTGGCCGCCCATCTGTCAGCGCGGACGCCCCGCGAGGAACAGGCCGCGGACAGTGCCTTCCACCGCAGCATCTGCGAAGCCACCCACAACCCGCAGATCGTCATGCTCAGCCGCGACCTGCTGACCCGTATCAGCCTCGGCTTCCCGGTGGAGCCCTGGGGCAAGGGCGAACGCTCCCACCACCACCGGGCCGGGCTGGGTCACACGGCGCTGTACGAGGCCATCGCCGCGGGCGAGCCGGAACGCGCTGAGGAGATAGCCCGCGATCACTTCACCATCAGTGCCGACATGATCCGTGACGTCCTCGCCCGGGTACAGGGCGTGGAGCCCTCCTGAGGCCCCGGCCCGGATCGCCGCGTAGCCGTCGCCTGCCGGACAGGCCCCGTTGACCCGGCTCGCCGGGAAATATCGCCTGCCGGACGAACCGCGGTCCTCCTGACCGTGGGACATGCACACTGCGCTTCGTGGGGGCGCGGCAGGGCTCGATCACCGATCCGCAGGTGATCCTCCCCGGCTCAGGAGCGCGCTGTGGCTTTCCGGACTCGTCGCCCTTGGCGTCACCGGCGCATCGGACCCGCCGCGGTCCTGCCACTGTCGGCCCTCACGGTGACGCGACCGGGTCTCGGACGATGGAGTCGCGCCTCGGGCATCGTCCGTGGGAAGGCCCGCCGGTAGTTGCTCGGCGACACTCCGATCTGTTTCAGGAAGTGGTGGCGAAGGTTGTTGGCCGTGCCGAGGCCGCTCAGCTCCCCGATCTTCTCGATGGGCAAGTCCGTTGCCGCTGGCAGGCTTTGGGCGCGTGCCATGCGCTGGTTGAGAAGCCACTGAAGCGGAGGCGTCCCGGTGGCAGCCTGCACTCGCCGGTGGAGGGTCCGCGGGCTCATCGCCGCGCGCTGTGCCAACTCCTCCCTGCCGGCGCCGTCTGGCCGCGTGGAACGAGGCCGGAGTGTTGGACGAACTGCACCTGGTGCTGCTGAAGAAGCTGCGGGCGGTGAAGAAGCTGGACTGGTCGCGGGCGGTGATCGACTCCTCCCACGTGCGGGCCGCCCGGCGGGGCCCAAAAGCGGTCCCGGCCCGGTCGGTCGCGCACGGCCGGGCAGCAAGCACCACGTCCTCACCGACGCACAGGGCGTCCCGCTCGCGGTGTCGCTGACCGGCGGCAACCGTGGGCGACGTCACCCAACTGCCGCCTCTGCTCGACAAGGTCCCGGCGGTGGCCGGGGTCGTGGGCCGGCCACGGCGACGGCCGGACGCCCTGCTCGCCGACCGCGGCTACGATCACGACAAATACCGGCGCCTGCTGTGGCAGCGCGGTATCCGCCCGGTCATCGCCGAACGAGGCCAACCCCACGGCTCCGGCCTGGGCAACTTCCGGTATGTCGTCGAACGCACCATTGCCTGGCTGCACGGCTTCCGTCGCCTGCGCATCCGATGGCAGCGACGCGACGACATCCACGCGAAGCCTTCCTCGGCCTCGCCACCTGCCTCATCACCTACAGACACCTGCAGCGCCTTTGTCAGGACTTCTAAAACTGACGATCACCGTTGACACCTGGGTCTCCGATCACTACGGAGATCCACATGCCGAAGTCCAGCCCCACCGCCCCGCCGCTTGACCGTGAGGCCAAGGAGGCGGGTTACCGGCTCGCCCTCCTGTCGAACAGCTTCGGCATGGATCCCTTCAACCCGTACGAGCACGTCGGCATCTGGGACCTCTTCGATGTATATCGTCATCTCCGAAGTGATCGGCACGGCGAAGCCGGACCCGGCGATCTACCAACTGACCCTGGATCGTCTCGGCCTTCCCGGGACAGCGTGCGTGTTCGTCGACGACCACCCGGTGAATCTTCCCCCTGCCGAAGCTCTGGGGGTCATCACCGTCCTCGCAACGAACGAGGACAAGGCGGTATCAGAGTTGGAGAGCCTGCTCGGCGTGACCGCCTCGGTATCCGTGCAGGGCTGATTTCAGCCGCCGAGCCGGACCCGGCCTGGACGCGGGGTGTCGGCCGCGCGCCAGAAGTCGATACACCGAGCGCCCGACCATGGCCCTGAAGGTGATCCGTGTCCGGCCCGGCAATGGATCGTCCGTCCAGATCGGACCGCCAGCCCCACGAAGGCGCGCCCGGCGGCACGTCGAGTGTCGATAATTCAGGCATGGGGGACACTTCCGAATCCTGGGCGGGAAAAACGGGAAAGCTGGAAGGGGACCGGAGCGGGTCACCCTAATCCCCCTAATCCTCGAAATTCAAATTCCACAAGCGCCGCATTCGCAGGCAGGGCAGAACGCCCCAACGCGCATAGATCGCGCGAACAGTACGCCCAGGCGGAGTCAACCCCGTGCGACCTGTCGATCTGCTATCAATAAACATGCCTTGAGTCGTATAAAAATTTCCTGATCGCCACATCTTGCCAACGGGCAGCCACGCGAGAATGCTCATGACCGCTTAACTTGAACGTTCTACAACCATCGATACTCGGACACGGAGAATCGCAATTCCCATGCTGAGAACGGGCAAGCAATTACGCTTGAGAAGGCTTTCGCTCGCGGGTGACAACCGACATCTGTTCGTCCCACTCGACCACAGCGTCTCGGACGGTCCGATCGTCCCCGCCGACAAGTGGGACGACCTGCTGCGCGCTCTGGTGGCCGGCGGCGCCGACGGGATCATCGTCCACAAGGGACGCGCCCGCTCCATCGCGCCGGACATCCTGAGGAACTGCGCGCTGGTGGTGCACCTGAGCGCCAGCACCGCCTGCTCCGCCGATGTGCACGCCAAGGTGCTGGTCGCCGATGTCGAGGAGGCGCTGGCTCTCGGCGCGGACGCGGTCAGCGTCCATGTGAACATCGGATCCGACACCGAGGCCCAGCAGTTGGCCGACCTCGGAGCGGTGGCCCGTTCCTGCGACGCGTGGGGCATGCCCCTGATCGCGATGGTGTATCCGCGCGGCCCCCGGATCAAGGACCCGCGCGATCCCGCCCTTCTCGCACACCTGGCGAACGTCGCCGCCGACCTGGGCGCGGACATGGTGAAGACATCGGTCGCCCTGCCGATCGACCGGATGGCGGAGGTGGTAGCGGGCAGCCCCATACCCGTCCTCGCCGCAGGCGGCCCACCCGACGGCTCCGACCTCGTCGAGTACGGCGCCGCCGTGATGGCCAGCGGCTGCCGGGGGCTGGCCGTCGGCAGGCGGATCTTCTCCTCCCCCACGCCCGCCGCCCTGGTGGCACACCTCTCGGCGGTCGTCCACGGCGACAGCGACGGCAACAACGGCGTCGGCATCGCCGACGGCATGCGTATGGCCAATTACTCGACGATCGTGGCAGGAGTGGCATGAGGTTCGCATGGATCGACCTGCGTGAGGTTCCCCGTCCGCAGCTCCAGGCGGTGGTGGACGCGGCAATCCACGCGCGGATGGCCGGAGTCGTGGCCTCCGACGCCGAACTGCTCGGCACCCTGCCCCCGACCGTCACCCGGGTCCTGGTCGCCGGAGGCAAGACGCCGGTTCCGGCGCCGACCCCCGATACGTCACTGGCCACCGCCAAGAAGTCCGGCGACAAGGAGGGCAAGGCGCCGGAGAAGGACGCCAAGTCCCCCTCCGGGATCGGCACTTCCCCCTCCGGCACCGGAGTCGACGTACTCCTGCGGAAGTTCTCCACCCAGGAAGAGCTGGACGCCCTCGCCGCCGCCCACCGCGCGGGCGCCACCGCTGGTGGCACTCCCGTCTCCGGGTTCATCGACGTACGGGACGACCGCACCCTCCGACTGTCGTGCGCGGGCGCCATGGTGCTGCCCTACACGGTCATCCACTTCGCCGACCCGACCAAGATCCCGCTGGAGATCGTGCTCGCCGCGGCCGAGTCCGCCGAGGGCAAGCTCGTGACGGTCGTCGACGGCCTGGAGGAGGCGTCCATCGTCTTCGACGTGCTGGAGCGCGGCTCGGACGGCATCCTGTTCACACCGCGCAGCGCCGACGAAGTCTTCGCGCTGGCCCGCCTGCTGGAGGCGACGACGCCCCAGCTCGAGCTGTCCACCCTCACCGTGGAGAGCATCCGGCACGTCGGACTGGGCGACCGGGTCTGCGTGGACACCTGCTCGCACTTCGAGGAGGACGAGGGCATCCTCGTCGGCTCCTACTCCTCCGGGTTCGTGCTGTGCTGCAGCGAGACCCACCCCCTGCCCTACATGCCGACCAGGCCGTTCAGGGTCAACGCGGGGGCCCTGCATTCGTACACTCTCGGCCCCGACAACCGCACCAACTACCTCAGCGAGGTCGGCTCGGGCAGCGCGCTGCTCGCGGTCGGCGCCGACGGGCGCACCCGGCGGGTCGTGGTCGGCCGGGCGAAGCTCGAATCCAGGCCGCTCCTGGAGATCCGCACCCACGCCGAGGACGGCCGGCTGGTCAGCCTGACCGTGCAGGACGACTGGCACGTACGGGTGCTCGGCCCCGGCGGGAAGGTCCTCAACGTCACCGAGCTGCGGACGGGCGACGAGTTGCTCGGCTATCTGGCCGCCGACAAGCGCCATGTGGGGCTGCCCATCGGCGAGTTCTGCAAGGAGGTCTGAGGTCCGATGGGCGAACTCGACTCAGACCTCGCCGATCTGGTGCGGCGGCTGTTCGACGCGCACGACGACCGCCTACCGTACCTGACGCACCAACAGCAGACGCTCACCCGCAGCGATTTACAGGAGCGCGTGGCCAAGCAGGCCGCCGTCTTCGCCGGGTACGGCATCGGGCCGGGCTCCACCGTGGGACTGCGGACCCCGCCCAGCTTCACACAGCTTGAAGTACTGCTCGCTTTGTGGCAGCTCGGCGCCCAGGTGCTGCTCTTCGACTTCCGGCTCAAGCCGCCGGAGGTGGACGCGCTCTGCGGTTCCTGCCGACCGCAGTTCATGGTCAGCGCCGGCTCCAACGTCCGGGCCACGTTCGGTTTCCGGTCCGAGTACGAGGTCGTCACCGAGCGGCGAAGATCCGGCCGGTCCGCCACCACCGGGCACCGCCTCGTCCAGTTCAGCTCCGGCTCCACCGGACGGCCGAAAGTCATCGGCAGGACCGCCCGGTCGCTCGCCACCGAGGTCGACAGGTTCGCCGGGGTCCCCGGCATGCCGGCCGAGGGCGACCGGCTGCTGCTGCTCAGCTCGACGGCGCACAGCTTCGGCCTGATCGGCGGCCTGCTGCACTCCCTGGCCGCCGGAGTCTCCGTCGTCTTCGCGCCCCGCGTCTCCGCCCGCGACATCCTGCGGACCGCACGGGAACACCGGGTCACCGCCGTGTTCGGCGTACCGACCCACTACGAACTCCTCACCGCCGCCACCGATCCCCCCGCCCTCCCCGACCTGCGGATCGCGGTCTCGGGCGGCGAGATCATGCCCCCGCAGGTCGCCGCCGCCTTCGCGCAGCGGTACGGCGTCGGGGTCGGCGAGGCCTACGGGACCACGGAGACCGGCATCGTCGCCATCGACGTCGGCGGCACCCTGCGCCCCTCGGTCGGCCGGGCGGCGCCCGGTGTCGTCGTCCGCGTCGACCGGGGCGAACTGGACGTCGCCCTCGAGGAGTCGCCGTACCTCTTCGACTCGGGCGGCACCCAGTACGCCGACGGCTGGCTGCACACCCGGGACCGGGCCACGCTGGACGCCACCGGCGCGGTGCACGTGCTGGGCCGCGCGGACTCCCTCGTCGTCATCGGCGGCCTCAAGGTGGACCTCACCGAGGTGGAGAACGTACTCCGCGAACACCCGGCCGTCGAACAGGCGGTCCTGGTCCACGAGGACGTGACCGAGGCGTACGTCGCGGTGCGCGCGGGCTCGGATCAGCCGTCCGCCGAGGAGTTGTCGCGATGGTGCCGCGAACGGCTGGCCGACTACAAAGTGCCGCGCGTCGTACGGCTGTTGGACGCGCTGCCGCGCACGTCCAACGGGAAGTTGGTACGGCAGGCCGCGGCGTTGCGCTCCGCTGTGTAAGGCGGGTACTGCCGGTCCCGGTTGTCGGCTGTCCGCGGGCCGGTTGTGGCTTGTCGCGCCCACGCGGCGGAGCCGCACATGTCACATCCTCGCGCCCCTGTCGGGGCTCTCTGAATCCCCCCTCTCTGGAGATATAGATCATGAGCACGTCGACCCTGGAAGACGAGATCCGCGAGTTCGTCCTGACCTCGGTCATCGACGAGATGAACATCCTGACCAGCCGCGACGGCATCACGGACGACAGCCCGGTGACCGTCGGCGGGCTGGATGTCGACTCCCTGAGCCTGATCGAACTCACCCTGCGACTCGAGTCGCGGTTCGGTGTCGAGATCCCCGACACCGACATCGAGCCCCTGGCCACGCTGACCCTGGGCGGGCTCGTCGCCGAGGTCGTCCGACGGGGTGCGAAGGCATGAGCACGAGCACGGGGGCCACCGGCCCCGACCACATCACCACGGACATCACCACCGACTCCGTACGGGAGCTGCTCTCCGACCGCAAGGTCTTCCCCGGCCTGCCCGACGACCTGGGCGAGGACGCCGAACTCGTCCTGGACTCCCTCGGGTTGGTGTGGCTGCTCCACGTGGTGGAGGAGCGGTACGGCCTGATCGTCGAGCCCTCCGACGAGGACATCGCCGGGATGACCTCGCTCGGCCGGCTCACCGAGTACCTGCGTACCGCCCAGAAGGGTGGCGCCCAGGATGACGCGTGAAGTGCGCGAAGCGCGTGCGGTGACGGTGACCGGATACGGCGTACAGACCGCGTTCGGCGTGGGCCCGGAGGCCCTGCGGCGCGGGGTGTTCGCGGGCGTGCCCGCGTTCCGGCCGACGACACGGTTCGACACGGGGCCGTACCGGACGGCGGTTGCCGCCGTCGCGCCCGCCGATCCGGCTGGGTCCGACAGTCCCGACGGGGTCGACGGGTGGGCGCTGCGGGATGCGCTCCAGCGCTGCGGTGACGCTGCGCTGGGCATGGCCGGGCTCGGGGCTGATGGCCAGGCGGCGGTGCTGTTGGGTGTTGCCGGGGATCATCGGAGCGTTACTCGGTATTGGGGGGGCGCCGGGGGTTCTGTGGAGGCCTCTCCGGGCGAGCTGTCGTACATCGGGCGCGGGTCCGATGTGGCTCGTCGCGCCCACGCGGCGGAGCCGCAAATGTCACAGCCCCGTGCCCCCGGGGCACATCTCGCTGACGCCGTTCCTGCCCAGCTGGCCGAGTTGTTGGGTGACGGGCTGGGGCTGGTCGGGACCCGGCTTGCCTTCACCAATGCCTGTGTCGCGTCCGCCGCCGCGATCATTCACGCCTGTCGGCTGATCTCCTCGGGGCGGATCGACGTCGCCGTCTGTGCGGGTGGGTATCTGGTCGAGGAGGAGACGTTCGGGAAGTTCGACTCCGGGCGGGCGCTGGCGCGGGACGGCATGGTGCGGCCGTTCAGTGCCGAGCGCAGCGGGCTGCTGCTGGGCGACGGGGTCGCCGCCGTCGTACTGGAGTCCGCCGAGCACGCCCGGCGCCGCGGGGCCCGGCCGCTCGCCTCCGTCGTCGGCTGGGGCGCCGCCACCGACGCCCACCACATCGCCCAGCCGCACCCGGAGGGCGCCGGCCTCGCCCGCGCCGTCCAGCAGGCGATGCGGCTGGCCGGGGACCCGGACGGGGCGTCCCTCGACTACATCAACGCCCATGGCACCGGCACCAAGTACAACGACGGCGCCGAGACACGGGGTCTGCGCGCCGCCTTCCCGAAGTTCGCCGAGTCGATACCGGTCAGCTCGACGAAGAGCACCACCGGCCACCTCCTGGAAGCCGCGGGCGTCGTGGAGTTCGTGATCACGATGCTGGCCCTGCTGAACGGTGTACTCCCGCCGACCGCCGGATTCGGCAGCCCCGACCCGGAGTGCGACCTCGACTACGTGCCGAACGAACCACGCCCCACCGAACCGCTCCGAGCCCTCACCGTCAACGCCGCCTTCGGGGGCGCCAACACCGCACTCGTTCTGGAGCGGCCGTGACAACGACCCACACAACCGCCCCGCGTTCCCCCCTCACCTCCCCCACCGCCCTCACCGTCCTCGCCGCCGCCACCGCGAGCCACGGCACCGGCCGGGACGACGACATCGCGCTGCCGAAGCTGCCGGGCTTCGTGGAGTCGGCGTTCAGTCCGCTGGCGTACGAGGTCGCCGCGAGGTGTCTGACCGCGCACCCCGGGGACGGCGACCGTACGGCCGTCGCGCTGGCGAGCCTGACGGGCGATACCACCACGGCCGACCTGGCCAGCTCGCGCATGGTGTCCGGGCGGGTCCACAACCCGCTGCTGTTCATGCAGGCCACCGCCAACTCCGTGCTGGGACACATGAGCCGGGAGTTCGGCATCACCGGCCAGATGTTCAGCCTCTCCACGCTCGCCGACCCGCTCACCGAACTCCTGGCCATGGCCGACGTGTTGCTCGACGACCCGGAGCTCGACCGGGTCCTCGTGCTGGGCGTGGAACTCGGTGGCGGCGAACGCGTGGCCGCCGTACACCGCGAACTGGCCGCCGACAGCGGGCGTCCGGTCCCGTCCCTCCCCGCGAAGGCGGGCCTGGCGGCGGCGATCCTGCTCGGCCGCGCCGACCACGACACCTCCGCCCCTGCCACCGTCGCCGTCGCCGTCGCCGGGGCACAGGTGCCGATCAACTCCACCAGCGGGGCTGCCGACCAACTTGGCAGCATCCGGAGCCTGTTCGAACTGGCCGCCGCCCACCGCACCGACACCGACACCGACACCGACACGGAGAGCCACACCCATGCTCATCAGTAGGCAGGAGCGGGCCCGGATCTGCTCCGACCCCGCGCTGGGCGCCGGAAACGTCCTGGCGCGGCTGGCGGCGTACGACCGTCCACGCGACGAGGTCGTACTCCGCGTGGACGGCAACTGGCAGGCGCCCGACGGCAGTTGCCCCGCCCAGCTCACCCTCGGGGAGCTGGGCGAGGTCGTCGAGACATACGCGGGCTGGTACACCGCCCAGGGTGTGCGTCCCCGCGACCCCGTCGCCCTCCACTCTTACTCCAGCGCCGAGTTCGCGGTGAACTTCCTGGCGCTGACCTCCCTCGGCGCGATCCCGTCGTTCGTCAACGGCAACCTGCCGCCCGACATCGCGCGGGAGTACGTACGACGGCAGGGTGCCGTGGGCGCCTTCACGGACCGCGCCCACCACGACGTACTCGCGGGCCCCGGATCAGCGCTCAGCTTCTGCGCGACCGCCGCCGACATCCGCCCCGAACACCGCGCCTCACTCCCGGCCTCCTACCCGTACCGTCACGACCCGACAGACCCGGTGCTCATCTCGCACTCGTCCGGAACCACCGGTATGCCCAAGGGAGTTCCGCACACCCACCAGACCCTGATGTACGCGCAGCTGCACCGCCTGCGCTACTCCACCGGCACCGACATGGAACGCACCCTCGTCGGACTGCCGGGCGCCCACAACGCGATGGTGGCGACGCTGCTGTACTGCCTCCTGCTGCGCACCGACATCAAGCTGCTCTCCAGCCAGCGCGGCACCGACGTACTGGACGCCATCGAGGAGTTCAGGCCCACCACCGTGCTGGCCTTCGCCGGGACCTTCGGCGAGATGGCCGCCGAGGACCTGACGACCCGCGACCTGTCCAGCGTGCAGGTGTGGTTCAACACCGGGGACGCGGCCCACGAAGCGCACATCCGGGCCCTCGTGCGGCACGGCAGCCACCAGACGATCGGCAAGGACCTGCGGAGGACCCGGGTCGAGGGCTCGGTCTTCGTCGACGGGCTCGGCTCCTCCGAGGCCGGCTACTCCGTCTTCCACAACCGGCACACCAAGGACACGTCGGCGTACTCGCGCTGCGTCGGCAGGCCGATCAGCTTCGCCGAGGCCGCCGTACTCGCCGAGGACGGCACCCCGCTGCCGCCCGGCGAGATCGGCCGCCTAGGCCTCAAGTCCCCCACTCTCACGCCTGGTTACTGGAACGACTCGGTGACCTGGAACCGTATGCGACTCGGCGGCTACTGGCTCACCGGCGACCTCGCCCACCAGGACGAGGACGGCAACTTCTACCACCTCGACCGCGCCCCGGACGCCATCCGTACCAGCTCCGGCGTCGTCTTCAGCACCCGCACCGAGGAACTCCTGCTGCGCGAACTGCCCGAACTGGCGGACTGCACGGTCGTCGGGGTCGCCGACGACGGCGTACGGGCCGACTGGGACGGCGACGGAGTGGCGGAGGCGTACGCGCTGCTCCAACTCGCCGACGAGGAGGGAGCCGAGGCGGTGGCCGAACAGGGTTTCATCGACGCGGAGTTGACCGACCGCGTCAACACCGCCCTCAGGGCCGCCGGTTTCCCCCCGGTCACCCGCGCCCTGCGCATGAGGCCCGACGACGTCGCCAAGGGCGCCACCGGCAAGGTCCTCAAGCGAGTGATGCGCGACCGCTTCACCGCCTCCGTCGCCTCAGCCGTCAAGGGGCAGCCATGAGCACGGGTGCGGGTGACGGCGTCAACCACCGTGCCCGGGCGAGCGAGGCGTACCGGCTGTGGTGGCAGCACGACGCGAACTGGTACCAGGCGGTGGCGAGCCGGTTCGGGCAGGAGGCGGCCAACGAGCTGAACGCCGAGGCGCTGCGCAAGGTCGCGACGCACGTCGGACAGCGCGTCGGCCGCCTCTGCGGCCCGCTCCCCGACACCGGCGACACCGGCAAGGACCTGGAGGAACTCCGCCGCCGCTACGACGACTGCGGCGACCGGATGTTCCCGCCGGAGCTGCGCAACGCGTCCACGGAGGTCGAAGACGTGACAGAGCGGGACGGTCTGATCGTCCTCACGCTCCGCCGCAGCTTCGCCGTCACCATGGTGCGGATGGCCGGTTCACTGGACGGCTACCGCTGCCCGTGCACCGACATCCACGCGGGCTGGTCCGAGGGCCTCGGCGTCACCCTGACGGAGAACCGCGCCGAGTCGTGCCTGCGCGACGGCGACAAAGCGTGTCGCCTGCTGATGCGCGTACGCACCCCCCTCAATCACGACCCCCTTGCGCACGACGACAACAAAGACGACAACAAAGAGGACTGAACGACATGCGGATACTTGTCGCGGGTGCCACCGGTGTGGTCGGCCATCCCCTGGTGGGCGCGCTGCGGGCGCGGGGCCACCAAGTGAGCGCGCTGGTACGGGAGGAGTCCCGGACCCGTGCTCCGGAGGCGGACACGATCGTGGTCGCCGACGCGCTCGACCGCGAAGCGCTGCTGGCCGCCGTGTCGGAGGCACGCCCCGAGGTGGTCGTCCACCAGATGTCGGCGCTGCGCGTGATGTTCGACAACCCCCCGGACGCCTTCACCCGGACCGCGCGACTGCGCACCGAGGGCACCGCCAACCTGATCGCGGCGGCCCGCGCGGCCGGTGCCCGGCGGCTGGTCGCGCAGTCCATCTCCTTCGCCTCCGCGCCGACCGGAGACCCGGTCGTCGACGAGGACGCGCCGCTGTGGGTGGACGCCCCAGACCCCGGCTGGGCGGCCACCGTACGGGCGGTCGCCGACCTGGAGGCCCAAGTCCTGGGCGCCTCACCCGAGTTGAGCGGCGCAGTGCTGCGGTACGGCTCGCTGTACGGCCCCGGCACCTCGTACGCCCGTACCGGCGCGTCCGCGCAATGGGTACTGGCGGGCAAGGTCCCGCTGCCCGAGGGCGGGACCGGGGTCACCTCGTTCCTGCATGTGGAGGACGCCGTGGGCGCGGCGGCTGCGGCCGTGGAGTCGGAGGCAACCGGCGTCTTCCACATCACTGACGACGAACCGGCCCCGGCCGCCCAGTGGTTGCCCCACTACGCCCAGGCCCTGGAGGCCCCGGAGCCGCCCACGATCCCCGCGGCGTCGGCCCCCCGGTTGCTCGGCTGGTTCATGGCCCACCAGCTCACCGCGGCGGCCGGCGCGTCGAACGCCAGGGCGGGTAAGGAACTCGGCTGGAAGCCGCTGCGGCCGAGCTGGCGCCACGGGCTGGGCGAGGAATGACCGGACCCGAACCAGGCTCTTCGGGGGCGACCGGTACGCCGGCCGCCCCCGGCCACCCCCGCGATGCCGTCGTCGTGTGCGTGGTCGGCGCCGGTCCGCGCGGGCTCTCGGTACTGGAGCGGCTCTGCGCCAACGCGGGCGAGGCCGACCGCCCAGTCGTAATCCATCTCGTCGACCCGTACCCGCCGGGACCGGGCGCGGTGTGGCGCACCGACCAGCCGTCCGAGCTTCTGATGAACACGGTCGCCTCCCAGGTGACCCTGTTCACCGACGACAGCGTGCCGTGCTCGGGCCCGTCGGTACCGGGCCCGAGCCTGTACAAGTGGGCCCGCACCCTGGCAACGGGATCGGGACCGGGACCCGGGGTGTACCCGGCCCCGGTCCTGGCGGAGGCCCGCCGCCTCGGCCCGGACACCTATCCGACCCGCGCCTTCCATGGCCACTACCTGGAGTGGGTCTTCGGGCGCCTGTTACGCACCGCCCCGCCCGAGGTCACGGTCCACACCCACCGGACGAGGGCGATCGCACTGGCCGACGACCCGGACGGCACCCAGTCGGTGACCCTGGCGGACGGCGAACCGCTCACCGGCCTGGGCGCGGTCGTACTGGCCCTGGGCCACGGCCAGTTGACCCCGAGCCCGGAGGAAGAAGCCCTGCGCTCCTTCGCAGCCCGCCACGCAAGTACAGACAGAGGTACGGGTACGGGTGTGTCCTACGTGGGGCCCGCCAACCCGGCCGACGCCGACCTGAGCGGAATCCGCCCCGGCACCCCGGTCGCCCTGCGCGGACTCGGCCTGAACTTCTTCGACCAGCTCGCCCTGCTCACCGAGGGCCGCGGCGGCACGTTCAAACGGGGCCACGACGAGGACGGCCGGGGTGCCGGGCTCGTGTACATCCCGAGCGGCAACGAGCCGGTGCTGTACGCCGGTTCGCGACGCGGAGTGCCCTACCACGCACGCGGCGAGAACGAGAAGGGTGCGCTGGGCCGCCACCACCCCCGCTTCCTGACCCCGGAGGTCATCGCCGGCCTGCGGCGTCACCCCGTCTGCTTCCGTGCGGAC
Source organism: Streptomyces cavernae (assembly GCF_004023625.1). Lineage (GTDB taxonomy): Bacteria > Actinomycetota > Actinomycetes > Streptomycetales > Streptomycetaceae > Streptomyces > Streptomyces cavernae. The sequence continues at coordinate 381,088 of NZ_RPDJ01000001.1, read as the reverse complement.
ATCTGGCCCCTGATCGACCGCGAGGTGCGGACCGTCTACTACGAGGCGTGGCTCCGGGCCGCCCAAGGCCCACGGGCGGCAGCCGAGTTCGTACGGTCCCGTCTCGCGCACGGCGACGACGAGTCGGCGCTCCTCGACCGGTACGACGTACCGCCGGACGAGCGATGGGACTGGCGGCGCGTTGAACGCCCATACGGAGACCGGCACTTCACGGACCGCGCCGAATTCCGGCGCTGGCTGCTGGGATATCTGCGGCAGGACGTCGTCGCCGCCCGACTCGGCAATGTGAACGGCCCGTTGAAGGCGGCGCTGGACGCGTTGCGGGACCTGCGCAACGAGGTCCGGCTTGTGGTCGACCACGGAGGGGTGTCCGGAGAGTCGCACCGGGCCGAACTGGACGGCTGGTACACGCCGTTGAACGCGTTCACGTCGATCGGCCCACCCGCGTTCCGGATCGAGCAGCTGATCGCGCTGATCGAGGCGGACGTGATTCAGGTGGTCGGTCCGGGGATGCGGGTGCGTCCGACGGACGGTGCGGGTGATCCGCACGAAGGCGATCCCCGTGAGCCCGGTTTCCTCGTGGACGCGGAAGGGGTGTCGGAGTCGCCGGTGCTGGTCAGGGCGCTCGTCGAGGCGCGGCTGCCCGACATCGACCTGCGGCGCAACGCCGACCCGCTGCTGCGGGGGCTGCTGGCGGAGGGCGGGTGCGTCCCGTACCGGCCGGGCGGCCACGAGGCGCACGAGACGGGCGGGATGGCGGTGACCGACGGCGCGCCCCGCCTGCTGGACGTGTCGGGGCGGGCGCACCCTCGCCGGTTCGCGTTCGGGGTGCCGACGGAGGGCGTTCGCTGGGTGACGGCGGTAGGCATCAGACCGGGCGTGGGCTCGGTGACGCTGGAGGACTCGGACGCGATAGCGCGGGCGGTACTGGGACTGGAGACGGGACCAGGACCGAAAGGGTTGACCACTGATCGGACATCTGGCGCGGGGAGAAGATGAGCATGAACGGGAGGATGGGGGCGCTCTCGTCCGTCGGCACCGACGCGGGGCTGCTCGCACCCGCATGGGCGGGCACCCCGGCAGCGGCCGAAGTGACCGACGAGGCATGGCTCCAGGCGATGCTGGACGTGGAAGTGGCCCTGGCCCACGCCCAGTTCGAAGTCGGCCTGACACCGGCCTCGGCGCTGGCCTCGATCGCCTCCCAGGCCCACGCGGACCGCCTGGACCTGGTCGCCCTGGCGCACGCGGCCCGAGGCGCCGCCAACCCGGTGGTCGCCCTCGTCGCCGCCTTCACCGAGGTGGTCGCCGCGAAGGACCCGGCCGCCGCCGAGTACGTACACCGGGGTTCGACCAGCCAGGACATCCTCGACTCGGCGGCCATGCTGGTCGCCCGCCGCGTGCTCACCCTGATCGCCGCCGACCTCGAACGCACGGCCACCGCCCTGGCCGCGCTCGCGGACACCCACCGCCACACCGTCCTGGCGGCCCGCACGCTGGCCCAGCACGCGGTACCCACCACCCTCGGTCTGAAAGCGGCGACCTGGCTCCAGCTCGTCCTGGACGCCCTGACCCGGGTACGGGCGGTGGCCGAAGAGCTGCCCGCCCAACTGGGCGGCGCGGCAGGCACGTTGGCCGCGTACCGCGAGTACGCGGCCGTGGACGGCGAGGGGCGAGTTTCGCCCGAGCCGGGTGGGCCGCTCGGGTCGGGCGAGGGCGGCGGAATCGAGTTGCTGGCCCCGTTCGCGAAGGCCCTCGGCCTGGCGGAGCCGACGCTGCCGTGGCACACCGTACGTACCCCGATCGCCGAGCTGGGCGCGGTACTTCAGCTGGTCACGGGGGCGCTCGGCAAGTTCGCGCTGGATGTGCGGACGCTGTCCCGTACGGAGATCGGCGAGCTGTCCGAGCCGGCGGCGGCGGGACGCGGCTCCTCGTCGGCGATGCCGCAGAAACGCAACCCGGCGCTGGCCACCCTCATCATCTCGGCGTCCCACCAAGTGCCCGCGTACGCACTGGTATTGGCCCAGTGTCTGCTGGCGGAGGACGAGCGCCCGGCCGGGGCGTGGCATGCCGAGTGGCAGCCGCTCCGGGAGGCACTGCGGCTGGCGGGCGGTGCGGCACACACGGCGGTGGAGCTGGCGGAGGGCCTGATCGTCCACCCGGAGCGCATGCTGGCCAACCTCGATCTGACGGGCGCGGCGATCGTCACCGAACGGCTGGCGGTCGTACTCGCCCCGGTGCTCGGCAAGGCGCACGCGAAGAAGCTGCTGTCGACAGCCTCGGCCGAGTCGGCGGCATCGGGCCGCTCCCTCACCGAGATCCTCCTGGCGTACCCGGAGTTGGCGACCGCACTCACCCCCGCCCATCTCTCGGACCTGCTCGACCCGACCCGCTACACGGGCGCGGCGGACGCACTGGTCGACCGGGCGCTGCGCGGTTCAGGGACCGCGCGAAGAACAGCACGACAGAGCACGACAGGAAGGGAAGTAATGGAGGGAAGGAAGGATGACTAGGGCAACGCCCCGCTCGGTCCTGGTGACCGGGGGAAACAGGGGGATCGGGCTGGCCGTGGCCCGCCGCTTCGCGGCGGCCGGGGACCTGGTCACGGTGACCTACCGAGGTGAGAAACCACCCGGCGACGAGAAGTTTCTTTCCGTGCAATGCGATGTGACGGACAGTCAGCAGGTGGACCAGGCCTTCAAGGAGGCCGAGTCGGCCCACGGTCCGGTCACCGTCCTGGTCGCCAACGCGGGCGCCACCCAGGACCGGTTGCTGGTACGGATGAGCGAGGCGGACTTCACCTCCGTCATCGACACCAACCTCACCGGGGCCTTCCGCGTCGCCCAGCGCGCGGTGCGCGGAATGATCCGGGAACGCCATGGACGTATCGTGCTGATCTCCTCCACGACGGCCCTCCACGGCGCCCCCGGACAGACCAACTACGCGGCGGCGAAAGCGGGGTTGGTCGGCTTCGCACGGTCACTGACCCAGGAGCTCGGCCCCCGGGACATCACCTGCAACGTGGTGGCGCCCGGCCTGACCGAGACGGACATGACCCGTGCGCTCACCGAGGAGCAACGCCAGGAGCTGCTGCGGCAGACGCCGGCCGGACGGCCGGGCCACCCCGACGAGGTCGCCGACGCGGTGGCGTTCCTGGCCGGTGCCGGATATGTACGCGGCGCCGTGATCCCGGTCGACGGAGGCGCCGGACTGGGGCACTGAGGGCCGCTCACGGAACGAAATAAACGGAATAAAAGACGACATATAGCAAGAAAATTCACCTTACCGGAAGTGAAGACTGTGAACCCGATCACCACATTGCGCCCCTCCGCCACCACCGTGGAGCAGTACCGCAAGGAGGACCACTGGCGCCCAGGCACCATCCTGGACGACCTGGCGCGGTGGCGTGCCGAGACCCCCGACGCCCCCGCCCTTCTCGTGTGGGAGGCCGGCCGGGGCACCCTGGAGCTGAGCTACGCGCAGTACGCCGAGTACGTGGACCGCTTCGCCGGCGCGCTGCACGCGCTGGGGGTGCGCAGCGGTCAGGTCGTCGCGATGCAGTTGCCGAACGTCTGGCAGGTCGGACCGCTGGTACTGGCCTGCGCCCGGCTCGGGGCCGTCGCGGCGCCGATCATGTGCGCGTTCCGCCCCCGTGAGCTGGAGCGGATGCTCCGCCGGCTGGATGCCGTCGTCTGCATGACCGTCGATCGGTGGGACAACTTCGAACACGCGGCGGCGCTGGCCGAGATGGCACCCAGGCTGCCCGCACTGCGTCACCGTGTGGTGCTCGGCGAGCGGACCGCGGACGGGGACGAACGGACCACTGGCGCGGACGAGCGGACCACGGACGGCGAACTGGACTTCCGCGAGTACTTCGAGCAGACGGAGCACGACACCCTGCCGGATCCGTCCGTCGTGGACCCGGACCGGGTCTCCCTGGTGCTGTTCACGTCCGGTACCTCCGGCGAGCCGAAGGCCGTCCTGCACACCCTCAACACCTCGTACGCCTGGTACGCCCCGGTGGCAGCCGCCGACGGCATCGGCCCGGACAGCCGCGTCTACTCACCGAACGCGGCGACGCACATCGTCGGCCTCAACATGGGCATCTTCATGCCGCTGCACCGCGGGGCCTGCGCGGTCGTGACGGACCGCTGGGAGCCGGAGGCCGTCATCCCCTTCCTGGCACAGGCCCAGGTCAGCTGGATGGTCATCGTCCCGGTCTTCCTCTCCGTCCTGATCGACGCGATGGAACGCACGTCGCAGCGACTGCCCACGGTGCGGATCATCCGCGCGGGAGGCACCATCGTCCCGCAGCCACTGTTCAGGCGGGTGACCGAGACCTTCGGAATCCCGCTGGACGTGGGCTGGGGCATGACGGAGGGCGCCAACGTCTTCACCCGCGCCGGAGAGCACCCGGAGCTGGCCGGCCGCACCGTCGGGCGCTGTGCCCCGGGCCACGAGATCGACCTGCGGGCCGACCACCCGATCAGCGACGAGCAACCCGGGCGTCTCTACGTCCGCAGCCCTTCGCTGTGCCTGGCCACCTGGGGCCGGGACGACGGCCGGCTGACCGTGCTCACCGAGCACGACGACGGCTGGTATGACACCGGTGACCTGGCGGCGCCGGACGGCCACGGCGGCATCCGGCTGCACGGCCGCGCCGAGGACCGGATCGGCGTCATCATGATCCCGGTCAGTGACGTCGAGTCGGCGCTGCTGGACCACCCCGACGTACGGGACGTCGCCCTGGTCGGCTACCCGGACGGCCACGGCGGCGAACTCGCCTGCGCGGTCGTCGTACCGGGGGAGGGGACGCCCACCCTCGACGGCCTGCGCGACTGGCTCGACGGGCTCGGCATGAGCGAATGGTGCCAGCCGTCCCGCCTGGAACTCCTACCCCAACTGCCGCGCAACGAGACCGGCAAGGTGCGCAAGAACCTGCTCCGGGAACGGCTTCGGCCCGCGCTCAGCTGACTGAGGAGGATGGTCGGGTCGCCCGGGAGACTCACTCGTCCCCGGCAACCCGACCACCAGGCTCCTACGACCTGCAACCATGACCTACGACGCCAGGCGGGCCGTGGTGACGAAGAAGGTCGCCGTCGCGGTGAAGGCGTTCCGGCGGGAGAGATCGCCCAGGTCGTCCTTCCACCGCGCCGCCGCCTCCTCGCTGACGACGCCCTGGGTGAGAGCAGCCGTCAGGGCCGGCTCCAGCACCACGCCGAACGCGGACGCGTGGTCGTTCAGGGTCGCCATGACGGGAACGACCTTGATGTCGGTGAATCCGGCGTCGGCGAGGTGGTAGGCGTTGTGGGTGCCGGCGTGGGGATTCGGGACGGCCGAGCAGAACGCGTCCTTGACCGCGTCGGTCGTCTCCGGGATCCGCGAACTCACCACCATCGACGCGAGATCGGGGTCCGCGAGAACGATCGTCCCGCCCGGCCTCAGCACTCTGCGGGCCTCGGACAGCGCCTCGGCGGGATCGGGGAAGTGAAGGAAGGTCCGCTCGGACCGGTACCACGACAGTTCAGCGTCCTCGAACGGCAACTCGAAGGCGCTGCCCCTGACAACGTGACAGTGCGGGAACCGGGCCAGGGCCGCGTCGACCATGGCCTGACTGCTGTCGACCCCCACGGCGTCCTTCCCGAGCCGTACGAGATCCGCGACGGCGCGTCCGGCGCCGCACCCGATGTCCGCTCCCCTGCTCTCGGCGGCCTCCACGGCGCGATAGGTGGCCTCCCGCACCGCGCGGCCACTCTCGCTCTCCTCCATCTTCCGCAGATAGGCGATGAAGTCCTCGGGGACGGCGGAGGAATCGACGTCATGGAAGCGTGCGGCAAGGCTTTCGGCGGTGCGTGGTCCGGTGGTGTCCACGTGCTGCTGTCTCCCGTCAGGAGGGTGCCTGATGCTTCAGTGCTATGAGGTTTCGCAAGATTTACCGATAGCCCCCAACTTAGCTTAGTAATACGGGAGTTGACAGCGATTCGGGAGGGACGGACGCGTTCGGGAACACGCGAACGGAACGGACACCTCCTGATCCCATACGCCCCCCGATCACATCGGAACAACTCGGCCAACATCGGCGCATGCACTTATGGCGGAGTCATGACAAGGTCGCGACCCTGGACTCGCTCCCTCGCGACCCACGAGCCGACGAGTACCCGATGCCGATCGTCCCGTACGGCTCTCCGCAGCGCGGAGCTGCGCCCGAGCAAACCTGAGTACATCCCCCACTTCGCCTCGCTCGACCCCCAGGCCCCCGTGCCGCCTGCCTGGACGGTCTGCGGATCGCCGCGTCCCTCCTCAGCTCCACCGTCCGCGACACACCGGCCGAAGCACGCGCCTGGCACCCGTGGGGCCGCTCCGACGCCACCGGTTTCGCCGCCATGGGAATCACCGAACTGGCCGTCCACACCTACGACATCGCCCGGGCCCTCAGCCTGCCCTGGACCCCGCCCGACGACCTCAGCACCCCCGTCCTCAACCGTCTCTTCCCCGACGCTCCCCCGGGGCACAGCCCGTCCGACACCCTGCTGTGGTGCACAGGGCGTATCCCGCTACCCGCCTGGCCCGGCGCACGGAGTGGAAGTGGGACGGAAGGCCCAGCCAGTCCACCGACCCGTCCCGGGCTGTCAGAGCGGCCGTGCGGCCGTCACCGATCACCGCGTACTCCCGCAGCGGAGCGTAGCCACCCAGGCGCGAGCCCCCGGCCGACAGGTTCGGATCGGTTGCCGGAGAACCGTTGCCGGTTCCCATGCCACCACCTTCCCGTCCGCTCCCCGCAGCCGCCCGCGCACCGGTTCTCGTGCGCCCACACGCCGTGAGGCGGTTGTTCGGGCAGGTGAGAGGCGGGCGAGCCCCTGGGTTCGCCCGCCTCTCACCTGCCCTGCCGCGCCGGGTCAGTGCTGCTGCCGCTTGCCGTGGTAGCGCTGGGCGAGCCGGGCCAGGGCGACCGCCCCGAGCAGGAGTCCGAAATCGCGCAGGGCGATGTCGTAGTAGCCGGGGACGCTCAGCAGGTTGACGATGATGCCGCCCAGCCAGGCGGCGACCAGCCAGCCGCCGAAGCGCGGGGCCAGGCCCACGACGACGCCTGCCACGATCTCGATCACACCCACCGCGTACATGGCCGCCTGGGCGCTGCCCGGCACGATGTCGTTGATCCACGGTGCGAGGTAGGCGGGCCAGTCCACGAGCAGGTTGGCGAACTTGTCCAGCCCGAAGAGGATCGGCGCGACCGTGAATCCGGTGCGCAGGATGACGAACGCCTGGTAGCCGGGGTCGGTGAGGACGGCCCGCCGCGAGGGCGCCGGAGTGGTGGTTGTGGTTGCGGACGCCATGACGCACGTCCTTTCTTCTATAGACAACTCTCACCATCTATAGAAGCGCGCACAGCTTCTTTAGTCAATGACTGTTGGTTTTACACTGATGTTCGTGGACCACTCGACGGAAGCACCCCGCACCGACGTCTCCGCCGTCGCCGCTCTGGACGAGCCGACCCGCCGGAGGCTCTACGACCATGTCGTGCGCCGGCCGGGACCGGTCAGCCGCGACGAAGCCGCCGAGGCGCTGGGCCTCACCCGGCAGACCGCTGCCTTCCACCTGGACCGTCTGGCCGACGAGTCACTGCTCGACGTCGTCTACCAGCGGCGCAGTGGACGCACCGGTCCGGGAGCGGGCCGGCCCGCCAAGCTCTACCAGCGCTCCACCAGGCAGGTCACCGTCAGCCTGCCCGAGCGGCACTACGAACTGGCCGGACGGCTCCTCGCCCAGGCCCTGGAGGAATCGGAGGTCACCGGTGAACCGGTTCGGACGGTCCTGCACCGAAAGGCCCGGGAACTGGGCACACAGCTCGCCGCGCAGGACCAGGCGGATGTGTTCGATCTGCTGGAGCGCCACGGATTCGAGCCCCGCCATGACGCCGACGCCATCGTCCTGGGCAACTGCCCCTTCCACGCCCTCGCCCGCGAGCACACCCAGACGGTGTGCGGCATGAACCTCCACCTGCTCGGCGGCGTCCTCGACGGGCTCGGTGAAGGAACCCTCCAGGCTCGCCTGGCCCCCGCCCCCGGCCACTGCTGCGTCCGTCTGGAGCCGGCGCCCTCCCCGCCCGGGACCGCCGGTGCACCGGAAAGGCGCCTCTGACCCACCCGCCGGGGCACGTGGAGACGATCCTGGGCGACGGGCACAAACACCCTTGTGAAGCTCGGATCGCTCCTGCCGGACACGAGGTCACAGGCGCTCAGGCGCACGCCGGCAGCTTCGGTCACGTCCCGCCGCCCAGGTCGAACGATGCCCAGCGGACACCGTCGGCGGACAGGCGCCAGTTTCCGGCGCCGAAGCTGTCGCCCCACAGATAGAAGAGCGCTGTCGTGGTCACCCAGCCCGACATTCCTCCAGAGCCCGCGCGGCGCGCGAAGGAACGACCGCCATCGGTACTGCGCCAGACGCCGTCCTCGCTGTGGATGGTCAGACTGCCGTCGGCGCCGGCGACCGGTACGCCGAGGATCGAACGCGGTTCCACGCCCTTGCGGTGCACGAAGACCTGCTCCCAGGTGTGCCCGCCGTCGGTACTGCGGTGCAGGCTCAGCAGGCCGTTCTTCACGTCGGTCTCGTCGGGCAGAGGTCCCGGCCGGGCCGCGTACAGCACCTTCCCGGCAGCGACGACCCGCGCCGCTCCCCCCTCCCCCTGGGCCCCCGGCAACCGGGACGTGCGCCAGCTACGCCCCCGGTCCTCGCTGACTGCGAGCGCGGGTTGGCCGGAGCGCGGGTCACGGCCGAAGACGAAGAGCCAATTCGCCGCGCTCTCCCCCGCCGGGCTGATCACGCCCTTGAGCGGGGGCTGGGTGGCCAGCGTCCGGAACTGCCCGGTGGCAGGCAGGACCGCCAGCAGAGGAGACCGCTCGCATCCGTTTCCCTCCCGGTCCACCCGCAAGCAGCCCTCGACCAGGGCACCGCCCTCGGGCACCACCGCGGTCGTGCCCGGGGGACGGCTGGAACCCTGCCGCCAGCTGCGCCCTCCATCGCTCGTGAACCAGGTCCGTTCCGGCGGCGGCCACCTGCCCTCGGTGAGCAGCGCACGGCCGGGCCCCAGCACCATGAGTTCTGCCGCGATGCCGTCGTTTCCCGTCGTGTCGGGCAGCGGGGACTGCCTGAGCCGCCAGGCGTCCCCGCCTTTGTCGAGCACGGCGACTCTCTGCCGGCAGCCCGTCTTTCGGCACTCACCGAGCAGCGCGAACCCGCTGCCGTCCCGGGCGAAGCGGACGTCGACCGCGTCGCCCGGCAGGTCCGGCGCCGACGGGATCACCGGAGACCTCACCCCCGGCTCCAGGGGGACACGCCCGCCTGAACTCGTGCCCGGGTTGGAGCACGCCGCCGTGAATGCCAAGACACTCAGAACAGCGGCCACCACCATCCCCCTGAGCCTCCCCATGGGAATCCCCCGATCCGCCTCGTCCGCGATGTGCCGTCGTTTCTGGTACACCGCTCACCGCGCCCGAGTTCCCATTTCCTCGCGCGGAGGACCTGCGGCGGCACCGGGGCCCGCGTCAGACAAGCTCGGGTTGCGGTTCCGGTTGACGCTCTGGTGCGGCCTTCGCTTCCCACAGCTTGGTGGTCCGCACGTAGCCGTAGATCACTGAGGCCATCGCGAGAATGAGAAGGGGTCCGTACACCCACGGATGTTCGGCCATCTCCGTCGGCAGGTAGCGATATGACAGCAAGAGCGCGGCGAAGACCGTTGTGCCGTAGGTGACCAGCTGGATTCCCGGCCGGTCCCAGCCGCGTTCGAGCGAGCGCAGCGCTGCCTCGATCGTGAGTGTGAAGACCACGCCGGCAATGAGATCCACGCCGTAGTGGTAACCGAATCCGAGTGTTGCGGCGAGTGTGGCGATCAGCCAGAACGTGCCTGCGAACCGCAGAACCCGTGGCGCCTTGCGGGAATGAATGAAGATCGCGGTGGCCCACGCCGTGTGCAGGCTCGGCATGCAGTTGCGTGGGGTGATCTCGTCGAACGGCATCGGCTGCGGGGTATTGATCGGTGGCGCCGTGTCCGGCCACAGGTTGGCCACCGCCCAGTGCCCGCCGTCGGCGCCGTAGGCGAAGATCGGTCCGACCACAGGGAAGATCATGTAGATGCCCGGCCCCACGAGGCCGATGGCCAGAAAGGTGCGCACCAGATGATGGCTCGGGAAGCGGCGCTCGACCGCCACGTTACGCAGCTGGTAGAGCGCGACGACGACCGCGGCCACCGGAAGTTGCGTGTAGACGTAGTCGAGGGCATGGGCGCCGATCGGGCCGCCGGCCGTGACGATCCGGCCTACCAGCCACGACGGGTCGCCCAGCGCGTGATCGGCGGTTGCCACGTACTGGTCGAGCACCATGGGGCGCGTCTCTGACGTGATGAGCAGCCAGGTATCGCCGGTCTTGCGGCCGGCCACCAGCAGGAGGCCCAGCCCGACTCCCTTCAGCAGCAGGACGCGTTCCCGGCCGGTGCGGCGCGTGACAGCGATGACCGCACAGCCCAGAATCACCCACAATGCACCGTTGCCGAAGGGGTGGCCGTCGGTCATCTCGGCGTCGATGGGCCACCGCACCAGCAAGAAAACGACGTCGATGCTGATCGCGGCACCAGCCGCGATGAACCGTTCTCGCCGGGTGAGCACCACCATCACCAACGCCATGCTGGCGTACAGCAGGAAACCCGATTTGGGAGCGAATACCACCTCTTGCGCCTGGGTGGTGATCGGCCCCGGTAGACCGTAGTCACGCGCGACAATCTCCAACGCGACGAGGAACCCGAAGGTCGCCACCCCTGCCGCGGCCCACAGCAGTACCCGTGGTTGACGCCACGCATCGAAGGCGAGTCTGCGTCTTATTCGCGAAAAAAACCGAGATGTCATAGATATCAATTATTTGACCAATTTATTAGACGTTAGGTAAGTAGGTCACTTCTGCGCTATATGCCAGTTTTCCGGTGAAGGGTGGACGATGGAGGTGTCATTAGTAAGTTGGATCATGCTATCGGAGCGGTACGGCGTATTTCGCTCGTTCCGGGTGGTGCGAGGTCGGTCCGGTCCTGCCGGGTTTCCGAGTGGCACTGAAGTGTGTGCACAAGGTCGTGAACCGGCAGCGTGAGCGGGAGCTTGGCGTACCGCCAACACGCCGAACCGAGCGATCAGTTCCGCTTTGCGACGAGGTCCGCGGGCGAGCGCCCCGGCTTCCGGGTGGTGGACCTGTGGCGTGAGCCACAGCGCCCACCGCCGGCGCCGTGCCCGCTGACATCGCGAGCGTCGCCACCCGGCCGGTGACGGCGGCGTGACCGCTGCTCGTCGGCCGTCCTGTGTCGGCACCGTTCCTACATACCCGGAGGGAGCGACCGGGACCGCTTGTCGAAGCTGTCCCGGTCGGGCCCGATCACTGCTTCGTGAGCCACTCCTCGAAAGTGGTCGGCGTGATGCGGGCGCCCTCGCCGGGCAGGAGCACGTCACCGGCCATCGCCCGGCCGAACAGCGACAGCCGGGCCGACTGGACCGCGTGGTCTTCACCGTGTTCGGCGAGGACGACCAGGACGCCTACCGAGCGGTCCTGGCCGATGCCGCTGGGACGGCGCCGTCCGCAGGCCGGTGAGGAGCCTGCAATTCGTTGGCGGACGGGGTTGCTGCCCACGAGGATGCCCGCATGGACTCGGATGAGCGCATCAACGAACCGGCGGTGACTCGGTGGACGCCCTCCACCATCTACCCCGACATGTGGGTCGACCCGGACGACGACCCGCGCGAGACCGACGCCGAAATCGTCGATGAACGCGGCACGCTGCTCGACAACCTGCGCTACTACCGCCTCACCATCGAGCTGAAATGTGAGGGCCTGGACGCCGAACAGATGGCCCGGCGCTCCGTACCACCGTCCACGATGTCCCTGCTCGGGCTGGTGCGGCACATGGCCGAGGATGAACGGCACTTGCGCCGGATGGCCGGCCAAGACTCGCCCAGGATCTACCGCACCCCCGAGGACCGCGACGGCGACTGGAACGGCGCGGTCGCCGATCCGGCGGTGGTGGAGGACGCCTGGCGTCAGTGGCGGGCCGAGAGGGCACTGACCGACCGGTTCATAGCCGGCTTCACGGATCTCGGCACCCGACCTGGTGGGGACGCGCAGCTTCGCGACATCCTGGTGGCGCAGATCGGGGAGTACGCGCGGCACTGCGGCCACGCCGACCTCCTGCGCGAACGGGTCGACGGCCGAGTAGGCCAATGATCATCGCGACGGGCGTGCCGTTCCGCGGAACGGCACGCCCGTCGGGACAGGTACCGCCGGAACCATCGATCAGCGCTGTTCCGGCGCACCGAGCAGATAGGCGATGACCGCGGCCTGGAGCTGCCTCTTCGGTTCGGTCCACGGCAGGTGCCGGTCCGACTCGGGCGGCGGCCGGATCCCGCGGGTCGCGCATCCGCTCCGCGGTCATACGCTCCGTGATCTCGGCGCGGACCACCGCCATGCCCGCCCGCTCAGCGACGGTGAGCGCATTCGCGCCGCCCTCTTCGAGCAGTTCTTCCCCCTCTCCGTCCCACCCCTCCCCGCGATCACGCGGGGCATGGTCTGGAGGTGCACGGTGATGACCGGGCAGTCCCGGTTCCCGCACGAGTCCCTGGGCATGCGCGTGGTCTTCGGCCCCGGAAGGATGACCCAACTGCCGCGGAGAGCCGAGAGGTTGCGCCTGCGTAGGCTGCTGGCGCTGGGGCCACTCCCGGGCAGCGTGCCCTCGCCGAGCGTGCGGCCACGTTGCTCGGCGACGCATGCGCCGGAGTCTTCGCACAGGCACGGATGCATGTACCCGTCGACGTCGTCGTGAAGGGTCTGGACGTTGCGCGGGAGGCCGGTGCGGATGGCTGCGTGGCCATGGGCGGCGGCTCGGCGATCGGTCTGGACAAGGCGATGGCGCTGAAGTCCCAACTGCCCCTGCTCGCCGTCCCGACCACCTACGCGGGCTCCGAGATGGCCCGGGTCTGGGGGCTCACCGAAGACGGCCGCAAACGCACCGGCCGCGCCCCCTCCGTCCTGCCGCGCAGCGTGCTCTACGACCCCGAACTCACCCTGGACCTGCCGGTCGACGTGTCGGTGACCAGCGGTTTCAACGCCATCGCGCATGCCATGGAAGCCCTCTACGCGCACGATGCCTCACCTGAAACATCCCTGATGGCCGAGGAAGGCGTCCGGTCCCTGGCCGGCGCGCTGCCCGCGATCGCCGGCGACTCACGCTACCTCGACGCCCGCACCGAGGCGCTGCGCGGCGCATGGCTGTGCGGAAGCCGCCTGGGAGCCACCACCATGTCACGGCACCACAAGCTCTGCCATGTCCTCGGCGGCCCTTCGACCTGCCCCACGGCCCCACCCACACCGTCCTGCTCCCCCATGTCGCCGCCTTCGACCTGCCCCACGCGCCGCAGCCGACCGCGCCCTCCGCCGCGCTCTGGCCACCGACGACGTACCGAAACACCTCGCACGGGTCGCCGCCGAACTCGGCGCCCCTCGAACGCTCGCCGAACTCGGCCTCACGGAGCACGACTTCAGCGAAGTGATCGCCAAGGCCGGCAGTCGTCCGTACGCCAACCCTCGGCCCGTCTCGCCGACGACATCCGAGCAATCCTGAAGGACGCCCTGCGGGGCGCGCTCGCTTCGGAGGAGTCCTCCGGGTAGTGGGAGTGATCCGTGTTGGCCACCGCCTGGCCGAACCCCCCTTCGTTCACGTCACTGAACAACGTTCAACTGATTGACACCTCCGATGAATTGCTGGTTGCCTTGTGCGCCGAGCCTCCGGCGACTCCGCGCACCCCTTGGCCACGGACCACTGGAAAGGCACACCCGCATGACGAAGAACCGACACCTTCTCGCTGTCCTGGTGACGGCGCTGATGATCGCTCTGCTGGGGACGGCAGAAGCTATGCCCGCCAGAGCCGACGCGGGAACTGCCCCCGCCACTCGCCACGGCTGGGCGGGCACCTGGGAGGCGGCGGCCTCCGGCACCACCCCGGCCCTGCCCGGCGCCTCCATCCGGAATGTCGTCCACACCAGCGTCGGCGGACGCGCCGCGCGCGTCCGTATCACCAACCGGCTCGGCACCTCCCCGCTCGAACTCGGCGCCGTAACCGTGGCGTTGCAGGAGAAGGGCGCGCCGAACAGCCCGAACGCCGTCGCCGGCACGGTGCGCACCGCCACGTTTCGCGGCGCGGCCTCGGTGACCGTCCCGGCCGGCGAGGACGCGGTCACCGATCCCGTGCCATTGCTGGTGCCCGCCGCCGCCAACCTCCTGATCACCGTCTACACGCCGACCGACTCCGGCCCGGCCACGTACCACCGTTCTGCCCTGCAGACCAGTTTCGTCGCCCCTTCCGGTAACCACGCCACCGACGAGAGCGGATCCGCCTACACCGAAACCACCGGCTCCTGGTACTACGTGACCGGTGTGGACGTGTTCAGCCCGCGCACCGCCGGCAGCATCGTCGCGCTCGGCGACTCGATCACCGATGGATCGAAATCCACGTCCAGTGCCAACCGCCGCTGGCCCGACCGACTCGCCGAACGGCTGCTGGCGCTGCCACCGCACCGCCGACTCGGCGTTCTGAACGCCGGCATCGCAGGCAACCGGGTCCTGCTCGAGGGCACCGGTCCGAGCGCCCTGTCCCGGCTCGACGCCGACGTCCTGTCCCGCACCGGGGTACGCGCGATGATCCTCATGGAGGGCATCAACGACATCAAGGGCAACCCCAACCAGACCGATCCGGCCGCGTTCCAGGACGCCTACCGCGAGATCGTGCGGCGCGCCCATGCCCGCGGTATCCGTGTCATCGGCGCCACCATCACCCCGTTCGGCGGCAACGGCGGTTACACCGAGGCCCGGGAGGCCGTACGGCAGGCGGTGAACGGGTTCATCCGGACCAGCGGACTCTTCGACGCCGTCGTGGACTTCGACGCCGTGGTCCGTGACCCCGCCGAGCCCAACCGCATCCTGCCCGCCTACGACCCGGGCGACCATCTGCACTTCAACGACGCGGGCCTCAAGGCGATGGCCGACGCGATCGACCTGGACACCCTCCGCTTCCCGCCCGTGCCGAGCGCGGCACGCGACGCCGCCTGAACACCCACCCGCGGTGGCCGCCCGGGAATGGCCCGGGTGGCCGGCGCCGGCTTGGCGAGCAGGTCGAGGCCCGCTTCCCGGCAGAGGTCACTTCGTCACCACCAGCGAGAACTCGTACAGGTCGCCACGGCACAACGACTCGCCGTACTCCGCGACTTGCCCGCGGTCGTCGAATGCCGTGCGTCGTACGAGGAGGGCGGCGGAACCCTCTTTGACGCCGAGCAACCGGGCTTGACGGCCGGTCACGTTCACCGCCCGGATGTGCTGGGTGGCACGCACCACCCGTACTCCGTGGGTGTTCCGCAGCGCTTCGGACAGCGAGCCTTCGAGGAGTGACTGGTCGAGGTTCGGAAAGCGCTCGGCCGAGAGGTAGACCGTTTCCAGGCAGATGGGGAAGTCGTCGCCGAGGCGCAGGCGTTCGATGCGGTGCAGAGCTGTACCGGGGTCGACGCCGAGTGCCGTGGCATGGTGCAGATCGGCCTCGACCAGCTTCGCGGCGAGGAGTTCGGCGCTGGGGTGGTAACCGCGCGAGCGCAGGTCCTCGGAGAAGGAGGTGAGCGTGGACGTCTTGGTGATCCGGGGATGCGAGACGAAGGTCCCCACGCCCCGCACACTGCGGATGAGGCCGTCCTCGCGCAGCGCCTGGAGCGCGCGCCGGGCGGTCGCCCTGCTGACGTCGTACCGCTCGGCGAGCTGCCGTTCGGTGGGCAGCGCCTCGTCGGGCCGCATCCGGGCGATATCGGCCTGGAGCAGCCGCCGCAGTGCCTCGTGCTTGTAGGAGTCCGTCTGCGGGCCGTCGTCCCTGCGCCTGTCCTCGAGCGTCACCATCACTCCGCGGTTCGCACGTGTCCGCTACCCCCGAGAGGCGCGGTAACGGGGCACCAGCGTACGCACCACGTCCAGTGTCGCCCCGGCGGCCTGGGGATGGTGCGTCGCGATGTCGCTCTGGCCGGCGGTCCACCGCTCCTCCCAGTCGATCAGGGATACCTCGAACTCCTCAGCCTGGTACGGGGATCCTGACTCGAGGGCCCGGACGATGTGTTCGCACCAGCTTCGCCAGCGCGGTAGTTAGAACGAACGGACCAGGCCTGCCCAGTGCCGGCCCGAGTAGTCGTGCAGCTCGCTGCGGGGGTGTCCCCAGAGCGTGATGATGCGTCGCGCGTTGGCTTCGTACAACGCGGCTTCGGCGGGGGTGGACGCCCAGCTTCCGGCGTCGGCGAGCCAGGCGTCCAGCCGGTACTCGGGGCGGGTGGCCAGCAGCCGGTCCAGGTCCTCAAGGGTGGTGAGCAGCGCGGTCGCGGCGTGCCGGAAGCGGTCGGCGTCACGGGCCAGGGCCGCGTCGGCCGCCCGACGCTGCTGGGCGCACGCCACATGGGTGAGCACCTGCGCGGTGACATCGCACAGGTCCCTGCCGAGTGGACCCGCGCTGTCCTCCCGTGTCGCCTCGCCGACCAGGAGCAGCCACGCTTCGGCCAGTCCGGGTGGCACGGTGGGTGAGGGCGGCGCCGCCAGGTGCACCGGCGACTCCGGGCGCAGATCACCCCTCAGCGTTGGCCGGCAGACGACGACCGACCCCGGTGGTCCGGGGGCGTCGGAGGTGTAGACGGTGGCCCGCAGAAGCTCCCAGGCGCGCAGCAAGCCGTGAGTTCGGCGCCCGTACCGGGCCTGCGTCCAGCTCTCCAGCCACCCTGCCAGGTCCGTGATGGCGCCCTGCCAGGCGACGTCGGCCAGCAGCTCGTACAGGACCGGGTCGCCGCCGAAGGCCTCCATGCTCGCTCCGACTCCGCAGAGCGAACCACCGCGTGCGTCGGCGCCCGCCCGGCCGGGGCCGACGGCGAGTTCTGCCAGCTTTCCGTAGAGGCCGGGCCGTCCGCCCAGGTTGTGCAGCATGCACCACACCCATGGCTTTCCCCGGTGGCCGTCGGTCTGCCGCCACACCGGTGTGTGCTCGGCCCACAGGTCCAGAATCAGCATCCGGTCGTCGGGGACAGCGTCGAGGAAGGCCCGGGTCCGTTCCGCCGTCCAGTAGTCGGAGCGGTAGGAGAAGGGCCATGCCTGGTGCACCCACGTTGCCTGGTCGTCCACCGCGGTCATGGCACCGTGCACGGCCCGCGCGACCCGGGCGAGGTCGTCGGGGCCGGTCACCGGAGGTGTGGTCTCGATGAACGGATCGGCGGCGTAGAGGTGGTCGGTGCCGAAGAGACGGGTCTGTTCGGTCAGCAGCGTGGTGCCGAAATCCTCGAACAGCGGGTCGCGCGGGTCCAGGACCCCGACCTCGAAATCCCACCAGCCGAGCGTCGTCGACCGGGCGCCCCGGCGTGCGATCAGTTCGCGGGGCGCATGGCCGGAGAAGCCCTGGAGGACCGGCCGCATGCCCAGGGCACGCTCCCGGTCCAGGATGCGGCGGCCCAGGTCCGCATGGCTGTCGATCCAGCTCTGCGGCAGGGGCCCGCACCAGCCGTCGAGTGAGGCGAGCCAGTTCCAGGGGAGGTAGGCCGGGCCGCCGAGGAACCGTCGGGCGGCCTCGTCGTCGAGACCGAGGCGCAGGAGGGCCCGTTGCCAGGCAGCCTCCACACCGGTCATCGCCAGCGGCGTGGTCACGCCGTGCAGCGCCATCCAGTCGATGTGGCGCTCCCAGCGCGTCCAGTCCCAGAACGCCGTGGTGTAGCCGAACGTGCAGATGTTGAAGTGGTAGCGGTGCAGGTAGGGGGAGGTGGTCCGGGCGGCCGTGCCGGTGCGGGGCAGGCGGTCCGGCAGCCGGGGCACGGGGGCGTCCCAGGTGATCTGCGTCCGGCAGGCGGTCCGCAGATACCAGCGCAGTGCCGAGGCCACGGCGACACCGCTGGACCCGCGCAGCGCCACCCCCGATGGCCCGGCGTCGACCTCGAACCAGTCGTGCCCACCGCTCCCGGGCCCGACCGGTTCGACGTCGACGGTGAACTCCGCGGCCCGGTCCCCGACAAGCCGCTGAAGCAGCTGCCGGGCGGCGAGGCTCACCGCGCTTGCTTCCTCGGGTGATGTCATCGTCCGGACGGCTCCTGACGAGGGCGACTGTGGTACGTACCACGCATGACGAGGCTAGGTCGACCGGCTCGGGACGGTCAAGGAAGTGGGGTGCCCACAGGGCTGGTTGGGGCGGGGTCTGGGCAGCTACGGAGCCCTCTGGTACGGTCCACAGCCAGGCTGACGGCCCCGGCGACCCGCCCCGCCCGGACCCGCACCACCCGCCCGCCGCACCACCCGCCCCGTACGAGCTCCTCCCCCACACCGGCTCGACACCTCAGGTGGCCTCGACACGATGAACGCCGATCTCGCCTACTTCGCCGCTCGGCTCTGCGGGAGAACCTCACCACGCCGGCCACCGCCCAGCGGGCCACCGTCGTACCGCTGCTGCGCACGGCTGGGACTCGCGCCGGTCAAGGTGATCGCCGACCCGGCACTCTCCCCTGCCGCCCTCAACGCGCAGGCGCAAGCGGTCCGTTGACAGTGCGGCAGTACGACGGCGACGACGCCGAGCGCCACGGCAGCGGCCTGCCCAGAAGTTCAGGATCCAGAAGTTCAGGATCAGGAGTTCAGGATCCAGCAGTTCAGGAACCGCTGTCCGCTTGGCCGACACAGCGATTCGTACGGCCGGCCCGCGGCCTACCGCGGCGCGGGAGCGCACGACCGCGGTGCACTGAGGCGGCGGTCCCCATTCCTGGGCGGCGCAAGGGGTTGGTACGGCCGGCCGAGGCGGCGATCCGTTTGCCGAGGCCGTGCGAGGAGGCCGATATGACGAGATCACGCAAGGAGGCCGATGATGGACAGGACGCACCGGGTGCGCCGCCGGGTCGCGGCGGCGGCATCGTCCGTCGCGCTCGTGCTGCCGCTCACCGCCTGCGACGCCCTGACTCCCGGCAGCGCGGCCGCGGAGCCGGGGCCACGCAGCGTGCCGTCCTCGACCGCCGTGCCGGGTGAGGACATCACCCTGCGTCTGCAGTTCGCCGATGCCCCCCTGATGGTCGACGCGCTGATCGCCGCGTTCGAGAAGGACCACCCCAACATCAGAATCGAGCCGCAGTACAAAACGTTCTCGGACTACGTCCAGAACCTGAAGCTCACCATGACCTCCGACACCGCCCCCGACATCGCGCAGTACGCCGTCGGCATGACCGACCTGGCAGCGGACGGCCACATCCTCGATCTCGCGCCCTACCGGGAGGCGTACGGCTGGGACGAGGCCGTTCCCCCGGTCAGCATGGACCAGCTCAC
This sequence comes from Streptomyces cavernae, assembly GCF_004023625.1. GTDB lineage: Bacteria > Actinomycetota > Actinomycetes > Streptomycetales > Streptomycetaceae > Streptomyces > Streptomyces cavernae. The sequence goes on along the minus strand of NZ_RPDJ01000001.1, from coordinate 361,710 downwards.
CGCGGGGCGGACCAGTGAGACCACCGGAGGTCGCGCCCTGTTCGGGGTCCCGGCCGGCCTGTCGATGACCGGCATCTATTACAACAAGGAGCTCGCCGAGCGGGCCGGGATCGACTCTCCGCCCAGGACTCTGGCGGAGTTCGAGGACCAGCTCGCAGCGGCCAAGGAGGCGGGCCTGACACCGCTCGGCGTGGGCGCGCTCGACTCCAGCGGGCTGCACCTGTGGGCCGCCCTCCTCAACCAGACCATGCCCACCGACGACTACTGGGACTGGGTCAACGGTGCCAAGGGCGCCACCATCGAGAAGCCCGCCGGGATCACCGCGAGCGAGCTGGTCATCGAGTGGAGCCGCAAGGGCTACTACAACGAGTCCGCCAACGGCACCGCACAGGTCGACTCCACCGCCCAGTTCGCCAAGGGCGACAGTGTCTTCCTGATCAACGGCAACTGGGCGGCGGGGCAGTTGGCGACCGCCATGAAGGACAACGTCGGCTTCTTCCCGATGCCGGGCGTACGGGCCTCAGCCCGCACCGTGGCCTCGGGCTTCAGCGTCTCCTACGCCATCTCGTCCCGCACCGAACACCCCGAGGCGGCAGGCGCGTTCCTCGACTTCCTGACCTCGCCCGAAGCCGGCCAGATCATCAGCGACAACGGTTTCCTGCCGGCCAACCCGAAGGCCGTGGCGAAGCCGGAAGGCGTCCTCGCCGACATCGCGGAGGGCCATCGGCGGGCCGTCGCCGACGACGGGATCACGACGTTCCCCGACTTCGCCGCTCCGGCCATGCTCGACCGGCTGCGCTCCGGCGTCCAGAAGCTCATCGCGGACCGCGTCGAGCCCGCCGACTACCTCGACTCACTTCAGGACGAGTGGGAGGAACATCATGCGCAGTAGGCCGCGGGTCCAGCCGGCGAGCGGCCGCGGGCGCAGTCCGTATCGCGGCTACGTGTACGTGCTGCCCGCCCTCGCCGTCTACCTCGCGTTCGCGGTGCTGCCCGCCCTGCACACAGCGTATCTCTCCCTCTTCGAGTGGGACGGCGTCACGCTCGGCGACTGGGTCGGCCTCGGCAACTACCAGGAGATCCTGCAGGACCCCATCCTGCGCCGGTCCGTGTTCAACGCCCTGGTGCTGGTGGTGTTCTTCTCCTTCGTGCCCATCGTGCTCGGCCTCGCCATGACCGGCCTGCTGGCCCGTCACCGGCGGCCCGGCATGGGGGCGTACCGGTTCCTCTTCATGCTGCCGCAGGTCGTTCCGCTCGTCGCCGTGGGGGTGACCTGGCGCTGGCTGTACGGGGACGACGGGCTGGTGAACCAGGCGTTGGGCGCGGTCGGTCTGGACGGCGTCACGCGGGCGTGGCTGGGCGACTTCAGCGCAGCGCTGATCGCCGTCGGGCTCGTGGGCACGTGGGTGCTGAGCGGCCTGTGCATGATGCTCTTCCTCAGCGGTGTGCAGAAGGTTGATCCCAGCCTCTACGAAGCGGCCCGGATCGACGGGGCCGGTCCTGTCCGGGAGTTCGTCTCCGTCACACTGCCGCATCTGCGCGGCGAGCTCGCCATCGCCATGACCGTGACCACGGTGGCCGCCCTCGCCAGCTTCGACATCGTGTACGTGACGACGAACGGCGGCCCCGGCGAGCAGACCACGGTCCCTGGTCTGCTCGTGTACCGACTGGCGTTCTCCGAGGGCAAGGTAGGGCTCGCCGCGGCCCTGGCGGTCGTCCTGGGCTTTCTCATCCTTCTGATCGTCTACCTCATCAACCGTCTGTCGAGGTCGGAGTCATGAACACCGCCACGCGACCGGAACGCTGGTCGGGATACGCGCTCCTGACGGTCATGGCGATCGCCGTCGTGATGCCGTTCCTGAGTGTCTTCCTGGCCTCCCTGCAGCCCGCGGGCACGCCGGTGGTGGGGCTGACCTGGCCCGAGCGGTGGAGCTGGGACAACTACGAACGGGCGTGGTCGGTGGCCGGCTTCTCCGACCTGATCCGCCACAGCATCACCATCGCGCTCGGTGTCGTCCCCGCCTCCCTGGTCCTCGCCACGCTGGCGGGCTACGCGCTGGGCACGGCGCGGCTCCCGGGCGGCAACGCAGTCGCGGCCTTCTTCGTCGCCGGCCTCACCATCCCGGTCGAACTGATCGTCGTCCCCCTCTACTTCGACCTGCGGGGGCTCGGACTGACCAACTCGTACCTGGGCGTGATCCTGGTGGAGATCGCACTGTTCATGCCGTTCAGCGTGTTCTGGATGCGCACCCACTTCCAGTCCACGCCCGCGTCGCTGGTGGAGGCGGCACGCATCGACGGTGCCTCGTCGGCCACGATCCTGCTGAGGATCCTGCTGCCGCTGGCCCGACCGTCCCTGATGACACTCGGTCTGCTCGTCTTCATGTGGTCGTGGAACCAGTTCCTGCTGGTACTGGTCCTCATCCAGGACACCACCAAGCACACGGCCCCCGCCGGACTCGGCTTCTTCGTGGGCCAGAACAGCACGGACATCCCCACCCTGGCGGCGGGCACGATCATCGTGATGCTCCCCATCCTGATCCTCTTCGTCGTCTTCCAGCGGAGCTTCGTGGCAGGACTGCTCCAGGGAGCGATGAAGGGGTGAGCCGCGCTCTGCGCAGGCAGTCGGGGAAGACACAAATGCCGGCCGCCGTCCCTCGCGCACCCCGGCGCCCGTCCCGGCCGGCGGGCCTACATGCGCGCGGGTTGGTTGGCGATCAGGAGGGTGGTGGCGGCGGGGCGGAAACCCAGGCGTGAGTAGATGCGGGCGACGGCGTCCTCTGCGTAGGCGAGGAAGACGGTATTCACCCCGTGGCCGCGCGCATGGGTGACCAGGGCCGTCGTGACGGCGGCGGCCAAGCCCTGGCGGCGGACGGTGGGAAGGGTGCCGATGCCGCCGATCTCGGTGGTGCCGTTCGCCGGGTGGTAGTGGCCGACGGCCAGCGGGGTGCCGTCCGAGGCCAGGGCGGCGATGAGTGTCTTGTGCCCGGCGCGGATGGTGGGGCGGATCGTTGCCACAGTGCCGTCCTCGGTCAGTTCCTCGGCCACCGCCGACAACTCCTTGCGGCCCGCCGGGCCCACCGCAGTGCCCGCCTCGGCGAAAGCCAGGCGCGGCAGGGCCAGGGCTGCGGGCAACGCGGGATCGTCGGCCCTCAGCGCACGGAGCGTCACGCCTTCCGGTACCGGCTGAGGGCTGACCTGCCGGCGCGGATCCAGAGCCATCAGCGGGCGTTCCGCCACTGTGAGGCCGGCGGCCGCGATGCGGGCCCGCAGCGTGGGCGCCGCCTCGGCGAGCCACTCGAAGGCCTCCGCCACACCGAGTTCGCGCTGCCGGGCCCGCACCCGGGCGATGTCACCGGCGGACACGTCCGAGGCTTCCGCCGCAGTGGGCTGAGCATGGCTGGGACCGCCGTAATACGGGGCACCTTGCTTCCTTCGCACGAACAGCCGCAACGAACCGAACTCTTCGGCGTCAGCGAACAACAACGGCACGGTGGCGTAGTACTCCTCGATCCGGGCACGCAGCGAGTCACTCATGCGGCGCATCCCACCATGGAACGGTGTGGCACCGCATCCGTGATATGTACCTCGGCAGCCCTTCGCCCGCGGGTCACAGTCGTGGTCTTCGCTTTGTAAGCGCCTGCGGCTAGGGGGTCAGGTTCCCCGCTGGACGGCGAAAATGGTTCGCTGGGCGCAGATCAAGGGCGTTAGCGTCCTGATCATGACTGTTGAGGATCCAAAAGACCTGGTTCGGCGTGGATATGACGCGCTATCAGTCCGGTATGACGAGGCATACGACTCCGACACGAAGTACCAGCCCTGGCTTGCCGGCCTGAACGCCAGGCTTGCTGAGGGCAGCAGAGTGCTGGATCTCGGCTGCGGCAGTGGGGTGCCGGTCGTACGCGACCTCGTGGCCGCAGGACACCGCGTCACCGGCGTCGACATCACGTCGGCGACGACTCGGAGGGCCTGCTCGCTCCACACCCGTCCACTGCTGTGGACATCGCGCCGTACAACAGTCTCGCCGACGTCGAAGAACCTCATCGCTCACCTCATCCCGTCCGGCCGGGCACGTCACCGGCGAGGAACGGCCTACCCGGTCGGTGCGCGGGCTCACCCCTGCAACTACTCGGCCGTCGGCGGCACTTGGCGGCAGTCGGCTGGTCACCTGTTCACCATCCTCCCAATTACTTCAGCTTCGTCGGGATCGGTGGATCGCCGACCGGGCAGTGATGGAACTACCCACGAACGTGGGGCCGTTGGGCCTTGCCCGCGAAGAATCGATGGGAGTGTGCAACCGTCATGACCAACGCCTCACCTCCAACACGGCGGGCCCTGGTGGTCCGCGGCGGTTGGGAGGGCCACTCGCCGATGGAGATCACCGACCGGTTCCTGCCATTACTCAAGGAGCACGGCTTCGTCGTCGACACCGCCGAGTCGCTGAACGTCTACGACGACGAGGACGCGCTCGCCGCCACCGACCTGATCGTCCAGTGCTGGACCATGGGCGAGATAACCCCCGGGCAGTCCCGCAAGCTCGCGGCCGCGGTCCGGGCAGGCACCGGATTCGCCGGCTGGCACGGCGGCGTCATCGACTCCTTCCGCGGCAACCTGGAGTACCAACTGTTGACGGGTGGTCAGTTCCTCATGCATCCGCCCGGGTTCGTCGACCACACGGTGCACCTGGTCCCCGAGCGGGCAGGCCACCCGGTCATCGAGGGACTGGCGGACTTCGCCGTCCACACCGAGCAGTACTGGGTCGCCACCGATCCCGACATCGACGTGCTCGCCACCACCACTTTCCCGGCCGACGGGCAGCGGGACCATGCCGTCGTCATGCCGACCGTGTGGACCAGGACCTACGGCGCCGGGAAGGTGTTCGTTTCCGCGATCGGCCACAAGACCGACGACTTCGACATACCCGAGGTCCTTACCCTCACCGAACGGGGGCTGCTGTGGGCGAGCCGGTGACACCGCTGCGGGTCGGCATGGTCGGCGCGGGCAAGATCAGCGGCCAGTACCTGGCAACACTGGCCAGGTTGGGCAATGTGCGGCTGACCGCTGTGACGGACCTGGACCCCTTCCGGGCCAAGGAGGCGGCCGCCGCGGCCGGAGCGGAGGCCGTCGGCGACCTCGAAGGCCTGCTCGCCCGTGACGACGTGGACGCCGTACTCAACCTGACGATTCCGGCCGTCCACGCACAGGTGGCACTGGCGGCGACTGCCGCCGGCAAACACGTCTACGGCGAGAAGCCACTGGCCGCAACCCGCGAGGAGGCCACCGCCGTGCTCGCCGCCGCGCGTCGGGCGGGCGTCCGGGTCGGTTGCGCGCCGGACACCGTGCTCGGCACCGGTACCCAGACCGGCCGCAAGGCCATGGACGACGGACTGATCGGCACCCCGGTCGCCGCAACCGCCTTCATGGCCACCCCCGGCCCTGAGGCATGGCACCCGGACCCCGAGTTCTACTACCGCCCCGGCGGCGGCCCCCTTCTCGACATGGGCCCGTACTACATCTCGGCCCTGGTCCATCTGCTCGGCCCGGTGGCCAAGGTGACCGGCGCGGCTTCGGCGCCCCGAACCGAGCGTGAGATAGGCGACGGCCCCAGGGCAGGGCAGCGTTTCGCCGTCGAGGTCGACACTCACGTCACCGGGGTCCTGCACCACGCGAGCGGCGCGTTGTCGACGCTGCTGATGAGCTTCGACATCCACGCCGCCCACCTGCCCAGGATCGAAGTGCACGGCACGGAGGGGTCGTTGTCGCTGCCGGACCCCAACACCTTCGACGGTCCAGTGCAGTTGTGGTCGGTCCGCTCCCCCGGCTGGCAGTCACTGCCGGTGTCCGCCGGCCACGAACACGCGGGGCGTGGCATCGGTCTGGCCGACCTGGCCGACGCCCTGGCTGCCGGGCGCCCGCACCTGGCCTCCGCGGAACTCGCCGAGCACGTCCTGGACGTGATGCTCACGCTGCTGGACGCCGCGCGCGAGGGCCGGAGCCTCACGGTGACCACCACCTGCGAGCGGCCCGCCCCGGTCGGCTGACCCCCGCGCCCGTCGGCTGACCCGGCCGTCCGCACCCGGACGTAAGCGGCGGGAGAGACCGGCCTCGGCTCCCGCCGCTTTGTGTACCTGGGGGCGCCGCACTGTCACACGACGCCGTCGTCGGCCGCAGAGTCGCGAGAGAGCCCCTGCTCAGATGACTCCCTGCGCCGCCATGGCCTCAGCCACCCGCAGGAAGCCCGTCACGTTGGCGCCGAGGACGTAGTTGTCGGGGTTGCCTCCGTACTCCTCGGCGTTGACACGGCACTGGGCGTGGACGGTGCGCATGACACTGGCGAGCCGGGACTCGGTCTGATCGAAGGTCCAGCTGTCGCGGGCGGCGTTCTGCTGCATCTCCAGCGCCGAGGTGGCCACACCACCCGCGTTGGCGGCCTTGCCCGGGCCGTAGAGCACCCCGGCCTCCCTGAACACCTCGACCGCCTCGGGGGTGCACGGCATGTTCGCGCCCTCGGCCACGGCCAGGGTTCCGTTCTTGACCAGCGCGACGGCATCGTCGTGGCGCAACTCGTTCTGGGTCGCGCACGGCAGGGCGATGTCGCACGGGACGTCGTACACCGTGCCGCGGGACGAGAAGCGCGCGGTCGGCTTCGCCTCGGCGTAGGTGGAGATCCGGGAGCGGCGCACCTGCTTGATCTCCTTCACCAGGTCCAGGTCGATGCCGTCCTCGTCTACGAGGTATCCGGAGGAGTCGGAGCAGGCCACGACTCGCCCGCCGAGGGCGTGGACCTTCTCGATGGCGTACACGGCCACGTTCCCGGAACCGGAGACCACCACATGGCGGTCGCCGAAGTCGTGGCCGCGGGTGGCGAGCATCTCCTGCGCGAAGTAGACGGTGCCGTAGCCCGTGGCCTCGGTGCGGGCGTGTGAGCCGCCCCAGGCCACTGGCTTGCCCGTGAGGACACCTGACTCGTAGCGGTTGGTGATCCGCTTGTACTGGCCGAAGAGATAGCCGATCTCGCGCGCTCCCACGCCGATGTCCCCGGCGGGCACGTCGGTGTGCTCGCCCAGGTGACGGTACAGCTCCGTCATGAAGGACTGGCAGAACCGCATGATCTCCGCGTCCGACCGGCCCTTGGGCTCGAAGTCCGCCCCGCCCTTGCCGCCGCCGATGGCCATGCCGGTCAGCGCGTTCTTGAAGATCTGCTCGAAGCCGAGAAACTTCACGATGCCGAGGTTGACGCTGGGGTGGAACCGCAGGCCGCCCTTGTACGGCCCGAGGGCGCTGTTGAACTCCACCCGGAAACCACGGTTGACCTGTACGTCACCGCGGTCGTCGAGCCACGGCACCCGGAAGATCAGCTGCCGTTCGGGTTCGCACAGCCGCTCGACGATCCCGGTGCCCAGGTACTCGGGGTGCCGGTCGAGGGCCGGTGCGAGGGAGGGCAGTACCTCGGCCGCCGCCTGGTGGAACTCCGCTTCGCCGGGGTTGCGCCGGCAGACCTCCGTATAGACGGTCTCGAGGTACGCGCTGACATCCATGGTCGCTTGTCGCCTTCTCTTTCCAGAAGCTGGGAGCAGCTTTTGACGCCATGCCCAACGAGGCCGTCGACTGTGTGTCCGGCAGTTCTGCGGGCGTTCACCCGAACGTGGGTGAGCAGCAGGCAGGTCACGCCCAGCGGGTCGACCGACGGCGGACGCGCCCGGCGGGTCCTTCACCAAGGCGTACCGCTGGGCGGGACGCCAGCCGTGCTGGTGTCTGCGTGCCGCCCCACCAGTAGCGGAGCCGTCGCGGAACCCGGTGGTGACGTGTCGTTCCACCTGGGGAAGGGCGCGTCGTTCGACCTACCATGTCGGCATGGCCGTCGACCTATTCGCAGGCATCCCCGTCAGTGACATCGCATCGGCGCTGGCTTGGTACGAGCGGCTGCTCGGCTCCCCGCCGGCGTTCATCCCGAACGACAAGGAGGCCGTGTGGGAGCTGGCGGAACATCGGTATGTCTACATCGAGCATCGGCCCGGGCACGCCGGCCACGCCTTGAACACCGTCTTCGTCGACGACCTCGACACCCGCGTCGCAGGGATCTCCGATCGGGGGCTGGATCCCCGGACTCGCGAGACCTACTCCAATGGTGTGCGCAAGGTGACGTACCAGGATCCGGACGGAAACGAGATCGCGTTCGGCGGCGCTCCGTTCTGACCCGCGCTCGTAGGGGCATCGACTCAGCCGTGCGCTGCGCGACCGGGCCGATCACTGATTGACGCCGCCCGGCAGCCGGGCGGCGAGCCACCAGTGACCGGCCTGCCATCCCGTCAGCCACGAGGGCACCAGTCCGGCGACCGTACCCGGAGCGAGCGCCATGAATACCGAGCTGCCCACGGCCGCCGTCGATCTGCGCGTACGACGAGCATGAGCCCCAGCCATGCGCCGTAAAGGGTCAGCCGACCGGCAGCGCGCGCCCGAGGATCCTGTCCAGTTCGGCGGAGCGCGGGAGGGTACCGAAGGCGTGTCCCCAGTCGCCGCCGAGCCGGGTCGCGCAGAAGGCGTCGGCCGCCTCGGCCGGGGCGTGCCGGACCAGCGGGGAGGCCTGCAGGGTCAGGGCCATCCGCTCCACCATGCGTCGGGCACCCGTCTGGTCGGCCTCGCGCAGCCCGTCCTTCAGCCGGGCCACGGCCGCATCGAGCCGGGCGTCCGCGCCGCGGGCGAGGGCGAGTTCGGCGAACAACGCGTCGGCGGTGGCGGGCTCCCGGGTCAGCGCCCGCAGTACGTCGAGGGCGTTGACGTTGCCCGAGCCCTCCCAGATCGACAGCAGGGGGGCCTCCCGGTAGTGGCGGGGCATTCCCGACTCCTCGACGTAGCCGTTGCCGCCCAGGCACTCCAGGGCCTCCGCGGTGAAGGCCGGGCCCCGTTTGGTCACCCAGTACTTGCCGACGGCGGTGGCGATCCGGCGGAACATCCGCTCGCCGTCGTCCCCTCGCACCGCCCGGTCTGCCGCGCCGGCCAGCCGGAGGGTGAGAGTGGTGGCCGCTTCGGACTCGAGGGCGAGATCGGCCAGGACGTTGCGCATCAGGGGCTGGTCGAGCAACCGCGTGCCGAAGGCGCTGCGGTGGCGCACATGGTGGCCTGCTTCGACGAGCGTCTTGCGCATCAGCGCCGCCGAACCCATCACACAGTCGAGCCGGGTGTAGTTGACCATTTCGATGATGGTCTTCACGCCTTGGCCCTCGGGCCCGACGCGCCAGGCGACGGTGCCGTCGAACTCCGGCTCCGAGGAGGCGTTGGAGCGGTTGCCCAGCGTCCTTGAGCCGCTGGATGCGGAAGGTGTTGCGGCTTACGTCGGGGCAGCACCCGCGGCAGCAGGAAGCAGGACAGGCCGCCGGGTGCCTGGGCGAGCACGAGGAACAGGTCGCACATGGGCGCCGACGTGAACCACTTGTGCCCGCGCAGGGTGTAGACGCCGGGCTCGGCGCTGGGCGTGGCCGTTGTGGTGTTCGTCCGTACGTCGCTGCCGCCCTGCTTCTCGGTCATTCCCATCCCGGCGAGCAGCCCACGCTTCTCGGTGGGCGCCCGCAGACCGGGGTCGTACTCCCGGCTGGTGAGCAGGGGTTCGTACACGGCGGCCAGCTCAGGCTGCCGGCGCAACACGGGTACGGCCGCGTACGTCATCGACGTCGGGCAGGTGTGGCCTGCCTCGGTGTGTCCCCACACCAGGGCGCCCGCGGTGCGCGCGACATGGCACCGGGCCGGTCGTCGGCCCAGGGGGCGCCCGCGAGGCCCGCGTCGACCGCCACCCGCATCAGGTGGTGCCAGCTGGGGTGGAAGTCGGCTTCGTCGACACATCGGGAAGGCGGCGTCCGATGACGAGGGCGGGCCGCTCTGGGACGCCCTTGCTCCATGGTGGAGTCAGCCCGCCGCCGGGCCTCTGCCGCGCTCCGGTCGGAGCCGGAGCGCGGCGGTGCCGGAGCGCGGCGGTGCCGGAAGGCGCGTCAGAAGAACGCGACGCCGCTCCAGCCCGAGGAAGACAGGGACGTCGGGTCGCCCAGGGTTCCGTCCGCGGCAGCCGGGTGCAGCCACAGCTCACCGGAACGGTCACTGGTCACCACGTCGCTGCTTCCGTCGCCGTTCACATCACCGACGACGGCCATCCGGGGCCGCTGCCGTGCGTCCCAACCGGACGAAGCGACGGTGGTCGGCGTGCCCAGGTCCCACAGCTGGTCGCTGCCGTACTTGACGGGGAAGTGGCGCAACGCCCCCTGCTTCGTGTCCTGCGCCCAGAAGGAAGGCGCCCCCGATTCCGAGAGCACGTCCGAGAACCGTACCGACGTCGGCCCCCAGCCGCTCGTCCGGCACCGCCCGTCTGGGACCCGGCACCGCCCGGCTGGGACCCGGCGCGCGCCCTGTGCCGCGGATGCGATCGACGCGGGCGGCGACCGAGCTCACCGGGCCCCTCCGCCGTCGTCCACCACGCTGCTCAGGTGGTGCGCCCTGGCCGCCTCCCACAGCGGTACGACGCGCTCGGTCTTCTGCTTCGCCGTGCTCGGCGACGGGGACGCGCCGTCCCTCGGCAATCCGGGCGGGGTCACTGCAGCCTCCGATCGGTCAGGGGCGCGTCACTCAACGGACGCGTCGGATATCCGTGTGCACTGATCAGATCAACCGGACCGAGCACTCCAGTTATTTCTCTCCTCAGGTGTGACCCACATCACTCGATGGAGAGACTTCGGGGCGTCAACGGCCCTTCGAGTCCTCACAGTGGGCCGGCCTCAATCCCTTCGCTTCGGCATGCTCCCGCCTGGCGCGCTCGGTCTGCAGGGCCGTCGGCGCGGCGGGCAGGGGCCCATGAGCCCCCGGTCGGCAGGCGTCCAGCAGAAGCGCGACCAGGCGTCGCCACGCATGCGGGGCGGCACAGCGGGTCATCTGGGTGACGGCCCCATTGGCGACAAGAAAGAGGAAGAGATCCTCCGCAACGAGGTCATCCCGGACGACGCCGGCCTCCTGCGCCCTCAGCAGCAGGTCGGCCAGGACGCGGGACTGGTATGCGCACATTCCCTCCAGCTCGTCCGAGGCGGGCAATGTCAACAGGAACATGTCGCCGAGCCCCCGGTCGGCCGCCATGGCGCCGCAGAGCCGCTCGAGGTATGCGCTGAACCCGACCCACGGATCCTCGCAACGGAGCGCCTCTTCCCCGATGGCCGCGACTTTCGCGAGTTCCTCTTCGAACACTGCCCCGATCAGGGCAACGCGGGTGGGAAAGCGCCGATACAGCGTCCCGGCACCCACGCCGGCACGCTCCGCCACCTCGTCCAGCGGCGCGTCGACCCCCCGCTCCTGGAAGATCTGCCGTGCGGCATCCAGGATGCGCTGCCTGTTCCGCAGGGCATCCGCGCGCAACCCTCGCGCGGCGGTCGGTGTGCTCTCCGTTGCTGCCGCCATACACCCAGACTACCAACCGGAGGGTATGGTCCGCTTTTGCTGGCGTTCTAACCGGTGGCCGCTTCGGCGAACTGGTTGGTGTCGAAGAGTTCGTTGATGTGTCCGCCGAGCTCAGACCAGTGGCGTCCGGATAGTTCGGCGGCGGCATGGGCGTCGCCGCCGGCGCAGACGTCGATGAGCTGGTCGTGGTGCTCGATGGTGTTGCGGCCGCCGAGCAGGGTGGAGAACTTGCGGTAGAGGATCCGGTGGATCTGCGGGTGGAGCTGCTCGACGATCCGGCTGAGCACGGGGTTGTCCGCGGCCGCGATGGGGACGGCGTGGAAGCGGTCGTCGGCGGCGAGCGCGGCGGTGGTGTCGTCGGCGCCGACGGCCCGTTCGAAGGCGCGGTTGGCCTCTCGCATGCTCTCAAGGTCCTGCTCGGTCATGACCGGCACAGCCGTCTCGATGGCGAGCCGGTCGAGGGAGCGGAGGACGGCGAGGGTTTTCTCGACGTCACGGCGGTTGAGGGTGGTGATGCGGGTGTAGACGCCGGGTTTGGCTTCGACCAGGCCGATGTCGGCGAGCCGGGCGAGCGCCTCGCGCACAGGGGTGCGGCTGAGGCCGAGGCGCTCGGCGAGTTCACCGTCCTTGACCTTCTCGCCCGGGAGGAGTTCGCCGCGCACGATGGAGTCGCGCACGCGGTGGAACACCTCGTCACTGAGGAGGCGGCGAGAGACAGGGCGGTCGAGCGACATATTGCGTACAGTACATCGCTCCCTCACCCTGTCCGTCTGTGTTCCGGGTTCCGGCCCGGCCGACCAGAGCCTGGGCCAGGATGAGCGCCGGGTCGATGACGGGGACGTCCACGGCGTCGGAGGGAAGACCGAGGGGGATCTCGGTGCAGCCCGCGATGACCACCTGCACGCCTTGTTCGGTCAGGCGGTGCGCGGCGCGGGCCAGCAGCGCGGTCGTCGTGTCGTCGTGGGTGCCGGCTTTCACCGCGCGGATGCCGGCCGTGACCTCGTGGTCCTGACTGCGGGCATCGGGCAGGACGAGGCGGATCCCGGAGCGGTCCAGCCACGCGTGGTACAGGCCGGCGCGGACAGTGCCGCTGGTGGCGAGCAGTCCGGCGGTGTGGATGCGAGGGCTCAACGTGGCGAGGTGCCGGGCCACTTCGCCGATCATGTGGACGATGGGCAGCCCGATGCGATCGGCGATGCGCGGGACGAAGGCGTGCGCCGTGTTGCAGGGGATGGCGATGACGGTGGCCCCGGCCTCGCGCAGGACACGGCTGCCGTCGAGGAGCCAGGGGGTGGGGTCGGGGCCGTCGCCAAGCAGGGCTTCGGTGCGGTCGGGGATGGTGGGGTCGGACCAGATGACCGTCCGAAGGTGGTCCTGGTCGCTGGAGCCGGGAGTGGTCGAGACGAGCTTGGCGTAGAAGTCGGCGGTGGCTGCCGGGCCCATGCCGCCCAGGATGCCGATGATCTCGGAGGTGGCGGCGGGAGTGGTGGTGTTCACCGCACCGTTTCCTTCTGCGGGACCGTGGCCTCGGGCGCGGCTGGGCGGATGGGTGTTGCGGGGGGTTCGCGACGGCCGCGCTTGGCTTCACGCCGGTTCTCGGAGCTGTCGATGTCTGTGCTGGTGGGACGGGTGTCTGAGGTGTTCATGAGCCTCCTGCCATATGCAATATATTGCATTCTGGGCGTTGGCCGGTAACACTGAGGCCGGAAACGCTGTCCTGTCAAGGGCCGCAAGGACGAGGAGCATCAGATGGCGCAGACGACACGCACGGAGCACGACCTGGTAGGAGACGAGGAGGTACCCGCCGACGCCTGCTACGGCGCGCACACCGAGCGGGCCGTGGAACGGATTTCGCGATCACCGCACGCCTGTTGTGGCCGCTTTCGGTCCTCCTGACTCCGCGGTCGACGTTCGGGCGGCCGATGTCAAGGAGGTGGGCCGCATTCCCGATCCGGGTGTTGGGCCCACTGAGCTCACGCCGGAACCCTGGCAAGGTCGTCGGCGAGTGACCGACCGGCTCGCGCTCGTGCTCGCGAGCCCACGACCAGGGGGAACACCATGCATCGCAAACGGCTCGCCGCCGCAGTGCTGCTCGCCGCGACGCTCACCGGGGCGCTCGCCCCCATGGCGACGGCCCATCAACCCGACCATGTCCAGCGGCAGTTGGATCTGCTCGTCGAGCGGGGCGGGGTACCGGGGGCCCTCGCCCACGACGGCCGGACCACGCATACCGCCGGTGTCGCGGACCTGGAGTCGGGCCGTCCGATGGTCGATGCGCGCGGCCGGTTCCGGCTCGCCAGCAACACCAAGGCGTTCACCGCCGCAGCCGTGATGCGTCTGGTTGCGGACGGGCACATACGACTCGACGACCGCGTGGGCGCCTATGTGCCCCAGCTCACCGAACGCACCATCACCGTACGGCAGTTGCTCAAGCAGACCAGCGGGCTGCCGGAGTACACGTCGCTGGTGGACTGGAACCGGCCCGGCACGGCCCAGGACTACCTGGCCCTCGCGCTCACCGAGAAGCCGGTCTTCGAATCCGGCACCGACTGGGGCTACTCCAACACCAACTACCTCGTCCTCGGCATGGTGATCGACGAGGTGTCGGGGGTGGACTTCCGCACGTACATCGAGCGTACGATCCTGCGTCCACTGCGCCTGGACGACACATACTGGCCCGCACCCGGAGAGTTGACCCTGCGCGGACCGCATGCCCGCAACTACGGCGTCCATCCGGCGCGACCGGGGGCCGGCCGGGTGGATGTGACCGAGCTTCCCGGGTACGAGTTCGGTGCGTCCGGGGGTCTCGTCTCCACGCCCGGAGACCTCAACGCCTTCTGGGACGGCCTGTTCGGCGGCCGGCTCCTCCCCGGCTGGGCGGTGCGCCTGATGGCCCGGGACACCACCGATGTCGGTGGCCGCGACGGCTACCCGGCCGGCAGCCGCTACGGCTACGGCATCGTCTCGATCCCGCTCAGCTGCGGCGGCGTGTACTGGGGCCACGGCGGCGACCTGCCCGGCAACTCGGTGGGCGGCGGCCGTGCCACGGCCGGCCGCGGGACCGTGACCGTCTACACCACGACGTGGGCGGCCGAAGGCGAAAACCTGCGCCTTCTTCAGGGAGCCGTGGACGCGGCCCTGTGCGCGAGGAAACGCTGACCGCTCGGCTCGCGTCGATGTGCGTCACCGGCTACTCGCCGGTGGCACCGTCGATGGCTTCGCGAAGGAGGTCCGCTTGGCCCACGTGCCGGGCGTACTCGGGACCCGTCAGCCGGCCGTGAGAGAACTGACGCGGCGCGAAACCCTCGCGCGACAGTCAGTGCTCGTGTCACCGTTCGTCACCGTCTCGGGTCTGCCGGGCCCCGTCGTTCAGAGGCCGCCCGTGAGCAGCGCGGTGCCGAGGGGTGTCAGGGTGTGGACCACCGTGTTGCGGTGGCGGGTGGTGACGATCCGGTTTCGCCTCGCGCAGTACGGCCGCGTGCTGACTGGCCGTGGGAGCGGTCACCCCGATGCGGCGGGCGAGTTCACCGGAGGTGCAGCCGTCCTCCACCACGCGCAGGGCCGCCGCGCGGCTGGGTCCGAGCAGCCGGGCCAGGGCCTTCGGGGAGCGGTCGTCGAGATCCGACCACCAGTCCGGCCCGGGAGCGATGGGGTAGACGAGCACCGGGCGCAGCTCCGCGTCGACCAGGGTCACGGGTGTGCGCCAGCAGAACACCGACGGGACCAACAGCAGGCCCCGGCCGGCGAGATGAAGATCGCGGTCGACGGGGTAGTCCGCTTCCAGGACCGGCGGCGACCATCTCAGCACGGGGCGCAGGCTGTCCAGCAGCCCGTCCACCCCCCGGTCCAGCTGGGCGCGGCCCAGTGCGGCTCGTTCGGCGTCGACGAGGGAGCGGATGCGCGGCCAGACCGGGGCGAGCGCGGCGTCGTAGTAGCCCCACGGACGCGGCGGTGGTGCGGCCGTCGGCAACGCATCGCCTCGCACACAGCACCGGGCCACGCGTTGCCGAGGGCGGGAGTACTCGGTCAGCCGGTGAGCGCGGTGCGGCGGGAGCGGGCCACAGTCAGCCCGCCGAGGAACGCGGCGACCAGTCCGATCGCTATGGCCACGATGGCACCGGCTCGCCCGTTGCCGGTGCCGAAACCACCGGTTGAGGTGGCCAGGTGCAGCCCGGCGAGGACGATACCGGTCAGCCCCACCACCATGGCCGTCATGGCCCACGCTCGCTCGTTGCCAGTGCTGATGCGACCCGCGGAGCGGGCCACAGCCAGCCCACCGATGACCACGCCGAGCAGCCCCACCACCGCGGCCACGACGGCCCCGGTTCGCCCGTCCCCGATGACGCCACCGGCGGCGGCCATCATCTGGGCTCCTGATGAGTTCATGTCCCTCTCCTCTTCACTGCGTCTCGTCTCCGAGGTTCGGATGGCGCCTGATCATGCCCGCCGACCGCGTGCTGGTCGTCCCGCGGCCGCGGTCACTTCGAGCTGCCGCCGATGGGGCACCGGGCTGCCGCGGTTGCCGCAGTCGGTCGGGAGATACCGCGTGCGCGGTAGGCGGGCGCTCGTCCGCCGGCAGGACTCGCCCGCGGGAGCATCCGGCTAAGGTGCGCGCATGAGCAGTGGACCCTTCGGCGTTCGGGCGGTTGCCAGGGACGGGGTCGTCGCGGTCTGCGTGGCGGCTGCGCTGCTGGTGGCCGGGCGGCCCGGGCAGCGCTCCGGCACGGAATTCGAGGTGCTCGGCTATGTGCTGCTGGCGGCCGGCGGCCTGGCGCTGGCCGCGGGCCGCCGGGCTCCGGTGACCGTCCTGATCGTCACTGGGCTGTGCGCGGTGGGTTACCAGGCGGCCGGTTTCGATGTTCCCGCGGTCGCGTACCTGTTCGCCGTGTACGCCGCCGTACGGGCGGGACACCGCACCATCACGGTGGTGGCGAGCCTGACCATGCTGGCCGCACTGCCCCTGGCGGCCCTGGCCTCGGGGCTGCACGACACGGGCGAGGCGTTCGCGCAGGCGCGCGGCGCCCTGGAGCTGGCCTGGCTGATCGCGGCCGGCGCCGCGGGTGAGGCGCTGCGGCAGGCCGAGCGGCGGGCGGACGAGGCCGAGCGCACCCGGGAGGAGACCGCGCGGCGCCGCGCCGACGAGGAACGGCTGCACATCGCACGGGAGTTGCACGACTCGCTCACTCATCAGATCTCGATCATCAAGGTGCAGTCCGAGGCCGCCGTCCATGTGGCCCGCAAGCGAGGCGAACAGGTGCCGGAGGCCCTGCTGGCGATCCGGGAGGCCGGCCGTGAGGCGACCCGTGAGCTGCGAGCGACCCTGGAGGCGCTGCGCGACGACGGCAGGACCCCGCCGCGAGGGCTCGCACATGTCCCGGAACTGGTTGAACGGGCCCGTACCAACGGCCTGGACGCGACGCTGACGGTCGAGGGACAACGACACGACGTGCCGGCCGCGGTGGACCGGACCGCGTACCGGATCGTTCAGGAGTCGCTCACCAACGTCGCCCGGCACTCCACCGCCGCCACTGCGTCGGTCCGGATCGACTACCGTCCGGACGCCCTCGCCATACGAGTCGACGACGACGGAAAGGCCACCGCGGACTCCGTCCCGGTGCCCGGCGTCGGGCTGCTGGGGATGCGCGAACGCGTGAGCGCCCTCGGCGGCCGCCTGCGCGCGGAACCGCGCAGCGGGGGCGGCTTCACCGTCCAGGCGGAACTCCCCGTGGAGAGAGCGTCATGATCCTGGAAGGTGCGTCATGGCCCTGGAAGGTGCGTCATGGCCCTGGAAGCGTCTTGATCCTCGAAGGTGCGTCTTGATCCTGGAAGCGTCTTGATCCTCGAAGGTGCGTCTTGATCCTGGAAAGTGAGTCATGATCCGTATCCTGCTGGTCGACGACCAGCCGCTCCTGCGCAGCGGGTTCCGCGCGCTCCTCGAGGTCGAGGGCGACATCGAGGTGGTGGCCGAGGCCGGCGACGGGGAGGAGGGTCTGGCTCTGATCAGGGAGCATCTGCCCGACATTGCGCTCATCGACATCCGGATGCCGGTCCTCGACGGGATCGAGACCACCAAGCGCATCGCCGAGGACCCGGCGTTGGCGCGGGTGCGGGTCGTCATCCTGACCAACTACGGCTTCGACGAATACGTGTTGGACGCGCTGCGTGCCGGTGCCGCCGGATTCCTCGTCAAGGACATCGTGCCGGAGGACCTCGTGCACGCCGTACGTGTGGCCGCGCGCGGTGACGCCCTGCTCGCACCGTCGATCACCCGCAAGCTGATCGAACGGTACGTCAGCGAGCCGCTGCCCACCGGTGCCGGCACGGAGCTGGAGGAGCTGACCAACCGCGAGCGTGAGGCCGTCGCCCTGGTGGCGCGCGGTCTGTCTAACGACCAGATCGCGGACCATATGGTGATCAGCCCGATGACCGCGAAGACGCACATCAACCGGGCCATGGCCAAGCTCCACGCCCGTGACCGCGCCCAGCTCGTCGTGCTGGCCTACGAGTCCGGACTGGTGGCCCCACGCAACCGCTGACCGTGCCTGCGCGGAGCGCGCGAGACGGTGTGGCCCCGGTGTTCCGGGGCCACACTGCCGCACATTGCGTCACCGGTCAGAAGTCGTCCGCCGTCCTGATGCGGTCTCGGATCCAGACGCCCGCCGGCTTGAGGGAGGACGTGCCGGTCCATGGACCGCTGTTGGAGCAGGTGCCGCGCTTGAAGACGGCACCGGTGCGGTCGTCGTCGGAGAAGTTCCAGTTGACCCAGCTGATCTTCTTGGCTTTCAGCAGGTCGAGGTAGCGCTGTGACATGGCGAAGTCGTTGCTGCCCTCACCGGCGTAGTTCTGGGTGCCGAACTCGGTGACGAAGACGGGGATGCGGTCGGCCGCGCGGGAGAGGGTCTGGAGGTATTCGTCCCGGTGGGAGTCCGCGTAGAAGTGGAACGTGTACATGATGTTGGCCGCGTTCACCGGGTTGTTGACCACCTCGGACTCGTTCGAACCGTCCGAGACGCCGAGCGAGGACCAGCCGCGGGTGCCCACCAGGACCGGGGTGTTCGGATCCTTGGCCCTGATGACGGGGATGAGTTGCTCGGCGTAGCTCTTGATGCGGGACCAGCTCACACCGCTGGGCTCGTTGGCGATCTCGTACAGCAGGTTGTTCTTGTCGCGGTGGCGCTGGGCGATCTCGGAGAAGAAGGTCTTGGCGCGGGCGAGGTTCGCGTGCGGGTCACCGGGATCGAGCATGTGCCAGTCGACGATGGCGTACATGCCGCGGGCCGTGGCCTGTTCGATGATGGAGTGAACCAGGTCGGTGAACCGGCGCGGGTCGGTCTCGTACCCGTCCTCCTGGATGTACATGGAGATGCGCAGTACGTCCGCCTTCCAGTCGGTGGCGAGCGCGTTGAGCGAGCCGTTGGTGACGCACTGGCTGTACCACTGCAGGCCGTGGGTGCTCATGCCGCGGAGCTGGATGGGCTTGCCTTGCTGGTTGCAGAGCTTGGTGCCGCAGACCTCGAGCTGTCCGTTGGCGGCGACCGGGGTGGCTGCCGACGGGGCGGCTGCTGGTGACGGGGCCCCGGCGGCCGCTGGGACCGCGGCTGCCGACTGGGTGGTGGGCGCTGTGGGGCCGGCCTGGGCCGCTCCTGGGGTCGAGAGGAGGCCGAGGAGGAGCAGCGCGGCGACGAACAGGACGAACCGTGCCGGTCTCATGGGGGATCTCCTGGCGGTCGTTGGGAGATGAATGGCGCATGGAATGGCGCATGAACGTCGACGAGTGCCGGTCGGGGGCCGTGCCTGGACGCGCGACCCAGCTGGAAGGAAACTTTCCTAACAGATAGGGAATTAGCAGTTGGTACGGACCTTTGCAAGGGATACGGCAAGACCGCCTCGGTCCGGCACGAGTGCCTCCCCGGCGCCGAGCGCCGGGGAGCTTGAAGCAGCCCCTTGTACGCGTGGACCCGGGACGCCTCCGAAACGCATCGCAACGAGTCACCCCCGCCGCACGGCCACCCCGTGCGAGGCCCCTGGTCCTGCCTGGCCCCGTCGACTCACACTTGCATAACGCTGGCCGGAACCTGCATGACCGGGCGTCAAGGGTGGCATCCTCTTCCCACTGAGAACGGACTCATCACCGAGGCGGGGGAACGCGGGGGAGGCCGGCGTAACGTGATGCAGCCCGGGAGTGGCGTGGGCCTGCGGGGGCGCAGCGGGATCATCTCGCTCGTCCAGGCCTGCCTGAAGGAGCCTCCGACGGCGGAGCGTCCCGTCGTCATGCTGCTGGGCCCGCGAGGCAGCGGTGCCAGCGAGGCGCACAGCATGCTCATGGAGCACTTCGGCCCCGAACACCCCTTCGCCTACGTCAATTTGGGCGGCTCACAGTCCCTGTTGCCCCGTTACGCGCTGGCCCTCCTCGCCCGCCAGCTCGAGCGCAAACTGCCCCGCTACGGCCGCTCCCACTTCCCGCTGCTCACCCTGGGGCTGCTCGCCTCCGACCAGTTGCTGCGGATGAACAGCCTCGCCGAGGGACGGCGTGCGATCCAGCGCCAGCTGGACGCCTTCCAGGAGCGCAGTGAGGAGCGGTACGGCGACTACCTCGCCGCGTTCTTCGAGGTGGCCTCCGGTGCGGTCGGCGCACCTGACGGCTTCTCGACCATGGCGCTCGCGCTCCTCCAGGACGCCCTGCGGCGCGGTCGCCGCAGACTGCCGGGCCGTGTCTTCGGCGGCAAGTACAGTGCGAGCGCCGCCTGGTACGGCAGTCATCCGCTCACCCGCAGCCAGGACCAGTGGGAAGCCCTGGTGGAGCTCAACCTCTGGCGGCACGAAGGCGACGAGCAGCAGGAGCGGCTGGACCGGGTGCTGTTCTCGGCGTTCCTGGAGGATCTCAGACGCAACACCGCCCGTGCCTTCATGCCGCGCTCGTATCTGCTGCTCCTCGACAACTCCCATACGGAGTACGGCCGTCGCTTCCTCGACCACCTGATCCGGGCCCGGCACGACGACGCGGTGGTGACGGGCACGGACTGCGATCCGCTGACAGTCGTCGCCAGCTCCAACCGCTGGCTGCCCCGCTGGGGACCGGCGACCGGTGACGCCTGGCCCTGGCGGTTACGCGGCCCCGACCGGGCATCCCTGCAGGACTGGCACGAGCACCGGCCCACCCGCGACAGCGACGACACCTGGTGGTATCCGCTGCGGCTGCGCGACCTCAACCTCGACGAGGTCCGCATCCGGATCGACCTCGAACTGGGTGGCAACCCCGAGCTCGCCCCCTTCACTCGTCTGACGCCCTTCGTGCACCGGCTGACCGGCGGACTGCCGCGCGCGGTGCGTCAGGTGCTCGACGTGCTCCAGCAGTCCACGGCCCCCGCGGAGGACGGCCCCGGGCAGGACCGCTGGCTGCGCACGCTGCCCGACCAGACCCTGCGCGTCGGCGAGGACACCCGGACGCTCGTGGACGCCGCCCTCGGCCATCTGCTGCGTGGCTTCGACCCCGTCGCCCGGGGCGCCCTCGCGGAGTGCGCCGCCGCACGTGACCTGTCCGTCGGCACTCGGGTGCTCTCGTCCGGGGAGACCCTGTTCGGGGAGATCCGCGCTCGGTGGCTGCTGAGCCCGGGCACGATCACGCCCACCCTCCATCCGTGGCTGCGCAGGCTGCTGCTGTGGGAGCTGGGACGGCGCCCGGGCGACTGGGACACGGTGCACGAACTGCTGGCCGAGCATTTCAGGACCGAGCGTCAGCCGGTCCAGGCCATGTACCACCGGCTGGCGATGGGCTGCATCGACGAGGTCACGGACCATCTGCTGCTGCGCTTCCCCGCGGTGCCCACACCGCAGTGGATCAGCGAGTTCAGCCTGATCACCAGCGCCCCCAACCGGCTCCCGTCCCACGGCGGCCCGCTGGAACTGCTCGCCGGCCTCGCCCCGCTCCGGCCGGACCAGGCGGTCGACGCCGCCTCGGCGATACGGGGCCTGGTCGCGGCGCGCTGGGTGTGGAGCGATCCGCTGGCCGACCCGGCCATGCGGCTGAACGACCTGATCGCCGACGGGTTCACCCAACTGTCCCAGTTGCGGAGGAACGACATCGTGGCGTTGTTCAACGAGGCGGAACGCTACCGGCACTGGCGTCACCCGCAGACGACGGAGAGCGAGGGCTGAGGCGGTGTCGGAGAGTGCGGACGGTGGCGAGGGCGGGATGAGAGGAACGAGCCGGTCATGAGCCGCATTCCGAGAATCGAATGGCCCCTGCACATCGTGCGCCGGGTCGTCGTAGGCCTGATCGTCGTCGCCGCGCTCGCGGTGGCGGTGCCGTACGGAGCCGGCTGGATCGGCCAGTGGCGGGCACACTGCGCCGACGGCGTGGTCGAACGGGGCGAGGCCGACGAGTGCGTGGGGGTCACCGACGGCGGATACGCCTTCGCGAAGCACCTCGACTCGGTCCGAAAGAAGATCAAGAAAGAGAACGACCGCGTGGCCGACGGGGACGAACCCTACGTCAGCGTCGCCTACATGACCTCCTTCACCCTCACCGACGACGACAGCAACTCCGAGGAATCGGTCCGGCACGAGCTGGAGGGGGCCTATCTGGCTCAGTACCGCCACAACAACGGAGACCTGTCGGCCTCCCCGAAGATCCGGTTGCTCATCGCCAACACGGGAAGCAGCTCCGGGCAATGGCGGTACACCGTGGACGAGTTGATCAAGCGGAAGACTTCCCAGGACCGGCTGGTGGCTGTCACCGGACTGGGTCCGAGCACCGACGACAACCTGGCCGCGATCCGCCGCCTCTCCCAGCACGGCATCGCGATGGTCGCCAGCACGATGACGGCCACCAACATAAAGGACATAGCCGGGTTCGTACGGGTCGCGCCGACCAACGAGGACGAGGCGTACGCCGCCTCCGCCTATCTGAAGCGGAAGAAGATCACCTCGGCCGTGGTGGTCCAGGACACCGCCAAGGGCAACCTCTACGCCCGGACGCTCGGCACCGCCTTCAGCAAGGTCTTCCCGGACAAAGGGCACCGGCTGGTGGCCGAGACCATGACGTTCGACTCCTCGATCAGCAGCGCCTGGAAGAACGAGCTGCTCTACATGCGGAGTCAGCTCTGCGAACAGAAACCGCAGGTCGTCTACTTCGCGGGCCGCGGGCGGCACCTCACCCACTTCCTGTACGCCATCGCCAACCGCTCCTGCCAGGAGCGCACCTTCACCGTGATCGCCGGAGACGACACCACCAACCTCACGGCCCAGGAGCTGGCGCGCGCCGCGAAGACGAAGGTGCAGGTCTACTACACGGGCCTGGCCCATCCGGACATGTGGCAGAAGGAGCCCGACGCCGTCTCCGACCTCTCGGCGCAGTACTTCCAGAACGGCGGCGAACTGGACCGGTGGTTCCCCAACGACCCGCGCCACGACGGCCAGGCCATCATGGCGCACGACGCGGTCATCACCGCGGCCCAGGGCGTCCAGATGGCGGCCCGCTGGCAGGGAGAGGTGACCGGCGACGCGGTGGGCCGGATGTTCCACCAGATGGAAGGCAGCCTGCGGGTGGCGGGTGCGAGCGGCTTCATCTCCTTCCGGGAGAACGGCAACCCCGTCAACAAGGCGGTGCCGATCCTGCGCCTGGACGAGCGGGGCAGGTCGGAGTTCGTGGAGGCATCGGCGGCCGGCGGCAAACCGCCGGAAGGTCGCTAGTGTCCTGCGCCTGAAATCCGTCGGCAGAAGTGGGCGAGGGATTCGAGGATCTCTTCAGCGGTCTTGGTCCAGATGAACGGCTTGGGGTCTGCGTTCCAGTCCTTGACCCAGCGGCGGATGTCGGCTTCAAGGGCCTGAACGTTCTTGTGTGCGCCACGACGGATCATCTGGTCGGCCAGGAAGCCGAACCACGGCTCGACCTGGTTGATCCAGGAGGAGCCGGTCGGGGTGAAGTGCATATGAAACCGTGGGTGCTTGGCCAGCCATGTCCTGATCGCGGGCGTCTTGTGGGTGCCGTAGAAGCCCCTATGTTTCGTCAAGCCGCAGAAGAAGGTTGGATGTGGCCGTAGAGCTCGCGGGCGACGTACCGCCTGAGACACCTGATGATCTCGCGCTTGGACATGCCCTCAGCGGTGCGTCCCTGCAGGTACTTCTGCGTGCGTTCGTCCCAGCGTATGCGGGTCGTCACGATGCGGTAGAGGGCAGCATTCGCTATACCTCACACACCACGGATACAGCCACCGCACCAGGCGAAGCAGGGACTTCCCTCAGCTTCACCCTAATGAGCCGGAGTCAGTAACCGCGTGCCCACCTTCTTGGGGGAAGGCCCGAGGTACGACGGCAGGACCATCGTGATCACCGGGGGTAGCCGCAGCCGGTCGAACGGAACGGGTAAAAGGGGCGGACCCGCGCTCATCACTCGCCCTCGCACCAGGTCACCGAGCACGCGCACGTTCAGCCAAGGCGTCATCCGAGGCGCAAGCGGCTGTAGGTGCGCGGCGGAAGCGGCTCGGCGAGATGCCGTACTCACGGCGGAACGCGGCCGAGAAGGCGAACTCGGTCGAGTAGCCGATCTCGCGGGCGATGGTCGCCAACGTGGCGTCGGTCTCGCGGAGCAGCCGGGCACCGAGCCCCAGCCGCCAGCTGATCAGGTAACTCATCGGCGGCTGACCCACCACGGTGGTGAAGCGCCTGGTGAACGCCGCGCGGGTCATCCCCACGGCTCGACTCAGCCGCTCCGTCGTCCACTGCTGCCGTGGGTTCTCGTGGATCTCGCGCAGGGCTGCGGCGATCGCCGGGTCGTCGGTCGTCGGCCACCCGGCCGCACCGTGCTGTTCGCGCCACTGCCGCAGCACGTTGACCAGGATCAGGTCCAGCAGCGCGGGCAGTGTCGCCCCGGTACCCATCTGCGTCCCGGACACATCCGCGCAGAGGAGGTCGACCAGCGCCCGCATGTGGGGGTAGCGGTCGTAGTCCGGCGACACCGTGATGAGGTCGGGCAACACCCGGAGGTACTGCGGCGCGCGGCCGTGTTCGAGCAGATAGGCGCCGCAGAGGAACTCGAAGTCGAAAGGCCCCGGTGCCGATGGTGCCGGGCCCATCACCACGGGTGGCAGGTCTTTCAGCGCGCACGGGACGTGACTGAAGCCGTGCGCGGCGCCGGACGAGGTGAGCACGACGTCGCCCGGCCCCAGGGCGACCGGCTCCTCGTCCTCGGTGATCAGCCAGCACGTGCCTCGCACGACGACATGGAACCCACTGCCGTCGAAGTCGGGGAATCGGATTCCCCGGGAGCTCGGCTGCCTGATCAGGCGAGCGCCGGCGGTGCCGACCCGGACAGTGCGGATCACTTCGCTCACCAAGTCCATGGGCGCATGCTAACGAGGATTGCTCGCGGGCTCCGGCGCACGCTCTCGTATGGATTGGTGGAGCTCTCGTATAGTCCCGCGCGCACGGCCGGTGATTGGGTCGATGTCGTGATCGATTACGGGCCCGCGTATCCCCTGCGCCCCTGCCGAACAGCGGAGCAGGCGCGGACGCGGTGCGGAACTGGCCGGCCGTCGTCGATCGCGACAAGTGCCGGCCCCGGCCGGTGCCACGCCGACCGTCACACCCGGTCCCCTGGACCGCGACTCCCGAGGAATGCCATGTCCCAGCCTGACTACGACCGAGCGGCCCGCGAGTGGGACCGCCTCAACAGCATGCCGCAGCCGGTGTCGGACGCGATTGCACGATGCCTTCCGACGCTGCCCCCGGGCGCTCTGGTGCTCGATCTCGGATGTGGCACCGGTGAACCGGGCTTCACCATCAAGTCCGCGTTCCCCGACACCCGTCTCCTGGGTGTCGACGCCTCTGAGCCGATGATCGAGATGGCCCGTGCGAAGGCGCAGCGCGATGGCCTGACCGGTACGGAGTTCAAGGTCATGCAGATGGAGGACCTCGCCGTCGGCACCGGCGAGGTGGACGTCCTGGTCTCGCGCTTCGGTTTCCTCAGCGTCCACGACACCGCGGCGGAGGCGGCCCGCGTCCTG
Organism: Streptomyces cavernae; assembly: GCF_004023625.1. Classification (GTDB taxonomy): domain Bacteria; phylum Actinomycetota; class Actinomycetes; order Streptomycetales; family Streptomycetaceae; genus Streptomyces; species Streptomyces cavernae. The sequence goes on along the minus strand of NZ_RPDJ01000001.1, from coordinate 336,277 downwards.
CGGCCCGGCGGGCACTACGCCATGGCGGTCTGGGACCGGTCGGAACTGAACACGGCGATCCATGTGTTCTTCACGGTCCTCAAGGAGTCCTCGGTGGCCGACGAGATTCCGGATCTCGGAATCTTCGACGTGGTCTCGTCGGACGCCCGTAGGGAGCAGTGGCTCCGGGACGCGGGGATGGCTTCGATCGACACCGAGCTGTTCGCGTGGTCGTACACGCTGCCCGACTTCGACGCCGTTCTGGAGACGCTGGCCGCTCCCCCGTTCGGCGCCGCCGTCGCCACGCTGGACGACGACGAGACCAAGAAGGTGCAGGAACAGATCTTCGAGCGCCTGTCCCCGCACCGTGCCGCGGACGGGTCGTACCGCATCCCGCAGACCTGCCGCCTGTACTGGGGCCAGCGCTAGACGAGTCATCTGGCACAACCACAAGACCGGCCAGCCCGTCATCCGGTCCTTGATCGCTTATGACCACTAATCACATCGGAATGACTCGTCTAGAAGCGGGCTCCTCCGGGACCTCCCCCGTCAGGTACTCAGCCTCCGACGCAGTTCCTCGGTCACCTCGACGCCCGTCACCGGGGTGACGGGTGACGGCGGTCCCTCACCTCGGTTCAGTTGGGTGCGGACAGGTCGCCGAAGACCCAGCGCGCGTCGGCGGGGGCCAGACCGGCGAGGTGGCGGCCGGCATTCTGCAGGACGACGGGGCCCGAGGTGACGTGCTGGGCGCCGGCGTGCATGTCTCGGAAGAACCTCTGGAGGTCGCCGTCGCGCAGGGCCGCGGTACCGGCCCACTTGTACGCGGTCGCGCACACGCTCTGCCCGGTCCGGGTGGCGTTGTTCAGGGCCAGCCGGGCGAGGGTCTCTTCTTCGGTGCTGAGCGGGGCGCCCGAGTCGATTGTGGCCTCGATGCCGGCCCAGACCTCCAGGGCCCAGGCACGGGCGGAGCGCAGGGCGATCTCGGCGCGGGCGTAGTCGGCGTGGAACTCGGCGGTGTCGACGGTCGCGGCCGGGGCGCCGGACTTGCGGCGGGCGACGCCGCCCAGCTCGTCCAGGGCGCGGCGGCCGACTCCGAGGGCCCAGCCGGTGAGGGCGATGCTGGCGATGTTCCAGACGCCGACCCGGTACAGCGCCCCGCCGTTGACGGGTTCGGTGGTCGTGATGTCGTACGCGTACTCGTCCGGCACGAAGGCGTCGTCGACGCGGTAGTCGATGCTGCCGGTGGCGCGCAGGCCCATGACGTCCCAGTTGTCGAGCAGGGTGGCCTGTTCCTTGGGGTGGATGAGGAGGACCGGCCTGCCCGTCTGCTCGACCACCGCCGCGCTGTGGAGATAGTCGGCATGGTGCATCCCGGAGGCGAAGGACCACGATCCGGTCAGCCGGTAGCCGCCGTCCACCCGGACGGCGGTGCCCGGGCGGGTGCCCTGGCCCGCGACCAGGGTGACGCGGCCGTCACCGTACAGTTTCTGGGCGGCCTCCTTGCCGACGTACGCGGCCGTGGTGCCGGAGCAAACGTAGACCGAGTGCACGATCCAGCCGGTGGACGCGTCCTCGTGACTGATCTTCTCGACGCTCTGGATGGCCTGGCTGGGTGTCAGTTCGTAGCCGCCGAGCGACCGGGGAATGCCGATCCGGAAGACGCCGCTGTCTTCCAGGGCCTGGACGACGGCCGGGGTGAGCCGGCCGGCCGCCTCTGCCGACTCCGCCTCCTGGCGAATCAGCGGTCCGATGGCGTCCAGTCGGGCGAGCAGGGGGCCAAACTCTTCGCTGACGTGCAGGCCGTCGGTGGCGGCGGTGGTCAGCTGGTCGGTCATTCGTCAACGCTCCCTTGCGTGATCGGCTTCGCTTGCCGTGCTGCTCGTGGTGGCTTGTTTGCCGTTCCCCTCTTGGAAGTTGACGTTAAGTCAGGGGAATGGGTGTGCGCACCACCAGTCAATCGCGGACACGTGCCATCCGGCAGCCGTATGACGAAGGTGGCGTCCGTCGAGTCATCGTGGACGAAAGGCGTACGACGCCATGTCGATGTCGCGGACGCCCAACAGCCCGCCGCCATTCCCCTGATGGCGACGGGCTGTTGGGGAGGACGGCTGCCATCAGCAGCCGTCTGGACGCAGCGCTGCCATCAGCAGCGGTCTGGATGGAGGGCGGCGATCAGCAGCTGTCGGCGATGGCGTCGATGACGCGTCCGAAGCCCCTGTCGTAGTTGTCCGCGTAGTCCCCGGCGCGGACGGTGCGGCATTCCTTGGTGCCGTTGTTGTAGTTGATGAAGGCCGCGTCGCGGGACGCTCGGAACGAGTACACGTGGTCGTGCCATCCCGGCGGGAGGTCCCGGTATCCGCCGCTCCACTTCAGCAGGTCGCCCCCGCCGTTCTTGCCCTGCCACAGGCAGACCGTGTTCGCGTCACATCCCGGAGCGGCGTGGGACGGAGTCGCGGCGACGAACGTTGCCGCCACGGTGGCGCCGGCGAGCAGCAGTGCGCTCAGTTTGCGGTTCATGATCTCCCCAGTCTCAGTAGTGAGCTCCCTCGCCTTCGAGGCTCCGGCGAGAGCTTTCGATCTGGAGACGGGAGATATGGCTGTGCCGTATGAGTCCGGCAGCGGATTCCCTCTGCCGAGTGAGGCTGATCCCGTCATCCGGTGACGTGTGACGCGGTGGCGGCGCACCGGAATGACCTGTCCGGCGAACTGATGGAGGAGATCATCGAGCTCGGCTCCATGGAGAGGCTCGCCCTCAACTCCTCGCTCTCGGTCTCAATACAGGGATCCGTTTCGCGCAACATCCACAGGCATCCGTACGGTCCGCGGCCGCGGCCAGGTCGGCCGACTTGACGCGCCTCCCACCGAGTACGTCCTGGTCTGGCCCGCCACCGCCGCCCCGGCGCGCGTCCGCACCTTCGCGGCCACCCTGCGCCAGGTCGCAGGGTGATGCGCCGGTTCGCCGACGACCTGCGCGTGGTCCGGCCTCCGGCGCGGTCGGTGCGGTCGGCGCAGTCGGCGCAGTCCGCGAGCTACGGAGTCCGTGTCCGAAAGACTCAGGACCCCTCGAACTGGCGGAGAAACGCGAGCAGTTCACTGCTGCTGAACGTGTCACTGCCGCTGTGCCGCACCCTCTCCTGATGGAGCGACTCGGCCTTGGCGAAGGCCTCTTCCAACGGCACGCCCTGGGCACGCTGGAGGGCGACGAGAGCGGTGATGAAGGCGGAGGTGGTGCCGCCGTAATGACGTTCGCTGGACATTCCGCGGATCCTACCGCCCGAAGGGCTCCCCCCCGGCTGCCGGCGGGCGAACGGGACGACCGGCCGTCCGCCCGCATGGCTGCCACCCCGGAGATGATCCGGACGCCATCCGGGGCAGCGGTACCGGCACCCCTGCCACCTGCGCGTTCGTGGTTGATTTGTCGGCGGGAACGGGCTGCCAATCAACTCCCCGGCCGCTGAACTCGAGTGTGCCGGAACCGGTCACGGACCAGTCGGCTCGGATTCGGCGGTGAACCAGCCGCCGCCGTCCGACGGTTGCCGCACGTTCCTCACGGGGGGGGAGGGAACGTGCGACGACCGGCACGGGGGAGGGCACGGGGATCATCCGTGCGGCACCTGGCGCGGGGAGCCCAGGTGCTGCACGGTTGATCCCCATCACGAACGAGCCCGGGCCGGGCGGCGTCCAAGACGGACCGGCCGGGACCGGCGCACGGCGCGGGAGAAGGAGAGCGACTGAAGTGGGACGCCCTGAGAGTCCGCTGGATCCCGAGGCGGGACCTGTCCAGCGTTTCGCCCATGAGCTGCGCATGCTGCGCCGGCAGGCCGGCAGGCCCACCTACCGCGCCATGTCCGAGCGGGCCGGATACGCGCCCGCCACCCTGTCCGAAGCCGCGGCCGGTGAGCGGCTGCCCTCCCTGCCCGTGGTGCTGGCCTACGTTGCCGCGTGCGACGGGAACGCGGAGGAGTGGGAGGGGCTGTGGCGGCAGGCCGCCCAGGAGGAGGCCACGCTGCCGCCCGTCGAAGACGGGTCCGTGGCGCCGTACCGGGGTCTGGCCCGCTTCGAGCCCGGGGACCGGGAGCGGTTCTTCGGCCGGGACAGGTTGGTCGCCGAACTGGTCGAGCTGGCCGGCAGGCACCGGTTCGTCGGCGTCGTGGGTACCTCCGGCAGCGGCAAGTCGTCACTGCTGCGGGCCGGGCTGATCCCGGCCCTGCGATTCGACAGCCCGCCGCGGGAGCGTCCGGCGGCGATCCGGATCCTCACCCCGGGCGGGCTGCCGGCCACCACCCACGCCGGCGCCTTCGTCCCGGTGGACGGGGATGCGGACACCTGGGTGGTGGTGGACCAGTTCGAGGAGGCGTTCACCCTCTGCCAGGACGCCGAAGAACGCGACCGGTTCATCGACCTCCTTCTCTCCGCGGTACGACCGGACAGCCGGCTGCGGGTGGTGATCGCGGTGCGGGCGGACTTCTACGGCCGTTGCGCCGACCACCGCGCCCTGGCCGACGCGCTGCGGGTGGCCAACTTGCTGGTCGGACCGATGAGCACCGACGAACTGCGGGAGGCGATCGTCAAACCGGCGGCGGCGGACGGCCTCGTGCTCGAGCGTGCGCTGACCGCGCGGATCATCGCCGATGTCGACCGCCAGCCCGGCGCCCTGCCGATGATGTCCCACGCCCTGCTGGAGACCTGGCGCCGTCGCCGCGGCAAGACCCTCACCCTGGACGGCTATGAGGCCGTCGGTGGTGTCCACGGTGCCATCGCGGGCACCGCGGAGGAGGTCTACACCCGTCTCTCCCCCGACCAGGCCGCCCTCGCCCGCCGCCTGCTGCTGCGGCTGATCACCCCCGGCGAAGGCGCCCAGGACACCCGCCGCCCCGCCCACCGCACCGAACTCGCCGACGAGGGCGGGGAGAGCGCCGACACCGCGCTTGTCCTGGACCAGCTCGCCCGGGCCCGCCTGGTGACTCTGCACGACGACACCGTCGACCTCGCGCACGAAGCCCTCATCACGTCCTGGCCCCGGCTGCACACCTGGATCGACGAGGACCGTGACCTGCTGCACCACCACCGCAGGCTCACCGAAGCCGCCGCCACCTGGGAAGAACTCGACCGCGACCCCGGGGCCCTCTACCGCGGTACCCGACTGGCGACCGCCGAGGAGACCTTCTCCACCCCGCAGCCGCAGGTCCACCTCACCGCGCTGGAACGCTCCTTCCTCGCCGCCGGCGTCGACGCCCGCGACCGGGAACGCGCGGCAGCAGCCCGTACGGCACGCCGTCTGCGGGCGCTGGTGGGCGCCCTGTCGGCGTTGGTCGTGGTTGCCCTCGTCGCCACCGGTCTCGCCTACGGCCAACGGCCTGCGCGTGCAGGGTGATCCCGGGGTACGGCTGTGGAACGTGGCGACCGGCGCCCTTGAGTCCACGCTCCGGCACCACAGGGCGGGCGCCGCGTCGACGGCGTTCAGTCCTGACGGTGCGGTGCTGGCGACCAGCGACTTCGGGGAGACCGTACGCCTGTGGGACACCGCCACCGGACAACTGAGGCATACGATCACCAAGGCGGGGACGGCGATGGCCTTCAGTCCGGACGGCAGTATGTTCGCCACCGCCCGACACGACGGCACCGTGATCCTCTGGGACGCCACCACCCGGCGGAAGAAGAACGTCTTCCCGGACAACCGCACGGAGGGGTCGAGGTCGTGGCTGGTCTTCAGCCCTACGGGCACGATGCTCGCCGTCGGCGGCGATTTCGGCAGGGTACGGCTGTGGGACCTGACCGACCGCCGAGCCGCAGTCACCCTGGAGATGCCCGAGGACGGCACCACGCCGCAGCCAAGGGAACTCGCCCCGTCGAACAACACCGTGTTGTCGGCCGCGTTCAGCCCCGACGGCACCACGCTCGCCACCGCCGGCACCGACGGCACCGTACGGCTGTGGGACGCGGCGAAGGCCCGGATCGAGGACACCTTCGCCAGGGCGGGGACCGCGGTGGCCTTCAGCCCTGACGGCAGGACGCTCGCCACCGGCGCCAGGGACGGCACGGTAACCCTGCGGGACGTCGCCACCGGCAATGCCCGAACCACCTTCACCGGCCACACCGACGACATCCAGTCCGTGGCATTCAGTCCGGACGGCCGCACCTTGGCCAGCGCCGGCAGCGACGGCAGCGTACGGCTGTGGAGAGCGACCCTGCCCGGCGCATCCGGCGCGATCCGCAACATCTGCCGTGCCCTCCACAACGACATCACCGAACAGGAACGATCCCTGTACCTGCCCGACGGGATGACCGGTCCGGTGTGCGGGAACTCCGGCTGACCGCGAGGCTGCGGTCGGGCGCCCGAGCCGCCTTGGCAGTCAGGGCGAGTCACCCTGCCAGTCGAAGCGGCGGTCGTCGCCGGGCCTGGGCGCGTACACGGCACGGCCGCCGTGTCCGTAGCGGCCCATCTCCGTGGGCAGGACGACGCTCTCCCGTCTCTGGTGGTCGGGCCGGCCCGTGACATCCAGGAGCAGGCCGTCCAGTGGACCGCCGACCAGCTCCCTGTAGTCGTGCCCGGGCCGGGGGCCCGGGTCGGGGTCCTCGTGGTCCGCGCCGTACACCCGGCCGCGCATGAACTTCTGCTCATCCATGTCGGGCAGGGTCGCACCCGGCACTGACAACCGGGGGCAGCCCCTCACTGACCTCGCCAGATGTTGTCGAAGGCGGCCTGTTCGATGCGTCGCCGCTGCCGTACGGACTCCAGTTCCGTCACTGCGTCGTTGACGCCGGCGAGCACGGTCGCCACCGCGTCGTCGGTGAGCTGCGCGGGTTCCGCGGCGGGCTCCGCTTCGATCCCGACGGCGGCCGCGAGACCGGCGAGGACCGGCTCGCCCGACGTCCAGCGGTCGGCCGCCTGGCGGCGGGCGGGTGATTCGACGACCGTCGTCCGGTCGGTCCGGAGGGGAAGCCAGCGGTGGTGCTCTCGGGCGATCTGTCCGTCCGCTTCCAGGAGGGTGCGATAGGCCGAGGCGAGATCGCGGCCTCGGCGCCACAGCCAGTCCTCGACGGACTCGTACGGCTCCTGCCTGACCAGCGACGACGCGGCCTCCCGCAACAGACGGTCATCGAGCTGCGGCTCGGGGCCGGGCACGATGCGGTCGCCGTCGAGGGTGAGGGCCTGGACGCCGATGAGGTCGACCAGTTCGGCTCCCGCGAGGGCCAGCGACAGGTCGCCCTGCTCCACGGGACGGCTCGACGGAACGTCCATGGTGAGGAGCAGCAGGTCCCGGGGGGTGGTCATGAGGGTTCCCCTTCAATGGCACGGTTGGTGATGCGTCGGGCACCACGGACGGACACCAGATGGTGGGGGAAGCCTATGCGCAGCCCGGCGGCAACCAGTGCTCCTGTCGGGGCACTAGTGCCGCGGCAGGCAACATGTGCCCGTCAAGGAGCGGCGTCCGGGGCGTCCTCTGGGGGTACCCCCTGCTCGAAGAGCTTGGGGAGCGTGCCGGGCGTCGCGACGGGGCGAACGTTGCCTGTTGCGGCACTAGCTGAGGATGCGGTCGACACCGTCCTCGAAGCGCTCGTCGAAGGAGCCCTCGGCGAGGGCGTCCACTGCGGCGCGGAGGGCCGGATAGGGGCCGGTGGCGACCGCCGCGCGGAAGCGGGTGAGGTCAGCCTCGGGCGCGGCCTGTTCCTCCTGGGTGAGGCCCAGGGTGAAGTAGGCGAGGGCGTAGAGGGTCCACGCCGCGTTGGCGGCCGTGCTCTCGCCCTCGGTGAGGGTCTCGAGGAGTGTGTCGGCGAAGCGCAGGGTGTGCGGCTCGGCGGCGAACGTTCCCGTCACGAGGGCGGCGCCGTCCCGATGCGCGAGCAGGGCCTTGCGGTAACGGCGCATCAGTTCCCGCGCCCTGTCCCGCGGGAGCGCGGGCAGGCCGTCGTAACCGATGGTGCCTACGACGGCGTCGGCCATCAGCTCCAGCAGCCGGTTCTTGCTCTTGATGTGCCAGAGGACGGTGTTCATGCGCACGCCGAGCCGGTCCGCGACGGCGCGCGTGGTGACGGCCTCCAGCCCCTTCTCGTCCAGCAGGCGCATCGCGGCGTCCACGACCGCCGCAGGGGTCAGCCGGGTGCGAGCCGCCGTGGGCGCGGTTTGCTTTTTGGTCACTGACCTAGTTTAGTCGAGCCCAGCTATTGGTCATTGACCAAGGAGGTCGTCGTGGAAGAGGTCGTTGTCGTCGGGGCAGGGCCCACGGGCTTGTGGCTGGCCGCCGAACTGCGGCTGCAGAACGTGCCGGTGACGGTTCTGGAGGCCAGGAAGGAGCGGAATCCTCATTCCAAGGCACTCACGGTCCATCCCCGGACCGTGGAGATCCTGGGCATGCGGGGGCTCGCGGAGGACTTCGTCGCCGCGGGCAGGACCGTCCCCACCGGCCATTTCGGGGCTCTGGACGCCCGTCTGGACTTCAGGAATCTGGACACGCCCCACCCGTTCACCCTGGTGCTGCCGCAGGCTCGTACCGAGGAATTACTGGAGGCGCACGCACGCGCCCTGGGCGCGGAGATCCGCCGCGGTCACCGGGTGACGGCGCTGGCGCAGGAACCGGACCACGCCCATGTCGAGGTGGTGGGGCCCGCGGGTTCGTACGCGCTACGGGCGCGGTACGTCGTGGGCTGCGACGGCACCCGCAGCCGCGTCCGGGAGGAGGCCGGCATCGGCTTCCCCGGCACCGACACCACCCTCTGGGGCTGGCTGGGCGACGTGCTCACCGACGAGCCGCCCGCCGTTGCCGTGAGCGTGTTCGGTCCGGACGGCGGCGTCATGGCCGTGCCCCTGCCGGGCGGACTGACCCGTTTCGTCGGGCTCGCCCCGGAGGACCGGCGACCCGACTGGCCCGGCGAACTGACCCTGGAGGAGATGCGCGCGAAGACCAAGCGCGTCCTGGGAACGGACTTCGGAATGCGTGACCCGCGCTGGCTGTCCCGCTTCGGAAACGCCACCCGCCAGGCCGCCGACTACCGCAAGGACCGGGTGCTGCTCGCCGGTGACGCCGCCCATATGCACTTCCCCACCGGAGGGGTGGGGCTCAATGTCGGCTTCCAGGACGCCACCAACCTCGGCTGGAAGCTCGCCGCCACCGTCCGCGGCACCGCCCCCGCGGGACTGCTGGACACCTACCACACGGAACGCCACCCGGTGGGGGCGCGACTTCTGGCCAGTACGCGCGCGCAGACCGCCCTCATGACCGCCTACTCCACCGAAGGACAGGCCCTGCGCGCCTTCCTGTCCGAGCTGGTCGACGATCTGCCCGCGTTCTCCCACGCCCTGGCCGAGCGGCTCGCCGCGCTGGACGTCCGCTATCCGCCGGCCGACCCGGCCACCGCGCATCCGCTGACCGGCACCCGCGCCCCGGACCTGGCCTTCGCCGACGGCACCAGCCTGTTCGCCCTGATGCGGGGCGGGAGGCACGTCCTGCTCGATCTCAGCGGCGGTACGGACGCTGAGGCATCCAGCGGGGACGGCCGGATGCCGCACCTCCCGCAGGAAACCCACCACCACAGGACCACACTCGCCCGTCCCGAGGGCCCATGGAGAGCCGTCCGCGCCGCGCTGATACGTCCCGACGGCCATGTGGCCTGGGCATCGGCGGTGGCCGACACTGAAGTGAGGTGACGGCGTGTTGGTGCCGTCCTACGGCTTCCTCGCCACCCCGCAGACTGCGTCACGTCCACGATCGGCTCGTCGGACCGGCCCGGGCGCGGGCGTGAGCAGGAGACGACGCCCGGCTCCAGCAGGTCAAGCCCCTCGCAGATGCCCAGCAGTTCCTCACGTGTGCGCAGGGTCATCGGTGCCGAGCCCTGGCTGTTCCAGTAACGCACGGCTTCCGTCATCGTCTCCCCGTCCACCTCGGTGGTGGGGTGTGACATGACCAGATAGCTGCCGGCCGGCACGGCCTCCAGGAGACGGTTCACCACGGCCCGGGCCTGGTCGTGTCGATGATGAAGTTGATGACGCCCAGCATCGTCACGGCGACGGGCCGGCTGAAGTCGAGTGTGGCGGCGGCCCGTTCCAGGATGGTGGCCGGATCGTGCACGTCGGCCTCGATGTAATTGGTGGCGCCCTCGGGGGGGGCTGGTCAGCATGGCGTGGGCGTGCGCGAGCACGATCGGTACGAGGGCCGGCCGGGGCCGGGGGGCAGGGACCGGAGCCTGCGGGACGGGGCCGGGGACCGGGAACGGAAGCCGGGGGACCGGGAGCTGGGGACCGGGGCGGGTCCTCAAACGGCTGCGCCCCGGCGTGCTCCCAGTCCTTCCGGACGTCCACACCTCCCCCGCCTCCCTTCGCCTCCCTTCGCCTCCCTTCGCCCCCGGACTCCCCCCTCCCCCGCCAACCGGTCTGTGCGTCAAGGACGTTGACCCGTCCCCGGCGCACCAGCACAATGAGCGCGCACCACTGAGAGCGCTCTCAGGACCGGCACTGCCCCGCCTCGTACCTCGCAAGAGACCCATGACCGGCAACCAAGGTCCCGCGCTCAGCCGTCGTACGCTTGTCGGAACCGGACTCCTCATCGGAGCCGCGGCGCTGACCGCGGGCGGCGCCGGCGGTGCCCACGCGGCCGGACTCCCGGCCGCGTCCGGCCTTCCGCCGAGCACCGGGCGCACGCCTTCCTCGCCGCCGCCATGGACGCCTATCCGGATCACGGCAGGATCCGTCTGGCCCAGAGCTACACCGACCAGGCCGGTCTGTTCAGCACCGCCTTCACCTACGACAACGCCCTCGCCATCCTGGCCCATCTCGCGGCGCGTACCGCGGACGGCCGGGCACGGGCCGTGGCGCTCGGCGACGCGCTCCTCTACGCCCAGGCCCACGACCCGGCGTACGACGACGGCAGACTCCGTCAGGCCTACAACGTGGGGCCGTACACGTTCTACGACGGGTCGCGGCAACCCGACGGGTTCGTACGGGCGGACGGCACCGCCAACGTCGGCACGCAGTTCGGCTTCACCGGCACGGCGGTGGGCGACATGGCCTGGGCGGGGATCGCGCTCAGCGCACTCGCCCACCGGACCGGTACCCGCCGCTTCCTCGCGGGTGCCGTGCGGATCGGCGAGTGGATCGAGCGGACCGGCCGCACCGACGAGCCCCTCGGCGGCTACAAGTTCGGGGTCAACGGGGCCGGCGAGAAGCTGCCGTTCACTTCGACCGAACACAACACCGACCTGGTCTGCCTCTTCGGACGGCTCGCCCGGCTCACCGGGGACCGGGTGTGGCTGGAGCGGCGCGCGCGTGCCGAGGCGTTCGTCAAGAGGCCCCAGGAGACGGTTCGCCTACGCGGACACCTGCCCGCCTCCCGACGACCGGCCCGGGCCGCCCTCCCGCACTCGGCGCCCTCAACCGTCGCCGAGACCGGACAGTTGCTTGCGTACGTCCTCCGCGCGCGGTGAGCCGAGGGCGGTGTACAGGTCCAGGGCCTGCTGCCAGTGGGTCCGCGCCCGGCCCGGATCGCCCAGCGTCTCCTGGACGCGAGCGGTGCCGATCTGGGCGCGGGCCTGCTCCTCCTGCTCATTGATCTCGAGGGCAACGCTCAGCGCCGACGCGTGTGCCTCCAGCGCCTCGGTGTGCCGCCCCATACCGTGCAGGGCCTCGCCGATGCCATTGCGGGCGCCCGCCTCGCCGTAGCGTTCCTTGGTCTGCCGGAACAGCGCCAGGGCCTGACGCTGCCGCTCGGCGGCCTCCTCGTGCCGTCCCATCCCGCACAGCGCGTCTCCGAGGTTGGTCAGCGCATGCGCCTCCCCGCTGGGATGGCCGAGCCGGCGGAACGCGTCGAGAGCCCGCTCGAAGTGCCCGGCCGCAGCGGCGTGCTCACCGAGCCGCGACAGCGTGATGCCCAGGTTGCCCAGCGCGCCGGCCTCCCCGGTCGTGTGGCCCAACTCCCGGTACAGCGCCAGGGCTTGACGGTAGTCGTTCATCGACGCGTCGAAGTCCTCGAGCAGTTCGTGGACGATGCCCAGGTTGTTCAGCACGTCCGCTTCGCCCTGGCGGTCCCCGGCCGAGCGGAACAGCACCACCGCCTGCGTGTGGCACTCGGCGGCCTGCGGGTACTGCCCCTGCAGCTCGTGCAGCACTCCGAGGTTGGTCAGGTTGCGTGCCTCGCCCACCTGATACCCGGTGCGCCGGCAGATGGCCAGCGACGCCTCGTGGTTCTCCCTCGACGTCTCATAGTCCGAAAGCCGCCGGTGGACGGCTCCGATACAGACGAGGACGTCGGCCTCGCCCCGTGCGTCGCCTGCCTGCCGGGCTGCCCGCAGGGCGTGTCCGTGGACGGCGAGGGCGTCGGCATAGCGGCCCGACCGCTCGTAGTGACGGTGCAGGGTCATCGCGAGGCGGACGGTGTTCTCCGCCGATCCGGAATACTCCGTCCGGGCGCACAGGGCCACCAGTGTGGGTTGCTCGGCGCGCAGCCACTCCTGGCTCTCGGCGGCGGTGCGCAGGGGCGGCAGCACGGTGTCGAACGCCGGGACGGGCGGGCGCAGATGACGCTCCGCGGGGTAGAGCACGTCCATGGCGGCCGCGGCCGCCGCCAGGCAGTGGTCAAGCAGCCGGGACAGTGCCTCGGCGCGGTCTCCCGGCCCGTCGTGGGTCTCGGACTGATCCGCGGCGTAGGCGCGCAGCAGGTCGTGCATGGTGTAGCGGCCGGGTCGTGTCTGCTGTACCAGGTGGGCGCGGATGAGGATGTTCAGCGCCCGGCGGACCCGGTCGACGGGTTCGCCGGACAGCGCGGCGGCGGCGTGGGCGCCGAAGTCGGGTCCGGGGTGCAGCCCGAGCAGCCGGAACAGCCGGGCCGCCGGGTCCGGGAGCCGTTCGTAGGACCAGGAGAAGACGGCGCGCACGGCGGCCCGCGGGTCCCCGTCCGAGTCCAGCAGGTCCAGGCGGCGGCGGAAGTCGCGGAGTTCGGTGACGAGTTCGGCGAGCGGCACCTGCGGTCTGAACAGCACCAGCTCGGCCGCCACCCGCAGCGCCAACGGCAGTCGTCCGCACTGTTCTGCCAGGGTCACGGCGTCCGCCCGCTCGGCGTCGACCCGGTCGCCCACCAGTGTGCGCAGCAGGGCCAGCGCGTCGTCGGGCGAGAGGACGTCGAGGAGCAACCGGTGCGCTCCGTGCAAGGACACCAGGGGGGCCAAGGAGTCCCTGCTGGTGACCACCACCTTGCAGGTCGGGGTTCCCGGCAGCAGCGGCCGGATCTGCTCGGCCGAGGAGGCGTTGTCGAGGACGATCAGCATGCGGCGTCCGCTGACGGCCGTGCGATAGCGGGCGGCCCGGTCGTCGATCCGTGCGGGGATCTCCGGGCCGGGGACACCGAGCGCGGCGAGGAATCCGGACAGCGCGGTCGCGGCGGACACCGGTTTCTCCGGGTCGTAACCGCGCAGGTTCACATACAGCCGGCCGTCGGGGAAGGCGTGGCGCATGCGGTGCGCCCAGTGCACGGCCAGGGCCGTCTTGCCGACGCCCGCCGTGCCGGAGACGGCGGATATCACGACCGTGTCGGCGTCGCCGGCTTCGGTATCGCCCGCTGTCAGATGCCGGGTGAGCTCGGCGAGTTGCTCGTCCCTTCCGGTGAATGCCCTGATGCTCGCGGGCAGTTGTTCAGGGACGGGTCCGCGGGCGGGTGGGGGTGCGGCGGCCGTGGCCGCGGTGCCTTCGCCGGGCCGGGCCTCCGACTGGGCGCGCAGCAACTCCTGGTGGGCGGCGTGTAGTTCGTCCCCCGGGTCGACTCCCAGCGCGTCAGCCAGCCGCTGCCGGACGTCGGCGTATGTGCCGAGTGCCTCGGCGATCCGGTCGGAGGCGGCCAGGGCGCGGATCATCACCACGGCAAGGGGTTCGGCCAGGGAGTGCTCGGCCAGTACGGGGCGCACCCGGGCCACGACCTCCTCCGCCCGGCCGAGGCGCAGTTGGATCCGCGCCCAGGCGGCGGTCGCCTCGATGCACTCCTGTGTCCACACCGTACGCACGCGTTCCGCCCAGGCACCCGTCAGCCCGGAGAGCGGGACGCCTCTCCACAGGTCCAGCGCCTCCGTCAGCAGCCGTCCGCGGTGCGCGTCCTCGAGGTGTTCCTCCCGTGCCTGGGAGACGAGCGCGCGAAACATCGTCACATCGATGTCGCGCTCGTCGGCCTCCAGGATGTACCCGCCGGAGGCTCTCCGGATGGACAGCGGTGACCGGTCCGGGACGGGCGGAGGCGCCGTTTGCCCGGCGTCCGCGTCCGCGGCCTCCTGCAGGGTCCGGCGCAGCCGGCTGATGTGGGCGTAGAGGGCGGACCGTGCGCCGTCGGGCGGGGTGTCGTCCCAGACCCGGTCCACCAGGTTGTCCACGGTGACCAACCGCCCGGCGTCCACGGCGAGTGACGCCAGCACGGCTCGTTGTCTGGGCTGGCCGAGGTCGAAACGCCGGTCTCCCGCCCACAGTTCAAGCGGGCCCAGTAGGTGAAGTCTCATCGCCCCTCATCGGCAGGTCCGGCGCCCGGATCGGGGTAACTGGCGACACCGGGCACGGACAGGCTCACTGCGCGCCGACCGCCACAAGGTTTCCGCAAGGCTCGCGGCAGATCCTGAAGCAGGGACCCGCCCCGGACGGGACGCACACCGTTGCGCAGGCCGCAGGGGCGGGGCTTCGGTACGTCGTGGCGGCAACACCGGAGAGGACGGAGGGCACCACGAGTCCCGAGTGGCGGCGCCTGCGGGTCTGCGCGCGACAAGTTACCGGTGAGGAGCCGGTCGTCAGCAGATGCCAATGCGCCGTGTTCATGGCCGAAAAACATCAACGTATTGGTTGCCTCGGTTTCCTGTTGTACAGGGGTCAGCAGGAGCGCTGAGGCAACCCACTTCTGCACGTCAACTCCGTTGCAGATCAGAGCACCTCAGAGAAGGAGCGCAGATGTCCCGCTCGCACAGTGTCCGTGTCGCACTGTCCACCCTCACCGCCGCCGTGCTGGGCTGGAGCGGTCTGGCGATCGCCGCGGCCGGTCCCGCCGCGGCATACGACGGGTGGTGCAACTCCTACGTATCGCGGACCAAGACGATCAGCGGAAGCACCTACACCGCGTACATCCCCTCCTACAACAGCAGTACCAACTGCTATATGAACAGCGGGGCGCAGAGTCAGGCGGTCGCCATGTTGCAGCGCTCGCTGAACGTCTGCTACAGCGAGTCCCTGGTGGTCGACGGCTCCTTCGGACGCAACACGACGGCCGCCCTGACCCGTGCGCAGCGCAAGGAGGGCATCGGCGCGGACGGAGAGTACGGAACCCAGTCGCGGGACCACCTCAAGTGGGAGTTCAGCCGCGGCGGCGCCTTCAGCTGCCGACGCCTCTGACGCCACTCTCCCTCCGCACCACGCCCCTTCCCCAGAGCTCGGCGGCGTCCGGGCCCGGGGCCCCGGGGGGTGGGGGCCCAAGGGCCGGGTGCACGGGAGCCCGAGGGGCCGAGGGGCCGAGGGGCCGAGGGGCCGAGGGGCAAGAGCCGGGGCGGGGGCCCGAGGTCCGGTGGGGCCGAGGTCCGGGGGTCGGGGCCCGAGGTCTCGGGTCCGGGGCCCGAGGGCCGGAGGCCCGAGACCCGAGGCCCCAGGCCCGAGGCCCGGGGGCCCGAGGCCCGGGGCCCCAGGCCCGAGGCCCGGGGAGGGGCCGGGGCCCGGGGGCCGGGGAGGGGCCGGGGCCCGGGGGCCGGGGGGCGGGGGTGGGGCCGGGGCCCGGGGGCCGGGGGGAACCCGCCCGACGGCCGCCGGCCGGGCTTGTCCCGGACCGGCGGCCGTCGGCCCTGCGCCGCCGGCTCTGCGTCTGTCGACCTAGCTGCCGCCGCCGTCGCCCCTGCCCCGAGGGACGGCACCGGGCGGTACTGCGGCCCGGCGTCGCGGGGGGGGGCGGGAGGCGGGGGCCAAGGGGCCCGGCGGCCGGCGGCCCGGGAAGCGAGGGGCCCGGCGGCCAGGGGCCCGAAGGCCGGGAAGCGAGGGGCCCGGCCCCCGGGGCTGGGGGGACCCACCGACCCACCGACGGCCGCCGGCCGGGCTTGTCCCGGACCGGCGGCCGTCGGCACTGCGGCGATCGGCTCTGCATCCATCGACCGCGCTGCCGTCGGCCGTGCAGCCGCCGCCCCTTCAGCTGTCGCCCCTGCCCCAAGGGACGGCACGGGCGGGACAGCGGCCCGGCGTCGCGGGGGGCCAGGAGCCGAGGCCCGGGAGCCCGGGAGCCGAGGGGCCCCTGGAGCTGGGTGCACCCACCCGACGGTCGTCGGCCGGGCTTGGCCCGGACCGGCGGCCGTCGGCCGTCGGCCGGGCTCTTCCCCGACCGGCGGCCGTCGGCCCTGCGCCGCCGGCCCTGCATCCGTCGACCGTTACTGCCATCGACCGCGCTGCCGTCGCCCGTGCTGCCATGGCCGTGCCGACGCCCTTCCTCCCCTCCGCCCCGCCACGAGCGGAACGGCGCCGGGCGGGGCAGCGGCCCGGCGGCGCGGATCAGCTTCTGCGTCCGCCCTTTGGAGGGAGCAACTGCTCACGCAGGACGGTAAGTTGATGTGAGGTGTCGACGGCTCGCGTCTCGTCCAGGGTGGTCAGCGCGAGCAGTAGCACATCCGCCACGACCAGGGCCGTGAGTGCTTCCGAGGTGATGCCCGTCGGGGTGTGCGGCGCGGTGAGGACGGCGTCGACGCGCGGGCCGAACCGTTCCCCGAGTTCCTCGGTGACCAGCACGACGCCGGCCCCGACGGCCTGTGCCCGTTCGATGAGCACGGTGAGCTCGGGCAGTTCACGGCCGGGCTGGAAGATCACCACGGCGTCGCCCTGACGCAGGGCGAGGAGATGGTCCGCGAGGGCGAAGCCGGTCGCGCCCACGAACCGCGCCCGGCGGCCGATGCGGGCCAGCGTCAGTGACAGGTGCCGGGCGGCCGGCTCGGAGGCCGCGACTCCGTAGCAGTGGACCTCTCCGGCGTCGGCCAGGACGGCGACCGCCGCACGCAGTGCCTCCGGTTCGGTGAGGCGCTGGGTCTGCTCGATGCGCTCCCTGGCCTCGTCGATCACATCGTTCCAGATGCCTTCCAGGTCGCGGCCGACGTGGGCGATGCGCTGCTTCAGCCGCACCTCGGGGGCCACGGCCGCGGTGAAGTGGGTGGCGAGTTCCCGCTTCAGCGCGGGCAGCCCTGCGTAACCGAGGCGCTGGAGCGCCCGGACGACGGTGGCGTTGCTGGTACCGCTGGCGCTGCCCAGTTCCTGGGCGCTGGCGAAGAGGAGTTGCTCGACGGGTGCGCTCACCAGGTAGCGGGCGACCGAGCGTTCCGATGCGGAGAGGGTCTCCCAGTGGTCGCGTACGGCCGTACGGAGGCGGGCGACGCCGGCATCGTCCTGTGAAATCTCCATTACAGGGATTGACTTCCTTGTTATGAGGGTTACGCTCCTGGTCATTGCATTCCGGAAGGAGAGCTTCTCGTAATCCACGTTACAGGACGTGGGCCGAGCAGGAGTTCTCCGTCGCGAGGAGAAGAATGACATCCCGCACGCTGCCCCTCATCGAGATCTCCGGCACCCCCGCCGAGCGCGGACGCCAGTACGGCGAGGCCGTACGCCCCCAGATCCACGCGGCGCTGGCGTACTACGAGGAGGCCTTCGGCCAGTCCGCCGGGCTGACCTGGGACCAGGTGACCGCACGCGCCGCACGCTGGCAGGAGCCGGTGCGCTCCCACGCACCGCACCTGCTTCAGGAGATGCGGGGCATCGCCGACGGAGCGGGGGTGACGCTCCTCGACGTGCTGGCCCTGAACGCCCGCGGCGAGGTCATCTACGACAATTCGTTCGCGGAGATGGCTGAGCACCAGGTGGAGACGGAGCCCGCCGAGGGCTGCACGTCCTTCGCCGCATACGGTCCGGCCAGCGGCGACGGCCATGTGTGGGCCGGGCAGAACTGGGACTGGCGGGCGGGCGTCGCCGACACCGTCGTCATGCTGCGTGTCGTCCAGCCGCCAGCGCCCACGGTGATCATGCAGGTGGAGGCTGGTCAGGTCGGTCGTCAGGGCGCCAACTCCGCGGGGATCGCCTTCAACGCCAACGGGCTGGGCGGCCGCTTCAACAACACCATCGGCCTGCCGCAGACGGTCGTACGCCGCAGCGTCCTCGACCAGCCCACCATCACCGACGCACTCGACGTGCTCTGCCGCACCCGCGCCCACATCGCCTCCAACGCACTGCTCACCTGCCGCGAGGGCTTCGCCGTCGACCTGGAGACCACACCCGCCGGGCACGGCTGGCTGTACCCGGAGGAGGGCCTGCTCGTGCACGGCAACCACTACCAGGCGGGCGTCCCGGCGGCCCTCGCCGCCGACTACCGCCCGCTGTCCCCCGACTCACTGGTCCGCGTCCCCCGCGCCACGCAGGGGCTGCGCGCCCTCCGCGCGAGCACCGGCCCCGACGAGAGCCGCAAGCTGATCAAGGACGCCCTCTCCGACCACCTCGGCCGCCCCGAGTCGCTGTGCACCCACCCGGACCCGCGCAAGCCCACCATCGAGCACTGGACCACGCTCGTGTCCTCCTGCGTGGACCTGACCACGGGTGACTACCATCTGACGGCGGGCACGCCCTGCGACCGCGACTACCAGCACCTGCCCTGGAACCTCTACGACGGCCCGTACGGCGACGCGCCCTACGCCGAAGCCCCGATCGCCGTCTGATCCCACTTCTTCGGGGTGGCCGGTTCCCGCCGCATTCCCCGACTCCCCCCACTCCGCAGACCTCGTGACCCCCGCACGACGACGTTCCCGAGCCCCTCCCCCGCCGAACCCGGAACAGGAGTCCGCCCCGATGGCGACGAACAAACGGATGACCAAGACCTGTAAGACGGTGACCGTGGGCCTGGTCACCGCCACCATGCTCACCGCCGCGGGCTGCAGTGGCGCCGCCACGAACACCCCCGGCGGCAAGACCGCCGACGCGGCCGAGCTCGAGCTGACCCCGACCTCCCCGCCGGCCGCCGGAGGAGTGGACCGGGTGAACTGGCTGCTCGAGGACGAACCGGACTCCCTGGATCTGGACACTCAGGGAGGCAGCGCCGGCCGCGTCGTCCTCACCAACGTCTGCGAGCGGCTGTTCCAGCTGCAGCCGGACATGACGTCCAAGCCCTTCCTCGCCGAGAAGGCCGCGACCCCGGACGACAAGACCCTCGTGCTGACCGTCCGCGACGGCGTCACCTTCCACGACGGCTCCGAGCTGACCGCCGACGACGTGCTGTGGAGCCTTGAGCGGCACGCCGACCCGGACATGGAACAAAGCGACGAGTTCACCAACGTCACCTCCATGAAGAAGACGGGCCGGAACGAGATCACCATCCGTTTCAAGGCGCCCGACGCCCTGTTCACCAAGGCGCTCGCGGGCGACGCCGGCATCGTCTGGAACAAGGAGCAGGTGGAGCGGGCCGGCGAGGACTTCGGCACGGCCGGCCAGGGCGACGCCTGCTCGGGTCCGTACGAGCTGGCCGGCTGGAAGTCCGGCGACTCGATCACCATCCGCGCGTATGACGGCTATTGGGGCAAGAAGCCGCTCGCCGGCCAGGTCGTCTTCCGCTGGGCCTCCGACAGCGCGCTGGTCAACGCGCTCAAGACCGGGGCCGCGGACGGCGCGTACGCATCGGCACCCAACACCGCCTCCGCCCTGCGCGGCACCAAGGGCCTCAGCCAGTACTACGGGCCGTCGACGGCCACCCTCAACCTCATCCCCACCGAACGCGGCGGTCTGAAGAAGCCGGAGATCCGCCGGGCCCTGTCGCTCGCGCTCGACCGGACAGGCATCGCCAAGTCGGGCTACGGCGGGCTGGTCGAGCCGTGGGCGAGCCCGGTGGGAGCCGGCTCCTGGGGCTACGCGAAGACCGAATTCACCGCCGCGGAGAAGAAGTTGGAGCAGACGGCGCCCGCATCCCCGGACGCCGAGGACCTCGCCGAGGCCAAGAAGCTGGTCAAGGAGGCCGGCGCCCCCACGGAACCGATCGTGATCGGCACCGACGCCACGCAGGGCCGCACCGTCATCGCCAACGCCACCCGCGCCGCGCTGCAGAGCATCGGGCTGAAGGCCTCGATCAAGACGGTGCCGCCCGCACAGTTCGAGGAGTTTTACAGCGACCCGAAGGCCCGCGCCGATGTCGACGCGATCGTCGGCGACTGGTACATCTCCAAGGCCGACCCCATGGGCTTCTACGACAACGGCCTGTCCGACTCGTCCAACAACTGGGTCGGCTTCAAGGACAGCACGTACGACGCCAAGGTCCGTCAGGCGCTGGCCACCCTCGACGACGACGAGCGTGCCACGCTCGCGATCGACGTGGAGCAGCGCTTCGCGGACGCCGCCGTGTGGATCCCGATCGCGCAGGTGCCGTCCGTGCTGGTGCTGAGCGACAAGCTGACCGGCCCGCCCGCCTCCCAGGCCTACCTGTACTACCCGTGGGCGGCCGATCTCGGCGTCAAGAAGGGCTGAGGGGACCATGCCCGTCCGCATAGCGCGGCGCCTGGCCGGATTCCTGGCCACGCTCTTCGCCGCCTCGTTCGTCATCTTCGTCGCCGTGTACGCGGCGCCCGGTGACCCGGCCGTCTTCCTCGCCGGCGGCCGCGACAAGCTCACACCCGAGCGGCTCGCGGCCGTCCGCGCCCAGTACCACCTGGACGAGCCGCTCGTCGTCCAGTACGGCCGCTGGCTGGGGGACTCTCTGCACTTCGACCTCGGCCGGTCCTTCCAGTACAGCGACCAGGTCGCGGATCTGATCGCGGCCCGGCTGCCGACCACCGTGCAACTGGTCGCCTACGCGACCCTGCTGTTCGTCGTCCTCGGCGTGGGTGCCGGCATCCTCGCCGCGGTCAGGGAGGGCAGCTGGGTCGACTCGGCGGTCGTGGGCACCACGACGCTCGCCGCCTCGGTGCCGTCGTTCGTCGCCGCGATCGCGCTGGTCTCGCTGTTCGGCGTGCGGCTCGGCTGGTTCCCGGTTACCGGCAGCGGTACCGGCTTCGCCGGAACGCTGCACCATCTCACCCTGCCCGCTCTGTCGCTGGCGCTCGGGGCACTCGCCGTCATCAGCCGGGTGACCCGGCAGGCCATGGCGGACGCCGCCGCCTCCGACCACGTGGAGGCGGCACGCGCCTCCGGCATCCCGGAACGCAACATCGTCCGCCGCCACGTCCTGCGCAACGCGCTCGGACCGATCATCACCATGTGCGGGCTGGTGGCGGCGGGCATGTTCGCCGGCACGGTCGTCGTGGAGACGGCCTTCGGGATCAGCGGGATCGGCTCCCTGCTCGTCGGCGCCATCAACGCCCATGACTTCCCGGTCGCCCAGGCCGTGCTGCTGCTGATGGTCACCGGCTACGTCCTGGTGACCACCGTGGTCGACCTGGTGCATCCGTTGCTCGACCCGCGTGTGAGAAAGGCCCGCACCGCATGACCGCACTCACCCTCGCTCCGGTCGCCGTCCGCCCGCGGCGCCCTGTGGGCGTCCTGCTCGCCGGCTCCTTCCTGGCGCTGGTGGCGCTGGCCGCCGCCCTCGCCCCGCTGCTGGCGCCCTACGCGCCGGAGGCGATCGACCTGTCCGCCTCGCTCGCCGGCACCAGCGCGGAACATCTGCTGGGCACCGACGCCTCCGGCCAGGACCTGCTGTCGCGCGTCCTGTACGGCGCCCGCACCAGCCTCATCGCGCCCGTGCTGCTGCTCGCGGTCGCGGCCGTGCTGGGTGTCACCCTCGGGGTGCTCGCCGCATGGCGCGGCGGCTGGGTCGACGCCTTCGTCTCCCGCTTGACCGATGTGATGTACGCCTTCCCGGGACTGCTGTTCACCGTGCTGATCATCGCGGTGTTCGGGACCGGTATGACCACCTCCGTGCTGGCTCTCGGGCTCGCGTACACGCCGACCGTGGCCAAGTACACGCGCTCTCTCGCCCTGTCGGAGAGCGGTAAGCCGTACATCGACGCCTACCGGGTGCAGGGCATGGGCGGCGCCAGGATCTGCGCCCTGTACCTCGTGCCCAACCTCGGCCGCGGTGTCGTGGGCTATCTCGTGGTGCTGTTCGGCGAGGCGCTGATGTCCCTCGCGACCCTGTCGTACCTCGGGTTCGGCGCCCAGCCGCCCAGCTCCGACTGGGGGTTGATGGTGCAGGAGGGGCAGGCCGCCGTGGTGCAGAGCGCGTTGCTGCCCGCTCTCGTACCGGGCACGGCCATCGCCGCGGTGGTGGTCTCGTTCAACGTGGTCGGCGTCTGGGCCGCCGACCGGCTGGGGAGGCGGGGCTGATGCTGCTCACCATCGACCGACTGACCGTCGAGGTGCCGGGCACCGCGCGTCCGCTGCTGGACGAGGTGGCTCTGCATATCGCCGAGGGCGAGGTCGTCGGCCTCGTCGGCGAGTCGGGATCCGGCAAGTCGACGACCGCGAAGGCCGCGCTCGGCCTGCTGCCCGCCGGGGCCACGGCGTCCGGCTCGGTCCACGTCGCCGGCGCCGACGTCCTGTCACTGACCGGTGAAGAGCTGCGCCGGCACCGCGCCCGCACCGTGTCCATGGTCCACCAGGACCCGCGCGCCGCGCTCAACCCCGTGCGCCGCATAGGCGACTTCCTCCTCGAACGCGGCGCAGACCGGACGCGGGCCGTGGAACTCCTCGCGGCCGTCGGCCTGTCCGATCCGGAACGCCGGATGCGTCAGCGTCCCCACGAACTGTCCGGCGGCATGCTCCAACGGGTCGTCATCGCCGGTGCGTTGGCCACGCCGCCGCGGCTGCTGCTGGCCGACGAGGCGACCAGCGCGCTCGACGTCACCACCCAGGCGGAGATCCTCGCCCTGCTGCGCACCCTGCGCGCCGAACACGGAGCGGGGCTGCTGTTCATCACGCACGACCTGCACCTCGCGGCGGCGTACTGCGACCGCGTGTACGTGATGTACGCCGGCCGGGTCGTCGAGGAGCGCACCGCCGCCGCCCTGTTCGCCGACCCCGCCCACCCCTACACCCGTGGGCTGCTGGCCTGTTCACCCACGCTGGGCGACACCCCGCGCAGGATCGAGCCCATCCCCGGAAAGCCGCCGTCGCTTTCCGACGCCTTCCCCGGGTGCCCGTTCACGGCGCGCTGCCCCGATGCGCAACCCGACTGCTCGTCCCGGCACCCGGCAGCGGTGACGCTGCCGGACGGAGGCACCGCCGCGTGTCACCGCATACCCGCCGCCGTGCCCGCCCCAGCGGAAAGGACCGCGCCATGAACAACACCGGCCTGCTCGTCGTGGACAAGGTGTGCAAGAGCTACCCGCTGCCCGGCGGCGGACGGCTCACGGCGGCCGAGGACGTGTCCTTCGGCGTGGCACCCGGTGGCTCGCTCGGCATCGTCGGGGAGTCCGGGTCCGGCAAGACGACCGTGGCGCGGATGCTCGTGGGACTGGTGCGGCCCGACTCCGGGACGGTGACGGTCGGGGGCACTGCCCGGGCCGCCCGCACGCCGGGGCGACGGACCGCCCGGCTGGCCCGGGCCCGCGAGATCCAGATGGTCTTCCAGGACCCCTATCTCTCCCTCGACCCGCGGCTCACCGCAGGCCAGTGCCTGCGCACGGCGCTGCGGCTGCACGGCAAGGAGGAGGCCCTGGCCGGGGAGTTGCTGGAACGGGTCGGGCTCGGCGAGCGGGAGGCCCGGGCACGGCCCCGGCAGCTCTCCGGCGGGCAGCGGCAGCGCCTGGCGATCGCCCGCGCTCTCGCCGTCGACCCCCGGGTGCTGGTCCTCGACGAGGCGGTCGCGGCGCTGGACGTGTCCATCCAGGCCCAGATACTCGCCCTGCTGGACGAGATCCGCCGGGAGGCCGGCGTCGCACTCGTCTTCGTCAGCCACGACCTCGCGGTGGTCCAGCACATCACCGACGACGTGCTGGTCATGCGGCGCGGCAGGGTCGTCGAACAGGGCCCGACCGCCCGTGTGCTCAGCGAGCCCAGCGACCCGTACACCCGGCTGCTGCTCGCCGCCGTGCCCCGGGAGGGCTGGGACCCGGACGACGCGGTCGCGGCACGCTCGGCGCTGGTGGAGGCGACCGGCTGATGACCGCCGGCCCGCGACCGACCGAGAAGGGACGGACGTTGCCCCCAGAACCTCGGAAGCCTCAGGACCGTGGGGACTCCCGGAGCTGGGACTCTCGGGGCTCCGGGAATACTGGGGACCCGCTCCCCGACTGGCCCGGCGGCGCACGCTGCGCCGTCATGCTCAGCTTCGACGTGGACGGCCCCACCCTGTGGCTCGACGACCGTGCCACCGGCCGCTGGAGCGACGCGAGGGGTTTCTCCATCGGCGCCTACGGGCCCTGGCGCGGGACCCCGCGCATCCTCGACATGCTGCAGGACCGCGGGCTTCCCGCCACGTTCTTCGTCCCCGGCAAGACGATCGAACAGTGGCCTGCCCTCGTGAAGGACGTGGTGGCCTCGGGCCATGAGATCGGCCACCACGGGTGGATGCACGAGACCTTCTTCGACCATCCCCTCCGCGAGCAGCGCGCGATCATCGAGCGCAGCCAGGAGTTCCTGGAGCGCACCGCCGGGGTGAGAGCTGTGGGGTTCCGCAGCCCGAGCGGCGACATCGCCGCCGACACCCCGGCGCTCCTGGCCGACCTCGGCTTCTCCTACTCCAGCTCCATGCGCGGTGACGACCGCCCCTACTCGTGGGGGGTGGCGGGCAGCGCCGGGGACCTGATCGAGATACCGGCCCACTGGGAGCTCGACGACTACCAGCAGTTCGTCTACAACGAGTCCCCGCCCGAACCGCGCGGCCTGGACCGGATCGCCGGCACGGCCGCGACGTTCGACAACTGGCGCCGCGAGTTCGACGGTTATCACCGCTGGGGGCTGTGCTACGTGCTGATGCTGCATCCGCAGGTCATCGGAAAGCCGGGGCGGGTGCGGGCACTTGAACGGCTGCTCGACCACATCGGCAGGCACGACGACGTGTGGTTCGCCACCGGGTCGGAGATAGCCGAATGGTGGCGGAGGGCATGACCGTGCGCGAAACACGGCCGGTCTGGCCTTCGGGCGCTCGCTGCGCCGTGGTCCTCACCTTCGGCCTGGACGCCGAGTCGTTCTGGCTGCGGCTGCACCCTTCCGCACCGGACCGGCCGAAGACACTGTCGTTGGGCACCTATGGCATACATCGGGGCGTGCCGCGGCTGCTGGAACTGCTGGGACGACGCGGTCTGCCGGGGACCTGGTTCGTCCCCGAGCACACCGCCGTTCACCACCCGGAGGCCGTGCGCACCATCGCCGCCGCCGGGCACGAGATCGGCGTCGCGGGACCCCCGGCCCTCGACTCTCCGGCCCGCGACTCCCCGGCCCGCGACGAGAGCCCGGCCGGCCCGGAAAGGGTCTGGGCACGGACGGCCGACCTGCTGACGTCCCTCACGGGGAGCCGGCCGACGGGTCTGCGCGCCGTGCCCGGCACCCTGGGCGGCGAGGCGCACCCCGCGCTCCTGGAGCGGTCCGGGTTCGCCTGGTCGTCCTCGACCCACGGAGACGATCGTCCGCACTTCCTGTGGTCCGGCGGGCGGCGCACATCGGTGGTGGAGCTGCCGTGGCAGTGGGAGTACGCCGACCACCCGTACTTCCTCTACAACGGCGCGCCGGTGGCGTTCCCCCCGGGCGAGGCGCGAATCGCCGCCTACCGGGACGTCCTGGAGGACTGGAAGGACTCCTTCGACGCCTACCGCGACTACGGTCTGTGCTGGGTGCTGGCGCTCGACCCGCAGTCCATCGGCAAGCCCGGGCGGGCGCTGCTGCTCGAGGAACTGCTGGACCACATGCGGTCCCCCGGCGACGTCTGGTTCGCCACCGGCGGGCAGGTGGCCCGGCACTGGCGGTCCCTGGCCGGGCGGACCACGGAACCGGAAGGCCACCCGGAACGGGTCAAGGCGGCATGGTCGTCAACAGAATGAGACGCCGACCGGGCTCCGGGCCCACGCCGGGCTCCGGGCCCTCGCCAGGCTCCAAGCCCGCACAAGGCCGGTCCGCGGCCCGGTCGCCGGACGGGCGGTCACACCGGCCCGGGGCCCACTCCGCCCTTGAGGCGTTCCAGGTCCGAGGGGCGGACCTGGATGACCAGGACTGCGATCAGCGCCGCGATCACGGTGAAGATCGCCGCCATGATGAAGGCGGCCGAGACCCCGGCGGTGAGGACCTCGTCGGCCCAGGGCGGCGGCAGCTCCCCGGTGCGCTGGAAGCGCAGCCGCTCGGCCGGGGTCGCCTGCGCCAGGAACTGCGGGATCTGGTTCTCCGCCTCGTTCCTGCTGGCCGTGCCGAACATCGTGACCAGGATGGACAGTCCGAGCGAGCCACCGACCTGCTGGGTGGCGTTGAGGAGTCCGGAGGCGGCGCCGGTCTCCTGGGTGCGGACGTCGGAGAGCGCCATCAGGGTGAGGGAGACGAACTCCATGCCCATGCCCAGACTGAAGACGAGCATCGGTCCGAGGACGCTGCCCGCGTACGTGGAGTGGACATCGGTCAGGGTCAGCCAGGCCAGGCCGGTCGCCGCGAGGATCGCGCCCACCACCATGAAGGGCTTGGGTCCGTAGACGGGCAGGAACCGGGAGGCCAGTCCGGCGCCGACGGCGATGACCGCGCTGACGGGCAGGAAGGCGAGCCCGGCCGCCAGCGGGCTGAAGTCGAGCACGTTCTGCACGAAGAGCGTGAGGAAGAAGAACATGCCGAAGATCGCGGCGGCGAGGCACAGCATGATTCCGTAGGTGCCCGCGCGGTTGCGGTCGGCGAACATGTGCAGGGGTGTGATCGGCTGTCTGGAACGCCTTTCGATCAGGATGAACCCCGCGAGGACGACGACGGCCGCGGCGAACGAGGCCAGCGTGAGGGCGTCCCGCCAGCCGTCCTGGGCGGCCCTGATGAACCCGTACACCAGCAGCACCATGCCGATGGTGGACGTCAGCGCTCCGGTGATGTCGAAGTGGCCCGGGTGGCGTTCGGACTCCCTGATCCAGCGGGGCGTGGCGAGGACGATCAGCAGCCCGATCGGGACGTTGACGAAGAACACCCACCGCCAGTTCAGCCACTCGACGAGGACCCCGCCCGCGAGCAGCCCGATCGCGCCGCCGCCCGCCGAGACCGCGGCGAAGACCCCGAAGGCCCGGTTGCGCTCGGGTCCTTCGCGGAAGGTCGTGCTGATCAGGGCGAGGGAGGTCGGTGACGCGATGGCGCCGCCGACGCCCTGGAGGGCACGTGCGCCGAGGAGCTGGGCCTCGTTCTGTGCGAGCCCGCCGAGCAGGGAGGCGAGCACGAAGAGCAGCACGCCGAAGATGAAGACCCGCCGTCTGCCGAGGATGTCACCGGCCCGGCCGCCGAGCAGCAGCAGACCGCCGAAGGTGAGCGTGTAGGCGTTGACCACCCAGGACAGGCTGGTGGTGGAGAAGTCCAGGGAGCGCTGGATGTCCGGCAGCGCGATGTTCACGATGGTGATGTCGAGGACCACCATCAGCTGGCACGAGGCGATGACCAGCAGTGCCATCGCGTTCCCGCCACCGCGGGGTTCCCGTGCGGTGGTCTGGGGCGACGGGGTCGGCTGCCGGCTGCTCATGGCGTGTCGCGCTCTCGGGGGACGAACCCTCGGGAGAGTCAGTGGCCGCTTCCGCCCGGCGCTCTGTCCACTGCTGTGTCCACCGTTCGACCGTACGCCCCTGTCGTGGCCGTCACCAATCGATCAGCACGGGCGGCTGGGCGGGTCGTATTGCGGTTGCGGGGCGCGTGCCGGCTCGACGCCGGGATGGCCGCGATCACGCGGGGCATCGTGGGGTTCTCGTCCTCGGCCCGGCCGCCGTGGACACCGTCGTGCCCGCCACCGCCGCCAGGCCGGCCGGCTCAACGCCGAGTGGATCGAACGCTTTCGGACTGAGTGCGCCGGGCGGTGAGCCCTGCGATCGGTAAGGTCGCTGCGGTCGGCGCGAGGCGTGTGGCAACGGTCGGCGCCGGGCGTGTGGCCGGGGTCGGCGCGAGGCGTGCGGCCGGGGTCGGCGCGAGGCGTGCGGCCGGGGTCGGCGCGAGGCGTGCGGCCTCCGTCGGCGCGAGACGTATGGCCTCCGTCGGCGCGAGGCGTGCGGGTGGTACGGCGAGGGGTGTGGGCTGGGTATGGGGGTCAGGCGGTCGCTGGGGCGGGGGTTCGGGTGGCTGTGGGCGTCCTACGCGGTCAGTACGTTCGGCACACGGGTCGCCTTCGACGCGTTTCCCATGATCGCGATCCTCGTACTGCACGCCGGGCCGGCGCAGGTGGCGGCGCTGGCCGCGGCGGGGACGGCGGTGGGGGCCGTGGTGTCGGTGCCGCTCGGCCCGTGGGTGGAACTCCGCCGCAAACGGCCGGTGATGGTCGCGATGGACCTGATCCGGTGTGCGGCGCTGCTGACCGTCCCCGCCGCGTACGCGCTCAACCTGCTCACTTTCGGCCAGCTCGTGGTCGTGTCGGTCGTCGTCGCGGCGGCCGACATCACCTTCGGCGCGGCCGTCGGCGCATGTCTGAAGGCACTCGTCCGGCCGCAGGACCTGCTCGTCGCGAACGCCCGCCTCGAGGCCACGACCTGGACCGCCACCGTGACCGGCCCGCCGCTCGGCGGGGCCGCGATCGGGCTGTTCGGCCCCGTGCTGACCGTCATCGCCGACGCGGTCAGCTATCTGCTGTCCGCGGCGGGGATCCGCGCGATCGGCGGCGAGGACCCGCAGCCGGACCCGGGCACCGGCGAAGCACCACCACGGCTGCGGGCCCGCGACGTGTTCGAAGGGTGGCGGTACATCCTCTCCCACCCGGCGCTGCGGCCGCTGTTCCTGAACACGGTCCTGGTCAACGGTCTGATCATGGCGAGTTCGCCGCTGCTGCTCGTTCTCATGCTCGGTCCGCTCCACTTCGCGCCCTGGCAGTACGGCCTCGCCTTCGCGGTGCCGTGTCTCGGCGGGCTGATCGGCTCACGGCTGGCCCGCCCGCTCGTCGCACGCTTCGGTCAGCACAAGGTGTTGCTCACGGCCGGGGCGTTGCGCGCCTGCTGGCCCGTCGGGCTGGCCTTCATCCACCCCGGTACCAGCGGCCTCGTCCTCGTCATGGTCATCGAGCTCGGGCTCATCACGTGCATCGGCGTCTTCAACCCGGTGCTCGCCACCGAACGGCTGGGCCACACGCCGGCGGGCCGGGTCACCCGCACCCTGTCGGCGTGGTCGGCGACCGGCAAGGTGTCCATCGCGGCCATGACCGCCCTGTGGGGACTGCTGGCCGGCGTCACCGGCCCCCGTACCGCGATCGCGGTCGCCGGCGTCCTTCTGCTCGCCACCCCGTTCCTGCTCCCCCGACGACACCACGTCGCGCCGCAACCCGACCGGGAACCGCGCCCGAGCCGCTCGTGACCCACCACAACGGCGCGGTCCTCGACGGGCGCGTCAATCCTCCGCCCGGTGGCCCCGTGCGAGGAACAGCGAAGCAGGTGATCCGCTCACAGGACCGGGCCGGCTTCGTGGTGAACGCGCTGCTGGTGCCGTATCTGCTCTCCGCGGTACGGATGATGGAATCCGACTGCCTCCGCCGAGGACATCGACACCGGTATGGTCCTCGGCTGCGCCCATCCGCTGGGGCCGCTGAGCCTCGCCGATCTGATCGGCCTGGACACCCTCACGGCGATCGCCGACGCGATGTACGCGGATTTCAAGGACCCGTTGCACGCCGCGCCGCCGCTGCTGCTGCGCATGGTGGAGGCGGGGCTGCCCGGCCGGAAGTCGGGGCGCGGCTTCCACGACTACGCGTCCACCCCCGCCCTCGCGTAACCGGGTTGGCTCGCCTCGGCCGCCACCGCGATGTTGCGGGCCATACCGCCGAAGACGAGGGCGTGGAACGGGGAGACACTCCACCAGTAGGCGTGCCCGAGCAGGCCGTGCGGGTGGAACAGCGCACGCTGCCGGTAGCAGGTACGGCCGTCCTCGTCGGTCTCGGCGCGCATCTCCAGCCAGGCAAGGCCAGGCAGGCGCATCTCCGCGCGCAGCCGCAGCAGGTGTCCAGGCTCGATCTCCTCGACGCGCCAGAAGTCGAGCGAGTCGCCGATGCGCAGCCGGGCCGCGTCCCGGCGCCCGCGGCGCAGGCCGACGCCGCCCACGAGGCGGTCCAGCCGGCCGCGGACCGCCCAGGCCCGCGGATGCGAGTACCAGCCGTTGTCGCCGCCGATCCCTTCGATCATCCGCCAGAGGGTCCCCGGACTGGCGTCGACGGCCAGTTCACGGCTGTCCGTGTACAGGCTCCCGCCGGCCCAGTCGGGGTCGGTGGGCAGGGGCTCGCTCGGCGCGCCCGGCACCGCGGCCGACGACCAGCGGGTGACGACCCGGGCCTCCCGGACGCGGCGCAGCGCGAGCGCGACCGCCTCGTCGAACCGGACGGGGCCGCCCGGCGGATCGGGCACGTACCGGGTGATGTCGCGCTCCCTGCACACCACCTCGTGCCGCAGGGACTCGGTGAGCGGTCGCGCGATGGCGTTCGGCACCGGCGTGACCAGGCCGATCCACAGGCTGGACAGCCGTGGGGTGAGGACCGGCACGGGCAGGATCACCCGGTGCGGGAGCCCGGCGACGGCACCGTAGCGGAGCATCATCTCGCGGTAGGTGAGGATGTCGGGGCCGCCGATGTCGAAGGCCCGGTTGACTCCCTCGGGCATGCGTGCGCTGCCGACGAGGGCGCGCAGTACGTCGCGGACGGCGATCGGCTGGATGCGGGTGCGCACCCAGCTCGGGGTGACCATCACCGGGAGCCGTTCGGTGAGGTAGCGCAGGATCTCGAAGGAGGCCGAGCCGGAGCCGATGATGACCGCGGCCCGCAGCACCGTGGCGGGCACCGGCGAGGCCAGCAGGATGCGGCCGACCTCCGCGCGGGACCTGAGGTGCGGCGACAGCCCGGTCTCGGGCACGCCCGCGGGGGTGAGTCCACCGAGGTAGACGATCCTGCGCACACCAGCGGCCCGTGCCCGTTCGGCGAAGATCCGCGCGGCCCGTCGGTCGGTCTCCTCGAAGTCGCGTCCGGTGCCGAGGGCGTGCACAAGGTAGTAGGCGACGTCGATGCCCCGCATCGCCGCGGTGAGGGAGCCGGCGTCCGTGACGTCACCGCGCACCACGTCGACGTCGCCCGCCCAGGGGTGGTCGCGCAGCTTCCGCGGTGTACGGGCCAGACAGCGCACCCGGTGACCCGCTTGGAGAAGCTCGGGCACGAGCCGCCCGCCGATGTAGCCGGTGGCGCCGGTCACCAGGCAGTTCAGCCCGTGGCCGGTTCTGTCGTCGCTCATCCGTCCCTCCGCCTTGTCTGTCATGTCTCGCTTTATGTCTCGCCTCCCCCGTGTGGTTCCGCCGGAAAACGGCGGTCGGATGCGGGACGCGAAAGCGATCGCCCACCGGGCGCGAACGGCTGTCGGCGGATCTACCCTCGGTGGTGTGAGGGCGGGCGGAGGCCGGCCTCTCGACCCCTGCCCGCCTCGTTGAGAGGAGGCGGACATGAAGGCGTCGAAACGGGCGTGGAACCGGGCGCCGAAAACGCCGAACAGGCCGTTGGAGCGGCGAACGCCGATACAGCGGTCCGCGATCTTCACGAGCGTGGCGGCCCTGCTGGTGAGCGTGATCGGCGTGACCGGCAGCGCCGGGGCCGCGGCCCCGGCCGGTGAGGAGGACGGGGAGCTGAAGTTCGGCGCTGTCCTGCCGGAGACGGGGCAGCTCGCCTACCTGGGCCCGCCGCAGATCGAGTCCGTGAGATTCGCGATCCAGACGATCAACGACGCGGGCGGTGTTCTGGGCAGGCCGGTGCCGGCCGTGGTATCCGGCGATGAGGCGGGCCAGGAAGCCGTCGCGGCGCAGGCCGCCGAACGGGTGCTCGCCTCCGGGGTGGACGCGATCATCGGCGCGGCGGCCTCGGGTATGTCCTTGGCGTTCATCGACCGGGTGACCGGAGCCGGTGTGGCGCAGTGCTCGGCATCGAACACCGCGCCCACCTTCACCGACTACGACGACGGCGGGTTCTACTTCCGCACCGCACCCAGCGACGTCCTGCAGGGGCCCGTGCTCGCGGACCTCATAAGGGATGACGGTCACGAGCGGATCGCACTGATCGGTCGGGCCGACGACTACGGCCGCGGCCTGGTGGAGTCCACCGCGGATGCGTTGAGGGAGCGCGGTGCGACCGTGGCGCTCTCGGACACCTACGACCCGAGGGCGGCCAACTTCGACCAGGTCGTGCAGCAGGTCGAGGACTCCGGGCCGGACGCGGTCGTGGTGATCGCGTTCGAGGAGGGCGCACGGATCCTGCAGGGCCTGATCGAGGCCGGGCTCGGACCCGACCGGATCGGCGTGTACGGCGCGGACGGGCTGCGCAGCGAGGAACTTCCCTCCCTCGTGTCCCCCGGCAACCCGGAACGGCTGGCCGGGATGAAGGGGACGGCTCCGGCGGCGGCCGAGAACGAGCAGTACGTGAAGGATCTCAAGGAGTTCGCGCCCGACCTGAAGGAGCTCCAGTTCGCCCCGCAGGCCTTCGACTGTGTGACGACCGTGGCGCTCGCCGCGGAGAAGGCCGGGTCGGACAACCCGGAGACGTTCGTGAAGGAGATGGTGGGGATCACCAAGGGCGGGGAGAAGTGCAACTCGTTCGCCGCGTGCAAGAAGCTGATCGCGGCCGGCCGGGACATCGACTACGAGGGTGTGAGCGGTCCGCTGGAGTTCAGTGACGCCGGCGAACCGAACCGGGCCACGATCGAGGTGTACGCCTACGACGACAAGGGCGTACTGCGGACCCCCGTACGCACCGAAGTGAGCACCGGCCAGGAGTGAGGACCGGATGAGCACCGGCCGGGAGTGAGGACGGAGGACCCAACGGGGGACCCAGAAGACACCTCAGCGGACGCGGGCCAGGGTGCCGAGGTAGAGCTCGATCACCTTCTCGTCGTGCAGCAGTCGCTCGCCCGTGCCGGTGTAGGCGTTGCGGCCCTGGTCGAGGACGTAGCCACGGTCGCAGATCTGCAGGCACCGGCGGGCGTTCTGCTCGACCATGAGCACGGCGACTCCCGCGCCGTTGATCTCCTTCACACGATCGAACACATGGTCCTGATGGACCGGTGACAGGCCCGCGGACGGCTCGTCCAACAGCAGCAGGCGTGGCTCGGTCATCAGCGCCCGGGCCATCGCGAGCATCTGCCGCTCGCCGCCCGACATCGCCCCGGCCTTCTGCTTGCGTCGGGTGGCCAGCACGGGGAAGAGTTCCGCCATGGCCGCGGACCGCCGCGCGTACTCCTTGGGCCGCAGATAGATCCCCATCCGCAGGTTCTCCTCGACGGTCAGCGTCGGGAAGACGTTCTGCAACTGCGGTACGTAGCCCACTCCCCGGCGTACCTGCTCGTGCGCGGGCCGGCCCGTGACGTCCTCGCCGAGGAGCCGTACCGTCCCGCCCCGCACGCGCAGCAGCCCGAAGACCGCCTTGATCAGGGTGGACTTCCCGGCTCCGTTGGGGCCGATCACCCCGACCAGTTCGCCGGGCCCCACCCGGACGCTGCATCCGCGCAGTACGTCGACGCCCGGCAGGTACCCGGCGACGATGTCGTCCCCCGCCAGTACGGGTGTGTGGTCGGCGGACATGTGTCACTCCTCGTCCCCAATAGCCCTGGCATCCCCGGAACCGGTGGGCCCTGGATCCCCGGCGGTCCCGGGCTCGTCGTGCCGTTTGCCCAGATAGGCGTCCACGACGGCGGGGTTCTGCCCGATCGTGTGGGGCGGGCCCTCGGCCACCAGTCGGCCGTCGGCCATGACGGCCACCCAGTCACTGACGCCCATGACCACGTCCATGTCGTGTTCCACGAAGCAGACGGTCAACCCCTCGTCCCGTAGCTCGGCCATGTGGCGCAGCAGGGACTGGGTCAGTACGGGATTGACCCCGGCCATCGGCTCGTCGAGGAGCACCATGATCGGCCGGGCCATCAGCGCGCGGGCCATCTCCAGCAGTTTGCGCTGCCCACCGGAGAGTGTGCCGGCGAAGTCGTCGCGCACTCCCTGGAGCCTGAACCGTTCGATCAGTTCGTCCGCCCTGCGCCCGGTCTCGCGCTCCTGCCCGCGCCACAGCGGGCGCATCACCGCGGGCAGCAACCGTTCGCCGTGCTGTCCGTCGGCCGCGAGCATCAGGTTCTCCCGCACGGTCAGCCGGGCGAGCACCCTGGTGAGCTGGAACGTCCGGACCAGTCCCTGACGTGCCACCCGGTGCGCCGGTCGGCCGGTGAGCGGATGCCCGGCGAACGACCACCGGCCGCTGTCGGCGCGGTCGAAGCCGCTCACGATGTTGAACAGGGTCGTCTTGCCGGCGCCGTTGGGTCCGATGAGCGCGGTGATGGTGCCGCGCTGTACCTCGAGGTGATCCACCCGCACGGCGGTGAGGCCGCCGAAGCTGCGGGTGACCCGGTCCAGGACGAGCAGCGGATCGGGCTTGCGCACGCCCGGCTCGGGCACGGTACCGGCGAGCCGTCCGGCCGCCTCGGCGGAGACACCGACGTCGGGTGAGGCGACGCCGGGGACATCTTCAGCGCTCACTGAGCATCATCTCCTTCCGGTTGCCGAGCAGTCCCTGCGGCCGGAACACGATCAGCAGAATCAGCGTGAGGCCGACCAGCGCGAAGCGCACCGCACCCACCTCGGAGGTACTGATCAGCTCCGACGACACGTAGCCGGCTTCGATGGCCTGCCGCAGCGCACTGTCGAGGAAGGTGAGCAGGAACCAGAACAGGATCGAGCCGACGACCGGCCCCAGGATCCGTCCGGCTCCGCCCAGCACGAGCAGGGTGTAGAGGAAGAAGGTGACGGCCGGGTCGAAGGTGTCGGGGCTCACGGACTGCACCTGGATCGCCTGCAGCATGCCCGCGACGGCTCCGATGACGCCCCCGAGGACCAGGCTCTGCATTTTGTAGGCGTACACGTTCTTGCCCAGGCTGCGGGCGGCGGTCTCGTCGTCGCGGACGGCCCGTACGACCCGCCCCCACGGGCTGTGCACCAGCAGGGCGAGCAGCGCCCCCACCACGGCCACCAGCCCCCACCCGACGGTGAGCACCCACAGGTCCCGCGCGTCGAAGCTCACCAGCCACACCCCGTAGGAGCCCCGCGGGATGGGGTTGAGGTCGTAGAAGTCATTCGCGAACCGCTGCAGCCCGTACACCCCGCCGGTGACCGGTTCCGCCCAGCTCGACCGGTAGAACAGCCGGAGTGTCTCCCCGGCGGCGATCGTGGTGATCGCGAGGTAGTCGGCACGCAGCCGCAGGGTGGGCACACCGAGCAGCAGGGCCAGCACGACCGCACAGGCGAGTCCGCCGAGGACGCCGAGCCACATGGCTCCGCCGTAGGTCACCACCGTGACCGCGAGACCGTAGGCGCCCACCAGCATGAAGCCGACCTGGCCGAAGTTGAGCAGCCCGGTGTAGCCGAAGTGCAGGTTCAGTCCCATCGCGGCGAGCGCGTACACGGCGGCGATGGGGCCGATGCCGGAGCGCAGCGCGTCGGAGACGATGACTTCGAAGTCCATGGCGCCCGCCCCTCATCCCGTGCGTTCCGGACGGCCGAGGATGCCCTCGGGCCGGACGAGCAGGATCACGATGAGGACCAGCAGGGCCCAGGCGTACTGCAGGTCGACCGGGAACCACAGGGTGGACACCTGGGCGACGATCCCGATGACCAGGCTGCCCACCATCGCGCCGTAGGCGGAGCCCAGTCCGCCGAGGATGATCCCCGCGAACATCAGCAGCAGCAGCTTGAATCCCATGTCCCAGGTGATGATCTCCACCAGGCCGTAGAAGACCCCGCCGAGGGCGGCCAGGGCGCCGCTGAGGATCCACACGACCAGCACCACCCGCTGAACGTCGATGCCGGAGGCCTCCGCGAGGTCGCGGTTGACGGAGACGGCGCGTACCGCGGTGCCGGTCCGGGTCCGCTGCAGCAGGACGGCGACGCCGACGAGCACCGCCACCGAGAGCAGGGTGACCGTGAGGTCGCGCGGGGTGATGCCGATCGCTCCGAGGCGGATCGCGTTCTGGATGTCGTACTGCGCGAAGGAGGCGGGCCGGGCCCCGAACAGAACGAGGACGACGTGCCGCAGCAGCAGGGACAGTCCGATCGTCACGATGAACAGGTTGATCAGCCCCGTGCCGCGGGCCCGCAGCGGCCGCCACAGGCCGCGGTCGACGGCAGCGCCCAGAAGTGCTCCGAAGACGACCGCGGCGGCCGCGGCAGGGATCAGGTGCCAGCCCGGACCCGCCGCGGAGACATTGAGGAAGAAGGCGAAGGCCGCCCCGATCGTCACGAACTCGCCGTGCGCGAAGTTGATCAGGTGGATGGTGCCGAACAGCAGCGACAGGCCGACGGCCGTGACGGCGATGATCACCCCGAACTGGACCCCGTCGACCAGCGATTGAAGCAGCCGCGCACCGAATCCCCGGCCACGTGACACCTCACCCTGTCCCTGGGCAGGGGGTGCGGCCACCAACACCAGGGTCAGGGCGAGTACTGGAAGGAGAACCCGCGGACAGCGCATGACGTTCCCGATATGTACCGAACGCCCGTGTTTGCTCAGTGTAAGCGCACCTCGCGTCCGCGGTGACCGCGCGTTCGGGCTCCTTCCGGGACGGAACGCCGGTCGCACGGCTTTCCGCCCCGGTCTACCCCTCCCGCTCCGGCCCCGGACTCAGCTCTCGTGATGGGTCAGGTTCAGGCCCGTCTCCGGGTGGAAGACATGGGCCCTGCTCATGTCGACCTGGAGTTCCACGGGCGCGCCCTCGCGGGCACGGGTCGCGGCGTCCAGCCGGGCCACGATCTGGCTGGCCTCCGCCCCGCCGGTGTCCTGCTGACCGGAATCGGCGGCGAGTTCCTCCAGCTCGGCGGTTCGCGCCGGTCCGCCTTCCATCGCGAAGTAGATGAAGACGTCGGAGCCGAGGGATTCCAGTACGTCGACGGTGGCGGCGAAGGTGGGCCTGCTGGGCCCGCCGCGTCCACGGGTGAGGGCCGCGTCCTCGAAGGTCTCCGGGCGCAGCCCGACGATGACCTGGCGCGGCGCGTCCTGGCGCTGGAGCATCTGCCGCTTGCGGTCGTCAAGGGGCAGGTCGCCCAGGGCGGTCCGCAGGACGCTGTCCTCCAGGGTGGCCGGCACGAAGTTCATCGCGGGCGATCCGATGAACCCGGCGACGAACAGGTTGCGCGGGTGGTCGTAGAGCTCCGCGGGGGTGCCGACCTGCTGGATGAGGCCCTGCCGCATGACGACGACCCGGTCGCCGAGGGTCATCGCCTCGGTCTGGTCGTGGGTGACGTACACGGTGGTCGTGCCGAGCCGGCGCTGCAACCGGGAGATCTGCGTGCGCATCTGGACACGCAGTTTCGCGTCCAGGTTGGACAACGGCTCGTCCATGAGGAACGCCTTGGGGTCGCGGACGATCGCCCGGCCCATGGCGACCCGCTGACGCTGGCCGCCGGAGAGGTTGGCGGGTTTGCGGTCCAGGTGTTCGGTCAGGTCCAGGACACGGGCGGCCTCCTCGACCTTGCGGTTGATGGTGTCCTTGTCGGTCTTGGCCAGACGCAGGGCGAAGCCCATGTTCTCGCGCACGCTCATGTGCGGGTACAGGGCGTAGCTCTGGAAGACCATGGCGATGTCGCGGTCCTTGGGTGCGAGGTCGTTGACCACGCGGTCACCGATGCGCAGTGTGCCGTCGGTGATGTCCTCGAGTCCCGCGATCATGTTGAGGGTGGTGGACTTGCCACACCCGGAAGGGCCGACCAGGATCATGAACTCGCCGTCGTCGATGGCGAGGTCCACGTCCTGCACGGCGAGTGCCCCGTCGGGGAAGCGCTTGGTGACGCTCTCCAGCACGATCTCGGCCATGGTGGTGCCTCCTTGCCTTCCTTGTGCCTTCCCCGTTCCGGCGCTCTCAGCCCTTGACGGCGCCGGCCGTCAGACCTGCGACGATCCGCCGCTGGAAGAGCAGGACGAAGATGATGATCGGGATGGTGATCACCACGGCGGCCGCGGCAATCGAGCCGGTGGGCTGCTGGAACTGGGAGCTTCCGGTGAAGAACGCGATCGCCGCGGGCACGGTGCGCGCGGCCTCGGTCGAGGTCAGCGAGATCGCGAACAGGAAGTCGTTCCAGCAGAAGATGAAAACGAGGATGGCCGTGGTGAAGACGCCCGGTGCGGCCAGGGGCGCGATCACCAGTCTGAAGGCCTGCGCGGGCGTCGCCCCGTCCACCTTCGCGGCCTTCTCCAGATCCCAGGGGATCTCCCGGAAGAACGCCGACAGCGTGTAGATCGCGAGCGGCAGGGAGAACGTCATGTACGGGATGATCAGCCCCGGCCAGGTGTCGAAGATCCCGATCACGCGCTCGATGTTGAACAGCGGTGACACCAGCGAGATCGGCGGGAACATCGCGATCAGCAGCGACACACCGATGAGGGCGCGCTTGCCGGGGAAGCGCAGGCGGGCGACGGCGTAGGCGGCCATGGTGCCCAGGACGACCGCGATGGCGGTGGAGATCAGGGCGATGCCGATGGAGTTGATCAGCGCCCGGGTGAACTCGGAGGTGTCGAAGATGCCGCGGTAGTTCTCCCAGGTCCATTCCCGCGGGATGAAGTTGCCGTCCGTGAGGGTGGCGGGGGTCTTGAACGACAGGGCGGCGATCCACCAGACCGGGAACAGCGCGTAGAGCACCACCACGATGTTGATGATCGCCCATCGGGTGGCATGTGTCCTTCCCACCGCGGCCATCAGCGTTTCACCTCCGCACCGGGTGCCGCCGCGCCGAACAGCTTGATGAAGGCGAAGGCGATGAGCGCGACACAGATGAAGATCATCACCGAGATCGCCGATCCGATGCCCAGGTTCAGCGCTGTGAACAGGTTGTCGTAACCGAGGATCGACACCGATCCGGTGTCATGGGCGCCCGCGGTCAGGATGTAGATGTTGTCGAAGATCCGGAACGCGTCCAGGGTGCGGAACAGCAGTGCGACCAGGATCGCGGGTTTCATCAGCGGCAGCGTGACCTTGGTGAAGCGCTGCCAGGCGGTGGCGCCGTCCACCATCGCGGCCCGCAGGGTCTCCTCGGGGACGAGGGCGAGGCCGGCGAGCAGCAGCAGCGACATGAACGGCGTCGTCTTCCACACCTCCGCCAGGATGATCAGCCACAGGGCGGGCCACTGCTCGGTGAGGGGCGCCTCCCCCGCGGGCAGCAGTTCGGCCAAATAGCCCGTGTCCGGCGTCCAGGCGAACTGCCAGGAGGTCGCGGCGACGACGGTGACGATGCCGTACGGGATGAGGACCGAGGTCCGTACCGTGCCGCGCCCGAAGATCGTGCGGTGCATCACCAGGGCGATCGCCATGCCGAGGACGAGTTCGATGGCGACGGAGACGGCGGTGACGAACAACGTCACCCAGAACGCCTGCCACCAGAACGGCGAGGTCAGCACGGCCCCGTAGTTGGTCAGTCCGACGAACTCGGCCTGGGCCGGGAACCGCAGGTCGTAGCGCTGCAGCGAGAGGTAGATGGCGTAGCCGACGGGGTAGGCGGTCACGGCGAGCATCACGACGACGGCGGGTGCGCACAGCAGCCAGCCCAGACGCCGTTCCTGCCTGGCGCCCGCCGAGAGCGCGGCCCGCTGCTCCGCGGTCTGTCCGGTGTCCGGCGGGGGCGCGGGGGCGCCGGCCGGCTCGGCCTGCATGCTCATGTGAGGCCCTCCGGGGAGTGGGTCAGGGCGCGGGGTCGCCCGTCGGCGGGAGGGTGGGGAAGGCGGTGGCTCACGGGATCACACCCTCGGACCGCAGGGCCCTGTCGATCTGTTCGCGGATGGTGTCGACCGAACTCTCCGGCTTGATCCCGGACGGCGGGGACAAGGTGTGGGAGATGGCGATCGAGACGTTCTGGTAGGCGGGGGTCTGCGGCCGGACGCTCGCGGATTCCAGGGCCGCCAGCACCTCCTTGGCGAACGGGTAGTCCTTGATGAGCTCCGGCTCGTCGTACAGGCTGCGCAGGGTGGGCGGCAGACCGCCGGTGAGGGCGGCGGTGAGCTGGTTCTCCCGGTTGCGCAGGCACAGGGCCGCCTCGAACGCGAGCTGCGGGTGGCGCGAGTAGGCGCTCACCGCGAGGTCGATGCCGCCGATGGTGGGCCGCGACGGACGGTCGGCGTCGACCCTCGGGTAGGCGGCCCAGCGGAACTGCTTGAACAGCTCGGGGTTGTTCGTCTTCATCGAGGGATAGACGAACGGGTAGTTGAGCTCGAAGGCCGCCGTTCCCGCTTCCATGGCGAGGCGGTTCTGGTCCTCCATCTGGTTGGAGAGCGAGGGGTCCGCGGCCGGGGAGTTCGCCAGGTCGCGCATCACCGCGGCGGCCCGTACGGCCGGCGGGCCGAGGGTGGCCTCGGTCGCGCGCGGATTGAGGATCGACCCGCCGGCACTGTTGACCAGCGTGTTGAACCAGACGGTGAGGCCCTCGTACTGGGCGCCCTGGATCTCCACGAAGTGCGGTTTGCCCTGCCGGGCCAGTTCACTGGCCTGGTCGATCATCTCGGCCCAGGTGACCGGCGGCTTGGGGACGAGGTCCTCGCGGTACCAGAGCAGCTGGGTGTTGGTGTTGTACGGGACCGCGTAGAGCCGCCCCTTCCAGGTGGCGGTCTGCAGCGGTACGCGCAGGGTGTCCGCGGTGGCCCGGCGCTTGGCCTCGCCGGTCCACTCCCTGATCCAGCGGGCCTCGGCGAACTCGGCGGCCCAGGTGACGTCGAGTCCCAGGATGTCGAGCGAGGAGTCCTCGGCGGCGAGCCTGCGGACCATCTGCTGGCGCTGGCCGTCGGCGGTGCGCGGAAGCTTGTTGTAGTTGATGCGGTAGCGGCCGCCCGAGTCACGGCTGCACTTGTCGGCCGCCTCCTGCAACGCCCCTGAGTCGTCGGGGAAGTTGTACCAGTTCAGGGTGGTCGTACCGGTTTCCTCGTCGCCTCCGCAGGCGGCGAGCACCGACGCCAGCAGCGGCAGCACGGCAAGCACCCGCAGCCGCCGGGCGCGCGCCGGACGCGCCGTACGCACGACCGGCCGTACTCCGGCGACCGGTGGGCAGTCGGGCCTTGCCTGCACGCTCCACGCCTCGCTTCCGGGGTCGGCGGACGGGACTGGGCATCCCGCGACATCTTCGCGAAGCATGCCAAATAGTTCATAACGGACGGCTCATTTCCTGCGGGTCGACGCCGCACATCACCCGTAGGGCTCAGGCCGCCGAGGCGGCGGGCCTGCTGTCCAGGCGGTGGCAGGCCCGGCGCGCGTGAGCGCACCGGCCCGGCGAAGGCCGCGGCTCACCCCGCAACTACCGTGGGCGCCATGGACATCAGCGTGGTTGCCGCAGCCCGAGAAGACGACAGTCCGACCGAGGAACCCCTGCGGGTGGCGACGGTGGCGGATCGCCTCGGATACCGCGAGGTGTGGGTGGGTGAGGGGCCCACCTGGGACGCCTTCGTGCTCGCCACGGCGATCGGTCCCGCCACGGAGCACATCGCGCTCACCGCCGGACCGGTCGCGGTCTCCGTCCGTGACCCGCTGTCGACCGTACGAGGCGCGGCGTCGGTCGCCGAACTCACCGGCCGCCCGGTCGGTGTGGCCCTCGGCGCGTCCAGCGTCCGGGTCGTCGAAGGAGTGCACGGCCGGTCGCGTGCGGGGGTCGCCCGCGTCCTGGAGGAGAGCGCCGGGGCCGTACGACAGCTCATGAAGGGCGAGCCGGGACAGGAGGTGGTACCCGGCAGCGGTTTCCGCCGGCAACTGGCGCCACCCGGTGGCGAGCTCACGGTGGCGGCCTTCGATGACCGGGCGATCGCCACCGCGGCGGCGCACGCCGACCGTATGGTGCTCGACTCGGTCTCCCCCGAGCAGGTCCGCGACCTGCGCGCCAAGCTGGACACGGCCGCGGCACGGCAGGGCCGCACACCACCGCGACTGGCCGCCTGGCTGCCCGTGGCGGTGGACCCGGCGCCGGAGTCGCTGGTCCAGATCCGGAGCGGTCTCGTCGGATATCTGACGGTCCCCGGCTACCGGGAGATGTTCGTGGCGTCCGGATTCGGTGCGGCCGTGGAGCTGGCCCGTTCGGGTGCCGACCCGAAAAGCCTGCTCGCCGCGCTGCCCGCGGAAGCCGCGACCAGGGTCGGTCTCATCGGTGACGTCACCGATGTACGCGGGCGCATGGAGGCCTACGCGGCGGCCGGGCTTGACGAGGTGGCGCTCGTCCCGGCGACGGCCGGCGATTCCGGGGGCGAGCGCACCTTGACGGCCCTGGCGTCCTGACCGGTGGGCTTACGCCTGCCTGACCGGGGCCGGAGGAGGGTAAGCGGGGTACGGGCGATCCATTCGTCCACGCATCCATCCACACGTCCATCCACACATCGATCTGCACATTGGGCTCTCCGGGAGGAACGACATGGCAGGCATCGTCGAACGGATCAAGCAGTTCGCCAGGAGTCCGCAGGGGCGGCGGGCCGTGGCCGAGGCGCGGCGGGCCGCGGCGGATCCCCGGCGGCGCGCGCAGGCGCAGCGGTTCCTGCGCAAGCTTCGGTCGGGCAGCCGCTGACCGGAGGCCCAGGGGGTCGGCCCGACCCCCTGGACGCCCGAGGTCGCCGAACCAGAGCCGCCGAAGTCGCCCGGGTCCGGGCTGGGTCCGGGCCCGGACAAAGGAGCGCCACCGCCGCCCCTTCCCCGGCGCACTCCCCCATAATTCAGGGGCGGACGTGCGTGGCGGACCGGCATAATCTGGTGCATCCCCTGTCGTGCCGGGCCCCCTTCCGGAAAGGATCCATCCTCATGCGTTACGCCGTCCTCGGCACCGGCGTCGTCGGTCGGACCATCGCCGCCAAGCTCGCCTCCCTGGGCCACCAGGTCACCATCGGAACCCGCAACCCCGCCGCGACGCTCGCCCGCACGGAGCCGGACGCCATGGGCACGGAGCCGTTCGCCGACTGGCACGCCGCCCATCCTTCCGTGTCCCTGAAGCCCTTCGCCGAGGCCGCCGCCTCCGGTGAGACGGTCGTCAACACCACCGCGGGCGACGCCACACTCTCCGTACTGAACGCCGCGGGAAGCGCGAACCTGGCGGGCAAGGTGCTCATCGACGTCGCCAATCCGCTCGACTTCTCCAGGGGGATGCCGCCCTCGCTGAACCCCGTGAACACCGACAGCCTCGCCGAACAGGTGCAGCGTGCCTTCCCCGGGGCACGCGTCGTCAAGACCCTCAACACCATGAACTGCCGTGTCATGGTCGAGCCCGGCCGCGTCGCTGGAGAGCACCACGTCTTCGTCTCCGGCGACGACACGGACGCCAAGGCGCAGGTCACCAAACTGCTGGTCTCCTTCGGTTGGCCCCCGAGCAGCGTCATCGACCTCGGTGGGATCGAGACCGCCCGGGGCGCCGAGATGCTGCTGCCGATCTGGCTGCGTCTGCTCGGCGCCCTCGGCCACACCGACTTCAACTTCCATATCCAAGGCGCCCGTCAGCATGTGAGCCAGTGAGTCGTCAGCACGCCTGACTCCTCAGCACGTCAGCCCGCGAACCCCGCCGGCATGTGGCCGGAGATCGGCGGGCCACCGGAAAAGGTTCCGCAGGAGGCGTTGACCAGAAAGCGCTTGCACCCTACCTTCCGTTCAGAAGAGTGAACTGCACCGCATCGCGCACTCGGAATGCCCCAATGTCCTGCGTCGATGCCATTGAACGCGACCTCCGACATCACCTACCGGTAGTCCGCTCCACCTACCTGTGGTCCGCTGACCGGCGGCCGTACGGGTGCCCGGCCCGGCACCCGTACGGCCGCTGTTAGCGCGGCGATCCCGCCGCGCGACTGCCCGGGCGGGTCCCTCGTCGGCCAGGGGCGGCTACCAGCGGGATTCGACCTGCTCCTTGATCCGGCGGTCGTACAGCTCCCGGATGGCGTCCACGGTCTCGGTGGGGAGTTCCGGCAGCTTCACCGACGTCGCGTTGGCACGGGCCTGTTCGGGCGAGCGGGCGCCCGGGATCACCGCGGTCACTCCGGGCTGGTCGGCGATCCAGCGCAGTGCCAGCTGGGCCGGGGTGTAGCCCTCGGGGGCGAGGGCGGAGAACTCGGCCGCGGCCTCAACGCCCGTGGCGTAGTCGACACCGGAGAAGGTCTCCCCCTGGTCGAAGGCCTCGCCGTGGCGGTTGTAGGTGCGGTGGTCGTTCTCGGGGAACACCGTGTCCTTGGTGTACTTACCGGAGAGCAGGCCGGAGGCCAGGGGGACACGGGCGATGATGCCGACGCCCGCCTCCTTCGCCGCGGGGAGCACCTCAAGCAGCGGCTTCATACGGAACGGGTTGAGGATGATCTGGACGCTTGCCACGTTCGGCCGGGCGATCGCGGTCAGCGCCTCGTCACAACGCTCGACGCTCACGCCGTACGCGGCGATCCGCTCCTCCTCCACCATGGAGTCGAGTGCGTCGAAGACCTCGTCGGACGAATAGACGGGCGTGGGCGGGCAATGCAGTTGCACCAGGTCCAGGCGGTCGACGCCGAGGTTGCGCCGGGAGCGGTCGTTCCACTCACGGAAGTTGTCGAGCACGTAGTTCTGCGGGATCTGCTCGACGCGCCGGCCCATCTTGGTGGCGACCAGCACATGCAGGTCCGGGCGGCCGTGGAGGAACGACGCGATCGTCTGCTCGCTGCGTCCGTCGCCGTACACGTCGGCCGTGTCGAAGAAGGTGACCCCCGACTCG
The DNA here is from genome assembly GCF_004023625.1 of Streptomyces cavernae. Taxonomy (GTDB): domain Bacteria; phylum Actinomycetota; class Actinomycetes; order Streptomycetales; family Streptomycetaceae; genus Streptomyces; species Streptomyces cavernae. The sequence continues at coordinate 291,555 of NZ_RPDJ01000001.1, read as the reverse complement.
GCGGCGGCCTCCAGCACCGCGTGGGCGTCCTTGTCGCTCACATCGCCCCAGTCCGCGCCGAGCTGCCATGTGCCCAGACCGATGACCGAGGCCCGCTGACCGGACCTGCCGAAATTACGCTCGTCCATGGGGCCAGTGTGACATCCGCCGCACCGTCTCACCCACCGGCCCCGGACACCGTCGGGCCCATGCCTGCCTCGGTGCCGAACTCGACGACCGTTCGGTCTCCGTCCGCCCAGTGCACCGTGAGGGTGCGGGCGTTGACCTCCGCTGTGGCCAGTCCGGTGAGGGGGGCCGGGTCGGGTTCGCCGGTGAGCGAGGCGAGCGCGGCGAACACCGTGCCGGCCTCCGACTCGCCCACCGTTCCGGTGAGTTCGGGCACGAGCGCCCAGGGGCCGTACGCCGTGCCCTGCGGGGCGCGGACGGTTCGGTGGGTCTGCCAGCCGTAGAGGCCGAGGAGCTGGCTGGTGACGGCGGGGCCGGCGATCCGTGTCTCCTGGGTCTGTCCGGGTGCGGGGGGCTGTTCGGCTGCGGGGGTCTGTCCGTCTGCGGGGGTCTGTTCGGCTTGAGCGGCCTGGTCGGCTTCGCCGGTCTGTTGGGCTTGGGCGGTCTGTTGGGCTTGAGCGGCCTGTTCGGCTTCCGCGGACTGTTCGGCGTGGGCGGCGGACTCCGGTGGGAGGGCGACGGCCCAGCCGGTGTGGTGGATCGGGGTGCCTGCCGGTACCCGGACCGTGCGGTGCACACGGAGTTCGAGTCTGCCGCGCACCAAGGTGAGGCTCTCGATCCGGGTGGAGGGCAGGACCGGGCCGCCGTCGGGGAAGACCGGGCGGTGCCAGGAGGCGAGCCAGTCGGGGCCGGCGGCGAGGGGGTGGATCCGGATGCGGGCGCTGCGGGTGCCGCGCGCCTGGATGGAGATGTGGTTGTCGGGGGCGTTGACGGCGCTGGTCGGGCCGGTGCGGGTGGAGTAGGCGAGGCGGGCGTAGAGGGGGTCGCCGGGGGCCTCCTCCGGCGCGCGGGAGTCGAGTTTGTAGCTGCCGTGGTTGTGCAGGCGGGTCAGGCCGTCCCGTCCCGTGGTCTGGATGAGCAGTCCGGGGGCGGGGAGCGCGAGAGCACGGTCGGGGCCCTCGGCGGGCGCGCTCTCCTCGGTGGCCGTCCACACCGGGTCCTCGGGTGGCAGCAGCAGGGCGAGGAAACCCTTGGAGGCCCAGTACGGGGAGCCGGGTCCGGAGTAGCGCTGGAGCGTCGCGGCGTGCGGCCCGTACCAGCCGAGGCTGAGGACGCCGTCCTCGGTCAGTGCGCCGCGGTCGAGGAAGTGGCGCAGTGCTCCACTGAGGATGCGGCGGGTGACACCGGGGGCGAGTGGTGTCGTCCCGGTGAGTGCTCCCAGGGCAACCGCGGTGACGGCGGCGAAGCGGTAGGTCAGTGAGCGCCCGTGGTGGATGGGGGCACCGTTCGCGTCGAAGAGGAGGGCGAAGCCGTCCAGGAACTCCCTCAGCCGCGGGCCGAGTCGGTCGAGCAGTGCGCGGTCCCCGGCGAGGTGTGCGTGGAGCAGTGGGTAGAAGTGGAGGGCCCAGCCGTTGTAGTGGTCGAAGGACCGGCCGTCGCCGTCGGAGTACCAGCCCTGGCCCTGATACCAGCCGTCCAGCAGGTCGAGTCCGCGCTCGATCGCTTGACGTGTCTCGGTGTCGCCTCGCCCGGCGGACTCCAGGAAACCGGCGACGGTCAGCGGGAAGAGGTACCAGTTGTTGGGGGCGGGGGTGTGCCGCAGCGCGCCGCGCAGCCACTGCTCGACTCGGTCCTGGTCCGCCGCCGGGAGCGTGTCCCACGTCCAGGGCGCGGTCAGTCGCAGGGCCAGTGCCACGGAGGCGGACTCCACCATGGGCTGGCCCTGGATGCCGTGGTGTCCGATCTCCGGCCAGGACTCGGTGTCGTCGCGGCCGGGGGTGCGGGTGCCGCGGGCGAGGCCGGCGGTGTAGCGCTCCAGGAAGCCGTGCGGGTCCTTGCCGGAAGCTCCGGCGGTGCGGAACGCGGCCAGCAGGAAGGTACGGGCGAACCCTTCCAGGCCGTCGGAGCTCACCCCGGACTTGGAGGGCGGGCCGGGCAGGTCGATCAGGGCCTGGCCGGGGGTGGCATAGCGGAGGGCGGCGGTGAGCAACCGGTCGGCGGTGGCTTCCCAGTGGGCGCGGGTGTATCCGGTGTGCGGGCTGAGGGTGCGGTCTTCCTCGGGGGCCGTGGGGAAGGGGTGTTCGGGCATGTGGGGGCCACGTCTCCTGTCGGGTCCGGTCGGTTCTGGTCGGATCTGGTCCGGACGGTTCTGGTCGGCTCTGGTCCGGACGGTTCTGGTCCTCTGGTCCTCTGATCCGGTCGGTTCTGGTCCTCTGGTCCGGTCGGTTCTGGTCCGGTGGGTTTTGTACGGCCGGCTTGTGTCCGCTTGCCTTCGTACGGTCGGTGCGGTCGGCTTCGTACGGGCGGAACGGGTGGGCTCAGGCGAGGCGGGCCAGGTGTTCGGGCCGGACCGGGTGGGAGAAGGGGCGGCCGAGGGCGTACGACTCGACCTCGGTGAGCGCCAGGTCCGCGAGCCGACGCAGTTCGCCGCCCTTCGAGCCCGCGATGTGCGGGGTGATGACGACGTTGGGGCAGTCGAACAGCGGTGAGTCCACCGGGAGTATCTCCGGTTCGGTCACGTCGAGGATCGCGCGGATCCGTCCGGTGAGCACCTCGTCGGTGAGGGCGTTCTGGTCCACGACGGCGCCCCGCGCGGTATTGATGAGGGTGCCGCCGGTGCGCAGTCGCGCCAGCAGGTCGCGGCTGACCAGACCCCGGGTCTCGGGCAGCAGCGGAGTGTGCACGCTGATGACGTCGCTGCGGGCGAACAGCTCGGTGAGCGGCACGGGTTGGGTGCCAAGTTCGCGGGCCTCGGCGTCCGTGACGTAGGGGTCGTGGAGCAGCACCGTGAGGTCGTGCGGACGGAGCAGTTCGATGACGCGGCGTCCGATGACCGAGGCGCTGAGGATGCCGACCGTCCGGTGGTAGTTGCCGGCGTTGGGGTGGCGTTCGTTCCAGTCGATGCGGCGGCGCTCGAGGCGGTAGGCGCGGGCGGTGTCGAGGACCCTTTTGTTGGCGAGCAGGATCATGGCGAGGGTGTACTCGGCGACCGGGACGGCGTTGGCCGCGGCGGCGGAGGACACCGCGAGGCCACGTTCCCAGCAGGCGGGGGTGATGTGGTGGCGTACGGTGCCGGCGGTGTGCACGACCGCCCGAAGCAGGGGCGCGGCCTTCAGCGCCGCCTCGTCGATGGGCGGGCAGCCCCAGCCGGTGACGAGCAACTCGACGTCGGCGAGCGCGCGGTGCGCGGCGGGGGTGGTCAGGTCGTCCAGGACGAGGTTCGGGTCGATGTCGGTGAGTTCGGCCAGTCGGGCCCGTACGTCGGCGTCGAGGACCTGCCGGGCGGTCTTCTTCGCCATGGCCAGCGCGGCGCGCGGACGGGGCCGGTGGTCGGGGTGGGTCACTTGGCGCTCCTGCGGGTCGATCGGGGCCCCCTGGGGTTCAGTTGACGCTTCCGGTAGGTCGATTGGCGCTCGGTGCAGGTCAATTGGCGTTCCGTGCAGGTCACTTGACGCTTCCCGCGGTCAGGCCGGACTTCCAGTAGCGCTGCAGGGTGATGAACGCGACGATCAGCGGGACGACGGCGAGCAACGAGCCGATGACGACGAGCGGGTAGTACTCGGGTGAGACGGTGGCGGCGCTGTTCCAGGTGTAGAGGCCCAGGCTGAGCGGATACAGGTGCTGGTCCGAGAGCATCACCATGGGCAGGAAGAAGTTGTTCCAGATGGCGGTGAGCTGGAACAGGAAGACGGTGACGAAACCGGGCCCGAGCATGCGCAGGCTGACCCGGAAGTAGGTCTGGAGCTCACCGGCGCCGTCCACGCGGGACGCCTCCAGCACCTCGTTGGGTACGTAGCCGCTGGACAGGAGGCGGGCGAGGTAGACCCCGAAGGGGTTGAACAGGACGGGGATGAACACGGCCCAGAAGGTGTTGACCAGACCGATGCCGGAGGCCACCAGGTAGAGCGGGAGGGCCAGCACGGTCGGCGGCACCATGACGCCGGTGAGGACGAGCCCGAACAGTTTCTCCTTGTGCGGGAACTCGTACTTGTCGAAGGCGTATCCGGCGGCGACGCTGATCATCGAGCCGACGAGTGCGCCGACGACCGCGTACAGCAGGCTGTTGACGTACCACTCGCCGTAGAGGCCGCCGTCCATGGCGAACAGGTCGGAGACGTTGCGGGCGAAGGAGAAGTCGCCGAAGGAGAAGATGTCGCTGCCGAAGAGAGCGTCGGCGTTCTTGGTGGAGGCCATCAGCAGCCACAGCGTGGGGAGCAGGGTGTAGAGCGCGGCGAGGCCGACGACGACGTTGGCGATGCTCCGGCTGGTGAGCCTGCTGCCGGAGGAGCGTCCCCGTGGTGTGCCGAGGGCGGGTGTGGTCGGGGTGGTGGCGGTGGTCGTGGTCACTTGGCGCTCCGTTCCCGGCGGCCGGCCCACCGTGTCACCGCGAAGGACAGGGCGCAGGTGACGACGAGGAGGATGACGGAGGCCGCGGAGGCGAGTCCGTAGTTGTTGCGGCGGAAGGCGGCGTCGTAGATGTACATGTTCAGGGTGAAGCGGGAGTTGACCATCGGCGTGGCCTGGTTCATCAGCATCGGCTCGGTGAACAGCTGGAGCGCGCCGATCAGCGAGAACATGCCCACCATGACGACGGAACCCCTGATGATGGGCACCTTGACCAGCAGCGCCGTGCGCACACCGCCCGCTCCGTCGATCCGGGCCGCCTCCAGCACCTCGCGCGGCAGCGCCTGGAGCGCCGCGTAGAAGATCACCATGTTGTAGCCGAGGCCGCTCCACAGGGCGATGTTGACGATCGACGGGAGCACGGTGTGCAGTCCCAGGAAGTCGATGGTGACGTCGGCCTCGGCGAAGAGTTTGATGACCGGGCTGAGCCCCGGGGTGTAGAGGTACAGCCAGATGACGGCGGCGATGATGCCGGGTACGGCGTGCGGCAGGTAGAGCAGCATCTGCGCGGTGCGGCGCAGCCGGATCAGGCCCGAGTCGAGCAGCAGGGCCAGCGCGAGCGCGCCGATGACCACGGTGGGGACGAAGATCACGCAGTAGAGGGCGATGGCACCGAACCCGGAGAGGAAGCTCGGATCGCTGAGCACCGCCAGATAGCTGCGCAGTCCGGTGAAGACGGTCTCACCGCCGCCGAAGCCGAGGCCGTCGTGGTCCTCGGAGAAGAGGCTGAGGCCGATTGCGTAGCCGACGGGGACGAGGAACACGGCGACGAGCAGCGCCGTGAACGGGGCCAGCAGTGTGACGCAGGCAAGGGTCTGCTGCCGGCGTCCGGCGCGACGGGTTCGGGTGGGGTCCGTCGGCGGCGGCGGGGTCGCCGTCCGCGTATCGGAAGACATCACTGTGCTCACGGGTTCACCTCGGCTCCAACCTGATGTGCGGCTCTATGGGGTGGTGGGTGCGGGCTGCTGCGCGGCGGCCCGGGGACGGACTGCCGCGCGAAGCCGGGTCAGCGGGTGGTGACCGACAGGCCGAGGCTCTTCAGATCGGGCAGGGTCTTTTGCTGCGCTTCGCGAAGGGCGTCCAGGATGGTGCCGCTGCCCGCACCGGCGCGGGCGAGTCCGTCGTCGCCGGAGCTGATGGTCGACACCATGCGCGGCCCCCACTTCCACTCGGGGTCGATCAGCTCGGCCTCCTTGTGGAAGAGGCCGAAGATGTCCTGGCCGGAGTAGTAGCTGGTGTCCATCTCCTTGCGGGCTACCGGCACCAGGTCGGGAACGGCCGGGTAGGCGCTGCTGATGCCGCTGGCGAGTTTGGCGCGCAGCGCGTCGGGGCTGGTGACCAGCCAGGAGATGAACTCCATCGCTTCCTTGGGGTGCTTGCTGTCCTTGGTGACCATGAAGGTGGAGCCGCCCTGGGTGCCGAGCGACGGCTTGCTCGGGTCCCACTGCGGGAAGGGCGCGATGGCCCATTTGCCCTTGCCGCTCGGGGTGGAGGCCATCATCGAGCCCGCCGCCCAGGCGCCCGCCAGCCAGCCGGCCGTCTCACCGCTGCGCAGGTGCGCCCGCCACTGCTGACTGGACGCTGGCTCGACCCGCACCAGGTCGTCGTCCAGCAGACGCTGCCAGTAGGTGGCGACCTTGCGGGTGGGGGCGTCGTCCATGGAGATGCGCCAGGTCTCGTCGGAGGTGTCGTACCACTTGCCGCCGGCCTGCCAGACGAGTCCGGCCATGGCGAGGGTGCCGCCGGTGGTGAAGAGGCTGGCGATACGGGAGGCGGGCTCGGCCTCCTTGAGCTTGCGGGCCGAACTCTCGAACTCCGCCCAGGTCTTGGGGACCGGGATGCCGTGCTTGGTGAACAGGTCCTTGCGGTAGAGGAAGACCATCGGTTCGATGTCGACCGGCACGGCGTAGGTGCGCCCCTCGAACGTGGTGAGGTCCATCGCCTGGGGCAGGATCTTCGCGCGTACGGAGTCGGGCAGCAGGTCGGTGATGTCGCGGGGCACGCCGTCGATCGCGAAGCCGGGCAGCTGCGGGTATTCGAGGGTCGCGACGTCGGGGGCGTTTCCGGCCCGCGCGGCGTTGCTGAGCTTGGCCCAGCCGCCCTGGTCCCCCGAGGGAACCTGTTCGAAGTCGACCTGGATCTTGGTGTGGGTGCGGTTGTACTCGTCCACCATCTCCTGGCTGCCGCGCAGCGCCGACCAGAAGGTGATGCGGACCGGGCCGCCCTCGACGGTGTCACTGCCGCCCGAGGCCGAGCACGCCGTCAGCAGCATGGCCAGGACCATGAGCAGCGCCGCGCCGGGCACGTGTACGAGTCGACCTGACGTTGCCTGCCGGGGCACTAAGTGTCGTTGACCAGGCATGGGCCCTCCCGCATCGTTGCTGGCTCATGGGCATCCTGATCGCAGAATGAAAAAGGCGTCAATACATCGAACAGAAGAAAGTGAAACGCTCAAACAATCAGAAGTGGTGGGACGGTCGGCTGTGAACCGGTCGCGTGGGGCACGTTTGGACCGGTTGCGTAGGCACGTCTGGACCGGTCGCATGCGTCCCGTGTGAGCCGGTCGCATGGCCCGGGTTCGCGGGTGAATCGGTTGCGGGTGCACCGATCGGCGGCGACTGCCGGCTGGCCGCCGGGCGCTGGCCGCCGGGCGCTGGCCGCCGGGCGCCGGGCCGCCGGCTCAGGGGTACGGAGGTCGCCGAGGTCCAGCTCAGCGGGCGGGGGCCGGAGCCGTCGACTCCCGGACGACCAGGCTCGGCAGCAGTTCGAGGTGGCGGCTGGCACCGGGTCGCAGACCGCCGCGCGCCATGTCCAGCCGACGCAGCAGCAGGTCGACCCCGGTGCGGCCGAGTTCCGCCTTGGGCGGCGCGACGGCCGTCAGGGGGACGGGACCCATGTCGGCGACCACGTCGTTGTAAGCGATCACGGAAGCGCGTCCCGGCACGTCGATCCCGGCCGCCTGCAGCCGCTGTACCAGCACCAGTGCGTCCATGTCGCTGTGGATCAGTACCGCCGTGGCCCCGCTCTCGCGGACCGCTTCGGCGAGATCGAGCGCCCGCGGATCGGCGGCCCTCGGGTCGGGGCCCGCGGTGCGCGAACTGAGGATCGCGCGGCACCCGTCGGCCAGACCCCGGGCAGCGGCCTGCTCGGCGAACTCCGCGCGGATGACCCGCGCGGTGGGGCTGTCGTCGCGCGCCGCCAGCACGATCCGCCGGTGGCCGAGGTCCACCAGGTGCCCGAGCGCCAGGTGCACGCCGTACGCGTGGTCCGAGCGCACGCAGTCCAGCGGGTAGATCGCGCTGGTCCGCGCGGGCCGGCGCTCCACGAGCACGGTGGGGACGTCCAGGGCGGCCAGCCAGGAGTGGTCGGCGTCCGCCTCCTCCCGGGTACGCCAGTGCGGCGACAGCAGCAGCCCGCGCGCGCCGCCGTCCAGCGCCTGGCGCACCGCCTCGCGCTCCGCCCCGCCCTCGTCGGCGGCGATGTGCAGCGCGAGTCGCAGTCCGGCCTTCTCGGCGGCCTCCCGCGCGCCTTGGACAGCCTCGGTGAGGTAGGTGTTGCGCTCGGGGACGATCATCGCGACCGCGTCTCCCCCGCCCCCGGCGACGCTTTCCTCGGGCATCGGCTGCAGTGACCGCGCCACCCCGTGTCCGCGACGCACCTCTCCGCGCCGGGCCAGTTCCTCCACGTCGCGGCGCACCGTGACGACGGAGACGCCGAGTTCGTCGGCGAGATCGGTGATGCGCGCGACGCCGCGGCCCCGCACCACCTCCGCGATCCGGGTCTGCCGCTTCTGCGCCGACTCCCGCATGCCCCACCGCTTCCGTCACGCCTGCGTTCGAAAGGACCGCCCGGCGCGCGTTGCCGGGCGCGACCGTACGGCGGTGTGCGCGATCGTATTCGCGCGATGCGCCCCATGGTACCGATCAATCGATCAATTGCCTCCCGGACGGACGCTTCCGGCGGGCGGCCGACGGGCGCCGGCGGCAGGATCTGGGGGTGTGACGGACGACGGGCGTCCCGTGGTCGCGGGAGACGGTGCGGAGGGCGGCGGGGCGGCCGAGGGCCCTGGGGCCGGGACCGGCACGGGCGCCCAGCGGCTGGCAGCGCTCTCGGACGGTGTCTTCGCCATCGCGATGACGCTGCTGGTCCTGGACGTCTCGGTGCCCGCCGGACTCGACGACGCCGCGTTTCGCGAGGCGTTGGGGGACACGCTGCCGAACCTGGCCGCGTACGCCCTGAGCTTCGCGGTCATCGCACAGTTCTGGCGCGAACACCGGCACATCCTGGACGCGACGCCCACGGTCGACGGAGCGGTGACCGGGCTCGCGCTGCTGGGGCTGGCGCTGGTCGCGTTGCTGCCGTTCCCCACGGCGCTGCTCGCCGAGTACACGGACCAGTCCCTGGCCGTCGCCGTCTACTCGGCGACCGTCGCCGCCACCAACGCGGCTCATGTGGCGCTCATGGCCGCGATCCAGCGGCGCATCGTGTCGGACGGGCGGCCCGCGGGGGCAACGCCTCCGGGTGCGACCGCCGAGGGAGCGGCGGCTGAGGGGGCGACTCCCGAGCCGACGACGGCCAAAGGGGCCGGCGCGGCTGCGGGCGCGGGCGCGGCTGAGGCGTCGGCCCAGGTACGGGAACGATCCGTGGACGCCGGCACGACCGCCCTCGTGTTCGGTCTGGCCACCCCTCTCGCCTTCCTCTCCCCCGCGGCGGCCATGTGGTTCTGGCTCACGCTGATCCCGCTCAACGTCACGATCGGGCGCAGGCAGCGGCGCCGCCGCGAGTGAGCCACCTTGGTACTGGTGAGGTCGCGTATTTCAGGCGTTGACAGTTCTGGCCCTGGGAGACCGGGCTGTGAAAGATCCACGGCTTGACGCATACCCATAACGGCATATGATGGCGCCCATGGCACGAGCAGCGACGACGTCGGATGTCTTCAACGCCATCGCCGAGCCGCAGCGCCGGGAGATCCTGGTGCTGCTGCGGGCGGGTGAGCGGCCGGTGACCGAGTTGGCCCAGGAGCTGGGGATGACCCAGCCGGGGGCGTCCAAACATCTGCGGGTGCTCCGGGAGGTCGGGCTGGTGCGGGACCGCAAGGCAGGCAAGCAGCGCCTGTACGGCCTTGACGCCCGTGGGCTGCGACCGGTTCACGAGTGGGCCGGCGGATTCGAGCGGTTCTGGAACGAGAGCTTCGACCGGCTGGACGCGTACGTGCAGGACCTCAAGCAGGCAAGGCAGGAGGAGTGACCGATGGCAGCGACAGGACGGGACGCGCCGGCGCGGTCAGCGACGGCCGACCGCGAGATCGTGATTTCCCGGATCATCGACGCCCCACGGGAGCTGGTGTTCGAGGCGTTCACCGAAGTCCGGCACCTGTCGCGATGGTGGGGACCGGACGGGTTCACCACCACCACGCGGTCCTTCGAGTTCCGCGTCGGCGGGGAGTGGGACTTCGTGATGCACGGACCGGACGGGACGGACTACCAGGAGTGGATCTCCTGGACGGAAATCGCCCCGCCCGAGCGGATCGCGCTGCTGCACGGTGAGTCCCGCGGCGACGCGAACGCCTTCGAGTCGGTCCTCACGTTCGCGCCCGACGGCGCGGCGACCCGGATCGAGATGCGCACGGTGTTCCCCACCAAGGAGCTGCGCGACGAGGCGGTCGAGAAGTACCACGCGATCGAGGGCGGCCGGCAGACCCTGAGCAACCTGGCTGCCTACCTCACCGAGACCGTTCGGAAGGGAGCTGAGGGCTGATGGCCGGGAAGGTGTTCTTCAGCGTGTCGATGTCGCTGGACGGCTTCATCGCGCCCGAGTCCGTGCCCGTTGACGACTTCTTCGCACCCGAGAATCAGGACGACCCGCAGGTCCAGCGCTGGATGGGGCAGTGGATGGAACTGCAGCAGTGGATCTTCCCGCAGCGGTTCTTCCGGGAGAACCTGAAGCTGGGCGAGGGCGGCGAGGAAGGGCGCGACAACGACATCGCGCGGGAGACGTTCGAGCGCACCGGCGCGAGCGTGATGGGCAAGCGCATGTTCGACCTCGGCGAGCAGGCGTGGCCGGAAGAGGCGCCGTTCCACACGCCGGTCTTCGTCGTGACGCACGAGAAGCGTGACCCCTGGGAGCGGCCGGGTGGGACCACCTTCCACTTCGTCAACGACGGCATCGAGCCCGCGCTCGACCGGGCCCGCGAGGCCGCCGGCGACCGAGACGTCCGCGTCGCGGGCGGCGGCGCAACGATCCTGGAGTACGTGAACGCCGGCCTGATCGACGAGTTCTCGATCGCGCTCGCACCCGTGCTGTTCGGCTCCGGAATCCGCCTGTTCGACGGCGTGGACGCGGGCCGCGTGGCCCTGGAGCCGGTCCGCGCGGAGCCGACGCAGCGGGTGACCCACCTGACCTACGCGGTCCGGGAGCGGTAACTGCCTCGACCTCAGCGCTCGCCCGTCGAGCCGGCAGCACGGTGAGATCCTCGACGCTCCGGGCGCCAGGAAGTGCGAGCGTTCTCGATCTCGGCCGCGCGATCCTCCCCTGAACAGTCGGTGGCGGCTGGTTCTTGGGTGGCAGGGTGTCGCGGGTGACGGCTGTGCGTGTGGGGAGGTTCCGCCGGGAGCGTCGGGCGCGGTGTGCCGGCGCGGGGGCGTCGGGCCGCGTGGCGGCTGGAGCAGGTCGAGCGCCGCCGTAGGCCGACCGACACCGGCCTGAGCCATGCCGAGTTCTGCGACCGCACCAGAACGCCGTGGCGCTCCACCCGGCAGGGTGACCTCGCCCGCCCCGCCTGTCAGGCCGAATGCCGATGACCGCGGAGAGACCGACGAAGACTCCTTCACCGCGTACAACCCCTTCCACCACGGCAGGCTCTGACCCGGCGGCGCCCCGAACCCCTGTCGCCCGTCTACCGCCCGTCTGCCGCCGACGCCCCGGCAGACAGCGCCGTCGGCCCCCGTCACTGCCGAAAGCCCCGGAGTTCCCAAACCATGAGCACACCACCGACGCCCGCCCCAGCCCCGCCTTCCTGGCCGCACTGCGGACACGGCGCCGACCCCGCCACCGCCCCCGTCGGCTGCCCCGGCATCCATGTGCCCGGCCACACCGCATGCCTGGCCCACTTGGACGACACCGACCGCGATGTCTACCTGGCCTCCCTGACCCCCGGCGCCGACATCGACCACCGCGGTACCCCCTTCACCGAGCAACTCCTGAGAGGTCTCCTCCACGCCCTGCGCGACCCCACCACCGGAAAACTCCACCTGGGCGTTGCCTTGTTCAACGGGGCGCGGTTCTCCGGCCCTGCCGGGTTCGATGGGGCGCGGTTCTCCGGTAACGCAGAATTCCACGGCGTGCGATTCTCCGATATCGCGCGGTTCGAAGACGTGCAGTTCTCCGGCACCGCCGGGTTCGGCACGGCACAGTTCTCCGGTGATGTCGTCTTCGACAGGGCCCGGTTCTCCCGTACCGCCACGTTCCGCGGGGCGCGGTTCTCCGGTAACGCCGTGTTCCGCGGGGCCCAGTTCCATACCGGCTGGTTCACCGAGGCGCGGTTCTCGGGTACCGCCGAGTTCCGCGGGGCGCGGTTCTCCAGCGACGCCGAGTTCCGCGGGGCGCAGTTCTCCGGCCCCGCCAACTTCGACGGGGTGCCGTTCTCCCGCACCGCCGGATTCGACAGCGCGGAGTTCTCCAGCGACGCCGGCTTCGACGGGGGGCAGTTCGGCCGGGCCGAGTTCCGCGGTGCGCGGTTCTCCGGTAATGCCGGGTTCGGCGATACGCGGTTCTTCATTGCCGCCGGGTTCGACAGAGCGCAGTTCTCCGGCGACGCACGATTCGACGGGGCACATTTCTCCAGCGATGCCCGGTTCGACGGGGCGCGTTTCTCCGGCCCTGCCAGCTTCGGCAGGGCAAGGTTCTCCAGGGACGCCTGGTTCCGCAGGGCGCAGTTCTCCAGCGACGCCGAGTTCGACGGGGCACACTTCTCCCGCTTCGCCGAGTTCTACGGGGCACAGTTCTCCGGCCCCACCATGTTCAGCAGGGCAAGGTTCTCCAGGGACGCCTGGTTCCGCGAGGCGCGGTTCTCCAGCGACGCCGGATTCGACGGGGCACAGTTCTTCGACACCACCCGGTTCGATGAGACGCGGTTCTCCGGTACAGCCGAGTTCCGCGGGGCGCGGTTCTCCAGCGACGCCGAGTTCCGCGGGGCGCGGTTCGCGCTGGCGTCGCTGTTCGGGCCGGTGGTGTGTGCGGGGAAGGTCAATCTGTCCGGTGCGGTGTTCGAGGTGCCTGTGACGCTGGAGATCGCGGCGCGTGAGGTGCGCTGCGAAGAGACCCGGTGGGAGTCGACGGCGACTCTGCGTCTGCGCTACGCGGCCCTCGACCTCAGTCACTCGGTGCTGTCGTTCCCCGTGACCGTGGCTGCCCACACCGCCCCCTTCACCACCAGCGGCGGTACGGCGGTGGAGGAGAGTCTGCTGGAAGGCGCCGAGAGTGGCGTGCGGGTGGTCTCGGTGCGCGGGGTCGACACCTCGCACCTGACCCTACCGACATCGACCTGAACGACCTCCTGCTCTCCGGTGCCTTCCACCCCGACCAGCTCCGCCTCGCTCGAAGGCCGCGATTCGCGTGGTGAGGGTGCGCCGACGACTCGGGGTGGCCGCGCGTGACGATGTCAGCTGCGGGCGCGACACGCGGCGCTCTCCTTCGGCATCGCTGCTCGCCGCGCTCGTCAGCACTGCGCTCGCGACGACATCGAAGTGGTGACCGGCGCGTGGTGCGAGCGAGGCTTGGTCGCCCAGCCACGCGAGCGCCGCCACCAGCGCGAACAGATCGGTGCCGTCGATGTCGGTCCACGCTTTCCCCGCGCCCTGCGCACCGGCGAGGAGCCGCGTGCCCGCCGTACGCATGGTGACGCACGGAGCATGGAGTGCTGACTCGCTGTCTTCAGGGGCGGCGGCCGTCAGCGCTACAAAGCCCCGATACTCACCTGCCGTCGCGACGCAGTCGCGTAGCCAACCTGCGTCGGCCGCCGATCTGCTGTACCGATGGTCGCCAAGCTCAGTTTGGCACCGCTTCGGTGCGCGAACGTTCTGGTCCACCACCACTCCGGAGGGCATCTACACTCCTGGAGAAGGATCTTGCAGGGCGGGCCCGGAGCGACAACATGCCCGGCTCTCCGCCCTGTTGACCCCCGGGGGACGAGAAAACGGCATGACGGACCACACGGCCGAGCGCAGACTGTCGGCTCGCGAGGCGCTGGCACGCCGGTGCCGGACCATCACGGAGGCACGTGCCTTCGCGGTCGTCGTTCTAGGTGTGATCCTGGCCAACGCGACACTGCTCGGCGTGGAGACGTACACCGGTGCGGTCCAGGAGTGGAGCGGCTGGTTACGTCTGGCCGAGCACGCCTGCCTGGCCGCTTTCACGGTGGAGATCCTGCTGCGGGCCGCGGCACACGCGGACCGCCCGAAGGACTTCTTCCGTGACCCGTGGAACGTCTTCGACCTGGCCGTCGTCCTGTCCGCGTTCCTGCCGGTCGTCCGCGAGAACGGCACCGTCCTGCGACTGTTGCGGCTGGCCCGGGTCCTGCGCACCGCACGCTTCCTCCCGCAGTTGCGGATCATGATGATCGCGGTGGGCCGCAGCCTGCCGGGTACGGCGAGCTTCCTGCTGGTCGGAGCGCTGCTGCTGTATGTGTACGCGATGGTCGGCTGGGTGTTCTTCGCCCGCCACGATCCCGAGCACTACGGCTCCATCGGCCGTGCGGCGCTCACGCTCTTCCTCCTGATGACCCTGGACGGCATCGGTGACGCGGTCCACGCGGGCCTGGAGGTCTCCCGCTGGAGCCTCCTCTACTACGCGTCGTACGTCCTCCTCGCCTCCTTCGTGCTCGTGAACGTCCTGATCGGGGTCGTCATCAACTCACTGGACGAAGCACGTGACATGGAGCGGGAAGACCCCCCGGCGGCGCACCCCGACGACACGGTCCTCCTGCGTGAACGCATCGCCGCGGCCCGCCGGGCCCTCGACGACCTGGAGCGCAGCCTCGCGCAGGCCTCGGCCGTGTCGACCGTGGGCCACGGCGGGCATCAGGACCCGACCCGAACCGTCGCCCCTATCGCCGTGCCCACCGCCGGAGATCCCTGACGGAGCGCTCCTTCCAGTCCCGGATTCCCGCTAGCTCGGCCGTGGCGGTCATCAGGACCACCACCGGTGTCCATCGGGCCCGTCCGGTACGCGTCGTCCACCTGACCGCGGGGAAGTCCGTGACCGCCGTGACGGACCCCCGGGGGATGACGCGCGTGCGCAGGTAGCCCCGGACGATCAGTGTCCCGGTGTCCCAGGAGAGGCCCAGCCGGTAGCCGCGGACGGCGAGGACCGCGAAGACGAGCAGGGCCGCACCCGCCGCGGCGCGTGGAAACGCCTCACCGGTCTGCTCCCCGTAGGCCACGCACGCGACCATCGGGACCCACCCGAGAGAACTGTTCGCGAGCCGGTTCAACACAGGAGGAGAAAGGTCCACGATGCGCTCCTCGACCGCCCGGGACACGCTGGTTTCTCCTGCCCGTGACGGGACGGTCCGGTGACTGTACATGCCGGGTGTGCGGCCGGTACAGCGATGGTCAGGCGGGCTTCTCCCAGACCGAGACATGTCCGCCGCTCTCACTGGTGAACGGATCCCGTCGCCAGTTCTCCCAGCGGTCGCGCAGCCGCAGCCCGGCGAGTCGCGCCATCAGGTCGAGCTCGGCGGGCCAGACGTACCGGAACGGGATGGACCAGTGCTCGGCGCGTCCGTCGATGATGGTGACGTAGTTGGAACTCTGTGACTGGGTGGCGACGTCGTAGGTGTCGAACGCCCACCGGGTGGGGCTGATGTCGAACGGGACCGCGTTCTGTCCCGGCGGCAGCCTGCGCAGATCGGGCACGCCCACCTCGATGACGAAGCAGCCTCCGGGCCGTAGGTGGTCGGCCGCGTTGCGGAAGCAGGCCACCTGGGCGTCCTGTGTGGTCAGGTTCATGATGGTGTTGAACACCAGGTACGCGACCGAGAAGGAACCGGTCACGCGGGTCGTGGCGAAGTCGCCGACCGTCACACCGATCGCGTCGCCGCCGGGTTTGGCGCGCAGCCGGGCCACCATCGCCCGGGACATGTCGATGCCGTGCACCGGGATCCCTCGTCCGGCCAGCGGCAGCGCGATCCGGCCCGTGCCGATGCCGAGTTCGAGCGCCGGGCCGTCACCGGCGAGTTCGGCGAGCAGGTCGACCGCCGGGTCGACCACGTCCGGGGCGTACATGCCCTCGGTGGACTCGTCGTAGGTGTCGGCGATCTTCTCGCCGAAGTAGCCGTCGTCCCCGTCGTCGTCATGCATCCGGGGACCGTACCGTCCGCGGCCCGGCTGACGCGCGCGATTTTCCCGCCCGGGCATCACCGTGGTGCCGTGCACCGGCCCGGGTGCGGGCCGGTGCACGAGGGTCAGCGGGGCAGGTTCGCCGGTTCGGTGGCCCAGGTGGTGTCGGGCTGTTCCGCCAGGCGGTAGGTGAGCGTTCCGCCGTACAGCGTCAGCCTCCGGTCCACCCAGGAACGTTCACTGGTACGGCCATTGACGCGGACCGACTCGATGTACGGGTGGGTGGCGCCGGCGTCCGGTGCGCTGATGACGATGTCGCCGCGGCCGGGGCGGTCGAGGACGGCGGACCGGAACAGGGGGGCACCCAGCAGCAGGGTGGCACTGCCGGGCGTCTGCGGGTAGAGGCCCAGGGCGGAGAAGACGTACCAGGCCGACATGGTCCCGAGGTCGTCGTTGCCCGGCAGGCCCGCGGGGCCGGTTCCGTAGACGGTGGTGAGGATCTCCCGGACGGTGGCCTGGGTCTTCCACGGCTGCCCGAGGGCGTTGTACAGCCACGGGGCGTGGATGCCCGGCTCGTTGGTGGGGTCGTAGCGCAGGGCGTCGCCGCCCCTCACCGACCAGGAGCCGTCGGGCTTGTGGAAGAAGCCGTCCAGCCGGGTGGCGGCGGTCTCCCGGCCGCCCATCGCCTCGGCCAGCCCCTGGACGTCCTGCGGAACCATCCATGTGTAGGTGGCGCTGGTGCCCTGCGCGAAACCGAGGTCGCTGCCCGGACTGAACGGTGTCACCCAGGAGCCGTCGAGCCTGCGTGCCTGGATGTAGCCCGCGGTCGGCGTGGCGTTCGGGTTGTAGACGTTGCGCCAGTAGCCGGCGCGCTCGCGAAAGGCCGTCGCCTGCTCGTCCCGTCCCAGGAGTTCGGCCCATTCGGCGAGCGCGGAGTCGGCGACGGCGTCCTCCAGGGTCTCGGCCGCGCCGCCCCAGCAGTGGCAGACGTCCTGGGCCGCGTAGTGGGAGCTCAAGTACTGGGCCAGATTGGGGCGTTGGCCCACGCACTGGCCGGGGCAGCCCGCGTCCGAGAGGCCGTCGGGATGGGGGACGGTGGCCTGGCGGACCAGGGAGTCGAAGGCGCCTTCGTAGTCGAAGTTGCGTACGCCCATGGCGTAGAAGGTGGCGAGGGTCGCCGCCGACGGGTCGCCCGTCATGACATGGGTGGCACCGCTGATGTGCACCCACCGGTCCCAGACTCCCCGGTTCTGCCGGGCGAAGTTGTACAGGGACTGCGCGAAGTCTCCCGCAACACGCGGTTTGAGCACGGCCAGCAGCTGGATCTGCGCACGGTACTGGTCCCAGCCGGAGAAGTTGCTGTACTGGGCCCCCTGGCCGCGCTCGACGCGGTGCACCGCGCCGTCCATGCCGTAGTAGCGGCCGTCGGTGTCACTGATCAGGTTCGGCTGCATCAGTGAGTGGTACAGCGCCGTGTAGAAGGCGGTGCGCTGGTCGTCGGTACCGCCGCCGAGACGGACGGAGCGCAGTTCCCGGTCCCAGGCCCGGGTACCGGCCGCCGCGACGTCGTCGACGCTCGCCCGCGGTGCTGTCTCCCGGCGGAGGTTGTTCTCGGCGCCGGCGAGGCTCACATAGGAGATGCCGAGCCGCATGCGGACATCGTTGTCATCACTCGTGTCGAAGCCGACCCAGCCACCGGAGCCGCGTCCCGCGCGGTCCGCGCCGGTGGCGTATCCCTCCCCGCCCGACGCGGAGGTCGAACCCGGTGCGAGCGTGCCGTCCTTCCAGGTGCCGGTCGAGGAGAAGGCGCGGTCGAAGGAGGCGCTGAAGTAGAGCTTGTAGTAGCTCTTGCGGTTGTTGACGCCGCCGTTGGCGCGTCGGCCGCAGAAGGCGCCGGTGAGCACCCAGCCGGTCACCTTGCGACGAGCGGCGTCGATCTCGACGTGGGCGTCCTCACTGCCGTTGAGGGAGTTGGAGACCCGGAACAGGAGATTGGCGGGTTTGTCGCCCGGGAACGTGAAGTCGGCGACGCCGGCCCGCCGGCTGACGGCGAGGTCGGCGGTGGCGCCGGAGTCCAGGCCGAGGGTGTAACGGCCGGGAGTGGCCTTCTCGTTGGCGTGCGAGAAGGTGGAGGCGTAGACCGCGTCCCGGGTGTCGGCCGACGGCGAGGAGGTGACCTCACCGACGAACGGCATGATCGGCACGTCGCCCGCGGCACCTGGGTTGCATCCGGCGCCGTTGACATGGGTGAGGCTGAGGCCGCGGATCCGGGTGGTGTCGTACTGGTAGCCGTTGGCGGCGCCGGTGCTGGTCTGGTCGCCGGTGGTGCTGGTCGGCGACCAGGCGATCATTCCGTACGGGAGGGTGGCCCCGGGGTAGGTGTTGCCACCGTTGCGGGAGCCGATCAGCGGGTCGACGTAGGCGGTGGGACGGTCGACCGGAGCACCGGCCCCCGCTGCGGGCGGTGCGGCCGATAAGCCGAGGACGGTGGACAACAGAACGACGACACCCCGCCGGGTGAGCCGCCGGGTGACGGGCAGCGATCTCAGACGCATGGCACCTTCCGGTTGAGAAGCCGATACCGGGCGCGCGCGATCACGCGCCGCCCCGAGTCGATCAGCGAGCTTAGGAGGCACCTGGGAGGCCGGGAAGCGAGTCGTGCGTCGGGCCGGTGAATGCGCGGTGAACGCGACGCGGTGGCGTCGGCTCCGGCCCGCCGGCACCGGCTCAGGCCCGCTGGCGTCGGCTCAGGCGCGGTGGCATGGGCTCCGGCACGGCGGCACCGGCTCAGGCGCCGTGGCATGAGCTCCGGCGCCGTGGCATGGGCTCCGGCGCGGCGGCACCGGCTCCGGACCCGCCGTCGAGACGGCTTCGGGACCGGACACGGGGACGGCTCGGAACCTGAAGCCGACACAGCTCACGACCCGACGCCCCACGCGGCTCCCGGATCCGACGCCGAGACAGCTCCCGAACCCGGCGCCGAGACAACTCCCGAACACGATCCCGAGACAGTGCCCGAACCCGATCCCGAGACAGCTGACTCCCACCCCACCCGGCCGGGCCGCCGTTCCCGGCCGTGGGCACCCCGTCAGGAGTCGGCGGGCGTCTCCGGGCGCGGTTGCCGGTGGGGGCGCAGCGCGCGGCGTGCGATGGCGAAGCGGTGGGTCTCCGACGGGCCGTCGTAGATGCGGAACGGCCGGACCTCACGGAGCAGGCGGGCCAGTGGGGCGTCGGCGGCCGAGATGCCCAGTGCTCCGCAGATCTGGACCGCGCGGTCGACCACGCGGCCCACCGCCTCCGCCACGAAGGTCTTGGAGACGGAGGTGAGTTGCGCCGCCGCCGCGGAACCGGTGTCCAACTCCCAGGCGGTACGCAGGATCAGGGCACGGCTCGCCTCGATGTCGATCTCGGAGTCGGCCAGCATTTGCTGCACCATGCCGAGGTCTCCCAGTACGGAGCCGAAGGCGGTCCGGCTTCCCGCCCGCTCCAGTGCGACGTCCTGGGCGCGGCGGGCCGCGCCGAGCCAGCGCATGCAGTGCGTCATCCGGGCGGGGCCGAGCCGGACCTGAGCGTTGTCGAAGCCGCGGTCCACCTCGCCCAGCACCTGTTCCTCGCCGACCACGCACTCCTCGAACACGATCTCGCTGTGTCCGGCGAACAGGCTCTCGTCCAGGGTCTCGATGTCGCGGACGATGCGCATGCCCGGGGTGCCGGCGTCGACCAGGAACATCGTGGCCCCGCCGGGGTCACCGGGACTGCCGGAGGTGCGCGCCATGACGATGGCGAAGCCGGCTCCGTTCGCCCCGCTGATGAACCACTTGCGTCCGTCGATGCGCCACCCGCCGGGGACCCGGGTCGCCGTGGTCCGCAGGGAGCGGGGGTCGGCCCCGGCTCCCGGAGCCGGTTCGGTCATCGCGAAACAGGAGCGGCACTCACCGGCGGCGAGTGGGCGCAGATAACGCTCCTTCTGCTGCTCGGTGGCCACCTTCTCCAGCAGGTGCATGTTGCCCTCGTCCGGCGCCGCGCAGTTCAGGGCGAGGGGTCCGAGCAGCGAGTACCCGGCGGCCTCGAACACGACGGCCTGCCCGCGCAGGTCGAGTCCGTGCCCGCCCCACCGGGGTGGCATGTGCGGCACGAACAGGCCTGCGTCGCGGGCGGCCTTCTGCAGGGAGGCGCGCAGTTCGTCGGGTGCGTCGTGGACGGATCCGCCGCAGTCGCGCTCGGCGGGGACGACGACCTCCCGCACGAACTCGGCGGTGAGTTCGGCGAGTCGGGCGACGGGCGGATCGACGTCGAACTGGATGGGCACGGTTCCTCCCGCCAATGGGGCGTACGAACGTAGGGGCGTCGGCGCCCGCTACGCCTAGAAACTGTACAACGTCTTCAGTATCTTCGTATCTTCCTGAGTGACATCGCGCGATGACGGGAGAGGTCACATGGATACCGAGCCGGTCCGGGTCGTCCGCCATCCGGACGGAGTCGTCGAACTCCTGCTGGACGATCCCGGACGGGGCAACGCCCTGGATCTGCGGACCGCCGAGGCGCTGCGGGACGTGACGGCCGAGGTGGCCGCGGACCCGGGCGGCGCGGTCCTGCTGCGGGCGGCGGGCGCCACCTTCTGCGTCGGCGGCGACCTGCGCGCCTTCGCCGGCCGCGGGGCCGAGACCGGCGCGTATGTGCACGCCGTGGCGACCGCCGCGCACGCTGCGGTGCTGTCGCTGTACGAGCTGCCGGTGCCCGTGGTGACCGCGGTACGCGGTGCCGCGGCGGGCGGCGGCATCGGCCTCGCCCTGGTCGGCGACCTGGTGCTGGCCGCGCGGTCGGCGCGGTTCCGCCTCGCTTACACGGCGATCGGACTGACCCCCGACTGTGGGGCGTCCTGGCTGCTCCCGCGCCTGGCCGGGCCCCGGGCGGCGGCCGATCTGATCCTCACCAACCGGGTCCTGACCGGCGCGGACGCCGAACGGTTCGGCCTGGTCTCCCGGGCCGTGGACGACGACGAGCTGGACGGGACTGCGCGGCGCACCGCCGCGGAGCTGGCCGCCGGGGCCGGCGCCGCACTGCGGGCGGCGAAGGGCCTGCTGCGGCGCGACGCCCTGGCCGCCGACGGGCTTCGCCGTCACCTCGCCGAGGAGGCTCGGCTGATCGCGGGCCTCGCGGACGGTGAGGAGGCACAGGCCCGGATGGCCGCGTTCCTGGCCCCGCGGACCCCGGCGGGGGCGGGCGGCGACCGGCGCGCGGACCGGAAACCGGAAAGTGTTTCTTGATGGACTCTTCACTAACAACCCCGCCGGAGCGTAACCTCCGGGCAACACAGCACCGAGGAAGAGGTATGGCGATGCAACCTGCTGCCGTGGCCGGAACGGACGCTCTCGACGAGTCCCTCACCGAAGCCGTCGTCGACCTCGTCCTGCGGGGCATGTGGCGCGGCAGGCCCGAGTCCGAGCACCGTCCCCTGGTCGAGGCCGGGCTGGCGATGGTGAAGGGCCCGATGGTGCTGCCGACCGAGCGCGCCCGGACGGCCGCCGCCCAGATCCTGCGGATCGCCCCCGGTTCCGCCGAGGAGCAGCGGATCACCGCGGTCTACGAGGCGTTCCTGCCGGTCAACCGGAGGATCCGCGAGGTGTGCACGGCGTGGCAGTGCCGCCCCGACGGCACAGCCAACGACCACTCCGACAGTGTCTACGACGCCGAGGTGCGCGAGTCGCTGGAGGACGTGCACGAGGCCATCCAGCCGGTGCTGCGCAGGCTCGAACGCGAACTCGCGGGCAGCGGACGGTACATGACGGCCCTCGAGGAGGCCCTCGACCGGTTCGACGAGGGCGCGGTGGAGTGGCTCGCCTCGCCGCTGTGCGACTCGTACCACACGGTGTGGATGCGGCTGCACCAGGAGCTGCTGCTGGTGCTGGGAGTCAGCCGGGCCGAGGACGAGGCCCTCGAGGAGGAACTGGTCCGAAGGAGCCGGGGTTGAGCGTCACCGACCGCCGGGCAGACGCGCTCGACGCGCAGGAAGCCCTCCCCGTAGCCGACGTGCTCCCGAGAGCCGACATGCTCCCCGAAGATGTG
The DNA here is from genome assembly GCF_004023625.1 of Streptomyces cavernae. GTDB lineage: Bacteria > Actinomycetota > Actinomycetes > Streptomycetales > Streptomycetaceae > Streptomyces > Streptomyces cavernae. Next base: position 269,584 of record NZ_RPDJ01000001.1, on the reverse strand, counting down.
CTTTCCGAGTCCGAGGCGCGGCCCGAAGCCGATGTGCTCCCGGAGGCGGAGCTGCAGCCCGAAGCCGGCATGCTCTCGAAGGCCGGCATGCTCCCCGAAGCCGACGTGCGCCCCGAAGCCGACACGCTTCCCCGGGCGCAGGGCCCCGGCCGCGCTCTGGTCCCCTACGGCCAGGGGCGGATCCGCGGGCTGGAGGCCGCGGATCTGGGCACGCACGGCGTCGCCATGGACCGGCTGGTGGCGCTCGGGCTGCCGGTGGTGCCAGGACTCAGCGTGCCGGTCGGTTCGGCCGCCGCACTGTGCGAGCCGGAGAACGCCCGCGCCGCCCTGGAACTCGTGGAGCAGTTGTCGGGACGGCGGATCGGCGACGGGGGCAGGCCGCTGCTGCTGCGGTTGTCGGCAAGCGCGCCGGCCGACGTGGCGGGGCTGCCGCCCGACCTCGCCTGCCTCGGCGTCACCCCGGCCGGGGCCGCCGGCCTGTGTGCCGTCATCGGCGGCGAGGAGGCGCTGTACGAGGTGTGGGCGGCTACGATCCGCATGATCGCCGAGTACGCCCTCGACGTTCCCGGTCCCGACCTCGACGACGTCCTTCTCGACGCCCCGGATCACCGGGCCCGCGTCGACGCGCTGCTGTCGGCGGTGGCCCGGCACACCGCGCGGCCGTACCCGGAGGACCCGGCCGAGCAGCTCGCGCTGGCCGCCCGGGCGATGCTGGGACGGTGGGCCTCGCCCCGGGCCAGACGGGCCCGCAAGGCACAGCGGCTCCCCGCGGATCTCGGCATCGCACTGCACGTACAGGCGCTGCGCATCGGACCGGCGGACCGCTCCGGCTACGGCACTGCCGTGAGCCGGGACCCCGAGAGCGGCCGGTTCTCCCCGCAGGGCTCCTTCTTCCGCGGGGTACGCCGCAGCTCGCCGCCGCCGCTCACCGGCGAACCGCTGGACCGGCTGGGCGGTGGCACCGCGCTGCTGGAGCACGCGATGCTCACCCTCGAACGCCATCTGCACTCGCCCGTCTCGGTCGACTTCGAGGTGCGCGACGGCGAGATCGCGCTGCTGGCCGCCGCTGCACAGAGCCGCCCGCCGCTGCGCGCCTCGGTGTGCCTGGCCGCGGATCTGGCCGGCGACGGGACCCTGTCCCCGCAGGAGGCGGTCCGCCGCATCGGCCCCGACCAGGTGCAGGAACTGCTGCACGCGCGGCTGAGGTTGACCGGTGCGGAGGATCTCCTCGTCCGAGGGCTGCCCGCTTCTCCCGGGGCCGCCGCCGGAAGCGTGGTGCTGTCCGCCGAACGCGCCCTCGAACTCGCCGCGGACGGCACGCCCGTCGTCCTGGTGGCCCAGGAGACCACACCGGCCGATGTCCCCGGGATGCTGGCCGCCGCCGCGGTGCTCACGGGCAGCGGTGGTATCGCCTCGCACGCCGCGGTGGTGGCGCGGGGCGCCGGGATCCCCGCGGTGTGCGGCGCCGAGTCGCTGCGCGTCCTCCCGGCCGAGGGCACGGTGCGGATCGGGGACCGGGTGCTGCGTGAAGGCGACCCGGTGTCGCTCGACGGCCGCACCGGCACCGTCTACGCCGGGACGCTGCCGGTCACCGTCGCCGGTCCGCCCCCGGAACTGTCCACCGTGCTGGGGTGGGCGGACGACCTGCGACGGCTGGGTGTGCGGGTCAACGCCGACACGGCGGCGGAGGTGAACACTGCGGTGGCCCTGGGCGCGGAGGGGGTCGGTCTGTGCCGCACCGAGCACCAGTTCCTCGGGGAGCGGCTGCCGCTGATCCGGCGGGTGATCCTCGCCGCCGACCCGGACGCCCGGACCGAGGCCTTGCTGGCGCTGGAACGCGCCCAGCACGAGGACTTCCGGGATCTGTTGACGGCCGTCGGCGACCGCCCGGTCACCGTACGGCTGCTGGACGCGCCGCTGCACGAGTTCCTGCCCGCCCCCGGGGAGGCCGAGGACGCCGCGGCCGAACAGCGGGCCGCCGCGCTGCGGGAGGCCAACCCCATGCTCGGGCTGCGCGGGGTGCGGCTGGCCCTGCTGCACGAGCGGCTCTACCCGGCGCAGGCCGAGGCGCTCTTCGCGGCCTGGGTGGAGGTCGCGGCCACCGGTGTGCGGCCCGAGCTGGAGGTGATGATCCCGCTCGTCAGTCTCCCGGAGGAGCTGGCCGTCGCGGCGGCTCATGTGCGCGGGGCCGCCGAGGCGGTCGCGGCCCGCACCGGCGTCGAGGTCCCGTACCGCCTCGGCACGATGATCGAGACGCCCCGTGCGGCGCTGCTGGCCGCGGAACTCGCCGAGCACGCCGAGTTCTTCTCGTTCGGCACCAACGACCTCACCCAGCTCACCTACGGTTTCTCCCGCGACGACGTGGAGCGCCAGGTGCTCGCCGTGTACCGGGACCGCGGACTGCTGGCGGCCAGCCCGTTCGCCCGGCTCGATCCGCACGGGGTGGGCGCGCTGGTCGCCCTGGCGGCGGAGCGGGCCCGGAGCGTACGGCCGGACATCAAGCTCGGGGTGTGCGGTGAGCACGGCGGGGACCCGGAGTCGATCGCCTTCTGCGACGGCCTCGGCCTCGACTACGTCTCCTGCTCCGCGCACCGCGTGCCGGTCGCCCGGATGGCGGCCGCGCACAGCGCGCTGGGCGCGGGACGGGACGACAGCGGGCGGAACGGGAGCGGAAGCAACGGGAGCAGCGGGAGCGGGAGCGCACGATGACGAGCACCATGACCGATCCCGTGGGTGGGGCGTCCGGTACGGGCATGGCCCTGTCGGACACCGAACGGGACGATCTGCGCGAGACCGTACGGTCGGTGTGCGCGGACGCCGGTGGCACGACGGCCGTGCGGGGGCTGGACGAGTACTCCCCCTGTGTCGACGCCGCGTTGTGGGACACCCTGGGCAGGCAGGTCGGTCTGGCCGCGCTCGGGCTGCCGGAGGCCGTCGGGGGCATCGGGTCCCTGGCGGAGATCGCCCTGGTCTGCGAGGAGTTGGGCAGGACGCTCGCGCCGGTGCCCCTGCTGTCCTCGACCGTGCTGGCCGGACAGGTGCTGGCGGGCTGCGGCACCGCGGACGAGGCGCTGGCGGAGCTGGCCGGCGGCACGGTGCACGCCCTCGCGATCGCGTCACCCGACGGCGCCTGGCGCCCGGACGCCGTACCGGTGGCCGTCACCGGGCGCGACGGCGCTCCCGTACTGGACGGAACCGCGCCCTTCGTCCTCGACGGTGCGGACGCCGCGGCGCTGGTGGTCGCGGCCGGCGGAGCCGACGGAGTGGATCTCTTTCTCGTCGACCCGGGCGATCCGGGGGTGACGGTCCGCCGGGTGCCCACCCTGGACCTCAGTCGCGGCCAGGCCGTGGTCGCCTTCTCCGGTGCGCGGGCCCGGGCGCTGACCGCCGGGGGTGCGGGGGCGGACGTCGTCACCCGGGCCCTGGACGTGGCCCTGGTGGCCCTGGCCGCCGAACAACTCGGTGGTGCGCAGGCCGCGTTGGACATGACCGTGGCGCACGTACGGGACCGGACCCAGTTCGGCAGGTCCATCGGCAGTTTCCAGGCGGTCAAGCACACCTGTGCCGACATGCTGCTCCAGGTCGAGGGCGCCCGGTCGGCGGTGGTGCGGGCGGTCCGGGCGGCCGGTTCCCCCGGGGCGCTGGCCGAGGCCGCCGCGGTGGCTCAGGCGTGGTGCGGCGAGGCGTTCGTGTTCGTAGCCGCGGAGTGCGTGCAGTTGCACGGCGGCATGGGCTTCACCTGGGAGCACGACGCACATCTGTACTTCCGGCGCGCCCAGTCCGACGCCGTGCTGCTGGGCGGTGCCGCGCACCACCGGGAGCGGCTGGCCGGGCTGCTCGGCTGGTGAGGCCGGCCGCGGTCGTGGCACGACACCCGGCCGTACGGACGAGCCTGCGCAAGACCACACGAAGACCGTGCGGAAGAAGGCGGACGGCATGACCACCGGAACCAACAGGTCCACCGCAACCAACAGGGCCATCGCAACCGACACGGCCGCCGTGGCCACGGAAGCCACCGGCGCCGGTTCGGCCGCCGGGGCCACCAGACTCGTCGACGACGGTCTGTTCGCGGACGTGGCCCCACCGCGCCTCGCGGGCGCGCGGTGCTCCGGCTGCGGCACCGTCGTCTTCCCCCGGCAGGAGTCGTGTCCCCAGTGCTCGGGCGGAACCATGACCGCGCACGTGCTGCCGGTCCGGGGGCGGGTGTGGTCGTGGACGCTGCAGGCCTTCCCGCCCAAGCCGCCGTACCGCCCGCCGGCCGAGGGCTACCGGCCGTACCACGTGGGCTATGTGGACCTGGGTGAGGTGCTGGTCGAGGCGCGCCTGGAGGTTCCGCGGGCGGACATACGGATCGGGCTCGAGGTCCGCCTCATCACGGTGCCCGCCTATCTCGACGAGGACGGAACCCAGGTGCTGACCTTCGCATTCGAGCCGGACCCGGAAGGAGAGCGATGACCAGGGCCCGCTCCGACGAGGTCTACGTGGTCGGTTGCGGCATGCATCCGTTCGGCCGCGACGAGACCGTGACCGGAATGGACATGGCGGAGCGCGCGGTGCGCGAGGCGCTCCGGGACGCCGGTGTCGCCTGGGCGGACATCGGCTACGCGGCCGGCGGGTCGGACGTGTCCGGCAAGCCCGACACCATGGTGGGCCGGCTGGGACTGACCGGCGTGCCGTTCGTCAATGTGCAGAACGGCTGCGCGACCGGGGCGTCCACGGTGCTCGCGGTGGCCAACGCGCTGCGCGCCGGCGAAGCCGCGCTGGGCCTGGCCGTGGGCTTCGACAAGCACGGACGGGGCGCGTTCAACGCCTCTCCCGCCCGCTACGGACTGGGCGACTGGTACGCCGAGACCGGCATGATGCTCACGACCCAGTTCTTCGCCCTGAAGACCCGGCGCTATCTGCACGAGCACGGAATCTCGGAGCGGGCGCTGGCGATGGCGGCGGCGCGGGCCTTCCGCAACGGCTCCGAACATCCGATGGCCTGGCGTCGCAAACCGCTGACGGTGCAGGAGATCCTCGACTCGGCCGAGGTCAGCCCGCCGCTCACGCAGTACATGTTCTGCTCTCCGGGTCAGGGGGCGGTGGCGCTGGTGCTGGCGCTCGGCGACCGTGCCTTCGACCTGTGCGAAAGGCCGGTCAGGCTGGCGTCGGTGGCGTTGCGCACCCGGCGGTTCGGCTCGTTCGAGGTGTTCGCGCCCTGGCTGCCCCCGGGGCCGCACCGCAGCCCGACCGTCGACGCTGCCGAGGCCGTCTTCCGCGCCGCGGACGTGCGTCCTGCGGACGTCCAGGTGGCGCAGGTGCAGGACACCGACAGCGGGTCGGAGCTGATCCATCTGGCGGAGACCGGGCTGTGCGGCCACGGCGAGCAGGAGGAACTGCTGGCCGCCGGGGAGACGGATCCCACGGGCCGGCTGCCGGTGAACACCGACGGCGGGTGCCTGGCGGGCGGCGAGCCCGTCGGCGCCTCAGGGCTGCGCCAGTTCCACGAGGTCGTACGGCAGTTGCAGGGGCGCGCACCCGGGGCGCAGGTCCCGGGGGGTCCCCGGGTCGGATTCACTCATGTGTACGGGGCACCCGGGATCAGCGCGTGCTCGGTGCTGACCGTGTAACTCCCTTCGAAAGGTGGCGGACCCGTGGTGGAGTACAGCGGCAGAACCGCTCTGGTCACCGGTGGCGCCCGCGGACTGGGCGCCGAGATCTGCCGGCAGTTGGCCGACCGGGGCCTGCGGGTCCTGGTGGCGGCCCGGCGTCGGGAGGCGGCCGAGGAGGTCTGCCGCCGCATGGGTCCGGCGGCGGTGCCGCTGAGCCTGGACGTGGCCTCGGCCGACAGCGTCACCGCGGCGGTGGACGAGGCCCTGGAGCGCTTCGGCACCATCGACGTCCTGGTGAACAACGCCGGCGTGAGCATCGACGGCCCACGAACGGCCCTGGACTTCGACGAGGACAGCCTGCGCGTCACGCTGGACACCAATCTGGTGGGCGCTTGGCGGCTGGCCGGGGCCGTCGTCCCCGGCATGGTGCGGGGCGGTTACGGCCGGGTGGTGAACGTCAGCAGTTCCTACGGCTCGCTGACCCTGACGGACTCCGGCCGTCACCCCTCGTACCGGGTCTCCAAGGCGGGCCTCAACGTCGTGACCCGTATGCTCGCGGCCGAACTCGCCGGCACGGGCGTCCTGGTCAACTCCGCCGATCCGGGCTGGACGCGGACCGGCATGGGCGGCCCGTCCGCTCCGCGCGGACCGGAAGTGGGCGCCGACACGCCGGTCTGGCTGGCGACGCTCCCCGAGGGTGACACCACGACGGGCGGCCTGTTCGCCGAGCGCAAGCCGCTGCCGTGGTGAGGGGACGCCGCGCACGGCTCCCCGTCGCGCTCGCAGGAGAGCGGTGCGTGATCTGTTTCGCGGGCGGCGCGCTGGACGAGGATGGCACCTGAGTCCGGGGATCTCCTTCCCGGTCCGGAGGAGCCCGTCGTCGCGGGCCGTGGAGTGAGGAAGACCGTGATCTCCGTAGTCGTCATGCCTGAGCCGGATGTGCCGCTTCAGCTGCGCCAGGTCGAGCTGCCCGAACTCGAGCCGGGCGGTGTTCTGTTGCAGACCCTGGGCAGTGAGGTGTGCGGAACGGACGCCCACTTGTGGAAGGGGCAGCTCGCGGGGGTGCCCTATCCGATCATTCCCGGCCATGTGAGCGTCGGCCGGATCGCCGCCATCGGTGCCGGCGGGGACGGACCGCGGGACGTGTCGGGTGCCCCGCTGCGGGTGGGGCAGACCGTGACGTTCCTCGATGTCTACGGCACCTGCGGGCGCTGCTGGTACTGCACGGTGGCGCACGCCACCACCCGCTGTCCGGAGCGCAGGGTCTACGGAGTCACCCTGTCCGCCGACGACGGGCTGTTCGGCGGCTGGGCCGAGTACATCCATCTGAAGCCGGGCGTGCATGTGATCCCGCTGCCCGAGGAACTCGACTGGCGTGCCTTCCTCTCCGGCGGCTGCGGTATGCCGACGGCCCTGCACGCGGTGACCCTCGGGGAGATCGCGTTCGGTGACACGGTGGTGGTTCAGGGCGCGGGTCCGGTGGGTCTGTGCGCCGCGGTGCTCGCCCAACTGCGGGGCGCGGGATCGGTGGTCGTGGTGGGCGGCCCCGACGTGCGGCTGCGGGCGGCCTCCCGCTTCGGGGCCGACGCCGTGATCGACATCGGCGACACCACCCCGGAGGAGCGCCGGGAGACCATCCTCGCGATGACCGGCGGTCGCGGCGCGGACGTGACGATCGAGGCGACCGGTGTGCCGGGCGCCGTCCCCGAGGGCATGCGCTTCACCCGGGACGCCGGACGGTACGTCGTCGTCGGGCAGTACACCGACGCCGGCCCGGCCACGTTCAATCCGCACCTCGACCTCAACCAGAAGCACTTGGACGTCCGCGGCTGCTGGGGCAGCGACGTCGGACATCTGTACCGGGCGGTGCGGGTGATGGCCCGCTACCGGCAGCAGTTCCCGTGGACGGACCTCATCAGCAGGGAGTACTCGCTGGCGGAGGCGCAGTCCGCGCTGGAGGACGTGGCCCGGCAGAGGGTCGTCAAGGCGCTCATCGTGCCCTGACCCGCCTATATCAGGTCGTCCGCGCGAAGCGGTCAAACATCGCCGAAAACGACGACTGCCTCAATCGGGGCCGTCATGCTCGGTACCGACACAGGCCCTGGCGGGTCGGGCCTCCGGCCGGGCGGAGTGGGCCGGACGGGTGAGCCGGCCCTGCCCAGCGCTCCACGAACGCCCCGCGGCCCGGCGTCGTGCGCGCTCACGGTCTCGTCGAACCGATGGGGGGGAACGGATGCGGCAGATGTCCGGGGCGCCATTTCTGGGCAGGACCGAGGAACTGACCAGGATGGGCATCCGGCTGGACAGAGCGGCCCGCGGCGAGCCCCAGGTCCTCGTCATCGAAGGAAGCGCCGGAATGGGGAAGACCTCGCTGATCCGGCAATTCCTCGGCGACAGAAGCCGGGACTGCCGCGTGGTGGCGGCCAGCGGCGACGAACTCGAGACGGAACTGGCCTACGGAGTCCTCGCGCAGCTGATGCACCACCTTCCCGAGGCGCCCGGTCCGGCGCTGCCGGAGCCGACGCGCGCTGCTTCGCCGGGCACCGCCGCGCTGGACCCTGTTTCCGTGGGGGCCACGTTCCTGGATGCCCTGGGCCGGTTCCAGGACGGCAACCCGGTGGTCGTGGTGATCGACGACATTCACTGGGCGGACACGCCCTCTCTCCATGCGCTCACCTTCGTCCTGAGACGCTTGCGTGTGGACCGGGTCCTGACCGTACTGGCGACGAGGGATGCGGCTGATCCCAGGCTGCCACAGGGACTTCACCGGCTGATCCATGACGACACCACGCTCAGGCTGACACTCGAAGGCCTCGGGGTGCCTGAGCTGACGGAACTGAACGCGGCGCTCGGACCCGCGCCGCTGCCCCGCCGGACCATCTCCAGACTCCGGGACCACACGCACGGAAACCCATTGCACACCAAGGCCTTGCTTCAGCAGTTCCCGGCCGACGTACTCAGCGGCCACGCCGTTCTGCCGGCGCCCCGTAGATACGAGCGGATCATCGCGGAGCAGCTGGGCGCGTGCGACAGCGGCACACGACGCCTCGTACAAGCCGCCAGTGTCCTCGGCATGTCCAGCCCTCTTCATCTGGCGGCGGAGGTGGGCGCCGTGCCCGAGCCGCTGACGGCGCTCACCCGGGCGATGGCGTGCGAACTGCTGGACGAAGGCCCGGCGGGGGCCCCGCCCCAGGTGGTCTTCCCCCATCCGCTCCTGCGCGCGGCCGTCTACCGCGGGCTGGAGCCGGCTGAGCGCTCACGTCTCCACCACCTGGCCGCCGGCCTCATGGACGACCCCTGGGTCACACTGCAACACCGGGTCCACGCCGCCGTCGGACCGGAGGAAGAACTCGCGCAGGATCTTGCCGTGTTTGCCGCGCACCAGTCCGAGAAGGGGGCCTGGTCGGTGGCGGCGTCCGCCTCGATGGCCGCCGCCCGCCTGTCGACCGAGCCCGGCGGGCACGCGCGGTGGCTGCTTCGAGCGGTCGAGTACCTCCTGCTCGCCGGAGACGTCAGCCAGGCCGCCGAACTGGAACAGACCATCCGCTCGATGGTGCCCGACGCCGAACAGCATTACGTACTGGGGCATCTGGCCCTCACCGCCGGCCGACTCGACGACGCCCGCCGAGAACTCACCGCCTGCTGGGACACCTGTGATGTGACCACGGAAACAGAGACACTCCGCAAGGCCGCGGAGCAGCTGGCCTGGCTGTGCCTCATCCAGGGCGACGCACCGCGCATCATCCACTGGGCCGAGCGCGGGCTCGCCCTGCCACCGGGCGAGCGGTCGTCCTTTCTGCGCGACGCCCTCGCCATCGGACTGGCGATCTCAGGCGCGTACGAGAAGGGCATGCGGTCCCTCTCCCATCTGCCGCCCGCGGGGCCGCGGGACATTCCGGAGCGGTTGGACGGCCTTCTCGCCCGCGGCATGCTGCGGCTGTGGAACGGACAGCTGCGCGAGGCCCGCCGGGACCTCAAAGAGACGTTCGACTCCCACCGACGTGGCGGACTGCCCTACGCGGCTCTCGTGGCCCTGGGCTTCCTCACCGACGCCGCGTACCGGGCCGGGCAGTGGGACGAAGCCATCTCCCACGGCACCCACGCCGTGTCCCTGGCCGAGGACACCGACCAGATCTCCATCCTCGCCGTGGTGCACGCCGTCACGGCGTTCCCCCTCGCCGGCCGGGGCGACTTCCGGGCCGCCGAAGCACACGCCAGATCGGCGGCCGAACACGCCCGCGTACTCGGAGACGTCAATGATTCGGCTTTCGCGGCCACCGCACTCGCCCTGGTGCACACCGCCCGCGGGGACCACGAGAGAGTGATCGAGGAACTGAGCCCCTTACTGAGTCCGGAGATCGTCCACCGCTCCGGCATCGAGGAGGCCGGGCTCGTCGCCTGGCGCCCGCTGCTCGCCGAAGCCCTGACGCGCACCGGCCGGACGGAGGAAGCCCACGCGGTGCTCGCCCCGTACGAGAGCCGCGCGGCCGAGCGGAGCCGCTGGCTCGAGCAGGCGGCGGCCGCGCGCTGTCGCGGGCTGCTGGAGGAAGCCCGCGGCCACCCGGAGGCCGCCGAGCAGGCGTTCCAAGACGGACTGCGGCACTGCGCACAGGGAGAGAGCTGCTGGGAAGAGGCACTCCTGCGCCTGTCCTACGGCACCTTCCTGCGCCGCTCCGGCCGGCGCAGGAACGCGGCGGCCGAGCTCGAAGCCGCGCAAAGCACCTTCCTCCGCCTGCAAGCCACGCCGTATCTGGAGAGGTGTGACAGGGAACTGACGGCCTGCGGACGCGTGGCGGTACGCCCGCGGACCACCCGGCATCCGGTGCTGACCGCACAGGAACTCACCGTCGCCAGGCTCGCCGTACGGGGACTGACGAACCAGCAGATCGCCCGCGAACTCCTGCTCAGCGTGAAGACCATCGAGTACCACCTCGGCAACACCTACGCCAAACTCGGTATCGCCTCACGCATGGGCCTGATCGACAAGCTCACCCCGGAAACCTGACGTCGCTCCCCAGGGATCTCCCCAGGGCCGTCCCCGGGGTGCTCGGAGCTGCGCTTCCGTAGCGTTCCCACCACCAAGGCCGCTGCCGGGAACCTCGCGGCACCCGGTGAAGAGCCGACATCGAACGGCGGGTCAGCCGTTCACCATGCACGATCGATCGGGGGAAAGAATTGCGTGCCCTTGCGTTTTCCTCACGCCTCTTCTGCGCTGTGATGCTCGCTCCGGCGCTGATGGCGATCGGGGCCTGTTCGGGGAAGGAAACGTCAGCTGCGGATCCGGTGAACCCTGTCACCCGGCGGGACTCCGGCTCGGGAAGGACGACAACATCGGGCGGGGTTTCCTTGAGCACCCCACCGCGCGTGGTGGGCAGTTGGTGCGGGGGAACGGACCGGGAGCCGCACTGGACCTACATTTTCGGCAGCGACGGACAGTACCTCCGGCGCAGTGTGAACGGACGCGGGGATTCGGGGCTCGCACGCTTCGACGGTGCGCAGATGACGCTGATCGTCAACGGCCGGCCCGTCATCTCCTACCCGTGGTCCATGTACTCCGACCCGACCCTCGGTGACCTGCTGTACATCGACGGCTTCAGCTACGTACGGGGGAAGTGCTCGTGAAGCGGCGGCCTCGCACCCCGCTCCTCGCGGTCGCTGCGCTGCTGCTGGTCTCCGGCCTCACCTCCTGCTCGCAGCCCCGGCCCGACCGGTCGGGGACCACGCCGCCCGGCTCATCGACGAGGGCCGCGACAGCCCGGGACCTGGTCGGGGCCTGGGAGAGCGCGCAGCAGGGCAGCAACACCACGCTCGCGTACCGGTTCACCGCCGAGGGGAAGTACAAGTACGTCGGACTGATCTCCTATCCCATGGGCGAAAAGGGGATCTACGAACTCACCCACCTTGCCGAGGGCACCTTCCGGGCCTTGGGAAGCGACCTCACCCTCAGGCCCAGTTCCGCCAGTGTGACCAGGAAGAACCCCGAGAACCCGGCGGGAGACCACGTGAACAGACCGGTCCCTCTGGAAACCCAGCGGTACCGGTGGAAAATCGTGGACCAAGAACTCTCCCTCACCGCGGACGACGGACCGCGGTTGGTCTTCAAGTGGGTGTCGGAATGACGAGCCCCACGCCCACGGGCCCCGCCGGCTCCGGTCCGTCCCGGCGGCAGCGGTTCAGTCCGCGTACCCGGGTCCAGTTCGGCCTGATAGCCGCGATCGTGGCGGCGACTCTGCTGGCCACCTGGCAGTTCAAGAAGGCCGGTGACACATATCAGGACGCGGTCGCCGAGGAACTCAGGCTGCAGGCAGCGGTTCAGGAGGAGGCCCGGCACGTCTACGCCGACGAAGCACCTCTCGCGTACCGGGTGGCGGCCGCCTCGACGCGGGCCGCGGCGCTCGAGGCGCTCAAGGACGACGGCCGGCTCGCGGCATCCGAGTACTTCGTCGCCGAACAGGAGGCGGTCAGCCTTCGGCACAGTGCCGAGCCCGGGAGCATCATCGGCAACGACCGGTACCTGGATGACGACCAGGGCTACGACATCCCTCGTCGCCTCGCCGACCAGGAGGAACGGACTCCTGCCGGCCACCGCCTCGCTCCCGACCGGACGATGCGGCAGGGCGACAGCTGGGCGGCCTGGGGGCGTGCCTCCTTGGCCGCGGCCGGCGCGGCGGTCCTTGCGGCGATGGTCGCAGCGAGTGTTCTGCGCCCCGAGGCCTGGCGCAGTGCACCGGCCGCCGGCCGGGCGCGCCGCACCCTCCGGGGCATCGACCCCATACCGCAGCCGGCGACCGCCTCGTCCGAACTCCGACGCGGCACACAACTGCACCTGGCCGTGGCGGTACTGCTGTTCCTGCTGCCCTTGCTGCAGTTGGCGGCCGCCTCGAACGAGCAACGGGCGCAGGCCGAAGCGTCACGACATGCGCTCCGGCTCGGAGCCGCCATCGTGGCCAGCGGACAACGAGAGGCCTTTCTGGCGCAGGCCGTCACGGCGTCCAGCGTGGCCGACATCCATGCGGCGGCCCGGGAAGCCTCGGTCCTGTACCAAAAGGACGCTCCCGCCGTACGACACGAACGAGCCGTGGCCGCCGCCGAGACTCGCCATGCTTCCCTGCTGCGTCGGATGGCGGAGTACATGGGCCGAGCGCCGAGCGTCACCGACGGCGTCTCCTCCGCGGCGGTGGTCGCTCTGCGCGCCCGCCCTGAGGACTGGCCCGGGATGCGGGCCGAGCAGGGTCGGCAGAAGGACCTGGCGGACGCAGCCGGTGATCGCGGTTTGTACCTCGCCGCGGCCACGGGCCTGGCGGTGGTCGCGGAGATGCTGGCAGCGGCCTTCCTGGCATCCGGACGACTGTCCAGGCTGGGCTGGCCGGCAGGGACCGCCACGGCCTCGCTCGTCATCACGGTCTTGACCATGGTGTAACCGTGCCGCCCGGGACGTCGTCCCGCGGACACGCCCCCGCCCCACCTGCGGTGGCCGCGTGCTCGCGGACGTCCCGGTCACGGCACGACCAGCGGGTGTTCCGCTAGTGTCCTGCGCCGGAAGTTCCTAGGCAGTTTTGGCTGAGCCGCCGACGGTCAACGCGCCTGATCGGCGGCCGGGGATCCGACCGTCGAGACGAGACAGATCTACCGACGGATTTCTGGCGCAGGACACTAGGCCGCGACGCCCTGCTCCGCGGCGACGATCCGCAGCGCGAGCGACCTCACCGCCTGCTGGACGGACCGCGGTGGCAGTCCGGCCAGCGGCCCGCCCTCCACCCGCAGTGCGGTGACCAGCATGGTCGTGCTGATGAGGGTGCGGACCGCGAGCGCCTGCGCCGCGTGCCGTGCCTTGGCGGCGCGCGGGCTGCGGGTGGTGCCTTCGGGGAGGTAGTCGTACGCGCGCTGGATGTGCCGCTGCTCGAACTCGTCGCGCAGCACCTTCACGTTCCCGTTGCCGGAGGCCACCTGCACCTGGAACAGCCGGGCCTCGTCGGGGTTCTTCTCCACCCAGTCCCACACCGCGTCGATGACGCGCAGCAGGCCCTTGGCGTCACCGGGCTCGGTGTCCGGCCGGGCCTCCTCCACCACGGCGTTGAGCTGGTCGAAGACCCGGCGCATGGCGAGTTCGAGCAGCTCTTCCTTGCCGTCGAAGTGGTAGTAGACGGCCGTGGGCACCACCTCGGCCTCGTCCGCGATGTCCTGGACGCTGGTCTCGGCGAAGCCCTTACGGCCGAAGACGCGCACAGCGGCACCGATGATGTGCTGTCGCCGCGAGGGGCGGTGGGCCGGCTGCTTGCCGTTCTGCGTGGTGGCCATTCCTGCTCCCCTTGCGGCTGCGGTGGCCGGTACCGGTGCTCCGGTGCCGGTGCGTCCCGTGTACTGACCATGCTATCGAGTAACTCCCCGGGGTAACCGCCATAACTCCTGCTGCAGCTGTGGCTCTCGGGGCCGGAGTCTTGGGCATACTTGACATCATGACGACTTCCGGAACCCGCGCCGCTCACCGCCCGTCACGCCGTCAGTGGGTGATCGAGGCGGCAACCGAGCTGTTCGCGACCCAGCCCCCGGACGAGGTGACGGTGGCCGACATCGCCGCGCGGGCCGAGATGACGTCGGCGGCGGTGTACTACCACTTCTCCTCCAAGGACCAGGTGCTGGTGGAGGGCATGCGGGTGTTCGCCGCCGCACTGCGCGAGGAGTTGGCGTCGCTCACCGAGGCGCACGCCGCGGGCGTGAGCATCGGCGCGGAGGTCACCGCACTGCTCACCTGGCTGAGTGAGCACCGGTCGGCCGCCGCGGTCTTCTTCGTCTCCTCGGCGGGGATGAGCCAGGAGGCGGAGTCCCTGCGCCACGAGATCCGCGCGCAGCTCCTCGAGGAGCTCGTCCGGCTGGTGCGCAAGGCCCGGGAGCCGATCACCGACGCGGAGGCGGCGGTGATCGGTCTGGGCGTGCTCGCGCTGCTGGAGAACGCGGCGATCTCACAGATCCGGGGCGACGATGTCTACCGTGCGCTGGGGCACCGGTCGTTCACCAAGGAGGTCGGCGAACTCGCCGACCGGATCGTCGGGGAGACGGACGGCGCTCCGCGGCAGCACCAGGACGCTTAGGTCACCGTGGCCCACGGTCCACCCCTGAGTCGACTGTGGGCCACGGTCCGCCCCTGAGTCGACCGTGGGCCACCGTCCACCCCTGGGTCGTTCGTACGGTCACACCAGGAGCCGCAGCGGCCTGCGCAGCAGGGTCTCCACCGTGCGCAGGTACTCCGCCGCGGGAGCACCGTCGACGGCGCGGTGGTCGAAGGTAAGGCTCAGGGTGAGGACCTGTGTCCTTCGCGGCCGGTCGTCCACCCACTCGACGCCGTCCTTGAGCCTGCCCACTCCGAGGATGGCCACGTTGCCCGGGTTGATCACCGGAGTGAAGAAGTCGACGCCGTAGCCGCCCAGCGAGGTGACGGTGAACGTGGACCCTTCGAGCTGTGCCGGGGAGATCCGTCCGATGCGGGCGTTCTCGGCCAATTCCTTTGTCCTGCGGGCCAGTTCGGTGAGCGGCAGGGCGGCGGTGTCCTCGATCACGGGGACCAGCAGGCCGTTGGGCACCGCGACCGCGAAACCGACGTTGACGTCCTGGTGGAGGTGGATGCCGTCCTCGTGGACCGCCGCGTTGAGCAGCGGGTGTTCCCGCAGGGCCAGTGCGGCGGCTTTCATCAGGAAGTCGTTGAGGCTGGGCACAGGCAGGCCGCTGTCGGTCCACTCCTCCTTGAGCTGGGCCCTGAGAGCCACGACGGCGTCCATCCGCACCTCGTAGCCGTGCGTGAGCTGCGCCATCTCCTGGAGGCTGGCGTGCATCCGGCGGGCGATGGCGCCCCTCATCCCGGTGAACGGGACGACGTCACCCGGGCGGGGTGCGGTGGCCTGGCGGCCCGCGGCCGGGGTGGGCGCCGGTGCCGGTGCGGGGGCGGGGATCGGTGCCGGAGTGGCGGCGTCGAGGTCGGCCCTGCGGATCCGGCCGCCCGCGCCCGTGCCCCGTACGTGCGCCAGGTCGATGCCCCGTTCCTTCGCCAGGCGGCGCACCAGTGGGGACACGGGGATGATCGGGTCACCGAGTGGTTCGGCGGGCACCGGTGCCGTCGACGAGGCGGCCGCGGCGAGCAGGTACTCCTCCACGTCCTCGGAGACGATCCGGCCACCGGGCCCACTGCCGCGTACGGCGGTCAGGTCGACTCCGGCCTCGCGCGCCACCCTGCGGGCGTTGGGCGAGGACAGGAGCCGGCCACCGGCGCCGGTCCGGGCCGGGGATCCGTTGGCGGACGGCGCGGCGGCGCCGTTGGCGGAGAGGGACACCGCGCCGTTGACGGCGAAGGCCGTCGCGCCGTCAGCCGATGGGGCCGCGTCCGTGCCGAGGGAGCCGGACCCCGCGGGCATCGGCGTACTTCCCGGGCCCGGCGGCTGCTCGCCTTCGGCGAGCAGCCAGCCGATGAGCGTTCCGGCGGGGACGGTGGTCCCGGCCGGGACGACGGGGTGGAACACTCCCCCGGCCTCCGCCTCGACGTCGACGTCGACCTTGTCGGTGGCCAGCCGCAGCAGCACGTCGCCCTCGCGGACGGCGGCGCCGGTCGGCACCAGCCATTCGTCGATCGTGCCCTCCTGCATGGTCAGGCCGATCTTCGGGAGCAGGACCTCGACCGCCACGTCGGTCACGACCTTTCGAGGAGTCGGCGGCAGCCCTGCGCGATACGGGCCGCGTCGGGGACGTACGCCTTCTCCAGGACCGGGGAGAACGGCACCGGTGAGAACGGCGCGCCGATCCGCAGGACCGGGGCGTCCAGGTAGTCGAAGGCGGCGTCCTGGATCTGGGCCGCGATCTCCGCACCGAGCCCGCCGAAGGTGACGGCCTCGTGCACCACGAGGACACGATTGGTGCGGCGGACGGAGGCGATGACGGTCTCGGTGTCCAGGGGCTGCACGGTCCGAGGGTCTATGACCTCGATCTCGACACCCTCGGCGGCGAGTTCGGCGGCCGCCGTCAGGGCCTCGCCCACCATGCGGCCGAGGGCGACGACGGTGACGTCCGAGCCCTGCCGCGCGGTGTGCGCCTGCCCCAAGGGGATGCCGTAGATCTGCTCCGGCACCTCGCTCTTGCTGCCCAGCAGGACCTTGTTGAGCATGACGACGACCGGGTTGTCGTCGCGGATCGCCGAGACGGTCAGGCCCTTGGCGGTGTAGGCGTCGCACGGCATCACGACCTTCAGGCCGGGCACGTGGGCGAGCCAGGCCTCCAGGCTCTGGCTGTGCTGGGCGGCGGCGCCGAGCCCCGCTCCGGAGGCGGTGGTGATGGTGAGCGGCACCGACACGGCGCCGCCGAACATGTACTTCATCTTGGCGGCCTGGTTGACGATCTGGTCCAGGCAGACGCCGATGAAGTCCATGAACATCAGGTCGACGACGGGGCGCAGGCCCCGGGCGGCGGCGCCCACGCCGAGGCCGACGAGGGCGGCCTCCGAGATCGGGGTGTCGACCATGCGCCGGGGACCGAACTCCTCCAGCAGACCTTCGAACATGCGGAAGACACCGCCGTACCCGGCGACGTCCTCCCCGGCTACGAAGACACTGTCGTCCTCGCGCATGACCTGTCCCAGGCCCTCGTTGAAGGCCTTGACGTAGGTGAGGGTGCGGGCCGTGCCATCGGGGGCGGGGGCCGGTGCTTCGGTGATGGTGGTCATGGCGGTCACCCCGAGTAGACGTTGAGCAGCAGGTCGGCGGTGTCGGGCAGGGGGCTGGCCTCGGCGTGCGCGATGGCCTCGGCGATCTCGTCGCGAGTGCGCCGCTCGATGTCGTCCAGTTCCGCCCCGGTGGCGGTGCCGTCGGCGAGGGCACGGTCCCGCAGCAGGTCGATCGGGTCGCGTGCCTTCCACGTGTCGACCTCCTCCTGCGAGCGGTAGGGGTGACGCAGTCCCTTGACGCCCTGGTGGTCGTAGTAGCGGTAGGTCTTGGCCTCGATGAACATGGGGCCCTCGCCGGCGCGGGCGCGTGCCACGGCCTCGGTGGCGGCGCGGTGGACGGCGACCGCGTCCATGCCGTCGACGATCACACTGGGCATGCCGTAGGCCGCGGCACGGTCGGCGACGTCGGTGAGGAGCATGTGCTTCGACTGCGGGGTGAACTCGGCGTAGCCGTTGTTCTCGCAGATGAAGAGCACCGGCAGGCGCAGTACGGCGGCCATGTTGGCGGCCTCGTGGAAGGAGCCGATATTGGTGGCGCCGTCGCCGAAGAAGGTGACGGCGACGCCGTCCTCGCTCTTGTAGCGGGCGGCGAAGGCGGCGCCGACGGCAATCGGGATGCCGGCGCCGACGATGCCGTTGGCGCCGAGCATGCCGAGGGTGACGTCGTTGATGTGCATGCTGCCGCCGCGTCCCAGACAGGCGCCGGTGACGCGCCCGTACAGCTCCGCGTACATCTCCTTGAAGCCCACACCCTTGGCCACCGCGTGCCCGTGGCCCCGGTGGGTGGAGGTGATCTGGTCGTCGTCCCGCAGGGCCGCCATCACTCCGGCGGCCACGGCTTCCTGGCCGACGTACAGGTGCAGGAAGCCGGGGAGTTTGCCGGCCTCCATGAGTTTCCCCGCCTCGGTCTCGAACAGCCGGATACGCACCATGCGTTCGTACAGGTCCTTGACGACCTGCGGGGATATCGGGTGCGCGGCCGTATTGGCCGGCTTGTCTTGCGTCATCGTCCACCCCTTCGCCCGAGGGAGGCGTGCCGAGCAATCGGACTTACTAGTGCTGGTCTACAGTAACCAGTGCGAGGCAGCTTACTGAACAGGTTCTCTAATTACTACGCCTGGGGCCGGGGACGTCCCCCCGCCCGTCCACCACCTCCAGCGCGTTGCCCTCCGGATCCGCCCAGAAGCTGATCCGCCGGCCCCGGGCCAGGACGACGACCGGGTCCGACAGGGGCCGCGCACCCGCCGCCGCCAGTGCCGCCACCGCCGGACCGATGTCGTCCAGCAGGAAGGTGAGATACGCCAGGCCCTGCCGGCCGGTCAGCGGCAGGGCCGAAGGCGGGGCCGTCGGGGCCGGCTGAGGAAGGATCAGCTTGACGCGCCCGCCGCACGGCACCTGCAACCAGACGACCGACAGCTCGCCGCCCAGTCCGGCCGGACCGGCGATGGACGCCGGGATGCGCGAGCGGTGCACCGCGACACAGCCGAGCGCCTCCCGGTAGAAGCGCTCCATCCGCTTCAGATCGCGTACGACGACACCGGCCTCGAACGGCCCGGTCATGTGCCACGGACTCCCGGACACCGGGTCGGCCCCGCCTTCGCGCACCCAGCTCACCACCCCTCGCCACAGGTCCGGCCGCCACGCCCGAAGACTGGAGCCGGTCCAAAGAAAGATCGAGGCACGCCAGGACCCCGTCCCATCGGTAAGCCGAGGTGACCTGCGGCGCCTCGAGCGGCAACTTCAGCAGTTTCTATTGACAGACAACACTAAGTCCTGTTGTCGTTTGCGTCACAGCCCAGCTGTCGTATCCGCAGCCCTTCATCGGCTCGCGGCTGGGAGGATTGTGAGGACATCGTGGTCCAGATCAGTTCGCCGGAGATCCGGGATCAGGACGCCGAGCGCCGGCCACCTGCGGCCCCCGAGTACTCCTCGTGGATCAGTCAGGACCGGTCGACCGACGCCGCATCCGTGACGATGCGGCGGGAGGCCGTCGAACTCGTCGAGCGCGTGCTGGCGCACTACCGCGACAACACGACCCACGAGGCCGACGGCCAGTGGACCGAACCCGTCGCCAACTACCTCGACGCCGACCGCTGGCGGCGGGAGATGGACGCCGTCCACCGGAGCGTTCCGCTGCCGCTCGCCATGTCGTGCGAGCTGCCCGGGCCGAACACCTACAAGGCACTGGACGTGCTCGGTGTTCCGGTGCTGATCACCCGTGACCGGCAGGGCGCCGTACACGCGATGATCAACGCCTGCCGGCACCGCGGCGCGAAGATCGTCGAACCGGGGTGCGGGGTGTCGAGGCGGCTCACCTGCCCCTACCACTCCTGGTCGTACGACCTCGCCGGAGAGCTGCGGGGCGTGTACGCCGAGAAGACCTTCGGGGATGTGCCGCGCGAGGGCCGCTCTCTGGTCAGGCTCCCGGCCGGGGAGCGCGCGGGCATCGTGTTCGTCACCCTTGATCCGGCGGCCGAGCCCGACCTGGACGACTGGCTGGGCGACCTTCAGCCGCTGCTGGAGGGTCTGCGGCTGGCGGAGTGCCACCACTACTCCACCAGCGAGCTGACCAGTCCCAACTGGAAGGTCACCCTCGACGGGTACCTGGAGACGTACCACTTCGCCTCGCTGCATCCGAAGACGGTGTTCGAGACGAACCTCTCCAACATGATGGCCCACGACACCTGGGGCCCCCACCAGCGCATCGCACCGGCCCTGCGTCCCATCGCGCAGGCGGCCGAACTGCCCCCGGAACAGCGCGACCCCGGTGACTGTGTCGGCCCCATCTACTGGCTCTTCCCCGGTCTGGCGATCGCCGGCGGGTGGCGCCAGAAGATCGCTGTCTCCCTGGTGCTTCCCCGGACGGCCACCGAGTCGGTGACCCAGCAGATCATCCTGCTTCGGGAACCGGCGGTCACCGAGGAGGAACGCCAGGCCGCCGACCGGTTCGGCGAGTGGTTCCACGAGGTGGTCCGTGACGAGGACTACGCGACCACCTACGGAGTCCAGCAGGGCCTCGCGGCCCTGAACGGGACGGATTTCGTCTTCGGACGCAACGAGCCCGGACTCCAGCACTTCCACCGCACCATCCACAAGTACCTGGACAGAGCCGCCGGCGCCGCCAGGTGACGAACCAACAACACTCGCGGGAGAACACCATGGTGGCTACGGGCAGCCTCGACGGACGCGTCGCGGTGATCACGGGCAGCACGCGCAGCATCGGCCGCGCCATCGCCGAGGCCTTCCTGGCCGACGGCGCGACGGTCGTCATCAGCGGCCGCTCGGAGGTCAAGGGCAAGCAGGCCCTGGAGGAGATCGGCGCCGGTGACCGGGCCGTCTTCCACCCCTGTGACGCCAACAGCCAGGAGGACATCGAGGGCCTCGCCGACTTCGCCGCCGAGCGGTTCGGACGGCTGGACATCTGGGTCAACAACGTGGGCGGCACCTCGGGCTTCGCCCCGATCCACGAGCTCAGCGACGAGGCCTGGCACGACGCGCTCAAGCTGAACCTCAACGCCTACTTCTACGGCACCCGCCGTGCCCTGCCGAAGATGCTGGCGGGCGGCTGGGGCCGGATCATCAACATCTCCTCCGTCGAGGGCAAGCAGGCCAACAAGCCCGCGATCAGCCACTACATCACCAACAAGCACGCGATCCACGGTCTGACCAAGGCGACCGCCTTCGAGTACGGCACCCAGGGCATCACCTGCAACGCCATCTGCCCCGGCGCCGTCGACACCGACCTGATGCGGGCCGCGGGACCGGCCGCCGCCGAGGCGGAAGGCATCTCCTACGAGGTGTGGCTGAACCGGTTCGCCGAGCACGCCGCCACCAAGCAGATCACCACCGTGGAGCAGATCGCCGCGGTCGCCTCGCTGCTCGCGAGCGACGCCGGCGCCGGCATCACCGGCACGCTGATCAGCGTCGACGGCGGAACGGCGCAGTGGTAGGCGCGGCAAGCACCGGCACGGACGGCGGGAGACCTCGGTCATGAAGAGCTGGATCACGGACTGGCAGCGCAGTGAGCGGCTGCCGCACTACACCCGCGCCAACGCGGGCGAGACCCTGCCGGAGCCGGCCAGCCCGCTGGGCTGGACGCTGGTGTGGGGGCCCGGGCTGCGCGGCTGGCGCAAGGGCTTCGTCGGCTTCGGCATCTACCGCGAGGAGGAGGTGGCCGGTCCCCGCCCGCCGTTCGTCGGGATGTTCGGCGGCTACTTCTACCTCAACCTGTCCCACATGCGGCTGTTCGGCATCCGCATGGGACAGACCGCGGACCAGATCGACGCGGCCTTCGTCGGCCAGCGCTCCGACACACCGGTGTACGTGGCGCACCCGGAGGACCAGGACGAGGAGCTGACGGCCAAGGCGGGTGCGACGCTCCAGCGGATGCTCGGCCAGACCACGTTCCCCGAGGCCGACGCCGACCGGGAACGGCTGCGCCGGCTGCGCCGCGAGCGGCCCGACCTGACGTCGCTGTCCGAGGCGGACGTGGTGGCGTACGCCCGCTCGCTGCTGGGCGAGGTGGAGACCACCTACCAGCGGCACGTGGAGTCCTCGCTGCCGGCGTCCGTGGGCCCGGCGATCCTCGGCCCGCTGTGTGCGAGCGTGGACCGGCCGGGGGCCATGCTGGACCTCATCGGCGGTCTGGGGGACGTCGATTCGGCCTCGCCCTCGACCGGACTGTGGGCACTGTCCCGTCAGGTGGTGGCCTCGGCTGAGCTGACGGCCCTGTTCGACCGCGGTCCGGCCGCGGTGGAGCAGGCGCTCGACGGCGCGACCGGCGATGTGAAGGCGTTCCGTGACTCCTTCGAGGAGTTCCTGGCCGCCTCCGGCGACCGCGGCCCCAACGAATGGGACATCCACGCGCTGTCCTGGGAGGCGGCCCCGGTCCAGGCGCTGGCGCTGGTCGACCGGATCCGGCACAGCTCCGACGACGACTCCCCCGCCGAGCGGCACCGCAGGCTGACGGAGCGGCGCGCGGAGGTCGCGGCCGAGATCCGGGCCGCGCTCCCGGAGGAGACGCAGCCGATGTTCGACGCGGGGATGCACGCCTCCCAGGTGTGGATCCCGGCCCGGGAGCGGACCAAGGCGAACTGTGTGACCGTCGTCAACGAGATCCGGATGGCGATACGGGAGCTCGGTCGCCGCGGGGTCGAGGCGGGGCTCTACACCGCGCCCGAGGACGTGATGATGCTGCTGGACACCGAGCTCGACGACTATGTCGCCGATCCGGGCCGCTTCGGCCCCGTCATCGCCCAGCGCCTCGGCGAGTACGCCGAACTCGGTGAGCTGGAGCCGCCGTTCTTCGTCGCGGCGGACTCCCAGACCGAGATCGACGGGTGGCCGCGGCGCAGTGAGGAGGGGCTCCCGGCCGCCACCGAGGGTGAGGTGCTCACGGGTGTCGGCGGCAGCCACGGCACCTACACGGGCCGGGTGCGGGTCGTCACCGATCCGGCCTCGTGTGAGGCGCTCGAGCCGGGCGAGGTGCTGGTGGCGCCTCTCACGGACGCGGCCTGGACCCCGTTGTTCCTGGTCGCCGGGGCGGCCGTGGTGGACGTGGGCGCCCTCAACAGCCACGCCGTCGTGGTCTGCCGCGAGCTGGGCATCCCGGCCGTCATCTCCGTGGAAGGCGGTACCGGGCGGTTGCGGGACGGCATGGTGATCACGGTCGACGGCGACCGGGGCACAGTCACCGTGGACAGCGTTCCTGCGATACTCGGCGTCTGAACCGCCGCGGGCCCGCCGCTCACCCTGACAGGGGCGGCGGGCCCGTCGGCTTGAGCATCCAACGGAAGGGAACCACCGTGGCCGGCCAGATCATCGTCTCGGGCTGGATGGACTACGAGCCCGTGGACCGCGACACGATGCTGGGCTATCTCATCGAACTGGGCCGCCGCACCCGCGAGGCGGAGCCGGGCTGCCTGGACTACGCGATGACCGCGGACCCCGCCGACGCGGGTCGCATCCGCGTGTACGAGCGGTGGGCTTCGCAGCGGGCGCTGGACGAGCACTTCACCACGGCGCACATCAAGGAGTTCCGCGGCGCGGTGTCCGGGCTCGTCCGGGTGGGAGTCAGCCTTCAGGCGCACACCGTGGCCGAGTCCCGCGACATGCGCTGAGACGCAGAGCTGCGGACAAAGGGGGAGCCCGAGCCGGGCTCCCCCTTTGTCCGCAGCTCTCAGCCCCCGGCCGGGGCGGGACCGTCCAGCCTCACCAGCATCTTGCCGACGTTCCCGCCGGCCAGCAGGGACAGCAGCGCCCCCGGGGCGTTCTCCAGGCCGTCCACCACCGTCTCGCGCGCGGTCACCTCGCCGGAGCGGAGCCAGCCGGAGACCCGGCGTTCGAACTCCGGGCGCAGGTCGTCGTGGTCGCGGACGATGAAGCCGCGCAGGGTGAGCCGTTTGAGGACCGCCTGGATCAACTGGTTGATGTCGGCGGAGTGCCGGTCGTCGCCGAACTGGGACATCATGCCGCACAGGGCGACGCGGCCGTTCGGGCGCAACGCGTGGAGGGCCGCGGCGAGTTGGCGGCCGCCGACGTTGTCGAAGTAGACGTCGAGGCCGTCGGGTGCCAGTCGGGCCAGTGCCTCGCGGACGGGTTCGGCCCGGTAGTCCGCGGCGGCGTCGTAGCCGAACTCCTTCACCAGCAGGGCGCACTTGTCCGGTCCGCCGGCGGTTCCGATGACGCGCCGGGCGCCCAGCAACCGGGCGAACTGCCCGGCGGCGGTACCCACCGCGCCCGCCGCCGCGGACACCAGGACGGTGTCGCCCGGGCGCAGTTCCGCGATCCGGGTGAGGCCCACGTAGGCGGTGAACCCGGTCTGTCCGAGGAGCCCCAACCATGTGGGAAGCGGGGCGAGTTGCGGGTCTATGCGGCCCGCGCCGTCGGTGTCCGCGGCGTCCAGGACGGCCCGGTCGCGCCAGCCGAGCTGGTGGCGTACGAAGGTGCCGGGCGGCACGGAGGTGCAGCGGCTCTCCTCCACGACGGCGAGTGCCCGGCCGTCGAGCGGGGAGCCGGGGGTGAAGTTGTGGGTGTAGTGCTTCTCGGTGCGCTCCAGCCGTCCACGCATGGACGGGTCGACGCTCATGTAGAGGTTGCGCACGAGGAGTTGCCCCTCGCCGAGGGGCGCGAGGGGCCGCTCCTCGACGGCGAAGTCGTCCGGGGACGGTTCCCCGTGGGGGCGGCGTACCAGGCAGACGGCGCGGGTGGTGCGGGGTGTCACGACCCTCACTCTCCGGCCGGCGGCGGGGTGGTGCGGCGCTGGGCCAGGCGGCCCACCCAGCCGGCCATCTGCAGGTCGGCGTGGCGCAGTTCGCCGGACTGCCAGCGAGCCTGGAAGTCGAAGATGCCCTGTGCCCCGGTCTTCGGGTCGGTCACCTCGACCAGGCCGTCCTCGGTCAGCCGGTAGACATGCCCGGTGAGCGGGTGGGTGACTTGTTTGGGCATGGGGCTCACTCCTGCACTTGCTCAGGGATGCGGCGGCGTACGCCGCGCTTGGTCACGGTGACCGGGCCCTCGACCCGGAGCCGGCAGGCGAGCCGGGTCAGGCCGTCCACCGGTTTGCGCAGGGACTCGATGCCCTCACGCTCCAGCGGGCCCACGGGGGAACAGTTCTCGGCACCCTCGTCGACCTCCACGAAGCAGGTGCGGCAGGTGCCCTTGCCGCCGCAGACGGTGGGCCAGCGGTAGCCGAGCCGCTGGGCGGCGCTGAACAGGTCCTCGCCGTCGAGCACGTCGAGTTCGACGCCGGAGGGCCTGACCGCCACGCGGTGGGTCACTTGTTCATCCACTGGTCGAGGGTGTGGTTGAAGTGCCGGATCCGGCTCTCCTGGTAGTTGGACAGGGTGATGCCGGGCTTGCGCATGGTCTTCAGGCCCTGCTGGACGTGCGGCAGGTTCTCGCAGTCCTGGTCGAAGACCGGTCCCAGCAGGCCGAGTTCGGGGATGTCCGCGAAGAGCAGGTCGTCGGGGACCCAGCGGATCTTCGCCGGGGGCGGTGTCCCGCCGGACTTGGGCGGGGACGACATGAAGAGGATCTCGGCGATGCAGGAGTCCGGGTCGAGGCCGTTGGGCCGGAACCGGTAGATGATGTTGGACTTCGCGCCGCCCCAGGGGTTGAAGTTGGGGAACAGCAGGTAGTTGATGGCGTCCAGCAGCTCGCTGTCGGAGGTGGCCGAGAAGTCCTGGTCCGAGCTGTTCGCGAGTTGCTCGCGCATCCGGTCCGCGAGGACCTGGCGGGCGGTGCCGCCGGGCGGGATCGCGGGGAGCTCGCCGCCGTCGGGCAGGGCGAGGTCGCGGCCCTGCGTGGCCGCGTAGAAGGAGCGCGAGTAGTAGAACGTCTCCAGGACGTCCTCCTCGGTGACCGAGTCCGCCACATGGGGACTGGGCGCTCCCTGGATGTTGATCATCCGGTTCCAGTTGGGCTGGCCTGCGGTGACGTCGTACTGGGAGTTGGCGTCGGCGAGCCAGGGCAGCATCTGCGGGTGCGTGGCGATCACATGGAAGGACTCGATGAACGCGTCCTGCGCGACCTTCCAGTTGCACGGCAGCACCTTGGCGATGTGCAGCGACTTGTAGCGGTTCTCCAGCGGCCAGATGTAGTAGTCGTCGAAGGTGCCGCGGTAGCTGTCGAAGGACTCGGCGTACGGGTCCATGTTGATGAACACGAAGCCCCGCCAGGTCGCCACCTTCGCCTCGGGCAGCGCGAACTTCTCCGGGGTGACATGGGGGAAGTCCCAGGCACAGGGCGGGGTCTGCATCGTCCCGTCGAGGTTCCAGGCGAAGCCGTGGAAGGGGCAGCGGAACTCGGCGACGTTGCCGCCGCCGGTGCGCAGCTTGCGGCCCCGGTGCAGACAGGCGTTGACGAATGCGCGGATCTCGTCGGGCGCGGTGCGCACGATGATCAGTGAGTCGTCGCCGATCTCGTAGATCTCGTGGTCGCCGACCTCGGGTATCTCGCTCTCCAGGCAGGCGAACTGCCATACGCGACGCCACACCTGGCGCATCTCACGCTCGGCCCATTCCCGGGAGACGAAGCGGGCGATGTCGACGTCCTCGCTGCCGAGGTGGTCGTTGTGGTCGTACCTCAGCGCGGCGGGAACCGGCCGGCTGTCCCGGTCGAGGTAGTCCTGGACGCTGGGCCCCGGACACCGCGCCGTGCCTGACTCCGACGGATCGGCCATCATCCCTCCTCCAATAGAAACTTTAGAGTGAGTGTAGTTATCGCTCCCAGCCGGGAGCAACACTCACGACGACCATCGGACGGCGAGACCCCGACGTTTCCGAAGAAACCGAGGCGGTCGGCCCTGAATTTCCTCTGCCATACCCCTCGCCAAGCCTGTCTGGGCGTGTCACACTCCCACCCACTTGAGGCTGTAGTGCCTCATAAGTTTCTCGGCTCTGGTGCGGAGTCTGTCCGCCCCGGCCACAGCGCCGCTCGGTCACCCGAGGGGCCCGCGCCGTACCCCACGCCGGCGATTTGACGCAGCCCTGTCGATCTCAGTCGTGCCGTCCCGGCCCGGGCGGCACAGGATCCGCCTGGACTTCGGCCGACCGCCGCGGACGCGGGAGCGACGCGCGGCCGCGGCAGCACAGGCACCACACCACGGGAGTACTCAACGATGAGTTCCACACCCGGTCGCGCGGCCCCCCGCGCCCTCACCGCGATCGTCTCCGTCAGTGCCCTGCTCGCCCTGGCGGCGTGCGGGTCCGAATCCACTCCGGCCGCCGACGCCGACCGGGCGGCGGCGAAAGACTCCCCCGGCCTGGCCGCGGCCCGGGCGGCACTGGAGAAGTTCTCCAAGCGCCCCGACCGGATCCCCGTCGACAAGCCGGTGGGCAAGAAGATCCCCCGGGGCAAGGAGATCGACTTCATTCTCTGCGGCGTCCAGTCCTGCAAGGACCTCGCCGACTTCTTCACCGAGGCCGCGAAGGAACTGGGCTGGAAGGTGAAGCAGATCCCCACCCAGGGCACTCCGGAGTCCGTCCAGGCCGCCTACGAGCAGGCCGTGCGCGACCAGCCGGACGCCGTCATCGCCTCCGGGTTCCCGCGCGCCGTGTACGCCAAGCAGTTGGCCAAGCTGAAAGCGGCGGACATCCCCGTCATCCAGTCCAACGCCGACGATGTGGTGGGCGACGGCATCGACCTGCTGAAGAACGGGCCGAAGGACGTGGGCATCCAGGGCGAGATGATCGCCTCGTGGCTGGTGTCGGACGCCATCGGGAAGGCCGACACCGTGTACTTCGATCTGCCGGCGTACACGATCCTGAAGCCCGTCAAGGACACCTTCGCGGACAAGTACAAGGAATGGTGCGACGGCTGTCCGCTGGACACCGTCGACGTGCCGATCACCGCCGTCGGCAAGGACATGCCCGACCGCGTGGTGTCCTACCTGAGGTCACATCCGAAGGTGACCCATGTCGTCTTCTCCCTCGGGCTGCTGAACGTGGGCGTCCCGGCCGCGCTGAAGACCGCCGGCATCAACGGCAAGCACATCCTCGTCAACGTCGGTGACGCGCAGAACTACCAGTACATAGCGAGCGGCCTCACCGAGGGTGCGATGTCGCTGAACTCCCACGAGCTCGCGTGGATCCAGGCCGACGCGCTGGCCCGCCACTTCACCGGCCAGTCGATGGCGGTGGACCAGGAGGCAGTGCTGCCCAACATGCTGGTCACCAGGGACAACCTGCCGTCCGTGGACGGCGACTTCCCGATCGTCGAGGACTACCAGGCGCAGTTCAAGGCGCTGTGGGGGCTGAGCTGAACCGGCTCGGGGCCGCCGCCGGCACCACGCCGGCGGCGGCCCGCCGACGCCGCCCCCGCCGCGGAAGGGACTGCCAGGGAAGGGATGGAGGAAGCGGTGAACGCTGACACGTCGGCGTGGGCGCGCCCCTCCGGGGGCGCGGCGGACGACGCCACGGACGCGTCGGACCGGCCCGTGCTGCGGGTGACCGGGCTGTCGAAGAGGTTCGGCGGAACCCAGGCGCTCAAGGACGTGGACCTGGAGATCGCCCACGGCGAGATCCACGCGCTGATCGGCCCCAACGGGTCGGGCAAGTCCACCCTGATCAAGATCCTCGCCGGGTACCACGACGCCGAGCCGGGCGCGCTAGCCGAACTGGACGGTGAGCGGTTCGACCTCCACCATGTCACGGCCTCCCGGCACGACCGGCTGCGTTTCGTGCACCAGGAGCTGGGGCTGGTGGGCGAGTTGAGCGCCACGGACAATCTCGCGCTCAGCCGCGGCTTCGCCCGTACGGCCTTCGGCAACATCCGCTGGCCGGAGATGGAGCGGCGCACGGCGGCACTGGTGGAGCGGTTCGGCCTCGGCATCGACGTGCGCCGGCCGCTGTCCCTGGCCTCGCCCGTCCAGCGCGCGGTGGTGGCCATCGCCGCCGCGCTGCAGGGCTGGGAGGGCCGGCGCGGTGTCCTGGTGCTCGACGAGCCCACCGCGGTCCTGCCGCCCGGTGAGGTGGCCCGGCTCTTCGACATCGTGCGGGAGGTCCGCGACGCCGGTGCCAGTGTCCTGTACGTCTCGCACCGGATGGACGAGATCTTCGCTCTCGCCGACCGGGTCACCGTCATCCGCGGCGGGCGCCGGATCGCCACCCGCCCGGTGGCCGCCCTGACACCGCGCTCGCTGGCGGAGCTGATGGCCGGCGAGGAGGTGGAGAGGGGCGAGGGGAGACATCCGGGGACGGCCGGGGGCACCGGCCACCGCCCACGGGCCGCCGTGAGCACCGCCGCCCCCGTACTGGAGGTCCGCGACCTGCGGGCCGGCCCGCTGCGCGGCGTCGGCTTCGACCTCGCCCCGGGCGAGCGGCTCGGCATCACCGGCCTGGTCGGCTCCGGCCACGAGATCGTGCCGTACGCGGTGTGCGGCGCCCACCGCGGCCCGGTACGCGGCACACTGCGGCTGCCGGAGCGCTCCGCGCGGTGGACCGACGCACGCGACGCCGCCCGGCTGGGGCTCCCCCTGGTCCCCGCGGACCGGGCGAGTGAGGGCGTGATCGGCGACTTCTCCGTCGGGGAGAACCTCACCCTGCCTCTCCTCGACCGGCTCCGCGCCCTGGGCGGCCGGCTGCACCGGCGGCGCGAGTCCGCGCTGGCCGAGGAGTGGATCGAGCGGGTCGGGGTGCGCACGGCCGGTCGTCAGCCGGCCGGCGCCCGGATCACCACGCTCAGCGGCGGCAACCAGCAGAAGGTCGTGATGGCCCGCTGCCTGGCCCGGCGGCCGCCGGTGCTGGTGCTGTGCGAACCCACGGCCGGCGTCGACATCGCCACCCGGCTGCAGTTGTACGACCTGATAGCGCGTCAGTCCGAGGAGGGCATGGGCGTCCTCGTCTCCTCGTCGGACACCCAGGACCTGCTCGCCCTGTGCACCCGGGTCCTGGTGGTGCGGGACGGCCGGATCGCACGGGAGATCAAGGGCCGGGACATCACCGAGTCAGCGCTCGTCCACGCCATGGAAGGAACCGAATGAGATGACGTCCACCCCGACCCAGGCCGCGCGGCACCGGCCGGCCAGTACACCGGAGGGGCCCGCCGGGCCCGTCGCGAGGACGACGCGGGTCCGGCGGGCGGTGGCCGCCCTGTCGTTCAGGAACATCGGCGCCGTCTATGTGTGGCTGCTCATCGTCGTGCTCTTCTCCGTGTGGGCGCCGGAGACGTTCCCGACCGTCACGACCGTCAAGCAGGTACTGAACGGCAACGCGGTGGCCGGACTGGTCGCGCTGAGCGTCGTACCGCCACTGGCCGCACGGGTCTTCGATCTCTCGGTCGCCTACACCATGTCGCTCACCAGCGTGCTGACCGCCTGGTTCCTGGTCACCGCCGGTCTCGGCCCCGGCGCCGCGATCGCCCTCGCGATGACGGCCGCGCTGCTGATCGGTGTCGTCAACGGAGTGGTGGTCGTACTGCTGCGGGTCGACTCCTTCATCGCGACCCTGGCCACCGGGGCGCTGATCCAGTCCCTGATCACCATGGTCACCAACGACAGCTCCATCACGGGTGTGAAGCTGCTGGCCAAGCCGTTCGCGAGCATCGCACAGCTCGACGCGGGCGGCATCACCCTGCCGGTGCTGTATCTGCTCCTGGCCGCGGTGGCCATCTGGTTCCTGCTGGAACACACCGCCACCGGGCGCCGGTTGTACGCGACCGGCTTCAACGCGGACGCGGCCCGTCTGCAGGGCGTACGCACCGACCGGCTGCGCTTCTTGACCCTGGTGGCCTCCGCGTTGCTGTCCGGGTTCGCCGGGATCGTCTTCGCCTCCTCGGTGGGTTCCGGATCGCCGACCGCGGGCACCCCCTACCTGCTGTCCGCCTACGCGGCGGCTTTCGTCGGGGCGACCCAGTTGCGGGCGGGCCGTTTCAACGCCTGGGGCACGGTGCTCGCGGTGCTGCTGCTCGGCACGGGAATCACCGGGCTCGGGCTCGCCACCAGCGCGCCGTGGGCGGCGAGCCTGTTCACCGGCTCGGTCCTCATCGTCGCGTTGGTCCTCACGGGCGGACGGATCGCGCTGCCCGCTCTGCTGCGCCGCCGGAAGGCGTCGCCGGACACCGACGGGGCCGCCGGCCCCGCGCCAACGACCGAGAAGGGGATCGGACGATGAAGGCGGTTCAGTACCGGACGGTGGGCGGCCCGCCCGAGGTCGTTGAGGTTCCGACGCCCGAACCGGGCCCGGGGCAGGTGTTGTTGAAGGTCACGGCCGCCGGGCTGTGCCATTCCGACCTCGCGGTCATGAGCTGGCCCGAGGAGGTCTTCCCCTATCCGCTGCCGCTGGCGCTGGGACACGAAGGGGTCGGCACCGTGGCGGCGCTCGGCAGCGGCGCCACGGGGGTCGCGGTGGGCGACGAGGTGGCGGTGTACGGCCCGTGGGGGTGCGGGCGCTGCCGCAAGTGCGCCGCGGGGACGGAGAACTACTGCCCGCACGCCGCCGGGCTCGGCATCCTGCCGCCCGGTCTCGGCTCGCCCGGTGCCCTGGCGGAGTACATGGTGGTGGACTCGCCCCGCCACCTGGTGCCGCTGAACGGGCTGGACCCGGTGCAGGCGGCTCCGCTCACCGACGCCGGACTGACGCCGTATCACGCCGTCAAGAAGTCCCTGCCCAAGCTGGTGCCGGGCAGTACGGCGGTGGTGATCGGTGTCGGCGGCCTGGGCCACCTGGCGGTGCAGTTGCTGCGCGCGCTCACTCCTGCCCGGGTGGTCGCTCTCGATGTGAGCAAGGAGAAGCTGGAGCTGGCGAGTTCCGTGGGCGCCCACGAGACGCTGCTCTCCGACGACGGGGCGGCGGACGCGATACGGGAGCTCACCGGCGGCAACGGGGCGGAGGTGGTGCTGGACTTCGTGGCGGTTCCGGCGACGCTGGCGGTGGCCTCGGCGTCGGTGGCTTCGGACGGTGATGTGACCGTCGTCGGAATCGGGGGCGGCACGCTGGCGGTCGGCTTCGGGGGTGGTCTGCCGTTCGGCGTGTCGGCCTCGGCCCCGTACTGGGGAAGCCGTGTGGAGCTGGTCGAGGTCGTCGAGCTCGCGCGGCAGGGGTTGGTCGTCTCCCACGTGGAGACGTTCTCCCTCGACGAGGCTCCCCTTGCTTACGAGCGGTTGCACGCCGGGGAGATCGGGGGGCGGGCTGTGGTGCTGCCGCACGGGTGAGTGGGCCTGCCGGCGGGGCGGGGGTGGGTTTTGTTCGCCCCCTCCGCCCTTACCCGTCCCGTACCTGGGGGCTGCCGCCCCCGGACTCCCGCTATCGGCCTCGCGGCCTCGTCCTCAAACGCCGGACGGGCTGAGCCTTCCGCCCCGGTCAGGCGGAAGGCTCAGCCCCTCCGCCCTTACCGGGGCGCTGCCCCGGACCCCGCTCCTCAGACGCCGGAGGGCTGGAAGCTCGCGCCTGACCGGGCGAAGGCTTCCAGCCCGTCCGGCTTTTGAGGACGAGGCCGTTCAGGCCGATAGCGGGGTCCGGGGGCGGCAGCCCCCCGGGAAGGGACGGGTAGGGGCGGCGGGGGCGAAGAACCCGCCCCCCGCCGCTCAACGGACCGCCGCCTCCCCCGCGGGGGCGCGTACGCCCACCACCCGTGCCACACACCGCCGAAGCACCGTCAGGAACTCCGGCGTCTCCCAAGGGCCCGGGTCCACCCGCCCGGTGTCGGCCACGCCCAGGTCCTGCATGTCGTAGCGCCCGCGGCAATGGCCGAGGGTGAAGTAGCACACCTCGCCCAGCCCATGCCGCTTCAGGTACAGCACCGGCCGGGGAGCGTCGTCGAGGGCCGCCGTGTCGCCCTCGGCGAAGCCCCGGCACGGGCCGGTGTAGTCGGCGTGCAGCAGCACCTCCAGCTCACCGTGCAGCTCGCACACGTACAGCTCGTCGGTGACCGTGAACGGCGGGACCCCCGCGACCAGCGGGTGGTCGGGCCGGGTGACCCGTACCTCGTACGGCTCGATGGGCGGGTGGGCCAGGAACTGGCTGCCGAGCACCTCCGCCAGGTCACCGAGGAGCCGCGGGGTGCTGAACACCTTCGGTGCGCCGCGGGCCGGTGCCTCGATCACCGAGTTGGTGCCGTGCAGGGCCAGCCAGCGCCCGCCGCGGCGGGTGAACCGGGAAAGGGCGGCCCGCTGCGCCGGGCGGGGCCGGACGTCGCAGGTGTAGGTGATGAGCAGATCGGCCCGGTCCAGCGCGGCCAGGCAGTCGTAGTCCTGGTGGACCGTGGTGCGCACCTGCGGATGCTCGCCGAGCAGCTCCAGCAGCCGCAGCCGCGCGTAGTCGAAGTCGTGCCACTTGCCGCCGCAGACCAGTACGGCGTCCAGGCGGCCCGCGGGGCCCGCCATCGCTCAGTACTGGACGCGGGTCAGCAGCCCGCCGTCCACCACGAGGTTGACGCCGACGCAGAACGAGCCGGTGCGCCCGAGCAGGAACGCCACCGCCGCCGCCACGTCCTCCGGGGTGCCGTATCGGCCGATCGGCAGTTTGCCGAGGACTTCCTCGTACACCTCGGGGCGTCCGGTGCGGATCGCCTCCCAGGCGCCGCCCGGGAAGTCGATGGGGCCGGGCGAGACGGTGTTGACGCGGATGCCCTTGGGGGCGAGGGCGTGGGCGAGGGCCGAGGCGTGCTGGACCACGGCGGCCTTGAGGGCGGAGTAGGAGTTGGCGCCGGCCGGGCGGGCGGTGTCGGAGGCGTTGGTCGTGCCGATGGCGACGACGGCGGCGCGCTCGGAGCGCTCGAGGTGCGGCAGGGCGGCCTCGACCAGACCGACGAACGGCAGCAGATCGCCGCGCAGGCTCGCCTCCCACGACTCGGGGCCCTTGAGGTTGCCCGCCGAGACGTTGGACACCAGCAGGTCCAGGCCGCCGAGTTCACCTGCCGAACGCTCCACGAAGCCCGCGAGCTCGGCCGGGTCGGTGACGTCAACCGGTTCGGCGAACACCGTCGCCCCTTCGGCGCGCAGTTCGGCGGCGGCCTTGGCGAGGGCCTCCTCGCCCCGGGCGCACAGCGCCAGCGCACAGCCCTCGGCGGCCAGTGTCCCGGCGATCGCCCGTCCGATGCCCCGGCTGGCGCCGGTCACCAGCGCCTTCGCGCCTGACAGTCCCAGATCCATGATTCGCTCCTGAATGTCTTGTCGTCAGCTACCGGGTAGTTCGGAGAACGGGACGCGGTCCGTGCGCGGCTCGCCGGGCAGTCCCAGTACGCGCTCGCCGATCAGGTTCCGCTGGATCTGGTCGGTGCCGCCGGCGAGCCGGTAGCCCGGTGCGCCCAGCAGGTGCTGGGTCCAGGCGAAGGTGTCGGGCTCTCCCGTGTCGGCGCTGATCCGCGCGCCCATCAGTTCGGCCGCCGTCTGCCCGGTGCGGGTGAGCAGGTCGGAGGCCATGAGTTTGGTCAGCGACGCCTCCGGTCCGGGCCGGCCGCCGCCGGCGCTCGCCCGGGCGACCCGGTCCACGGTGGCCGCGCGCAGTGCGGATCGTACGTACAGGTCGGCGAGGCGCTGGCGGACCAGTGGGTCCTGGGTGCGGCCGAGGGAGCGGGCGAGGGCGAGTACATCGTCGAAGTTGCCGCCCTTGCGCCGGTTGCCGGTGCCCGAGGCGGTGCGTTCGAAGGCGAGGGTGGCGGTGGCGACTTCCCAGCCCTGCCCGGGGCGTCCGACGCGCAGCCGGTCGGGGACACGTACTCCGCTGAGGAAGACCTCGTTGAAGGAGGCGCCGCCGCTCATCTGGCGGATGGGGCGCACCTCCACGCCGGGCGCGTCCATCGGGACCAGGAAGGCGGTGATGCCGGCCTGTTTGACGACGTCCGGGTCGGTGCGGGCGAGCAGCAGACCGTAGTCGGCGAACTGGGCTCCCGAGGTCCACACCTTCTGCCCGTCGATCACCCAGTCTCCCCCGCCCGCGGCTTCGCTCGAGCGGGAGGTGTCCCCGTCGTCCTGGCGGGCGCGGGTGCGCAGGGCGGCGAGGTCGGAGCCGGCACCGGGTTCGCTGAAGAGCTGGCAGGCCAGCAGGTCCGTACGCAGGAACGCGCGAGCGTACTCGGAACGCTGCTCCGCCGTCCCGAACAGGGACACCGCCATCGCCACCAGCCGCACGGTGACGCTGATCAGCTCGGTCGACGGCGGCACCTCGAACGCCGACTCCTCCTGGGCGAAGGCCGCGGCATGAGCGGCGCTCAGGCCCGCGCCGCCCTTGTCCTTCGGCAGGGTCAGCGCCTGGTAGCCGGCGTCGAAGCGGGCCCTCTGGTAGGCGCGGCAGCGTTCCAGCAGCAGCCGTTCATCGTCCTCGGGGAGGTTGTGGAACACGGCCAGATCGGCGTGCGCCCTCACTTCGTCGGTGGGCTCCGGCGCGCCGGCCGGTTCCAGGACGCCGGCCAGCCACTGCCGGACCTGTGTGCGCCAGGCCTCCACATCCGGCCGGGGCGGCTGGGACATGGCTCCTCCTCGGGTCACCTGCTCCGGGTACTTACCAGATGGCGGATTGAGTAACGGTCCGCCGAAAAGGCGTGCATGTCCGTCGAAGCACACGTGCGCGCCTTGGGCTCGCCTCAGAGTGTTCCGCACTTTCTTGATAAACGCTACAGTCCTGCCATTGGGGCCAGACCGAGGAGCCGTCGGAGGAGCCATGTCCCTGCCACCACTCGAACGTCGCGCCCACGAGACACCCGACGAGCCCGCCCTGGTGGACGACCGGGGTGTGCTGTCGTGGTCCGAGCTCGCCGACCAGGTTGCACGGGCCTCGGCACGGCTGCTGGAGCTCGCGCCCGGTCCCGGCGACCGGGTCGCCGTCCTCGGCGACAACGCGATACCCACCCTGGTGGCCCATCTGGCCGGGCTGTACGCCGGAGTAGGCACGGTTGCCTCGGCGCGGCAGCTGACGGTGGGTGAACTCGTCGACCAGATCGTCGACGCGGGCGTGACCGGGGTCGTCGCCGGCCCCGTGGGCGCGGGCGTCGCCGTGGAAGCGGGCCGCGAGCTGGGCCTGCCGGTCGTGACGCACGGCACCGAGCCGGCCGGACACGCCTTCGACTGGGACCTCTGGCTGGCGGCGGCGCACCCCGACACGGCCGCCGGGCCCGTCCCCGCGGGCCGGCCGGCCCGGCCGCCCCTCGTCTACACGTCGGGCACCACCGGACGGGCACGCGGCACCGAGGTGCGCTGGGTGAGCACCCCGGTCACCGACAGCGCCGCGTACCTGACCGCACTCGCCGCCCGGCCCGGCTTCCCGCCCGGTCCGCATCTGGTGTGCGGCCCGCTGCAGCACAACGGTCCGCTGACCTCGCTGCGGCACCTGGCCGCCGGCCAACAGGTGGTGGTGCTCGGCAAGTTCGACGCGGAGGCGTTCCTGCGCCGCGTCGAGGAGTGGCGGGTCACCTCCACCGTGATGGTGCCCACCCACTTCCAGCGGCTGCTCGCCCTGCCGGAAGAGGTACGGAACCGGTACGACGTCTCCAGCCTGCTCCAGGTCTCCCACACCGGCTCCGCCTGCCCGCCCGAGGTGAAGCGCGCCATGATCGAGTGGTTCGGTCCGGTGCTCACCGAGTCGTACGGCGCGAGCGAGGCGGGCACGGTGGCCCGGATCAGCAGCACCGAGTGGCTGGCGCACCCGGGCTCGGTCGGGCGCGCACAGCCCCCGTTCGAGGTCCTGGTGACCGGCGACGACGGTGACCCGCTGCCGCCCGGCGAACTCGGCCTGCTGGCGTTCCGGGCGCCGGAGGACCGCGGTGTGCGCTACCACGCCGATCCGGAGAAGACGAAGGCCGCCTATCTGACCCCGGGCGTCTTCACCCTCGGCGACATCGGCTATGTCGACCGGGACGGCTACATCTTCATCACCGACCGGGCCGCCGACGTAGTGGTCTCCGGCGGGGTCAACCTGTACCCGGCCGAG
Source organism: Streptomyces cavernae (assembly GCF_004023625.1). Classification (GTDB taxonomy): domain Bacteria; phylum Actinomycetota; class Actinomycetes; order Streptomycetales; family Streptomycetaceae; genus Streptomyces; species Streptomyces cavernae. Next base: position 232,928 of record NZ_RPDJ01000001.1, on the reverse strand, counting down.
AGCGAGGCGGTGCTGCGCGAGCATCCCGGGGTCGCCGAGGTCGCGGTCATCGGAGTACCGGACGCGGACTTCGGCGAGTCGCTGCGGGCGCTGGTGGTGGCCGCCGCGGACGAGCCCTCGGCCGAGGAACTGGACCGGTTCTGCCGCGAGCGGCTGGCCGCCTACAAGTGCCCCAGGGCATACGAGTTCGTACCGGAACTGGTGCGCAACGCCATGGGCAAGCTCGACAAACGCGCGATGCGCCGCCCCTATTGGCACTCCGAGCGGACGATCGCAGGCTGAGCGAAGGCGAAGCCCACCACCGAGGCCCCCCGACACGCCGACAGCCCGGCGCGCGGCTCCCGCCCGACACACCGACCCGCCCCCTCGTACGAAGGATCACCATGACCGAACTGCTCCTCATCCGGCACGGCCTCCCCCGGGCGGGTGTGTTCGACCCCGGGCTGTCGCCAGAGGGCACCGCACAGGCGGAGCGCCTCGCCGCCTGGCTCGTGCACGAGGACCTCGACGCCCTGTACACCAGCCCGTTCCAACGGGCCCGCGAGACGGCGGCGCCCCTGGAGCGGCTCACCGGCCTCACCGCCACCGTGCTGGACGACCTGCGCGAGTGGGACACCGACGTCTCGCACCCCTACACCCCGCCGGAGCAGATCCGGGCGGACGACCCGAGATCGGTGGCGATGGCCGAGGGGCGGTACGAGGACTTCGTGCCGGACCTGGACTGGGACGACTTCCGGGCCCGCGCTGCCCGGGCCATGGACACCATCCTGGACGCCCACCCCGGCGGGCGGGTCGCGGCCGTGTGCCACGGTGGCATCACCAACACCTATCTGGCGACGGTGCTTGGCCTGGCGCAGATGTTCTGGTTCCACCCCGGCTACACCTCGGTCAGCCGGGTGCGGCGGATGCCCGGCGGGCGGATCGTCCTGCACTCCGTGAACGAGACCGCCCACATGGTCGCCGAGCGCGGCGCGGAACCCGCGGAAGCCGCGAACGCCACCCAGGCCGCAGAAACCACCGCCACCGCGGACACCGTCGACGCGGTCGCCTGACCCGCCGACTCGCACTCGCCCTCGCCCTCGCCCTCGCCACCCAGGAGGTCCCCGGCATGCCCGGATCCGTCATCGTCGCCGGCGCCAGAACGCCCATCGGCAAGCTGTTGGGCGCCCTGAGCACGGTGTCCGCCGTCGACCTCGGCGCGCACGCCATCGGCGCCGCGCTGGCCGCCGTGGAACTGGACCCGGCCACCGTGGAGGCGGTCGTCATGGGCCAGGTGGTGCAGGCCGGGGCAGGTCCCAACCCGGCGCGGCAGGCCGCCGTCCGGGCCGGCATCCCGTTCTCCGTCCCGGCGAGCACCGTCAACAAGCTCTGCCCGTCCGGTCTGCACGCCATCGCCCTGGCCGACCTCATGATCGCCTCCGGGCGCCACGAGGTCGTCGTCGCCGGCGGCATGGAGTCCATGTCGGGTGCCCCGCATCTGCTGCGCGGAGCCCGGGACGGCTGGAAGTACGGCGCGGCTCCCGCCGAGGACGCCCTCGACCGTGACGCGCTCGTCTGCGCCTTCGACGGCGTCTCCATGGGCGCGGCCACCGAGCGGTACCAGCAGCCGTACGCCCTGACCCGCGAGGAGCAGGACGAGTACAGCGCGCTGTCCCACCAACGGGCCCACCGCGCCCGGGAGTCGGGCGCGACGGCCGCGGAGATCGCCCCGGTCACGGTGGCCGGACGCCGGGGGGAAGTGGTGGTGGACAGTGACGAGGGCATCCGGCCGGACAGCACCGCCGAGGGCCTGGGGCGGTTGAGGCCCGCCTTCTCCGGCACCGGAACCATCACCGCGGGCAACTCCTCGCAACTGTCCGACGGCGCGGCGGCCGTGGTGGTGATGAGTGCGGAGCGGGCCCGCCGGGAGGGGCTCACGCCGCTCGCGGAGATCGGCGCCTACGGCACCGTCGCGGGTCCCGACCCCTCGCTGCTCGTCCAGCCGGCGGGCGCGGTCCGCGACGCGCTGTCCCGGGACGGCCGGCTGAAGACCGCCGACGTCGACCTGTTCGAGATCAACGAGGCGTTCGCCGGGGTCGCGCTGGCTTCCGCCCGGGAGCTGGACCTGCCCCTGGACAAGGTGAACGTCAACGGCGGCGCGATCGCCCTGGGACACCCGGTAGGGATGACCGGGGCCCGTCTGGTGGTGACACTCGTGGCCGAACTGCGGCGCCGCGGCGGCGGTACCGGGGCGGCCGCCCTGTGCGGGGGCGGGGGCCAGGGCGACGCGCTGCTGCTGCACGTGCCGCCGCCGGCCTGACCCCACGCCGCCACTCCCCCGTTCCGCCCCGCCGTTATGTGCACCGAAGCCCCCGGACCGAGACCGAGTTGACCGCCATGACCGACCGCCAGACCCTGGACGCGACACCCATGCCAGAGACACGCCTGGACGAGACACCGCTCGTCGTCACGGACCGTGCCCACGCCGCCGACGGCGTCGTCTCCCTCACCCTGCGCCGCCCCGACGGTCAGCCGCTCCCCTCGTGGGCCCCGGGCGCGCACATCGACCTGTTCCTGGAAGGCGGTCTGATCCGTCAGTACTCCCTGTGCGGGAGCCCCTCGGACCCGGGTGCCTGGCAGATCGCCGTGCTGCGTGAGCCGCAGGGCCGCGGCGGCTCCTCGTACGTGCACGAGCGGCTCACTCAGGGAGCCGTCGTGCGGGCCCGGGGTCCGCGGAACAACTTCCCGCTGCGGCCCGCCCCACGCCATCTGTTCATCGCCGGCGGCGTGGGCATCACCCCCCTCCTTCCCATGGTCGAGGCCGCCGCTGCCGCCGGGACCGACTGGCGGCTGCTGTACGGGGGCCGCACCCGCTCCTCCATGGCTTTCCTGGACCGACTCGCCCCGCACGGGGACCGTGTGCTGGTCCGGCCGCAGGACGAGTACGGGCTGCTGGACCTCGCCGAGTTCCTCGGTACGCCGCGGGAAGGCACCCTGGTGCACGCCTGCGGTCCGGAACCGCTGTTGCAGGCGGTGCGTGAGCGGTGCGCCGACTGGCCGCCGGGCACGCTGGGTATCGAACGGTTCGCCCCGGTACCGGCCGGCGCGACGACCGACGGTCCGAACTCCGACACGCCCTTCGACGTGGTCCTCGCCCGCGCCGGTCGCACCCTGACCGTGCCGCCGGACCGCTCGGTGCTCGAGGTCCTGATGGAGGCCGGCGTACCGGTCGACTACTCCTGTCAGGAGGGCACCTGCGGTACCTGTGAGACCGATGTCCTCGACGGCGAGCCCGACCACCGGGACTCCCTCCTGGCCGAGGACGAGCGGGCGTCCGGTGACACCATGCTCATCTGCGTCTCCCGCGCGTGCGGGCCGCGCCTGGTGCTCGACCTGTGAACGGGCGCGGGTTCAGCCCGCGTTCAGGGTCTCCAGGAGTGTCCGGCGGGAGGTGTCCGCCTGGCTGACGGAGCTCGGTGCCCCGGTCGAGGAACAGCGCGCCGATGCGGGATTCCGCTACCGAACACTTGCCCATTGCCCCGCCCTTCAGGGTGGAGGTGTAGGGCATCCTTGCCATAGCGGCCCGGAGGGGAGCAGAACCGTGTAAGGGGTCCTTGCACCCTGCCCGCCCGGGTCGTGCGGCACCAGACCACGCGACCTCATCGGACGCTCATAGCGCAAGGACCCCTAAGACCTCAACTTCCCAGACCGGAAAGCTTCCTTGCTGCTTGCTGCTTGCTCGCTTCACGCTCGGCGCCATCGGACGTCGGCAACGCGAAAAGCGGCCCCGGGGTCGTGTGGTCGTATCCGCCACGACGTCCCCGGGGCCGCTTCCCCGGTCCCCGAGCCACGAACGACGGGTTACACCGGAACGGTGAGCGTCGCCGTGTAGCCCTTCTCGACGCTGCCTTCCACCGTCGCCATCTGCTGGTCGTAACCGTCGCTGAAGATGTTGTCGGTCTCGAGCGAGAGCTCACCCAGGTTCCGCACGCTCTGTTCGTAGCCGTCCGTCGCGTACACGGCGTCGCAGACATCCTTCGGCAGGGCGAGCTGCGAAGTGGAGGTGATGGAGGTGGCGTTGGTGGCGTCCTCCAGGCTGCCGTAGACCTCGAAGTGGATGTGCGGCCAGCGGCCGCTGTAGCAGCCGGGGAAGATGCTGGTGAACGTGAGCCGGCCCTCGGCGTCGGACTCCTGGACGCCGCGCAGGTAGTTCTCGTCGGTGACGCCCTCGGAGTACAGGGAGTAGTTGCCGTCCCTGTCGCAGTGCCAAAGGTAGACCGCGGCGCCCTCCTTGGGTGTGTCGCAGCCCGACGCCGCGTCCACGACGGTGAGGGTGATGGTCAGTGGTATGCCCTCCGCCTTGCCGCTCGCGGAGCCGAAGCTCGAGGTGATGTCCTTGCGGACCACACCGCTCTCCTTCAGGACGTTCACGCCGTTGGAGCCGTCGCCGGGGAAGGGGCCCGCCGTCTCCTCCGGGATCGTCTCGCAGCTCGCGTCGGAGGCGCCCGAGGAGGAACCGGAGGAGCCCGCGGAAGAGGAAGACGAGGAGGAGTTGGCGGGGGAGTTGTCCGAGTCCTGGCCCGAGCAGCCCACCAACGGGACCAGGCCCGCGCCCGCGAGCAGCCGGATCATCTTGCGGCGCTGAAGCGTGGGGAGGTCGAAGGAGAGACCTCTGTCGTGGTCGTGGAGTTCTTCGCTCATGACGGCGTGCCTTTTGCTTTCTCTTGGTCGCCCGCTGGGTTGCGGGTGACTCTAGGCAGGCCGCCTGTGGAGCGTCCCCGTGAACGCTGTGCGTTTCCTGGCAGGTTCCCAGGGGCCTCGGGTCTACTACGCTGTGCGTCGGCCGCTGTACAGTGCGTCAAAGCCTGTCACAACACGTGGAAGGCGTTAGCCTCACGGCACCCTGCAGTGTAGACATGGCATATGGTCCGACTTGTGGGTCGATCCCGGCCCCTGGTCGGACTGCTCCGACCGGTCAGCGCCCACTGGCGCCGGCCCGACTGTCCCCCACACCACTCCACGAGCGAGCGTGCAGCAGACACAGCAGCGAAACGGACAGCATCGACCACCGGCACAGCGGAAATCTCCCGAAGGTCTGACCCGGCGCACGCCGGTCGCCAGGCTGAGTTCGGTGCTGGGCGGCCGCAGCGTCGCCGGCCAGGTATTCGTCCTGCAGGTGGTCATCGTGCTGCTGCTGGTGGTGGCGGCGGCGGTGACGCTGGTCCTGCAAGTGCGGCACGACAGCACCGAGGAGGCCCGCAACCGCTCGCTCGCCGTTGCGCAGACGTTCGCCAACGCGCCCGGCACCCGTGAGGCGCTTCGCGGGCCCGATCCCACCGCGGTGCTGCAGCCGAGGGCCGAGGCCGCCCGGGAGGAGTCGAAGGTCGACTTCATCGTCGTGATGAACACCGACGGCATCCGCTACACCCACCCCAAGCCGGACCGGATCGGGAAGAAGTTCGTCGGCAACCTCGAGCCGGCGCTTCGCGGCGGAATTCTCACCGAGGAGATCAACGGGACCATCGGCCCGCTGGTGCAGGCGGTGGTGCCCGTCAAGGACCGCGGGCAGGTCGTGGGCCTGGTCTCCGCGGGCATCACCAAGTCCAGCGTCAGCAACACCGCCGAGGAGCAACTGCCGCTGCTTCTCGCCGCCACCGCTGCGGCGCTCGCCCTCTCCACGGCCGGGACCGCGCTGGTGAGCCGCCGGCTGCTGCGCCAGACCCGGGGCCTCGGCCCGTACGAGATGACGCGGATGTACGAGCACCACGACGCGGTGCTGCACGCGGTCCGGGAAGGCGTGATCATCGTCAGCGGCGACGGCCGGCTGCTGCTCGCCAACGATGAGGCGCAGCGGTTGCTCGGCCTGCCGCCGGACGCCGACGGCAGGCCCGTGCGCGAACTGGGTCTCGATGCGGACACCGCCGCCCTGCTGACCTCCGGCCGGGTCGCCACGGACGAGGTGCATCTGGTCGGGGACCGGCTGCTGGCGATCAACCAGCGCTCCACGGATCACGACGGAGGCCCGCCCGGCAGCGTCGCGACGCTCCGGGACTCGACCGAACTGCGGGCGCTGTCCGGCCGGGCCGAGGTGGCGCGCGGCCGCCTGAAGCTGCTGTACGACGCCGGTGTCCGCGTCGGCACGACCCTGGACGTGACCCGGACCGCGGAGGAGCTGGCGGCAGTGGCCGTGCCCCGGTTCGCCGACTTCGTCACCGTGGACCTCGCGAAGGCCGTCCTGGACGGCGAGGAGCCGGACGCCACGGTCGGCGCGCTGCGCCGTACCGCGCTTCGGGGCACCCGGGACGACGCTCCCCTGTACCCGGTCGGCACGGAGATCGGGTTCGTCGACTCCACGCCTCAGGCCCGCAGCCTCAGCACCGGCAAGGTCGTCTGCGAGCCGGAGCTGAAGAACGCGCCGGGCTGGCTGGCGCAGGATCCCGAGCGGGCCGCGCAGGTGGTCGCGTACGGGATCCACTCCCTGGCGACGGTGCCGCTGCGGGTGGGCGGAGTGGTGCTGGGGATCGCCAGTTTCTGGCGCTCCCAGCAGGCGGATCCCTTCGACGAGGACGACCTGTCCCTCGCCGAGGAGTTGGTGACCCGGGCCGCCGTCTCGATAGACAACGCGCGCCGCTACACCCGCGAGCACACCATGGCCGTGACGCTGCAGCGCAGCCTGCTGCCGCGCAGTCTGCCCGAGCAGAACGCCCTGGACGTCGCCTACCGGTATCTGCCCGCGGAGGCCGGCGTGGGCGGCGACTGGTTCGACGTGCTGCCACTGCCCGGCGCCCGGGTGGCCCTGGTCGTCGGCGATGTCGTCGGGCACGGTCTGCACGCAGCGGCCACCATGGGGCGGCTGCGCACCGCCGTGCACAACTTCTCCGCCCTGGACCTGCCGCCCGACGAACTCCTCGGGCATCTGGACGAGTTGGTCGCCCGGATCGACCAGGACGAGGCGGAGGCGGGGGCCGGCGCGCCGATCACCGGCGCCACCTGTCTGTACGCGATCTACGACCCCAGCACCCGGCGCTGCACCATCGCCCGGGCCGGTCATCCGCCGCCGGCGGTGGTCCGCCCGGACGGCGCCGTGGAGTTCCCCGAGGTGCCTGGCGGCCCTCCGCTCGGTCTGGGAGGGCTGCCGTTCGAGACCGCCGACCTGGGCCTGGCGGAGGACAGCCGGCTGGTCCTCTACACCGACGGCCTCATCGAGGACCGCGAGCGGGACATCGACGTCGGGCTCGACCTGTTGCGGTCCGCCCTGGCCCGCGCGGACCGGTCTCCGGAGGACACCTGCCGTGAGGTGCTCCAGGCGCTGCTGCCTGCCCGGCAGACCGACGACGTCGCGCTGATCGTCGCCGGCACCCGTGGGCTCGGGGCGGACCGGATCGCCGACTGGCACGTCCCGTCCGACCCGGCGGCCGTCGCCGAGGTGCGCGCTTCGGTCGCCCGGCGGCTTCAGGCGTGGGGGCTGGACGACCTGGCGTTCACCACGGAACTGATCCTCAGCGAGCTCGTCACCAACGCCATCCGGTACGGCGGCGCCCCGATCCGGGTCCGCCTGCTGCTCGACCGCAACCTGATCTGCGAGGTCACCGACCACAGCAGTACCTCGCCCCATCTGCGCTACGCGGCCACGACGGACGAGGGCGGACGTGGTCTGTTCCTGGTCTCCCAGCTGTCCGAGCGCTGGGGCACCCGCTACATGCCCGACGGCAAGATCATCTGGGCCGAGCAGTCGCTGCCTTCGGGGCGGTGAGCCGGCCCGTCAGTCCCTTGCGGGGGTGAGGGCTCACTCGGCGGCGGTGGGACGGTAGGTGCTGACGTGTACGCCCGTGCCGCTGGTGACGCTGGAGACCAGTTCCAGCGTGTGCAGCCCGCCGTCCCCCGGGAAGATCGTCTTCCCACCGCCGAGGATCACCGGCATGATCATCAGCCGGAGCTCGTCCACGAGCCCTTCGCCGAGCAGGGCGCGCACCAGCGTGGGGCTGCCCATGACCAGGAGGTGTCCGCCGTCCGCGGCGCCGTCGCGCAGCTTGCGGATGTGGGCGAGGGCCTCCTCGCCGGGAATGCGGGTGGTGTTCCAGGTCAGCTCCTCGTCGCCGAGCGTGTCGGACACGACGTACTTGGGCAGCGCGTTCATCCGGTCCGCGAACGGGTCGCCCGCCCTCTCCGGCCACGCCCCCGCCATCGTCCGCCAGGTGCGGCGCCCGAACAGCAGGGCACCGGCGCCGGTCACCGCCTCGTCGAAGGCTCCGCCGACCGTCTCCGGGTCGAAGTACGCGTGCGTCCAGCCGCCGTGCGCGAAACCGCCCTCGGTGTCCTCCTGCGGTCCGCCCGGCGCCTGCACGACGCCGTCCAGGCTGATGAACTCAGTGACCACGATGCGCATGGGACTCACTCCTCTTCTCACCCCGCGGGTTACGGAGATGGAGACCGCCGCGCCGCGGGGAACTCATCGCCGCCCGCCATCCCCATGGCCTGACGCAGGCCACACATTAGTGCGGGGGAACGGCGGGGTGGACCAGTCCGAGCGAGCCGTCGGGATCCACGGCGACGTGGACGTCCCGGCCGCTGATTCTGTCGAGGGTTGCCCGCAGCCACTCGCGGTCCTCGGCCGGAGCCGCCTCCAGCCGCATCCGGCGGGCGAGCAGGGGCACCATGCGCAGGCCCGCCAGCCGTCCGGTGCCGGCGTCCGCCGTGACGAAGAAGGCGAGCCGGAGATCGTCGCGGTACTGCTCGTAGCCGCCGATGCCCTCGTAGTCGTCGATGAAGTCGCCGCAGCCGTAGAGCACCAGCCGGTCGCGGTACACCTCCAGGGGGCGGGGATGGTGCGAGGAGTGACCGTGGACGACATCGGCGCCGCCGTCCACCAGTGCGCGGGCGAAGCGGATCTGCTCGCGGGGGACGGAGTATCCCCAGTTGGAGCCCCAGTGCACGGAGACGACCGCGAGGTCGCCCGGCCGTTTCACCCGCTGGATGCGGCGGACCGTCTCGTCGGCCGCGGCGGCCGACGGCTCCGCGACGTAGGCGACGCCGGGCCGCTCGGCGGTGGCGGCCCAGTCCGGGGGGATGCCGCTGGAGCGCATTCCCAGGGCGAGGACGAGGACGCGGCGGCCGGCGCCGAGGGGGACCACCGCCGGTGCGTAAGCCTCGTCGGCGTTCCGCCCCGCGCCCGCGGTCCGTCGGTCCGCGCGGGCCAGGGTGTCGAGCGTCTCGGTGAGGCCCGGGCGGCCGAAGTCCAGTACGTGGTTGTTGGCCAGGACGCAGACGTCGGGCCGGGCCACCGTCAGAGCCTCGATGTTGGCCGGGTGCATCCGGTAGTGGATCTCCTTGGCTTCCGCGAAGGTGTCACGGCGCGTGACGGAGGTCTCCAGATTCACGATCCGGACGTCGGGTGCGGCCTCCTCAAGTGTCCGGAGGGCCTCACCCCACGGCCATGACGGTGGGACCGGGACGGGGATCGGTCCGCCGGCCGCCTCCGCGCCCCGGACGTAGGAGCGGGCGTCGCCCACGTAGGTTTCCCGCAGGGCCGGATCGCCGGCGTGCGGGAGGATCTGGTCGACGCCGCGCCCGAGCATCACGTCTCCGCACAGGAACAGCGTGACCGTGCCGCCGCCCATGCTCTCCACGGTAATGCGGCGGCGTGCGCGCACGGCGGCTGCCCGGGCCCGGAGCCGGTCGGCTCGGTGGCGGCGGTTTCTGCGGTGAACCATGATGGGCTTGAGGTTGCGAGCGACACCAGCCGTGGGGGGCTGGGAGTCTCGCCATGCCCGTGCACAGGATTCGACCGGACGTCAGCGTCCTGAACGACAGTCTGGAGGTGCCCGGCCTCGGGCACCTGCCCGTCAACGCCTTTGTCCTGCACGCGGCCGAGCCAGTCGTCGTCGACAGCGGACTCGGCCTTCCGGACCGGCACTTCGTGGAAACGCTCGCCACGGTGCTGGATCCCGCCGACGTGCGCTGGATCTGGCTCACGCACCCGGACCGGGACCACACCGGCGGCATCTTCGAGCTGCTCGCCGCGGCTCCTCGGGCACGCGTCGTGACCACGTTCCTGGCCGTCGGGATCATGTCCTGCGAGCGGCCTCTGCCGCTCGACCGGGTGTATCTGCTCAATCCGGGCCAGACCCTCGACGTCGGCGACCGCACGCTCACGGGCTTCCGCCCGCCACTGTTCGACAACCCCGCCACGGTCGGGTTCTTCGAGGACCGCTCCGGAATGTGCTTCAGCTCCGACTGCTTCGGCGGCCCGCTGCCCGACAGGGAGCTCGCTGAGGCACGTGATGCCCGCCAGGTCCGTGCCGATGACCTGCGTGCCGCGCAGCTGTTGTGGGCAAGCGTGGACAGTCCCTGGGTGCGGGACGTCGACGAGCGGCGCTTCCTGGACACGTTCAAGCCGCTGCTGGACTGGGAGCCGGAGATCGTCTTCTCCACGCATCTGCCGCCCGCCCCGGGGATCACTGGGCAGATGGTCGACACGCTGGGCTCGGCCGCCGGCGCGGCGCCCTTCGTGGGTCCCGACCAGGCGGCGCTGGAGCGGATGCTGGCGGGCTTCGAGCCGGCCGGCGGGCGCAGCGGGGGTTGAGATCTCCCGGGCCGCCGCCGGACCATCGTGGGGTCGAGGCCGGGGTTCGCCACCCTGCGGCGCAACGCCCTGCGCAGAAGTTCCCACTTGAGCCCTGGGTCCCACCCAGGGGACCAGGTGTCGAGCAGTCGTGCCGCGTCCTGCGCCGAGTTCTCCGCCACCCCGTCCGCAGCGGTTCCATGCTCCGCCCGGCCGGTTGCAGTTCGCTTACAGCGCCGCTGTCCCCCTTCCGGGAACCGCCATGGCCGAAAATATGTCTCATAGCGTACGGTTCGAAGCGCGTGGCCCCGGGGGTTGCCGGAGCGCCGGGCGGTCGGGGGGAATTACTGATGAACACCTGGGCAGTTCCGGGATACGCCGAGTCACAGGAACTCGGGTCCGGCGCCAGCGGGCGGGTCGTACTCGCCGTGCACGAGGAGACCGGGGTGCCGGTCGCGGTGAAGTACCTCAGTGAGTCGTTGCGCACGCGTGAGGGTTTCGTCCACGGCTTCCGTGCCGAGGCCCGGCTCCTGGGTGGGCTGGAGAGCGACCACGTCGCCGGGTTGTACGAGTACGTCGAGGGCCCGTCGGGCGCGGCGATCGTGATGGAACTCGTCGACGGCGTCTCCCTGCGCACGCTGCTGGCGCGGGAGGGCCCGCTGCCGGCGGAGGCCGCGCTGGCGGTGCTCAAGGGGTCACTGCTCGGGCTGGCCGACGCCCACCGGGTCGGTGTGGTGCACCGCGACTACAAGCCGGAGAACGTCCTCGTCACCGAGGACGGTGTGTCGAAGCTCGTCGACTTCGGGATCGCGGCCGACGCGGGAACCACGCCCGGTGTGGCCGGAACACCCTCCTACATGGCACCCGAGCAGTGGACCGGCGCGCCCGCCTCCCCCGCCGCCGACGTCTACGCGGCCACGGCCACGTTCTTCGAGTGCCTGACGGGGCACAAGCCGTACCGCGGTGACAACTTCGCCGAACTCGCGCTGCAGCACGTCGACGCCCCCATCCCGGACGCGGAGCTCCCCGAACCCCTGCGGCCGCTGGTGCGGCGGGGACTGGCCAAGTCCCCGGAGGAACGGCCCCTGCACGCCCAGGACTTCGTCGCGGAGCTCGAGGCGGTGGCGGGCGGGACCTACGGCCCCGACTGGGAAAGCCGGGGCCACGCCCAACTGGCCGCACTCGTGGCGCTGTTCGCGCTGCTGCTGCCCTCGCGCCGGGACCCCTCCAGCGGTACCACGGACACCGCACGCACCGTCCTCAGCCAGGGGCAGGGGCACGGGTGGGCGCACGCCTGGCGGCCCGGGCTGCCCGGTATGGCGGCGTCCGGCGCGGCACTGGTCCTGGCCCTCATCCTCGCCTTCGGCGCGAACGGCGCCACCGGTGACACCGCGGAGCGCACCGCCGAGGCACTCGCCACCACCAGCGCGCAGCCCGGCATCACCAGCGGCCCCACGGAGCCGGCCGGCACGTCCGAGCCGACCCCCACGTCCAGCGAGTCGTCCGACGCGTCGCCGTCCGCCTCGACGACCGATGACCCCGGCGACCCGTCCGCCGGCCCGAGCGACACGCCCACCGGCACCACGGACGCCGGAGGGACGACGGGCACCGGCGGTACGACGACCACGGGCGGCGGCACCGGCGGCGGTACGGGTGGCGGGGGCGGCACGGGAGGCGGCACCCGTGGTGGTACAGGTGGTGGCGGCACCACCGGTGGCGGCGGGACAACCGGTGGCGGCGGGACAACCGGTGGCGGCGGGACGACGGGCGGCGGGGAGACGGTCACTCCGACCGAGACGAGCGAGCCCCCCACCGGGCCGGTCTCGCCCGCGGTCAAGGACGTCGCCGTCACCTCGTTCCGGCAGACCGGCCCGAACACGGCCGCGGCGGCCATCACCGTCACCACGGACGGCACCGGACCGATCTCCGTCACGGTCACCTGGTCCACCACCAACGGGGCAGGTCAGGCAGGCGCGTTGGACACCTCGACGGAGACCTTCCAGCGCAGCGGCGCGACCGAGTACACGCTCTCCCTCACCCATACGTTCCAGGGCAAGGACTGCTACTGGACGGTCCAGGCCACGACCAGTCCGGCATCCGCGGACGGCGGGGCATCCCAGCAGCTGACGACCCGGCAGTGTGTGATCTCATGAACCCGACCCTTCCGCTGAACGGCGGCCCCAACCCGCCCGGTGACCAGCCCGACGACGGGTACAGCGCCACGGTGCTCGGCACCCATTGGGTCCAGGGGCCGGGCGGCCAACCGTCGTACGTCCCAGGCCCGACGTACGTCCAGGGCACGGTGCCGGAGACCACCGCGTTCGCGGTCCCGACCACCGAGGAGGTGCTCCCCGACCGCGTCGAGGGCACGCTGATGCGGTTCGGCCCGGGGGTGACCGCCTACCTCGCGCACCGCACCCACCACAGCGGCTCCACCACCCTCCCGGCACCGCACCCGTTTCCGGTCCCCGGCCCCCCGCGGTCGAGGCGTCTGCGCCGGCACGTCCTCCCCGCCCTGGTGCTCCTGGCAGCGCTCGCCCTCCTCGCCTGGCAGCGCCTCACCCCGTCCCTCACGGTGCGCGACGTGCAGGTCAGCACCGAGCGGCCGGCACCGGGTTGTGACGAGACGGCGGACATCGTGGGCGCGGTCAGCACCAACGGCCGGCCGGGAACGCTGACCTACCGCTGGATCCGCAGCGACGGCTCGACGTCGGGCCTGCTGCGGGAGGAACTGGCCCGCGGCCAGAACCAGGCGCGCCTGCACCTGCGGTGGACCTTCCAGGGCGAGGGCCACTACGAGGCCACGGCCCGGCTGCGCCTGATCTCACCCGTCCAGCGCACGGTCACCGCCCGGCTGACCTACGACTGCGGGAGCTGACCGGGCGTCGGCCCGGATTCGCGGGTGCCTCGAGTACTTCTACGAGCGGTGGACCTACAACCGCCACGGCCTGCCGCCCGAGGCGGTCGACGCCTACGTACGGGCGTTCTCCGACCCCGGCGCCCTGCGCGCCGGATTCGACGACTACCGCGCCCAGGAAGCGGACCTCGCCCTCGACGAAGCGGACGCCGTCACGGGCCACCGCCTCACCATGCCGGTGCTCGCCCTGTGGGGTTCGGTCGGTCTGCCGTCCCGGCTGACCACCCGGGTTCGGGCGCGAGTACCCCGACGACGTCACCGGTGCGAAGATCCCCGAATGCGGCCGCTTCATCGCGGAGGAGCCGCCCGACGCGCTGGTGGAACACCTGCGCCGTTTCCTGACCCGCTGAGCCCGTTCAACGAGATTCGACGAGACGAAGGAAGGTCCCTGGCGCATGGCCGTCATCCATCACACGACCCTCACCCCCAGCAAGCTGGAGCTGCTCAGCGGATGGCTGCCGACGCGGCCGTGGTCCGCGGGAGGTCCTCGGCCCGAGCTGACCAAGGCGGGCGGTTTCCGGCTCGACGACCCCCAGGGTGAGGTCGGCATGGAGTTCATGGTCGTCACCGATGCCTCCGGCGAAGGGCCGCGGGCCTACCACATTCCGCTCAGCTACCGCGGCGCACCGCTCGACGGCGCCGAGCACGCCCTCATCGGGACGAGCGAGCACGGGGTGCTGGGCCGGCGCTGGGTCTACGACGGATGCCACGACCCGGTCCTGGTCGGGCAGCTACTAGCTCTCCTCGCGGGCAAGGCCGAGCCGCAGTTGCAGAGCATCAGCGACACGCCCGACCCGTCGGTCACGTACTCCCTCATGGGCACGGTGGACCAGCTCGATGCCGGGTCGGCCGCCGCCGTGGCCGACGGGCCGGAGGGCACGGACATCACCGTCGGACCGCTGACCCTGCGGGTGACCCGGCTCCTCAGGCCCCTCCCGGACGGCTCCGCCGCCGAAGCCGCCGAGCCCGAACACGCCGGACCCTCTGGGCCCTCTGGGCCCGCCGAACCCGCCGAACCCGCCGAACCCGCCGAACCCTACGCTTCGGCCGAGCCCCGGGGTCATGTCACCGCCGGATGGCGTCTGCCGGACGGCTCGGAGGTCCGTGGGCGATTCCTCGTCGCCCTGCCATGCCCGCCGCAACCTTCTGTTCACCAAAGCGACGTCTGATGTGCGCCCGAGAGGCACCTATTGCGGAGGAAAGAGCCGCACAGTCGGATACCGAACATCCCGCACATCGAGATCAGAAAGTCAGCAGACATGGGCGAGTTCCTGGTAGGCGTGGCAACGAGGATCGGCGTTGCGCTCGCCGAGGCGATCATCATGCGTCTCATGTGGGAGCTGTGGGCCGCGCTCTCGCGGTCGCTGCGCCCGACCGTCGCGCCGGCTGCCGCATAGCCCCGCGCTCGGCACAACCGCACTCCGGGCACAGCAACCCCGCGCTCTCGGCACGACGGCATCACACTCTCGGGACAGCAAGACGCCGCACTCCGGGGACACCACAGCGCGACACACTGCGCCCGGCAGCCCCTGTGACTGCCGGGCGCTCTTCGTCGTGTGCGTCGTCAGGCGCTCTTCGTGGCCGCGCCACCGGTCCGGGCACTGGTGTCCCCGGCCGGCCGCTCCGCGGGCGTCGCGGCACCTTCCTCCCGCGTCTCCTTCCTCCTGCTGCGCACCAGCCAGGTCGCTCCACCGACGGCCGCGGCGACCGGCCATTCCAGTGCTCCCGCCACGGCCATCGCTCCGAGGCCTCCGTAGAACGCGAGGTCCTTGGCCTGCGGCCGACCGGGCAGACGTGCGGTCGCGGCGCGTGCCGTGCTCGTCAGATCGCCCTTGGTGAGGTACGGCAGCGGCACCGGAGCGTGCAGCGTCCGCGTGTGGATGTGGAAGCCGGCTCCCTCGTGGTGTTCGCTCCGCGAGGCCTGCTCCGCGGATGCCTGGTCCTGCCGTACGGTCTCTGCCGTCTTGGCCATTCCCTGCCCTCCTTTCCAGGAGTAGGTGTGGTGTGCCTCTTCAATTCTCGCGCGCGTCCGACGTCGCGCGAGGGGTGAGAGCGCCTGGATCGAAGAAGGTGATCCCCGTTGCCCATGAGCCCCCCGGTACGGTCACCGGCCGGCTCGGCGCCAGGCCGGCTCGGCGCCTGGCCCGCCGGGCGCCCGATTCGCCGATCGCGCCTGCCCGGGTGACCCGCCTCACCCTGGTCACCCCGAAGAAAAATACGAACATTAGGTAAAAAGTCACCTATAAGGTCTTCTCTTCGGCAGCCCGCGTCCTATCCTGGAAGGGCCTACGGGGCGAGTGAGGGAGTTCGACCGGAGTAGCCGACTCGGGCGGAAAGCTACGGCTTCCGCTGGGGCCGACGTCGACGGTCGGACTGAGAGGCCGGAAGGTCGAGAGACCGGAAGGCGACCCCTAATCACCTGATCCGGACAATACCGGCGAAGGGAACTTGTCTCGTAGGTTTTGTCTGCCCCGGCTTTCACTGCCGGGGCTTTCGCGTGCGCGCCTTCATGCGCGGGCTTTCGCCTCCAGGCCAGCTATGTTCCTTCCGTGGCGAATGAGACCGAAGAGGGAATTGTGCCGTGAAGCCGACGCCTCCGGGTGGCCTCACCGCGGTCATGGTGGCGTTGACGCTGACCACGGGGGCGGTCGAGGCCGTCAGCTTTCTCGTTCTGGGGCCGGTCTTCACCGCGATACAGACGGGCAATCTGCTGTTCCTCGGTTTCGCGGTGGCCGGCGAGGGTGACCTGTCCGCCGCATCGTCGGCCGTTTCGCTCGGGGCGTTCGTCGTCGGGGTGATGCTCGGGTCCCGGTTCGAGTCGGGCCAGGATCTGCGCGGGCGCCGGTGGTTCGTACGCGCCCTGTCGGTGGAGGCCGTGCTGCTGGCCGCCGCGGGCCTGACGGCGTGGGACGTCAGGAGCGGCGGCGAACCGTTGTCGGTCGGCCGCTGCGCGGTGATCGCGACGGTTGCCGCGGCCATGGGCATGCGGAACGTGACGACGATGCGGGTGGGGGTGCCGGACCTGACCACCACGGTGGCCACCCGCACCCTGACGGCATTCCTCGGCGGCTCACCGCTCGCACCGGACACCAGGATCACGTCCGGCACCAGGAACGAAGGCCATCGGGCGGCGGCGATCGGCGCGATGTTCACGGGCGGACTGCTCGGTGCGTGGCTGCTGCACGAGGGCGTGCGGCCGGCGGTGGTGCTGCTGATCGCGGCCGCCGGCGTACTGGCCACCGCGGTCGTCCACGGACTCGCGCCACGTCACCGCGCAACGTAACCGCACTGAACCGGGCCGCCGTTCTCCGCCCGCGCCGCCGTCCCACACCCGTGACCCGGCGGCCGCCGCCCGCACACGCCAGTGGCCCGGCAGCCGAAGAGCTGCCGGGCCACATCTCGCACTGTTCCGCCCGAACCCGGGGACGCGTCCGCTCATGGGACGCGTGACCCGGCCGTCGGGTCAGACACCCCAGGTGCCCTGGTCGACCGCGCAGTTCCAACCGGAGCCGCGCAGCGTGAACTTGACCTTGTACGAATTCTTGTTCAGCAGACGTGTGCGGACCTTGAAGCCGAGGCTGGCCTTGCCCTTGAACGTCTTGGTGTAGACGGAGACCGTCTTCGACGTCTTGTGGGTGATCTTGCCGCCCTTGGGCCTGGCGGTGCCGAAACGGATGTTCTTCACGTTGGTCACGGTGAAGGTGACCTTCTTGAAGCTCTCGGTGGTCTTGCTTTTGATGCCGAAGTACAGACCGCCGTTGGTCACCCAGCCGTTGGAGTCAATGTAGAACCGGGTGGGATAGACGATGTTGATCGGGCAGCCGGTGCTCTGCGGCGAGGCGGTCGCCGCGGACGCGGTTCCGGCGAGGCCGAGTTGAGCGGCGGTGAGCGTCCCGGCCGTGGCCAGAACTGCGACAGTGGTGCGCTTGCGGTTGCGGTTCACTTCGGTGATCCTCTCCCCCTGAGGCCCTGATGGACCCGCCGAACAGGACGTCCGATGCCTGCATCCAGGACGCCCCGCGGATCTGTGACGCCCATATTTCATAGCATGCGAAAGCACGTACGATGTCGGCTGTCGTCGGAGCGGCACAGTGCGGTGACGGAACCCTGACATCGAAGCGTCAATTCCGTTTGCTCAATTGCAAGTTGGGCCCATGTACGGCTTGCCCGAGGGATCGCCCGGGAGGCCAAAAAACGGCGGCCCCTCCCTTCCTGCGACCTGGCCGCACTCCCCTCTGATCCATAACCAAGGCCCGGTCCGATCTGCAGCCAGGGCCGGGTCCGACCTGTGAGCGACGCACGGTTCGCGTTCTCAACTCACCCCAGTCTTCCGCCCCCTGTATTGGCCGATCCTTCATCGCTCGGAAACCCATCGAGGTCCGGTGCGTCAACGAGATCCGGGATACCGGGAGCTGAGCATGCTCATGACGATGTATGCTCCCGCTCCCGCAACTGCTCGGCCAGGAGGACGCATTGAGGACAGGCTCGGGGATCCGAAGAGTTTCCATCACGGTGGGCAGCGCCGTTGCGCTGGTAGTCGGCTTCGCGGGCAGCGCCTTCGCCGCTCCGCCGGGCGCCCTGCCGGCCAACGCGGAAGCTCTGGAGCAGGCGTTCCAGCCGGCGTACGACTACGACACCGACGGCTGCTACCCAACACCCGCCATCGGCCCCGACGGGACCATCAACGGCGGGCTCAAACCCAGCGGATCCCCGAGCGGCCAGTGCCACGACGCCTCGGACCTCAACAACACCAACGGGTACTCGCGCTACAAGTGCAACAACGGCTGGTGCGCCTACATGTACGGCCTGTACTTCGAGAAGGACCAGGCGACCATCGGCGGGCACCGGCACGACTGGGAACACGTCGTGGTCTGGGTACAGAACGGCCAGGCCCAGTACGTCTCCACCTCCGCCCACGGCGGCTTCGGCGTCCACACCCGTGACCAGGTCCGTTGGGACGGGAACCACCCCAAGATCGTCTATCACAAGGACGGCCTGAGCACCCACGCCTTCCGCCTCGCGAACTCGAACGACGAGCCGCCGGAGAACCACTACCGCACCTGGCAGTACCCGGCGTTGGTCGGCTGGAACGGCTACCCGGCGGGTCTGCGCGACAAGTTGAGCCAGGCCGACTTCGGCAGTGCCAACTTCGGTCTGAAGGACGGCAGTTTCAACAGCCACCTGGCCAAGGCCAAGCCGTCCGGCATCGCGTTCGACCCCAACGCCTGAGCAGAGGTCGGCGCAAGCGCCTTGGCGTCCCGAAACCGTCAAGGCGTGCCGGCCGGCGGAGGCCGACGGGACGGCCGCGTCCGGCGTCCCACCGGGGCAAGGCTTGGGAGCTCCGGACTTCCGAAACCCCGGAAGACCGATCACTCAGCGTCACCATCTCGTCACCAGCCCGCGACCGAACCCGAGACGACCCGACCTCCAGTCGCCCATATCATGCGAAACTGGGCAATATCTCCCGGGCGAGGCGGTAGCACCATGACACAAACCGAGATCGACATTGACTACGCGGCGGTGTTCCAGGCCCTGCCCGGTATGGTCGCGCTGCTCACCCCCGATCTCGTGTTCGCGGACGCCAACGAGGAGTTCCTGCGCACGGCCGGGCGCACCCGGCGGCAAGTGGTCGGCCGCTACCTCTTCGATGTCTTCCCCGAAAACCCGAACGACCCCACGGCCACCGGCATGCGCAACCTGGAGGCCTCGCTGCGACGCGTGCTGGCCACCGGCGAGCGTGACGCGATGGCCCTGCAGCGGTACGACGTCGAGTCCCCGGACGAACCCGGGCACTGGGAGGAACGCTACTGGAGCCCGGTCAACGTCCCGGTGCACGATGCGGACGGGAACGTGGTCCTGCTGGTGCACCGGGTCGAGGAGATCACCGAGTTCATCCGCAGCCGCGGCGTCCCCGGCGGGAGCCGGCCCCGCGTGCTGGAGGCCGAGCTCTACACCAGGGCCCGCGAGCTGCAGGAAGTCAACGAACGCCTGCGCGACGCCCACGCCCGCGAACGGGAAGTGGCGCTGGCCCTGCAGGAGGCGATGCTGCCCGCGCCCCGGCAGGTGAGAGACCACCGGGCCGCGGTCCGCTACCGCCCCGCCACCGGCGCCCTGAACGTGTGCGGCGACTGGTACGACCTGGTGGATCTGCTGGGCGGGGACCGGATCGGGGTGGCGGTCGGCGACGTGGTGGGGCACGGCCTGGAGGCCGCCGGTGTCATGGGTCAGCTGCGCAGCGCGCTGAGCGCCACCTCACGCGTCGCCGAGGGCCCGGCCCAGGCCCTGGACGTCCTGGGCCGGTATGCGCATGTGGTGGACGGCGCCGAGTCCAGCACCGCGGTCACCACCTTCATCGACTTCGACCGGCACGTCATCACCTACAGCAGCGCCGGCCATCTGCCGCCCGCCCTCATCCGCGCGAACGGCACCGTAGAGTTTCTCGACCAGGCCACCGATCCCCCGCTCGACGCCGACCCCGATCCGCTCCCCCGGCTCGAGGCCAGCACCGAATTCACCGACGGCTGCACCCTGGTGCTCTACACCGACGGTCTGGTCGAACGACGCCATGAGGACATCGACACCGGGCTCGCCCGTCTCTCGGATGCGCTCGCCCGCCACCAGGGCGCCGACCCCGAGGTCCTCGCGGACGCCGTCCTGCTCGAGCTGCTTCCGCCGGCGGGTGCCACCGACGACACCGCACTGATCATCGTCCGGCTGTGACCTCCGGCCGTGACGCGGGTCCGCACGTCAGGCGGTACCGCCGTCCTCCCGGGCCGCCGCCACGAACTTCACCTCGATGGATGCCTCGATCCCGGCCTCGGCGACGAAGGCGAGTCCTCCCTTCGCCGACACCCCCAGCCTGGCCGTCACCTCGGTGACCCCGAAGCCGTTCCCCCGGCCGCCCGAGCCCTCCATGATCGATGCCACCTGCCGCTGGATCCGCTCGAAACTCGCCTGCAAGTCCTTCAGCCGCAGCGACTCCTCGTCCACCTCGACGGAGGGCTCACGCCAAGGGAGCGAGAACGGAGCGCGCTCGGCGATCCTCTCGAGCTCTTCCTCGGCCGTGTCACCGGCGTACTCGGCGTGGTCGGTGTGATCGGGGTACGCACCGTCGGAGGGCGCCACCCGCACCAGAATGGGTACGGCTTCGAGATCGTGACGTGAGTCGGTCATCGTTCTCCAGCTGTTCCTCGGCTCGGTTCAGGACGCGATCGCAGCTTCCGTCGGCCGATCGCACTCGATTCCCCCGGTCCTCTTCCATCCCACCTCACAGCGATGGTGATCGCATCCCTGAACGGCCCCGGCCACGGAAGATGAGCCGTCAACAAGTCGCCCCACGTGCCCACCGTCTGCCTCTCATCGACCCGCGCCGGGTGACTGCCTGCGCTCGTGGCGGGGTGCCTCACGCGCGATGACGATGGGGTCCTCGATCAGCCGCACGGCCGGCGGGTCGGCGGGCGCCGGCCGCTTGTCGCCGCCCGGGTCCTCCACGAGGTGCCAGTCGCGGCAGATGCGGTCCAGGGCCAGCGGGTACAGCGTGAGGTCACCGCCCGGTGCGATGTGCAGCCGGAGGAAGCCCTTGCGCTCCTCGATGGACTGGCCCGACATCTGCCAGTCGGCGACCGCGCCCCGGCGCCGCGTCATCATCCACAGTGCGAAGACCTCCGAGCCCACCAGCGCGCCCAGCACTCCGGCGACCGCCAGACACACGGCGAGGACCAGCCATCCGGGCCACGACGCCGGGAACGGCAGCGCCACGACGACCGCGAGGATCGCCAGCGCCACCGCGAACTGCAGGAGTACGGCCGCCGTCGTCCCGGACGACGGCCGGCGCGGGCGGCCACGGACGAGCCGGCGGAGCCGGCCGATGACCGGCGGCACCACCGCGGCGGCCGCACACAGGGCGGCGAAGCCGCCGAGATCCCCGGCGCCGGCGGCACGTACCGCCGGGACGGGGCGGTTCAGCCCCATCATGAAGGCGAGCAGATAGCCCAGCAGGAGGAAGAGGACCGCGTGCACGCCGGCGGTCAGCTCGGCGAACCCGGGGTTGCGGCGGGGCAGCCAGCGCCGCCCCCACGGCTGGGCGATGCCCCAGGCGATACGGCGGGACTCCGCGATACCGGGGCTGGTCACCGGTCCGCGGACGAACTCCCTCGGCGGGTTGTCCTTCTCCCGCATCCTCGATGCGGGAGAAGGCAGCGGCAGGACGGCGGGCAGGGTCTCGGTCGACCCCAGATAGGCGCCGCCCATCCCACACGTGACCATCTGGCCGCGCCGCGGGTCCGGAGGCAGTTCGCCGGAACCGGGTGGGTCCCCGGGGAGGCGTTCGGCATAGCGGGCGTAGTGGTGCTTGTCGCCGGTCAGCCACAGCCGGATCGACGCGTGCGTCTCCTCACGCTGTCCCGTACGCGGGTCCACCCGGGTGCGGACGTAGTTGCGGTCGAACCAGTGCAGGGCGTTGAAGGCGTCGGCGTCGTGTTCGGCGCTCTCCACCCAGGTGGGTTTGGCGGAGCAGACGACGACGCCGTCACCGGGCCGTAGGTTGGCCGACAAGTGGGTCTCGAAATAGCGCAGTTGGGGCGCGTCGAGATAGGAGCCGAGTTGGCTGTCCAGGCCGACGAGCCACCAGCGCTCGGGCAGTCGGACACAGAAGTAGCTGCGGGTCTGCGCGGTCTGCCAGCCGCCGATGGCGTGTTGCTGGGCGAACATCCGCAGGAACGCGGTGAGTCCGTCGTACCAGTCGTGGTTGCCGGGCAGGGCGACCATGAGCGGCCGGTCGTCGGCGGCGGGCAGGGCCGCTCGGTAGGGGCCCTTCATGCGGTCCTCGTACGCCGTCGCGGACGCCGCCGGGTACACCTCGTCCCCGCCGAGGACGAGCAGTGAACCCCGGGTCAGCCGGGACGGCACACCGCCGGTCCCCTCGACGGTGATCTCGTCCGCGGCCAGGCTCCACGCCACCGAACTCGTCGCGTCGAAGCCGTCACCGAGGTCGGCCACATAGTCGATCCAGAGTTCCGTCGCGTCGGGGCGGCCGAGGGGGGCGTGCAGGAGTTCCGCGTCGAGCGAGCCCTGGATCTCCCGCTTGTCCGAGTAGTCGGCGAAGACATCGGCCAGCATGACCTTGACCGCGGTGCGCACCAGTTCCCGCGGTGCCAGCCAGCGCACCGCCTCTTGTGGCGTGAAGCCGAGCCGCGTCGCGTGCTCGCGCAACTCGCTTACGTTCATCCCGCTGCCCTGCTCCCTCGCCCGGCCCGCAGTGCGGGTCGTGGACGGCCACAACTCGCCCGGGAACAGCCGTTTGAAGCGTTCGAGGACACGTACGGTATGCGGTCCCTCGCTCCGGAACGTCGTCAACTGCCAGGGCGAAGCCGACTGTTCGGATGAAGATAACGTCCGCGCCGAGCACCGGTTCCGACGGGGGTTGCCGCCGGGGGCGCGCAGGTGCGGCCGGTTTTGCGTGCGGCGCCGACGCGGGTCGTCGTCGCGGGTGAAGAGGTGGTGCCAGCCACGCTCGACCGGGAGCAGGACACCCAGGACGTCGCAGTGGACGTGGCCGGTGGCGGTGGCCGGCTGGTCGGGGTCGGTGGCGGTGGCCGGGTGGTCGGGGTCGGTGAGACGGCGGACCAAGTCGGCGGCGGTGATGCTGAGCCGGAACATCAGGCTTTGTCCGAGCGTCCGTCCGGGTTCGTGTCCTTTTCCGGATGGTCGACGTCGAGTGCGATGTGACCCTGCCCCTTCTCGGTGAGGGATGGGCCGCCCGGCGGTTCACCGTGGGCGGAGGAACGCGCGGCGACGGGCGGGGCCGTGGTCGGCGCCGCCGTGGTTTCCTTCGCCGCGGTCGTCGTCGCTCGCAGCGCGATCCGCGGCTGTGCGGGCTGATCGAGGATGTGGTCGCAGGCCCGGTCGGCGAAGGCGGCGATCGTCAGGGAGGGGTTGGCGCCCACCGGTCCGGGCAGTGCCGCGCCGTCGAGCACATGCAGGCCCGGCAGTCCGAAGACCTCGCCGTAGGAGTCGCAGACGCCCTCCACCGGGTTCCGGCCCATCGGTGCGCCACCCAGCGGGTGCACGGTGACCACCCGGCGGGTCCACCACAGCGGGTTGTCGCGGAACTCGGCGCCGAGGACCTCGGCCATCTCGCTCATGGTGGACCGGACCCGTTCGAAGTAACGGCGGGACGTCCGGGTGGTCCAGTCGATGTCCAGGTGGCCGCGGCGCAGGCTCATACGGCCGTCGGGGACGTCACGTCCCATGCCGAGCAGGGGCAGCGACGACTCCGAGAAGGCCGCCGGGCCCAGCCAGGCGGCGAGTTGCCGGCTGATGTTGCTGCGCGGGTCGAGGCCCAGCCGGGACCGCAGCCGCTGCACGGCGAAGCCGGCGGTGCGGCGGATACCGCCGGGCACCTGCGCGACCTCGGCGAGCCAGTCGACGAACGCGGGGTAGCCGGCGTCCTCGATGTAGTAGCCGCGCCCCGAGGCGCCGTCGCCGTCCACTTCGTCACCGACCCGGACGGCACTGGTGATGACGCATCCCGTGCTGCTCTCCAGCCGGCGCGGACCGCCCCTCCTGCCGACGTGTCCGGTGCCCGGTCCCCCGGCGCCGTCGGTCGCGTTGACCATCAGCCCCAGCAGGTCGCCGTTGCCGCAGAACCTGGTGCCGAGCGCTCGGCTGATGCCGCGCAGCGCGGAGCGGTTGCGGAGCAACAGGTACGTCGAACCGAACGTGCCGGCCGCCAGCACCAGGCGGGCGCAGCTGATCCGGTGCAGCGGGAGCCGGGCGGTGGCCGTCCGGCTGCCTTCGTCGGCCGCGTCGTGGACGACGTAGCGCACCTCGTAGCCGCCGTCGGGGAGCGGGGCGAAACTGCGCACCTCACAGCGGGTACGGATGTCCGCGCCGTGGTGCCGCGCGGCCGACAGGTAGGTGTGGTCGAGGGTGTTCTTCGCACCGACGTTGCAGCCGAGGTCGCACTCGCCGCACATCCGGCAGGTGCTGCGGGGCAGTCCGTGGATGTTCCCGTACCCGGCGTCCGGAATCGGTGCCCCCGCCACCGGCTGGGCGCCGGCGCCGGGGGCGAAGGTGACGGCGAGCGGTGGCCGCGAGACATCGAGGCCGAGCCGGTCCGCCGCCTCGTGCAGGGCGACGGTCTTCGGTGTGTCGGGGTACGGGTACGGGGTGGCGTCGAGCATGCGCTCGACCCGGTCGTAGTGCGGGTCGAGGTCGGCGCGGCCGATCGGCCAGTGCTCGTAACCACCGCCGGGGAGCGGGGACTCGTGCACGAACCAGCGCTCGTCCTTGCGGAGCAGGACGTTGGCGTAGATGAGGGAGCCGCCGCCCAGCCCGCTGGAGACGACACCCTCCAGTCCGCGGAACGACCAGATGTCGAACAGCCCGTGCATGCCCTCGCTCGGGTCCCAGAAGTTGCGGGCCATGGCGGCGGGGGTACGCGGGAAGCTCCCCGGCGCGTAGGCCTTGCCCCGTTCCAGCACCACCACGGACCGGCCGCCCTCGGCGAGTCGGCAGGCGGCGACGGAACCCCCGAATCCCGAGCCGACGACCACGACGTCGACGTCGAGTCGGCTGTGGCGAGTTACGTTCGTCATCGGCGTCCCACCTATGACCCACTGGGTATTTTCCGGTCATAGGAAGTTAGTCAGCTATCTCCATGACACACCACTCGTTCCGCGCAAATGGTGTACACGGGTGGTAAGTGACCTGCGTGCGCTCGTCCCACGGATGGCCCCGCCCGTGGTGGGCGGGGCCATCCAGGGCCTGTGCCGGAAGTGGCGCTGCCGGCCGACGCCCGGCACGCTCCCCACGCTCGGACCCGAGCTCGCGCGGGGGACCCCCATCGACGCCGCCCGGCCCGCCCTTCGGGCGAACGACGCTACTTCCGACACAGGCCCCAGCCGCTACCGCGACCGCTGCGCCTCAGGTGCCCCCTGAGGTGCCAGGGCATAGCCCGTGGGGCGGGCGGTGAAGGAGCCGCGGCCCTGGGTCCGGCTGCGCAACCGGGTCGCGTAGCCGAACAGTTCGGCCAACGGCACCGTCGCCGTGATCACCGCGGCGCCCGCTCGGACGGTCGAGCCGGAGACCCGGCCGCGACGGGCCGCCAGATCCCCCAGGACGGAGCCGACCGCGTCCTCGGGGACGGTGACCGTGACCTCGACCACCGGCTCCAGCAGGGCCATCGCGCTCGCCCGCAGCGCCTCCCTGAGGGCGAGTCGGCCGGCCGTCCGGAACGCCATCTCCGACGAGTCCTTCGGATGGGTGGCGCCGTCGGTCAGCACGACCCCGAGACCGGTCACCGGGTGACCGCCGAGCGGGCCCTCGGCAAGCGCGTCCCGGCATCCAGCCTCCACGGCCCGCACGTACTCCTGCGGTACCCGTCCGCCCACGACACTCGAACGGAACGCGAACCCCGTCACCGTCTCCAGGGGTTCGACGTCCAGCACCACGTGCGCGAACTGGCCCGCGCCACCGTCCTGTTTGACGTGCCGGTACACCAGTCCGGACACGCCGCGGACGACCGTCTCCCGGTAGGCCACCCGCGGGCGGCCGACACCGACGGCCAGGCCGGCCTCGCGCCGGATCCGCTCCACCGCCACCTCCAGATGCAGCTCGCCCATCCCCGACAGCAGGGTCTGCCCGGTCTCCGGGTCGGTCCGCACCGTCAGCGAGGGATCCTCCTCGGCCAGTCGTGCCAGTGCCGTTGCCAGCCGGTCGGTGTCCGTGCTCCGGCGGGCCTCGACGGCCACCGAGACGACCGGGTCGGCGACACCGGGAGGTTCGAGCAGCAGCGGAGCCGCGGGCGCACACAGGGTCGCCCCGGGCCGGGCCGACTTCAGCCCGACGACGGCGACGATGTCCCCGGCCACCGCACGGTCCACCTCCGCGTGCCGGTCCGCCTGGACCCGCAGGATCCGGCCGACCCGTTCGGTGCGTCCGGCGCCCACGTCCAGCACGGTCTCCCCCTTCCGCAAGGTGCCCGAGTACACCCGCAGGAACGTCAGCCGTCCCGTGGCGGTCGACTGCACCTTGAACGCCAGTGCCGCGAACGGCGCCCGCGGGTCGGCGGGCCGCTCCTGGACCGCGCCGTCGACGGTGCCGCGCACGGCGGGTACGTCCGGCGGCGCGGGCAGGTACGCCACGACGGCATCGAGGAGCGGCTCGATGCCGCGGTTGCGGTAGGCGGAGCCGCACAGCACGACCACGCCCTCACCACTGTGAGTCAGGTCCCGCAGCGCCCTCGCGAGCGACGGCGCCGAGAGTTCGCCCCGCGCGCAGAACTCCTCCAGAGCGAGGGGATGGAGTTCGGCGACCGCCTCCTGAAGCGAGCGGCGTCGGCGCAGCGCCTCCTCCCGCAGTGCGTCCGGTACCGGGCTCTCCCGCACGCCGTCCCGGCCGTCCGCCCAGACCAGCGCCCGCATGCGCAGGAGGTCCACCACACCGGTGAAGCCGTCCTCCGCACCGATCGGCAGCTGCACCACCAGCGGAGCCGGGTGCAGCCGCCGCCGGATCGACTCGACGGCCGTGTCCAGGTCGGCGCCGGCGCGGTCCAGCTTGTTGACGAAGGCGATCCTCGGCACACCGTGCCGGTCGGCCTGCCGCCACACCGACTCGCTCTGCGGCTCGACCCCCGCGACCGCGTCGAACACTGCGATCGCGCCGTCGAGCACCCGGAGCGAGCGCTCGACCTCGTCGGCGAAGTCGACATGGCCCGGTGTGTCGATGAGGTTGATCCGGTGTCCGCTCCAGTCGCAGCCGACCGCCGCGGCGAAGATGGTGATGCCGCGGTCGCGTTCCTGGGAGTCGAAGTCGGTGACGGTGGTGCCGTCGTGGACCTCGCCGCGTTTGTGGGTGGTTCCGGCGGCGTACAGGAACCGTTCGGTGACGGTGGTCTTCCCGGCGTCGACGTGGGCGAGGATGCCCAGGTTGCGGACGGCGGTCAGGGGGCGGTCGAGGTGACGGCTCGGGTTGGTGCGCACGGCCCTTGGCCTTTCGGGTGAACAGGTGAATGAGGCAGCGCGATTTCCCGGACGAACGGCAGGCGCCGGGCGACGCCCGGCGGCCCTTCGGCGTACGCTCCTGCGGCCCGCACGGCCACAGGGCCGTACGGCGAACCGGAAGGGGGTGGAAGGGCGTGCGTCAGGTGTTCGTCGCGGGCATCCGGTTCCGGCCGCGCAGCCGGCACCGGATGGACGAGGACACCAGAATCACCTCGTGGAGGGAGCGGGGAACGACGACAGCGGTGCGGTAACGCACGGCCCGGCTCCCCTCGCTCGTCACGGCGCGCGCTGCGAGGGCCCGCGGCGCGCGATTCGTCGGCGAGTCTAGGGAGCCGGCCGGGGACCGCGCACCGGGTTTTCAGGCGCGGTTGTCGGCGGCGGAGGCGATCAACTGGTCGATGAGGGCGATCAGTACGTCACGGCACGACTTGCGTTCCCGCGCGTCGCACAGCAGTACCTGGGTCCCCTCGGGCAGCGCCAGCGCCTCACGGATCTCCTCGGGCGAGTAGGGGTGCTCACCGTGGAAGCCGTTGACGCCTATGACGAACGGTATGTTGCGCCGTTCGAAGAAGTCGATGGCGGCGAAGCTGGACTTGGGCCGTCGTACGTCGACGAGGACCACGGCGCCCAGCGCGCCGACGGCGAGGTCGTTCCACATGAACCAGAACCGCTGCTGCCCGGGCGTACCGAACAGGTAGAGCACGAGTTCCTGGCTGATGGTGATCCGGCCGAAGTCCAGGGCCACGGTGGTGGCATTCTTGTCCTCGAT
The DNA here is from genome assembly GCF_004023625.1 of Streptomyces cavernae. Taxonomy (GTDB): domain Bacteria; phylum Actinomycetota; class Actinomycetes; order Streptomycetales; family Streptomycetaceae; genus Streptomyces; species Streptomyces cavernae. The sequence continues at coordinate 204,699 of NZ_RPDJ01000001.1, read as the reverse complement.
GCCGTCGAGGTCGTCGACCCCCAGGCCGGCGGAGGTCAGGCGTTCCTCGGTGCGCAGCGGGATGATCTCGCTGACCGATCCGACCATGGTCGTCTTGCCGACGCCGAATCCGCCGGCGATCAGTATCTTCACCGTGTCGGGTGCTTCAGCCACCCGCTGGGCGGTGTGGTCAGAGCCGGCCAAGGCCGTCCCTCACTTTCTGCAGCAAGTGGATGTCCTGGGATGGGGAGACGACGCGAGGTGGGTGCACGGTGATCCGGCCCGCCTCCAGCAGGTCGCAGAGCATGATGGCGACCACGCTCATCGGCAGGTCGAGCAGGGCCGCGAGCTCCGCGACGGCGATCGGTTTTCCGCACATGCGCAGAATGCGGGCGTGTTCGGGCTGTTGCCGGCCGCGCCGGGCGGGCGGCGGATCGACGGCGCTCACCACCGTGATCAGGGTGAACTCGTTACGGGGCCTGGTCCGGCCCCCGGTCAGCGCAAACGGCCGCACCAGGCGGCCACCCGCGTCGCCTCCGCTCACCTCACTCGCCGTTGCGGACCGCTGCGGCGACATCGGCACGAGGGGCCGCGCTGAGATGCTCGCCGATCTTCTTCACCAGCATGTTCATCTGATACGCCACCACCCCGACGTCCGCGCCCTGACTGGTGAGCACGGCCAGATGGGCGCCGGCTCCGGCGGTGGTGAGGATCAGGAAGCCGTTGCGCATCTCGATGAGGGCCTGCCGCACGGCACCGCGGCGGAAGTCCAGGCTGACCCCCCTGCTGAGGCTCATCAGACCGGAGGCGGTGGCCGCCAGCCGCTCGGCGTCGTCCCTGAGGAACCCCGTCGACCTGCTGACGACCAGTCCGTCCTCGGAGAGCACGACGGCGTGGTCCACCTCGGCGACGCGGTCCACCAATCCGGTGAGCAGCTGGTCGAGCTGGCTGTGCGTGGCGGGGATGGGGCGTGTCATGTCTCTGTCCTTCATCGAAGGTCGGCGGGCGGAGTGGACGGGACGGAAGTGACTGCTGCGGGGACTTGAGCCGCGACGCCGTCGGTTGCCGCTGTTTCCCCCCGGTCTTCGTCGTATCGCATCTCCGCGCCGTCGTCACGGGCCTCGCGCGTGCCACGCTGGAATCCGGCTAGGGAGGAGGCCGCGCGCTCCGCGGAGTAGTCGTCGAAGGGGTCCTCGGCGCCGTCGGGGTCCGTGGCCACCGGGGCGGGGTCCTCGCACAGTTCGGCGGCGAGGCTGGTCTGCGGAACACGGCGTGGAAGCGGGGCGGGTCCGCCGCGCCGGACGGTGCCCTCCAGCGGAGTCGGCCCGGGGTCGGCCGGGGCGGGGGCGTCGGCGGTGGGCGGGCCGTCCGCCGGTCGCGGCTGCCGTTCGTGCCGCGCGGGCGTGCCGTCCTCCAGGGCGGTCCCGTTGGCTTCCGCGGTTCCGTCGGTCTCCACGGCGATCCCGTTGGCCTTGCCGACCGTCCCGCCGGGCGCACCGGCCATCTCCCGCACGGCCGCGGCGTCCCGGCGCCCCAGGAGTCCGGTCGTGTCCGGTACGGCGTCCTCGTACCCGTCGTCGGGGGCCGGGGAGTCGGGGGACTCACGCACCACGACGTCGTGCGGGAGGAGCACGATCGCGGTGGTTCCGCCGTAGGGCGAGGAGCGCAGGGTGACGGCGATGTCGTGCCGGGTGGCCAGCCGGGCGATCACGAACATGCCGAGCCTCAGGTCGTCGGCGAGCGCGACCACGTCGAACTGCGGGGCGACCGCCAGTTGGGCATTGAGTGCCGCGTAGTCCTCCTCGGACATGCCGAGGCCGCGGTCCTCGATCTCGATGGCCAGGCCTCTGGCCACCAGTGCGGCCCGTACGCTCACCGGGCTTGGTGCCGGGGAGTACACGGTCGCGTTGTCGATGAGTTCGGCGAGAAGATGGACGACATCGGCCACCGCGGGCGGGGCGAGCCACACGTCGTCGTCGGCGTGCACCTCGACCCGCTGGTACTGGGCGACCTCACCGACGGCGCTGCGCAGGATGTCGATCAGCGCGACGGGTTCGCTCCAGCTGCGCCGGGGCTGTTCGCCGCTGATGATGACGAGGTTCTCCTCGTAGCGGCGCAACTGGCTGGCGGTGGAGTCGAGTTCGAAAAGGCCCTCGAGGACGTTCGGGTCCTGGTGCTCGCGTTCGAGGGCGTCGAGCTTGCTCAGCTGCAGGTTGACCAGGTTCTGGCTCTGCCGGGCGATCCCGAGGATCACCTTCTGGAAGCCGCGCCGGGTGTCGGCGAGTTCCACCGCGGTGTGCACGGCCGTGCGCTGGGCGGTGTTGAACGCCTGTGCCACCTCGCCGAGTTCGTCGGTGCCGTAGTCCAGGGACGGCGCGGCGGAGTCCACGTCGATGCGTTCGCCGCGGTTGAGGGTGGCGACGACCTCCGGGAGCCGCTGCTGGGCCAGGCCGAGGGTGGCCTCCCTGAGGCCGCGCAGCCGTCGGGAGAGCGAGCGGGTGATGCGCCAGGACAGCACGACGCACAGCAGCAGTGCGACGAGTCCGCCGGTGCTCAGCGAGGCGGCGGTGATCAGCAGTCGGTGTGCCTTGTCGGCGCTGCGCTCGAGCAGCCCCGAGGTCTGCCCCCTGATCAGGGACTTGTAGTCGGCGGAGACGCCGTTCAGTGCGGAGGTCCAGCGCTTCTCCGCGTCCGGCAGGGCGATGCTGCGGGCACCGCGGCCCGGATGGGTGGCGAGCACCTGGTCCTCGACGGCTTCCAGGGTCTTCCACTCACGGCTGTTGAGGATCTGGTCGGTCTGGGTCTTCGCGGAGCCGCGCAGCGACGGCATGATCTGGTCCGCGACCAGCCAGCGCCGGGTGTTGACCAGTTGCACGAACCGGGTGTGGCTCGCGGTGTCGAGCTTCCCCGACGGCCAGGCCAGGCCCAGGATGGCGTCCTCCTGCGAGACCAGCTCCGCCGCGTGTTCGAGGGCGACGAGCGGTCCGGCCTCCGATGTGAGGTCCCCGTCGTCGACCTGGGAGAGCTCCTGGAAGGCGTGGACCTGGTCGTCGATGATCGAGGTGTACTGGTCGAGGGTCTGCTGGGGGGTGATGTCCTTCGGGTCGTCGACCTGTCCCCGGTAGTACTCCAGGCTCTCCAGTGCGGCGAGGACCGAGTACATCCGGTCCCCGATGCGGGCGGGGGCCCGGTTGATGGCGTCCGACTGGTCGACGAGCTGCGCGACCGCCGTGTCCGTCCTTCTGCGCTGGTCGTCCAGCGCGGTCCGGGAGCCCTTGGGAGAGGCCAGGTAGGCGGCGGACAGGCTGCGCTCCGCCTGGAGCGCGAGCGTCGCCTCGGTGCCCATCGCCCCGGTCGACTCGCTGAGCTCGGTCTGTGCCCGCAGCCTCAGGCCCTCGGAGAACATCTGCGTCGTCGTCACGCCCCACATGGCGGCGAGCGTGACGCTGGGGACCAACGCCAGAAGGATCAGGGAAAGACGGATGGAGCCGAAACGGTGCCGGACACCGGTTCTTGGAGACATCGTCGTCCTTGGGCGGTCAGCGAGGGCGGTCGTGGTCGGTGGGGAGGGGGGCTCACGGAACACAGCGGTGGGGTGTCCGCGTGTTCAGAACGACACAGGGGGTGCGCAGGATGCTATCCGTACCAGTGCCCGTACGCACCGTGAGACGTCGAAACTTGAGGGACGCCGTTATACCGCCGGGCCGTGTCAACGGGTGCCGTTGGCGGCGAACTTCGCCACATCGGCGACGTTCTCCTTGGTCACGAACGCGGGACCGGTCAGGACCGGGGCCTCGCCACCCCCGCTGACGTTGCCGTTGAACTTGTAGAGCCACAGGGCGTCCGTGGCCAGATACCCCTGCAGATAGGGCTGCTGGTCCACGGCGAACTGCACCTCTCCCCTTTGCAGGCCCTTGACCAGATCCTTGTTGAGGTCGAACGTGGCGATCTTGGCGCTGCTGCCGGCGTCCTTCACCGACTTCACGGCCGCGAGCGCGAACTGGGCTCCCAGCATGACCACTTCGTCGATGGTGGGGTCCTGCCGCAGCCGGTTGGCGACCGACTCGGTCACCGCGTCCATGTCGGTGCCCTTGACGTACAGGTTCTCGGTCTGGCCGCCGAAGGTCTTCTTGACCCCGGCGCAGCGGGCCTCCAGGGCGACGTTGCCCGGTTCGTGGATGACGCACAGGGCGTGCTTGGCCTTCAGTTCGTCGAGTTTGTCGCCGAGGGCGCGGCCGGCGACGCTCTCGTCCTGCCCGAAGTACTCCAGGAGTCCCTGGGAACGCCAGGCGTCGATACCCGAGTTGAGGCCGACCACCGGGATGCCCGCCGTTCTCGCCTCGGCGACCACGCTTTTCATCGCGTCCGGTTTGGCGAGGGTCAGCGCGATCCCGTCGACGCGCTCGTCGATCGCGTCACGCACCAGTTTCGCCTGTCCGGCGGAACTGGGGTCGCTCTTGTACGTCAACTCGATGTTGTCCTTGTCCGCCGCCGCCTGTGCGCCCTTGTTCACCAGTTCCCAGAAGGTGTCTCCGGCGGCGCCGTGGGTGATGAGAGCCACCTTGATCCGCTCGGTGTCCACCTTGCCCGCCGTGTCGGTGCCGCTGTTGGAGTCCGAGCCGCTGGAACCGGAGCAGCCTGCCGCCAGCAGGCTGACGGCGGCGACGGCGGCGACGGCGGCCAGGGCGGTGCCACGAGGGGATCTGCGGGAATGCTGGGGATTGTGGCTGATGTCCATGAGGGGGTGGCACCTCGCTGTGCGGCGGAGCGGAAGGAGGAGAGGGCGAAGGGCGGCACGGTCTTTCGGAACGCTCTGTCCCGGCCGGGTGACGCTTCGCTCGGCCGGAGCCAATCGCGTCGGACGCCCGGGCGTCAAGTGAGCTGCCCGCCATGGCGGCTTGGAACCGCTCCCGCGCCGCCTCCGTCTGAATCGGGGGTTGTTTCCCAGGTGGGGACGTCTACGCGTGTCAGTTGACGGACTGTCAGGGGGCTCGGGTTTCAGGCCGTCAGGTGGCGGCCGGGGACGCGGGCTTCGGGGTGCGGAACGGGCCCGGCCCGGGGCATGTGCGCGGCTCCCGTACGATGCGGGTCTCGACGACGAGTCCCGTCCCACCCCCGGCGAGCGGATCCCGTATGCGGCGGACGCACCTGACACGCCCCGACGGCGGCGCGATCCTGCTGCTCGAGCCGCGCGACCGGCCGCGGCCGGGACTGAGCGTCCGGACGGCCGGAAACCGACTGGTGGTGACCCAGGGGTCGCGCCCGGTGCTGTTCGCCGTGGTGGAGGAGCACCACGAGGGCGTGGAGTTCGTGCGCACCGAAGGGTTCCGGCCCGTCGTCCCGCCTCTGCGCGCACGTGCCGCGCGTGAGTCGGCCGGGTCCGCGCATCACTGGGCGCACCGCGTCGCGGACGCTCTGACCAGGTCGTACGAGAGCCCGTTGCACGACGGACGGTGGATCCTGTCGCCGGACGCGGAGTTGGCGCGGTGGAACCACGGGCGCCTCGGACAGGCCGAGTACTGGTCCTCGATGGTCGTCGAGGGGCATCCCGAGGGATACCTCGACTGGTACGGCCACAATGTCGAGTGGGAGATCCTCCCGCTGCGACGGATGCCGGACGCCGACGACGGCCGGGTGAAGTCGTATCGCAAGCAGGCCCGTGAGGGGATCATGCCGCCCGTCGTGCTGTGGTGGGTCAGCGGGCTGGACTGTCATCTCGTGCTGGACGGCCACGCCCGGCTCGCCGCGGCGATCGCCGAGTCCCTCGAACCGCCCCTGCTGGAGCTGTACCGATCGCTCCCCGCGGACGAGGAGGACGCCGCGACCCGCGATGCCGTCGCCGCGTACGAGGCCGAGCTCGCCCGCTTCACGGAACTGAGCCGGCGCCATCCCGGTATCGACGGTGCGGGGCTCGCCGGACCGTCCTTCGCCCGCCGGCTCGACCAACTGCGCGCCGCCCGCCGTCCCTCCTGGGCCTGGCCGCTGTCCGGGGGCCGGGCCGAGTGGGAGCGCCTCGCACGGGAGTGCGGCGTCAGCCTTCCGCGTCGCTGATCCCGCCGCCCAACTGGTCCGCCAGACAGGCCAGGTAGAGGGACATGGTGGTGCGGTGGTCCCGCAGGGAGCGGGCGGTGATCTGTTCGATCTTGTTCATGCGGTAGACGACGGTGTTGCGGTGGATGTGCAGGGCCTCGGAGGCGCGTACGAGGTTGAAGCCGCTTTCGCACCAGGCGGTGATCGTGTCCCGGAGCACCGGCCAGTCCGGCTGGGCCCTCAGATCAGCGGCCGTGCGTTCGAGCAGGCGGACGCGGGCGGGCTGGCTCACCCCGGCGAGGACCTGGTGGACCCGTAGGTCGGTGATGTGGTGGATGTGCACCTGTGAGGCACTGGCCAGCCGCGCGCCAAGGCGCAGCGCGTCGCAAGCGTCCTGGTAGGAGTCGTGCAGACCGCCGACGGAGGTGGCCGCCTCCCCGATGCCCGCGCGGGCGCTGAGACCGTCCTGGGCCGCGATGACGTCGGTGACCCGGCGGCAGTCGGCGGCCAGGGCCTTGGGGGTGCGCCGGTCCGGGAGCCGGTGCAGCACGCCGATCCAGCCGGGAGCCGTGGTGGCGACGACGTCCTGGGGATCGGCGAACACCTCGCGTACCGTGCGCAGGAGTTCGGAGCGGATCAGCGCCATGTCGTGTGCGGGGGCGACCTGCCGCCGGGTCCCGGCCTCGGGCACGGTCACCTCGAACGCCACCGCGACCCGGCGCAGCCGCAGGTCGAAGCCCAGCTCCGCGCCGCGGAACAGTAGGAACTCGCCCTCCACGACATGGGGGTCGAAGGAGGCGATGTCGGTGAGGAGTTTCTCGGCCGCCCGTTCGGCGAGCAGCCGGGAGCGCAGCATCACGGACTCGCGGAGGAGTATCTCCGTCTGGCGTTTCACCAGCAGTCCGAAGCGGCGGACCTGGGCGGGGGTGCCGGTGATCCCGACCGTGCCGACCGCCTGGCCGTCGGTGACGAGCGGGAGGGTGACGCCGGGGCGCACTCCGCGCAGTTGCAGTGCCTGGGGGGCGGTGTGGGTGGCGGGTTCCTGGGTGCGGACGACCTCGACGGACGCCTCGTGGAAGGTGCCGACGCGGCTGCTGTCGCCGCTGCCGATGACCATGCCGTCCGCATCGGTGATCAGCACGTTGAAGCCGATGACCGCCGAGGTGTCGGTGGCGATCTCCTGTGCGAGTGACGGACTGAGCATGTGCGTTCCCTCCGTCGGGGCCGGGGCGGGCGGAAGGCGAGCCCCGACTGGGGGGACTGGACGTACCGTACAGGGGATCGAGCGTTTTCGGCCATAACTTCGTACGGAGTGACCGGTGACGCACAGCGAGCACATGCCTAGCGTATGGGCCCAATCACTCCCCGCCGGGGGCACAGCGCGGTGTACGGCGGGTCCCCCACCGCCGATCCTCACCTGCCGACATGGAAGGCCCAAGCCGATGATCCGTGTGCGTTCGTTCCTTGCCGCTTTGTCCGCGATGCTGTTGCTGCCCACGGCCGCCGCCTGCGGTTCCTCGGACTCCTCGGACGGTGACGCTCCGAAGAACGTGTCCGCGAAGACCGCCGCCCTCGGCACCATCACGCCCGGCGTGCTCAAGGTCGCCATCCAGCCGTACGCCCCGTACACCAGCGTCGAGGACGGCAAGATCGTCGGTCTGGACGGCGACATCCTCAATCGCGCGGCCGAGAAGCTGGGCCTCGAAGTCAAGCCGCAGGTCACGGACTTCGCCGGCATGCTCGCCGGGGTGCAGTCCCGCCGGGTGGACATCACCATCGGCGGTGTCGCCTGGTCCGCCGACCGGCAGAAGCAGGGCCTGTTCACCGATCCGCCCTACTACTCGCCCCCGGCGATGGCGGTCCGCAACGGGAAGACGTACAAGACGGTCGACGATCTCAAGGGCCTGGAACTGGGCACGGTCGAGGGCTATGTGTGGGTCAAGTCGATCCAGGCGGTACCCGGGGCGAAGCTGCACGCCTATCCCGACGCCAACGGAGTCTTCGACGACCTCGGGGCGGGCCGCATCGACGTCGGGTTCCTCGACCCGCTGATCATCATCGCGGCGCAGAAGGAGCGGCCCGACCTGAAGATATCGACGCAGTACATGACTCCGCCGACCGCCGCGGAGGTCAAGGCGAAGCCCGCGTACCAGTACTTCCAGCCGTACCAGACCGGCTTCTACCTCCCCACGCAGGCCACGAAGCTGGAGAAGGCGATCTCCGAGCAGATCGACGCCATGTACGCGAGCGGCGAGTTGGAGAAGCTCGTGCAGAAGTACGGGGGTGACCCCGAGCAGTTCCTCAAGCCCGCCGCCGATGTCGCCACCGCACGCCGGGGTGTGGACCGGCCGAACGACTGGACCCCGCCGTCCATCGGCCAGTGAGGGGATGACATGTACGCCCTTGCCGGTCTGTTCCAGGTTCCCTGGTCCGACTACCGGTCCGATCTGCTCGACGCGCTCGGACGCACCGTCTCCTACACGGTGGTGAGCTTCGTCGGGGCGGTGCTGCTCGGTCTGGCGGTGGCGCTGCTGCGGCTGAGCCGGGCGTGGCCGGCCCGCGCCGTCGCCGCCGTCTACACCGAGGTCTTCAAGAACGTCCCGCTGCTCGCCATCATCTTCCTGGCCTACTTCGGTCTGGCCTCGGCCGGGCTCAGGCTGGACGTGTTCACGGCGGGATGCCTCAGCCTGGTCGTCTTCTACGCCGCCTATCTCTCCGAGATCTTCCGTTCCGCGATCAGCGGGGTGCACGCGGGGCAGACGGAGGCGGGTGAGGCGCTCGGGCTGGGCCGGGCGGCCATCTTCGGCCAGGTGATCCTTCCGCAGGCCGTCCGGCTGGCGCTGCCCGGCACCAACACCATGCTGGTCGACCTGCTGAAGTCCACCTCCCTGCTGGTCACGGTCTCCGCGGCCGAGCTGATGTCCGAGGGGCGGCTCATCACCTCCGCCACCTTCCGGGCGCTGGAGGTCTATCTGGTCATCTCCGCCGTGTACTTCGCGCTCTGCTACCCGCTCTCCCAGCTCCTGCTGCTGCTGGAGCGGAAGGTGGCGGCCGGGGTGCCGCTGTCGCCGTGGCGGCGGCGGAGGGTGCGAGCCGCGCGCGCACTGCTCGCGGACGAACTCCGAGGGAGCGTCGGGGCAGACACCGAGCGGAAGGAGGCGGCGGTATGACCGAGCCCGTCATCACGGAGAAGACCGTCGCACCGGCACCGACCGAGGCCGTTGTACGGATCGAGGGGCTCCACAAGTCCTTCGACGGCCGGCTCGTCCTCGACGACGTGCATCTGGAGGTCGGCCGCGGCCGTATCGTCAGCGTCATCGGGCAGAGCGGTGGCGGCAAGACGACCCTGATGCGCTGCGTCAACCTGCTGGAACGCCCCGACCGCGGCACCGTCGAGGTCGCCGGGGAGGTCGTACACAGCGGCGGCCGTACGGTCTGCCGCGATCTGCCCCGGCTGCGCCGCACCGTCGGCATGGTCTTCCAGAGGTTCCATCTGTTCCCGCACCTGACGGCCGTGGAGAACGTCGTCCTCGCCCAGCGCAGGGCGGGCGTGCCGGAGCAGGAGGCGCTCGAGCGGGCCGTCGCGCTGCTGCGCCGGGTCGGGGTGGCCCATCGCGGACTCGCCCAGCCCGAACAGCTTTCCGGCGGTGAACAGCAGCGCGTGGCCATCGCCCGGGCGCTCGCGCTCAGGCCGGAGGTACTGCTCTTCGACGAGCCCACGTCCTCCCTGGACCCGGAGGCCACCCGCGAGGTCCTCGCCGTGATGCGCGAACTCGCCGCCGACGGGATGACGATGATGCTGGTCACCCATGAACTGCCGTTCGCCCGCGAGGTGTCCGACCATGTCGTCTTCGTCGACGGCGGCCGGATCGTGGAGGAGGGCGCGCCACGGGACGTGCTGGACAACCCGGCGCAGGCCCGGACCCGGGAGTTCCTCTCCTCGTACGGGTCGCCGTCATGACGGGCGTGCCCGGGGGTGCGGGCCCGGTCGTGGTGGTCGGGGGCGGTGTCGTGGGACTGTGCACCGCGTATTACCTGGCCGAGGCGGGCCTCGAGGTGGAGGTCGTCGAACGGCGCGCCCTGGGCTCCGGGGCCTCGCGGGGCAACGCCGGCTGGGTGTGCCTGAGCCACTCGACGCCGGTCCCGGCCCCGGGCGTTCTGCGGTACGCGCTGCGCTCGCTGGGACGGCCCGACTCGCCCCTCTATCTGCGGCCGTTGCCCGATCCGGCGTTCGTACGGTGGCTGTGGCGGTTCTGGCGCAGCAGCACACCGGCCGTCTTCCGGCGCGGTTACGCGGCGATCGCCGAGCTGAACCGCGACACGTTCGACCTCTTCGACGGCCTGCGGGAGGCCGGGGTCGCGACGACCCTGACCCGGCCCGGCATGGTGCACGCCTTCCTGTCACCGGCCGAGGCCCGCCATCACCTCGGCGTGCAGCGGCAGATGGCGGACGGCCGCTATCCGATGCCCACCGACGTCGTCACCGGGGACGAGGCCCATCTGCTGGACGGGGCGCTGTCGTCGCGGGTGCGCGCGGCGTACCTCGTCGAGGGGGAGGGCGTGGTCGATCCGGAGGCGTTCGCCCACGGTCTCGGGGAGGCGCTCGCGGCGGCCGGGGTGAAGGTTCACGAGAACGCCGAGGTGACGGGGTTCCGGGCGGCGGGAGGGCGGGTCGCCGCCGTGCGCACCGGCCCGGGTGAGATTCCCTGCTCGGCCGTCGTGATCGCGGCCGGGATGCGGTCCGCGGGTCTGCTGGGGGCGCTGGGGCATCCGCTGCCCCTCCAGGCCGGCAAGGGCTACAGCTTCTCGGTGAACCTGGACCCGGCGCCCCGGCACACGCTGTACTTCGGCGAACGCCGGGCCGTGGCCTCACCGATCGGGGGCACCACGCGGATCGGCGGGACGATGGAGCTGAGCGGCAACAACAACCGTCTCGACTGGCGTCGCATCGTCGCCGTCGCCCTGGCGAGCAGGCACTACCTGGGCCGCTGGTTCGACGACCCGGACGACCTGGTCGGCCTGATCCGGGACCCCTGGGTGGGCGGGCGGCCGTTCCTGCCCGACGGGCTTCCGGTGATCGACCGGGTGCCGGGGCACGACAACGCCTTCGCCGCCACCGGCCACGGCATGCTCGGCATCACGCTGGGCCCGGTCACCGGGCACCAGCTCACCCGCTACGTCCGCACCGGCCGCCGCCCCGAGGCCCTGGCCCCGTTCCGCTTCGACCGGCTCGCTCGCTGACTGCTCGCGCCGCCGAGCCGCGCGGCGCCCCTACGATCCGTCGGGCGACTCGGGGCGCAGGTACCTGCCCCAGATGTCGCCGCTGTCAATCGGGTCCCCAGGGACCCCACCAGCACCCTGAACCTCGGAAAGGCCCGGCCTCGTCCAGGCCTTCCGGGACCGACGCCTCCGCGGACGGCGGCAGCATCAGCCGCTCCACGGTCAGGGCGCAGCCGGCCACCGCCTTGACCCAGTACTCCAACTCGCCCGGTTGCGCGTGCGGGTGGGTCACCGGCTCGGGGACGCCCGAGTCGTCGACGGTGCCGGGGAACTCGTTCTGCCAGGGCCCGTCCCACGCCGTGTCACGCACGACCGTGGACCCTGCTGCCTGCGGCGAGCGCGCCCGGCGGCCAGTCGTTCAGGTCGCTCACGCGCTATTCCCAGACCACGACGTTCCGCCGCACCGGCACCGCCGACGGGTCGGAGGCGAACAGTTCCGGTGAATGGGCGCGGATGCGTTCGATGTCGTTGAAGACGGCCCGCAGGTGGGTGCGCATGGCGGTGCGGGCCAGCGCGACGTCCGCGCCCACCACGGCGTCGAAGATCTCCCGGTGCTGAGCGGCGAAGACGGCCGGGGATGCGTTCTCCACGAGGCCGAGCCGCCGGGCCCGGTCGAGGTGTCCCTTGGCGGCGGCGACGGTGGTCCAGGCGTTGCCGTGTCCGCTCAGCCGCATCAGGCCCTGGTGGAAGGCCTCGTCCAGTTCGAAGAACTCCTCGAGACCGAGCCGCGGCCGCTGTTGACGGTCCAGGTTGTCGCGCAGTTCGTCGAGGAGCGCGGGGTCCAGTTCCGGGGGGAGGTCGTCCAGGGAGGCGAGTTCGACGGCCTCGCGCAGGAACTGAGCGTCGGCGACCTGCGCCGGATCGACCCGGGAGACGAACGACCCGATCTGCGGGAAGACCTGCACCAGGCCCTCCTGCGCGAGGAGGATCAGGCTCTCCCGTACCGGGGTGCGACTGACACCCAGCTGGGCCGCGAGTTCGTTCTCCGACAGTGCGGCGCCCGGCGGGAGTTCGAGTTTCAGGACCATCTGGCGCAACGTCGTGTAGATCGTGCGCCGGTTCGTCCGCCGCCGGTTCGCTTGGGCCATGGGGCCATCGTATAGCCGGGCGCACACCACCCCGGGCACTCAAGAAAGCAGGTGACACGGTCTTGCCGTACTTCACGACAGATGCTTGTATACAAGTACTGCTCGACCTGTGCTGCCCGACGAGGGCCGAGAGGAGATCCCCCGGATGAGCGAGATCGAGCGCGTCGAGGTCTTCGTCGCCTCCCCCGGCCGGACGTTCGTCACCCTGCGCATCACCACGACGGACGGTGTGACCGGCCTCGGTGACGCCACGCTCAACGGACGCGAACTGGCCGTCGCGAGCTATCTGCGCGACCACCTCGTACCGTTGCTGATCGGCAGGGACCCGGCCCGTATCGAGGACATCTGGCAGTACCTGTACAAGGGCGCCTACTGGCGGCGCGGACCGGTCACCATGACCGCCATCGCGGCCGTCGACACCGCGCTGTGGGACATCAAGGGCAAGACCGCCGGACTGCCCGTCTACCAACTCCTCGGCGGACGCTCCCGCAACGGCGTCCTGGTCTACTCGCACGCCAGCGGCACCGACGTCCCCTCCCTGCTCGACGACGTGGAGCGCTACCTGGAACTGGGCTACAAGGCCGTCCGGGCGCAGGCCGCGATCCCCGACATCGGCGGCACCTACGGAGTCCGCAAGGGCAAGCTCTACGAACCCGCCGCGACGGAACTGCCCGACGAGCAGCCCTGGGACACCGAGGCCTACCTCGACTTCGCCCCCACCTACCTGGAGGCGGTCCGGGAACGCTTCGGTTTCGGCTTCCATCTCCTGCACGACATCCACCACCGGCTCACCCCCATCGAGGCGGCCCGGTTCGGCAGAAGCGTCGAGGGCTGCCGGCTGTTCTGGATGGAGGACCCGACACCGGCGGAGAACCAGGAGGCGTTCCGGCTGATCCGGCAGCACACCACCACCCCGATCGCGGTCGGCGAGGTGCTGAACACGATCTGGGACGTGCAGCACCTGATCACCGAGCAGCTCATCGATTACGTCCGCACCACCGTCGTGCACGCCGGCGGCATCACGCACCTGCGGCGCATCTTCGACCTCGCCGCGCTCTACCAGGTGCGCACCGGCTCCCACGGCGCGACCGACCTCTCGCCGGTCAGCATGGCCGCCGCCGTGCACCTCGACATCGCCGTGCCGAATTTCGGCATCCAGGAGCACATGGGCCACCCGGACGAGGCCTTCGAGGTCTTCCGCACCGGGGTCACCTTCGCCGACGGCATGCTCCACCCCTCCGACGAGCCCGGTCTCGGCGTCGAGTACGACGAGAAGGCCGCCGAGCGCTTCCCCTACCGGCAGCGGTACCTCCCGGTCGCACGCCGCCTCGACGGATCGGTGCACGACTGGTGAGCGCCGCCGGACCCGCGCCCCGCGACGCCGCCCCGCCCCGGCTGGACCGGGGGACACTGCCCCGGCTCCCCCGCGAGCAGCGTCCCCCGGTCGACCCCGCCGAACTGCGCACCCGCATCGTCCACTTCGGCCTCGGTGCCTTCCACCGGGCACACCAGGCGCTCTACACCGAGAACGCCGCGGCCCTGTCCGGCGAGCTCTGGGGAATCACCGCCGTGGCACCCAGCTCGCTGGAGACGGTGAGCGCCCTGCGGGACCAGGACTGCCTGTACTCACTCACCGAACGCCGCCCCGAGGGAGCCGTCCGGCGTGTCGTCGGCGCGCTCACCGGCGCCCTGGGGATGCGAGCCGACCCGGCCGGCGTCGGCGCGCTGCTCGCCGACCCCGAGGTGACGGTGGTGACCCTCACGATCACCGAGAAGGGCTACCGGCCCCCGGCCGCGGGCGGCGGGCCGGATGTCATCGGCTGCCTGACGGCCGGTCTGGCCGCCCGGCTGCGCGCAGGCGCCGCCCCCATCAGCGTCGCTTCCTGCGACAACATGGCGGACAACGGCGCCGCACTGGGCCGGCTGGTCGGCGACCGCGTCCGCGCGTCCGACTGGCCGGACCGCGAGAAGATCCTGGACCTGATGGCGGAGTCGGTGGCGTTCCCGTCGACCGTCGTGGACCGGATCGTGCCCGCGACCACCGCGGACGACCGGGCGGCCGTCGCTTCGGCGCTCGGCGTCCGCGACGCCGCACCCGTCGTGGCGGAGCCCTACCGTCAGTGGGTCCTGGAGGATTCCTTCACCGCACCCCGGCCCCCCTGGGAGCTGGACGGCGCCCTCCTCGTCCCCGATGTCGCGCCGTACCAGCTCACCAAGCTGCGGTTGCTCAACGGGTCGCACTCGGCCCTGGCCTATCTGGGCCTCGCCGCCGGTCACGGCACCATCGCCGACGCCATGGCGGGCGACTGGGGCGAACGTCTGGTCCGGGCCCTGTGCGCGGAGGTCGCCCCCACGCTGCCCGCCGGCGGCCCCGATCCGGACGCGTACGCCGACGATCTCGTCGTACGGTTCCGCAATCCCGGGATGCGCCACCTGCTGCGGCAGATCGGCTCCGACGGATCCCTGAAGATCACCGAGCGCTGGCTGCCCGCGCTGCGCTCGCTGCGTGAGCGGGGCGCCGCCACTCCGGTCCTCGAACTCTCGCTCGCCGGCTGGGTGCACGCCACCGCCGCCGGCTACGGCACCACCGACCCGGCACAGGACGCGCTGGCCGCCTGCTGGGCGGCGACGGCGCGTCCCGCGGACACGGTCCGCGGGCTGCTGCGCGCCCTCGGCGCGGATGACCTGGCCGACGACACCGCTCTCACCGCCGCCGTGGCGGACCGGCTGCCCGCACTGCGGGCGGGCCGGGTCGAAGTCTGAGTCCTCCCCGGCTCACTTCCTGTACAACGGAGTTCATATGTCCGCGAAGGACGGCATCACCACCGCGGAGTCATCGCCCCGGGCGCGGCGGGCGACACGCGACCTCACCAAGGCCGCCGTCTCCGGTTGGCTCGGCACCGCCATGGAGTTCATGGACTTCCAGCTCTACTCCCTGGCCGCCGCGATCGTCTTCAACAAGATCTTCTTCCCGGACGTCAGCCCCGCCATCGGCCTCATCGCCGCGATGGCGACCTACGGCGTCGGCTACGTCGCCCGGCTCGCCGGCGCCGTCTACTTCGGACGGATGGGCGACCGGCTCGGGCGCAAGAAGGTCCTGCTCATCACCATCCTGCTGATGGGCGTGTCGACGACTCTCATCGGCGCCCTGCCCACGTACGCGACGATCGGCATCCTCGCACCGGTCCTGCTCGTCGCGCTCCGGCTGCTCCAGGGCTTCGGGGCGGGCGCGGAGATCGCCGGTGCCACGGTGATGCTCGCCGAGTACGCCCCCACCGGCCGCCGTGGCCTGATCTCCTCCCTGGTGTCCCTCGGCACCAACTCCGGGACGCTCGCCGCCTCCGGTGTGTGGGCGATCCTGCTCGCCGTCCTGAGCGAGGACCAGTTGCTGTCCTGGGGCTGGCGCATACCGTTCCTGCTCAGCTTCGTGCTGCTGCTCTTCGCGGTCTGGCTGCGTGGCAACCTCAGGGAGAGCCCGGTCTTCGAGGAGCGGCCGGACGTGGTGGACGGCGTGGCGATGACCCGCGCCGAGGTCGAGTCGGCCGCCGCCGGAACGGCCGTCGCCGGGTCCACCGGCGCGGAGGCGGACCACGGCCGGGGCGGCACCCTGGCGGCGGGCCTGCGCCAGCGCAAGGGCAGGGCGTTCTTCCTGGCGCTCGGGCTGCGCTTCGGCCAGGCGGGCAACTCCGGTCTCGTACAGACGTTCCTCGTCGGGTACATCGCCACCAACCTCTCGGTCGGGCGGGCCGTGCCCACGGACGCCATCGTCTACGGCTCGCTGCTGGGCTTCCTGACCGTGCCGCTGGTCGGGTTGCTGGGCGACCGGTTCGGACGCCGGCCGATGTACATGGCGCTGACGCTGCTGACGGTCGCCGTCGCGTTCCCGGTGATGTTCCTCATCACCTCCGGGTCAACGCCCGCGCTGATGCTCGGCGTGGTGCTCGCCCTGAACATCGGTGTCCTCGGCCTGTTCTCCCTGGAGAGCGTGACGATGGCGGAACTCTTCGGCTCGCGCACCCGGTTCACCCAGCTGGCGCTGGCCAAGGAGATCGGCGGCATCCTCGCCACCGCGATCGGCCCGGTCCTCGCGGCGAGCCTCACCGCGGCCACCGGCAGCTGGTGGCCCATCGCCGCGATGCTCGTCGTCTACTCCGTGATCACCCTCGTCAGCACCGTCCTGGCGCCCGAGACCCGCGGCCGTGACCTCGTCCGCCTGGAGGACGCCGTATGAGGCACCGCACCACCAGCCCCGTCACCGACCTGCCGGAGAACACCCTGTGAAAGCAGTAGTCGTCCATGGTGCCGGGGACGTACGGATCGACGAACGTCCCCGCCCGCAACCGGCCCGGGGCGAGGTGCTGATCGCCATGGAGTGGGGCGGGATCTGCGGATCCGACGTGGCCTACTTCAGGCACGGGGCCTCCGGCACCGCCTCGCTCGCGCATCCGCTGGTGCTCGGCCACGAGGTGGCCGGGCGGATCGCCGCGGTCGGACCGGGCGTCACCGGCCTCGCGGAGGGACAGCCGGTCACCGTGCACCCGGCGGAACTCGTCGGCGACGGGATCCTGCCGGAGCGGATCGCCGGACGCACCAACCTGTACCCGCGCATCCGCTACTTCGGCTCGGCGGCCTTCACCCCGCACACCGACGGGGGATTCAGCGAGTACCGGACGGTCCGCGCGGCGCAGGTGCGGCCGCTCCCGGACGGCGTCAGCACCGAACTCGGGGCGCTGGCCGAGCCGTTGGCGGTCGCCCTGCACGCCGTCGGCCGCGTGCCGGAGCTGCGGGGCCGTACCGTCCTGGTCAACGGTGCCGGTCCGATCGGCTCCCTGGTCGTCGCCGCCGCACGGCTGTGCGGCGCGCACTCCGTCGTCGCCGCCGATGTGTCCGAGGCCCCGCTCACCACCGCCCGGCTCATGGGTGCCGACGAAACCCGCGACATCTCCCGCGGCAAGGAACTGCCCGCCGACATGGACGTGGTCTTCGAGGCCTCCGGGGCGCCGGCCGCGCTGGGTCCGGTGCTCAGGGCCACCGCCCGCGGCGGCATCGTCGTACAGGTCGGGAACCTGCCGGGAAGGGAGGTGCCCTCGGTCCTCGGCGACCTGGTGACCCGGGAGATCACCTGGATCGGTTCCTACCGCTTCGTCGACGAGATCGACGACGCCCTCGCCGCCCTGCGGGACGGCCTGGACATCTCGCCGGTGATCAGTCATCGCTTCCCGCTGGAACAGGCCGAAAGGGCGCTCGGTGTCGCCGGGGACCCGTCGAGCGGCAGCGGCAAGGTCATGCTGCGGCTCACCGCCCCGGCGTGAACCACCGTCCGCCGCACGACACCGACCGCCAGGAGGATCCCTTGCCCGTGCCGCCCCCGTCCCGTACCGCCGACCGTCCGGAGCAGGCCCCGGCGGACGTCGTGTGCGTGGGCGAGACGATGGCCGTCCTCGGCCCGACCGACGCCCGTTCCCTCGCCGACCAGGAGAAGCTCGCGTTCGCGATCGGCGGCGCCGAGTCGAACGTGGCGTGCGGACTGGCGGGGCTCGGGCACCGCGCCGCCTGGGTGAGCCGGCTCGGCGACGATCCGTTCGGGCGGCGCGTCCGGGCCGAGCTCACGGCACGTGGTGTCGACGTCAGCGGTGTCACCGTCGACCCGGTGCGCCCGACCGGCGTCTACTTCAAGGACCCGGGGCCCGACGGCACCCGGACCCACTACTACCGCGGTGGATCCGCGGCCACCGCCATGGGGCCGGAGGTGGCCCGGCTGCGGGTGCTGCGCCGGGCCGGCATCGTGCATCTGTCGGGGATCACCGCGGCGCTATCCGAGAGCTGTGCCGAGCTTGTGGAGGCGATCGTCGTCCACCGGGCCGCCGTTGAGCATGTCGTGGGCGGTGGCGGGCGGACGGCGGGACCGGTCATCTCCTTCGACGTGAACCACCGCCCCGCCCTCTGGCGCGGGCCCACGGCGGACCCCACGGAGACCCTGCTGAAGATCGCCCGAGCGGCCGACGTGGTGTTCGTGGGCCGGGACGAGGCGGAGGCGCTGTGGGGCACGGCCGACGCGGACGGCATCGCGGAGCTGATGGGCCCCTTACCCCGTCTCGTCGTCAAGGACGCCGGACGCGGGGCGAGTTCGTACGCGGCCGGCGTCCGTACGTTCGTCCCGGCGCTGCCCGTCGACGTGGTAGAGCCCGTCGGCGCGGGCGACGCCTTCGCGGCGGGCTATCTGGCCGGCGTGCTGGAGGGCCGCGACGAACGTTCCCGGCTGCGGCTCGGCCATCTCGCGGCCTCGGCCGCACTGCGCACCCGGGACGACGTCCCGGTCATGCCCCGACGCGCCGCGACGGAACGCCTCCTGGCACGGGACGACGCGGCCTGGTGCGCAGACCGCTGACGGCCACCGCCGCCGCGCACACCAGCGCCAGGGCTCCCGCGCCCAGCAGCAGCGCCATGCCCGCGGACGGGGACTGCGGAGCCCGGCCGTCGTAGGCGGTGGCGGTGATGGAGCCGAAGACCGCGGCGTACCCGGCGGCGCCCAGCAGCATCACCCGGGTCGAGGTGCGGTCCGGGCCGCGGCCCGTGTCGAGGGCCACGGCCAGGAGCGCCAGGACCTGCAGCCCGTGGAGTCCCGCGGCATGCGCCAGTTTGGCGCTGCCGGCGGCACCGAACACCACCTCCCACGGCACCTGACCCGTCTCGTCGAAGGCCGTCTCGCCGATCCGCGCCATGTCGCTGCCGATCGCTCCGGCGCCGAGCACCGCCAGGAGGCCGGCCACCACGGCGATCCGGGCCACGGCGCCGCCCCGGAACCGCACCAGCGCGTCGACCAGGAGCCAGGCCAGTCCGAGGACCAGCGGCAGTACCAGGGTGCCGATCGCCGACCAGATCCCGCTGTTGACGTCGCCGGACTGGTTGAAGTGCGAGGCGACCCCACGCCAGCGCTGCAGGGTGATGAGCAGGACCTCGGCCACCGAGGTGAAGGCGACCAGACCGGCCGGTACCCCGACCCACCAGCGCTCGGGCAGGCTCCGCAGGATCCACACCACCGACCACACGAGCAGGCCGAACGACAGTCCGAAGACCACCGGTTTGCGCCAGGCGACCGGGCCCCACCAGGTCGTTCCGTCCACCACGGCGACCACGCCGTGCACCGCGCCGGAGGCGATCAGAGCGCTCCCGCACCACCACAACAACCGCTGGTAGGTGCCGACGGGCCGTACCGCCCGCCAGACCTCCCCCGCCACCCCGCGCATCCGGCCGCCACCCCCGTTCCCGTCCTCAAGGACCGTCGGCCGAGACTACGAGCGGACGCCGCCCGGTACGTCCCTCCGGCGGGGTGGGTCCGCGTACCCCCGCTGGGGTACGCGCCGTGGCTACCGCCACCGTCAGCGAGCACCCGTCACACCAGTCCGCAGCGGTACGCGAGGACAACGGCCTGCGCCCGGTCGCGGGCGCCCGTCTTCTGCAGGATCCGCTTCACATGCGTCTTGGTGGTCGACTCGGCGATGCCGAGGAGTGCGGCGATCTCCTCGTTGGACAGTCCCTCGGCCATCCACCGCAGTACCTCCAGTTCACGGAGGGTCAGCCGGGCCAGCCAGGCAGGTTCCCCGCTCTCCTCGCCCCGAGGCCGCCCGCCCCGTACGAAGTGGTCCACCAGCGAACCGGTGACCGACGGGTCGAGCAGGGTGTCGCCGCCTGCGACGGTGCGGACGGCGTCCAACAGCCGCTCCGGCGAGGCGCGCTTGAGCAGGAAGCCGCCGGCGCCGGCGCGCAACGCCCGCCACACGTAGTCGTCCTGCGGGAAGGTGGTGAGGACCAGGACGCGTGTGCTCAGGCCGCCGGCCACGATCCGGGTGGTCGCCTCGATGCCGTCGATGCCAGGCATGCGCACGTCCATCAGGACGAGGTCGGGCTCCAGCGCCCGGCACAGCTCGACCGTCCGGACACCGTCCGCGGCCTCGCCGGCCACCTCGATGCCGGGAGCGCTGTCGAGGACGACGCGTACGCCCGTGCGCAGCAGGGCGTCGTCATCGGCGAGGAGGACGCGTACGGACGGCGGTGCCCCGCCATCCACGGGGGGCGGGGGCGTCGGAGTAGTGGGCTCGGTCATGGCAGCGGCAGTTCCGCGTGGAGCGTGAAGCCCCTGCCGTCCGGGCCCGGGCCGTGGTCGGCGGACCCGCCGAACGCGGCCACCCGCTCGCTCACGCCCAGCAGGCCGCGGCCGGCCCGGTAACCGGGCGCCGGCCCACGTCCGGTGTCGGTCACGGCGACCACCAGCCGGCCGTGCCTCCTTTCCATGACGACCTCCGCCGCTGCCGCACGGCCGTGCCGGAGGGCGTTCGTCAGGGCCTCCTGCGCGATCCGGTAGGCGGACAGTTCGACACCGAGCGGCAGCGATCCGGGTTCCGCCGCGACGCGCAGGCGCACGGTCATGCCCGCGTCGGTCATGGTCCGCGCCAGTCGGCCGATGTCGGCCAGGCCCGGCGGCTCCCCGGATCCGTCCCTCAGGACCCCGAGCAGCCGGTCGAGTTCGGCCAGCGCGGTGCGTCCGGTGTCCTCCACACTGATCATAAGTTCACGGGCCCGTTCCGGGTCGCTGTCGAGCACCATCCGGCCGGCGCCGGCCTGGACGAGCATGGCGTTGACCGTGTGGCCCATCACGTCGTGCAGTTCGCGCGCGATGCGCAGCCGCTCGCCGGCGGCCGCCTCACGGCGCGCCATGCGGCGGTGCGCGGCCAGTTCTTCCCGCCTGCGCGCGGACCCGTACCCGGCGGCCCAGACCAGCAGCCAGACGCACAGCACGGCCATCGGCGCGGTGGTGGTGGCCTGTCCCTTGCCCGCGAAGTACGCCCACACTCCGAGCGGTGCGACGACGACGCCCAGTGGGGCCCGGCGGCGGCCGGCGTGCAGCCCCAGCCCGTACAGGCCGATGAGATTGGCGAACGGGGAGAGCGGTCCCGGACCGAGCCACAGTGCCTCGACGGCCAGCCCGGCCGTCCCGGCCGCATAGGCCGCCACGGGGGTGCGGCGGCGAAGGGCCAGGCTGCCGGCGATCACCACCTCCAGCCCTAGGGAACCCGACAACTCGGGCACGGTCAGAGCGTCCCGGCCCGTTTCCGGCACCGCCGTCCCGCGCATCACCAGCATGGCGACGAGCACGATGACGGCCGGCGCGAGGTCCACCACGAGATCCGGCATGCGCGCGGCGCGCGCGACGGATGCTTTCAGGACATTCTCGAGCGCAGCCGGAAGGGGGGCCGGGCGCCCGCCCCACAAGGAGGGCACACCACGGGACACGCTGTCGCTCCCGCTCTCCCCCGTCGCGTTCGCCACCATGGCTACTCCCCCAACTCCCCCGGTTCCGGGCCGTGTCGGAGCGATCACACACTGTCGGTGACCGTTATCGAAGCAGAAGTGCCCGCCCATGGCACCCATGCGGACCACACCGGCGACCGTCTCACCCGCCGGGCCGGTTCCGGCGGACTCCGTTCGCCTGGGCAATTCAGGCCGCCCGTACATGCTCAGTTGCCGGATGAGGGCACGGTGGTGCCGCCGGGTGGACTAGATTCGACCACCGTCGATTCCAGTGGCGACCGGTTCCGGTTGCCGTCGGCGAACGCCCAAGGGGAGAGTGCGGGAGCGGCGCATGCACAACTTCGGGACTGCTCCACCGGCCGCCCCGGTCAAGACCGGAGGGCTCGCGGACAGCCTCTTCGAGAGGGCGGGCCTGACCCCCGACCTGCCCCAGGTCGCACGCCGCACCGGCCCGGACGGCACCGCCTGGACCCATGTGACCGCGGCCGAACTCCGGGACGAGGTCGTCGGCCTGGCTCGGGGGCTGATCGCGTCCGGGATCTCACCGGGCCACCGCGTGGCCATCATGGCGCGCACCCGCTACGAGTGGACGGTGCTCAGTTATGCGCTCTGGCTGGTCGGCGCCGAGATCGTGCCGATCTACCCGACGTCGTCGCACGAGCAGGTCGCGTGGATCCTGCGGGACGCGGCGTGCGTGGCCGTGATCGTGGAGGACGAGCAGGGCGTCATGACGGTCGGCCAGGTGTGCAACACCCTCCCCCACCTGCGTCACGTCTGGCAGCTCGATGCCGACGCGTTGGCGCACCTGGTGGAGCTGGGCCGGTCGGTGCCGCTGGAGACCGTCGAGTCGATGCGCCGGATCGTCCTGCCCGAATCCACCGCCGTCGTGGCCTACACCTCGGGCACCACCGGCCACCCCAAGGGCTGCGCCCTGAGCCATCGCAGTATGGCGACGCCCTGCGACACCCTGCTGAAGGGCTGGGGTCACACCGCGGCCCCGCCGGGGGAACAGCCGAGCATCCTCGTGTTCCTGCCCTTCTCTCACGTCTACGGCCTGATGCTGCAGTGCATGTGCCAGCGCGGCGGCATCCTGATGGCGCACGAACCCGATCTGCGCGAGGAGTCCCTCGCCGCGGCCCTCCTGTCGTTCCGCCCGACGTTCCTGTACGGCGTCCCGTTCATCTTCGAGAAGATCTACAAGAACTTCCTGAGGACGGCCCAGCGCACCGGCCGCGGCGCCCTCTTCGACCGGGCCGTGCGGGTCGCGCAGGACTACGCCGAGGCCGTAGAACGGCAGCGGCTGGGCCTCGGCAAGGGCCCCGGACTCGACCTGAGGCTGCAACACGCCTTCTACGAGCGGACCGTGTACCGCAAGCTGCGCGCGTCGCTGGGCGGAAGGGTCTGCGGGGCGGTCTCCGGCGGCTCGCCCCTCAACCGCCGACTCGCCCTGTTCTACTCGGGTATCGGGATCCTCGTCCACGACGGATACGGCCTGACGGAGACGAGCGGCGGCATCACGGCGCAGCCCGTGGGACGCGCCAAGTTCGGCACCGTGGGACGCGCCCTGCCCGGCACCGAGATCCAGGTGGCGGAGGACGGCGAGATCCTGGTCCGGGGCCCGTCCGTGTTCCAGGGATACATCAACGACGAACAGGGCACCCGGGCAGTCCTGCGCGGCGGCTGGCTCGCCACCGGGGACATCGGCCGGCTCGACTCCGAGGGCTATCTGTCGATCACCGGACGCAAGAAGGACATCATCGTCACCAGCGGTGGCAAGAGTGTGGCTCCGGCCGGCCTCGAGGAGCGCCTGCGGGTGCATCCCCTGATCCACCAGGCGGTGGTCGTCGGGGACAACCGGCCGTGCGTGGGGGCGCTGATCACCCTCGACCCGGAGTTCGTGGCGCACTGGCGGGGGATGCTGGCCGCGCAGGGCGACGAGAAGCTGCGCGGGGAGCGCGAGGAGAACGCGCTGCGCCAGGAGGTGGCGCGCGCGGTCGCCGCGGCCAACAGCACCGTGTCGCGCTCCGAGTCGATCCGGGTGTTCCGGATCCTGCCGGACCTCTTCGAGGTGTCCAACGGGATGATCACGCCGTCGATGAAGCTGCGCCGGGACGCCATCACGGAGTACTACGCGGCCGAGATAGAGGCCATGTACGCGACGGCCAGGCGCGGGAGCGGGCGGCACGCTGCGGGCGCCGAGCCGACGTGGGACGAGGACGACGTGTTCCGCCGGGTGAGGTGACGTGACGCGGAGTTCCTGAGAAGGCTCCTGAGGTAGCTCCCGGGAACGGGGAGTCCCGGCTCGGGGCTCTTGGGCCCGGGTTCGCCGGCGTGCGGGTGTTCCGTGGGCAGCGGTCATCCTCGGCCCTGCGTACGGGTGTTGGAACCGGGATGAGAAGCTGTGCCCGAACCGGCGTACTGAAGGTGGAGGGGGACAGCCCACCGAGCCCTTCCCTACCGGAGGTACCTCACCCGTGACCACGACCAAGACGGCGCCGCCCCGGGCCGACCGCGACGCGGACACCGCCGGGCGGGGTGCTCAGGGCTGGACGTTCAACTCGCCCCTCGTCCTGACCATTCTCCTGGTGCTGGTGCTCACGGTGCAGGGGCCGATCCGGCGGGCGCTGTCCGCGCCGGTGATGCAGAGCTGGATGACCGTGTTCGTCGCGGTGGTTCTGCAGGCGCTGCCGTTCCTGGTGCTGGGTGTGCTGCTGTCGGCGGTGATCGCGGTGTTCGTCCCGCCGTCGTTCTTCGCCCGCGCGCTGCCCGGCAGGCCGTCTCTCGCGGTGCCGGTCGCCGGGATGGCCGGGGCGGTACTGCCCGGCTGTGAGTGCGCCTCCGTTCCGGTGGCCGGGGCGCTGGTGCGCCGCGGTGTGACGCCCGCGGCGGCGCTGGCGTTCCTGCTGTCGGCCCCGGCGATCAATCCGATCGTGCTGACCGCCACCGCCGTCGCGTTTCCCCGCAACCCGGAGATGGTGCTCGCCCGGTTCGTGGCGAGTCTTGTGGTGGCGTGCGCCATGGGCTGGCTCTGGCTGCGGCTCGGCCGTACGGACTGGCTGCGCCCACCGGCCCGTCCGACGCCGGACGGACTCGGCAAGGGGGCGGCGTTCTGGTCGTCCGTACGGCACGACGTGATGCACGCGGGGGGCTTCCTCGTGGTCGGCGCGATGGCCGCGGCCACGCTCAAGGCGGTGGTTCCGGCGAGCTGGCTGCACACCGCCGCCGACCATCCCGTGGTGGCGATCCTGGCCCTGTCGCTCCTCGCGGTGCTGTTGTCGATCTGCTCCGAGGCCGACGCGTTCGTGGCGTCGTCCCTGACCCAGTTCTCGCTGACCGCCCGGCTGGCCTTCCTGGTCGTGGGGCCCATGATCGATCTCAAACTCTTCGCCATGCAGGCGGGCACGTTCGGGCGCGGGTTCGCGCTGCGGTTCGCGCCCGCCACCTTCGTCCTGGCCGTCGCCGTGTCGGCCCTCGTCGGGGCGGTGCTCCTGTGAACCGGCAGGCGCAGGCGGCGGTGCTGTTCCTGACCGGCGGGGGGATGCTGCACGCCGGCTCCACCGACCTGTACCTGCGGTACGTCAAGTCGGGGTTGCGGCCGTTGCTGCTGGTGGCCGGGGTCGTCCTGATCGCCGCCGCGGTCGCCACGGTCTGGTACGAGGTGCGGCAGGCCCGTGCGGCCCGCACGGCGACGGCCCGGCCCGGGCAACGCGACGAGCAAGGGATCGGGGACGAGCACGAACAAGACGAACAAGAGGACGGGGACGGGCAAGGGCACGGACATCGCGAGCCCCGTATCTCCTGGCTCCTCGTCCTGCCCCTGTTCGCGCTCATCCTGGTGGCGCCGCCGGCCCTCGGCTCGTACAGCGCCATGCACGCCGGAACGGCCCTGCAACGCCCCTGGGGTTTCCGGGCGCTTCCCGCCGGTGACCCCCTCCCCCTGAGCGCCGTCGACTACGCGGGCCGAGCGGCCTACGACCACGGGCGCACCCTGGGCGACCGAAGGATCAAGATCACCGGCTTCCTCGCGCTGGACCGCGGCGGCACGCCGTACCTGGTCCGGATGGAACTCAGCTGCTGCGCCGCCGACGCCCAGCCCGTGAAGATCGGTCTGACCGGGCAGCTCCCGCCCGTCCTGGAACCCGACAGCTGGCTCGAGGTCACCGGCACCTACACCAGCAAGCAGACGAAGGACCCGGTGAACGGCGGCCGCATCCCGTTCATCGACGTCATCAGCACCGAACCGATACCGGCGCCGAAGGACCCGTACGAGAGCTGGAGCGGCTAGGGCCTGTCTGGGGTTGTCATCTGGATCAGGGAGCGGGGCGTGGTGCGTGCGATCGCAAGGCGCCGGAACGCCCTCGGTGGGGGTGCCCCCGCTCGAGCGAAGCCGAGAGTAGAGGAGGAGCTACCAGGGCGTTCCGGCAACGCGGCATGGGGGTCCCCCCTGTTCGAGCGAAGCCGAGAACTTGGGGGAGTGCGTGCCACGCCCCGCGAGCACAGATCACAACCCCAGACAGGCCCTAGGGGTGTTGCCCCTGAGACGCGTGCGTCAGCCCCGTCGCCCGTCCTTCGTCGTCCCACTGGACCTGAAGGAGCCCCACGACGGCGTCGCGGTTGACGGGACCGTACACATGCGGGAACGAGGTGCCCTCGGCGACCCCGGGTGGCGGTGGGGGGATGGCTTCCTCCCAGGCGAGCCGGGCGGTGAGTCTGACCTCGTCGACCATCAGCGCCAGCAGTGGCCTTGGTGCGTCCCGGTAGAAGGCGTTCACCACTGCCAGCGTGGTCTGCTCGTCGGCGGAGCAGTGGACGAAGCCCTCCTCGGCGAGGGAGGCGGGTTCGTACGGCCGGTCGGGCTGGGCGTCCCAGGTCTCGCGAGGGATCACGTGATAGATCATGGACCACTTATACCGCTGTCCTTCGAGGTGTTCCGCCCCGGCTGCGGGTACGGTCCCGGCATGGAGTGGGAGCCGGAGTCGGTGCGCGCGGTCCTGATGGACATCGACGGTGTCCTCACCGTGTCGTGGAAGCCGCTGCCCGGTGCGGTGGAGGCGTTGCGGCGGGTACGCGCGTCCGGCCTGCGCGTCGCCCTGCTCACCAACACCACCTCCCGCACCCGCGCCTCGATCGCGGACGCCCTGACCGGGGCGGGCTTCCCCGTGGGGGCCGAGGACATCCTCACCGCGCCCGCCGCCACCGCCGCGTATCTGGCCGAGCACTGCCCCGGCGCCCGCTGCTCCCTGCTGAACAGCGGCGACATCCGTGAGGACCTCGCCGGTGTGGACCTCGTGGACACCGGCGACACCGACGACACCGGCGACACCGGGACGGTCCCGGATGTCGTCGTGGTCGGCGGTGCCGGTCCCGAGTTCGACTACGCCTCGCTCAACCGCGCTTTCGGCCACCTCCAGCAGGGGGCCCGGCTGGTCGCCATGCACCGCAATCTCTACTGGCGCACCGACGCGGGGCTGCAACTGGACACCGGCGCCTTCCTCACCGGACTGGAGCAGGCCGCCGGCGCGGAGGCCGAGATCACCGGCAAACCGGCGCCCGCGTTCTTCGAGGCCGCGCTGGCCCGCCTGCACGTGGAGGCCGGCGCTGCGCTGATGGTCGGCGACGACATCGAGTCCGACGTGCTCGCGGCACAGCGCGCCGGTATCACCGGTGTCCTCGTCAGGACGGGCAAGTACCTGCCGGAGACACACCGCGACGCGTCCGGAGAGCCGGACCACGTCCTGGACTCCTTCGCGGACCTGCCCGCGCTGCTGGGTCTGGCCCCTCATCGAACTGATCATTGAGGGTCTGCGGCGCCTTCGCGGTCGTCAGCGGCGACGCCGCCGAGGGGCACGGGACCGGGCGCCCCGTCGGACTGCCGCTGAACCGCGTGTGAGGGCGGCCGTCCGACGGGCGATGCCCGGAACCATCACTCGACCCGCAGGAGCAGATCGCCTCCCTCGACCTGCTGGATGGAACCGATGGCGAGGCGGGTGACGGTACCGCCGCGCGGGGTGGTGATCGCGGCCTCCATCTTCATGGCCTCGATGGTGGCGACCGTCTGTCCGGCCTCGACCGACGCCCCTTCCTGCACCTGCAGGGTGACGACACCGGCGAAGGGGGCCGCGATCTGGCGGTCGTCGCCGCGGTCGGCCTTCTCGGCGACCTTGACGTCCGTGGTGATGGAGGTGTCGCGCACGGAGACGGGCCGCAGTTGGCCGTTGAGGGTGGCCAGTACGGTGCGGTAGCCGCGCTCGTCGGCCTCGGAGATCGCCTCCAGTTCGATCAGCAGCGTCACACCCTGTTCCAGGGTGACGGTGTGCTCGGTCTCGGGTTCGAGGCCGTAGAAGAAGTCCTTGGTCGACAGTACGGAGGTGTCGCCGTAGGTCTCGCGGTGGGTGTCGTAGGCCTTGGTGGGGCCGGGGAACAGCAGCCGGTTCAGGGTGGCTCGGCGTGTCTCTCGCAGCCCGATGCGGTCCTCCTCGGTGAGCTGTGGTGTCTCGGCCTGTGCGGGCCGGCCGTGCAGGGCCCGGGTGCGGAAGGGCTCGGGCCAGCCGCCCGGCGGGTCGCCGAGTTCACCGCGAAGGAATCCGATCACCGAGTCCGGCAGGTCGAACTTGGCCGGGTCGGACTCGAAGTCGCTCGCCTCGACGCCGGCGCCGACGAGGTGGAGCGCGAGGTCTCCCACGACCTTGGACGACGGGGTCACCTTCACCAGGCGGCCCAGCATCCGGTCGGCGGCGGCGTAGCAGTCCTCGATCAGTTCGAACCGGTCGCCGAGCCCCAGCGCGATGGCCTGCTGGCGCAGGTTGGACAGCTGACCGCCGGGGATCTCGTGGTGGTAGACGCGGCCCGTGGGCGAGGCAAGGCCTGACTCGAAGGGCTGGTAGACCTTGCGCACGGCCTCCCAGTACGGCTCGAGGTCGCCGACGGCCTGGAGGGAGAGCCCGGTGGCGCGGTCGGTGTGGTCGGTGGCCGCGACCAGCGCGGAGAGGGAGGGCTGGCTGGTGGTGCCGGCCATCGAGGCGACGGCCGCGTCCACCGCGTCCACTCCTGCGTCGATCGCCGCCATCAGGGTCGCCAGCTGTCCGCCCGCGGTGTCGTGCGTGTGCAGGTGGACGGGGAGGTCGAAGCGTTCCCGCAGCGCGGTGACCAGCTTCCGGGCCGCCGGCGGGCGCAGCAGGCCGGCCATGTCCTTGATGGCCAGGACGTGGGCGCCGGCGTCGACGATCTGTTCGGCCAGGCGCAGGTAGTAGTCGAGGGTGTAGAGCCGTTCGCCCGGGTCGGACAGGTCGGCGGTGTAGCACAGGGCCACCTCCGCCAGGGCCGTCCCGGTGGCCCGGACCGCGTCGATCGCCGGGCGCATCTGTTCGACGTCGTTGAGGGCGTCGAAGATGCGGAAGACGTCCATGCCGGTGGCGGCGGCCTCCGCGACGAACGCGTCGGTGACCTCCGTCGGATAGGGCGTGTATCCGACGGTGTTGCGGCCCCGCAGCAGCATCTGGGTGCAGATGTTCGGTGCCGCCTCGCGCAGCAGGGCGAGCCGCTCCCACGGGTCCTCGGCGAGGAACCGGAGCGCCACGTCGTAGGTCGCGCCGCCCCAGCATTCGAGGCTGAGCAGCTCCGGCGCGGTCCGGGCGACGTACGGGGCGACGGCCAGCAGGTCCCGGCTGCGTACCCGGGTCGCCAGCAGTGACTGGTGGGCGTCACGGAAGGTGGTGTCGGTGACGGCGACCGCGCTCTGCCGGCGCAGTTCGGCGGCGAACCGCTCGGGGCCGAGTTCGGCGAGCCGTTGCCGGGAGCCGGGCGGCGGCGGATCGCCGAGGCTGACGACGGGCAGCTTGTCGACGGGTTCCACGACGACGGGCCGCGGGCCGTGCGGCTTGTTGACGGTGACCTCGGCGAGGTAGTGGAGCATGCGGCTGCCGCGGTCGGCCGGGGGCCGGGTCCGCAGCAGCTGGGGGCGCTCGTCGATGAAGCTGGTGGTGACGCGCCCGTCCTGGAAGTCGGGGTCCTCGAGGAGTGCGGCGAGGAAAGGCAGGTTGGTGGAGACGCCGCGGATGCGGAACTCGGCGATGGCGCGGCGGGCCCGGCGGGCCGCGTTGGTGAAGTCGTGCCCGTAGCAGGTCAGTTTGACCAGCATCGAGTCGAAGTGGGCGCTGACGTGGGCACCGGTGTGGACGGTGCCGCCGTCCAGCCGGACGCCGGGGCCGCCCGGGGAGCGGTAGGCGGAGATGGCGCCGGTGTCGGGGCGGAAGCCGTTCGCGGGGTCCTCGGTGGTGATACGGCACTGCAGCGCGGCGCCGGACAGCACGATCTCGTCCTGGGTGAAGGAGAGTTCGGGCAGGGTCATGCCGGAGGCGATGCGCAACTGGGCGATCACCAGGTCCCGGTCGGTGACCTGTTCGGTGACCGTGTGCTCGACCTGGATGCGCGGGTTCATCTCGATGAAGACGTGGTTGCCGCGCTCGTCGACGAGGAACTCGACGGTGCCCGCGTTGACGTAGCCGATGTGACGGGCGAACGCGACGGCGTCGGCGCAGATCCGCATCCGCAGTTCCGGGTCCAGGTTCGGGGCGGGCGCGATCTCGACGACCTTCTGGTGGCGGCGCTGCACCGAGCAGTCCCGCTCGTAGAGGTGGACGACGTTCCCGGCGGCGTCGGCGAGGATCTGCACCTCGATGTGGCGGGGGTTGACCACGGCCTGTTCGAGGAAGACGGTGCCGTCGCCGAAGGCGGACTCCGCCTCGCGCCGGGCCGCCTCGATGGAGTCGCGCAGTTCGCCGGGTTCGGCGACCCGCCGCATGCCTCGCCCGCCGCCACCCGCGACGGCCTTGACGAACAACGGGAAACCGACGTCGTCGGCGGCGGCGAGGAGGGTGTCGAGGTCCGTCGACGGCTGTGACGACTTCAGGACCGGTACGCCGGCCTCCTTCGCCGCCGCGACCGCGCGTGACTTGTTGCCCGTCAGGAGCAGGACGTCCGCGGGCGGGCCGACGAAGGTGATGCCCGCCTCCGCGCAGGCGGCGGCCAGGTCCGGGTTCTCCGACAGGAAGCCGTAGCCGGGGTAGATGGCGTCCGCACCGGCCTTGCGGGCCGCCCTGACCACCTCGTCGACCGAGAGGTACGCGCGCACCGGGTGGCCGCGTTCGCCGATCAGATACGACTCGTCCGCCTTCGCCCTGTGCAGTGAGTTGCGGTCCTCGTACGGGAACACCGCCACCGTGGAGATGCCCAGCTCGAACGCGGCTCGAAAGGCCCGGATCGCGATCTCGCCCCGGTTGGCGACGAGCACTTTGGTGAACATCCGACTCCTCGGCGTCGCTGGAGTTGATTTCGGCGGAAGTCTTGCACGGGCGGGGTGCGGGTGCCCTGTGCAGGGTGCGGTGGGTGCGCACCGGGCGAGGTGCGGTGGCCGGCCGACAGTATCCGTTCCCGCGAATTCCGGGACAATGCGGTGCTGTTCGCCGTTGCCTCGGCGCCAGGTTCGACGAGATCTTCGCGCCGCGTCCGACAGGGCCTCCGCGCCGGCTTCGACGGGCCCTCCGCGCTGGAGTGTCGCCGAGTGCGCTGCGCGCTGGGCTCGGCGGGGACGCTCCGGCGGGGACGCTCCGCGCTGGGTTCGCGGAGGCCGCTCAGCTCCGGCTGGGGTTCTCTGAATGCCTCACCGCGCCGGGTTCACCGGGGTCGCGCCGCGCTGCGTTCGCTGATGCCGCACCGCGCCGGCGATGCGCGGGGTTGCACCGCGCCGGCGATGCGCGGGGTTGCACCGCGCCGGAGGTTCGCCCGGGGTCGCAGACCGCTGCCCGGATCCGGTGCGGAGAGAAAGCGGGGGGCGGTATCGGTCCTGGTTGGCCGTGCTCTCTGTCGTCCGGTCGCCCACGACACGCCGCACGGTGCGCTATCGGCGGCGCCAGGGCAGGACCGCCGGATCGGAGTCCGTGGCGTCGACCCGCAGCAGGGCCGTACTGATGGCTTCGCCGATCTCCGTGAACTGGGCCACCTGCTCCGGAGTGAGCGCATCGAAGATCGCGCGGCGCACGGCCGTGACATGTCCCGGTGCGGCCTGTTCCAGCAGGGCGCGGCCCTCGTCGGTGAGGACGGCGAGCTGGGAGCGTCCGTCGACGGGGCTCTCCCGGCGGTCGACGAATCCGGCCTCGGCGAGCCGGTTCACCGCGTGGGTGAGTCGACTGCGGGTGATCCTCAGCTTGCAGGCCAGTTCGGACATGCCGAGCGCCTGGTCGGGCGCCGAGGAGAGAAAGGCCAGCAGGGCGTAGTCGGTGTGGGTGATGCCGGAGTCGCGGCGGAGCTGCCGGTTGAGGTAGTCGGCCAGCAGCGTGGAGAAGTCGACGTAGGCCAGCCAGGCCCGGCGCTCCTCAGCGTTCAGCCAGCGAGGCGTGGTGGACATGGAGGGCACCTTACCGGGCCGCTTGAGTTTGAATTGTCAAACACAAGGATACGACTCCTGGTCCGGTCCCCGGCAGGGAAGCCGCGTCGGCCCCGCCTTCCGGCGGGGCCGACGTTCGTTCCTCAGGCAAGCGGCATCACCTTGCGGTACGTGGCCACGGCGATCACCCCGACCGCCACGTGCATCGCGAGGAGCGCGATGACGCCTGCCGCGCCGCCCGCCTCGAAGAGCAGGAAGTCGGGGATGAAGGACACCACGACCAGCGTCGGCGCGAGCCACCGTACGAGCGCCGCGGGCCGGGCGGACACCTGGCGGACGACGGCCCACCCGACGGCACCCCCGGCCAGGCCCAGCGCGGTCAGGAAGATGTACGAGGACGGCTTGAGCGGCTGGAAGTCATCGGGAGCGCCCGCCGCGAGGGCGGCGACGGCGAGTACCGCGTTCACCAGGCTGGACAGCACGACGGCGGCGAGGACTCCGCCCACCACGACGAGCGGACCGCGACGAGTGGGGACTGCCTCGGGGACTGCGGACATGGTGACTCCTGGATCGGGGGATTCGACGGCGGGTTGGGACGGCGGGATGGGAACACGACGGGCGGTCAGGTGCGCCCCGTAGACACGGAGAGACCGAAGCGGCCCGCGACAGGCGGGCGCGACGGCGGACGGACCGGACCGGACCGGCGCCGTCGTTTGAAGGCTCAAACGAAGCATGGCGGCACTGGCTTGAAACTTCAAGTGTCCATCCAGTCGCAGGCGCGTCACCTTGTGGCTCCGACGGCGAATCCGACCCGCTTCGCCCCGAGCGCGAGGTCGTGAGGAGGCCTGGCGGCATTTCCCGTCCTGGCCGCAACCGGGACACGAACCGCGGTGATTACGACGGCAGCAGCGGCCACGCGCCCCACGGCTGCGACCACGAGTACACGAGGTCCCTGTCGCCGGTGTGCCAGCGCTGTGGGGCGGTCGTGGTGAGCCAGTCCAGTGGCTCCACGCCGCCCGGCTGCCCGCCGTCCAGGGCGAGCCGCACCGCCGCGGTGAGGTCGGCGTCGGCCCGCGCGGTGCGCGCGGCGGGGTCGACGGAGACGAACAGCGCGGTGCCGGACCGGGCCACCAGGTCCAGGAACCGCCTGTTCAGCTCCCACTCCGTGGCCGGGGTGCACGGCACGCAGTCGGCGTCCAGAGCGTAGAAGCGGCCGTGCTGGGCGAGCCGGAAGGCGAGGGTGTTGACGCCCATCCGGCGGGTGCGTTCCCAGTGCCGGCCGGATGTGTCGTCGCCGGTGCGCTGGACCTGCACGAGGCCCGCGGCGAGGTGCCCGACGGTGTTGCAGCCGATCACCACCGCGCCGCCCGCGGCCTCGGCGATAGTGCGGTACAGGGCCACCAGCACCTCGGCCGTGGTACGGCCGCGGTCGGCCAACCGCCAGCCGTCGCCGGCCATTTCTGGCGGCGTGTCCGGGTGGAAGCGGCCGAAGACGTCGTAGGTGCTGAAGTCGTGCTTGATCAGCTCGTAGCCCCAGCCGCGGAAGCGGCTGATGTCGGCGGCGACGGTGGCGAGGGTGGCGTCGAGCGACGGGTCGAGCGGGATCCGGCCGGGGGTCCCGGTGTCGGTGCGCATGCCCTCGGTCTCGGTCCGGGAGAGCAGCGGCCGGAACCACACCCCCGGCCGGGCGCCCCGGTCGGCGATGCCCGCGGCCAGGCCAGCCATGTCGTCGAACACTCCCGGCAGGCCGGTGTCCCAGGGCCCGCCGGGCGCGCTGCCGCCGCCTTCCGTCCAGCCGTCGTCGACGACGCAGAAGGGCCGTACGGGATGGTCCCCGGCGTACTCGGCGATGGTGGCGGCGTCCCGCAGCACGGCGTCGGGGCCGAAGTCCCTGCCGTAGGCGTAGTACCAGTTGTTGCAGCCGACCACGGGCAGTTCGGGCAGCAGCGGGTCGGGGGACATCGCGGCGCACAGCGACTCCAGCACCGCGTAGGGGCGCGTACCGTCGTCGGCCGCCACCCCGACCACCGTGGCGGCCGCGACCTCCCGTTCGCCCGGCAGCACCGGCAGGCCGCCCGCGCGCACGTCCAGCCAGAGCGTGGTGCCGTCATCGTCCACCGCCCAGCAGCACAGTGCCCCGGCGCGGGTGCGCACGCCGAGCCCGGCGGTGGTGCCGGAGGCCGGGTCGGTGCCCAGCCAGTACCAGGGCAGCGGCCGTTC
The DNA here is from genome assembly GCF_004023625.1 of Streptomyces cavernae. Taxonomy (GTDB): domain Bacteria; phylum Actinomycetota; class Actinomycetes; order Streptomycetales; family Streptomycetaceae; genus Streptomyces; species Streptomyces cavernae. Next base: position 170,412 of record NZ_RPDJ01000001.1, on the reverse strand, counting down.
CGGCTGGATGCCGCGCCACTGGAGGTCGCCGTACGAGCGCTCCCAGGCGTCGCCGAGGACCAGGGCGGGGCGGTGCCCGCCGGGATGGTGCCGCCAGCGCAGCGCCACCTTCGACACGCCCTCCCGCCCGGGTGCGACGAGCGCCAGACGCAGCGCGCCGCCCGATACGCCCGAAATGTGACGTGCCGTCACCTCGACGCCGGCCACCGTCCAGCGGCCCTCGCCCGAGGGTTTGGCGGGCCGTGGGACGTCGCCCGCGTCGGCCGGGTCGGTTGTCCCGACGAGCACGTGGACGGAGTCCGGAAGGGGGACATCGATCTCGTGCACGGTGCTCAGCCCTTCACGGCGCCGGAGGTGAGCCCCTGGACGATGTGCCGGCTGGCGAAGGCGAACAGCAGCATCGTCGGCAGGATGGTGAGCACGGCCGCGGCGGACATCGAACCCCAGTCGATGTTGAAGCTGGAGATGAACCCGTTGAGGGCCGTGGGGACCGTCTTGTTGGCGTCGCTGTTCATCAGCGTCACCGAAAGGAACAGCTCGTTCCAGCAGTTGACGAAGTTGAAGATGAACGCGGCCACGATCCCCGGGCGCATCACCGGCAGCAGCACCCGGAACAGCGCCCCGAACCGGGAGAGTCCGTCGATCATGGCGGCCTCCTCCAGCGCGTCGGGGATGTTCTCGAAGAACCCGCGCAGCATCACCGTGCAGAACGGGATGCACACCGCGATGTAGACCAGCATCAGCCCGAGGCGGTTGTCGACCAGCCTGAGGTCGGTCATCAGCAGGTACAGCGGGCCGAGCGCGATGAACGAGGGGATCATCTGGGTGACCAAGGCGGCCATCAGCAGCGCGGACTTGGTGCGGAACTCGAAGCGCGCCAGCACGTACGCGGACAGCATGGAGATCGCCGTGGCCACCGCGCCGGCGACGGTCGCGACGATGAGGCTGTTGGTGAGGTAGACCCCGAAGTCCGCCTTGGAGAACAGGCCGGTGTAGTTCTCCACCGAGAAGTGCTCGGGCCAGTAGTCGATCGGGAAACGGAAGATGTCGCCGGGTGCCTTCAGCGAGGTGACGGTGATCCAGTACAGCGGGAAGACGGTGAAGACCAGCCAGATCCCGAGGAAGGTGAACCGTGCGGTCCGGCCGGCCGTGGTCTCTTTGCCGATCACGGCTTCACCTCTCGTTTCTCGCGCGTGGCCAGCAGGAAGAACGTGGCGAACAGCAGCAGCCCGGCGACCACCAGAAGTCCGATCGCGGAGGCCTGGCCGTAGTCGCCCTGCTGGGTGATCCTGATCATCCAGGTGGTCACGATGTGCGTCTCGTTGTTGGGGCCGCCACCGGTCATCCCGAAGATCAGATCTGGGAAGTTGAAGATCCAGATGACCCGCAGCAGCACGGTGAGGGCGAGCGTGGTGCGGATGTACGGGATGGTGATGCTGAAGAGCGTGCGCACCTTGCCGGCACCGTCGAGTGCCGCCGCCTCGTACAGTTCGTCGGGGATGGACTGGAGCGCGGCCAGGATCATGATCGCGAAGAAGGTGACGCCGTACCAGGTGTTGGCGACGAGCACGGCGATCATCGCCTTGTCGGGATCGGCGAGCCAGGCGATCGGCTGGTCGATCAGTCCGGCCTTCTGCAGCAGGTCGTTGACGACACCGAACTCGCTGTTGAACATCCAGCGGAACAGGATGCCGATGAGGAACCCGGAGATCGCCCAGGGGAAGAAGACCAGCGCCTGGTAGAGGCCGCGGAACCGGAAACGGCGGCGCAGCCACAGGGCGAGCGCGAATCCGATCACCAGCTGCGGCACGATCGAACCACCCACCCACAGCCCGGTGTTGGCCAGCACGGTGCCCCAGGCGGGGTCGGCGAACACCTCACGGAAGTTCTTCCATCCCACCCAGGAGGTGTCCGTGAGATCGGTCAGCTTCCAGTTGCGGAACGCCATCTGGCTTCCCGCGATCATGGGGTAGTAGGTGAAGACCGCCACGAAGACCGCGGCCGGAGCCATGAAGGCGGCGATGAGCAGACCGCGCCGGGTGGTGAACTCCCGCCTGCGGCGGCCCGGTCGGGCGCCGCGGGCGGGCGGGGCGCCCCCCTTGCGGGAGAGGCGCCCCGGCCCGGATTCCGTCTTCGCCGTGGTGGACGAGGCGGCCATGTCTACTTCCACTTCTCGGTCCAGTACGTGTCCCACCCGGCCAGCAGCTTCTCGGGCGTCAGCTTGCCGAGGATCATCTTCTGCACGTCGGCGTCGGCCTTCTGCTGCCACTCGGTCCACCAGGAGACACCGCGCGGCTGGGTGACGACGAGGTACTTCTCCGGGTTCTCGGTCATGGTGACGTAGCTGGACCAGGGCCCGGTCTTGTAGAAGGGGTCCTCGTTCGCCGACTTGAGGATCGGCACCAGGCTGTTCTTCTTGGTGAACGTCGTGGATGCCTCGCCCTGGGACAGGAACTCGACCAGCTTCACCGCCTCGGGCTTGTTCTTGCTGCCCTTCGCGACGCCCCACCCGGCGGTGGCCAGCGCCTGCACGGTCTTGCCGGAGGGGCCTGCCACGAGTGGCGCGGTGTTCCACTGGTCCTTAGTGATCGACTTGGACTCCGAGACGGTGGCGATCACCTCGGGGTCCTGCAGCAGGAAGGCCGTGGACCCGTTGGAGAAGCCCTCGACCATCTCCGGATAGCCCCAGGACACCGACGACTTGGGCGAGGCCTTCTTGAACAGCTCGAGGTAGGTCTCCATCGCGTCGAGCGCCCCCGGCGCGGAAAAGATCGTCTTCCCGTCCTTCAGCTTGAAGCCGTTCGCCGGATCGACGTCGTCGGCGACATAGGCCTCGATGATCGCGGCGGCGTTGCCGTTGGCGTTGGCGCCGCCGCGGAAGGCGTAGCCGTACTGCCGCTTGGCGGGGTCCTGGATTGCGGAGGCCTGCTTCAGCAGGTCCTCCCATGTTGCCGGGGGCTCACTGAAACCGGCTTTCTCGATCAGGTCGGTGCGGTAGAAGAGGCTCAGCCCGTAGAAGCCGTACGGGATGAAGTACGTCTTGCCTTCGGTGTCCTGGGCGGCCTTGACGGCGTTCTCCGTCATCGCCTCCCAGCCCTTCCAGCCCGTCAGGTCCTTCTTCATGTCGTAGAGCCAGCCGTTGTTCGACCACGGCCCCACGGTGGTGTCCCGCACCTCCAGGGTGTCCACACCGGTGCCGGACTGGAGCATCTGCTGGATCTTCTGGTCGGCCTGCTCGGTGGGCGGCGAGATCAGGTTGACCTTGATCTTGGGGTTCTGCTTCTCGAAGTCGGCTATCAGACCCTTCAGCAGATCGGTTCGGGCGGGGTTGGTGAGGCTTTCGACCATGTTGAGGGTCACCGTTCCACCCGAACTGCTGGGGTTCATGGTGGAGCAGCCGGTCAGGACCAGTGCGGCGGCGGTGCCGAGGGCCAGGGCTGCCGTCCTTCTTTTCATCGTGCTGACCTCTTCGCATCAGGGAGGGGCATGCGGTGGTGCGCAGCTACGGCGTGCCGTGCTGCTCGCGGGCCGCGCGGGCCCACTCGCCGAGGACGGGGACGCAGGTCTCGGCGAAGTACTCGTAGTCCGTGGGGGTGTTGTAGACGTGTGCGGACAGCCGCAGATAGCCGTTGCCGTCGAAGCTGGTGAACGCGGCCTCCACGTTCAGTTCCTCGGCGACCCGGTCACGCAGCGCGTCGGCCTCGATCCGGCTGCCGCCCAGCCCGTCGGGCAGACGCACCAGCCGCATTCCGGGCACCGGCATGCCTACCTCGACCCGGCCGCCGATGCCGGTCAGTTCGGCGAACGCGGCACCGATGACGCGCTCGGCATAGTCGGCCAGGTCGTCCATGTAGCGGCGGGCGGCCTCCCAGCCCCAGGTGTCCTCGATGAGGTCGAGGGCGGTGGGCGCGGCGAGGGGGGCGGTGGCGTCGATCGTGCCCTGCTGGTCGAAACGGTCTGGGTAGGGGTCGGCGGCCGCCCAGGAGTCGATCAGGGGGTAGAGGTGATCGCGGAGCGGGCCACGGGCGACCAGGGCCGCGGTACCGCGCGGGGTGCAGCCCCATTTGTGGCAGTTGCCGACCCAGAAGTCGCAGATCAGACCGTCCAGGGGGGCGGCGATCAGGCCGGGGGCGTGCGCGCCGTCCACGAGCAGTGGGATACCGCGCCGGCGGGCCTCCGCGCCGATCCGTTCCACGGGCATCCGGCGCGCGGTCGCGGAGGTGATCTGGTCGACGACGATGAGACCGGTGGCCTCCCCCAGTTCGGCGGCCACGGCCTCGTACGCCTGCTCCTCGTCCGCGTCCAGGGGCACCCGGGCGGTCCGGACCCGGCCGCCCCAGCGGCGTGCCAGCCGCTCGGCGCCCATGGTGACGGCACCGTACCCGTGGTCGGTCACGACGATCTCGCCCCCGCGGCGGTGCGGCAGACCGGCGTAGACGACGCTGGCTCCGGCGCTCGCATTGGGCACCAGGGCGAGGTCGCCCGGTGCGGTGCGCAGAAAGGCCGCGAGTTCCACACGGACGGCGGCGAGCCGCTGCGGCAGCGCCGGGAACCAGACCACGGGCGAGCGCTCCATCTCCGCGCGCAGCAGGTTCTGCCGCTCCTGCGCCACGAGGGGCACGGCTCCGAACGAACCGTGGTTCAGGTGCAGTTGGGCGGGGTCCAGCGTCCATGCCCGGGCGGCGGGCCGGCCGTCGGCCAGCAGCAGGGGGCGCGGCGCGGTGGTGACCTCGGTCTCGCTCACATGACTCCATATCTGCCGTAACCGAGTGCCCTGTGGGCATCGGGCATCAGAGCACCAGACATCAGACCGTCAACAGGACTCATCTGATGACTCGGGATGATGGCACGATGAATTCCGGCCGACAAGGGGCAGGACAGGGAAAGTCATCAGATGAATCTCGGACGACACATGGGAGACATCTGATGACCGGGCTCGCTACAGTGCACCGAGGGCCACGAGACACAGTCGGCCCCGCACAGGAGGAGTCCGATGTCCGCAGTCGACAAGGCGTTCCACGGCCTACGGCACATGATCGCCACGGGTCGTCTCGGCGCGGGTGAGCGCATGCCCCCGGAGGGGGACCTCTGCGAGGAACTGGGCGTTTCCCGGGGGTCGTTGCGCGAGGCGGTACGGATGCTCACCGCCCTGGGTGTGGTCGAGCCGCGGCACGGCTCCGGCACCTTCGTGTCCCGGCTCAGACCGGAGGACGTCATCGGCAGCCTGTCGCTGACGCTGGAACTACTGCCCCTCACGGGCCTGTTGGAGGTCTACGAGATCCGGCGGGTGCTGGAGGCCCATGTCGCGGCGCAGGCGGCGGCACGCTGCACACCGGAGGCCGTGGAGAGGCTCTTCTCCCTCATCGAGGCCATGGAGGCCACGGACGACCCCGCCGACGCCTCCGAGCTCGACCACCGCTTCCACGCCGAGATCGCCAGGACCGGTGGCAACCCGACCCTGGCGACCCTGTTGTCGGTCTTCCGCGCCCGCTCCCGCAAGTACCAGGTCTTCACCCTCCCCCAGGGTCCGGAGCTGCGCCGCAAGAGCGACGAGGACCACCGCGTCCTGGCCACCGCCATCGCCGACCGCGACCCCGTGGCCGCCGCGGGCGCCGCACAGGCCCATGTCGCCCAGACGGAACGGTGGCTGCGCGCGTTCATGCCGCCCGTGGCGGAGGAGGAGGCTGCGGGCTGACGGCTCCCCGAACCGGGGCTGCGTCGACCGATGGTCGGCCCAGGCAAGTTGACACGAGCTACCTTGAGATCATGGACTCTGGACAGGGGAGATCGTGAAGGGGCGCAGGCCGACTCTGGAGGCAGTCGCGGCGCGTGCCGGGGTGGGGCGGGGCACGGCCTCACGCGTCATCAACGGCTCCGGGCACGTCAGCCAGGAGTCCCGCGCGGCGGTGCTCCGCGCCGTCGAGGAACTGGGGTACGTGCCGAACCAGACGGCCCGGGCGCTGGTGCGCCGGCGCACGGACACCGTCGCTTTCGTGGTGGTCGTGACCGAGGACAAAGGATTCTGGGCGGACCCCTTCTACTCGCAGCTGGTGCGCGGCGCCCAGGCCGCTCTCGCCGCCGAAGGCATCCAGCTGATCCTGGCGATCGCCCAGTCCCAGCAGGAACGCGAACAACTCAGCACATTTCTGACCGGTCGTCATATCGATGGAGTCCTGCTCACCTCACTCCACGACGACGACCCGTTACCGGGGCAGCTCGACGCCGGTGACATCCCGACCGTCATGGTGGGTGCGCCTACCGGCTACACCCCCGACTACGGCGTCGACCTCGACAACGCGGACGGGGCCCGGCGAGCCGCCCGGCATCTGATCGAGCGCGGCCGGCGCCGGATCGCCGTGATCACCGGCCCGCTCGGCATCCAGGCCAGTGTGGACCGCTGGACGGGTTTCCGGGACGCCCTCGCCGAGGCCGGTCTGGCCCAAGGGCCCGTCGAACACGGCGACTTCACCCTCGACTCCGGTGCCGAGGCCATGCGGCGGCTGCTCCTGCGTGACGATGCCGTGGACTCCGTTTTCGCCGCCAACGACCTCATGGCCGCCGGTGCCCTGCGTGTCCTGCGGGAGTCCCGGCGCCGGGTCCCCGAGGACGTCGCGGTGGTCGGCTTCGACGACTCCGCCGTCGCCACCACCACCGATCCCCCACTCACCTCGGTCCACCAGCCCATCGAGGAGATGGGCCGGGAGGTCGCCCGGCTGATGATGGCGCGACTCGGGCGGGAAGCCGCGCGGGAGCGGAAGGTGGTCTTCGCACCACGTCTTGTGGTCCGCGGGACCACCTAATGCGGGTGCTTGGCGGGACCACCTAGTGCCGGGGCAGTAGGCCTCGTCTCATGGCTGTCCGGGGTGGTGTCGGCCGCGTTCCAGGCCGGCTCTGATCCGTTCGGCGTCGTCGTCCAGGGCGGCACGGGAGCGCTCCTGCCACCTGACCTCCAGGCGGAAGGCGTCGTCCCAGGTGCGCGGGAAGACGTGCACGTGGAGGTGGAAAACCGTCTGTTCGGCGGCCTCTCCGTCGGCAAGGAACACGTTCACTCCCTCGCACCGCAGTCCTGACCGCCGCAGCCCTCGCGTCAGCAGATGCACCACCCGGAACAGATGGGCCATGAGGTCCTCGTCGACGTCCTCGAGGCCTTCCACGTGCGCCTTGGGGATGACGAGCAGGTCTCCGGGCGCGGCCGGGTGAATGTCCATGAAGGCCAGGACCCGGTCGTCCTCGTACACCCGGCTGGCTCGCTCCCCGCCGGAGACGATGGCGCAGAAGGCGCAGTCCGGGTCCACGGCGGACGGGCCCATGGGCCCAGCATGCGCCCTCGGCCCGCCCTCCGCCACAGCGAGTCCCGCCCTGCGATCTCCAGGCCGACGGCATGGCCGGCCACACCCGCGGCCACCGGGCCGGAGGAACCCCGACGGGGCGGCTCTCGCAGGCCGGCCGGGGGTCGGCCGCGCAGGCGTGGCTCCGCGTGCGCGGCCTCGACGTTGCCCGGGTGGCCGTACCGCCCTCGGCTCACGCCCCGCAGGAGCGCAGGAACTTCCGGGTGCGTACGGCGATGGGCAGCGGCTTGTCCGGCGGGCAGGGGTACATGTCCTGCTCGACGATGGCGAACAGGTCCACGCCCAGGCCCTGCGCCGCGCTCAGTACCGGCCCCAACTCCGGGACACCGGCGGGTGGTTCACACATCACTCCGCGCTGCACGGCGGGCCCGAACGGCACCTCGTTCTTGACCACGTCGGCGAGGATCTCCGGGTCGACCTGCTTGAGGTGGAGATAGCCGATGCGTTCGCCGTAGGTCTGGATCAGCTTGACGCTGTCGCCGCCGCAGTAGGCGTAGTGCCCGGTGTCCAGGCACAGGCTGACCAGGTCGGAGTCGGTGGAGTCGAGGAACTGCTCCACGTGCTGCTCGGTGTCGATGTGGGTGTCGGCGTGCGGGTGGACCACGATGTCGAGGCCGTAGTGCTCCTTGACCTCCTTGCCGAGCCGTTCCATGCCCTGGGTGAGGTGGGACCACTGCTCGGGTTCGAGCTCCGGCGGCTCGAGGATCTCGGCGGTCTTGTCGTCCCGCCAGAAGGACGGGATGACCACCAGGTGTCTGGCGCCCATGGCCTGGGTGAGCGCGGCGACCTGGCTCACGTGCTCCCAGGTGGACTCCCACACGGCCGGGCCGCGGTGCAGGCCGGTGAAGACCGTGCCGGCCGACACCTTGAGGTTCCGCTTGTCCACCTCGTCCGTGAGCCGGGCCGGGTCGGTCGGCAGATAGCCGTAGGGGCCGAGTTCGATCCAGGAGTAGCCGGCCTCGCTGACCTCGTCCAGGAAGCGTTCCCAGGGCACCTGCTGCGGGTCGTCGGGGAACCAGACACCCCAGGAGTCGGGGGCGGAGCCGATCCGGATGCGGTCCAGCGCGGGGCTGTCGGTCATGTCAAAGGGTCCCTTCCCAGGGCGGCGGCCGCGGTCATCAGGAGGTCTCCTCGGGGGCGGCCGCCACGGGCGCCGTGAGGTCCTCCTCCTCGGGGAGCTCGTCGACGTCCACACCGCGGACCTGCGCCAACTCGTGCTTGAGCGCGGCGAGTTCGGCGCCGCCGGCCATGTGGTTGGTGAGCTCTTCCAGGCTGACCTCGTCACGGGAGGCGGACAGTTCCATGGTGCCCAGGCGCAGCACGCTGAAGTGGTCGCCGACCATGTAGGCGTGGTGCGGGTTGTGGGTGATGAAGATGACGCCGAGGCCGCGGTCGCGGGCGGCGGCGATGTACTTCAGCACCACACCGGACTGCTTGACACCGAGCGCGGCGGTCGGCTCGTCCAGGATGAGCACGCGGGCGCCGAAGTAGACGGCGCGCGCGATGGCCACCGACTGCCGCTGGCCGCCGGAGAGGGTGCCGATGGGCTGGTCCAGGTCGTCGAGGACGATACCCATGGCGCGCAGTTCCTCGTCGGCGGTCTTCTTCATCCTGGCGATGTCGAGACGGCGTACCGGCCAGGGGCCCTTGGTCATCTCGGAGCCGAGGAAGAAGTTGCGCCACACCGGCATCAGCGGCACGGTGGCGAGGTCCTGGTAGACGGTGGCGATGCCCTTGTCGAGCGCCTCACGGGGGGTGGTGAAGTGCACCGGTTCGCCGTCGACGAGGAACTCGCCCTCGGTGTGCTGGTGCAGCCCGGAGATGATTTTGATCAGGGTCGACTTGCCGGCGCCGTTGTCACCGAGGACGCAGGTGACGCGGCTGGGGCTGACGGCGAGGCTGACGCCGTGCAGGGCGCGGACGTTGCCGTAGGACTTGCCGGCGCCGCGCAGTTCGACGATGGGCTTGCCGTCCTCGGGCGCGGTGTCCTTGGTGAGGGTGGCGCCGGGTGTGGATCCGTTGGTTGTCATGGGATCAGATCACCTCCGGGTCGCCTGGTGGCGGACCCACAGATTGACGAGGGCGGCGACCAGGAGCATCACGCCGAGGAACGCCTTGAACCAGTCCGGGTTCCAGTTGGCGTAGACGATGCCCTGGGAGACCATGCCGAAGATGAAGGCACCGATGACCGGGCCGATCGCCGAGCCGTAACCGCCGGTCAGCAGACAGCCGCCGATCACCGCCGCGATGATGTACAGGAACTCGTTGCCCACGCCCTCGCCGGACTGCACCGTGTTGAACGAGAACAGCAGGTGCATGCCGACGAACCAGGCGCCCGCGCCGACTCCCATGAACAGGGCGATCTTGGTGAGGTACACCGGGACACCGACCGCGCGGGCGCTGTCCTTGTTGCCGCCGACGGCGAAGATCCAGTTGCCGAACTTGGTGCGCAGCAGCAGCCAGGTCGCGACGGCCGCGAACAGCAGCCAGTAGAAGACCGTTATCTTGAAGTTGACGCCGCCGATGCTGAATTCGCTGGCGAAGACGCTCTTGGCCTGGTCGAAGCCGTCCATGTCGGAGATCGAGTCACTGGCGACGTTGCCGGTGAAGATCTTCGTCACCGCCAGGTTCGAGCCTTGCAGGATCAGGAACGAGCCCAGGGTGACCAGGAAGCTGGGCAGCCCGGTCTTGATCAGCAGCCATCCGTTGAACGCGCCCACGGCCAGCGAGACGATCAGCGCCACGATCACGCCGGTCCACACGTTCACCGTCAGCTGGAAGCTGAGGATCGCGGCGGTCAGCGCGGAGGTGGTGACCGCGACACCGGCGGACAGGTCGAACTCGCCGCCGATCATCAGCAGCGCCACCGGGATCGCCATGATGCCCATGACGGACGCCTGGTAGAGCACGGTGGCCAGGGAACCGGCCTCGCGGAACGACGGGGCGGCGGTGAAGAAGAAGACGTACACGCCGACCGCCGCTATCAGCGCACCGACCTCGGGACGGGCCAGCAGCCGGCGCCCCAGGGAACGTTCGGTGGTCCGGCCGTCCTTGTGAACGGCCGGCGAAGCCGGCGACGGGGAACCCGTCGCCGGTGCCGTTGCTTGGGTCATACCGAGATCACCGAGTACCCTTCGCGGCGAACTGGGAGACGGATTCGACGTTGCTCTTGTCGACGAAGGCCGGGCCGGTCAGGACCGGGGCCTCCCCACCGCCCATGTAGTTGCCGTTGTTCTTGTAGAGCCACAGGGAGTCGACCGACAGGTAGCCCTGCAGGTAGGGCTGCTGGTCGACGGCGAACTGGATGTCACCGTCGGCGATGGCGGAGGTCAGGTCCTTGTTCAGGTCGAAGGTGGCCACCTTCGCCTTGCTGCCCGCATCGGCCACCGACTGCACCGCGGTCAGCGCGAACGGGGCACCCAGCGTGACCACCTCGTCGATGGAGGCGTCCTGCTTCAGCTTGGCCGTGATCGTCGACTTCACCGACGGCATGTCGGTGCCGTTGACGTACAGGTTCTCGGTCTTGCCCTCGAACGTCTTCTTCACACCCCCGCAGCGGGCCTCCAGGGCGACATGGCCCTGCTCCTGGATGACGCATATGGCTTTCTTGGCGCCGAGCTCGTTGAGCTTGTTGCCCAGGGCCTCGCCTGCGATGGTCTCGTCCTGACCGAAGTACTCCAGCAGGCCCTGGTCCTTCCAGTCGTCCACGCCACCGTTGAAGCCGACGATCGGAATACCGGCAGCCTTGGCCTTGGCGACCACGGCCTTCATGGCGTCGGGCTTGGCAAGGGTGACCGCTATGCCGTCGACCTTCTGGTCGATCGCGTTCTGCACCAGGTTGGCCTGGTTGGCGGCGTTCGGGTCGCTGGAGTAGACGAGCTTGACGTTGTCCTTGGCGGCGGCAGCCTGGGCGCCCTTGCGGATGATGTCCCAGAAGGTGTCACCGGGCGCCGCGTGAGTGATCATCGCGACCGTCATCCGGGGCGTGCTCGCCTTGCCCGCGGAGGCCCCGCTGGTGTCCTCCTCCGACTTCTTGCCACCGGAACTGCTCGAGCAGCCGGCGACCAGCAGTGCGGACGCCGCGGCCATCGCGACGAGTGGGGCAAATCTGCGGGAACGGGGGTGAAGCGTGCGGTCCATCTTGCCTGCACCTCACTGTGCGACGGGAGAGGGAACTGAGCCGGGCGGTCGGGCCCGGGCCTGGAAGAGCCCGGGTCGAAACCCGGGTTCTGCGCCGTGATCCGGCTGTTTCGCTGGGACGGGATACAAGTCCCTGCGATACCCACCTGTCAATACTTTGTTAAGACATCATTTCACTTGCTAGTCCTAATGTAAGTACAAAGCCTTGACATGGGCTCGCTGGGAGGCCTACACCTGTGTGGACATCGGGCGCCTCGTTGCCCGCACTCCCCCGCATGAGGAGCGACGCGCATGCGTGAGCCCGCCGAAACTTTTGATCTCATCACCATGGGACGCATCGGTGTCGATCTTTACCCGCTGCAAGCCGGTGTACCGCTGCCACAAGTGGAGTCCTTCGGAAAGTTCCTCGGCGGCTCGGCGGCCAACGTCGCCGTGGCAGCCGCGCGTCTCGGCCGCGCCAGCGCGGTGATCACCCGCACCGGCAACGACCCCTTCGGCACCTTCCTACACCAGGCACTCCGGGAGTTCGGCGTCGATGACCGCTTCGTGACCTCGGTGGATGCCTATCCGACACCCATCACGTTCTGTGAGATCTTCCCGCCGGACGACTTCCCGCTGTACTTCTACCGCCGGCCCAAGGCCCCTGACCTGGAGATCAACACCGACGAGCTGGACTGCTTCGCCATCCGCTCCGCACGGATCTTCTGGATCACCGGAACGGGCCTCAGCGAGGAGCCCAGCCGCTCGGCCACCCTCGCGGCTCTGAAGGCGCGCGGCAAGTCGGGCACCACCGTCTTCGACCTCGACTGGCGGCCCATGTTCTGGACGGACCCCGACACCGCCCGCCCGTACTACACCGAGGCCCTGAGCCACGCCACCGTGGCCGTCGGCAACCTCGACGAGTGCGAGATCGCCACCGGCGTACGCGAACCGCGGGCCTGCGCCGAGGCCCTGCTGGACGCGGGCGTGGAACTGGCCGTGGTCAAGCAGGGCCCCAAGGGCGTGCTCGCCGTCCACCGCGACGGCACCACCGCCGAGGTCCCCCCGGTCCCGGTGGAGGTCGTCAACGGCCTCGGCGCGGGAGACGCCTTCGGGGGCTCGCTCTGCCACGGTCTGCTCTCCGGCTGGGACCTGGAGAAGACCATGCGGTACGCCAACGCGGCCGGCGCGCTCGTCGCCTCCCGGCTCGCCTGCTCCTCCGCCATGCCGACCGAGTCCGAGGTCGAAGACCTCCTCGCGCGCGGCTGACGGACGCCACACCCCGAACGGAGCGAAGTCTTGAGCATCAGCATCCCCGACCTCGTCACGGTGCGCGCCCGGCACCCCGAGGCCGTCGCCGAAGCGGCCGCCCGCCGCGTCCGCCGCCCGCTGGTCGGCGACAGCGGGCGTCTGATGATCGTGGCCGCCGACCACCCCGCCCGCGGCGCCCTCGGTGTCGGCGACCGCCGCATGGCCATGGCGAACCGTGCCGATCTGCTGGAACGCCTGTGCACCGCGCTGTCCCGGCCCGGCGTGGACGGGGTGCTCGCCACCGCGGACATCCTGGAGGATCTGCTGCTCCTCGGCGTCCTCGACGACAAGGTTGTCATGGGCTCCATGAACCGCGGCGGGCTGGCCGGCGCGTCCTTCGAGATGGACGACCGCTTCACCGGCCACCGCGCCGAGGACATCGAACGGCTCCGCTTCGACGCCGGGAAGCTGCTGCTGCGCATCGACTACGACGACCCGGGCTCCCTGCGGACCCTGGAGTCCACGGCACGCGCCGTCGACGACATGGCGGCCCGCCGGCTCCCGCTCTTCGTGGAGCCGTTCATATCGCGCCGGGTGGAGGGCAGGGTCCGCAACGACCTGAGCGCCGAGGCCGTCACCCGGTCCATCGCCATCGCCTCCGGCCTCGGCGGCACCTCCGCCTACACCTGGCTCAAGCTGCCCGTCACCACGGACCCCGACGACATGGCCGGGGTGCTGGAGGCGTCGACACTGCCCGTGGTGCTGCTCGGTGGCGAAGTGGGCGGGGACCAGGAGGCGGCTTACGAGAAGTGGCGCAAGGCGCTGCGGCTGCCCACCGTGCAGGGCCTGGTCGTGGGCCGTTCGCTGCTCTATCCGGCCGAGGGCAGCGTGGAGACGGCGGTGGACACCGCGGTCGGCCTGCTCTGAGGCCCCTCCCCTGGGACCCCACTTCCCTTGGGCGCCCCTTGGGACCCACTTCCCTTGGGACCCACTTCCTCCGAGACGCCACTTACGACCCTCCAGCCAGGAGACCGCATGCTGCGAAGAAGGGCATCATGACGACTGCGCACCACCTGCCCGCGGGCAAGGCCACGGGCGACGCCTACACCGTGAACGTGACCCCCGAGTCCGCCGGCTGGGGCTACTCCAGCCTTCGGGTGCTGGACCTGCCGCCCGGCGGCTGGCACAGCTTCGACACCGGCGACAGCGAGTGGATCGTGCTGCCGCTCGCGGGTTCCTGCTCTGTCGCCGTCGGCGGTGACACCTTCCGCCTGGCGGGGCGCGCGAGCGTCTTCAGCGGCGTCAGCGACTTCGTGTACGTGCCCCGCGACGCCCAGGTCTCCATCGCGGCGAAGGACGGCGGCCGTTTCGCCCTCACCGGCGCCCGCTGCACCCGCCGGCTGCCCGCCCGCTACGGGCCGGCCTCCTCGGTCCCGGTGGAGCTGCGCGGCACCGGCAGCTGCTCGCGCCAGGTCAACAACTTCGGCGCGGCGGGCGTCTTCGAGTGCGACAGGCTCATCGCCGTCGAGGTGATCACGCCCGGCGGGAACTGGTCCTCCTTCCCACCGCACAAGCACGACGAGCACCGGCCCGGCGAGGAGTCCGAGCTGGAGGAGATCTACTACTTCGAGTTCGCCGATCACGAGGGCACCCCCGGCCTCGGCTACCAGCGGGTCTCCCCGTCCGGCCAGGGCGGCAACACGGATGTGCTCGCGGAGGTGCGCGACGGGGACGTCGTCCTCATCCCGGACGGCTGGCACGGCCCTTCCATGGCGGTGCCCGGCCACCACATGTACTACCTCAACGTCATGGCCGGCCCCGATCCCGACCGGGCCTGGCTGATCTGCGACCACCCGGACCACGGCTGGATCCGCGACACCTGGCCCGAGCAGCCGGTCGACGCCCGTCTTCCGCTCTACCACGCCCCGTCCCCGTGAGCTCCAGTGAGGTCCCGATGAGCCGCCAGTCCCCCCAGCCAACGAGGCGTCTGACCGTCGCCCAGGCGCTGGTGCAATTCCTTTCCGCGCAGTACACCGAGCGCGACGGCGTCCGCAACCGGTTGATCGCCGGCACCTGGGGCATCTTCGGCCACGGCAACGTCGCCGGGATCGGCCAGGCGCTGCTGCAGGCCGGCGAGGACACCATGCCGTTCCACCAGGGCCGCAACGAGCAGGCCATGGTGCACGCCGCCGTCGGCTACGCCCGCCAGCTGAACCGGCTCTCCGCGCAGGCGGTCACCACGTCCATCGGCCCCGGTGCCACCAACCTGGTCACCGGCGCCGCGCTCGCCACCATCAACCGGCTGCCGGTATTGCTGCTGCCCGGCGACTACTTCGCCACGCGCCCCGCCGACCCGCTGCTGCAGCAACTTGAGCACCCGACCGAGGCCGATGTGTCCGTCAACGACACCCTGCGTCCGGTCTCCCGCTACTTCGACCGGATCACGCGCCCCGAGATGCTGATCCCGTCCGTGCTGAACGCGATGCGGGTGCTGACCGACCCGGCCGAGACCGGCGCGGTCACCCTCGCGATGCCGCAGGACGTGCAGGCTGAGGCGTACGACTGGCCGGAGGAATTCTTCGCCGCGCGCGTGTGGCGCGTACGCCGTCCCGCGCCCGACCCGGTGGAGCTCGCCGAGGCGGTACGCGCCATCCGCGCGGCGGAGCGCCCGCTGATCGTCGCGGGCGGCGGTGTGCACCACAGCGAGGCCGAGGATGCGCTCAAGGCGCTGGTGGACGCCACCGGCATCCCCGTCGCCTCCACACAGGCGGGCAAGGGCTCGCTGCGGCACGACCACCCCGCCGATCTCGGCGGAATCGGCCACACCGGCACCGCCGTCTGCGACGACATCGCCCGCGCGGCCGATCTGATCGTCGGTGTCGGCACCCGCTACAGCGACTTCACCACCGCCTCCAACACGCTCTTCCAGAACCCGGACGTCCGGTTCGTCAACCTCAACGTGACGGGGTTCGACGCCCACAAGCTGGCGGCCCGGACGGTGGTCTGCGACGCCCGGGCGGGCCTCACCGCGCTCACCGAGGCACTGGCCGGGCACCGGGTGGAGGCGTCGTACGAGGCCGAGTACCGCGCCGGGAAAGAGCGCTGGGACCAGGTGGTGGCAGCCGCCTACCGGGCCGACGACGAGCACGCCGTGCCCACCCAGACCCAGGTCCTGGGCGCCCTCGACGCGGTCGTGGGCGACGACGACGTGGTCATCAACGCGGCGGGCTCGCTCCCGGGCGATCTGCACAAGCTGTGGCGGGCCCGCTCGCCGCGCCAGTACCACCTGGAGTACGGCTACTCCTGCATGGGCTACGAGATCCCGGCCGGCATCGGCGTCCAGCACGCCGCACCCGACACACCGGTGTGGTCGCTGGTCGGCGACGGCACCTACCTGATGATGCCGACGGAGATCGTCACCGCGGTCCAGGAGGGCCTGCCGGTCAACCTGGTCCTGATCCAGAACCACGGCTACGCCTCCATCGGCGGCCTCTCCCAGGAGACGGGAGGCGAACGCTTCGGCACCGCCTACCGTTACCGGGCCGCCGACGGAAGCTTCACCGGCGCCCCGCTGCCGGTGGATCTCGCGGCGAACGCGGCCAGCCTCGGCATGGACGTGATCCGCGCCAAGACGGTGCGGGAGCTGCGCGACGCGGTCGCCGCGGCCCGCGCCTCGGACCGGCCGACATGCGTGTACGTCGAGACCGACCCGACGCCCACCGCACCCCCGGCCGCGGCCTGGTGGGACGTGCCGGTCGCCGAGACAGCGACCCGCGCGGCCGCCGTCGAGGCCCGCGAACGCTACGACCACCAGGTCGCCGACCGCCGCCGGCATCTGTGACGCCGGCCTGTCACCTCCGGCGTCGGCCAGTCACATCTGACGCCGGCCGGCCCCCGCAGTGACTGGCTGTGCGCTCGGCGACCGGCGGCGGGCCGTTACCGGCCGGCCGACGGCCCCGACACCCCTTCAGGCCCCCTCACGCCCCCTCACGCACCTTTACGAAAGGCCCCCCGCACCATGAAGACCATCACCCATTGGATCGGCGGCAAGCCCGTCGAGGGCACCTCCGGGCGCTTCGGCCCCGTCTACGACCCGGCCACCGGCGCCCAGGAGAAGCAGGTCGCCTTCGCCACCGTCGACGAGGTGGACGCCGCCGTCGCGACCGCGAAGGCCGCGTTCGTCAGCTGGGGCCAGTCCTCGCTCGCCAAGCGCACGTCGGTCCTGTTCAAGTTCCGCGAACTGCTGGACGCGCACCGTGACGAGGTCGCCGCGCTGATCTCCGCCGAGCACGGCAAGGTGCACTCCGACGCTCTCGGCGAGGTCGCCCGTGGCATGGAGATCGTCGAGCTGGCCTGCGGCATCTCCGAGAAGCTCAAGGGCGAGCTGTCCACCCAGGTCTCCACGCGGGTCGACGTCGCCTCCATCCGCCAGCCGCTCGGTGTGGTCGCGGGCATCACCCCGTTCAACTTCCCCGCCATGGTGCCGATGTGGATGTTCCCGCTCGCCATCGCCTGCGGGAACACCTTCGTGCTCAAGCCGAGTGAGAAGGATCCGTCGGCCTCCTTCCGGCTCGCCGAACTGCTCGCGGAGGCCGGGCTGCCGGACGGTGTGTTCAACATCGTGCAGGGCGACAAGGTCGCCGTGGACCGGCTGCTGGAGCACCCGGACGTCACCGCGGTCTCCTTCGTCGGCTCCACCCCCATCGCCAAGTACATCCAGCTGAAGGCGGTCGAGCACGACAAGCGCGTGCAGGCTCTCGGCGGCGCCAAGAACCACATGCTGGTGCTGCCCGACGCCGATCTGGACTTCGCCGCCGACCAGGCCATCAACGCGGCCTACGGTTCGGCCGGCGAGCGCTGCATGGCGGTGTCCGTGGTGGTGGCGGTCGGCGACACCGGAGACGAACTGGTCGCCAAGATCGCCGAGCGGGCGAAGGGTCTGCGCATCGGGCCGGGCAACGACCCGGCCTCCGAGATGGGTCCGCTGATCACGCGCGAGCACCGGGACAAGGTTGCCGGTTATGTGACGAGCGCCGCCGAGCAGGGCGCCGAGGTCGTCGTCGACGGCACCGGTTACTCGGTCGAAGGCCACGAGGGGGGCTTCTTCCTCGGTGTGTCGCTGCTGGACAAGGTGCCGGTGACCGCCGACGCGTACAAGGACGAGATCTTCGGCCCCGTGCTGTGCGTGGTGCGCGCCGACACCTACGACGACGCCATCAAGCTCATCAACAGCTCCCGCTGGGGCAACGGCACGGCGATCTTCACCCGGGACGGCGGCGCGGCCCGCCGGTTCCAGTTGGAGGTCCAGGCGGGCATGGTCGGCGTCAACGTGCCGATCCCGGTGCCCGTTGGCTACCACTCCTTCGGTGGCTGGAAGGACTCGCTCTTCGGCGATCTGCACATCTACGGCAACGACGGCATCGCCTTCTACACCCAGGGCAAGGTGATCACGACGCGGTGGCCGGACCCGGCCGACGGCGGCATCAACCTGGGCTTCCCCAGCAACACCTGAATGCTTCCACGTCGGACGGCGGCCGGTGCGGAGTCCCGCACGGACTCCGCACCGGCCGCGTTTCCGATCATTGTCAGGACAATGTGATGACACGGGTTCCTGTCAACCGGACGACCGGCTACTCTCGCCCCGTGACCACCACCGCGCCCACGGGCCTCGACTTCACTCTCGACCGCAGCAGCCCGGTCCCGCTCTACTACCAGCTCGCGCAGCAGCTGGAGGCGGCGATCGAGCACGGCGTGCTGAGCCCCGGTAGCCTGCTGGGCAACGAGATCGAGCTCGCCGGGCGGCTCGGCCTGTCCCGCCCCACGGTGCGCCAGGCCATCCAGTCCCTCGTCGACAAGGGCCTGCTGGTCCGCCGCCGCGGCGTGGGCACGCAGGTGGTCCACAGCCAGGTCAAGAGACCCCTGGAACTCAGCAGCCTGTACGACGACCTGGAGGCCGCGGGCCAGAGCCCCACCACCCTGGTGCTGCGCAACGCGGTCCGGCCCGCGCCCGCCGAGGTCGCGGCAGCGCTGGGGATCGCCGAGGGGCACCCGGTGCACCACATCGAGCGGCTGCGCCTCACCCACGACCAGCCCATGGCGTTCCTGTCCAACCACGTCCCGGAAGGCCTGCTGGACCTCGACACGGAGCAGCTGGAGTCGACCGGTCTGTACCGGATGATGCGCGGTGCGGGCATCACGCTGCACAGCGCCCGTCAGTCCATCAGCGCCCGTCTCGCCACTCCCGATGAGGCCGAGCGCCTCGGCGAACCGGAGGGCGCGGCGCTGCTCACCATGCAGCGCACGGCGTACGACGACACGGGCCGCGCGGTCGAATACGGCACGCACATCTACCGCGCCTCACGCTACGCCTTCGACTTCCAACTCCTCGTACGGCCCTGAGGATTGACCGTCACTCCGTCTCACCGCCGCACGTCGCACCGCGCTGCGTCGCACCGTCGCACCGCGCACCGTCGCACCGTCGCACCGTCGCACCGATGAGTCGAGCGTCGGCCGCACCGACACCGCTCACCCGACGCGGGCGGCGATGTCCCGCGCGCACCGCAGGGCCTCGGTGTGGGTCGTGTCCACCTCGAGGTCGTAGTCCACTCCCACGTGCACCTTCTCCGCCTGTGCGGCGGCCATCCCGGTGACGCGGTCGCCCCGCGCGACCTCCCGGCCGGCGGCGACCTCGCTCGCACACCGGACGCCGACCCACAGCACCCGCAGCCCGCGGAGCGCCTCCCGCCACCGCCGCTGGGACGCCGCACCGCCGAGGAAGACCTCGTCGACGATCACCCGCGCACCGGCCCGGGCCATCGCGGCGACTCCGGCGATCCACGCCGCCTCCAGCTCCCGGAACCGCGGCCCGACGCTCACCTCGCCGTCGGCGGCGAACTCGATCCCCGTGTCCGAGGCCCGCATGGCCGCGGGCATGGCGTCGACAAGCGTGTCGGTCCCGATGGTCAGCCAGGGGTCCGGCAGGACCGCCTGCAGACACCGGGCGATCCCGGACTTCCCGGAGCTGGAGCCGCCGTTGAGAATGATCACTCGAGTCGTCACCACGTCACAGCAGGGACAGCCCGAGGCAGCGCACACGGAGTTTTCCACGGCCCCCGTCCGCCCGCGTAAAACCGGCTGAATGTCCACGGTCACATCATTAGACTCACCACCCATGCCCGACATCGACGAGCACGGCCGCCCGGAGCCACCCCCGGCCGCCGACGAGACAGCCACACTTCTCGGTTTCCTGGACTACCAGCGGGCGACGTTGGCCTGGAAGTGCGCAGGGCTGGACGCGGACGGCCTGCGGGCCACCGTCGGCGTGTCGTCCATGACGCTCGGCGGCATGCTCAAGCACCTGGCCTACGTCGAGGACTCGTGGCTCTCCGAGGTCCTGCACGGGCGCGCGGCTCAGCCGCCGTGGAACACCGTGGACTGGAAGGCGGATCCCGACTGGGACTGGCACTCGGCCGCCGCGGACACCCCCGACCAACTGCACACGATGTGGCGGGAGGCAGTGGCCCGCTCACGCTCCCTCGTCGAGGAGGCCCTCGCCACCGGCGGGCTCGAGCAACCTGCCCGGCGTGCCAGGGCCAACGGCTGGACGCCGAGCCTGCGCTGGATCCTGTGCCACCTCATCGAGGAGTACGCGCGGCACAACGGCCATGCCGACCTGATCCGCGAGTCGGTGGACGGGCTCACCGGCGAGTAGCCGGCGAACGCGTCCCGGGCACCTGGCAGCTCATGCCAGGGGCACCCAGGTACCCTGCTCGACGGAGCGCGTCATGGCGTCCAGGGCGGCGGCGCTGTGCACGGCGTCGTCCAACGTGGCGCCGTAAGCGGTGTTCTCGGCGATGGAGCGCAGGAACAGGTACGCCTCGATGACCTTCAGGTCGTCGTAGCCCATGCTGTTGGCCGAGCCCGGCTGGAAGGCGGCGTACTCGCCGTGTCCGGGGCCGACGTACACCGTGCTCACGGCCTGGTCCTGGTAGGCCGTGCCGCGGCTGACGGCGAGTTCGCCCATGCGCCGGAAGTCCCAGAAGACCGCGCCCTGGGTGCCGTGCACCTCGAAGCCGTAGTTGTTCTGCTCGCCCACCGAGACCCGGCAGGCCTCCAGGACGCCCCGGGCGCCGGAGGTGAAGCGCAGCAGGCAGTTGACGTAGTCCTCGTTCTCCACCGGGCCGAGTTCACCGCCGGTGGCCCGGGTGTGGCCGGCGGTGGCGCCGGTGGGACGGGCCCGCTCGGGGATGAAGACGGCCGTGTCGGCGGTGAGCGAGGCGATGTCGCCGAGCAGGAAGCGCGCCAGGTCCACGCCGTGCGAGGCGAGATCGCCCAGCACGCCGCTGCCGCCGCGCTCGCGCTCGTACCGCCATGTCAGGGCGCCTTCGGGGTGGGCGGCGTAGTCGCTGAACAGCCGGATGCGGACATGGGTGACGGTGCCGATCCCGCCGGAGGCGATCAGCTCGCGGGCGTGTGCCACAGCCGGGGCGTTGCGGTAGTTGAAGCCGACGGCGCCCTGGACGCCGGCCTTGGCGACGGCGTCGGCGACCGCGCGGGCGTCGGCGGCGGTCAGGCCGACGGGCTTCTCGATCCAGATGTGCTTGCCCGCCTCCGCCATCGCGACACCGATCTCGCGGTGCAGGAAGTTCGGCGCGGCGATGCTCACGGCCTGCACGCGGGGATCGGCGGCGATCTCCCGCCAGTCATGGACCGCGGCGGTGAAGCCGTACTGCCCGGCGGCCTCCTCGGCGCGGCCCGGCACCTCGTCGGCAACGCAGACCAGTTCCGTGCGCACCGGCAGCTGCGGGAAATGGTGCGGCACACGGGCGTAGGCCTGGGCGTGCACCCGCCCCATCCAGCCGAACCCCACGACGGCGACGCCGAGCGTACTCACCATGACTGCCCTTCTTTGGACCGGTCCATTCCCTGCTGCCTCACAGTGAAGCCCACCTAGCCCCATGTCAACCCCGCAGCTGACCCGACGAATCCCCCTTTGACAGCGCCCGCCCGCTTGTGGAACGGTCCACTGCATGAGGTCACCGACGATCCGAGACGTCGCCGAACGGGCCGGCGTGTCGAAATCGCTGGTCTCGCTGGTGCTGCGCGGCTCCCCGCAGGTCAGCCCCGAGAAGCGGCGGGCGGTGCTGGCCGCCGTCGAGGAGCTCGGCTACCGGCCCAACGCCGCCGCGCGCAGCCTCAGCGAGCGACGCAGCCGGACGGTCGGGGTACTGCTGAACGACATGCGCAACCCGTGGTTCGTGGAGCTGCTCGACGGCCTCAACTCCCGGCTGCACGAGGGCGGTATGCGGATGCTGCTGGCCGACGGTCATCTCAACCGGCGTCTCGGCGACGACCTCACCCGTACCTTCATGGACCTGCGGGTCGACGGCCTCGTGGCCGTCGGCACGCTGCCGCCGTCGGAGGCGCTGCGCACGGCGGCCGGTCTGGTCCCCACCGTCGTCGCCGGCGCCCGCGAGCCCTCGCTGCCCGGCGTGGACATCGTCTCGGGCGACGACGAGCACGGCGCCCGCCTCGCCACCGAACACCTCATCGCCCTCGGCCACCGGCGCATCGCCCATATCGCCGGGCAGGGGGTGGTCGGCGCACTGCGGCGGCGCAGCTTCGAGACGGTCATGCGCGAGCACGGGCTGGCCGGGACGGCGATCGTGGCGCAGGGAGACCTGACCGAGGAGGGCGGTTACCGGGCCACCGTCCGACTGCTCAGCAGCGGCCAACGGCCCACCGCCGTCTTCGCGTTCAACGACATAGCGTGCGTCGGTGCCCTGTCGGCCGCCGAGGAGCTCGGCCTGCGCGTGCCGCGCGACCTGTCCCTCGTCGGCTACGACAACACCTATCTCTCACGGCTGCGGCATCTGTGGCTGACCACGGTGGACAACGCCAGCCACGAGGTCGGCCGCCGTGCCGCGGGGCGCCTGCTCGACCGGATCGCCGGCCCGGCCCGGCCCGGCGAGGTCGTCCTCACCACACCGGCCCTCGAGGTACGCGGAACGACAGCGCCTCCCGCGGACGGGCGCGAAGCCTGACGGCAGCCTGCCGAACCAGCCGTAACAGGCTCTGCTGCGTGGGGAGTTCAGCAGGGCGGAGCAGCCCTGGAGGCGCTCGACGAACTCCCGGGCCCGCTCCGCCGCGACCACGTCGCGCTGCAGCATGGCCTCCAGCGGCAGGCCGTGGTTGCGGGCGGCCAGCGGTCCCCACCGCGCTCCGGTCCTCCTCCCCTGCTTCGCCGGTGTGTCGTTCACGGCAGGAACCGGTAGAGGCCCGTGTTGCCCGGCGTCCGTCGGCAAAAGGCCGTTCCCATAGGCCGTTCCCATAGGCCGTTCCCATAGGCCGTTCCCATAGGCCGGGGCCCCGCGGGCACGGCCGATGCCCGCACTCTGCGCCCGGCGGACGCGCCGTCAATCGCGCGGCGGCGGGACAACGCCTGCTGGTTCACCCTTTCGAAGCAGGGGGTTGGGCTGTCAGACTGCGGAGGGTGCCCGACTTCGACATGCTCGTCATCGGATCCGGTCCGGGTGGCCAGAAGGCCGCCATCGCCGCGGCCAAGCTCGGCCGCCGGGTAGCCGTCGTCGACCGCCCCGACATGGTCGGCGGGGTCTCCATCCACACCGGCACCATTCCCTCCAAGACCCTGCGCGAGGCGGTGCTGTACCTCACCGGTCTCACCCAGCGCGATCTGTACGGCCAGAGTTACCGCCTCAAGGAGGACATCACCGTCGCCGACCTGACCGCGCGCACCCAGCACGTGGTCGGCCGCGAGGTCGACGTCATCCGCAGTCAGCTCTCACGCAACCACGTCTCCCTCTTCGCCGGCGTCGGCCGCTTCGTCGACGATCACACCATCGCCCTCGGCGAAGTGAACGGCAACGAGCGGCTGTTGAGCGCCGAGCACATCATCATCGCCACCGGCACCCGGCCCGCCCGGCCCGCGAGCGTCGAGTTCGACGGCCGGACGATCATGGACTCGGACAACGTGCTCAGCCTGGAGCGGGTGCCGCGTTCGATGGTCATCGTCGGGGCCGGGGTGATCGGGATGGAGTACGCGTCCATGTTCGCCGCACTCGGCAGCAAGGTGACGGTGGTCGAGCAGCGCCCCGGCATGCTCGACTTCTGCGACGTCGAGGTGATCGAGTCGCTCAAGTACCACCTGCGGGACCTGGCCGTCACCTTCCGCTTCGGGGAGACCGTCGCCGCGGTCGAACGTCATCCGCGGGGCACCCTCACCGTCCTGGAGAGCGGCAAGAAGATCCCCGCGGACGCGGTGATGTACTCAGCGGGCCGGCAGGGGCTCACCGACGACCTCGACCTCGACAAGGCGGGCCTGTCCGCCGACCGCCGCGGGCGGATCAAGGTCGACGAGTACTACCGCACGGAGGTGCCGCACATCTACGCCGTCGGCGACGTCATCGGCTTCCCTGCCCTGGCCGCGACCTCGATGGAGCAGGGCCGTACGGCGGCCTACCACGCCTGCGGCGAGCCGGTGAACCGGACGCACGGTCTCCAGCCGATCGGCATCTACACCATCCCGGAGATCAGCTTCATCGGGCGGACCGAGGACCAGCTCACGGAGGACTCCGTGCCGTACGAGGTAGGCATCTCCCGCTACCGCGAGCTGGCCCGGGGGCAGATCATCGGCGACTCGCACGGCATGCTCAAGCTGCTGGTCTCCCCGGAGGACCGCAAGCTGCTGGGGGTGCACTGCTTCGGCACCGGCGCCACCGAGCTGATCCACATCGGGCAGTCCGTGATGGGCTGCGGCGGCACGGTCGACTACCTGGTGGACGCGGTGTTCAACTATCCGACCCTGGCGGAGTCGTACAAGGTGGCGGCCCTGGACGCCACGAACAAGATCCGGCAGATCGACCGGCTCCGGGGGTGACCGGGGGGTGAGCGCGGGGGGGTGACCGTCACCCCGAGGGACACCGGATGCGGCGGTGACGCTGATCAAGGCATAGGCTCGGGGAATGGCCAGGTACTTCGACGTTCACCCCGACAACCCGCAGCAGCGCACCATCGGTCAGGTCGCCGACAGTATCCGCTCGGGTGCACTCGTCGTGTACCCGACGGATTCCTGTTTCGCACTGGGCTGCCAGCTCGGCAGCCGTGACGGCATCGACCGGATCCGTACGATCCGCCGCCTCGACGACCGTCACCATTTCACGCTGGTGTGCCGGGACTTCGCACAGCTGGGTCAGTTCGTGCGCATCGACAACGATGTGTTCCGCGCCATCAAGGCCTCCACGCCCGGCAGTTACACCTTCATCCTGCCCGCCACGAAGGAGGTGCCGCGCAAACTGCTCCATCCGAAGAAGAAGACGGTGGGCGTGCGCATCCCCGACCACGTGGTCGCCCAGGCCCTGCTCGCCGAACTCGGTGAGCCGCTGCTGTCCAGCACGCTGCTCCTGCCCGACGAGGAGGAGCCGATGACCCAGGGCTGGGAGATCAAGGAACGGCTCGACCACTCGGTGGACGCCGTGATCGACTCCGGCGACTGCGGCACCGAGCCGACGACGGTGATCGACTTCTCCAGTGGCGAGGCGGAGGTCGTGCGCAAGGGAGCGGGCGACGCGTCACGCTTCGAGTGACGCATCACGCTTCGAATGACGCCCCACGCTTCGAGTTGACGCCTCACATTTCGAGTGACCACCAACAAGCCCTGCCCGGAGGCTGTTTGACCCTGCCGCCACGTCAGGGTGCAGCCTGGACCCATGCCCTACTCGATCGGACAGGTGTCCGCCCTCGCCGGCGTCACGGTGCGCACCCTGCACCACTACGACCGGACCGGACTGCTCTCACCCGGCGGCCGCAGCGCGGGCGGCTACCGGCTCTACGACCACGCGGACCTCGCCCGGCTGCAGCAGATCCTCTTCTACCGAGCACTCGGCTTCCCCCTCGATGAGATAGCGGCGATCCTCGCCGACCCGCAGGCGAACGCCCTGGATCATCTGCGGGCCCGGCACCGGCTGCTGACGGAGGAGGTCAAGAAACTGCAGCGGCTGGTGGCGGTCGCGGAACGCGCGATGGAAGTACAGGCCACCGGGGTCGAGTTGACGCCCGAAGAGAGGGACGAGGTGTTCGGTGAGGTCACCTTCGATCTGAGCTACGCCACCGAGGCCGATCTGAAGTGGCGGAACAGCGCGAGTTACCAGGAGTCGATGGCGCGTGCCGCCGAGCACACCAAAGAGGACTGGACGCTGCTGATGGCCCAGGCCGCGAAGTGGCGGGAACGGCTCCTCAGCGCCTACGACAGCGGTGAACCCGCGCACGGCAGGCCGGCGATGGACCTGGCGGAGGAGCACCGGGCGCACATCACACGGTGGTTCACGCCGTGCCCGCCGGCGATGCACGTCCGCCTCCTCGACGACGCCCTGACCGACCCGCGGGCATTCGCGATCATCGTGCCGCCGCCCGAGCAACGCCCGGGTCTGGTCGAGTTCCTGCACACGGCGGTGCACGCCAACGCCCAGCGACAGCGGACCGACAGCGGGCGGGAGGCGTCGTGAAGGTCCTGATCGCGGTGGCCGGTTCCTACGGAGACGTGGCCCCGTACACCGGGCTCGGCGCCCGGCTGCTCGCCGCCGGACACGACGTGGTGTGCGCGGTCGACGACTCCTTCGCACCGCTCGTGCACGCCGCCGGACTCAAATCGCGTTCCCTGCCCGCCGATCCACGGAACGGCGGCTCGTCCCGGGACGGGCGGCCGACGCTGCGCACGGCCTCCGATTTCGTCGCGCGGTTGGGCTCGGGACTTGCCGACGCGGTGGACCCCGACACCGAGTTGCTGCTGCTGTCGGCGACCACGGCCCCGCTGGGACACCACGTGGCGGAGTCACTGGGTGTGCCGTCACTCGGCGTCTTCCTGCAACCCACCCATCCCACAAGGGAGTTCCCGCCGCCGGTGGGTGGGGCACGCTCGCTGGGGCGATGGGGCAACCTCGCCGCCGGACGGCTCGGGCAACGGGTGGTCGACCGGCTCTACGCGGACGCGGCGCGGGCCCTGCGTGCCCGGCTGGGTTTACCTCCGGCGAGCACACGAAGTGTCCGGCGGCGGCAGGAGGCAGCAGGCCGGCCCGTACTGCACGGGTTCAGCGAGGTGCTCGTGCGCCGGCCCCGCGACTGGCGGCCGGGCCTCCAAGTAGTCGGCAACTGGTGGCCGTACGTGGCACCGGACGCGCAACTGCCGTGGCATCTGGCGGACTTCCTGGCCGCCGGACCGCCACCCGTCTTCGTCGGCTTCGGGAGCATGGGCGCCGGACCCGCCGGAAGGGAAGTGACCGCCGAGGCCCGGTAGCGGGCGGCCACGGTCCGAACCGTGGACCCACAGCTCGTTCCGTCATCTCAGCACCGCCTCGCCGCGTTGCCAAAAGGTCCTAGTAGCTCCGCTACGAGGACCTTCCGGCGCCTTGCGATGCACGGCACCAGACCACGCGACCTGATCGGACGCTCATAGTGAAAGGACCCCTCAGGGCGTGCGGTCGTCGGCGCCAAATCCCGTTGAGATGTCGTCGTACCTGGGAAAGGGTCGGTGGCATGGAGTTCTTCTGCTACCACCGCGACCGGCCCGGCTCCCTCGATGTGCGCAAGGAACTGCAGGAGGAGCACTGGTCCTACATGGACCGGTACGCGGCGAAGATGATCGCTCGCGGCCCCACCTTCGCCGAGGACGGCGAAACGCCCACCGGCAGCGTGCACATCGTCGACCTGCCGGATCCCGCTGCCGCCCGCGCGTTCGTCTTCGACGAGCCCAGCTACCAGGCCGGCGCCTACCGGGACGTGCTGTTGCGCAGGTGGCGCAACCTGCTGGGGCGCACGATGTGGGATTTCCCCGGCGGCCGGACCGGTGGCAACCGGTACCTGGTGCTCGGCCTCGGCTCGGGCGAAGCCGCCGACCTCGTCGTGCCGCCCGACCGGGACGAGCTCATCGCGTACGGGCCGCTGCTGTCCGACGACGGCGCCACCTGGCTGGGTACGGCGGTGCTGCTCAGGGCGCCGGACCCGGACACGGCACGCGCAGTCCTGACCCCGGGCCGGTACGCCGACATCGAGGTCCACGACTGGGAGTTCGGCGGGCGGCCGTCATGAGCCTCATGTCATTGGTGAGCGGCACCGCTTGGAGAGTTGTGGCAGCGCTCAAGGGAGAGGAGCCGGACAACGATGCAGGCGTCTGAGGTCCGGCGTGCGGTGGCCGCGGCCATGGCGACCGCCTCATCACTCGACCTGCCAGTCGACGACGCGACCGTTCTTCATGACTCGAACAAGCTCACTCTGCGTCTGCTGCCTTGTGACGTCCTGGCCCGGGTGGCACCTGTGGCGCATCAGGTCGCACAGTTCGAAGTCGGGCTTGCTCAGCGGCTCGCCGAATCCGGATGCCCTGTGGCTGCTCTCGACCCCCGAGTGGAGCCACGCGTCCATGAGCGTGATGGCTTTGTGATCACGCTCTGGACCTACTACGAACCCGTGACACCGCAAGAGGTCTCACCAGCCGACTACGCCGATGCGCTCGAGCGGCTGCATGCCGGCATGCGCAAGCTCGATGTCCCGACGCCGCAGTTCACGGATCGAGTCGAGCGGGCCCAACAACTCGTGGCGAACCGCGACCGCACTCCGGCGCTCGCCGACGCGGACCGGGAGCTGCTCGGCGACACGCTACGAAGCCTGGGACGAGTGATCGGCGAGCGCGGCGGCACCGGGCAACTGCTGCACGGTGAGCCACACCCGGGCAACGTGCTCACCACGAAGAACGGGCTGCTGTTCATAGACTTCGAGACGTGCTGCCGTGGGCCCGTCGAATTCGACCTCGCCCACGCGCCCGAAGAAGTCAGCGCGCACTATCCGGGCGTCAACCAAGACTTGCTGCGCGAGTGCCGGATCCTCGTGCTGGCGATGATCACAGCATGGCGCTGGGATAGAGACGACCAACTCCCGAACGGGCGCCGGCTGGGCATGGAGTGGCTCGGCCGGATCCGAGCAGCCCTCGATCAAGACGGCGTGGACACCCAAGGCTGATCGCGGGCCTCCGAGGTGGTGGCCCGGTGCCGAGCACCGCGGGACGATGCGCGGCCGTACTCGGCGGTCGGTCGGGGTTCTGTTTCCGATGTTCGACATCGGACGCGGGACGCCGACACCTGAGATCGGCGTCTGCCGTCGCGCTTCGGTGGCCGGGGGTGTCCAGCGGCGCGGGCCCGCTCACCGAGCTCCGCCACCGTCTCGGCCAGGGTCTCGGGGCCGCGGGAGTGCGGTTGGCCACTCTCAGCGTCACAGTTGGCCGGAGAACAGCGATCGATTCGGGTAGCTGATGGGGGTTTTGGCGAAGTCGACCGCGATACCGGGTCGAGCGTCCTTGCTGGGTCGAGCGGCCGTGGACGAGGACCGACAGGTGGCCCGTGACCTTGCACCTGCCAGGTCAGGAGGCTGCCAGGGCCGGGGAGTTGGCCCCACTGGGCAGCCGCTCGCGTCATCGGTTCCCCGGACGACCGTGGGGGGTTGGGAAACTTTCGCTGTCTTCTTCGCCGAAGCGTGACGGGCGCCGATGCCACCGGGCCGCCGCCCGCCGCCGCAGGGGCGTTTCCCGGACGCCATCCTGTACGTGAACCGGACCGGGATCCCCTGGTGTTACCTCTGCTCGCCCACCCGCAACGGCTCGCGGCGTGGTAGGTTATAGGTCGACCACTAACGTAGGAGGGAAGATGACAGCCAAGGAAGACGACGCCGCCCGCCGCGCCGCTGCCCAGCACGCCCTGGCCGAGCACCTGCGCCTCACCGCCGCAGGACGCGTCGAGGAATGGGTGGAGCTGTTCGCCCCGGACGCGGTGCTCGAGTTCCCGTACGCGCCGGCCGGCGTGCCCCAGCGGGTAACGGGGCGAGACGCACTGGTCGCGCACATGAGCAACTTTCCCGAGACCTTCGACGTCGAGTTCGTCGACCTGGTGTTTCACGACACGGTCGACCCGAGTCTGGTGATCGCCGAATTCCGCTCGAAGGGCACGGCGCTGCCGACCGGCAAGCCGTACGAGCAGACGTGCATCTCCGTCGTCCGCACCGATGACGACGCGCGCATCACCCACTACCTGGACTACTGGAACCCGCTGGTGGCGATCGAGGCGCTCACACCCGACGACGTGCCGTCCGACCCCGACCTCAGCGTGACTTTTGGAAGCTGAACGGAGCCGTGTTTAACTGACGCCCATGCCCGCCCCCGGCACCAGCACGAAGAGCGACGAACGACGTCGGGCCATCATGGCCGCCGCGGTCGAATGCTTCGCGCGAAAAGGTTTCTACGGTACGACGACGCACGAGATCGCAGAGTGGGTCGGTATCTCTCAGCCGTATCTGTACCGCCTGTACCCGAACAAGGAAGCACTGTTCGCGGCGGCGGTCGACCACGTGTCCGTCGTCATGAACGAAAACTTGGTCGCGCACTCACCGGCCTCGGGTGGGGCAGGGCCGACGCCCGAGGCGGCGTTGGCTGCCGCACGCGGCGCCTACGCCGCGCTCGTCGCGGACCGGAACATCCTGCGTTTCCTCATGCACGCGAACTGTGCGGCCGGCGAGCCGCTGGTGGCACAGGCCGTGCGCCGGTGCTACGCCAAGCAGGTCGACACCGTCCGGCAACTGCTGGGCGACGACGACGCCGTGCGGCGCTGGTTCGGCGCCGGCATGCTCGACAACGTGGCCGCCGTGCTGGGCCTGGCCGACATCGACGAGCCGTGGGCGCACGTCCTCACCGCTCGATGACCCGACACCGGCAGTTCGGCGACGACGGTCCCGAGCCTTCCTCGTAGCTCAGCTCGGCCAGCGGGTTCAGGACCCGCTCGGCGACCACGAGCTCCTCCCGCTCACCCGCTCGTCCCAACCCATCCCCGCCCTCGCGCAGGGGCGGCCCCTCGGCCTGTATCACTCTTGCTCCGGAGGCTGAACTGTGGCTGACTGGTCGCGGCGCCGAGGGGGAGTGGATGGGCAACTGGGCCGTGGTCGCGCAGTACTACAGCGACATGTACAGGACCGAGTTCATCTGCCGTGGGCTGGAAACGAAGGACCAGGCGCTGAAGGCACTCCGTACAGCCATCCACACGTATGTACCGAGCAAACATATCGTCGAGAAGCGGCGTCACGTGTACCGCTTCGCCGACCAGGAGACATACCTGGTGGTGATCAAAGGCAAGCTGTCGGAGTGGGAGTGCACCCTGCGCATCGCGGAGCTGGTCGCGGACTCGACCGATCCGGCCGTGGCCAAGCCGGCGCAGATGGACGACGGCGCGGCAGAGGTGACTGACGGGCCGCAGGACCGGATCCCGCCCGGCTACTGAGCGGCGGACCGATCTCCGCTCAAGCCAGTCGCCCCGCAGAAAACCGTTGCCTGCGGCGCTCAAGCAGCCAACTCAAGCACTCAGCGGCCAGATCAGCCGCTCAGCCACAGCCCAAATGGCGCAGGACTCAAGTGGCCAACCATCGCTGTGCATGGCCAACCAACGCTGAGCATCACACCCCGTGTGACCTTCAGCGATAGTTGGCCAGAGACGGTGACAAAACCCCTGATGGCCGGCCTGTACTCAAGGACAGTTGGCCATTTCTCTCAAAGATAGTTGGCTACTGCGGCTTCGACGTCATCACAGAGGTGCGTGGAGGCGTGCTTCTTGGGGTGGAGCAACGTGCGAGACCTGCGGCTTCGACGCGCGTGAGCTGAGTGGCCTGGGCGAATGCCGTGAGGCGTTCGCCCAGGCCCAGGAGGAGCCGGCCCGAGGTGTAGGAGTCTTTGGACGTCCGAAGGCCGGTTCGTGCGAACAGCACGGTGGGCGAGAGGTCCAGGCGGTGGGCCAGCCTCAGGGTGAGCCCGGGCAGTCCTTCCCCGGGCAGCGGAGCCAGGCTCGCGGCAGCGGTTCAGGAAGTCGTGACAGGGCTGGTCACCGGTCCGCGGCGGCGGGGCCGCCGTCGTCAAGGACGGTGTTCCGGGCGGCTTTGGGTGGTGTCCTCGGGGTGGAGGATCCGGGGATGGATGGGATCTCCCCGGCCTGCGGGTCGCGGTCGGGATCGTCGAGACTGAGGATGATCTCGTCGAGCAGGTCCTCGTCGAGGGTCTCCTTGCCGCTGTCCATCGCCTCTTGGCAGCCGGCGGGCTGAGCGCCCTCCACTCGGCGAGGGTCAGCTTCGGCGCGGGCGCCCTTGTGCGTGCCGCCCCGGGCCGAGGGCACGTGGAAACGCGGGTCGTCCAGGACGACGGCGTGATACCAAAGTCCGCCGATCTTCACGCCGCGCCGGGGATGGACCTTGACGTAGTGGGCCTTGAGCAGGCGGTAGTAGAGCTCCGGCCTGGGGATCTGCAGGGCGAAACCGCCCTGCTGCATCGCCGCGGTCCTCGCCCGGCCCCCAGGCCGGGGCGTACTCGCCCAG
Organism: Streptomyces cavernae; assembly: GCF_004023625.1. Lineage (GTDB taxonomy): Bacteria > Actinomycetota > Actinomycetes > Streptomycetales > Streptomycetaceae > Streptomyces > Streptomyces cavernae. The sequence goes on along the minus strand of NZ_RPDJ01000001.1, from coordinate 138,289 downwards.
GATCCGGTTCTGCCAGACGGCTTTACCGACCGAGGAAACCCGTAAGCCGACTCTGACCTGCGACGATCCATAGACTACATGTCCGCGACGGCGGGCCGGGTTGGTTGCTGCAGCTCGTCCGGGTGGTCTCAGGGGGTGTACTCCGCAGGCTCTGGCCTGTCTGCGCGGAGCGCCTCGTTGTCGTGGTGCGAGTGCCGATCACCCGGCCGGGCGGTCACCGTAGGGTGACTTCGCTCGGGCCATTGAACGGCGCCCAGGAAAGCACGGTCCTTGGTGTCCGCAGCCCGTCATTCTGCGTGAAGAGCTTCCGTGCCGCACCGAAGGGGACGTCGTCGCAGGCCGCCAGTGAGGTCCGGTCGTAGAGTTCACGGATCGCGTCCGTCATCTTCTCGTCGCTGTCCGGTCCCGTGCCCCATATGTCCCACAGCAGCGTCTCAACTTTGTTCAGCGCCGCGAGGTCGAGCCGAATGTTGCCTGCCACGAACCACTCCCCGAACAACGGCCCCTCCTGCGGTGGGTGGAGTCCGAAGGTCTTCGGGTCCGCCCCGCCCGCTCGGATGGCTTGCCACGCCTTGCCCGCGACCAGAAAGCGGTCGCGCGGCACGTCCATCGGGTCGAAATCGATCCTGAATGTGTCGATGACCATCGGGTCGGCCAATTGCGGATCGGCGAGCAGCCAGCCCCGCTCGTTGTCCCAGTACTCGGTCACCACGTGGTCGCCGTGGAACCCGTCCGAGCCGAAGTAGTCGGCGAAGCCGGACCGCAGGCGCGCGGGAATGCCCGCGTGGCGCATGAACGAGCAGTGCAGCAGCGCGAAGTCGCGGCAGACGCCGACGAAGCGGTCATCGACATCACGCCGCTGCGTCAGCGGGGCGTCGTTCCGCTCGATGATGATCCGCAAGATGTCGTCGAGGTAGCGCGTCTCGGCATCGTTGTGCAGGCGGTCCTGCGCGATGGCATAGCAGAACTGTTCGCCTTCCAGGCGGTGGATCATCAGATCGCGGGCAACGCAGGCGAGTTGAGCCGGATCATCGGGTAGGTTGGCATAAAGCGGGGCAAGGCTGCCAGGGTCAGAGAAGGCGCTCTGCGCGGCATAGAAGGCGGCAGCATCCGGTGCGAGGCGGGCGGATGGCATGGCTGGACCCCCAGAAGGCATCGGCCGCATGTTCGATTCCCGGGCCGGTGAACCTCACCGTGTCAAAATTCCCCCGCAATTGTCCAGACCACTGAACTGACAACTGAAACCCGGGACCCACAGCCTCCATCAGGGCGATTCCGCCTCATTGTTCGGCATGCCCTATCGACACTCTCATCGAACGGCACGTCCACCGAGACATTGGACGCGCCGTGAGGTGGTCAGCAGAGCTGGATCACATCACGATCCGGGGTCGACGACCTGGGCTTCGAGGTCGGCGATGCGTTGGTCTTGGAAGCGGAGGTTGGAGCGGGCGACTTTGAGTCGCTCGTCGAGGGTGCGGTTGTCGGCGGTGAGCTCGCGGACGCGCTGCTTAGGGCTTGCCGGGATACAACTTGCGTGCTCCGGGTCTTGACACTGCAGCTCAGGACAGATGCTCGCCGACGATTTATTTCCCGGCAAACCCTTAGGGGTCCTTTCACTATGAGCGTCCGATCAGGTCGCGTGGTCTGGTGCCGTGCATCGCAAGGCGCCGGAAGGTCCTCGTAGCGGAGCTACTAGGACCTTTTGGCAACGCGGCGATGGGGGTGCCCCTGCTCGAGCGCAGCCGAGAGCTGGGGGGAGCGGTGCCAGACCACGCAACCCGGGCGGGCATAGTGAAAGGACCCCTCAAGGGTGGTGTTCTCGGTGGTGATCCGTTGGATGGCTTCCTCAGCCCATTCGGCCTGCAAGTCCCGGATCTGCCCGAGGAGTTCCCCGATGCGGGTGCGCTGGGTGAGGATCTCGGCTTGGGCGACCTTGAGACCTTCCTCAGCGTTCAGGGCGCGTTCGCGCCAGGTCGCTTCGCGCTCGTCAACCTGCTCGGCGGGCAGGCGGGACCGGAGGTCGCTGGCCTCGGCCATCGCGGAGACGATGGCGGCTCTGGCCTCGGGGTTGTCGTAGAGGAAGGTGCGGGAGACTTCCGCGCGGCGGGCGACGGCGGCGACGTTGACCTGGGCCTTCTCGCGTCGGAGCCGGGTGATGGCCTGGTGAACCGGTTCCAGGGCTGTCTCAGTCTTGCGGCGGCGGGCGGCTAGGGCCGCTGCGGTGCGGGGCTCGGAAACGGTGGCGGGATTCATGCAACTTCCTGTTCGGGATCGTTGCCGTCGGCCGTGCACGTTTCGCTGTACTCGTCCTGCTCTGCTGCCCGCGTCGGCGAGGTCGGCGGTCCGGAAGGCGGTGGACCACACGCGGTGGAAGTAGTCCAAGGCCGGGTACCAGCAGCAGATCACCTACCAGCCCGCCGGTAACTTCTGGGCCCTGCAATGGGCCGAAACCGGGATCTACCTCGGCCTCACCGCGGGCCTAGCCGTCTTCTGCACCTGGTGGATCCGCCGTCGACTGACCTGCCCAGAAGACGGTCGGGCAGCCCGAAGCAGGGCTTGAATTTGCCGAGGGGCAGCCAACACCGGCTGCCCCTCGGCAGTCTTCAACGCTCAACTGTGCCGAAGCACGATAGGTGTCACCACCGGCATCCGCCGAACTGCGGCTTCAGTCGGGCGAAGCACAGTGGTTGTCACCGATACGGCGCGTTACGCGTCACCAGCAGACCCCGGCGTGATCAACGTGGTGAACGCGCTGCCGCAGGTCGTGGCGCCCGCCCTTGCCGCGCCGACCGTGACGTACCTGGGCGGCTACCGGGTGCTGTACCTGGTGGTGGCCGTGATCGGCGTGGCGGAGGCGGTGCTGGTGAGGCGGATCACAGGGGTGGACTGACCCGGCGCAGTGACCGTCACAGGGCTCCGGCGTCCCGGGCCGTCCAGACGCTCGGGTAGATCGGCCGGAAGCCGAGCTCCCGGCGGATCCGCTGGTTGGACATGATCCCGAACCACGGGTCGGGGTCCGTGAGCTCGTGGAGCCCAGCGGGCACCTCGACGCCGTTGAGCTGGTACAGCTCGACCGTCGTGACGGGGGCGTCATCGGCGATGTTGTAGATCCGGCCGGCGATGCCCGGCGCGTACAACAGACGCATCAGGCCCTGGGCGACGTCCGCGTGGTGGGCCATCTGCAGGCGCTGGTGCGGCGCCCAACGGGCGGCCCAGTGCAAGGAGTTGGCGAGGTGCGGGTCGCCCTCGCCGTAGACGAAGGGGAGCCGCCCGATGCGTACGTCCAGGCCCTTGAGCGCGAGCAGTTCGCGCTCGGCCTCGGCCTTGGACTCGGGGTAGGCGCCCCACATCTCGCCGCCCGGCCGGCTCTCGTCCGCCTCGGTCAGCGGGCGGCCCCGTCCGACGCCGTACACATTGCTCGTGCTGACCTGCACGAACCGCTCCACGCCGGAGGCCTGCGCGGCGCGGCCCAGGGCCACCGCGGCGTCCCGGTTGACGGCCCACGCCTCCTCGTCCGGCACCCCGCGGAAGGAGGCGGCGACGTTCACGACGGCGTCCACGCCGGCGAGCGCCTTGCCGAGTGTCTCCTCATCGCGCATATCTCCTACGGCGACCTGGGCGCCCAGCTCCTCGAAGCGCTCGCCGCGGGCCGCGTCCCGCACCAGGACTCGCACCTGCTCGCCCGGCTGCCGCTGGACCAGCAGCCTCGGCACGAAGCGGCGTCCGATCTGTCCCGTCGTACCGGTCACCAAGGTCAGCATGATGTGCTCCTCACGCACTGTGTCGCCTGTCGTCGGTGACCAGCCTCAGTGGATGCGGGAACGACCGGGAGAGACCTCTTCATCAGGGGATCGAGAGTCCCTGGATAAGCCGGCCGGCGTCCTACACCCTGGAGAGGTGAACCGAGCCGAACTCGCCGACTTCCTGCGCCGCGCTCGCGCCCGCCTGGACCCCTCCGACGTGGGTCTCACGGCCGGAGCCCGCCGCCGTACGCCGGGGCTGCGCCGCGAGGAGGTGGCCCAGCTGGCCGGCATGTCCGTGGACTACTACACGCGGCTGGAACAGTCCCGGGGCCCGCGCCCGTCCCGCCAGATGCTCACCGCGCTGGCCCGCGCCCTGCGCCTGACGGAGGACGAACGCGACCACCTCTTCCACCTGACCGGTGAAGAGCCGCCGCGCCGGGAGGCGACCAGCACGCACGTGCGCCCGGGCCTGCTCCTGGTGCTGGACCGGCTGCACGACACCCCGGCGATGGTGGTGACCGACTGCGGCGAGGTCCTGGCCCAGAACGCGCTGTCGCGGGCGTTGAGCGGAGACGTCCTCGCCCGCCCGCCCCGAGGACGCAACATGATCCGCCGCTTCTTCCTGGACCCGGCGGCCCAGGAGCTGTTCCCGCTCGAGGACCGCCCGGAGCGCGCCCGCGAGCAGGTCGCCGGCCTGCGAGCGGTGGCCTCGGCCCGTCCCACGGACCCCGAACCCGCCGCCCTCGTCGCCGAACTACGCGCCGCGAGCGAGGAGTTCGCCCACCTCTGGGACGAACACGAGGTCGCCGTACGCCGCGCCGCCACAAAACGCTTCCGGCACCCTGCGATCGGCATCCTCGAACTCGACTGCGAGATCCTCGTCAACTCCGACCACAACCAGCAACTCGTCATCCACACGGCCCGCCCGGGCACGGAGTCGTACGAGCGCTTGCAGTTGCTGCGGGTGGTGGGCTTGCAGGACCTGACGCCGACGAGCTCCTGACCGCGTGCGCATTTCGAGTTCGCTCCCTGCCCATCGCACATCGCCCACGGTCCCGAACTCCCGCGCCACCTGGGGCCGACAGCGGCACAACGTCTGCCACAGGCACAGGCACAGGCACAGGCACAGGCACAGGCACAGGCAGACGACCACCCCTACTACCGAGCACTCAAGCCCCTGCCCGACGCCCACACCGAGCAGCTGGCCAAGGCGATCCACAACACACCGCTGCCCGCCAGTGACAACAAGCCTGCCTATGTGACAACTATCGTGCTTCGGCTCATCAACTGAAGCAGTCGATGTACAGGACAGTGGCCAAGTAGCTCTGCGAGTGGCCAACTATCGCTGCGAGTCACGCCCCGGCGCATCACCACCGCACCAGTAATCGAACATGTGATTGAATTTGGCCCATGAAGTACTCGTCCCCCGGTGACCCGGTCCCGGCCCGACCGGCGTGTGGCGCCACCGACCGGGCCGTGCGGGTGGCGTCGCGGGGGCCCGGGCCCGGGTGGCGCGGGGAGCGGGCGATGGCCGGCTCCGTCGCGCGCCGCGGCGGTGTTCGCCATGTCCGCCCTACCGCCTGACGCGCCGCGCCTCCGCGCGATCCTGGTGCACCTCGAGGAGCAGGTGGCCGAGAACGAGACCGTCGGCGTCTACCTGCGGCTCCAGCTGCGTGCCGTACGACAGGCCCTCGCAGAGGCCGAGGCCGGGGCGGAGGCGGGGGCCGGGGCGGAGGCGGGGGCCGGGCCAGGGACCGGGGCAAGGCCAGGGGCCAAGCCACGGGCCGGGGCAAAGTCAGGGAGTCCCCGGTCGGAGCCCCCCTCGGCGTCGTCCCGCCGCGCCTCCCACCGCAGCGAACGGTCGTCCCCGGGATACGTGGTGCAGCGCAAGCGCACCCCGCCGGGCAGGGAAGCCGTCTGCGTCCACACGGACGACTGCACGATGGCCGACGGCTCCACGCGCCCAGTCAGCGCCCAGGACGCGCGGGGAGCGATCAGCGACCCCGCTGTCGAGGCCTGTTCGTTCTGCCGGCCGGACACCGAGCTCGGGCTGCTCGAGTGAAGGACCATGGACTATCGTCGATCACCGATGAGAACGCACGCCGAGCCGGTGCGGGTCGTCCCTCTCACCGCCACCCACGCGGAGCAGGTCCTGGAGATCTACCGGTTGGGCATCGACGAGGGCAACGCCACCTTCGAGACCGAGCCGCCGACCTGGGAGGCCTTCGACAGGTCCAAGCTGCCCGGCCACCGCTTCGTGGCCGTGGACGGTACTGACGACCGGGTCCTGGGCTGGGTCGCGGCCACCCGGGTCTCCGACCGCTGCGCGTACGCAGGTGTGGTGGAGCATTCCGTGTACGTCCACCCCGACGCCCGAGGGCGCGGCGTGGCCCGGGTCCTCCTGGACGCGCTGATCGAGTCCACCGAGGCGGACGGGATATGGACGATCCAGTCCGGCATCTTCCCCGAGAACACCGCGAGCCTCGCACTGCACGAGCGCGCCGGTTTCCGCGCGATCGGCATCCGTGAACGCATCGGCCGCCACCACGGCCGGTGGCGCGATGTCGTACTGGTGGAACGACGCAGCCCGCGCGTCGGCGACTGAGGGGTCCTTTCACTATGAGCGTCCGATCAGGTCGCGTGGTCTGGTGCCGTGCATCGCAAGGCGCCGGAAGGTCCTCGTAGCGGAGCTACCAGGACCTTTTGGCAACGCGGCGATGGGGGTGCCCCCTGCTCGAGCGCAGCCGAGAGCTTGGGGGAGCGGTGCCAGACCACGCGACCCGGGCGGGCATAGTGAAAGGACCCCTGAGGCACGGCCAGAGGTCCCCAGGGACTGTCCGCCACCGACAGGCCGGCCCCCGACTGCCGCCCCGGCTCGCGACCGGCCACCCCGGCCCGCGACCTCGACCGGGCCTCGGGGCGGCCGCCCGCAGATCAGCGGCGGCAGTGGTGCCACCTCCGGCTCGACGAGCGGGGGCGGGGCCGGCGGAGAACGACCCTCCGGCCGTGTCAGCTCACAGCGGTCGCAATCAGCCCGGCCGCCTCGGCCAGCAGGGGCTCGTCGGCCGGTGCCTCGGCGTCGGCCTTGGTGGACAGGACGGCCAGCACGATCGGCGCCCGGTGCGGGGGCCAGGCAATGCCCACGTCGTGGGTCGAGCCGTAGTCGCCGGTGCCCGTCTTCTCGGCCAGCGTCCAGTCCGCCGGGAGGCCCGCGCGCAGGCGGTTGGCGCCGGTCGTGTTCGCCAACAGCCAACCCGTCAACTGTGCACGGTCCTTGGGTTCGAGCGCGTCGCCGAGGGTGAGCCGGGCGTAGGTCCGTGCGATGGCGAGGGGGCTGGTGGTGTCGGCCACGCGCCAGGGCTCGGCCGAGTTCAGGTCGGGCTCGTACCGGTCGAGCCGGGTCGTCGGGTCCCCGATCGAGCGGCAGAAGCGGGTGACCTCGGTCGGGCCGCCGAGTTCGCGCAGCAGGAGGTTCATGGCGGCGTTGTCGCTGTGGGTGATGGCGGCGGCGCAGAGTTCCGCGACGGTCATGCCGTCCGCGATGTGCTCGGGCGTGCCGGTGATCGGGGCATGGCCCGCGTTCTCGACGTCCGCGGCGGTGTACCGGATGCGGCGGGCGAGGAACTCCCCGTCGCGGTCGAGGTCCCTGAGGACGGCTCCGACCGCGACTGTCTTGGCGACGGAGCAGACCGGGAAGAGTTCTCCGGCGCGGTGCCGCACGGTGGCGCCGGTGGCGGTGTCCAGGGCGAAGACGCCCAGCCGTGCGGAGTGTTGCCGCTCCAGGGCCGCCCACTTCCGGGAGGTGTCCCCCCGTTGTTGACGCGGTGCCGCCGAGGCGTCCGTGGCGGTCACCGCCGCGGCCAGTGCGGCTCCCGCTCCCAGGGCCAGTAACGAGCGGCGGGAGGTGCGTAGTTCCGTGGTCCGCGAGACCATGTCTTCCCTTCTACTGCTTTGCACTGCACGGGCGTTGGCCCCTCTTCGTCAAGGTGGTCCACCACCAACCTAGTGCCGCGGACGGTGGACAACCCGCTGCGGGCAGCGCCGCCCCCCGCGAAGAAGCTCGCGCCCTACTTTCCGTCCGGCAACTACGGGATTGCTCACGGCAGTAGCGCGGACGCCGCCACTCGTGCGCCACCGATCCTTTACACAACAGAAAACCAAATCCACCTCGTCAGAACCATTGACCGGTTAGGGCCCCACCCTTACCTTCTGGTCGAAGTTCCGCACATTGTTCGAAATGCCGGACAACCTTGTCGGAAGGGACCCGCTCGTGTTCCGCACGCGCCACTGGTTCGTCCTGGGGTCAGCGTTGCTGGCCCTGCTCGCTTCACTTGTGAGCAGCCCGGCCTCCGTCGCGGCGGAGGGCCGGCCGTACACCAATCCCATCAAGGCGCAGAAGGGCGCCGATCCCTGGCTGGAGTTCTACAACGGCAACTACTACTTGATCACGACCTCGTTCACCAACACACTGACCATGCGCAAGTCCCCCACGCTCGCCGGACTCGCCACCGCGCCCAGCGTGCAGGTGTGGTCGGACACCACTGCCGGGCGCAACGCGAACATCTGGGCACCGGAGATCCACTTCCTGAACGGCAAGTGGTACCTCTACTACTCGGCCGCGCAGAGCGGAGCCGCCTGTTGCGACACCCAGCGCACCCATGTGCTGGAGAGTGCCGGCACCGACCCCATGGGTCCCTACACCTACAAGAACATCCTCACCGGCTCCAACCTGACGCCCGGCGGCTGGCTCATCGACGCCTCCGTACTCAAGCACGACAACAACCTGTACCTGGTGGGCAGCGGCTTCATCGGCGGCAGTACCCAGAGCCTGGTCATCGCGCCGCTGAGCAACCCGTACACGCTCGCGAGTTCCAACTTCACCATCATCTCCAGCCCGACACTGAGCTGGGAGACCTCCGGCAACCCGGTCAACGAGGGCCCCGAGCCGCTCTACCACGACGGCCGGACCTTCCTCTCCTTCTCCGCCAGCTTCTGCCAGACCCCGGACTACAAGCTGGGGCAGCTCGAACTGACCGGCGGCTATCCGCTGAACCCTGCCTCGTGGACGAAGAAGCAGACTCCGGTCTTCCAACGCAATGACGCCGCCGGTGTGTACGGGCCGGGCCACAACGGGTTCTTCACCTCGCCGGACGGTACGGAGAACTGGATCGTGTACCACGCCAACAACGCCTCCAACGGAGGCTGTGGTAACGGACGCACCACGCGGGCGCAGAAGTTCACCTGGAACGCGGACGGCACGCCCAACTTCGGCACCCCGGTCGCCACCGGTACCACGCTCGCCGGTCCCGCCGGGGAGACCGCGGCGACCCCGACCGCGTACACGCTGGTGAACCGCAACAGCGGCAAGTGCCTCGACGTCTCGGGCGGCAACACCGCGGACGGCACCAACATCTTCCAGTGGTCGTGCAACGGCGGCGCCAACCAGAAGTGGCGCATCGAGGACCAGGGCAACGACACCAACCGGCTGGTGAACGTGGCCACCGGGAAGGTGATGGACGTCGCGGACTGCTCGACTGCCGACGGCGCGGACATCCGTCAGTGGTCCTGGCTGAACAACAACTGCCAGAAGTACCGCCTGGTCTACACGGCCACCGGTGACCACGTGCGCATCGTGAACGAGTCCACCGGAAAGGTCGCGGACGTCGCCGACTGCGGTACGGCGAACGGCACCGACGTACGCCAGTGGACCTGGCTGAACAACAACTGCCAGCAGTGGCGCCTGCAGCCCACCACCTGATCCGACCGACCTGGCCGGACCTGATCCCGGGAGTACCCACACCCATGAGACGTCTCGTCGTCCGCGTACTGACGGCGGTGCTCGCCGCGCTGGCCCTGCTGACCACCGGCACACCCGCCCATGCCGCCGCCCCCGCCTCCCCCGCGGTGACCTTCACCAACCCGATCGCCGAACAGCGCGCGGATCCGCACATCTACAAACACACCGACGGCTACTACTACTTCACGGCCACCGTGCCCGCCTACGACAAGATCGTGATGCGCCGGGCCACCACGCTTCAGGGCCTCGCCACGGCAGCCGAGACCACCATCTGGACCAAGCACGCCAGCGGTGAGATGGGCGCCCACATCTGGGCGCCGGAGATCCACTTCATCGACGGCAAGTGGTACGTGTACTTCGCCGCGGGCTCGTCCAACGACATCTGGAAGATCCGCCCGTACGTCCTGGAGACCAGCGCCGCAAACCCGCTGACCGGCACCTGGACCGAGAAGGGCCGCATCGCACTGCCGCTGGACACCTTCTCCCTGGACGCCACGACCTTCGTCCACAACGGCACGCGCTACCTGAGCTGGGCGCAGAACGACCCGGCCGTCGGCAGCGGCACCAACCTCTACCTGGCTCCGATGTCCAACCCGTGGACCATCAGCGGCACCCCGGTGCGGATCTCCACCCCCACCTACTCCTGGGAGACCGTCGGCCACCGGGTCAACGAGGGCCCGGCCGTCATCCAGAAGAACGGCAAGGTCTTCATGGCCTTCTCCGCCAGTGCCACCGACGCCAACTACTGCCTCGGCCTGCTGACCGCCAACGCCACCGCCAACCTGATGGACCCGGCGTCCTGGACCAAGACGTCCCAGCCGGTCTTCAAGAGCAACGACGCGACCGGACAGTACGGTCCCGGCCACAACACCTTCACGGTCTCCGAGGACGGAAAGTCGGACATCCTCGTCTACCACGACCGCAACTACAAGGACATCAGCGGCGACCCGCTCAACGACCCCAACCGCCGCACCCGTTACCAGAAGCTGTACTGGAACGCCGACGGCACACCCAACTTCGGCATCCCGGTGGCCGACGGTCTCACCCCGGTCCGCTTCTCCTCGTACAACTACCCGAACCGTTTCATCCGTCACTGGGAGTACCGGGCGAAGCTCGAAGCGAACGTCGCCAACCTCGCCGACTCGCAGTTCCGGATCGTCCCGGGTCTGGCGGGCAGCGGCACGGTGTCCCTGGAGTCGGCGAACTTCCCCGGCTACTACCTGCGGCACAAGAACTACGAGCTGTGGGTGGAGAAGAACGACGGCACCACTCTCTTCAAGAACGACGCGACGTTCACCCGGCAGGCGGGCCTAGCCGACTCCGCGGCCGGCGTCTCCTTCGAGTCGTACAACTTCCCCGGCCGCTACGTCCGGCACTACAACAACCTGATGTACATCCAGCCGGTCAGCACGACCGTCGACCGTGAGGACGCGACCTTCTACGCGGAGTAGTCCGCACGGTCCTGACGGCTCCGGGCCCCGCCGCCTCCCGCGGCGGGGCCCTTCCTCGTCCGGCTCAGGATCCGCCCGGGGCGAATCCCGTGGTCCTGAAGGACGTCTTGTCCCGGGACGTCGCGCCGTCGGTGATCCACCAGTACGTGGGGTACTCGCCGTAGTAGCCGAACAAACTGCCCGGGGCCCAGTTGAGGATCAGTTCGTCCTTGCCGTCGCCGTCGAAGTCGGCGGCCCCCGCGGGCCGGGCGTGCCGCCATTTCGCGGGCGTCTTCTCGCCCTCCGTCCTGGCGGGCCCTTCACGCAGTACGGAGGTACGCCGCTCGCCGTCGATCAGCGTGGCGCCCTCGTAGGTGGCGACGAGGATGCCGTCGCGGCCGTCGCCGTCCGGGTCGGCGGCCGCGATACCACCGGGCCCGTAGTCGGTCCTGCGGCCGTCGGGGGCTTCGGGCAGCCGGTGGGTGACCGGTTGGCCGCCGTCGCCGGGATACACGGCGAGCGAGCCGTCCACTTCGGGGCCCTCCGTCTCGTAGCCGGGCTCGTCGTTGCGGCTGCCGCTGTCGCCGATGGCCAGGTCACGTCGTCCGTCGCCGTCGAAGTCGCCGAACGCGTGGGTGTTGCCGAGGCGGAGTTGTCTGCCGTTCGCGGACAGGCCCCGGCCGGTGGTGGCCTGGTACAGGGTGTTGCCGGACTGCTCTCCGTCGCTGATTTCGTGGAGCAGCAGGGAGGTGGCGCGGGGCTCGCCGGTGGGGTCGATGTCGTCCGCGACGAGGGTTCCGTCCGCCCACGGCAGGCTGGTGTCGGTGCGGGCGGGTGCACCGGCGCGGGTGAACGGTCCGTACAGCACCACGGTGGACGACTGGTTGGCGGCGAGCGCCGCGAGGTCGTGGTGGCCGTCCCCGTCGAAGTCGCCGCGTACCACGGACTCCACGCCCAGTTTGGCGGCGCTCTGTGGCAGCCGCACGGCGGTCGCCGTCTCACCGGTGGGCCCGCCGGGGCTGCCCCAGGCCACATACAGGGTGTTGCGTCGAGCGATGACCTGAGCGTCCTGCAGCTCCTGGCCCGTGGCGGTCGTCGTGGCGAAGTCCGGGTAGCCGTCGCCGTCGAGGTCGGCCGTGGTCACCGAGCCGGCGGGCAGGCCGTGGCTCTGGGCCGCCCCGTCCATCGGGTCGGGCAGGCCCAGGTCGCCGCGTGAGTGGACGGTGCGCGTCGCGGGATCGGGCCCCTTGGCGGACCCGTAGACGACGCCGAGTTGTTGCTCGATGCCACCGGGGTTGTCCGGTGTGGCGCCCATGGTGACGGGCACGACGAGGTCGCGGTACCCGTCGCCGTTGATGTCGTCGGGGTCCTTGGAACCCTTGCCGCGGGCCGGCGCCCGGCTCTCGGTGGGCGCGGCGGGCACCCCGGCTCCGGCCGTGGGTGCCCGCGAGGCGGACTCGCGGGCCTGCCCGTCGTCGCCGCATCCGGTGAGCCCGGTGAGCGCGACGCAGCTGACGGCGAGGGACGCGAGGGCGGTGCGTGACATCATGCGCGCCACCCTCACATCCGGCGCCGGGCCTGCCCAGCCCAAGCGGAGGACTGTTGCGCAGTTGTCGCCGTGCGGGTCAGGCCAGCAGGTCGGCCACGCGTCGCCATTCGGCGCGCGGGAGGCCGTTCCGCGACTGGCCGGTGACCACCTGGAGGGCCACGTGGTCCGCGCCCGCGGCGTGGAAGTCCGCGATCCGGGTGCGGATCCGGTCCTCGTCGCCCCAGGCGAAGAGCGCGTCGATCAGCCGGTCGCTGCCGCCGTCGGCGAAGTCGTCGTCGGTGAAGCCGTAGCGCAGGAAGTTGTTGGTGTAGTTCGGCAGTTCGAGGTACATCGCGAGGCTGCCGCGGGCGAGGGTGCGGGCACGGTCCGGGTCGGTTTCCAGGACGACCTTCAGCTCCGGTGCGAGCAGGGGTTGTTCGCCGAGGATCTCCCGGGCGTCCGCGGTGTGTTCGGGGGTGACCAGGTACGGGTGCGAGCCGGCGGCCTGGTCGCCGGACAGCTTCAGCATCTTGGGGCCGAGGGCGGCCAGCACCCGGCGCTCGGCGGGCACCCCGGCGGCGTCCAGGGCGTCCAGATAGCCGGCCATGGCCGCGTAGGGGCGCCGGTACTGCTCTGCCAGCTTGGCGTGGCTCACGCCGAGGCCGAGCAGGAACCGGCCGGGGTGGGCGGCCTCGACCTCGGCGAAACGCGCCGCGGTGTCGGCGGCCTCGTACTGCCAGATGCTGAGGATCCCGGTGGCCACGGTCAGCCGGGACGTGGCCTCGATCAGTGGTACGGCGTGCCGCACGCCGCTGCTGCCGCCCAACCAGACGGCGCCGTATCCGAGTTCGTCGAGTTCGGCGGCGGCCTCGATGAGCTCGCCGCGTCGTTCCGGTTCGTCCGCGCGCAGTTCGAAGCTCCAGATGCCGTGGCGTCCGACCGCTGTCTTCAGCCCGCCGAGCCTGTACTCCGTCGTGACGTCGCTCATCGTCTCCAGTCCCCTTCCGGAGGTCTTCCTGTGTCTGGTTCCACGTATCTCAGCAGACACAGCCAAGGACCTCCGCCCGGATATTCCTTGATCCACACGGCGAATTTTTGTCCTATACGCCCCCATCTCCTTGCCCGTGGGCTGTCGGCGGGCCGGGTCCGGCGGCGTGTACGTGTCGGTGTTGAGGCGCCGTCCCGGTGGGGAAGGGCCGGGAACGGCGCCTCAACGAGGGGTGCCCGTCAGGGCAGTTCGGTCACCCGGTCGGTGCCCGGAGGCGCCACCGGGCTCTGGGCGGTGAGGTGGTCGGTCAGCGCCGCGATGTCGTCGCCGCCGCCGACCGGGTCGCTGCCCCGGGCGAAGGTGGTGAAGCCGTCGCCGCCCGCCGCGAGGAAGGTGTTGGCGGTGACGCGGTAGGTGGCGTCGGGCTTCAGCGTCTCGCCGTTGAGCTTGACCGTCGCCGGGTCGATGCGGTCACCGACGGGGGCGCTGCGGGAGTAGGAGTAGGTCAGGCCCTTGGACACGCCCAGGATGAGGGTGGGCGCCCGGGTGCCGGAGTCGTTGAACTGCTCCTCGAGGATCTTCTCGATCTGTGCTCCCGTCAGGTCCACGGAGACGAGGGTCCCGGCGAAGGGTTGCACGGCGAAGGCCTCCGCGTAGGTGATCTCGCCGGGTGCCTCGCCGCCCGTCGAGGTGGCGTACACCAGATCCGCGCGGACCCCGCCCGGGTTCATCAGCGCGATCTGGGCCCCGCCCTTCTCGGGTGCGGAGGTCGCGGCGAGCTGGGCGTCGGCGACGAGGTTCGCGAGGTCGGACTCGGCGTCGCGGGTCTCGGAGCGGGTGATGTCGGCGGTGACCTTGCCGACGACCCGGTTGGCCAGCGGCGCCGAGAGGGCCTTCCACTTGTCGATGACGGCGGTCTGGTCGGCGTCCTTGGTGACGGTGCGGGTGACGAGGTGGTTCATCGCGGCGACCTGGTCGCGTACGACGTCCCCGGTGCCGCGGTCGATCGGCAGCCGGGTCTCGGTGACCACGCGGCCGAAGGCGGAGGCCGAGGTGACCGTGCGCGGGTTGCCGGCCGGGTCGGGCAGGGAGCAGATGTACGGCTGGTGGGTGTGGCCGGTGACCACGGCGTCGATCGCCGGGTCCAGGTTCTTCGCGATGTCGACGACGGGTCCGGAGATCCCGTCGCACTGGCCGTAGCTGCCTGCCTGGACGCCGCCCTCGTGCAGCAGGACCACGATCGCCTCGACGCCCTGTTCCCGCAGCTTGCGCGCGGCGGCGTTGGCGGTCTCGGTCTCGTCCAGGAAACGTACGGACTTGATCCCGGACTGGCCGGTGACCTCGGGAGTGCCCTCCAGGGTCATGCCGATGAAGCCGAGCTTGATCCCGTCGACCTTCTTGACCCAGGTGGGGGCGAGGAGCGGCTTGCCGCTGGTGCGGTCGATGACGTTGGCGGCGAGCCAGGGGAACTGCGCTCCGTCGTAGGGTTCGCCGTCGATGTAGCAGCCGTCCTCGGGGTGGCAGCCGCCGTTCTGCATGCGCAGCAGTTCCCCGGTGCCCTCGTCGAACTCGTGGTTGCCGACGCTGGTGACGTCCAGGTGCAGCTTCTCCATGGACTCGACGGTCGGTTCGTCGTGGAAGAGCCCGGAGAGGAAGGGGCTGGCTCCGATGATGTCGCCCGCTGCGACGGTCAGTGAGGCCTCGGTGCCCTGGCGGAGCTGGCCGAGCCGGGTCGCGAGGTACTCCGCGCCGCCGACGGTGGTCGACTTGGGGTCCAGCCTGGAGCCGAGGTTGGCGTCGCGTCCGGTGGGCGGTTCCAGGTTGCCGTGGAAGTCGTTGAAGGACAGCAGCTGGACGTCGACGGTGTTCGCGGGCTTCGGGACGGTGGGCAGGCCGTGACCGGTGAAGAGACCGGGGCGGACGGACAGCAGATGGAACTTGGTGACGCTGCCGTTGAAGCCGAAGTTGTCGTCGGCGACGAGGACGAGGGAGCGGGAGCCGTCGGGCAGGGTCGGGCCCCAGGTGAGGCCCTCGACATTGTCGGCGGTGTCGGCGGTGCCCGTGGTGGTGAAGTCGTAGAGCAGCTTCTTCGGCATCGGCTGCTCGGAGCCGGACAGCTTTTCCCTGCCGCTGACGTCGGTGGCGCCGCGGGTGGTGGTCCAGTAGAGGCGGATGGAGAAGCCGACACCGGAGGCGAAGGACCGTTCGACGGTGAGGTAGTCGGTCTCGTTGATCGCGAGGATCTCGGAGACTCCCCGGTCGGCGGAGTAGGTGCCGACGGGGGCGGGCAGCGGCGCGGTGGGCGCGTCGGAGATCGGGTCGACCTCGTAGACGTGCTCGGCCTCGGCGGCCCCGGTCCCGCGGTCCATGACCAGCAGCCGGGACGGGCTCTTGGCGGTCAGCCCGGCGGCGGGACCGTCCTGGACGAGGGCGTTCTCCGTGATGGTGACGACCTTGCTGCCGTCGGCGGAGAGCGTGAGGCCTTCGAGGGCCTGGTTGTTGCGGACGCCCGCGGTGAGCGTCCCCGAGGAGTTGCGAACCGGTGCGTACGCCTTGGGCAGCGGCAGTTCGCGCTCGTGGTCGCCGGATGGGCTCGCCTCGCGGACGAAGGCGGGCTGGCCGGAGGCGGAGGCGCCCTCGCTGGTCCACAGCAGGCTCTTGCCGCCGGGGGCCCAGCGGATCGCCTCCGGGTCGACGGCCTTGGGCGCGAAGGGTTCGCCGGTGGTGTCGTCGAGCACGGTCAACGCGTCGAGGTCGGGCTTGTCGTGCGCGAACCCATCGCCGTCGACCGGCAGTCGAAGGGTGTAGAAGCGGGCCTTGCCGTTCTCCGAGCGGTCGTCGCTGAGGGCGACGTACTCACCGGACTTCTTGTCGTAGTCGATGCCGGACAGGCCGCCGAACGGCATGCCCAACTCGGTGGTTCCGGCGGGGACCGTGAGGGTGTCGAGGAGCCGTATGCCGTTCTGCTCGACGGCGGCTCCGGCCCCGGGCTCCGCCGCGAAGCCGTTGGCGAGGGTCAGTCCGCCGAGGAGCGCTGCCGCGGTGACCGCGCCCAGGAGTGCGCGCTTTCGCCGCGTTCGGAGTCTGTGTCGCATGCTGAGCTTCCTGTCTTGCGAGGGTTGGTCGTGCAGGAGGGGCTTGTCGTGCAAGGGGCCGCGGGGGGGGTGGGGATACGGGGTGCCCGCGGCGGACGGCGTGCGGCAGGCATGGCTTCGGCGGGGCCCGCGGGCGTTGGGCATGGGTGAACCGGGCCCGCGGCCGTTCACCGGGGCATGAGGGTGTGTTCGAGTTGCTCGGGTGAGGTCAGAGGGAGGCGGCGACCCCTCCGGCGAGACCGCGGCGCTTGCGGCGCCAGGCGTACAGGGCGAGCGCCACCAGCGTCATCGCGTAGGGAATCGTGGACACCAGCTGCGGCGGCACGTCGAGAGTGCCGAGCTGTACGGCCAGGGCCTCCGCCGCGCCGAAGCCGAGTGCGGCGAGGAAGACGCCCCAGGGCCTGAGGCCGCCGAGGAACACCGCGGCGAGGGCGATGAAACCACGGCCGGCCGTCATGTCCCGTACGAAGAAGGAGACGTAGCCCATGCTCAGGAAGACGCCGGCGGCTCCGGCGAGGGCGCCGCTGAGGGCGAGGCCCGTGTACTGGACCCGGCGGACGGGGATCCCGACCGATTCCGCCGCGTCCGGCGTCTCCCCCACCGCCCGCAGGTGGAAGCCGAAGCGGGTGCGGTAGAACAGCCAGGCCACCAGGGGCGCGGCGAGGAAGGCGAGCCAGGTGATCATGTTCTGGCCGCTGAGCACATCGCCGACGAGGGGGATGCTCTCGACTCCGGGCAGGGTGACGGTCGGCAGACTGCCGCTCTTCAGTCCGGAGGTGCCGCCCTTGTCGTCGAGGAGGGTGTAGACGGCGTACGCGGTGCCGCCGGAGGCGAGCAGGTTGAGGCCGATGCCCGCGATGATCGCGTCCGCGCCCAGTTCCAGGCGGAGCGCGGCCAGCAGCAGTCCCAGCAGTACGGCCAGCGCGACCCCGCACAGCGCGCCGAGGGCGACGGAGCCGCTGTAGCCGGCGACCAGTGCGCCCATGCAGGCGGCGGCCAGCATCTGGCCCTCCAGGGCGATGTTGCTGATGCCCGCGCGTTCGGCGACCAGTCCGCCGAACGCGGCCAGCAGGTACGGGGTGGCGATGCGCAGCACCGCGGCGAGGAAGGCGCTGCTGAGGACGACGTCGAGGACCGCGCTCATCGGGCGTCCCCCTGGATCGGCTGTCTCCGCTGCCGCCGCGCGATCCGGCGCTTGAGCAGGTCCGGCAGGGCCTGCGCGGTCACCAGCAGCACGATGACCGCCTGGATGACCACGACGATCTCGGTACCGACGTCCGTCTGCTGTTCCATGATGTCTCCCCCGGCGCGGAGGTAGGAGTAGAAGAGCCCGGCGACCACGACCACCAGGGGGTTGTTGCGCGCCAGCAGGGCGACCACGATCCCTTCGAAGGCGAGGCTTCCGGCGAGGCCCGGTTCCAGCCGCCCGTACACGCCCTGGACGAGGTGGGCCCCGGCGAGTCCGGCGACGGCGCCGCCGATGACGAAGCTCCACTCGATGGCGCGGGGCACCCGGATGCCGCCGTACTCGGCGAAGTCGGGATTGGAGCCGGTCATGCGGATGCGGTAGCCGAGCGGGGTGCGGGTGATGAGGAGCCACAGCGCGACGGCGGTGAGCAGCATCAGGAACAGTCCGACGTTGGCGCGCCCGAGCGGGATGCCGAACCATTCGGTCAGCGGGGTGAGCACGGAGTCCTGCTGGATGGACTTCGAGTGCACGGCGCTGCTGCCGGGCTCCTTCAGCGGGCCGTTGACGAGGTAGTCGTAGACGCGGACGACGATGGCGTTGAGCATCAGCGTGGCCACGATCTCGTTGGCGCCGAGGCGGGCCTTCATCGCGCCCGGTACGAAGCCCATCCCGGCGCCGGCGGTGGCCGCGGCGACCATGGGGACGACGACCGCGGCGACCGGCGGCAGCGGCAGGAAGATCGCGACGGTGGCCGCGGCGAGGGCGCCCGCGTAGACCTGGCTCTCGGCGCCCAGGCTGATCTGCCGGGCGCGGAAGGGGATCGCCACCGACAGTCCGAGCAGGGTGAGGGTGGTGGCGTCCTCCAGCCAGCGTCCGACGCGGAAGGAGCGGTCGAGCGGGCCGGTGAGCATGGCCTCGTAGGCCTGCACCGGGTCGTTGCCGGTCAGCAGCATGACGAGGAAGCCGATGGCGAGGGCGGCCAGGATGGTGGCCAGGGTCATGCTGAGGTCGACGGCGAGGTCGCGGCGGCGGGTGGCGCGGTACTCGCGGCGGTCCTCGCGCTCGACGCGGGTGGTGGGTGCGGTGGTCATGCGGCCGGTGCCTCCCCCGCGTCGTCCAGGCCCGCCACCAGCTGCTCCCGGTCGTGGTGTTCCACGCCCAGCATGTAGAGACCGACGTGTTTCTCGGTGAGTGCGGCGGTGTCGTCGAACCTGCCGACCAGGCGGCCGTCCTTGAGGACCAGCAGCCGGTCGGAGAGGGCGAGCAGTTCGGTCAGGTCGGCGGAGATCAGCAGCACGGCGGCGCCCGCGTCACGTGCGGCGACCAGCCGCTCGTACATGAACCGCATGGCGCCGATGTCCACTCCGCGGGTGACCTGGGAGGCGATCAACAGCCGTGGTCCGGCGGACAGTTCGCGGGCCACGATGACCTTCTGCATATTGCCGCCGGACAGTGAGCGCACGGGTACGGACGGGTCGGGGGTACGGATGGCGTACTCGTCGATGAGCCGCTCGGCGTGTGCGCGCACCGCTCGTGGGTGCAGGACGCCGCGGCGGGCGAGGGGCGGGCGGTCGTGGCGGTCGACGACGAGGTTGTCGGCGATGGACTCGTCGAGGGCGGCGCCGTTGTGCAGCCGGTCCTCGGGTACGTAGCCGATGCCGGCCCTGCGGTGTCCCGCGACGTCGAGTCCGGCGGTGTCGGTGCCGCCGACGCGGATCGAGCCGACGGTGGGTCGGCGCAACCCGGCGAGGATCTCCGCCAGTTCGCTCTGTCCGTTGCCCTCGATGCCCGCCACGCCGACGACCTCCCCGGCGGCGACGTCGAAGGCGATCTCCGACAGGGACTGCCCCGTGGCTGCCTCGTACGCCAAGTCCCGCACCCGCAGAGTGACTTCGGTCGGCCGGGCGGGGGTGCGCCCCACGTCCAGCGAGAGGTCCCGGCCTACCATCATGGCGGCCAGCGACCGTTCGGTGGCGTCGGCGGTGGCTACCGTCCCCACCAGGGAACCGGCGCGCATCACGCTGACCTTGTCGCTGATCTCGCGCACCTCGCGCAGTTTGTGCGAGATGAACAGCACGGTCATCCCGCCGTCGCGCAGCCGGCGCACGGCGGCGAACAGGTCCTCGGTCTCCTGCGGGGTGAGCACGGCGGTGGGCTCGTCCAGGATCAGCACGCGGGCCTTGCGGTGGAGGGCCTTGAGGATCTCGGTGCGCTGGCGCATGCCCACCGACACCTCGTCCACGCGGGCCTTCGGGTCGACGGCGAGTCCGGACTCCGCCGCGAGCCGGGCCGTGGTCTCGACGGCCGCCCTGGCGTCGACGAGACCGCGGCGGCCGGGTTCGACGCCGAGGACGACGTTCTGG
This sequence comes from Streptomyces cavernae, assembly GCF_004023625.1. Taxonomy (GTDB): domain Bacteria; phylum Actinomycetota; class Actinomycetes; order Streptomycetales; family Streptomycetaceae; genus Streptomyces; species Streptomyces cavernae. The sequence continues at coordinate 118,156 of NZ_RPDJ01000001.1, read as the reverse complement.
GCGACGGTGAAGGAGGGCACCAGCATGAGGTTCTGGTGCACCATGCCCACGCCGAGGGCGATCGCGGAGGCCGGGCCGCGCAGGGTGCGGGACCGTCCGCCGACGATGATCTCCCCGGACGTGGGCTGTTCCAGTCCGTAGAACATCTTCATCAGCGTCGACTTGCCCGCGCCGTTCTCACCTACGACCGCGCGGATCTCGCCCGGCGGGACCTCGAGGTCCACGCCGCGCACCGCGCGCACCCCGTTGGCGTAGGTCTTGGTGACGGCGCAGGCGGCGACGGCGACGGAGCCGTCGACTCCCGCCGCCTCGCCCCGGGGCCGGTTCCCCGGCCCGTTCCCTGACTCGTTCATCCTGAAGGCCGATCGTGTGTCAGTTCGTGTGTCAGAAGGCGCTGGGAACCGTGACGGAGCCGGACTTCACCTGGTCCGCGGCTTCCTCGAGTTCGGTGCGGATCTTGTCCGGCACCAGTTCCTCGAAGTGGGCGTCGTCGACGTAGCCGACGGCGTCCTGCGCTAGGCCGACGGTCTCCACGGCGCCGTACTTCAGGGAGCCCGTCTTCTCGTCCTGCGCCGCCTTGTAGAGGGCGTTGCCGACGTTCTTGAGGATGGAGGTGACGACGGTGTCCTTCTGCGCGGGGTCGGCGAGGGTCTGGTACTGGTCGGAGTCGACGCCGAACGCGTACCGCTTGGCGGTGACCGCGGACTCGAAGGTGCCGAGGCCGGAGAGTCCGGCGACCGGCCACACCAGCGCGGCGCCCTGTCCGTACATCGCGGTGGAGATCTCCTTGCCCTTGGCGGGATCGCCGAACGGCTTGTCGCCGCCCACGTATTGGACGACGACGTCCGAGTTCTTTCCGCCGGCCTGCTTGAAGCCCGCCTTGAAGCCGACGATGAAGTCGTCGATGACGGGGATCTTCACGCCGCCCATCACTCCGACCTTCTTCAGCGATTCGGTTCCCTTGAGCGCTTTGCCGGCCACCAGCTTCTCGGCGAGGAATCCCGCGAGATAACCGCCCTCGTTCTGCTTGAAGGTGACGGAGTACACGTTCTCGCACTTGTTGGAACAGGCGCCGTTCTTGCCGCTGTAGTCGACCGGCGCGTCGAAAACCCAGAACTTCTTGTCGGGGAATTCGGGGGCGAGCTTGCCGATGTAGTCGGTGACGTCGAAGGTACCGGCGGCGAGGATGTCGTAGTCGTCGGCCGAGGCCGCGTCCTCGAAGCCGGGCTCCCATTTCGTGCGGTCGGAGCCGAGCTCCACCACCTTGAGCTCGTAGCCGAGCTCCTTCTCGGCGCGCTTCAGACCCTCGTGGGCGGAGTCGAAGAAGGACTTGTCGCCCAGCCCGCCGTTGATCACCAATTTGATGCGCAGCTTGCCCGAGGAGGTCGAGCCGGAGTTCTCTCCGCTCCCGCCGGATCCGCCGCACGCGGTCAGTGCAAGGGTCGCCACCACCGCGAAGGCGGCGCTTCTCCGGTATCTCATCTTCGATCTCCTGAACAAGTCGTCTGGGTCAGCGGATGCGTTGACAGTAGGAAGTGCAAAACGTTTTGGCTACGCCGCCGGGTTTCTGTTTCATTTCTTCTGCGGAAATTCAGACGCCGTCCAGCAGGGCCGTCGCCGCGAGGCTCAGGGCGTGGCCGAAGCAGGTTTCGCGTTCCTCCGCGGACAGGGTCCGGCCGGTGCGGATGTGGTCGGAGACGGTCAGTACGGCGAGCGCCTCGCCGCCCTCCGCCGCCGCCACGGCGTACAGGCCCGCGGCCTCCATCTCGACGGCGAGGGTGCCGTGGCGTTCCAGGGCGTCGAAGAGTGCGGGCCGGTCGAGGTAGAAGTGGTCGCTGCTGAAGACCGGGCCGATGTGCACCGTGCCCTCGCCGCCCTCGCCGCCCTCGCCGCCCTCGCCGCCCTCGTCGCCCTCGTCTTCCCTTCCGGCCGCGTCCGCCGCCGCCCGCAGCAGCCGGTAGGACGGGGCGAGCGAGAGGGTCACGCCGTCCACGAGGACACGGCTCAGGCTGGAGTCGGTGTGCGCGGCCGAGGCGACGACGACGTCCCGCAGGGCCACCGAGGCGGGGATCGCACCGGCGGTGCCGACCCGGACGATCCTGCGGACGCCGTAGTGGCGGAACAGCTCCGTCGCGTAGATGGACATCGAGGGGATACCCATGCCGGAGGCCAGGACGGACATCGGCACGCCCTGGTGGGTGCCCGTGTAGCCGACGATGCCGCGTACGTCGGTGACCAGCCGGGCGTCCCGCAGAAACGTTTCGGCGATCCGGCGGGCCCGGTACGGGTCCCCCGGCATCAGCACGAGGGAGGCGAAGTCGCCGGGTGCGGCGGCTATGTGGGGTGTGCCGGTGGTCCGGTCGTGCCCCTCGGTCACAGCTCGGCCCCCGCCAGCCAGCGCACCAGCCGGTCCCACAGCTCGGCGTACCCGTCCCAGTCCAGGAAGGGGGGCGGCGCCCAGTGCGGTGCCACGTCGGAGGTGAACGCCGCGGATCTGCCGCCGCCGTGCGTGCCGACCACGAGCAGCGGATGTCCGGCGCACTCGGCCAGCAGTGCTGCCTCGGGCCGGGCCGTGACCTCGTTCATACCGAGCAGCGCGGGCCAGGACCGCTCCAGCCCCCGTACGACCGCGTGCTCCCCCACCACCTCGGGCACCGCGCCGGCCGGGAGCTCCACCCGGTCGTCGCGGTCCACCATCGACACCGGCAGCGCGGCGGCGAGCGGGGTGCGCCCCCAGCGGGCGCGGGCGTCGATGCCGCTGAAGGTGAGATAGCCGCCGATCATCAGCACCCCGCCGCCGCGCTCCACGAAGTCACGCACCAGCTCGGTGCGGTCGGGGGCGGGTATGGACTGGCCGAAGGTCTCGGGCGGGAGCTGGAAGCTGTTGGCGCCGACGTCACTGATGATGACGACGTCGTAGGCGTCGAAGCCTTCGGCGGAGGCGGGGACCCGGGTGGGGATCTCGTGCGCGGGAACGTACGTCACCTCGTGGCCGCGTGAGCGCAGCGCGTCGAGGAAGACGCCTCCGCCTTCGGTGTACTCGGCGGTGTGGAAGGCGTCGAAGCCTTTCTGGTGGACCGTGTACGTGAACCAGGACTCGCCGACGACGAGGACTCTGGGCATGGCGAACCGCCTTTGCGGGGAAGAGTGGAGCAGCTTTGCGGGGAGGGGAAGCGGTGGGTCAGCGGGCGGCCGGTGCCGTGCTGCCCCGCACCCTGAGTTCGACGGGAAGGGTGTGCCGGGACGCGGGCGGGACCTCGCCCCGGGTGACGTACTGGAGCAGTTGCGCGGTGGCGGTTCGGCCGACGTCGTAGGCGGGCTGGTGGACGGTGGTCAGCGGCGGGTGGGCCAGTGAGGCGGCGCGGATGTCGTCGAAGCCGACCACGGAGATGTCCTCCGGCACCGACAGTCCCGCCTCCCGGAGCGCGGTGAGGGCACCGAACGCCATGAGGTCGTTGGCGGCGAAGACGGCCGTGCAGTCCAGGCCGCCGTCCTGGAGGAGTTTGGCCACCAGGCGGTAGCCGGAGCCCTCCTTGAAGTCGCCGACGCGCTCCACGACCTCGCCCCCGAAGGCCCGCACGAACCCGCTCGCCCGGGCGACGCTGCTCTTCAGGGCGCGCGGACCGGTCAGCATCAGGGCCCGGCGATGGCCGAGGGAACGCAGGTGCTCGCCGACCAGCCGGCCCCCCGCCTCGTGGTCGGCGGACGCGATCAGGGCGCCTTCGAGCCCCTCGACCTCCTCGTCGGCGAGGGCGATGGGGAACTTGCCCATCAGCGCCTCCAGGCGGCGCCTGGACGGCGGGGAGCCCGAGGCGTACACCATGCCGTCGATGAACCGGCTGCGGATCATGCCGAGGTAGCGGTCCTCGCGGTCGGCGTCGAACTCGGTGTTGCACAGGATCAGCCCGTAGCCCAGATCGTGCGCGGCGTCCTCGGCGCCCTTGGCGAGTTCGGCGAAGAAGGTGTTGCTGATGTCGGGGATCAGCAGCCCTATCACCGAGGTCGAGCCGGCCTGGAGGCTGCGTGCCAGTGACGCGGGGACGTAGCCGAGCCGGTTGACGACGCTGCGGACCCGCGCGGCGGTGTGCTCGTTGACGGGGCGGTTGCCGCTGAGGACGTGGGAGACGGTGGTGGGGCTGACCCCGGCCGCGGCGGCGACGTCCTTGATGGACGCGGGCCGGCGCACGGCCGTGTGGTGGTCGGCGCCGTAGGGCTCACGGGTCATAGTGCTGCACCGCCCTCCCGTGGGAGGTGTCGAGGATCCGGGCCACCCGGGCCTCGGCCTCCTCGATCAGGGCCCGTTCGTCCACGGTCAGCAGCTCACCGTCGCGCATCAGGACCCGGCCGTCGACGACCACGGTCCGTACGTCGGCGGCGCGGGCGCTGTAGACCAGCGCCGCGCGGGGGTCGTGCAGCGGGCGGCAGTGCGGTCCGCTCAGATCGGTGAGGACGATGTCGGCGCGCATCCCCGGCTCCAGTGCCCCGATGCGGTCGCCCAGGCCGAGGGCGCGTGCGCCGCCGCGCGTCGCGAGCCGCAGGGTGTCGGAGACGGTCATCCAGGTCGCGTCACGCACGGCCTGCTTCTGGGTGAGGGCGACCAGTCGCAGCGCCTCCCACACGTCGAGCGTGTTGTGCCCTGCGGCGCCGTCCGTGCCGACCGCGACCGTCACTCCGGTGTCGAGCAGTGCCCGGACGGGGGTGAGCGGGGACAGCGCGTGCTTGAGGTAGACCTTGGGGCAACAGGCCACGGCGGTCGTGCCTGCGTACTCGGCCAGCAGCGGCAGATCCTGCTCGACGATGCCGCAGCCATGGGCGATCAGCGCCCCGGCCTCGAGTACTCCGGTCTCGTGGAGCACCCTGATCGGTGTGATGCCGCGCCGCTCCAGACTGGACTCGGTCTGCTCCAGGTGTTCCGCGGCGTGGATGTGTATCCGCAGGCCGAGCCGCCGGGCGTGCCCGGACAGGGTCCGCAGATCGGCGTCGTCGACGGTGTACGGGGCGTGCGGCCCGAGGGACACGGTCACCCGGCCGTCGGCCGCGCCGTGCCAGTCCTCGGCGAACCCCACTGTCCCGTCGAGGGCTTCCGCGCCCCGGCTGCTGAAGAAGGTGGGTGCGATGTCGGCGCGCAGCCCGCTGGCGGCGACCGCCTCGGCGATCCGCTCGGGGAAGAAGTAGTGGTCGGCGAAGGTCGTGACCCCGGAGCGGATCATCTCGGCGCAGGCCAGCTGGGCGCCGATGTGCACGTCGGCCGGCGTGAGGTTGCTCTCCATGGGCCAGACCCGGTCGTTGAACCACGCCTCGACCGTCACGTCCTCGGCGGCGCCGCGCATCAGCACCATGGGGCTGTGCGTGTGCGCGTTCACCAGGCCGGGAACGGCGAGCAGGCCGCGGCCGTCGATCACGTCCGCCATGGCCGCGCCGCCCTGCGGCACGTCACCGGCGGCCGGCCGTATCTCCTGGATGACACCGTCCGCCACGACGATGTCCTGCGCCCGCAGCACCTCGCACTCGCCCTCCGGCCGAACACGCAGCACATCGCAGCCGGACACCACAAGGCCGCCCGCGGACGCGGGTGCTCTGTCACTCATGGCGGACAAGCTAGGTTTCCAAAACGTTTTGCACAACAGTCCACCGCGACCGGCGCCGACGGCGATGCAGCAGGCCGAGCCGCAGGTCCTCAGCTCAGTCGGTCCCGCCAGTAGAGGAACGTACGCTCCGGGTCCGGCAGCAGGTCCCACGGCTCACGGGTCATGTACGGGCCGATGCGGTGGAAGACGGGCGCGGCGTCGACCGGGCGGTGCGTTCGGGTCAGCGCGAAGGCGAGGATGTTGAGGTCCGCGACCGCTTCCGCGTGCGGCGGCGAGGCGGTGCGGAACCAGCCGGTGAGGGCCGCCTCCACCTCCTCGACCGCCTGTCGTTCGTTCCAGTGCCCGCCCGCCCCCAGCGCGGCGATCGGATCCTGCCCCCGACGGTGCGCGAAGAGTTCCACCCGGGCCGCGACGGGCAGCAGGACCAGGGGCGACCCGGGCGGTACGCGCAGGGCGCACTGCCGGGCGAAGTCCATCATGTCGGGGACGTTGCCGTGCCCACGCGGGGAGATGTAGCCCAGCATCCGGTGATAGGCGGTCCGGTTCCACGGGGCGCGGGTGACGGCCTCGGTCCACACCGGGACGGCGTCCCGGACGGGTGTCCCGAAGGAGTGCAGCAGCGACAGCAGCGCCAGCCACGGGGTGGGGTCGTCCGGACACGCCTGCGCCGCCCTGAGACACGCCTGTTCGGCGCGCTGGGCGGCGGCCCGCCCCTCGGCCGGCGCCCGGCGGGCCAGGAGGTGGGCGTGCAGGACGAGCGCGTCCCCGTCCCCGGGCCGTTCGGCGACCCACCGTTCCACGATCGCCGCGGGGAGGCCGCCCGCCAGCACGGAGGCCCGGTGGACGCGGCGGTCCCAGTCGCGCCCGGTGGTGCGCAGCAGTTCGGCGACCGGCTCCCACGGCGGGCGGGTGCGGCCCGCGCCGAGGCCGTGGAGCTGTTGGGCCGGGCGCAGGTCGGTCAGGGTCACGTGCAGGTCGCGGTCGTCGAGCTCGGGCCGGATCAGCAGGGAGGGTCGGCGTCTCAGCATTTCGGTCCCGGGAGAGGGTGGGGTGGGCGCGGACGGACACGTGGGGGATGCGGGGGTGTGGGCGACGTGGCTGGGTGATGTGGGGTGGTGATGTGGGTTGGCCATGCGTGCGGGCCAACGCGTCAGGGCTCGAGGCACGCCCGCCCCGCCGTTGGACAACTGCCCGCCCCGCGGTTGGACAACTGCCCGCCCCGCGGTTGGACAGTTGCCCGCCCCGCGTTGGAGAGCCGCCCGCCCCGCGGCCCGTGGCGTGGTGCGCGGGGCGGGCAGCAGACCGGCAACCTTCAGCAACAGCGGCCCTGGGGGTGGGCTTCCCGCTGGTGGGTCCGCAGGACCTGGTATTCGCGCCGGGTCGGCACGGGAGCGTGCGGATGGTGGCGCCGGTGCCGCTGGCAGTAGCGGTCGTACTCCGCCTCGCCGGTCAGTTCGCGCGCGTACCAGAGCACAGTGCCCAGCACCCTCCGGACGACGCTCATGAGCCCGCCCCCACCAGCGACTCGCTCTTCCCCTGCTCCGGCAGGTCGATACGGGACTCGACGTACGGCGCCTCGGTCGTCGGCAGCGGCTCGGTGGCGCGGACGGCACGGACGCACACGACGGCGCAGTTGACCAGGACAGTGAGGACCAGCACCAGGAAGACCGCCATGATCACGCCGTCGACCGTGTTGTTGAGCACGATCTTGTGCATGTCGTCCATGGTCTTGGCACCCGGCAGGAGCTGACCGTCCTCGATGGCCTGCGCGTACTTGTCCCGCAGGGCGAAGAAGCCGATCGCCGGGTTGTCCGAGAAGATCTTCTGCCAGCCCGCGGTGAAGGTGACGGCCACGTCCCAGACCAGCGGGATGCCGGTGACCCAGGCCCAGCGCTGCTTGCCGTGCTTGACGAGCAGGGTGGTGGTGACGGCCAGCGCGACCGCGGCAAGCAGCTGGTTGGCGATCCCGAACAGCGGGAACAGCTGCCTGATGCCGCCCAGCGGGTCGGTGACGCCGGCGTAGAGGAAGTATCCCCAGGCGCCGACGACCACGGCGCTGGTGATCCAGATGCCCGGCTTCCAGGTGACCCGGCCGATCGGCTTCCAGACGTTGCCCAGCATGTCCTGGAGCATGAAGCGGCCGACCCTTGTGCCCGCGTCCACCGTGGTGAGGATGAACAGCGCCTCGAACATGATCGCGAAGTGGTACCAGAAGGCCTTCATCCCGGCACCGCCGAACACCCCGGCGAAGATCTCCGACATGCCGACGGCCAGCGTGGGAGCGCCACCGGAGCGGCCCACCAGCGTCTCCTCCTCGACGGCCTTGGCCGCCGCGGCGAGCTGGTCCGGGGTGATGGTGAAGCCGAGGTTCTTCACCGCCTCGGCGGCACTGTCCACGGTCGGGCCGAGCAGCGCGGCCGGGGAGTTCATCGCGTAGAACAGGCCCGGTTCCAGCACACAGGCGGCGATCAGCGCCATGACGGCGACGAAGGACTCCGTGAGCATGGAGCCGTAGCCGATCATCCGGACCTGGGACTCCTTCTGGATCAGCTTGGGGGTGGTGCCGGAGGAGACCAGGGCGTGGAAGCCCGACAGGGCGCCGCAGGCGATGGTGATGAACAGGAAGGGGAACAACGATCCGGCGAAGACGGGTCCGGCGCCTGTCGAGGCGAAGTCGGTCACCGACTCGGCCTTGAGGTTCGGGGCGGCGATCACCACGCCCACGGCCATCAGGGCGATGGTCCCGACCTTCATGAAGGTCGACAGGTAGTCACGGGGCGCCAGCAGCATCCACACGGGGAGCACGGAGGCGATGAAACCGTAGCCGACCAGGCAGAAGACCAGGGTCTCGGGGCTCCAGACGAAGTACTCGGCGAGCGAGGAGTCCTGGATCCAGCCGCCGCCGAGGATGGCGAGCAGCAGCAGGGCCACGCCGATGAGGCTGGTCTCCACGACCTGGCCGGGCCGCAGGTAGCGCAGGTAGAAGCCCATGAAGAGGGCGATGGGGATGGTCATGCTGACCGAGAAGGTGCCCCACGCGGACTCCGCCAGCGCGTTGACGACGATCATCGCGAGGACCGCGAGCAGGATGATCATGATCGCGAAGACGCCGATCAGCGCGGCGGCTCCGCCCACCCTGCCGATCTCGTCACGTGCCATCTGCCCGAGGCTCTTGCCGTTCCGGCGCATGGAGAGGAACAGGACGATCATGTCCTGGACCGCACCGCCGAAGATCACGCCGGCGATGATCCAGATCGTGCCCGGCAGATAGCCCATCTGGGCCGCCAGGACGGGGCCGACCAGCGGGCCCGCGCCGGCGATGGCCGCGAAGTGGTGGCCGAAGAGCACGCGGCGGTCGGTGGGGTGGTAGTCGACACCGTCCTCCAGCCGTTCGGCCGGGGTGGCCCGGGTGTCGTCGACCTGGAGGACCCGGCGGGCGATGAACCGCGCGTAGAAGCGGTAGGCGATGGCGTACGAGCCGAGGGCGGCCATCAGCAGCCAGACGGCCGAGATCTCCTCGCCCCGGGACAGGCCGAGCACGGCCCATCCGATCGCGCCCACCAGGGACACGGCGGTCCACACGAGTACGGATCTGGGTGTCATCCGGGACCGCCGGGACGGTGGGCCCTCCGGTCCGGGGAGAGCGGATTCGGGCATGATTGACGTGGGCATGACGGCTCCTCGCCTGGGTGGTGGTGTGGTGGCGGTACCAGAGGTGCTGATCAGTGCTGATCAGCCGTGCTGATCAGTGGTGGGGAAACAGTGGGAAAGCAGGCCCGGGGTCGGTCCGGCCGGGCAGTGCCCCGGAGCACTCCGGACCCACCGGTCAGGGATCGTGGCGGTCGTGCCTGGACAGGGCGTACGCGGCGAGCAGGCAGAGCCCGCACCCCGGCACCCAGGCCAGCTGGTACCAGTAGAAGAACGGCGTGCCGGCCAGCCGCGGGCTCGCACCGGCGTACCAGGGGACCCACAGCAGTCCCGCGGCGGGCGCGAGGAGCAGCAGGGCGATCACGACGCGCCGTAGCCGGTGATGACCGGCCGGCCGGCTGTCAGGTTGACCGGTGGGCTGACCTGTGGGTGCCATGACCTGCTCTCCTCTCCCGCTCGCTGCTGGTCTGTGCAAGAGTTGCCCACCGACCGGAACCGGTTGACAGGAAATTTCCAGAAGATTTCCCGCCGATGTTCTGTCCTCCGAATCCGCCCGCCGCGCAACTCACCTACGGGCAGCCCGCGTGAGTCCTCCGCACGGGCCCAGGCACACCAAGGACGGTGACCCATGGCCGACGGCGCCATGACCGCGACGTTCCTCGCCGTGATCGGCGGGGCGTCGCTGTTCGCCGTCACCGCACGCCGTCTGCGGACCGTCGACCGGCTGCCGTCGCTGGAGGGCTGGGCGCTGGCCGACCGCAGCCTCGGCCCCGTGTGGACGTGGCTCCTGCTCGGGGGCACGATCTTCACCGCGTACACCTTCACCGCCGTGCCGGGTCTGGCCTACGGCAACGGGGCGCCCGCGTTCTTCGCGGTCCCGTACACGGTGGTCGTCTGCCCGCTCGCGTTCGTCCTGCTGACCCGGCTGTGGACGGTGGCCCGCCGGCACGGCTACATCACCGTCGCCGACTTCGTGCGCGGGCGCTACGGTTCCCCGCCGCTCGCCCTCGTGGTGGCACTGACCGGGATCCTGGCGACGATGCCGTACCTGGCGCTGCAGCTGCTGGGCATCCGCGCCGTGCTCACCGCCGGGGACGTCTACCCCCGGGGCGCCGGCGGCGACCTGGTGATGGTGGCCCTGTTCGCTGGGCTCGCGGTGGCGACGTACCGGTACGGGCTGCGCGCGCCGACGGTGATCTCCGCGCTCAAGGCCGTGGCCGTCTTCGTCTCGCTGACCGCGGTGTGCTGGCTGGTCCTGGAGCGGCTCGGCGGGCCGGGCGCGGTCTTCGACGGTGCCGCGCGCCGGCTCGGTGGCACGGACGTGTCCGACTCACCGCTGCTGCTGGCCCCGGAGCAGCAGCCCGCCTATGCCACGCTCGCCCTGGGCTCGGCGCTCGCCCTGCTGATGTACCCGCATGTGCTCACCGCCGGATTCGCCGCCGACGGGCCGCGCACCGTGCGCAAGGTGGCCGTGGCGCTGCCCGCCTGGACGGGACTGCTGGCGCTCTTCGGTTTCCTCGGCATCGCGGCGCTCGCGGCCGGGGTCCGGGCGCCCGAGGGCGGGGCGGAGGCGGCCGTGCCGATGCTGGTCGACCGGCTGATGCCGGCGCCGCTGGCCGGGCTGGTGTTCGGGGCGATCACGGTCGGCGCGCTGGTCCCCGCCGCCGTGATGTCGATCGCGGCCGCGACGTGTTTCGTACGCAATGTCTACGTCGAGTACGTCCATCCGACCGCCACACCCAAGCGGCAGGTGCGCATCGCGAAGGCGGTGTCACTGACCGCGAAGTTGGGGGCGGTCGCCTTCGTCTTCGGGCTGCGCGACCAGGACGCCATCAACCTGCAGCTCCTTGGCGGGGTGTGGATCCTGCAGATCTTCCCCGCGGTGGCCGTCGGGTTGTTCACCGGCCGGCTGCATCCCCGGGCGCTGCTCGCGGGGTGGGCCGTGGGCATGGTGACCGGGACGTTCCTGGTGGTGCGGGAGGGGTTCTCGTCGGTCGTGCCCTTCGGCGGGGGTGAGCACCCGGTCGAGATCTACGCGGGACTCGTCGCCCTCGTGCTCAACCTGACGGTCGTGGTGGCCGGCACCGCGGTCCTCGAACGCCTCGGCGTCCCGCGCGGCGCCGACATCACCGACCTGCCGTCCCGCCTGAGTGTCAGGCGGCGCCCCGAGACGGGAGCAAGCAACCCGTGAGACGCAGACAGCACATCAGGACTCCGGTGGCGCAGGCCGCTCCTGCCGCCGTCACCGAGCCGCGCGTGCCACACCCCGCCACTCCGCTGGGCGAGGCGCTCTCCCCCGCGGCGAGCGATCCCGCCGACCTGGAGCGGGAGGCGGCCCTGGCCCGTCTCTTCGAGCTGCACTACTCCTCGATGCTGCGGCTGGCCGTACTGCTCGGTGCGGACGACCCGGAGAACGTGGTGGCCGAGGCGTACTACCAGATCTACCGCAAGTGGCGGCGGCTGAGGGAGGCGGAGGCGGCGGAGGCCTATCTGCGCTCCACCGTGTGCAACCTGACCCGGATGCGGATACGGCATCTCCAGGTCGCCCGCAAGCACGCCGAGACCCCGCCGAGCGAGCTCGTCGCCTCGGCGGAGAGCACCGCACTGCTCCACGACGACCAGCGGGTACTGATCGACGCGTTGCAGCAGCTGCCCGCCAGACAGCGGGAGGCACTGGTCCTGCGCCACTGGCTCGGCCTGAAGGAGAGCGAGATAGCGGCCGCGATGGGGATCTCCAGCGGATCGGTCAAGACACACACCGCGCGCGGAATCGCCGCCCTGACCCAGGTGATGGAGGCCCGGCGATGAACGAGACCTTTCCCAACGAGGCCTCTCCGAGCGAGACCTCTCCGAGCGAGGCGGCCCGTACGGAACAGGCGCTGCGGGAGGCGCTGGGCACCCTGGCGGACGGGGTGCAGGCCGCGCCCGACGCCTACCGCACCGCTCGTGGCGACTGGCTGCGCCGCGAACGGCGCCGCCGCCTCGTTCTCGCCGTCCTGATCGCGGTCGTCTTCACCCTGGCCACCTTGATCGGCCTGTGGGTCCTCAACCAGGCCCCCTCGGACCCCGGCGTCATCTACTCCAACACGCACGCCCTCCCGCACCCGGCGGCCGACTCCGGCGGGGGCGTCCCCGGATGACCTACGCGCCCGACCGCGCCTTCTCGTACAGGTCCGGGTCATGGGCGTTGACGATCATCAGGTCGGGGTCCGTGCGCCGGTACAGCTCGGCCAGCCGGGCGTGGTTGTCGCGGACCTGCTGCGGGTCGTACGCGACGAACCGCTCCATACAGCGGAGGGATCCCGGCACGGGGGTGCGCCCGTCGAGTGTGCCGTGGTGGTAGAAGGAGTCGCCGGCGTGCAGGATCCACCGGCTGCCGGCGTCCACCGCGACACAGGCGTGGCCCCGGGTGTGACCGGGCAGGGAGATCAGCACGACCCCCGGGGCGATGCCGTCCAGCTCCCTGGCCGCCGCGAAGCCCCGCCACTTCTCGCCCTCCGGGCCGTACTCGACGAGCTTCGGGCCGTGGGCCCACTGCACCGACCGGAAACGGAAGCGTTCCCGGCGGGACGGGCCGTGGACCGCCCCGAGCGCCTCGGCCGCGGTGACGTGGACCTGGGCCCCGGGGAAGTCGGACAGGCCGCCGATGTGGTCCGCGTCGAAATGCGTAAGGACGACGTGCCGTACGTCGTCCCGGCGGAAGCCGAGCTTCTCGACCTGGCGGGCTGCGGTTTCCTCGTCGTCAAGGACCGGCCTGATCAAGTGGCGCGTCGGACCGAGACGTCTCCGGGGGTCGGCCACGTCCTGGAGACCGTACCCGGAGTCCACGAGCACCAGACCGGAGTCCGCTTCGATCAGGAGGACGTGGCAGACCAGCCGGAGTCCCGGAGGACGCATGGTGCCGCAGTTGAGGTGATGGACCTTCACGCCCGCAGTATGCCGTCACGCGGGCGGGGCGGGGAGCCGTTTGCCGTCACGCGGCGGGGCGGGGATCCGCATGCGGTCCGCGGTGGGTCGGCGAGCCGTACGCCGCCATGCGCGCTTGCGCTCGGTCGAACGGCAGCGGTACGCCCCGCGGGCGGCACCCGCGTCGGCCGCGGCCTCACCGTCTCCCCCGGCGGCCCCGTCCACCACCCGATTACGGCCGTCGGTCCGCCCGCCGCGGGACCAGCTACGTTCACCGTGCGCAATCGGAACACTGGAGGGAAACTGGAGGGAAATACGGGGGAAACATGATGCTTATGGGATCGGTCGACCGCCCAGGTTCGGGAAGCTGCCAGGTCTGAGCGCCGGCCGAGCGTCGTAACGGAGATGAGTACCACGAGCATTCCGTTGCAGGGAATCCGCCTGATCCTTCCGTGGCTGGTCACGCTACGTGGCGCGGCACTGGAGACCGGGTGGGTCACCATGCGGCTGGCGGGACTGCCCTGGGAACTGGCCGTGCGCGGCGCGCGCGAGGTCGCCGAGTGGTTCGGGGCGGGTGCGCGGATCCTCCCACCGGTCGACTGCGACGGTACGCAGGGCATGCCGGTGCTGTTCGTCCACGGTCTGGCCGACCGGGCCTCGATCTTCGCCCGGCTCCAGAACGGGCTGCGGGACTGCAGCGCCGGACCGTTCGTCACCGTCACCTACAACGCGTTCAACCCGGACATCCCCACGGCCGCCAAGGCACTGGGCGAGCAGGTCGAGCGGGCACGGGAACTCTCCGGCGGGCGCCCCGTGTGCGTGGTCGGACACAGCCTGGGCGGACTGATCGTGCGCTACTACGTACAGCGGCTCGGCGGTGACGCCCATGTGCCGCTGGCGATCACCCTGGCCACACCGCACACCGGCACCGCGATCGCGCTGTGGGCCCTTCCGCATCCGCTGCTGCGCCAACTCCGCCCGGGCAGCCCGCTGTTGACGGACCTCGCGGGGCCCTCCCCGAGTTGCCGCACCAGGTTCATCTCCTTCTACAGCGACCTCGACGAGGCCGTCATCCCCACCAGCAGAGGCCGCCTCGACCACCCTGACCTGCGGGCCCGCAACATCCTCGTACACGGTGTGGGACATCTGATGCTGCCCCTGGACCGCACCGTCATCGACGAGATACGACGCGTGCTCGACGAGAGCGCCGCGATACCGGTGGCGGTCTGACGGCGGCCCTCTCTGACGTCGATGACGTCGGTCTGACCGCTCTGAACACTCCCATCCTGAAATCTCCCATCGCTCTGAGCGGTCTGATCCGTCTCGATACGGATTCACACGGCGGACCGGACCTCGCGCAGCGCCCTGATCACCTCGTCGTCCGGGACCTGAGCGAAGTCGGTGTACCACTCGCCGACGGAGCTGAGGCGTTCCGGCAGGTGCACGCAGATGACGTCGTCGGCCTCCTCCCGCAGCGCCCGGACGGCCTCGGGACTGCCGACCGGCACCGCGAGGACCAACTGCCGCGGACCCTGCCGCCGCAGATGGCGCAGGGCTGCGCGCGCGGTGCCGCCGGTGGCCAGCCCGTCGTCGACGAGCACCACGCTGCGGCCCGCCACCCGCGGCGGGGGGCTCCCGCTGCGGTAGAGCGCCTCACGGCGGTGCAGTTCGAGCCGTTCCCGGGCCACGTCGGACCCGAGCCGGTCCTCGGACAGATGCAGGGCCTGCAGTGCCAGACGGTCGAACACCGGCGGGTCTTCCCCGACGATGGCCCCGATGCCGACCTCGGGGGCGCCGGGGACGCCTATCTTGCGGGCCACCACGACGTCCAGCGGTACGTGGAGGGCCTTGGCGATCTCCGCGGCGACGGGTACACCGCCCCGCGGCAGGGCCAGTACGACGATGTCGGTGAGATCTCCGTCGCCGGCCCACTGGAGAAGTCGTTCGGCGAGTTCCTGCCCGGCTTGCCGGCGGTTCTCGAAACGCACGGGTATCGCCCTCTTCCCAACGCGACTTTCGGAAGCGGGGTGGTGGGGTGGGCCCTTCCGCCCGTCGACCGTGTACCCCCGGCTCCTGCGGCGATGCACTCACCGGTTCCCGCGTACGCGGAAGCCCTCCCCCCGGACCCGGCATACCCCGCCTGACCAGGGGTACTCCGAGCGCATGGCCGGTATCGATCTCAAGAGCAGCGCATTCAGCGACAACTCCTTCCTACCGCGCCGTCACGCGCTGGAGGGGGAGAACGTCTCGCCTCCGCTCACATGGTCGGGGGCCCCGGACGACGCGGCGGAACTCGTCCTGCTGTGCGAGGACCCGGACGCCCCGTCGGGCACCTTCGTGCACTGGATCGTCGTGGGCATCGACCCGCACAGCGAGGGCGTGGCCGCGGGCCAGGATCCGCCGCGCGGCACCGGGCTCGTCAACGGCTTCGGGCAGCGCGGCTGGGGCGGACCCCATCCGCCGCCCGGCGACGAGGCACACCACTATGTGTTCCGCCTCTACGCGCTGGCGGAGCCGTGTGTCCTGCCCGACTCACCCAGCGCCGAGGAGGTGCACCGGACCGTGGCGGAGCGCGAGATCGCCAGCGGCGACCTCGTAGGCCTGTACCACCGCTAGCCAGTGCCCCAGCAGGCAACACCCGTCCCGCCGACGCGGGGAGTCTCCGCCGAGGCAGAGCGCTTCCGGTCACCCGACGCGGAGGTCCGCCGACGCGGAGGCTCCCGGGCCCGCCGACGCGGAGGCCCCCGGTGCGACGACATCAAGGCCCCTGGTCCGCCGGCACCAAGGCCCCTGGTCCGCCGACGCGCAGAGGCCTCTGGCCCGTCGGCGCGGAGGCCCTCAGCTCACCATCGTCGCTCCTCGGCGGCGTGTCGCAGCGCCTTCAGGCGCTCATCGCACCACTCCTTGGCCGTCGCGGCGACCTGTTCCAGCGCGCCCGGCTCTTCGAACAGGTGAGTGGCTCCCGGCACCACGCGGAGCGAGTGCGGGGCCCATAGCTGCCTGGCGGCCACCTGGTTCAGGCGCAACACCTCCGGGTCCCGGCCGCCGACGATGAGCAGGACGGGTGTCCGGACCCGGCTCAGGGCGTCGTGGGCGAGGTCCGGCCGACCGCCGCGGGAGATCACGGTCAGCACCCGGTGGTTGCGTTCGGCCGCGGCCACCAGGGCCGCCGCCGCTCCGGTGCTGGCGCCGAACAGGACCACCTGCAGCCCCCGGGTCTCGGGCTGCACCTCCAGCCAGTCGATGGCGGCCACCAGACGACGCCCCAGGAGGGGTATGTCGAATCGGTACTCGGCCGTCAGCGTGTCCCTGGGCTCCTCCTGCTCGCTCAGCAGATCCATCAGAAGCGTGCCGAATCCGCCGGTGCGGAGTTCGGCGGCGACCATGCGGTTGCGCGGGCTGAGCCGGGAACTGCCGCTGCCGTGCGCGAACAGCACGACCGCGCGGGCCGGCGTGGGCACCACGAGGTCCCCCGTGAGCACCACGCCGTCGGCGGGCACGGTAACCATCTGGGAGATCATCGGCATCATCCTCTTCCTCGGGGCGCCGGCCGGGTGCGCCGTGCGGTCACCGCGCACGGGCACGCCGGTGGGTGCACCCTGTCCGTCGATGCGGACGTCGCTACGGACGTCGGTACAGACGTCGCTACGGACGTCGCTACGGACGTCGGTACAGACGTCGGTACAGACGTCGATCCGCACGTCGATGTACGTCACTCCGCACGTCGACGCGTTCAGTCCTTCGTGCCGCGTACCCGGTCTGCGGGAATACGACCGCGCTCACCTGGAATTGGGTCGGTGAGACCGAGCCGGTTCGCGTTGACGCCGGCCTGGAACCGTGAGTCGGCCTCGAGCGCGGACATCAACTCTGCGACGCGCCTGCGGTAGGTCCGCACGGACATGCCTGCGGCGCGAGACCGACGTTGTCGATCGCGACCAAGGTCGGCCCGCTGTTCGGACCGGACGGCCGTCCCGGGGACCAGGCCGGCCCGGAGCAGCTTCGTGGGCTGCTGCTGGAGGATCTGCGCGCCCTCGGACTGGACCGGTTCGACCTCGTCTACCTGCGGGTCGGCGGGATGGGCGGACCGGGCGGCGAGAGCGTGGCCGACCGGTTCGCGGTACTGGCCGAACTGCGCGAGGAAGGTCTGATCCGCCACCTCGGCATCAGCAACGTCGATGTGGCGCAACTCGACGAGGCACTGGGCGTCGCGCCGGTGGTCGCGGTGCAGAACCACTACCACGTGCATCACCATGATGACGCCGCCGTGCTCGCACGCTGCGCGGAACGCGGCATCGCCTACGTACCGTTCTTTCCGCTCGGTGGCGGCAACGATCCGATCGAGCACACCCGCCTCGCGCAGGTCGCCGGGAGGCACGACGCGACGGCCGCGCAGGTCGCCCTCGCCTGGTTGCTCGCGACCTCACCGAACATCCTGGCCATCCCCGGCACCGGCTCGCCCGCACATCTCGCCGAGAACATCGCCGCGGCCGGCCTGCGCCTCGACGCCGCCGACCTCGCCGAACTGACGGCCTGACGCACCGCACCGGCCGACGGCCCGTCGGCTCACGCCCCGGCCCGCCCACGGGCCGGGGCGACGGCCGCCGCTCAGGACGACTATTGCGACGCAGTACTCACGGTGCGGCGCGTACTACACGCCACAGAGGTGCAGCGCAGCGCCTACCGCACGCACAGACACGGTGCGGCGCAGCGCCTACCGCACGCACATTCACGGTGCGGCGCGGGGCTACACGCACAAGACGCGGTGCGCCGCCGCTGCCGCCGGTGATCGTTCAGCCGGTCTTCCGGCCCCAGCGGGTGTCCATGCGCTGCCAGTCCTCGTCCCACTGGGTCATGCGCCGTCGTTCCAGGCACCCACGTGCGCCGCTGGCGCCGGCCCACACCAGGCCACCCGTGGCGACCGCGGCCAGACCGCCAAGCAGGCTCGCCTCCAGCAGGGCTTCCCCGGGCTGCAGCGGCTGCGTCGCCGGGGAGTCTCCGTCGACCCAGAGGCTGATCCGGGTGCCGACCGTGGTGTCGGCCGCCACCTGGGTGCTCGCCGTGTGCACGGCGCCGTCCCGGCCCGTCCACCGGACCGTGGCCCACACCCGGTCGTCGGCCACCATACGGTCGGACGCTTCGCTCCCGATCTCCTTGGGGCCCTTGACGACCGTGGCCGCGACCTCCTGCCGCTCGGCGCGCTGCCGGTCGAAGGACCGGTCCGCCGCGACCGCTGTCAACAGCCCGGCCAGGACGCCGCCGAGCACCGCCAGGACCCAGGCCAGCAACAGGACCCACGCCTCCACCAGGTCGCTGCGCCTCCTGAGCGGGCTGCGCCGCCACCGCCACAGTCCCAGTGCGGCGAGTCGCCTCTTCGACTGTGTCTTCGCCATCGGCCGACACCCCCTACGAGCACCAACCGTCGCCACCTCCAGTGTGCGCCGCCCGGCGCCGCCCCGCGCCTTCGGGCATCCACCTGCCCGGTACGTGATCCGCCATGGACACCGTTCACCGTTCCCGCGGAGTGGACAGGGTCCTGGTGAACCAGGTCACCGGTCGCGGCAGGCGTTCACCGTCCACGATGATGTCGACGGCCTCGTTGTAGAACGCCATGTGCCCCTGGATCGGTGTCACCGCCCGAAGTGGTTCGGGATAGCTCCAGAGGACGTTCGCGGGGACGGATCCGCCGGCCGTCCAGGACCAGTACCGGGCGGTTCCCTTGTAGGGGCAGCCGGTGGCATGGTCGGTGGCGGTGAACAGATCGAGGCGGACGTCCCCGGGCGGAACGTAGTAGCGGGTGGGCAGGCCGGTCTCGAAAAGCAGGACGGGATGGTGCGTGTCCGCGACGATCACCCCGTCGATCTCGACCTGGACGTGCCGGCTGCTGGGCAGGGCGTCCACGCGTTTGTGGGGGTCACGGGGATGGATGAAGATCTCCTCGTCCTCCTCGTACCAGTGGTCCAGGCCCCTGCCGCTGCGCCGGAACCATTCGAACGCGATATGTCCCGACAAATCACCGACCGGGAACGTCCAGGCCACGTTCGGCATCAGTTCACCGCCGACCTCGAGGTCGTAGAAGACCTGTGAGCCGGTGTGCGTGCCGATGTGCGGTCGCCGCGCAGGGCGCAGCAGCTCATGGCGGACTTCGTCGCGCGGGAAGGCGTACTGCGGCACCGGCAGTTCCGGTTCCCAGACGAGAACCGGGTGTCGGCTGTCGACGACGGTGACGTCTCCCTTGCGGCCGCGTACCCAGCGCTCGCTGGGCTCCCAGACGATGCCCTCGGGGGTCGTCCTGACGTTGCGTTCCGTGGCGAACACGCTCATCGGCGGGCTCCTTCGTGCGGTCGGGTGTCGTACGCGCCCAAGACCACTGGGCCTGCGTCGCCGGAGACCCACGAGGCCTTCTTCAAGGTGCCGGGACCTTCACGCTATGCCGCCGCGCGGCCGATGACACGCGGTACCCGAACGTGCCTTGAACTAGCCCCGGAACACCCCAGCCGCACCCCTCAGTCACCGCACACGCCGACCGGCCGGGGTTCGCACCTAAGCTCTTGCGGCTCGCGGACCCCGCCGAGCGCCCCGGACCGGCCGGAACACGCCGATCGTTTTTCGTCTTCCGGCGGAATCGGCCTGCCTCGCCGAAACCTGCCCGTACCCTGGTCGGGGTCATGAACGAGGCAGGGGGCGGCGAAGTCGGAGTGGAGCAGGGCGTGCAGGTTCCGGCCGACATGTTCCGGTGCACCACGGGCGAGCGGGCGCCGCTGTACAGCGCGGTCCTGCAAGCCTTCGGTGCGGCGAACGAGCATCGGGTGACGACGCTGACGCCGGACGAGGTGCGTCGGCGGCTGCGGGACGTGGGGTGGTGCGACGCCGTCACGGACGACGACCTCCTTGCGGCGCTGCGGCAGTTGCACGAGTGGCGGCTGCTGGACGCCACCCAGGCCCCCCGGCGGCACCACTGGGATACGGGCACGGCGGAAGAGCACGAGCGGTCCCCCGTGCGGTACTCCCTCACCCGCCACGATGCGGCGGCCTTCGCCGGGGTGCGGCACACGCTGACCGTCCTCACCTCCTCCGGCGCCGTGCAGACAGCGCTCCTCGACGCGATCGCCGACCGGCTGACGGCACTGGCGGACCTGCCGGCCACCCCGGCCACGGACGGCCACGCTCCGGCCGTTGCCGGCCCCGTCGCTCCGGTCGCTCCCGTCGGCCCCGGCCCCACCGGCCCCGGCTCCGCCGACCCCAACGACCCCGGCCCCGACAGCCCCGCCGGCCCCGTAGGCTGCGGATCCCTCGCCCCCGCCGCTCCCGCCGACCCCGGCGCCGCCGACCACCGGATCTTCACCACACTCCAGGAGTTGGAGGGGCATCTGGCCGCTCTGGACTCCAACACCAGCCAGTTCAACGGCGAGTTGCAGCACCTGCTGCAGGGCGACGGCAGCGACGGCAGCAACGCCACGGACCTGACCGCCTTCCGCGAGGTCAAGGCGGCCACCGTGGCGTATCTGCTGGAGTTCCTCGGTCACCTCGACCGGCGCGCGCGCGCCGTCGCGGGCGCGGTGGCCCCGCTCGAGGAACTGGATGTGGCCACCCCTCACCGGCGGGCGCCGGCCGGCGCGGAACTGCCGCCACGGGCGGACGGCGACTCGGGGCCCGCCTGGATCCGGGCAGGGCGCGAGCACTGGGAGACGCTGCGCGCGTGGTTCCTCCCCGAGGACGGCACGCCGGCCCGGGTGGAGGAGCTGCACCATGCGGCCCTGCGGGCGATCCTGACACTGCTGCAGGTGCTCGACCGGATCACCCGGACCCGGCACAGAACGCCCGGTGCGGCGGAGGACTTCCGCGAACTGGCACGCTGGTTCGCCGCCGTCCCCTCGGAGGACGACGCGCACCGGCTGTGGGCCACCGCCTTCGGGCTCGGCAGCGCCCGCCACGCCCACCTCACGCACGCCGACCCCGAGACGGTGCCGCCGTCGACGAGCTGGCGCGAGGCCCCGCCGGTCGAGGTGTCGGCGCTGCTGCGCTCC
Source organism: Streptomyces cavernae (assembly GCF_004023625.1). Taxonomy (GTDB): domain Bacteria; phylum Actinomycetota; class Actinomycetes; order Streptomycetales; family Streptomycetaceae; genus Streptomyces; species Streptomyces cavernae. The sequence goes on along the minus strand of NZ_RPDJ01000001.1, from coordinate 96,990 downwards.
AGCGGTCGTACGGAACGGTTCACCAGGACCGGCCGGGTGCGGGACGTGACGGCGGTGAAGGCCGCCCGGGCCGAGCGGGCCCGGGCCGAACGGGCGGAGCTGGAGGCGGCCTGGGAACTGCTTCGCACCACCGCGCCGATACGGCTGTCGTCCTTCGCCCAGCTGGACCACCGGGTGTTCGAGCGGCTTCTCGACCTCCTCGGCCGGGCCCTCGCGGTGAGCCCCGACGCGTCGGGGCTCAGACGCGCCGTCACCGGGGACGGCTGGATGGAGGTGGTGCTCGGCCCGCCCAGCACCACCGGGCAGGCGGTCCTGCACACCAGCGAGGGACGTCTGACCGCCCCGGACTACGTCGTCGAGATCCGCCGTGCGGGCGACGCGTCGCACCGGCCCGGGGACTCCGACGGCCTCGGCGGCGGCTCGCAGACCCGCCTCGTCCGGGGCCGGGTGGCGGGATGAGCAACCTCGCCAACCAACTCGTCGTCGCCGAGCGCGAGGAGGTGGCGCGCGGTATCCGTCTGCTGCTGGCCCGTCCACTGCTCCGGGAGCAGGACGACCCGGCCGCCTTCGACGTGGTGCGCCGCCGCCGCGAACCGCTGACGCGCTGGTTCGACTACACACTGGGCTGGTCCCTGGTGGTCGAGCCGCGTCAGGGCCACGCCCGCCTGGCCAAGGTGCGCGCCTACGGGACCGGGGCCGACGGCGACCGTCCGGCGCGGCGTCCGAGCGCGGGAGCGGCACCCCTGGACCGCCGCCGCTATGTGCTGCTGTGCGTGGTCTGCGCCGAACTGCTGTCCGCGTCGGGGGTGACGACGGTGGGACTGATCGCCGACCGGGTGGCGCGGGCCCTGGCCGCCGACGACGCGCTGCCCGCGCTCGACCCGGCACAGCGTGCCGACCGCACGGCCTTCGTGGACGTCCTGCGCCTCCTCGAGTCGTACGGGGCGATCAAACCCGTCGACGGGTCCAGCGAGTCGTACACGGAGTCACCCGACGCGAAGGTGCTGTACCGGGTGGAGCCCGAGGTGCTGACGGGTCTGCTCGCGGCGCCGGGCAGCCCGTCCCGGGTCGCCGCCGCCACCGGGACCACCCCGGAGACGGTGCCCGCCCGCTTCGAGGAACTGCTGGCCGCGCTGACGGCGGAACGTCGCTACGGGACCACGGAGGACGAGGTGTCGGCGGCCCGGCACACGCTGTGGCTGCGGCACACCGTGCTGCGGCGGCTTTTCGACGATCCGGTGGTGTACCGCGAGGAGCTGACGAAGGAGCAGCTGGAGTATGCCGTCTCGCCGCACGGTCGGCAGATGATGGGGCGCGCGGCCGAGCAGGCGGGGTTCGTCCTGGAGGAGCGCGCCGACGGCTGGCTGCTCGCCGATCCGGAGGCGGTCGCCACGGACGAGATGTTCCCGGACGACTCCTCCCCCGCCAAGATCGCCGCACTCCACGTGCTCGACGTGGTGACGGTGGCGCCCGACGGCTGCTCGGCGGCGCTGCTGGAGCGGGAGGCGGAGCGTCTGCTGGCCCGGTTCCCCGGCTGGGGCAGGGCGTACGACTCAGGGAACGGCGCCGCGCGGCTCGCCGAGGACGCCGTGCGGGTCCTGGTCCGCTTCGGGCTGGTGCGGCGTGCCACCGACGGCGACCTGGTCACCGCCCGTCCCGCCGCGGCCCGCTACCGCCTGTCGGGCGACGACCGGCCGGATCCCGCCGATCCGCACACCCGGACCGACCCGGATACCGGGACCGACCCGCATGCCCGGACCGACCCGGATACCGGGAACGACCCGGATACCGGGAACGGCCCACATGCCCGGACCGACCCGCACACACCGCAGAAAGGCACCTCCTGATGGCCGTGACCGAACTGACGGAGTTCCCCGCGCCGCGCGGCACGGGCGACGACGCGGGAACGGTCCGCTGGCGCCCGTCGCGGGCCGGCGTGCTCAACGTCTGGCGCTATTACGACGAGGTGTTCGCCTTCCACCGGGGCCGGCTGCTGCTGCGCGGCCCCAACGGCACCGGTAAGTCCAAGGCGCTGGAGGTGCTGCTGCCTTTCCTGTTCGACGGAAGTCTCAAGCCGCACCGGCTGTCCACGTTCGGCGGCAGCGAGCGCACCATGCACTGGAACCTGATGGGTGAGGGCGCCTCCGGTGTCACCCGGGTCGGTTATGTGTGGCTGGAGTTCCGCCTGGACCGGGGCGGTGCCACCCAGTGGTTCACCATCGGCGCGCGCCTGCAGGCCACGACGCGCACCACGTCCGTGGGCGCCGACTTCTTCACCTGCCACGCCCGCGTGGGGCACGGCGAACGGCTGTCGCTGCTCACGGACACGGGCAGGCCGCTGTCGGTCGCGGCGCTCAAGGAGACGCTGACGGGGCGGGGTGAGGTGCACGAGACGGCCGCCGACTACCGGACGGCGGTGCGGCAGACCCTCTTCCCCGGCCTGTCCGAGCAGCGTTACGACGCGCTGATCACCGCCCTGCTGCAGCTGCGCACCCCGAAGCTGTCCGAACGGCTCGACCCCTCGCTGCTGTCCACCCTGCTCTCGCGCGCCTTGCCCCAGCTGAACCGCGAGGAGATCTCCGAACTCGCCGATGGCTTCGAGCGGTTGGACCGGCAGCGTGAGGAGCTGGCGGCTTGGGACGAGCGGGTGGAGGCGGCCGGGAGACTCGCCCGGCGGCAGCGCTCGTACGCCCGGCGCGTCCTCAGCGGCAAGGCCTCGGAACTCATCGAAGCCACCGCGCGGCTGGAGGACCTCGGCCAGGCCGTGGGCGAGAGCGACGAGGCCTACCAGGCCGCTGTGGGCGAACGGGAGCGCACGACGGAGAAGCTGGCCGAGGTGGAGCGGCTCGCCGGGGAACTGCGGTCACGGATCGAGGTGCTGACGGAGTCGGAGGACTACGGCCAGGGCCGTGACCTGGACCGGCTGCGTCGCCAGGCCGACCGGGCGCGTGTGCTGGCCGAGGACCGCCGTGCCGCCGCGGGTGCGGCGCGGGCCGAGGCCGAGGAGGAGTCGGCGCGGGCCGCGCGGGCCCGGGACCTGGCGGCGGCGCAGCGCGGGGAGGCCCGTACCGCCGAGGAGGAGACCTGGCAGGCCGCGCGGGACGCCGGACTCGGCGCGGTCTGCACCGAACTGGCCGCCGCGCTCGAGGCGCAGGAGGACGGCCGCGCACGTCGGCTGGTGTCCGGGGCGGTACGCGGCCGGCTCGACCGGATCGCCGAGGTACGGGGCGCGGTGGCGGCCCATCGCGGCGCGGTGCGCGCACGCTCGGCCGCCGAGGAGGCTCTGGAGCAGGCGCGGACGGCGCTGGCCGAGGCGACCGCCCGGCACGGGGAGCGGACCGAGGCGTACGCGGAGACGGTCCGGGCACAGGCCACCCGGCTGCGGGAATGGGCGCGCGGCTGTACGGAGTTGCGTTTCGGCCCCGGAGAACCCGTCGGCGCGGAGGAGCTTGCGGCGCGGGCGGTGGACGGTACGGCGGTGCTGGCGCTCACCGAGGCCGCGGCACGGTCCGTCGAGCGGGAGTTGACCGCGGAGGAGACCGCCATCGGTCGGCGTCGGGAGGCTCTCGCCGAGGAACGCGCGCGTACCGCCGATGAGCTGGCGAGCCTGGAGCAGTCGGAGGAGCTGCCGCCGGAGCCCGCGCGGACCCGCACCGCCAGCCGTGCCGCGCTGCCCGGCGCACCGCTGTGGAAACTGGTGGTCTTCCGGGAGACCGTGTCCGCGGAGGAACAGGCCGCCGTGGAGGCCGCGTTGGAGGCGTCGGGGCTGCTCGACGCGTGGGTGGGCCCGTTCGGCGGACTCGTGGCCCCCGGGCACGACACGTTCGCCGAGCCGGAGTGGTCCGTGCGGCCGCTGACCGAGCGGAACCTCAGCGATGTACTGCGGCCCGAGCCGGACGCCCCCGTACCCGCCGAGCGGATCGGACGTCTGCTGTCGTCGATCGGGTACGGCGACACCCTGCCCCCCGGTCCGGCGGCGGCCGTCGGGGCGGACGGCACCTGGCGCCTGGCCGCCGCGACCGGCAGCTGGGCCAAGCCCGAGTCCGCGTACATCGGTGCCGCCGCGCGGCAGCGCGCCCGCCGTCGCCGTATCGACGAACTCCTCGCCCGGCTCGCGGAGTCGGACGCCGCGATCCGCGAGTGCGACAGCGCCCTCGGGCTGCTCGCCGACCGCCGCCGGGCCCAGGACCGGGAGCTGCGTGCCAGGCCCGACCACACCGCCGTGGCGGCCGCCCGGCGTGCGGTGGACCGCGCCGAGGCCGACACCGCCGCCCGCGACGACACCGTGCGCGCCACCGCGTCCGTCCTGGCCGACCGCGAGAGCGATGTGGCCCGTGCGCTGCGCGCCCTCGACTCGCTCGCCGCGGAGCACGGTCTGCCCACCGAGGACCAGGCTCTCGACGCCCTGGCCGAGCACGCGGAGACGCTGCGCGAGAGCGCGGGACAGTGGGTGCTGGCGTCCGTGCGGCTCGGCGCCCTCGCGGGGGCCGCAGCCGAGGCCGAGGAGCGGGCGGCGCGCGCCGCGCGGACGGCCGAGGACCGCGAGTCGCGTGCCGGGGAGGCAGACGCCGAACTGTGCTCGGCGACGGCCGCGCTGGAGGAGGCCGAACGCACCACGGCCACCCCCTACGAGGACGTGCTGACACGCATCGGAGAACTCCGCGCCGAACTGGGCCGGGCGGAGCAGGACGGGCAGGACCTGCGCGGGCGGCTGCTCGAACTCGCGGCGCGGATCGGCGCGTTGGACAGCCTGCGGGCGGCCGCTGCCGAGGACCGCGACGCCGGGGCCGCGCAGCGGGACTCGGCCGCCGGACGACTGCGCCGCTGCCTCGCGCTCGGCCTCGCCGACGACGCGCGGGCCGCCGATCTGCGGGTGCCGCCCGACGCGGAGGTGGCGGCCGTCGTGGAGGCTGCGCGGGCGATCGCCGCCCGCTGGCCCACCGTCCCGAACTCCGCCCAGGACATCGCGGAGGCGCTGGAGCGTCTCGCCGAGACCCGGTATGCCACCGCCCAGGCCCTCGGCGAGCGCGCCGACGTCCGGCTGGAGGCCACGGAGGACGTGCATCTGCTGACCGCGACCGTCGACGGGTCCCCGGTGGGTGCGGCGGGCCTGCTCGCCGCGCTCACCGAGGAACGCGACCGCGGCCGGGACGACATCACCGCCGGTGAACGGGGCCTGTTCGACCGGATCCTGACCGGGGACACCCGCCGCCGGCTCGCCGCGCGCATCCACCAGGCGGAGGAACTGGTCGACGCGATGAATGCCCGCCTGGAGCGGGTGCGTTCCACGTCCCGGCTCGCCGTGCAGTTGATCTGGGAGGTGGACCCCGCGCTGCCGCCCGCTACGCGGACGGCCCGCGACCTGCTGCTCAAGGACCCGGCCCGGCTCACCGACGCCGACCACGAGGCACTGCACCGCTTCTTCCGGGAACGCGTCGAGGAGGCCAGGGACGGTCAGCGGGCGGGCGGTTGGGAGGAGCAACTGGCCCAGGTGCTCGACTACACGGCCTGGCACCGGTTCGTTGTCAGCATCGACCGGGGGAACCCGGCGCGGTGGGGCGGCTCCCGGCCGGACGGCGGGCAGGGCCAGGGCTGGCAGTTGCTGACGAAGAAGCTGCACGGCGCGCTGTCCGGCGGTGAGAAAGCGATCGCGCTGCATCTGCCGCTGTTCGCCGCCGTGGCCGCGCACTACCACACGGTGCCCGAGGCGCCCCGGCTGATCCTGCTGGACGAGGTGTTCGTCGGTGTCGACGCCGCCAACCGCGGCCAGGTCTTCGCCCTGCTGTGCTCCCTCGACCTGGACCTGTTGCTCACCTCGGACCACGAGTGGTGCACCTACCGGGAACTGGACGGCATCGCCGTCCACCAGCTGATCACCGATGGACAGGACGACGCCGTCACCACCGCGCGTTTCGTGTGGGACGGCGCCGGGCTGCTCCCGGAGGACGTACCGGTGTGAGGACAGAGCCTGTGTCATGTCCCCGGCCGGGCGCACGCCGCCTGGCCGGGGACATGACACAGGCTCTCAGCAGATGCGCGGCAGTTGCTCGCCCAGCGGCAGGTCCACCACCCGGGTGCCGCCGAGCCCGGTGCGGGCGACGACCATCCCGGGGTGCTCGGTTACACAGGTTCCGATGACGGCGGCGCCCGCGCCCTGAGGATGGTCGTGCATCGCGGCGAGGACGGCGTCGGCGTGCTCGGGCGGCACGAAGGCCACCAGCCGGCCCTCGTTGGCCACGTACAGCGGGTCGAGGCCGAGGAAGCCGCAGGCAGCGGTCACGGAGTCGGGCACGGGGACGGCACTCTCGGTGAGGACGACACCGGTGCCGGAGGCGGCGGCGATCTCGCACAGGGAGGTGGCCAGGCCGCCCCGGGTGGGATCGCGCAGGACGTGCAGGTCCGGCGTGACGGCCAGCATCGCGGCGACCAGGCCGCCGAGCGGCGCGGTGTCGCTGACCACGTCCGAACCGAACTCCAGGCCCTCGCGGACACTCAGCACCGCCACGCCGTGGGCGCCGATGGGACCACTGACGATGATCACGTCGCCGGGCGTCGCCCGCTGCGGTCGGATGTCGACCCCGGGCGGGATCAGTCCGATGCCGGAGGTGTTGAGGTAGACACCGTCGCCGTGGCCGGACTCGACGACCTTGGTGTCACCGGTCGCCACGCGCACCCCGGCGGCGGAGGCGGCGGCGCCCACCGCCTGGGCGACCCGGCCCACCACGTCGAGGCGGACCCCCTCCTCCAGGATGAACGCCGTGGAGAGATAGGCCGCGCGGGCGCCGCTCATCGCGAGGTCGTTGACGGTGCCGTTGACGGCGAGGTCGCCGATGCTGCCGCCGGGGAAGAACAGCGGGCGTACGACGTAGGAGTCGGTGGTGAACGCCAGCCGGGCGCCGCCGAGTTGGACGGCGGCGGAGTCGGTGAGCGCGGCGAGGGTTTCGTTGCCGTAGGCGGGTGAGAAAAGGTGCTGCGTCAGTTCCGCGGAGAGCGCGCCGCCCCCGCCGTGACCCATGACGACCACGGGGTGGTCGCGCAGGGGCGCCGGGCAGGACCAGTTGGCGGGATCCACGACCGTGTCGATCACGCCGGTCCCGATCGCCGTGCCGCTCGCTCCGGCGCCGATCGCTCCGGTGTCAGCCAACGGGGGTCACCTCCAGTCGCCGGTACAGGTAGTACGCCGCGCAGGCCCCCTCGCTGGAGACCATCGTCGCGCCGAGCGGGGTGCGCGGCGTGCAGGTGCCGCCGAACGCGGGGCACTCGTTGGGTTTGATGAGGCCCTGGAGCACCTCACCGCTGCGGCAGTCGCAGGACTCCTCGGTGCGGACGTCACCGACGTCGAAGCGGTACTCGGCGTCGTACTCGCGGAAGGCGTCGGACAGCCGCCAGCCGCTGTCGGGGATGACGCCGATGCCGCGCCAGGCCCGGTCGGAGACCTCGAAGACCTCCTCGATCATGCGCAGTGCGGCGGGATTGCCCGCCTCGCGCACCGCGCGCGGGTAGGCGTTCTCCACCCGGTGTTCCCCGCGCTCCAGTTGACGGACCGTCCGGCGCACGCCCTCCAGGATGTCCAGCGGTTCGAACCCGGTGACCACGATCGGAACCCGGTGCCGCTCGGCGAGTCCCGGGTATTCGGCGGTGCCCATCACACTGCACACGTGGCCGGCCGCGAGGAAGGCCTGGACGCGGCATTCGGGCGCCCGCATGATCGCGTCGATGGCGGGAGGCACCCGCACGTGCGAGACGAGCAGGCTGAAGTTGCCGATGCCGAGGCGGCGGGCCTCGTGGACGGTCATCGCGTTGGCCGGGGCGGTGGTCTCGAATCCGATGCCGAAGAACACGACCTGCTTGTCCGGTTCGCGGCGGGCGATGGTCAGGGCGTCCAGCGGCGAGTAGACCACCCGCACGTCGCCGCCCTCGCCCTTGACGCGGAACAGGTCGCGGCCGGTGCCGGGCACCCGGAGCATGTCGCCGAAGGAGCAGAAGACCACGTCGGGGCGGGAGGCGATGGCCAGCGCCTTGTCGATCATCTCCAGCGGGGTCACGCACACCGGACAGCCGGGTCCGTGGATCAATTCGACCTCGTCCGGCAGGAGTTGGTCGATACCGTGGCGGATGATGGAGTGGGTCTGGCCGCCGCAGACCTCCATCATCGCCCACGGCCGGGTCACCGTCGCGTGGATCTCGTCCAGCAGTCGCCGGGCCAGCGCCGGGTCGTTGAACTCCTCCACGTACTTCATCGCACGCCCTCCTGCCCGGCGTTCCGCTCGGCCTCGGCGCGGGCCCAGGCGTCGCCGAACTCCTCTTCCAGCAGACCGAGTTGTTCGAACAGCTCCAGCGAGGCACGCGCCGACTCCTCGTCGAGCCGCTGGAGCGCGAAGCCGACGTGGACGATGACGTACTCGCCCACCTCGGCGTCCGGGACGTAGGCCAGGCACACGTCCTTGACCACCCCTCCGAAGTCGACCCGCGCCATGCGTGTGTCGTCCCGGTCCTCGATTCCGACCACCCGGCCGGGCACCGCCAGGCACATCAGCGTTCTCCTTGTCGTTGCGGAGTTGCGGATCCTTGCGCGTCGTCACGGGTCACGCGGCCGGCGTCCGGGCCGCCACGACGAGTTGGCCGAGCGCGAGTCCTCCGTCATTGGGGGGCACCCGGCGGTGGCGGAGCACCGTGAAGCCGTCGGCCGACAGAAGCCGCGCGCACTCGGCGTCGAGCAGGGCGTTGGCGAACACCCCGCCCGACAGCGCGGCCACCCGTACCCCGGTCTCCCGGCGGGCGCGCCGGCAGACCTCCGCTACGGCCGCCGCGACCGCCCGGTGGAAGCGGGCCGCGATCACGGGGACGGGCACTCCGCACCGCAGGTCCATGACGATCGCGGCGAGGGCCGGTCCCGGGTCGAGGCACCCGGCGAAGGAGTAGGCACCGGTCCGCTCCGGCCAGGCGAGGACGGCGGCGGCTTCCAGTTCGACCGCGGCCTGCGCCTCGTAGCCCGCCCGGTGGCAGATCCCGGTGAGCGAGGAGACCGCGTCGAAGAGCCGGCCCATGCTGGAGGTCGGCACACAGGCCGTGCCGCGGTCCAACTGCCGGTGCAGCAGCTGTAGTTCGTCCGGTGGGCAGGCGGCGACACAGGGCAGGTCCGGGTCCCAGGCGATGCGGGCGGCGCGCAGCCGGGCCAGCGCGGTGCGGCAGGGGTTGGCCACGCCCGCGTCACCGCCGGGCAGATGGGCGTACGGCACATGGGCGAAGCGGCGGTGGCCTTCGTAGCCGGCGATCAGTACCTCACCGCCCCAGATCGCCCCGTCGTCGCCGTAGCCGGTGCCGTCGAAGGCGACACCGATGACGCGCGTTCCGGGCTCCAGACCGCTCTCCGCCATGAGGGAGGCGATGTGGGCGTGGTGGTGCTGGACGAGCCGCAGCGTGCCGCCCGCCGAACGGGCCGCCCGGCGGGCCCAGCGGCTGGAGTGGTAGCCGGGGTGCCGGTCGGCCGCCAGCAGCTCCGGTGCGATCCCGGTCAGGGCGCGCAGCCGGTCCCCGGCGGCCTCGAAGGCACGCTGGGTGGCCAGGTCGCCCATGTCGCCGATGTGCGGGGAGAACCAGCCGGTGTCCGCGGCCCCCAGGCAAAGGGCGTTCTTCAGGTCGCCGCCCGCCGCGAGGACGGGGGGCACCGTGAAGGGCAGCGCCACCGGCTCCGGGACGTGGCCGCGCGACCGGCGCAGGACCACCTCGCCGCCGCCGTCGGGGCGGATCCGGACCACGGAGTCGTCGCAGGGCCCCTCGATGACCCGGTCGTGCCACAGCCACCCGTCGGCGATGCCGGCGAGCCGCCGCAGCGCCTCGGCGTCGTCGGTGACGATCGGCTCCCCGGAACGGTTGCCGCTGGTCATCACGAGCACCTGAGGGCCCGGCGGATCGCCGGGCAGCCCGAACAGCAGCCGGTGCAGTGGGGTGTAGGGCAGCATGACTCCGACGTCCGGGCTGCCCGGGCAGACCGCGTCGGCCAGTCCCGTAGCCGCGGCGCGCCGTCTCAGGAGCACGATCGGCCGCCGACGGCTAGTCAGGGCCGTCCGCTCCTCCGGGCCGACGTGTCCGAGCCGCTCGGCGTGCGCGAGGTCGGCGCACATGACGGCGAAGGGTTTACCGCCGCGCTCCTTGCGCTCGCGCAGGCCGGTGACGGCCCCGTCGTCGTCGGCGGCGCAGGCGAGGTGGTAGCCGCCGAGTCCCTTGACGGCCAGTACGGCTCCCTCGGCCAGCATCCGCCGTGCCCGGACGAGGGCGTCCTCCCCGGGCAGGGGGTGCTCGCCGGGGACGGTGAGCCGCAGCCGGGGCCCGCACTCGTGGCAGGCCACCGGCTGGGCGTGGAAACGGCGGTCGGCGGGGTCGGCGTACTCGGTGGCGCAGTCCCGGCACAGGGGATACGCGGCCATGGTGGTGGTCGCCCGGTCGTAGGGCAGGCCGGTGGAGATGGTGAAGCGGGGGCCGCAGTGCGTGCACGTGATGAAGGGGTGCCGGTGGCGGCGGTCCGCCGGGTCGACGAGTTCCCGCAGACAGTCCTCGCAGGTGGCGGTGTCGGGCGGGATGAGCGCCGGGCTCGTGCCGCCGCCCTCGGAGGCGTGGATGACGAAGCCGGGCGTGCCGAGGGCCGCGACGGTCTCGTACGTGATCTGCCGAACGTCCGCGAGGGGCGGTGGGCGCTCGTCGATGGCCCGGCAGAACTCCGCCACGGCCGCCTCGGAGCCCTCCACCTCCGCGACCACGCCTTCGGATCCGTTGCGCACATGGCCCGCGAGGTCCAGCTCCGCCGCCAGCCGGTGCACGAACGGCCGAAACCCAACGCCCTGCACGGTTCCCCGCACCGTCACGCGCCGTCGCACGGCCGCCCGGTCCGCCGTCGTCGTGGCGCCGGTGGCCGGATCGCCCGCGGCCGGTTCCTCGGTGATCGGGCCCTCGGTCGCCGCCGTCGAGGTCATGCGGTGCTGGGCTCGGGCGCGCGCTCGTGGCCGTGGTCGTGACCCGGACCATGGTCGTGGTCATGGCTGTGTGCCGGACCGTGGTCGGGGTCATGGCTGTGTGCCGGACCGTGGTCGGGGTCATGGCTGTGTGCCGGACCGTGGTCGGGGTCGGCGGAGTCGGGGCCGTGGTCGTGGCCGTGTTCCCGCAGGTGCTTCGCCGCGAGCAACGGAACGTGCGGTACGGCGCCGTCCGCGACCGTCAGGACCCGGTCGAGGAGTGTGTCGACGCCCTGCCCGGTGCGGGCCGAGGTGTGCAGGATCTCCACCCCGGGGTTGACGCGTTCCACCGCCGTGGTGAAGGCGGCGGCGTCGAATCCGACGGCGTCGGCGAGGTCGGTCTTGGTGAGCACCACGAGGTGCGCCGCGCCGAAGGCGGTCGGGTACTTCAGTGGTTTGTCCTCGCCCTCCGTCACCGACATCAGCGCCACCCGCAGCGTCTCGCCCAGGTCGTAGGAGGCGGGGCAGACGAGGTTCCCCACGTTCTCCACGAACAGCAGCCGCGTGCCGTCCGGGAGCCAGCCGTCGATGAGTGCGCGCACCTGCGCGGACTCGAGGTGGCACAGCCCACCGGTCAGCACCTGCTTGACGGGGGCTCCGGAGCGGGCGAGACGGCGGGCGTCGTTCTCGGTTGCCAGGTCGGCGGTGAGGGCGGCGACCGAGAGGCCGCGTTCCCTGGCCCGGCGCAGCACCAGTTCCAGCAGGGCGGTCTTGCCGCTGCCGGGGCTGGAGAGGAGATTGACGGCGGTCACCCGCCGCTCGGCCAGTTCAGCGCGGAGGTCGGCGGCCAGTCCGTCGTTCTTGGCGAGTACCGCCCGGCGTACGTCGACACTGCGGCACATCAGGGGCTCCCTGCCATTCGTACCTCCGCAAGTTCCAGTTCGCGTCCGGTGAGCAGCTCGGCCGCAGCGATGTCGCAGTGCGGGCACCACAGGTCGGGGGGCGAGCCGACCGCAAAGCGTGTGTCGCAGCCGCCGCAGCGGGCGTGGGCCGGTACCTCTTCGATGACGAGTTCGGCGCCGTCCAGTGCGGTGCCCTCGGCGACCAGTGAGAAGGAGAAGCGCAGGGCGTCCGGGACCACGCCCGACAGCTCGCCGATCCGCACGGTGACCCCGGCCACCGCTTCCGCCCCCTGCTCACGGGCGACGCCCGTGGCGCTCTCCACGACGGCGGCGGCGATCGACAGCTCGTGCATGGTCCGTCACGGTAGGGACGGCGGGCGGCCCGGTCCGGCACTCGGGCGCGCACCGGGGCCGTTTTCCCCCGGGCGGCGCAAGCGCACCGGCTGCGGGGGCGCGCCTCGCGCCGCGCGGACGAACGGCCGGGGAGCATCGCCGCCGTGATGCGGATCCTTCTTCTGTCCAGCGCCTTCAACAGCCTCACCCAGCGGGTCTTCGTCGAACTGCGCGACCGCGGCCACACGGTCGCGGTGGAACTGGCGCTGGGCGACGACGACAGGCTCACGGCGGCGGTGCGCGGGCACTCGCCGGAGCTGGTGATCGCGCCGATGCTGACGACTGCCGTGCCGGAGGCGGTCTGGTCGGCGTACACCTGTCTCATCGTCCATCCGGGGCCGCCCGGCGACCGGGGCCCGTCGTCCCTGGACCGGGCAGTGCAGGACGGCGTGACGCGTTGGGGTGTGACGGTTCTGCAGGCGGTGGCCGAGATGGACGCCGGGCCGGTGTGGGCGTCGGCGGAGTTCGCGGTACCGCCGGACGCCGGCAAGAGCGACCTGTACCGGGGCGAGCTCTCGGACGCGGCGCTGCGGGCGGTACATCTGGCCGTGGACCGCATCGCGTCGGGCTCGTACACGCCGCGCACGCCGCCCGAGCACACCTGGCGGCCGTATCTGCGCCAGGAGGAGCGCCGGATCGACTGGCTCGGCGACCCCACGGACACGGTGCTGCGCAAACTGCGCGCCGCCGACTCCCAGCCCGGTGTACTGGACGCCTTCCTGGGCCGCGAGTGGTACCTCCACGGCGGCCACCCCGCGCCGGGGTTCACCGGCCCGCCCGGCGAGATCGTGGCCACGAGCGACGGAGCGATCTGCCGTGCCACGAGGGACGGCGCGGTGTGGATCCCGGAGTTGCGGCCGCGCCGGACACCGGGCGGCCCGGCGACGTTCAAGCTGCCGGCGACGCTGGCTCTGGGCGGTGACTCGGCGACATTCAAGCTGCCGGCGACGCCGGCCCTGGGCGGTGACTCGGCGCCCCTTCAGGGGCGCGGGACTGTGACAGGTGGGGCTCCGCCGCGTGGGCAGGACCAGCCCGCAACGGCCGGCGGTGGAGAGCCGGCGTGCGGGAGCTATTCCCAGGTCACCTACGACGAACACGGAACGGTCGGCTTCGTTAGGTTCCGCTTTCCCGGCGGAGCCATGAGCACGGACCAGTGCCGACGCCTCCTCGCCGTCTTCCGCGAGGCCAGGACACGACCGGTGGACGTGATCGTCCTCGGCGGGGAAAGAGACTTCTTCTCCAACGGCATCCACCTGGGCGTCATCGAGGCGGCAGCGGACCCCGCCGCGGAGTCGCTGGCCAACATCGAGGCCGTCGACGACTTGGTGGAGGCGATCCTGACCACCACAGACCGTCTGGTGGTGGCGGCGTTGCCCGGTAACGCGGCGGCGGGCGGCGCGATGCTGGCGCTCGCGGCGGACGAGGTGTGGTGCCGCTCCGGTGCCGTCGTCAATCCGCACTACCGGCTGATGGGTCTGTACGGCTCGGAGTACTGGACGTACACGCTGCCGCGCCGGGTGGGCCCCGTGGCGGCCGCGCGGTTGACCGGGGACGCGCTGCCGCTCAGCGCCACGGCCGCCCGGTCGCTGGGGCTGGTCGACCGGGTGGTGGAGTGCGCGCCCGGGGTGTTCGCGGAGCAGGTCGCCCGGATGGCCGACCGGCTGGCGCGCTCCACGTCCCTGCCCGCCCGGCTGGGCGCGAAGAAGGCGGGGCGGGAGCGCGACGAGGCCGCTCGGCCGCTCGGCGCCTACCGGGCGGCGGAACTGCACCGCATGCGGGCCGTCTTCGACGATCCGGCCGCCCCGTATCACGCGCTGCGCTCCGCGTTCGTCCGCAAGCGGCGGCCGGAGGGGACGCCGGCGCACCTCCGAACGGGGTGACCGGCCCACCTCAGAGCGGAGTGTCCGAATGGTGAGTGAATGTCCTATATGTCAGCCTGCTCCGGGGGACGCCGCCAGGAAGGAACGCGCCATGAGCACCGACACGAAGGCCCCCACAGACGCAGCCGTGGAGGAGGTCCACATCCTCTGGACCTCCGAGGGCATGAGCTGCGACGGCGACACCATCTCCGTCACCGCCGCCTCCCTGCCCAGCCTGGAGGACGTGGTTCTCGGTGCCATTCCGGGGCTGCCCAAAGTGGTGCTGCACAACAAGGTGCTCTCCTACGAGAGCGGTGACGATTTCACCCGCGCCTTCCACCAGGCCGCCGACGGCGAACTCGGCCACCCGTACGTCCTCGTCGTCGAGGGCTCGATCCCCAACGAGCGCATCAACGGCGACGGTTACTGGACCTCGATGGGCAACGACCCCCGCACGGGCGAGCCCATCACCCTCAACACCTGGATCGACCGGCTCGCCCCCGGCGCGTTCGCCGTCGTCGCGGTCGGCACCTGCGCCACCTACGGCGGCATCCACGCCATGGCGGGCAACCCCACCGGCTGCATGGGCCTCGCCGACTACCTCGGCTGGGACTTCCGTTCGGCCGGCGGGCTGCCGATCGTCAATGTGCCCGGCTGCCCGGTACAGCCCGACAACTTCATGGAGACGGTGACCTGGCTGCTGTACCAGGCGGCCGGCTCTGCCCCGCCCATCCCGCTCGACGAACAGCTGCGCCCCACCTGGCTGTTCGGCAAGACCGTGCACGAGGGCTGCGACCGCGCCGCCTACTACGAGCAGGGCGACTTCGCCAAGGACTACAACTCGCCCAAGTGTCAGGTGAAGATCGGCTGTTGGGGCCCGGTCGTCAACTGCAACGTCACCAAGCGGGGTTGGATGGACGGCATCGGCGGCTGCCCCAACGTCGGCGGTGTCTGCATCGGCTGCACCATGCCCGGCTTCCCCGACAAGTTCATGCCCTTCATGGACGAACCCCCGGGCGGCAGCGTCTCGTCGGGCCTCCTCTCCACCACCTACGGCCCGCTGGTGCGCACCCTGCGCGCCTTCACCAACCGCTCCGTCAACCGCGAGCCCAAGTGGCGCCACAACCGCACCGAGCTGACCTCCGGCTTCGCGCCGCGCTGGCCCGGCAAGTGACCCCCGTACCCCCCGCACGAGAGGAAGCCGTCCAGTGACGACGAGGCAAGTCGCCCCCGCGGAGCAACGCACCCTGACGGACGTCGCGTTCGACCCGATCACCAGGATCGTCGGCAACCTGGGCATCTACACGAAGATCGACTTCAATGCCCGCGAGGTCGTGGAGTGCAAGAGCACCTCGTCGATCTTCCGTGGCTACAGCGTCTTCATGAAGGGCAAGGACCCGCGCGACTCGCACTTCATCACCAGCCGGATCTGCGGCATCTGCGGCGACAACCACGCCACGTGTTCGGTGTACGCGCAGAACATGGCGTACGGGGTGAAGCCGCCGCCGCTCGCCGACTGGATCATCAACCTCGGCGAGGCCGCCGAGTACATGTTCGACCACACGATCTTCCAGGACAACATGGTCTTCGTCGACTACTGCGAGCGCATGGTCAAGGAGACCAACCCGGGTGTGTGGGAGCGGGCGGAGCGCACCCCGGCGCCACGCGGCGACCAGCACGGTCACCGCACCATCGGCGACATCATGCGCTCGTACAACCCCTTCGAAGGGGCCACGTACAAAGAGGCGCTGGTGATGAGCCGCCTCACCCGCGAGATGATCTGCCTGATGGAGGGCCGCCATGTGCACCCCTCCACGCTCTATCCGGGCGGTGTCGGCACGGTCGCCACTCCGCAGCTGTTCACCGACTACCTGGTGCGCCTCACCCGCACGACGGACTTCATCAAGCGCGCGGTCGCCATGAACGACGACGTCTTCGACTTCTTCTACGAGGCCCTGCCGGGTTACGAGGAGGTCGGCCGCCGTCGCACCATGCTCGGCTGCTGGGGCGCCTTCCAGGACCCCGAGATCGTCGACTACAACTACAAGAACATGAACGAGTGGGGCAACCGCATGTTCGTCACCCCGGGCATCGTGGTCGACAACCAACTCGTCACCACGGACCTGGTCGACATCAACCTCGGTATGCGCATCCTGCTCGGCAGTTCCTACTACGAGGACTGGACCGGCGAGGAGACCTTCGTCGACAAGGACCCGCTCGGCAACCCGGTCGACAAGCGCCACCCGTGGAACCAGACCACGCTGCCCGCCCCGCAGAAGCGGGACCTGGACGGCGGCAACTACAGCTGGGTGATGAGCCCCCGCTGGTTCGACAAGCGCACCAACGACTTCCTCGCCCTGGACACCGGCGGCGGCCCCATCGCCCGCCTCTGGGCGACCGCCCTCGCCGGCAAGGTCGACACCCCCTACGTCCGCTCCACCGGGCGCAGTGTGCGGATCGACCTGCCGAAGACCCCGTCGACGCCCGAGACCCATCTGGAGTGGACGCCCCCGGCCTTCCCCAACACCATCGAGCGCAACCGGGCCCGCATGTACTTCGTCGCCTACGCCGCGGCCATGGCCTTCCACTTCGTCGACCAGGCCCTGAACGAGGTCCGCTCCGGGGTCACCAAGACCTTCCAGGACTTCAAGGTGCCCAAGGAGGCCATCGGCGTCGGCTTCCACGAGGCGGTGCGCGGGGTGCTCAGCCACCACCTCGTCATCCGCGACGGCAAGATCGCCAACTACCATCCGTACCCGCCCACCCCGTGGAACGCGAGCCCCCGCGACTTCTACGGCACCCCCGGCCCCTACGAGGACGCGGTGCAGGGCTGTCCGATCTTCGAGGAGAACGGGCCGGAGAACTTCAAGGGCATCGACATCATGCGCACGGTCCGCAGCTTCGACCCGTGTCTGCCGTGCGGGGTGCACATGTATCTCGGCGGCGGCCGGACCCTCACGCAGTCCCACTCGCCCACCTTCGGCGCACTCGCCGGCTAGGCGGTCCGGCGATGCCCTTCGAACCCTGGGACGACACACATGCCCGCCGTCAGGTGGCGCTGGCCGAGGAGCGGCTGTCCTCTCTGGACACCCTGCCGGACGGCGTCGCCGCGGCGCGGGCCGCGGAGACCGTCGAGACACTCGTCGGACTGTACGGCGAGTGCCTGGGCCGGATCTCCGCCCAACTGGCCGACGAACCCGAGCTGTTGGGGCGGCTGGCCGCGGACGAACTGGTCGGCCATCTGCTGCTGGTGCACGATCTGCACCCCGAGCCGGTCGAGACCCGGGTCCGGCGGGCACTCGCCGAACTGCCCGGTCCCCCCGAACTGCTGGAGCTGACGGGTACGACCCTGCGGCTGCGGATCAAGGGCGGCTGCGGCTCGGCGGGGACCGAGCAGACGGTGCGGGAGGCGGTGGCCGCGCGGGCGCCGGAGATCGAGGACGTGACCGTGGAGAGCGGCCCGCAGAAGGGGGCCCTGATCCCCGTCGATTCGCTGTTCCGCGGCCGTACGCCCGCGGGCAGTGGAGGTATGGCCGGATGAGCGGCCTCAGACGCGTGGCCCGGCAGGCCGCCGCCCGGGACGGGGGTCCGGGCGGCGGGGAGGAGCGGTGCGACCTGTGCTCCGAACCGCTGCCGCCCGGATACCCGCACCGCCATCTGCTCCAGCCCGCGACCGGCACCGTCAACTGCGCCTGCCGGGCCTGTTCGGTGCTGTTCGACCACGGCGCCACCGCGGCGAGCGGCTTCCGGCTGCTGCCGCAGGAGCGGTGGCGCCTCGCCGGCTGTCACATCGACGACACGGTGTGGGCGGGCCTCGGCATCCCCGTCGCCCTCGCCTTCTTCACCCGTTCGGCGCAGAACGGGGAGATCACCGCCGCGTACCCGAGCCCCCTGGGCGCCCTGCGCGCCACCGTCCGCCCGGACGACTGGCGAGAGGTCGAGGAGTGCCACCCGGACCTGCCGGGTCGGGTCAGCGACGTGCTGGCCCTGCTGGTGAACCGGGCGAACGGGGCGCGCGAGCACTGGCTCGTCCCGCTCGACGACTGCTACCGCCTGGTCGCCGTCGTGCGCGCACACTGGAAGGGCCTGGGCGGCGGCCCCGAGGTGTGGCGGCGGGTCGAGGACTTCTTCCGTGACCTCAGCGAACCGACCGAACCCACCCCCTTCACCCCCGAGGAGGCGACATGGGCATCACCGTAGGCAGGCCCGACGTCGAGCCGGACAGGCCCGCGCACGTGGCGGGCGTACGGCGCGGCAACCACAAGGGCTTCATCAAGCGCCAGCCGGGCCACCGGCGCAACGACCGCTCCACGGCCCGCCGCTCCACCGGCATCAACGCCCGGCACCGCAACCCGGTCGACCGGGACATGCCGAACCTGTCCCCCGCATGACGGCGACCCCCGCGCTGACCGCTCCGGTGACGCCGGACCTGACGTTCACCGTCACCGGAGCGGAGGAGCAGCGCTTCGCCGCGTTGCCCACCCTCCGCTTCGGCCTGGAGATCGCCAGGACAGGCGGCACCCCCGTCAGCTCCATCAGCCTGACCGCGGTCGTCCGTATCGACGTCACCCGCCGCCGGTACGCCCCGGAGGCCCGCGAGGCGCTCGCCGAGTTGTTCGGGGCGCCGGAGCAGTGGGCGACCGGGATGCGGCCGCTCACCTGGGCGCGGACGACAGTCCAGGTTCCGGCCTTCGACGAGCGCACCACGGTGGGGATCCCCGTCGACTGCTCGTACGACACCGAACTGGCCGTGGTGAAGTACCTGCGGGCCGTCGGCGACGGCGAGGTGCCGCTGGACTTCCTGTTCAGCGGAACCGTCTTCCACCCGGGGCCGGGCGGGCGCGGACTCGTCGCCGCGCGGGTCTCCTGGACGGACGGCGACGCACGGTACGCGCTGCCCGCCGCGCTGTGGCACGACCTCACCGACCGCTACCACGCGGGCAGCCCCTGGCTGCGGCTGTCCCGCGAGACCTACGACCGGCTCGACGCCTACCGCGCCCGGCACGTCCTGGGCAGTCCGGACGACGCCGTGCGCGCCCTGCTCGACGGCGCCGCCCTCCACCACTCGGGGACCTCCTGCACATGACCCGCTCCGACCTCTGTGACATCGAGAAGATCACCCGGACCTGCCTGTACGAGGGCTATCTGCTGTGGCCCTACCGCAGGTCCGCCCTGAAGAACGCCAAGCGGTGGACCTTCGGCGGTGTCTTCCCGGCCAGCTGCGCCGGGGCACTCGGCGAACCCGACACGATGACCACCCAGGTGCTGTACGAGGGGTCCACCGCGGACCTCACCGTGCGGGTGCGGTTCCTGCACGTCGTGGACCGTACGGTGACGCGGGACGGACAACCGGTCGACGAGCTGACGGTGGACGGCCGGCGGTACGTCAGCTGGCAGGAGGTGACCGAACGCGAGGTCGTCCTGACCGGCGGTCCGGGCAGCACCTGCGTCGACATTCCCGAGGGCACGGACACCGAACCGCTGACGGACGGCGCCGCCCTCGTACGCTCCTGGCGCCGCCTGACCGGCACGGTGGAGATGACCGCCGAACCGGTGGCGGACGGCGTGCGGCGGCTGACCGTGCGGATCGTGAACACCACCCCCGGCTGCCCCCTCCCCGACCCGGACACCCGGCACGCCCGGGAAGCCGCGGCCGTGTACGCCTTCGTGTCCACGAACACCGTGCTGAGCAGTGACGAGGGCCGTTTCGTCTCGCTCCTGGACCCGCCCGAGCCGTTGCGCGAGGCGGCGGCGGCCTGCCGCAACGAGGGAACCTGGCCGGTCCTGGTCGGCGAGGACACCGGCGACGGGCGGGCCCGCACCGTGCTGTCCTCGCCGGTCACCCTGTACGACTTCCCGCGGGTCGCCCCCGAGAGCCCCGGTGACCTCTTCGACGGGACGGAGATCGACCAGCTGCTGATCCTGAGCGTGCTCAGCCTGACCGAGGAGGAGCAGGCGGAGGCCCGGGCCAGCGATCCGCGTGCCCGGGAGATCCTGGACCGCTGCGCGGGGCTGGACCACGAAGAGCTGATGTCGCTGCACGGCACGATCCGTGAGTTCCGTGCGGTCCCCGGGGAGGGCCTGTGAACGGCGTGAGCGACGACGCGAGCGAGGTGAGCGACGTGCGGGGTGCGGCCTGCCGGCCCGGCACCCGCGTCCGGCTGCGGCCGTCCCGCCGGGCGGACATCATGGACCTGGCGCTGGACGGGCGTATCGCCGAAGTCGCCGCTGTGGAGGAGGACTTCGAGGGTCAGGTGCACATCGCGGTCGTCCTGGAGGGGGACCCGGGGCGCGACCTCGGGTCCGCAAGCCAGATCGGTCACCGGTTCTTCTTCGCGCCCGACGAACTCGAGCCGCTGGACGGCCCGGCGGCCGAGCCGCCGGGCCACCGTGTGCTGGTCGCCGGCGTCGGCAACATGTTCATGGCCGACGACGGTTTCGGCCCCGAGGCCGCCGCCGCACTCGCCCGACGGCCCCTGGCCGACGGTGTGCACGTCGCGGACTTCGGCATCCGGGGCATGGATCTGGCGTACCGCATGCACGACGGCTACGACACCGTCGTCCTGCTGGACGCCACCCCCCACGGCCAGCAGGCCGGCACACTCAGTGTGATCGAGCCGGACCTCGCCGCGCTGCCCGGCGACGGGGTGCCCGAGGCCCATGCCATGGACCCGGTCAAGGTCCTCGCCCTGGCGCGCCGGCTCGGCGAGGGGGAGCTGCCCCGTGTCCTCGTCGTCGGCTGCGAGCCCGAGGTCCGTATGAACGGCGACGAACCCGACGTCGTCGTCGGCCTCAGCGAGCCCGTCCGTGAGGCGGTGGAGCGCTCGGTGCCCTTCGTCGAGTCCTTGATCGCCGACATCCTCGCCGAGAGGAGGTGAAACCACCATGAGGAAAGGCATCCACATCCCCGCCGGCGTCGTCCGGATCACGGTCGCCGTCGTAGCCGTCGCCGTGACCATGATCGCCCTGGCCGAGGCGCCGGAGGCGCGGCGCTACCTCAAGCTGAAGAGCATGTGACGTCCATCGCCGACGTCCGGCACCCTGCGCCCCGCAGCCGCGCACTGAGTGGGGCTCCCGTCATGGAGGCGGGAGCCCCACGGGCGCTCAGTTTCTCTGGACACTTGACAGAAGAACGGTCACTAATGCGAAATGTCTGTTCAATGGCTCAGATAAAGCGGCGATGAACTGCCGAGACCGATTCAGCAGGAGAGCAAAGTGTCCGAGAACGCCCCGTCGATGGGCTCTATGTCCGGACGCACTGCCGTCCCCGTCCCCCTCGACGAGATCGACCGGCAGATCCTGCGGCGGCTGCTCGACGACGGCCGGATGTCGGTCCGCGCGCTCGCCGAGCAGGTGCACATCTCGCGTGCCAACGCCTACACGCGCATCGGCCGGCTGATGTCGGAGGAGGTCGTCACCGGTTTCACCGCACGGTTGAATCCGCAGCGGGCCGGGCTCGGCACCAGCGCGTACGTGACGGTCACCATCGAGCAGAACGCCTGGCGGAACATCTCGAAGGCGCTGCGTGAGATCCCGTACGTCGAGCACATAGCCCTCGTCGGGGGCGACTTCGACGTCCTGGTGCTGGTGCGTACGCCGGACAACGCGGCACTGCGCCAGGTCGTGCTGGAGAGCATCCAGGCGGTACCGGGTGTGCGCTCGACCCGCACCTGGCTGGTCTTCGACGAGGTGCGGGGGCCCGGCGCCGACTGGGCCGACTGATCAGCCCCACGACCGAGTCCCACGGGTGGTCCCAGTCCCGCCGGCCGGACCCACTCCCCCGGCCGGACCTACCCCCCATGCCGGACCTACTCGCCGGCCGGACCCATCGCCCCGGCCGGACTCACTCGCCGGCCGGACCCACACCCCCCGGGCTTCGGCCGACGGGTGTCGGAGGCATCCGGCGACAGACGGCCGGAGGACTCGGCGTGATGGGCAGGCCGTCCTGCGGGAGCCCCTGCGGGGCGGCTTTCGCGCGACGGACGGTCCGGTCCGTCCGGTCCATGGTCGACTCCGCGTGGTCACTCGACGCACCTGGACGGTCAGAAGATCTCCTGTCTTCCTGTCTTCCGGTGCTCCTTCTGTCAGTCCCGGAACAACTCGGCTGCCGACCGCGCCCAGTGCATATGGTCCGGGTCACCGGACGGGCCGCAGACACCCGTGCCGTCGCAGCAACCAGGAGGAGATACCGGGTATGGCAAGTATCGAGACCTCGCTCAAGGAGACCATGACATCGATCGAGGGAGCGCTGGGAGTCGCTCTCGTCGATTACACCAGCGGCATGGCGCTGGGCACCCTGGGGGGAAGCAAGGACCTCGACCTCAACGTCGCCGCCGCAGGCAACACCGACGTGATCCGCGCCAAGGCACGCACCATGGATCACCTGGGCCTCAAGGGCGACATCGTGGACATGCTGATCACCCTGGGAAATCAGTACCACCTCATCCGGCCGCTCAAGGGCCGTGGCGGCAACGGGCTGTTCCTCTACCTGGTCCTCGACCGGGCGAAGTCCAACCTGGCCATGGCCCGCCACCAACTCAAGTGCGTGGAAGCAGAGTTGGAAGTCTAGGCAGCCACGCCCTCCGCGCCTCCGCACGCCCACGACTTGAAGATTTCTTCAACTGGGAACATCCAGATCGGGGCATTCCCATGGGTGTGCGGGGCCGGAGCCGCGATGATCGGTTGCACAAAAACGCCCGCGGCGGCGCGCACACGGTCGCCGCGCCAGAAAGAACACAGCCCGTCGAGCGCGGCAGGGAGCGAGCGATTCACCATGCAGGTCCCCCTCTACCAGGCCAAGGCAGAGTTCTTCCGCATGCTCGGACACCCGGTGCGCATCAGGGTCCTGGAGCTGCTGCAGAACGGCCCGGTCCCGGTGCGGGACCTGCTCGACGACATCGAGATCGAACCCTCCAGCCTTTCCCAGCAGTTGGCAGTACTGCGCCGCTCCGGGATCGTGGTGTCCATCCGCGAGGGGTCCACCGTCAGCTACGCCCTGGCCGGCGGCGACGTCGCCGAACTGCTCCGCGCGGCACGCCGGATCCTGACCGAACTGCTGGTCGGGCAGAGCGAGTTGCTGGCCGAACTGCGCCAGGCTGACCATCGGCCGGCCCTCACTCCGGTTCCGACCGGTCGTGAAGGAGTCGTCCCGGCCCCAGGCCCTCAGCCCAGATAGGCCAGTTCGGGGAAGTGCCGCTGATAGGCGTCCAGCAGACGCCGGGCGACGGTGTAGGAGTCGATCAGCGGGTGGATGGTCAGCGCCCTGACCGCGTCGGCGCGGTCGCCCGTGGTTGCGGCGCGGATCACCGCACGCTCGACCGCCTTGACCGCGCACACCAGACCCGTGGCGTGATCGGGCAGCGGCGCTCCGGCGATGGGGTGGGCACCGTTGGCGTCCACGTGGCAGGGGACCTCGATGACTGCGGCGTCGTCGAGGGCGGGGATCCTGCCGCGGCCCCGCACATTCAGGATGAGCGTGGCGCGCTCGTCGAGGGCGATGGCCCGCATGAGGGCAAGGGCCACCTGCTCGTACCCGCCGGACTCCAGGTCGCAGGAGTCGCGTTCACCCATGCCGACGGCGTCCCGGTTCTCGGCCATGTAGGTGGTCTCGCGCTCCAGCCGGGTGGCGTCCCAGGCGTTCCAGGCGGCGCGGGGCGCGGACGGGCCGCCGTCCGCGGTGCCCATGGCGTCGTAGAAGCGCTGCTGCTGTGAGTGGAGGAAGGCGCCGCGGGTCTGCTCGGCGGCCCGTGCGGAGCCGACCGACTCGCGGTTGAAGTAGTAGTAGTGCAGGTATTCGTTGGGCAGTGCGCCGAGCGTGCGCAGCAGGTCGGCGCCGAAGAGCTTGCCCTCCTCGAAGGAGGTCAGCGCGACCTCGTCGGCGAGCAGTGACGGCAGCAGGTCCCGGCCGTCGGTGTACAGGCCGCACAGCCAGCCCAGGTGGTTCAGACCCACGTAGTCCAGGCGGGTGCGGGCCGGTTCGACGCCGAGCGCCCCGGCGACCCGGCGGCCGAGGCCCACCGGCGAGTCACAGATGCCGATCACGCGGTCGCCGAGGTGGGCGGTCATGGCCTCGGTGACCATGCCGGCGGGGTTGGTGAAGTTGATGACCCAGGCGTCGGGGGCGAGGGCGGCGACGCGGCGGGCGATCTCGAGCGCCACCGGGATGGTGCGCAGCCCGTAGGAGATGCCGCCCGCGCCGACGGTCTC
The DNA here is from genome assembly GCF_004023625.1 of Streptomyces cavernae. Classification (GTDB taxonomy): domain Bacteria; phylum Actinomycetota; class Actinomycetes; order Streptomycetales; family Streptomycetaceae; genus Streptomyces; species Streptomyces cavernae. Next base: position 72,681 of record NZ_RPDJ01000001.1, on the reverse strand, counting down.
CTGACCGAGGACTCCTTCTTCCAGGGCGATCCGCTCGTCCGCCGCCCGCCCGGCGAGACCTCCGACGCGGATGGCGGAGAACACGAAGTCGCATCCGGTGACCGCCTCGTCCAGGTCGGAGGTGACGGTGACGGCGGGCGGGTCGGGGTGCCCGGCGGCCTGGTCGGCGAGCACCTTGCGAATGGTGGTCAGCCGGGAGGCGTCCAGGTCGTAGAGGGTCACCTGGGTGACGCGGCCCTCGCTGCGGTCGCCCAGCAGCGCCCGGTAGACGAGCGGGACGCGGAAGCCGCCGCCGCCCAGGATCGTCAGTCTCATACCTCGACCACCTCCACTCCCGCCTCGCGGAGCGAGGTACAGGTCGCCTCGTCGGCCGGGGCGTTGGTCACCACGACGTCGAGGTCTTCCGGCCCGCACACCCGGGCCATGCCGGTGCCGGGGAACTTGGCCGCGTCCGCCAGCAGGACCACATGGTCGCTGGCGGCGATCATCGCCCGTTTGACGGGCACCTCCACGGCGGTGGTGTCCAGCACCTGGCCGTCTGTGCGGACGCCGCTGGTGCCGAGGAACAGCCGATCGGCGTGGACCTGCCGCAGGTTGTCCTCGGTGAGGAAGCCGACGAGTGACCGGTAGTCGCGCCGGACCACGCCGCCCAGCAGTATCAGCTGGACGTCCTTGTCGTCCTGGAGCTCCTCGTAGACCGCGAGATTGCTGGTGATCACCGTCAGCGAGCGGCCGTGCAGATGGCGTGCCACCCGGTGGGCCGTGGTGCCGATGTCGAGCAGCACCGTCTCGCCGTCCTTGACCATTTGTGCGCACCGGGCGGCCAGGGCGTCCTTGGCCTCCACCCGTACCGCCGCCACGTCCGCGAACGGATCGTCCTCGCCGAGGAGCGGGACGGCACCACCGTAGACGCGCTTGAGCAGTCCCTCCTCCTCCAGCTGCACGAGGTCGCGCCGGATCGTGGCCTGGCTCGCCCCGACCTTCTCGGCCAGGGACGTCACGCTGGTGGGACCGTCCGCGCGTAGAACGCGCAGGATCAGCTCATGTCTTCGGTCAGGGAGCATGCGGCTGACCATACTCGCCAAAGTCGAGCAAAGTCACGCATGAATGTCTCGATCTCTGCTTGACCCTTGTCAAACTCGCGCACCGGGTGCACTCTCTTGCGTAATTCGAGCCAGGCCCGGACCCCACTCCGGTCGGCCGAAGCGGAGAAGAGGCATTGTTCGCCGCCACTGACGCATCGGCACGTCCGAGAGGACCAGCTCACAACGTTCCGGGCAACGAGGCGCGTTCGCGGTCGCCGACGCTCTTCAGCGACCCCGGTCCCCGCCGCGCCCGCCGCCCATGACAAGCAGGTCCTTGCCGGACACGCCGAATCCTAGGAGAAGATCGTGGACCTTTCCCGCAGACGATTCCTTCAGACCGCCGTACTGACGGCCGCCGCGGCAGGTGTCACCACCGCGTGCGGCGGCGGGTCCGGGAAGAGCGGCAGTAAGGACAGCAAGGACCTGAAGTTCTGGTACTGGGCCGGCGGGCTGAGCGACAAAGTCGTGGCCGACTCCAAGAAGCACTTCTCCGATGTCAAACTGAAGACCTCGGTGATCGGCGGCGACTTCAAGACCAAGCTGCTCACCGGTATGAAGACCGCCCAGACCGCCCCGGACATCACCGGCATCAAGGGCGAGGACATCGCCTCCTTCCTGCCCAACGCGAACCGCTTCCTCGACCTGAACTCTCTCGGTATGGACAAGCTGGCGCCCGAGTACCTGTCGTGGAAGCTGAAGCAGGCCACCACCCAGGACGGCAAGGTCATCGGCTTCCCGATCGACATCGGCCCCTGCGCGGTGTACTACCGCGAGGACATCTTCGACCAGGCCGGACTGCCCACCGACCCGGCCAAGGTCTCCGCCCAACTGTCCACCTGGGACGCCTACTTCGACGCCGGTGTCGAGCTGCACAAGAAGGTGCCGAAGTCCTTCCTGATCAACAACATCGGCGCGGTGTTCTCGATGGCCGTAGGACAGGGCACCCAGCGGTTCATCGACGAGGACAACAAGTTCATCGGCGACCAGGACCACATCCGTACCGCCTGGACCACCGCCGTCAAGCCCTACACCCTCGACATCGACGCGAAGATCAACGACAACACCTGGAACGCCGCCATCAGCAAGGGCACCGTGGCCACCGGCCTGGGCGCGGCCTGGTACGCGCTGGACATCCAGAACGCGGCGCCGGGCACCAAGGGCAAGTGGCGGGTGGCGAGCCTGCCGAGCGGACCGTCCAACCTCGGTGGCTCTTTCCTGTGCCTCCCCGCGACCTGCGCCAACCCCGAACTGGCCTTCGAGGTCGTCAAGTGGATCCTCAGCCCGGAGAACCAGGCCCGTGGTTTCGCCGACGCGGCCCTGTTCCCGACCTCCCCGGCCGCGTACAAGCTGCCCGAGCTGACCGGCGGCGACGCCTTCTTCGGCGGCCAGAAGACCATCGACATCTTCGGTCCGGCGGCCGAGAAGATCCCCGCCGCCTACGAGGCCCCGGCCGACGCGGCGGTCTCGGCGCCCTACTACAGCGAACTGACGGCCATCGAGGCCAAGGGCAAGGACCCGGAAGCCGCCTGGAAGGACGCGGTCAGCCAGGCCAAGCAGATCGCCCAGCGGCAGGGAGTGAAGTGACATGTCGTCTAGCCCGGTAGCCGGCCCGGTCCCCACCGGTCCGTCCTCGGGATCCGCCAACGGACCCTCCGGGCAGCCGGCCCCGGACCGCCACCGCGGTCCGGGGCGGTCCGGTCGCCGGGTCCGGCCGGTGCCGGCTCACCGGCCGCCTGCCGGGTCCCGGCGCGGGCCGCGGCGCTGGATCGCCAGGTACGGGACGCAGTACCTGGCGATCTCGCCGTACTATCTGATCTTCTCGGTCTTCATGCTCTTCCCGATGCTCTACACCGTGTATCTGGCGTTCCAGAAGTGGGACGGCATCGGGGAGATGAAGTTCGTCGGGCTGGATCAGTTCCGCTTCCTGTGGGACGACCCGGTGTTCTGGCTGTCCCTGCGCAACACCCTGGTCATCTGGGTACTGTCCACCGTGCCGATGCTCTTCATGGCGCTGGTGATGGCGGTACTGATCAACTCCACCCGGCGCCTCACGGCCTTCTACCGGGTGGCCCTGTTCATCCCCAGCATCACCTCGCTGGTGGCCATCGCCATCTTCTTCGGCGCGATCTTCAGCAACAACTTCGGGCTCATCAATGCCGTCCTGAAGGCGATGCACTTGTCCGCCGTGCCATGGCTGAGCAACGAGTGGACGATCAAGCTGGTGATCGCGACGCTGATGACCTGGCAGTGGACCGGCTACAACGCCATCATCTACCTGGCCGGTCTGCAGGCGATCCCCTCGGAGCTCTACGAGGCCGCCCGGATGGACGGAGCCGGACCGACGCGAATGTTCTTCAGCATCACGATCCCGCTGCTGCGGCCCATCATCCTGTTCACCGTGGTGATCTCCACCGTCACCGGACTGCAGAGCTTCACCGAACCCCAGGTGCTGTTCGGCAGCGACGCGTCCACCAACCCCAACTCCGGCGGTCCGGGCCGGGCGGGCCTGACCACACTGCTGTACTTCTACAACCAGGCCTTCGACTACAACGACTTCGGTTACGCCGCCGCTATCGTCTGGGCCTTCTTCCTGCTGATCCTCCTCATCGTCGTCATCAACTGGCGCCTGGTGCAGGGGAAGGAGCGACGGCCGTGAACAGCCTGAACCGCAAACGCTTCCGGGGCCTGAGCGTCCACGTCATCCTGATGATCTGTGTCGTCATCTCGGTGTTCCCGTTCTACTGGATCATCGTCATGGCGACCAACACCTCGCAGGACATCTACAGCTACCCGCCGAAACTGTGGCTCGGCGACAACCTGCTGACCAACATCGACCACCTGTTCGACAAGATGGACTTCTTCGGGTCGTTGCTCAACACCGTGATCGTGGCGGTCTGTACGACGCTGCTGGTGCTCTTCTTCGACTCGCTGGCCGCCTTCGCCTTCGCCAAGTACGAATTCCCGGCGAAGAAGTTCCTCTTCGGGCTGCTGCTCGCGATGTACATCCTGCCGACCCAGCTGGCGATCATCCCGCAGTACGAGATCATGGTGCAGCTGGGCTGGCTGGGCACGCTCAAGGCGCTCATCGTGCCGGCCGCCGCCAACGCCTTCGGCATCTTCTGGATGCGCCAGTACACCAGTACCGGCGTCCCGGACGAACTGCTGGACGCCGCCCGGATCGAGGGCGCCGGGTTCTTCCGTCTGTACTGGCACGTGGTGCTGCCGTGTGTCCGGCCGGCGCTCGCCTTCCTCGGCATCTACACCTTCATCGCCGCCTGGAACGACTACATCCTCCCGTTGGTGATGCTGGTCAACCCGGAGGAACTCACCCTGCAGGTGGCGCTGGCCCAGTTGTACGCCGGTCACTCGACCGACTACAGCATGGTGATGGCCGGCGTGCTGCTGGCGGTCATCCCACTGATGCTGATGTTCACCTTCTTCGCCCGCGGGTTCATCGCGGACGCTACGAAGGGGGCTCTGCGCTGAGGGACTGACGAACTGAGGACGGGCGGTGGGGGGTTCACCCCCCACCGCCCTTTGCCCGTTCCGTGTGCGTTGTTCGGAGCTCTAAGGGCTCGCCGGGAAATAACTTGCGTGCTCCGGGTCTTGACACCGCAGCTCAGGAGCGATGCTCGCCGACGAATTATTTATCGGCGAGCCCTAAGGGGTCCTTGCACTATGAGCGTCCGATGAGGTCGCGGGTCTGGTGCCGTGCATCGCAAGGCGCCGGAGAGCCCTGGATGGGGGTGCCCCCTGCTCGAGCGCAGCCGAGAGCTTGGGGGAGCGGTGCCAGGCCGCGCGACCCGGGCGGGCATAGTGCAAGGACCCCTAAGGACCGCTGAGCCGCGCGGCGTGTTCCTCCTCGTCGTCGCGAACGGCGCCGGGCCCGGTGCGGAGCAGCCGCCAGTGCGTGGTGACACCGTCCGGGCCACGGAAACACTCGCCGGCCAGGGCGTCGTGGATACGGTCACGGACCTCTGACTCGGCCGCGGCCTCCGTGGCGAACAGTACCCGGATGTGTACCTCGCCCTCCCCGCCCGTGGGTTCCGCGGCGGTGTGGTGCGGCGCCAGCGGACACGGGGGCGGGTGTTCCCAGTGCCCGCAGAGCGCGACGGTGACCGCCGCGCCGAGCGCACTCACATCACCGTCCGCGTCCATGACGACGACGGCGTCGTGGGCGAATGCCTGTCGCACATGTACTCCCGGAGGACTGGGTCAGGACGTGGGTTCCGCTCCGGCCGAGGCGACCTGGCCGCCTACCTCGTCGTCGGCGTGCGAGAGGAAGTCGTCGACCATCCGGTGGAAGAGGGTGGCCAGTTGCCGCAGGTCATCGGGCGACCAGTCGGACAGGGCCATCTGCATACCGCGGGCGCCGGCCTCACGGATGCGCCGCACGGCTTCGTGTCCGGCGTCGGTGAGCTCGATGCGCTGGGCGCGGCGGTCGTCGGGGTCGGGGACACGTGTCACATAGCCGGACTTCTGCAGTTGCTGCACCTGTCGGGTGATGTGCGAGGCCTCCACCGCCAGCCGGTTGGCCAGCTCTCCAGGGCGCAGCGGCTCGGATTCGGCGATCTGCCGCAGCAGCGCCACGGCTGCCCGGTCCAGCGGCACTCCGGCCAGTGTCATCAGGCGATCGTGCTGGCGGGTGCGGCTGATGAGGTAGGTGATGCGAGTGAGTGCTCGCTCGATCTCGATCACCTCCTGCGACGCGGGGGCGGTCGGCTGCGGTGGTGTGGGCATGAGAAGCACTTTACCATCTTGTTGCCTAACTCAAGTAAATTCCTCTGCGGTTACCCGCGGTGGCGCACCAGGGGGCACAGGCCCACACCTGTCGAGGCGACCGGGAGCCGGACGCACCGTCGACGATCAAGGAAATCACCTCAATCACGGCGCGGCACAAGGGGGTCCATGTACGGGCAATCGTGTTAGCATCCCCCGCGATCAGCAGGAATCCTGATAATTGATCTCCTCAAGGAGTCGCATGTCCATTCTGGCCCGCCCCGCTGTGGCGACCTTCGCCGCCAAGGCGATGCAACAAGCCGGCAAGCTCGCGAGCCGGCGGGCGAGCGGCCGCGGCTCGGATGCCTCCTACCATGCCCGCTTCCCTGAATTCCCGCGCAGGGTACGGGAGTTGACGATCCCGAACTCGATCGCCCCGGCGCGGGCCACGGTGTACCTGCCGGCGACGGAGGACGCGGCACCGCCCGTCCACATCAACTTCCACGGCGGCGGCTATGTCATGCCGATGACCGAGTTGGACGATCCCCTGTGCCGCTTCCTCGCCGCGGAGGCGGGTGTGGTGGTGATCAACGTGGACTACGCCGTCGCCCCGCAGCACCCGTTCCCGGCTCCACCACGCCAGGCGTACGAGGTGGTCCGCTGGGTCGCCGAGCACGGCGCCGAGCAGGGCTGGGACGGCGGCCGCCTCACCGTGGGCGGGCAGAGCGCCGGCGGCGGCCTCGCCGCGGCCGTGGCACGGCAGGCCCTGGCGGAGGGCGGGCCCTCGATCGCGCTCCAGGTCCTGCACTATCCCCCGCTCGACCTCGCCACGAGCGCCAAGGACAAGCGTGCCGCCATAGCCAAGCCATTGCTGCGCCCGTGGATGGCGGAGGTCTTCGACACCTCGTACGTTCCGGACCCGAAGCGGCGTACGGACCCGCTCGTGTCGCCCGGGAACGCGGCGGACACCGCGGACATCAAGGGCATCGCCCCGGCCCTGGTCGTCACCGCGGAGTACGACCTGCTCAAGGCCGAGGGCGTGCGCTACGCCGACCGGCTGCGCGAGGCGGGCGCGCTCGCCGACCACTACGACGTGGCGGGAGTCGACCACGGCTACGACGGTGACAACGACGCCAAGGCCCGTGAGGTGTACACCCTGATCGCGGAGCAGGTGCGGCGGGCCGTCGGCACCCGGCCGGCCGACGCCGGCTGAGCGAGGCGCTGCGGGCCCGCCCCCGGATCGGCCCGTGGGGGACAGCTGTGCGCGGGCGTCGCGGCCGGTCCGCATCGATCAGCCGCATCGGTCGATGCACGTCGGTCAGTCCACGGGCGGTGTGCCGTGCGTGTGGAAGGACTCGATGGTCTTCAGACCCCACGCCTGCCCCTTGGCGCGCTCGGCCTGGGTCCAGGTGATCAGTGGCCAGTCGGGGGCGAGGAACAGACGGGTGAGCGGATTGCACAACTCGACGCGGTTGCCACCGGGCTCGTAGGCATAGACGAAGAGCGTCTGCTGGATGGCGTGCTTGTGCGGCCCGGTCTCGATGAATACCGCCGGTGTCGATGGCGAGATCGGCGGCGCGCAGGATGTCCTCGCGGGAGTCGGTCGCGAAGGCGATGTGGTGCAGTCGGCCGCGCGAGCCGGCCCAGTCCTCGGTGTAGACGACGTCGTAGGACTTGTTGGTGAACGTCAGCCATTTCGCGGCGATCGTCCCGCTGTCGAGTCTGATCTGCCCGGTCGGGCGGGCGCCGAGCAGTTGCTGGTGGAAGTCGGCGTTGGCGGCCACGTCGGCGGCGAGGTAGTTGACGTGGTCGAGACGGCGTACCCCCACGCCGTGGCCGGGTTTGGCCTGGGGCTGGTTCTTCAGGGTCGGCTGGAGCTCGTCCGGGCAGCGGTACCACTCGGACTCCCAGTACAGGGCCAGCTCATGGCCGTCGGGGTCCGTGGTCACGTACACCGGGCCGAGGCCCGGCTCGTCCTCGGTCCATCGGCCTTGGTGGCCCGCGGCCCGGAGCTCCTTGACCCGCCGTCGCAGGGCCTCCTCGCTTGAGGTGCGCAGCGCGGTGCGGCGGATCCCGGAGGTCTCGTGCGCCGTGAGGGCCAGACTGTGGTGCTCGTAGTCGTCCCAGGTCCGCAGGTAGACCGAGTCGGCGTCGCGTCCGCTGACCGTCAGGCCGAGGTAGTCGGTGAAGAAGCCTAAGGGCTGTCCGGGTCCGGGGTGAGTAGTTCTACGTGCCCGAGGTGGGCGACGTCACCGAGGGGCGGAGTCATCCTGGTCTCCTCGGGGCGTTCAGGCAGAGGGCGTGTGGACGGGCCGGGGGAAGACCGTCCCGTCGAAGATCTTTCGTGCCGTGCGGACGACCGCGGTGCGGCGTACCACGGGGACGGCGGCCGTCTCGATGTCGATCTCGACATCGAGGAACCCGGCGGGGTGCTCGATGCGCAAAGTGTTCCCCGCCGTGGGGAGTTGGGCGATGTCCTCCCCCACGCTCCCTTTGGTGCGCAGCCCGGCGGCGACGGAGGCGGCGCCCAGCACCCCGATGGATGTGTGGCAGCGTGCCGGGATGAAGGTACGGGTCATCACCGCGCCGCCGTCGCGGGGCGGTGCGAGCAGGCTGAGCTTGGGCACCGTGGTGTGCTCGACGTCGCCCAGCCCCATCAGCCGGCCCGCCTCGAGGCGGATCTCCCGGAGCCGGTCGGCGAGGGCCGGGTCCTCCTCCAGGTCCCGCGGGGTCTCGTAGCCGGTGACCTCCAGGGAGGACGCGGCGATCAGCACCGTCGGCATGCCGTTGTCCACGCAGGTCACCGGGACGTCGGCCACGGTGTCGCGGACCCGGCCGGTGGGCAGCAGCGGGCCGTGACCCGGCGGGAACTCGATCAGCACCGGTGCGGCCGTCCCCGGTACGTCGGAGATCTCCGCGGAGCCGCTGTACACGACGCGCCCGCCCGGCGTGCGGAAGTTCGCGACGGCGAGGTCCCCGGTGTTGCGCATCCGGATCCGCACGGTCGTCTCCGCCTCACCGGGGTGGACCAGTCCGCGTTCCACCGCGAAGGGGCCGACTCCGGCAAGCAGATTGCCGCAGTTCTGACGGTCAGTCACCTCTGCTCTGGTGACGGCGACTTGGAGGAACAGGTAGTCGATGTCCGCCTCGGGGCCGGGCGATGCGGAAACCACGGCCACCTTGCTGGTCAGGGGATGGGCTCCGCCCAGGCCGTCGATCTGGCGCGGGTCGGGGCTGCCCATGACGCGCAGGAGCAGCTCGTCCCGGGCGCCGGGGTCGACGGGCAGGTCCTCGGCCAGGAAGTACGCGCCCTTGGATGTGCCACCCCGCATCAGCATGCAGCGGATTGCCTCGGCGCCGGCCTCGGCGGCACCGGCCGCGTCGTCTCCGTTCACGACCCGGAGCCCGCTTCCCTCAGGTACTGGTCGTAGGACTCGTAGCGCACCCCGAGGCGTACCAGCTTCTCACGCAACCCGTAGCGGTCCAGGCCGAGTTGGCCCCCCGCGAAGGCGGCGCGGGACGCCTCCTCCTTCGCCGTGCGGGCGGCGGACGCCTCGACGGCCTCGCCGGACCGCTCGCGGGGTACGACCATCACGCCGTCGTCGTCTGCGAGCACCACATCGCCGGGCCGGACGATCTCCCCGCCGACCACGATGGGCACATTGACCGAGCCCGCGGTCGCCTTGACGGTGCCCTGGGCGGACACGGCGGCCGCCCATGCGGGGAAGCCCATGCCGCGCAGTTCCGCGGTGTCGCGGATGCCCGCGTTGATGACGAGTCCGCGCACCCCGCGCCGCTGCAGCGCGGTGGCGAACAGTTCGCCGAACATGCCGTCCGTGGAGGGCGAGGTGGTGGTGACGACGAGGATGTCACCGGGGCTGCACTGCTCCACCGCGGCATGGATCATGAGGTTGTCGCCGGGCCAGCTGAGTACGGTGACCGCCGTGCCGGCGATCCGGACGTCCTGCTGGATGGGGCGCAGCCGCGGACCGAGGAGTCCGGTGCGGCCGAGGGCCTCGTGCACGGTGGCCACCCCGTAGCCGGACAGTGCCTCGACGTCCTTCTCGGCCGCCCTCGGAGGGTTGGTGACGATCACTCCGCTCATGCCAGTTCTCCCGTGACCTGCGGATAGGGGCGCATATAGGCCTCGGCATAGGTCGTGTGCGGCAGGCCGAGGTTGGGCCCGGCGTTGCGCTTCAGCTGTACGCCGCGCCGCTTGCCCAGGTCGGTGTAGTAGTCCCACAGGTGCCGCTGGGCGGCCAGGCACTCCATGGCCCTGCGCTTGGTCTCCCACACCTCGGTGATGTCGAGGAGGACCTGCGGCTTGAAGTCGCACATCTCGGGCTGGTGGGGCTCGAAGAAGAACACCGGCGGAGCGCCGATGACCTCGCCCTCCGCCGGGTAGCCGATGGCCTGGGCGAGCACACGTGCGTCCATGGCCATCCGGGCCGCCGCGGGGTGGTCGCCGTTGTACGGGTCCTCGAGGGGGTGGGTGAGGACGACGTCGGGCCGGGTCCTGCGGTACAGGGTGACGAGGCGGTCGGTCAGCTCGGGCGTGGCGGTCAGGGGGTAGTCTCCGGCGTCGAGGAAGACGACCTCGGCGCCGAGGGTGGCGGCGGCCTGCCCGGCCTCCTCGCGGCGGATGTCCTTGATCTCCTCCAGCGTTTTGCCCTCCCGCCACGCCTTGGCCGATTCACCGCGCTCCCCGTAGGTCAGGCACGCGATGGTGACCTTCTCGCCCCGGGAGGCGGCCAGGGCGATGGCTCCGCCGGCCCGCCACACATAGTCCCCGGCGTGTGCGGTGATGACGAGCGTCGATCGCGGGGCGGTGGGCGCTGTGCCGTGTGTCATGGCAGACAAATCTCCTCGGTGGACGGGTGGCGCGCCCGTGTCGGTATCGTCCGTCGCACAACACCCGGGCCGCCGAACCCGGTTGTGCGATGCGTGACTCGATGCCGTCAGCCGTGCGCGCTCATTCGCGCAACGCGTCGATCACGCTGCTGAGATGGGCGCGGGCAGCCGCCTCGGCCGCCTGCGGGTCCCTGGACCGGATCGCTTCGATCATCGCCAGATGCTGACTCAGGGACTGCTGGGGCCGCCCCGGTCGCAGCGCGAGCTGGAACCGGTGGCGCACCAGCTGGGCGTTGAGCCGGTCGAGGAGTTCCACGGCCACCTGCTGACCGGAGAACTGCCGGATACGGGCGTGGAGTTCCTGGTTGAGCTCGGAGTACGTCACCGGTTCGCCGTCGGCCACCGCCTTGGACATCGCGGCGCCCAGATCGGCCAACTCGGTCAACTGCTCGTCGCTCGCCTCGACGGCCGCCTTGGCCGCGCACAGCCCTTCAAGGACCATCCTGCACTCGGTGATGGCCACCGCCTCCTCGACGGTCACCACCCGGACCCGCGAACCGCGGTTGCGGATCCGTTCCACCAGCCCCTCGGCCGCCAGATCGATCAGTGCCGCTCGAATGCTGGCCCGTGTCACACCGAACTGCTCGGCGAGTTCGTTCTCCACCAGCCGCTGTGCCGGGGCCATGTCCCCGCGCAGGATCGCCTGCCTGAGCTGCGCGAGCGCATGCTGCTTGGCCTGCTCTCCGGTGCTTGGACGGGCTTCCGTCGGCATCGTGCCCTCCCTGAGTGCGCGCGTACCGACGCTAAATCCAGGGCGACAAGATTGTCAACAATTTTGTCGCCAAGTTGCCCCGGGCTACCCAAGGGCACCGAGGAGCTGGTTCCGGACGCTTACACAAGGGAGGGCCTGGGCGGGTCAGGTCATTCCGCCGTGAGAACCTCCTTGCGTCTAGGCTGAGTTGGTGCGCCCTCCGGCGCGCCCTCCAGTGCCTCGCGCCATGTGGTGCGGGCCGCGACAGCCTGCCGCCACTCACGGACCGTCTTCGGCGGCATGCCGACGGCGAGCGCTCCGGTCAGCTGCTCACCGTTGCGGTAGACGGCCAGGAAACGGCGCTCTGCCAGGTCCCCCCGGCAGCGACGGCGACCTCGTCGTGGCCACGCAGCCGGCCGAACGCCTGGATCTTCATGTCGTACTGGTCCGACCGAAAGTAGGGGACCGGTGCAAACGGTTTGCGCGCGTGCGGGCGCAGGAGGTTGCGGGCGGCGGCCATGCCCTGCTCGGCCGCGTTGGTGCGGTGCTCGATCCGCATCTGGCTGCCGAACAGCGGGTTGTGCCAGCGGGCGACATCACCGGCCCCGTACAGACTGGCAGCCCGAGCGGCTCGCGCTGCGCACGCCGGGCGACCTCGACGCCCTCGGCCTCGACCTGCGTCTCGGGGCCGCCGGGACCGGCCTCGATCTCGCCGGGTGCACCGTGCGGCTGGTCACCTTGCGCCGGAGGCGGGAGACGAGTTGCTCGATCGCGTTGCCGCCGCGGTACTCGCCCCAGACATGGCGGCCCATCTGGTCCTTCGACAGCAGTTTCCCGGCGTTGCACAGCAGATGGCGTAACAGCCGGTGCTCCGCGGGAGTCAGGGCGAGGTCCCGGGTGCCGCGCCGAGCCTGGCAGGTGACGTCGTCCAGGACCAGGTCACCGTAGCTGAGGGTGCAGGACCGCGGGCCGTTCCTCCTGCCGCGCAGCAACACCTGTGCCTGGCGAGGACTTCCGCGATCCTGAAGGGCTTGGTGACGTAGTCCTGGTCACCGAGGCCGACTTCGGGGCCGAGTCTGCCCAGGGATTCGTAACCGGTCAGGAAGAGCACAGGCGGCCGGCCGGTGCCGGGTAACCGGCGCCCCTGGGCGAGGTGGTCCAGGTCGGGCAGGGTGACGTCTAGCACGACCAGGTCGAAGGGATGCTCCGCCAGCCGCGCCAGCGCTTCGCCGCCCGTGTCCGTGCTGCCGACTTGATAGCCCCCCAACTCCAGGGTCACCGAGAGCACTTCGGTGGTTCCCCGGGGTCGTCGGCGACGACCAGGACATGCTGCCCCTCCCCACGAACGGGCGAGGGTTTCTCACCGATGCCTACATGCATGAACCAGACCAATCGTGTAGAGCTCGACACGTGGGACACAACGCTCGGGAGACGACCTCGTCGGGCGATCTCCACCTCCGGCGTACGGGCCCACCGGATCGGTGCTGCTCCGCGGCTCGGCGAGTGAGACCTCGCGGCGCGGGCCCGCGGGACGCGATCGCGGCGAACGGTCCGCACGGGCTCCCTGGGGGTGTGCGTGGGACGTTGGCAGTGCTCTGTACGGGTTGGGTGCTCTGTACGGGTTGGGTGCTCTGTACGGGTTGGGTGCTCTGTACGGGTCGGCGGCGAAGGCGGCGAACGGTTCGCACGGCTTCTCGCGGGTTCGCGTCCGATGGCACACCGGCACTCGGCTCAGCAGCCGTGCGCGGGCGCGGGCGGCGCGAGGTCGGCGCCACCCACCGCGCGGAGGGTGAAGTCGTCGGCCATGCGGTGGATGAGCGGGGCGAGTCGCCGTAGGTCCTCCCGCGACCAGTGGGCGAGGGCCATTTGCATACCGCGGCAACCGGCCTCACGGATCCGGCGGAAGGCCTCCTCCCCCGCCACGGTGAGCCGGATACGCTGCGCCCGGCGGTCGTCGGGATCCGGAACCCGCCTGATAGAGCCGGCGTTCTCCAAGTGCCTCACCTGACGGGTGACATGGGACGCCTCCACGGCCAGCCGGTGCGCGAGTTCACCGGGGCGCAGCGGCATCGACGCCGCCGGCGCACCCGCGGGCGTGAGCTCGTACTCGACACGCGCCGACGTCGCCGCCGCCCTGTTCGACCGCCCCGACATCACCGGAACGATCGCCGTGGGCCAGCACCCAGGGCTCACCAGCCCCGACCTCGCGTGGGCATTCTCCGACCACCTCGGCCGACCCGTGTCCTACGAACCCCTCTCACCCGAGGCGTTCGGCCAGCTGATCGTCCCTTTGGTCGGAGACGCGGGAGCGGCCGAGGCCACCGCACTGTACCGGCGACTCGCGACGGCGCCGGACAACGCCATCAGCGCACACAACAGCGCCCAGCAGATTCTGGGTCTGAAGCCGCGCACCACCACTCAATGGCTCATGCAGATCGGCCTGTGACCGACCCGGACTGTTCGACGAACATGCCATGTTCGTCCCGGGAGCCGGACACGAACCGGTCTACGGCAGGGAAAGGCATCAAGGAAGCTGAAGCCCCGGCTTCGGCGTAAGCACCGCGACGCAACACGGTGCGCCTGTCCCGGCCGGCACCGGACGCGGCACGCACTGACGAGTGCGCGGCTGTACCCAGCGCTCGGTGCCGCTGCCATTTTCGGCTCCCCCCGTCATCATGGGGGCATCATGCCCGAGTTCGGGCTGCTCGCTGTCAGAGTTGGTCGAAAGCCCCTTTCCCGCTGCGGCGCCTCAGCACCCGCGGATACCCAAAGGATCTTGCGGCTGAGCACCAACGCGGCACGTTGCTCAGCGCGTTCGGGCGGGAGGAAAACCAACAGCGACGACCACGGTCCACCGCTGCAAGAGCGCAGCGGTGGCGCCGAAGGGCGGACCGGGGCCGGGGCACCTTGGCCAGGGGGCATTGAGGAGGAACGGCCACACGGTTCAGCGGACCGGCCCGCGTCCGGCACCCTCCTCGACGGCCCGCTGCCAGGCCGCGTCCCGCAGCAGCCGTAGTCCGTTCAGGCCGACCATGACGACGTCAGTCGATGACCGCGGTGGCTTCGAGCTCGACCAGGTGCTCGGGGACGTCCAGTGCCGCGACGCCCAGCAGGGTGGCCGGCGGTACCGGGGTGACTCCCAGCTTCTCGGCGGCCCGGGAGATCCCGTCCAGGAGCAGGGGCATCTTGTCGGGGGTCCAGTCGACGACGTAGACGGTCAGTTTCACGACGTCGTCGAAGGAAGCACCGGCCCCGGCCAGGGCGGTGCCGATGTTGAGGTAGCACCGCTCGACCTGCGCGGCGAGGTCGCCTTCGCCGACCGTGACGCCCTTGGCATCCCAGGCGACCTGACCGGCGATGTAGACCAGTTTCGACCCGGTCGCGATCGACACCTGCCGATAGACCTCGATTTCTGGCAATCCGCTGGGGTTGACCAGGGTGACGGCCATGCTGTCTGCCTCCTTCTCATGAGCGCCGATGGGCTCGCTCAGACCGAACCTCGACGCACTCTCTGGTGGTTACTCAAGAACCGTAGGAGAGTGACCGCTGACGTGGAAGAACGCACTTTTCAGTGACTGGGTAACCTAATGGTGACCATGCAGTTCAGGGCTCGATCGACGAGACGGACGAGTTCGGTGTGCCGCTCATCGTGGACGAGCTGCGCACAGCGGAGCGCCACTGCCAGGGAGGCGGCTCAGCCCTCGTCCTCCCATCGAGCCGCCGCGCGGAAGGACCGCAGCGGTCCCCCGATGAGCGGCTTCGTGTGCCAGCGCGCCGTGAACGTGCGGCCGGGGAGCGAGCAGGTCACCGTGAGCCGGTGCGGGGTCTCCAGGAAGAGCGTGTCGACGCGCAGGGTGTCCGGGTCGGTCCAGCCTCCGGTCACGGCCGTGGGGGTGCCGCCCTCGTCGACGGTCCAGCCCGTGCCATCCAGACGCAGTTCGAACTGCGTACCGCTCTCGCCGAGAAGAACGCGCCACGCGCCGCCGGTCCGGGTGACCACCACGTCCGTCAGGGTGGGCTGATCGGCGCACACCACGCCCTCGGGGATGAACGTGGCATCCGGCCAGTCCTCGGGGCGCGTCGGCGGCACGGGTTCCACGGCGAGCGGCGGCAGCGCTAGGCGGGAGAGGCGGTGGCGCAGCGCGGTGTCGTCGGCCGCCCGGCCTTCGAGGGGCTGCGCCCCGAACGCGGGCAGCAGATGGGCCCACACCAGATCCAACAGGGGCTGCATCGGCTCGGTCGCCGCCGTCGCGGCGATCACCACGTCGTGCTCCGGCAGGACGACACAGAGCTGGCCGTAGGCCCCGTCGCCGCGGTAACCGTGGCGGGACATCCAGAACTGGAAGCCGTAGCCCTGCTGCCAGTCCGGCCCCTCGGACATGCCGTCGGCGTTGGAGACCTGGGCGCGCGTGGCCTCCGCTACCCAGGCGGACGGCAGCAGCCGTTCGCCCTCCCAGACGCCTTCCCGCAGGTACAGCTGGCCGAGTCGGGCGACGGCGTCGGTGGTGGCGTACAGGCCGGTGAAGCCGATCTCGCGGCCGGCCGGGTACTGGAGCCAGGTCACGTCCCCTATGCCGAGCGGATCGAACAGGCGCGGACGCAGGTACTCGGTCATCAGCCGGCCCGTCACACGCTGGACGATCGCGGCGAGCGAGTACGTCGCGGGCTGGTTGTACGCGAAGACGGTGCCCGGGTCGCGCTCCGGCGGGATCCGCAGGAACCCGCGCACCGGTTCCTTGGGGTCCCCCCACCACGGCCTCGTCCCGGCAGTCGGCGAGGTGACCGCTGGCCATGGCGGCGACATGGCGGACCAGCATCGCGCGGCTCCGCGGATCGGTGATGTCGGCGTCGAACTCCGGGAAGTACGAGACCACGGGGTCATCGAGGTCCAGCAGTCCTTCCGCCGCGGCCAGCCCGGCCGCGGTGGCCGTGAAGCTCTTGCTGAGGGAGTACAGGAGCTGCCGGCGCTCGGGCGTGTACGGGGCCCACCAGCCTGACGCGACGACATGACCGTGCCGCAGGATCATCAGGCTGTGCGGTTCGATGTCCGGTGCGGCCTCCAGGGCGTCGAGGAACGCGTGGATACCTGAGGAGTCGACGCCCTGTGCGGCGGGGGCGCTCACGGGCAGTGCGCGTGCGCTCATACAGACGGCCCTCCGGAGATCGGCGGTCGCCACCGGCACGTCCTGGTGGCGGCGCTGGGTGCACGGCCATCCTTCCCGCGGCGGGCGGGCCTGTCCACGACACGGCTCGCGGCGCGGGGCTTGGGTGGAGGACCGCGATCCCGGACCAGCCGGTCAGGTCGCCGGCAGACGGCGGCCGATGGCGGGCAGCGAGGCGCTTGAGCACGCGGTCGGGAGGCGTGGCCCTCGGCCTGCTGTGCAGGTGAGGACGGCGTCGAAGCCCACCGCGGGGCGATCGCCGCCGGGAAACCCCTTCCACAGTTGGACAGCCGGGACCTGGCACCGGCCCGCACCAACAAGGAGACGAGGAGAGGAGGCGGGAGACGATTAACCCGCCTCGAGCCCTTCCCTCAGCCCGATCAGGAAGCTCGGAAACGCATCGCCCCATATGTGGCCGTGTCCCTCCCCGGTCGGCAAGGCGGGAGCGAGCACCAATCGACCCGCCTCGCGATGTGTGCGCGTTATCGCGCCAAGCGCCAGACACCAGACGCCAGACGCCGCCAACCCGAGCAAGGCCCGCAACAAGGCGGCTCTTTCGGTCGGGTTGAGTCACAAAACGATGTTCTCCGTATATGTGAACCAGTGCGTTTGGGACCGAGCCGGACGGGGGCTCGGTCCTGTCCTGTCGGGCACGGCCTGGGGGGCCTTGCCTTCGGAGGGTGAGCGGTGGCTGAAAGCCGACACCTCGCAGGACCGAGTACAGCAAGGAGCAGGTCATGGCCAACAGTACGGAGACACATGAGCCGCAGGACGAGAGCGGGTCCCTGCCCGCCGACGGTGCCGTGTTCGTCGACACGAGTGGTCGACGTCGTTCGGTGCTCCGGGGACTGGGATGGGTCATCGCCGTCTACTGTGTCTCCTTCGCGGCGACCCTGGTAGTGGTAATAGCCGGCGGGAGCGCCGCGGCGCCCTGGCTGCCCATCACGGCCGACGCGGACGAGGTGCAGAACGCGGACCGGGCAGCCGGGCCCGCGTTCTCGGCAGGGCCCGTGAGCCCGCGGCCGAAGGCCGCCGACACCCCGCCCGCCGGGGAAGGCGACGCGCCTGAATGGACCGCCGACGGACCCCTCGGCGCCGGGGCCACCGAGAGCCCCGACGGGGCCGCGGAGCTGCTGATGGCATCGAAGTCGCCCGCGGCGGAGGTGGGTTCGTCGACCCAGCGGCCGGCGCCCGGTCAGAGCCGGACCACACCGGAGTCGACGAGCCCGCGGCCGGCCACACCGTCCGCGAGCGTGTCCCCGCCGGAGCCGACGGGGGACGCCACTCCCGCCCAGTCCCCGGAGCCCCCGGCGACCACGGGCGGACCGGGTGGCGGCACGGCGTCGCCCACGACGGGTCCGAGTGCCGGACCCACTACCGGACCGAGTACCGGACCGACGGCGGATCCGACGCCCACCGACGGTCTGGCCGGCGGAGTCGCTGACGTCCTGGCCAGTGCCTCGGAGCTCCTGGTATCGAGCTGAGCCGAGCCCAGCCGGAGCTCGGTGCGGCGCACACGGACGCCCCGGCGCAACATGCTCGGCCCCCTCGGGCCGGATGTTGCGCCGGGGCGTCCTTCGCTTCAACTCCCCGCTCAACTCCCTTCCGCGCATTTTCTGTTATCGCTTCGGGAGTCGTTGCGTCTCCTGTCCGTAGTGCGCAGCCGCACGCCCCTTCCCCACGTGCGGCTGCGCCTCGCAACGCCCTCGAGACGCTAAGACCGAAGCACGTGACAGCACTGATCAGCCGTCGGAGCATGCTGAAGATCACCGGCACCGCGGCGGGCGCCGCCACCGTAGCCGCCGCCGTCCCCACGACCTCGGGCCTCGGCGGCCGGGAACGCCTTCGCGCACCCCGGAATGCTGCACGCCCGGGCCGACCTCGACCGCATGGCTGCCAAGGTGAAGGCGGGCGCCGCACCCTACACGGCGGGCTTCGCCAGACTCACCGCCAACCGCCACGCGCGGAGCGACTGGAAACCCAACCCGCAGGCCACGATCTCCCGGGGCCCGGGCGGGCCGCAGAACTACACGATCCTCTTGGAGGCCCTCCGACGGATCCGGGAGGCGACCGGGGACACCCCGTTGCTGTTCAACCAGATCGCGGGCGGGAAGTCGCCCCGGCTCTCCCTCACCGACCTGTCCCGTGTCGGCGTCGACATGGCCATCTACAGCACGCCCTGTCTGTTCGCCGCGCACGAGGCGATCGACCGGGCCCTGACAGATCTGAAGCGGGACGACGGGCTGCTGCGCGATGCCGGCGCCCCGGGCACGGTGGGCGTACGCGCGGCCACCGAGCTGCTCGAACGCAACATCAGCCGCCACCACCGCGGCACCCCCTGACCAGGCGCCACCACCGGCCACCCGCTGACGCGGCGCCACCACCGCCCACCCGCCACCACCGCGCAGCCGCCACCACCGCGCAGCCAGTGACCGGCAAGGGCACGAGCGGACGGGGGACGGGGTTTCGGGGGTCGGATCGAAGCGGGGCCGGTCAGCCGGCGCCCGGGCCCGGGCCCGCCTCCCGCTCCAGGAAGCGGATCACCTGACTGGCGAGGCTGTCCCCCGCCGCGCTGGGCCGGGCCTCCGTGTCGATCGGGCCCTCGTGCAGCCCGATCCCGCCCGCCCACAGATAACGCTCGTCCCAGTCGTCATCGATCTTCGGCTGCACCTGGACATCCAGCCGGTTCAGGGCGGCTTCCGGGCCCGCGGCGTACAGGACCGCGGTGACCCGCCGGAGCGGGTAGACGTCGAAGCCCTCGACGAACTGCGAGTTGCGCCAGTCCAGGAACGCGGCTTCGCCGTCGGTGCCGAGCCGGACCTCGATCTGGCCGTCCTCGAGGTGGACGCCGCACCGGCGGGTGCTCCGGTTCTCGACCGTCACCCGGAAGCGGAAGTACGTCAGTCCCGCGGCCGCCTCGTCCCGGCCGCGCGGCGGCTCCGCCCGCTCCAGGCCGTGGACACGGACGCGCAGACCGGCATGCCCCTCGCACTCCTGCCAGTCACCCAGCACGTTCGGCTCGTCCACGCTTCACCTCTCACCTCAACAACCAGGCGCTTCCTATCCGTGCGCTCGACGCACTGTCAAACGGATCAAGAGCGCTTCGGCCGCCCGCGGCAGCACCCTGATCAGCGATCAAGCCTTGGACAGCCAGAACCCGACCGTCGACCCGACGGGCGTTTGTGGGTGCGTGCTGCACATCACGTTCCCGCGTGCCGGCCCGGGCCGCCGGCGAAGACCACCGTGCGACGGATGTGCCGTGTCCGTGTCAGGGGGTCGCATGCCATCCTGGGAGCGCGGACCATGGCGGATCATGACGGGATCGGGAGCGGCGGAGTGACGACTGTGGCCCGACCGGGGCGGACCAGGATCATCTGGGATCGCTTCGCCGCGTCGGACCCAGGGCTGCTTCGGCTCATGGCCGGGCTGCGGACCGTGGCGGCGATCGCGCTCACCCTGCTGGTCCTGGCGCTGTTGGACACCGCGGTGCCCCACCTGGTGGCCGGTGCGATGACCGCGATGGTGACGACCTTCGGTATCCGGGAGAAGAAGCGCGCCGCGCAGTCCCTCACCCTCGCGCTCGGCTTACCCGTGGCGGGGGCCGCCGTGTCGCTCGCGGCGCTGCTGCGCACCCATGTCGTCGCGGGTGACCTGGTCTTCCTCGCCCTGATCTTCGCCGCGGTCTACGGCCGCCGGTTCGGCGAGCGCGGCACCACACTGGGCCTGATCGGGTTCCAGGTGTACTTCGTCTCGCTGTTCGTCGGCGCCACCGCGGCGGAGCTGCCCGAGTTGTACGGGGTGATGGCCGTCGCCTTCGTGTGCAGCGCGGTGGTGCGCTTCGCGGTGGTTCGGGAGACCCCGCAGCGGGTGCTGGACCGTCTCCGAAAGGCCTTCCGGACGCGTCTGGCGCAGCTGCTGGCCGCCCAGATCGAGCTGCTGGACGCAGCGCCGGAGAACCCGGAGAACATGGAGAAGGCCTTCGACGAGGTGCGGCACGGCACGGCACGCCTGCACGAGAGCGCCATGCTGATCCAGGGCCGGCTGGAGGACGGCACGCAGGACGCCGCGACCGCGGCGCTGGTGCAGCGCCGTATCGCCGACGCGGAGATCGCCGCCGAGCGCCTGGGCGTGCTCCTGCTCAACGCACGCAGCTCCGAACGGGCGGACACGCTCACCCTGCATCTGCCCGACGCGCCCCTGCCGGCGCCCGGCACCCGGCTGCGCGCCCAGGACGACGTCACCAAGACCGTGCGTCGCGACCTGCGCGCGCTGCATCTGCTCGTCACGCATCCGGTCTCCCGGGAGCGCGGGACCGCACTGGCCCATGTGCGCAACCGGCTGCTCGGCTACCGCGACGAGGACAACGTGCCGTCCGGCCCGCCCGCCGTGCAGGAGGTCTTCCGCGGGATCGGTGAGATGGCGCGGGCGGTGCTGGGGCTGCGGATCGCGCTGGACGGTCCGCAGGACGACTCCGACGACACCCCGGCAACAGCCCGTTCCCGGGAGGAGCTGGACGCCGAGGACGTCGGCATCGCGGGGGCGGAGGAGGTCGAGAAGGACGCGGCGGACGACCAGGCCACGGGTCTGCGGCGGCCCACGACCCGCGCCGCGGTCCAGGTGTCCGTGGGATCGGCCCTGGCCATCCTCGGGGGCGAGCTGCTGTCCGCCCAGCGCTGGTACTGGGCCGTGCTGACCTGTTGGGTCGTCTTCCTGAACACGGCCTCGACCGGGGAGGTCCTGGTCAAGGGCTATCGCCGCCTGCTGGGCACCGTGTTCGGCGTGGTCGCCGGAGCGGCCCTGGCCGGGCTGGTCGGCAATCACACCTGGACCGCCTTCGCGCTGGTCCTGCTGCTCGTCTTCCTGATGTTCTTCACCGCGCCGCTGTCGTACGCCCTGATGTCGTTCTTCGTCACGGCGATGCTGGGGCTGCTGTACACCCTGCTCGACACCTACAGCGTCGAGGTGCTCGTGCTTCGTATCGAGGAGACCGCGCTGGGCGCCGTCTGCGGAATCATCGCCGCGGCAGTGGTGCTGCCGGTGCCCACCGACCGCCGTACGGACGAACTGCTCGCCACGGTCCTGGAGAAGCTGCGCGAGGTCAGCGTGGCCGCGGTGGAACAGCTCAGCGGCGGGCCCGCGGCCGATCTGCTGGACAAGGCGCGCGCCCTGGACAAGGCCCTGGACGATCTACGGGCGTCCACGCAACCGCTGACGCATGCGATCACTCCCCTGCGGGCGCGCCGGCAGACCGCGCGCTATGTCGTCGCGCTGCTGGAGACGTGCGCCTACCACGCCCGTGCGCTGGCTGCGACGGCCGAGCTCGTGCCGTACAGCAGGACCGTCGCCGCCGACCCGCGGCTGAAGCGGGTGGGAGAGCGGATGGCGCACAACATCGACGTGCTCCTCGCCCATGTCCGTGAGGAGTCCGGCGACGCTGCGGTCGAGTCCGGCCCCAGCATCGCCTCACTGCTGGAGGCCGGCGCCCCGGGGGCCCCGCCGCGCGGCAGCATCACCCGTCGTGTGCTGCGCCATCTGCAGCGCCTGGACGAAGGGGTGGTCGGGCTCGCCCGTGTGCTCGGCGCACCTCGGGCGGGCGCCGGGCGCACCGGGCCGGCCTCGGCCGACGGGGGCGAGGCCCGTGCGCAGGGGGGAGCTCTGGGCGGGTAGGGGCGGAGGGCAGAACCGGCCCACAACGGGCAACCCGCATCGCCCCTCGCTACGATGAGGCGAAGTCCCGCCCGTCGTCAGGGCCTGTGGACGCGGGGGCAGCCGAGTCAGGAGGGCCGCCGTGAGCACGATCGCGGTGAAGTCCGCCCAACTGGAGAACGGGCCGCTCCTCCCCTACGCCGAGGCGGGCTACCCGGGCGGGGTGCCCGTCGTCTTCGTCCATGGAATCGGGGACTCGTGGTGGAGCTTCGAGCCGGTGCTCAAGCAGATGTCCACCGCGCTGCACGCCTACGCGCCGACCCAGCGCGGTCATGGGGACGCCGAGCGCCCCGCGCAGGGGTACCGGCCGCGCGACTTCGCCGACGACCTGGTGGGTTTCCTCGACGCGGTGGGGGTCGCGCGTGCCGTGCTGGTGGGGGCGTCGAGCGGTGGAGTGCCCGCGCGGATCGTCGCGGGCAGCCATCCCGACCGGGTGGCGGGGCTGGTGCTGATGGGCGCCCCGGCCACGCTCGCGGACAGCCCCGGTCTTCTCGCCCGCTGGGAGTCGGTGGGCGAACTGAGTGACCCCGTGCCGCGCTCCTTCGTCGAGGAGCTGCTCGGCGGCATGGTGCACCGGGCGGTGGGGCGCGGCTTCCTGGAGACGATCACCGAGGAGAACCTCAAGGTGCCCGCCCGGGTGTGGCGGGAGTCCGTGCGCGGACTGCTCGAGACGGATCTGGCGGCGACCCTGCGGGGCATCCTCGTACCGACGCTCCTGCTCTGGGGCGAGGAGGACGCCTACCTGCCGCGCTCCGAGCAGCAGCTGATCCTCGACGCCCTCTTCGACGCGACACTGCTCGGCTACCCGGGCGTCGGCCACGCCCTGTACTGGGAGCAGCCGCAGCGGGTCGCGCAGGACATCACCCGGTTCGCCACGCAAGTGGTCCGGGCCTCCGGCTAGGTCCTGTCGTCAAATTCCCGTCGTCCGCCCGGAGGGCGGGCCGCGCGGCGTCATGGGGGTCCCTCCGGCCGGAGGCTGGGGGAGTGCCGGGCGGAAGTCCTCGTACCGGATGTACTCGGGCTTTCGCCCGGTGCGGCGAGTGGGGGTCCCCCCTGCTCGAAGAGCTTGGGGGAGCGTGCATGGCGTCGCGCGGCAGACGGGAATTTGACGACAGGGCCTAGGGCTGGCCTAGGGCCTGTCGGGGCAGGCCCCACGTGCCGGGCCCCCGGTTCCGCCTCGCCCGGGTGTGGCCCACGCGGCGAGAGTTCGATGCGCTCGGAGCATGACCTCGGGCACCGGGGAAAGGCGAGTGTCATGTCCGACATCCAGAGTGATTCAACGCAGTTGCGTGCGCAGTACTCGGTCCAGGTCTCCGCCGACCTCGAACGCAACGAACAGGAACAGCAGCGCATCGGCGCCGAAGTGGCCGGGCTGGAGGTGCAGTTGGAGCAACTGCGGCGCGAACAAGCGCTGCTGGCGAGTATGGAGCAGGCCTTGGGCGGCCCGGGCCGAGCGGCTGCCGAGCCCGGCCGGAAGGCCGGCCGTCGGGGGCGGGCTTCGGCCGAGCCGGGCCGGAAGACGTCCCGGGCGCGTCCGGCCCGGGGGGCGGCCGAGCCGGGGCGGGGGCAGAAACCGGCCGCGAAGGCGCCGGGGAAGCGTGCCACGGCAAAAGGTGGTCGCGGCACGTCCGGGGGCACCGGCGGCACGCCTGGGAGCAGGCGGGCCTCGGTGACCGGCGCACGCGGCACGTCCGACGCCAAGCGGGCCACGGGCACGCGGACCACAGGCGGGCGGGCCACGACCGGGGACAAGCGGCCGTCGGCCACAGGCGGGCGGGCCGGCAGCAAACGGGCGTCGGCCACCAGGGCCCAGGCCACGACCGGGAGCAAGCGGGCCGCCGTCCCGAAGTCCGCCGCCACCAGCGGCCCGGCGTCCGCACGGCCGACGCTCGTCGAGCTGGTGCGCGGCCGGTTGCGCGAGCAGGGCGAGCCGCGCTCCGCCGCCGAGATCGCCTCGGCGCTCGACCGCGCCCACCCGGACCGCGCCGTCAAGACCACGGTCGTACGGACCACCCTCGAAGGCCTGGTCGCCAAGGGCGGTGCCGAGCGCACGAAGCAGGGCGGCTCCGTGTTCTACACCGCGGCGCACGGTCCCGCGGCAACCGAAGCGCCCCGCTAGGAGCGTCGTTCCCGGCCCGGTGGTCCCCTCCCTCGGTGACGACGAGGCATGGCAGTCACAGCCTTGGGTAGTCGGAAGGGCGGTTGTGCTGCGGCTGCGGCCGCGTCGGAAAGGAGTGCACATGGGAACAGCGGTGACGAGAGAAGTGAAGCCGTCCACGTCCGCATGAAGAAGGCTGGGAAGGCGAGGCGGCGAACGAGTCGCGCGGGAACGATGAGACTGCCTTCTGAGGAGTTCCAGGATCGTCATACGACCTTTGACGGCGAACTGCGCAATGTGACCGATGCGCGTCTGGCCGCAGAGGGGTTCCTTGACGCCCTGGCCGACACGACGCCGCCGGGGGCGCCGGAGTACTGGGACGACATCCTGCTCGTGGTGTCCGAACTGGCCGCCAACGCCGTCCAGTACGCCCCGGGCCCCTTCGAGTTGACGATGCGTCGGACCTATGACGGGGTGCATGTGACGCTGCACGACACCAGCACCACACCGCCCGCGCCCCGGCCCTTCCGCCCCAACCAGGGCGGTGGCGGCATCGGCTGGCACCTGATCCACACGCTGTGCGACCAGGTGAGCGTCGTGGTGCAGGACGACGGCAAGGACGTGCACGTCTTCCTGCCCTGGTGACGCCCTGTCCCTGGTGACGCCCCGTCCCTGGTGACGTCCTCCCCGGGTGACGCCCCTGTCGCTGCGTCGCTATGACGGCCGGGGCCCGGGCCCGGGTCAGGCCGGCTGCCTCGGCGGCAGGCTGCGGTAGTAGTCGCCGACCGTGCCGAGGTAACCGGGATCGAGGGTCTCCCGGTCGGTCTTGAACCGAGGGGCCGCCTTGATCTCGTCCTTGCTGCACAGCACGGTGATCTTCCGCGCCTGCGCGTCTATGCCGGTGACGACGCCGACGGGTACGAGGACGCTCTTGCCGAAGACCCACATCCCGGTGTCCACGATGAGATGCCGCATCCCTGAGGCGTCGGCCTGCCGGTCGACCCGGCCTATCGTCCCGTCGGTGGCCTCGACGGTGTATCCGGCCAGGGACTGACCGTCCATGTGACCGCTCTCCGGTGCGTACGACCACATTCTGTCGCTGGTCATCGCCTTCCCCCTTCGTCCCGCTCGCTCGACTCGTTCCGCGCCGACCGTTGGTCCGCCGATGGTTCCCCGTTTGGATACCGCCATCTGCGCTCAGAGCAGCAGATACCCTCCGCCCGGGCCGGAAATTCCGGAAGTCGAGTTCTGGCCAGGACCTTCCGCAAAGCAACGCAGTACGGCGGGGCTACCGCGTACCTGGAAGTGACGCGTGCCACACCTCGGAACCCATCCTCAACGGGGTCACGCGGGTGCCCGGCGATCGCGCGGTGGTGCGCCCCGTCGCAGGGATCGCCCGGCCATGCGCTCCCCGGAGCGGGCCGCCGGGCGGAGGCCGGCGGACAGCGCCACGTCGGCCACTCCAGCCATTTCCGGCCACTGGCCACTCCGGCCACTCCGGCCACTCCGGCCACTCACACACTGACTGCCGCCCGCCGTTGCGGGACACACCCATGCGCCCAGAGCCACCACCATGCGCCTCGCCGGCCACCCACGGCACCTCGTCACGACCATGCGGCACCTCGTCACGACCCCACGGCACCTCGTCGGGGACGGCACCTCGCCGCAGCGGCGCGCACCCAGCGGCTGCGCCGCGCCCCGTTCTATGTCCCAGCCGACGCCCTGCCCGCCTCGGCCGCCACCGTCGTGCGCAGCGGTGGAGGGGTGGGCAGGGGGGCGTACGCTGCCGCGAGCTGTCGGCGGGCGACGGCCAGCGCCTGGCCGACCTCACGCGTGCCCGTCGAGACGCATAACGTGTAGGCCAGGTCCTGCGCACGCCCGCTCGTCCCGGACCTGGCGTCCTCGGCTCCTTCGGCCGCCAGCGCCTCGTACTCCTCGACGAGCTTGCGCAGGATCGCGGGATGCGGCATCAGTACGTGTCTCACCACTCTCTCTCACTCCTTGATCGGTGTTCGCCTGAGACGGCTGTGACAGGCGGATGGTGGTCGCCAGTCGGCCGGTGGTCAGTCGGCGGTCGGCCGGTCGGCGGCCAGTCACGGTCGGTCGGTGGTCGCGGTTCGGGCGAAGGCGGCGTCAGGTGGGGCGCGGCCCCGCGGTGTCCGACGGTCCCGGCTGTTCCCGTCGTCCGAGCACCTCGTCGCGCACCCGCGCACAGCTGCGGCTGATCAGCCGCGAGACGTGCATCTGCGAGATACCGAGCTGATCGGCGATGCGGTTCTGCGTCATGTCCTCGAAGAAGCGCATGTAGAGGATGGCGCGCTCCCGCTCGGGCAGGCGGCGCAGCCCCTCCTTCGCGGCCTCGCGGTCCACGACGACGTCGTACGAGGAGTCGGGCGCGCCGAGCCGGTCCGCGAGGCTGTGACCGTCGTCGCCGGACGACAGCTCGGCGTCCAGGGACAGCGTGCTGAAGCTCTCCAACGCCTCCAGCCCCGCTCCGACCTCCTCCTCGGTGAGCCCCGTGTGGGCGGCGATGTCGGCGACGGTGGGCTCGCCGCTGCCCGGGCTCTGGGAGAGCTCCCGGCGCGCGACCCGCACCTTGTTGCGCAGGTCCTGGACGCGGCGCGGGACCCGCAGCGCCCACATCCGGTCACGGAAGTGTCGCTTGATCTCCCCCGTGATGGTGGGCACGGCATAGCTCTCGAAGGCGCCCCGCTCGGGGTCGAAGCGGTCGATGGCCTTCACCAGCCCCAGGGCCGCGACCTGGCGCAGGTCCTCGATCGACTCACCGCGATCGCGGAACTTGCCCGCGATGCGATGGGCCATGGGCAGCCAGGCAGTGACGAGTTCGTCGCGTACGGCGTCTCGCTCCGGTCCGTCGTCCAAGACCGCCAGGCGGGCAAAGGCCCCCGCGGTGTCGGGGGCGTCGTCGTGGTCCCGCTTGCCGTCGGCGGCGGGACGGGGGGACGTACCAGAACGGCTTGCACACGTCTCAACGAGCATGTGGAATCGCTCCTGAACGATGTGGTCTCGGGGTGGGTGGCGGGGACGGCACCCGGGCCCGTCGAGGGGTTCCGGAGCACAGTCGTTCGTTCCCGCCTACGCGCCTCTGGTCCGAAGCACGAACTTCCGCTTGCCCCACGCTTGCGTGCACAAACAACTCTCTGTGCGCGAGCGATGGCGACTTCCCGCACGCGGTCCCGGAAACCCGTCCGCTCACCGGTCCTGCGCCTGGTGCGCGCACGTGTGCCGCGCCCGCTGACCTCAGGTTCCCACGGCCGCCGACACCGGGAAAGGGCCGATGGCACACATGAACGCCTGTATGTCGACTCGATTCGGGGGTAAGCGCAGAGCGCACCGGGATCAGCGCTTGTTGGAGGTATGTCATGTCTGTGGCCCAGAACCCTCTGTCGATCGAGGTGACACTGCCCCGTGAGGACACGGCGCTCATCACGGTCGAGGGCGATCTGGACATCGACACCGCGACAGAGCTGCAGCACCATCTGGCGAACCAGTTGCACCACGGCCGCCGGCATTTCCTGCTCGATCTGTCGGCCGTGCCGTTCATGGACTCGTCCGGCATGAACATCGTCCTGCGGGTGTACCAGGAGACACGGGGGAACTCGGGCAGTGTGCATGTCATCTCCCCGACCCCGGCCGTGCGCCGGATCCTGGACCTCACCGGCGTCAGCATCACCGTCCCGACGGTCGGCAGCGTCGAGGAGGCACTGGCGGCGGTGGAGTCCCGGTCGGCCGCGGACTGAAGGCAAGGCGGAGCAGTCCCGGTAGCCGGAGCGGCCCGGAGGGCGGAGCGGCCGGCCGCCCGGTCCGGTCCGGTCCCCGAGGACCGTGGATCCCGCCACGACGGCCCTCGTCCGTCAAGGCGCACCCATGGAAAACAGTTGCCGTTTGACAACTATGACCACGAGGCAACAAAGTGAGCGAAGGAAATCGCGGGAAGGGTGTGGATGTGCAGGTCAGGCCGTACGGACGTCGCTCGCGTCGTCTTCCTGGATCTGCGCTTCCGCGGCGGCACAGAACGCTTCCAGCCCCTCCAGCAGCGCGGACCGTTGCGCGGTGGGCATCTGCTCCAGGACCGACTGCAGGGCACGCTCCCGGCGGGCGCGCAGCTCCGCGAGGAAGGCGCGTCCGCGGCGGCTCAGGTGCAGCCGCAGTTCGCGACGGCTCACGACACCGGGCCTGCGGTCCACGAAACCCACCGCCTGCAGCCGGTCGCACAACCGGCTGGTCGACGGGGGCGTGGAACCGAGCGCGTCGGCAAGGGTGCGCAGATTGACGCCGTCGTTGTGCTCCAGGATGAACAGCACGCGCAACTGGGAGGCGGAGACCGGAGCCGTCGAGGCGCGGCCCCACAGTACCTCCAGCAGCTCCGCGGCCTCCGAGGTCACACGCGCCACCTCATCGGGCCACGGGCGCGAGGAGGAGGTCGTCACGGTCCCACTCTCCCAGGCTTCTCGAACGCTGTCAGCCCGGCAGGTAGGGCAAGCCGCGCGTAACACCAGATAACGAACAGAGGCGAACCGGCGAACGACCCCCGCGGGAGACCGCGGGGCCGTTCCGTCGGCGTGGACAGAATGGCATAACCGACACCGTGAACAGATTCGTGGCAGCCGAGCGCACACTTCGCTCCGCGGCTCCGCACCAGTTGCCCGACGCGGTCCGCGAGGCCCTCACGCGTGCCTACGCGGCCCAGACCGTCGAGTTCTTCATGGCCGACTACGGCCTGACCGTTCTGCAGCCCGTCGCCGCGTCCCCGAACCCGCTCAAGTCGCTGCCCATCCACAACAGCGCGGCCGGGCGGGCGTTCGTCTCCCAGGAACCCTTCGTCGAGCACCTCGGGGAGGACGGGGTACGCGTCCATCTCCCGGTCACCGTGCGCGGGGACCGCCTCGGCGTACTGTGCGTCGTCCTGCCCTCCGCGGAGCACGCCGAGGAGTGCCTGCCCCAACTGGCCGACGTGGCCGAGGTCCTGGCGCACGAGGTGATCGTCGCCGAGCGGGACACCGATCTGTACCAGCAGGCGCGCCGCAAGGACCGGCTCACCCTCGCGGCGGAGATGCAGTGGCAGCTGCTGCCCGGGCGCTCCTGCTCCCGCGCGGAGTACGCGCTCGGCGCCCAACTGGAGCCCGCCTACGCCATCTTCGGCGACAACTTCGACTGGTCCACCACCGAGGACCGGCTGATGCTCTACATCACCAACGGCATGGGCCAGGGCATCGAGGCCTCCTTGCTGACCAACCTGGGCATCAACGCGCTGCGCAACGCCCGCCGCGCCGGCATCTCCATCGCGGACCAGGCCGCCCTGGCGGACCAGGCCATCTACGCGCAGTACCGGGGCGCCGGCTATCTGTCGGTGCTGCTGCTGGACCTGGATCTCGCCACCGGCCGGCTGCGGGTCGTCGACGCCGGGTCGCCGCGGATGCTGCGGCTTCGCGAGAGAAGCGTCACACGCGTCGACTTCGAGGCCCAGCTCCCGCTGGGCATGTTCGAGGAAACGGACTACGTGGCACAGGAGTTCACCGTCGAGCCCGGCGACCGGCTGGTCTTCGTCAGCGACGGGGTGTACGCCGTGGCCGCGCCCGGCGGGGAGCAGTACGGGGAGCGTGCGCTCGCCCGGGCCATGACGTCCACCAGCCTGCTCCCCGCGGCGGAGGTGCCCGGGGCGCTACTGAGAGAACTGACCGGCCATCGGGGCAGACCCGTGCCCGACGACGACGCGCTCGTGGTCTGCCTCGACTGGTACGGACGGCAAGGGCCCCGCGACTGAGCGGTTCCGCGGGACCGAGGAAACGGACGAGGTGTCATGGTGGATCACGCCGCCACTACCGTTGTCGTGCGGCAAGAATCATCAGGAACCAGATCGGCATCTCGTCGCTCCCCGCACCGGTCGGGGAACGCGACGCATGTGAGGAGAGAGGCTCGTGCCGGAGCGGGAAGCGGCAGGAAACCAGCAGACACCGGAGCACGC
Source organism: Streptomyces cavernae (assembly GCF_004023625.1). GTDB lineage: Bacteria > Actinomycetota > Actinomycetes > Streptomycetales > Streptomycetaceae > Streptomyces > Streptomyces cavernae. Next base: position 42,323 of record NZ_RPDJ01000001.1, on the reverse strand, counting down.
GGTCGGGGACTTCCTGCTCCGACGGCGTGAGCAGATCGCCCAGCGGTGGGCCGACGCGGCGCTGTTCCGCACCGTGTTCACCGTCTCCCGGGACGAGGCGGTGGAGGCGGGCCGGGCTGTCGCGGAGGCGCTGGCCGCGGCCGCGGCCGCCGGGCGTGTCGAGGATCCGGAGGCGAACGCCTTCGCGGTCGTGCGCGAGCAGCTGTCGCGGACGGCGGCGTCCCGCTCGCGCGCAGGATCCACCATCGCCCAGATCTCGGCGGAGGTGGACGCCCTGCGGCCGCCGGTCACCGATCTCCTGCGCGCCGACCTCGCCGACGCATCGGCCGAGCGAGTGCTGGAGTGCACCACCGCGCTCACCGTGCTCATGGGCACACTGCGGCTGGTCGTCCTGGAGACGGTTATGAGCGCCGGGCAGGAACTCATCGACCGACAGCGTCTGCAGCTGCTCGAGGTCGCCACCCCCGTGATCAAGCTGTGGGAGGGCATCGTCGCCGTACCCCTGATCGGCACCCTCGACAGCGCCCGCAGCCAGGTGGTCATGGAGACGCTGCTGGATTCCGTCGTCGAGCAGCACGCACGCTTCGCGATCCTGGACATCACCGGAGTGCCCACGGTGGACTCGCTGGTGGCGCAGCATCTGATGAAGACGGTCGCGGCGGCCCGGCTGATGGGCGCGGAGTGCATCGTCTCGGGCATCCGGCCCGCCATCGCGCAGACCATCGTCCACCTGGGCATCGACCTGGGTTCGGTGCTCACCCGGGCGAGCCTGGCCGACGCCCTGGCCTACGCGCTGCAACAGCAGGGTGCCGACATCGTCTCCGCCGTCCCCTCCCCCGCGAGTCACCGGTGACCGGCTCGTTTCCCGTTCCGCACGGCGGACATGTGCCCGTGCTCAAACTGGGTGACGTACTGCTCGTCACTCTTCAGGGTGATCTGCACGACGGCACGGCGGAGCAGCTCCAGCAGGACATCAGCCAGGCCGTCGCGGACCACGGGGTGACCGGTGTGGTCCTCGACATCTCGGGCGTCGAGATCGTCGACTCCTTCCTCGGCAGGGTGCTCGCCGAGATCGCCGCCAAGGCCGGCTTACTCGCCGCGCAGACTGTGGTGGCCGGGATGCGGCCTGCGGTGGCGATCACCCTGGTGGAGCTGGGCCTCACCCTGCCCGGCCTGCGCACAGCGCTGAGCACCGAGGACGCCATGCGGCTGCTGAGCGCGGAAGCCGAACAGGCCCCGCAGGCCGCGAAAGGCGCGCAAGGCGCGCAGACCTGGGTCCCCCGTTCCGGGCGCACATGCCGGGAGAGTCCGTGATGCAGACCGCCGGCGGCGTCTCCGCCTGCCTCCCCATCCACTCGGACATGGATCTGGTGTGGGTACGACAGCACGTACGGCAGGCCGCCGCCCAGCTGGGCTTCGGCCTGGTGGAGCAGACCAAACTGGTGACCGCGGCCAGTGAGCTGGCCCGCAACACCCTGGTGCACGGAGGCGGCGGACAGATGGAGTGCGCACCGCTCGAAGGACGCTCGCCGGGTCTGCGGCTGACGTTCTCCGACGACGGCCCTGGCATCGCCGACCTCGACCAGGCGCTGCGCGACGGCTACACCTCGGGTGACGGCCTCGGTATGGGCCTGGGCGGTGCGCGGCGGCTGGTGCACGACTTCTCCGTCGACAGCCGTCCCGGAGCGGGCACCACCGTCACCGTGGCCGTCTGGAAGTCCGGCGCTCCCCGGCCCCGCGAGGAGCGCTGATGCCCCGCGTCTGGGAGGTACCGGTGCACGACTCGACCCGGGTCCGCGACGTGCGCGTGGCCGCGGAGGAGGCGGCCGGCCACGCCGGGCTCGACGGGGACCGCACCGCCGCCGCGGCACTGGTGGCCACCGAGCTGGCCACCAATCTGCTCAAGCACGGCGGGGGCGGGCACGTACTTCTGGACATGGTGCGGACGGTCCCGGAGACGGTCTTTCCCGAGGCGGTCCCTCCGGAGACCGGGGCGGTCCTTCCGGAGACCGAGGCGGTCCCTCCGGAGACGGTTGACTCTCCCACCGCGGCCGATCGATCCGACGGGCCCCGTGGGAGGTCCCCCGGCTCGTGGGCCGACGAGAGCGGGGAAAGGCCCGAGAGCCCGGCTGAGGTGCAGATCGTGGCGATCGACCACGGCCCGGGCATGGCCGACGTGGAAGCCGCCCTGCGCGACGGCTACTCGACGACCGGTTCGCTCGGCGCGGGCCTCGGCACCTGCCGACGCGTCTCCGACGCCTTCGACGTGCACAGCGCGCCCGGACGGGGCACGGTCACGATGGCCCGGATCGGCGCGCGGCGGGATCGCCGCGCCGCACGGCCCACCCTCCCTCCGGTGCGGGCCGGCGGGGTCAACGTGCCCTTCGCCGGCGCCGAGTACTCCGGCGACGCCTGGGCCTGGGCCCGGGCCGGCGACCGGGTCACGCTGATGCTGGCCGACGGGCTCGGCCACGGCCCCGAGGCGGCGCGCGCGTCGACCGCGGCGGTGCGGGAACTGCGCCGCTCGGCCCATCTGGCGCCCGTGGAGCTGCTCCGGCGACTGGACACCGCGCTGCGCACCACCCGGGGCGCGGCCGTCGCGGTGGCGCAGGCCGACCTCGGCGCGGGGCGGCTGGACTTCGCCGGGCTCGGCAACATCGGGGCCCGGCTGCGCCGCGGCGACACCTGGCAGCCCCTGCTCTCCCACCCCGGCATCGTCGGCGCTCACCGCCCACGGACCCTGCACCGGCACCGGACGGAGTGGGACGCCGACTGCCTGCTGATCATGCACAGCGACGGTCTGCCCAGCCGCTGGAGCCCCGGCCCGGCCGCCGGCCGCACCACCCTCGACCCGGCTGTGCTCGCCGCGGTGATCCTGCGCGACGCCAGCAGTTCCGCCCGGCCGGTGCGCGACGACACCACCGTCGCCGTACTGAGCCCGACTCCGCCGGACCGCACCTCATGACACGTATCTGGGACATCGCAACCGCGACCGACGCCGCGCGGGCACGGATCGCCACGGCACGGCTGGCCGCCGCGCACGGCGTGCCGGCCGTCGAGCGCACCCGCCTGGTGACCGCGCTCACCGCCCAGCTGCGGCAGTGCCTCACCAAGGGCGGCGTCTGGCGGCTCACCCTGCGCACCACCGCGTCACGGGCCGAGGGCCGGCGGCTGGTCGTCGTGGTGGACCCGGCCGAGCTGTGGCCCGGCGAGAGGCATCGTCCGTGGCGCATGAACGTCGCCTGCCCGGAGGAGGCGGGCTCCGCCGACAGCGGACACGTCGCCGACGATCCGGCCGGGCTCGCGGAGGCCCTGTTCAGCGCCGACGAGGACGCGGCCGAACTGCTGGAGAAGCTCGGCGAACAGGAGGAGCTGGTTGCCTTCCACCGGGAGGAACTGCACCAGACGAACCAGGGTGTGCTGGCCCTTCACGCGGAGCTGGACGCGGCCGGCCGGGCGCAGCGCGAGCTCTTCGCCGCCGAGCGCAGGGCCCGCAACGAAGCGGAGAACGCCCGCGGCAGACTGACGTTCCTCGCGGACGCCAGTGCCGCCCTGACGGCCTCCCTCAACCATGACGAGATCGTGCGCCTGCTGCCGACGCTGCTGGTGCCGCGCTACGCCCGGAGCGTCGACGTGTGGCTGCTCGACGGGGAGGAGGACGGCCCGGGCCGGGGCACTCCGCGTCCGGCCGCCGCCGTCCTCGCGGCCCGCCGGGCACGCCCCCTGTACGCCGCCGACCACCCCGGCGGCCTGCCCGGCGTGGACGACCATCCGCCCTCGGCGCTCGACCCCACCCGGCCCCTGCTCTGCGTCCCCCTGATGGCCCGGCGCACCGCGCTGGGCGTGCTGACGCTCTCGCCGCCCGGGGAGCGCTGGGACGCCGACGACGCCGTGATGCTGATCGAGCTCGCTCGCCGCGCCGGTGTCGCCCTCGACAACGCCCGGCGGTTCGAGCACAACCGCGACATCGCCGAGACCCTGCAGCGCGCCCTCCTCACCGACCTGCCCACCACACCGGGCCTGCGCCTCGCCGCGCGCTACCTCCCGGCCACGCGTGGCCTGAACATCGGTGGCGACTGGTACGACGCGTTCCGCCAGCCCGACGGCAGCCTGATCACCGTCATCGGCGACGTCACCGGACACGGTCTGCACGCGGCGGTGATGATGAGCCAGCTGCGCACCGCGCTACGGGCCTACGCCGTCGACGGCGGCAGCCCCGGGACCCTGCTCACCCGGCTGCACCGCTTTCTGCACCATCTGCAGCCCGACCTGTACGCGACGGCCGTCATCGCCCGGTTCCACCCGGACGATCCCACTCTGACCTGGGCCGCCGCCGGTCATCCCCCGCCGGTCCTGCGCACCCCCGAGGGGCAGGTGCGGATCCTCGACGCCAAGCCCGGGGCGATGCTCGGTATCCCGCTGCGGCAGGAGATCCAGGACCACACGGAACCGCTGCCGCCGGGATCGACGCTGGCCCTGTACACCGACGGGCTGGTGGAGCGCCGTGCGCGAGGCATAGATCCGGGTATCGAGCGGCTCGCGGCGGCGCTCGGCGCCTTCCGGCCCGCCGATCTCGACGACGATCTGCACGGCTCGGCCGACCGGCTCCTCAACCCGCTGCTGCACGATTCCGAGCGGGACGACGACGTGTGTCTGCTGTTGTGCCACATCAACAGCGGGGCGGCTCCGGCGGGATCCGGTGCGGCGCCGCCCACACCGCCGCTGTGACCTCAGCCGTGGTCGTGCGGTCGCGCCGCCGTGGCCGCACGATGACCGTCCTCCTGGAGGATTCGGTGGCCGTCCTCCCGGCCGCTCGATGAGCATTGTCCGGGCCGCTCGGTGGCCGTTCCGGTCAGTGTTCGGTCGCCGAGTCCCGCGGGGGCCGGGTGGCCGCACGGGTGCGTCGGGCCTCGTGGAAGGCGCCGAAGTCCTGTTCCAGCGCGGTCCGCCGCACCGGGGGCAGGGCGTCCAGGATGTCGGCGAGGGAGGCCGCGAGCCGCTCGGTGACGTCCGTGAGCAGCCGCCGCCCCTGAGCGGAGATCACGAGCTGCACCTCGCGCCGGTTGCGCGGCTGCACTCTCCTGTGCAGCATTCCGGCCGCCTCGAGCCGGTCGCAGAGCCGGCTCGCTGTGGGCAGTCCGATGCCGAGGTGCTCGGCCAGCGCGGTGAGGTTCAGTTCCGGCCGGTGGCTCACGACCCGCAGGGCCCTGAGCTGACGCGCGGACAGCCGGGGGGAGGCGTCCTCGACGGCCGCGAACCAGAGCCCCACCAGGTCCTCCACCGCGTCGACGACCCGCCGGGCGACCGCGTCGGGAGCCCCGGGGTCCTGTGCGCAGCCCATCCCCTCATCCTCCGCAGACCATGGCGTGCTCAGGCCCCTCCGAGACCCTTGTCATGCTCAGGGGCTACCCGAAGCGTCCGCCTGTACACAGCCGTGGCCCGAGGGAGCGGAAACGGCTTACGGAGCGTATTACCGTCCAGTAATGTGACGGGCGCCGGTGACCGCCCCTCTGTGCACGGAGACACGACGCCCCGCTCGCCCCGCTCGCCGATCATCCTCGCGGGCCTGCTGGCCACCGCGGGCGTCGCCCACTTCGCCGTACCCGAACAGTTCGACGCGACGATCCCGCGCGCCTTGCCGGGATCGCCCCGGGGCTGGACGTACGTGAGCGGCGCCGCCGAACTCGCCCTCGCGGCCGGAGTCGCGCATCCACGGACACGGCGGACCGCGGCGTTCGCCGCCGCGGCGTTCTTCGTGGCGGTGTTCCCGGCCAATGTGCAGATGGCGGTCGACTGGCGGGACCGCCCCGCCCCGCAGCGGGCCCTGGCCTTCGGCCGGCTGCCCCTGCAGGTGCCGCTGGTGCTGTGGGCGCGCCGTGTGGGCCGCAGGTCCTGAGCACCGACCCGGGGATGGGGGCTGCCGGGCGGGCACCGGTCCGGTCCCGTCATGTGGCGGGTCGGATCGGGCCGGTTCCGGACCGGTGAGCGGATGGGCCGACCGACGCCTCAGAAGTCCGTCGGCAGCCCGCTCACCTCGGCGATGCCACGCAGTTCCTCGTCCCGCTGGTGCCGTTCGCGGATGTAGTCGGCGATCTCGCGGCGGCGTTCGGGATCGGCCGCGGTGTCGGGGTCGGTGACGATCCTGACCGGCCCGGTGCCCTCGACTTCGATGCGGATCACTTCGTTGTCCAGGCGTCCGGTGACAGCTGTGGCGATGACCAGTGCGGCCTCGTCGCGGATCTCCTCGGACACCCTTTCGGCGCGCTCACCGTCCAGACCGAAGTCTGCGGGTAGCTGCCCCTCCTCCTCGATCGCCTGGAGCATCGGTTCGACCATGCTGAGCAGGACCTCGTAATCCTCGGGCGCCATACGCAGACGCAGCAGACCGAGGTGGACCTCCACGGGATGGCCGTCCGGCGGAAGATGCGATTCAGTCATACGGGCCGGGTTCCCCGATCCGGCGGTAGCTCTCAGCCCGGCGGCCACATTCGTCGCGACTCGCGCACAAGGGGGCCCGAGATGCCGAATCGGCTCAGGGGAGGGACAGGTAGCTGCGGATCGTGGTGCCGCGCTCGCCGCTGTGCACGCGGACCAGATCGGAGAGGGAATTGACCAGCAGCAGTCCGCGGCCGCCGATCTGGGCCGGTGCCGCCGGGCGCCGGCCGGCCAGCGGATCGGTCAGGCGGCCCCCGTCGGCCACCTCGCACACGAGCCGGGCGTCCTCGGCCCACAGCCGCAGCGTGCCCGAACCGCCGCCGTGCACCACGCTGTTGGTGGTCAGCTCCGCCACGATCAGCGCGAGGTCCTGCAGCCGGCCCGCGGCCATGCCGAGGGCCCGGGCCTCCTGAAGCGCGAAGTCCCGGGTGACGGCCAGGGTCCCGGCGGTGAAGTCGGCCGTGGCCGTCGCCGACGGATGCGGCAGTGCCTCGTTGCAGCGCTCGAGGACGCCCTCGACGTCGTAGGCGGCGCTGTTCACCTCGGTGCCCCCGGTGATGACGACGGGGTGTGTGGCGTAGGCGTCGGCGATCGCCCGGGCGGGCAGGCCGACCGCGTCGTACGGACACAGGATCGTCACCTCGCGGCCGGTGAACGCCCTGTTGATCAGTGCCTCGTGCTGGACGCAGGCCGGGTACTCGAGGGTGCTGCGGCCGGGCCAGACGGGTTCGCCGATGATCCGGACCCGGCCCTCGCTCCGGCCGTCGGCGAAGGCGCGCAGCACCGAGGGGATGATCCGTCCCGGGTTGCGGCCGGCCCGGGTCATGTCCACGAAGTACACGGAGTCGGCCTGGGTTCCCAGCGCGTACCTGATCAGCCGCAGCCGGTCGGGCGGCGCCGCCACCGCCGTGGACTCACCGGAGGCCAGACCTTTCAGCAGAAAAGGGACGGTGCCGTCCACGTACTCCTCGTCGCCCCGGTAGAACAGCGCGGGGTGTACGAACGGTTCTCCGGCGGTGGTGGCCGTATGGGTCATGACACCACCTCGATCGTCGGAAGTCCGGGCCAGAACATCTCGAGTACGCGCCGCAATTCGGGAGGGGGCCGGTCTAGGACGATGCGTCGTCCCTCCGCCAGCGTCTGCGCCGCGTGCGCGAGGTCCGTGACACCCGCCACGTCGACGAACGTGATCGCGGACAGTTCGAGGTGGCAGGTGACGTCCGGGCCGCCCGCCAACTCCCGCAGGGCCTGCTGCCAGGCGGGCCGGGTGCGGGAGCTGATCTCACCGGCGGCGCGCAGCCCCGGGCGGTCGATCAGCGACTGGAGGCGCAGCGGGACCAAGTGGCCGCCGGGTGCCGCAGGGGCGGCGTCGTCCGCGCCGCGACTGCCGTCCGTCATACCCTCGCCCTCGCCCAGTGATGCGCGCACCGTCACCCGTCGGCGCTCCGGCGAGCCGTCCGCAGCCCGGCGGGCGGCGACCGGCGCCAGAAGCGCATGCGACAGTGTGTCATCTTCCGAGGAGTGCGCGCCGGGGCTTTGCGTACGGCCCGTGCCGTCCGGCAGCCGCGCGTCCGGCCCGCGGTACGGCAGCAGCCGCCCGGCCCACCGGGGCCCTCCGTTCGGGACCGCGCTCGCGTCCCCGGGCACAGGTTTTTCGAGGAGGGTCATCCAGGACGGCTCCTTGCTGCTTCCCACTCGACTGGTGTGACGTCCTTGTAGACGCCTCTTGTGACGCTTCCACCTGTCCGGTTTCCCCGTTCCCGCGGATCGAGTCGCCGCGCGCCTCGGTCGTCGCCCAAGTGGCGGCCTCGGTTGGACAGGAAGACGATGGGGTGATGGGGCAAGAGTTGGGCATGTCCAGAACGGAGGCGTCCCGATGCTGGAGATAAAGACGGTCGACAAGCCGGACGAGCGGCGCGACTTCCCCCGCGGCCATCTCGAAGCCGTCCATCTGAGCGGACTGGACTTCGCGGTGGGCACCTTCGAACCCGGGTGGCGCTGGTCCGAATCGGTGGCTCCGATCGCCGGGACCGAGAGCTGCGAGATCCACCACAACGGATACGTCGTCCAGGGGCGGATGCACATCCGCATGGACGACGGCGGCGAGGGCGAAATCGGCCCGGGCGATGTGTTCGTGGCCCCGCCCGGACACGACGCCTGGGTGGTGGGCGACGAGCCGGTGGTGCTCTACGACTTCGCGGGCAGCATGGCGCAGGACTACGCAAAGGGGCAGTGACCCGGAGGGGCCCGGGGCCGCCGCCCCGGGCCCGCTTCACCTGGATCCCGCTTCCCGAGCGTGTCTGGGGCGCCCCGCCGACCGGGTGTCCGGGCGGGTCGGAATCCGCCGGTCTGACGCGGCTTCGTCGCACAACTCCGCGGAGTCCGGTGTTGCGAATGTGAGGCCGCGTCAGGAGCGTGGCGCTCAGCGACCACGTGGATGCGTGAGGTCCACCACCGCGTGGCCGTCGCCGAACAGCGCGTGCCGGACGGCGTCGGGTTCTCCCGCGACCAGCCGCGCGGCCGGCTGCCCCACGATCTGCGCGGCCGGGTGTCCGGTGAGTCGCCGGGCCCCCTCGCTCCAGCCCGTGACGATGCCCCGTGCGTCGATCACCGCCATGGCGTCGCCGGCCGGGATCGCTCGCTCGTCGATCGCTCGCTCCTCCTCGCGCGGCGACTTCACCATAAGTACAAGAATGGTCCTATAAGGGGACAGCAACAACCCGGATCCCGGGCAATTCCCGCTCATTACGCCTTGCACACCCTTGACTTCGCAGGGCTCGCGGGCGACATTCCTCACTCACTCTGCATCACGCACGGCCTCGCAATCCTCTGCCGACATCCTTTGATGACTCTGGAGCGACCTGCATGTCCACCAACACGGACTCTGCGAGACCCAGCTCTTTATTCGCGGCGGCATCCGCCACGAGACCCCCCGTAACCACCCCCGCGACCACCGCCGAGACCGTCGCCCGGGCGTCCGGTGCCGGCCCGTCCGCCCCGGACCCGGGGCCCTCCCGGCGCCGGGTGCTCGCCGCCACGGCGACAGGGGCCGCCGGGGCGGCCCTCACCGCGGGTTTCCCGGGCACCGCCGGCGCGGCCGATCTACCGCCGCTCGGTACGTACGACGTGGTGGTGATCGGTTCCGGCGCGGCCGGCATGACCGCCGCTCTCACGGCCGCCAAGAAGGGCCTGAGCTGTGTCGTCGTGGAGAAGGCGGCCACCTTCGGCGGATCCACGGCGCGCTCCGGCGCGGGTATCTGGATCCCGAACAACCCGGTGATCCTCGCCGCCGGTGTCCCCGACACGCCGGCGAAGGCCGCCGAATACCTCGCGGCGGTGGTAGGCCCCGAAGTCTCCGCCGACCGTCAGCGGGCCTTCCTCTCGCACGGCCCGGGCATGATCTCCTTCGTCATGGCCAACAGCCCGCTCAAGTTCCGTTGGATGGAGGGCTACAGCGACTACTACCCGGAGCTGCCCGGCGGTCTGCCGAACGGCCGCTCCATCGAGCCCGACCAGCTCGACGGAAACATCCTGGGCGCCGAACTCGCCCGGCTGAACCCGCCGTACATGGAAGTCCCGGCCGGTCTGGTCGTGTTCAGCGCGGACTACAAGTGGCTCGCCCTGGCCGCGGTCAGCCTGAAGGGCGTCGCGGTGGCCGCGGAGTGCCTGGCGCGCGGGACCGCGGCGGCGCTGCTCGGCCAGAAGCCGCTCACCATGGGCCAGTCGCTGGCGGCGGGGCTGCGTGCCGGACTGCTCTCCGCGCGGGTACCGGTGTGGCTGAACACCCCGCTCACCGACCTCCACATCGAGGGTGGGGCGGTCAAGGGCGCGGTCGTGACGCGGAACGGTTCGCCGGGGCTGATCCGGGCCCGGCGTGGGGTGATCGTGGGCTCCGGCGGTTTCGAGCACAACGCCGCCATGCGGGACCAGTACCAGCGGCAGCCGATCGGCACCGAGTGGACGGTGGGCGCGAAGGAGAACACGGGGGACGGTATCCGCGCGGGCCAACGGGCGGGGGCCGGGCTGGCGTTGATGGACGACGCCTGGTGGGGGCCGGCTATCCCGCTGCCGGACCAGCCGTACTTCTGTCTCGCCGAGCGGACTCTGCCGGGCGGGCTCCTGGTCAACCGGGCCGGGGCGCGGTTCGTCAACGAGGCGGCTCCGTACAGCGATGTCGTGCACACCATGTACGACGAGAACCCCACGGACCCGGCCATCCCGGCATGGCTGATCGTCGACCAGAACTACCGCAACCGGTATCTCTTCAAGGACGTCGCGCCGACCTTCGTGTTCCCGCAATCCTGGTACGACTCCGGCGCCGTCCACAAAGCGTGGACACTGGACGCCCTGGCCACCTCCATCGGCATTCCGGCGGCCGCACTGCGTACCACGGTGGACCGTTTCAACGCCCTGGCCCGCGATGGCAAGGACACCGATTTCCGCCGCGGGGACAGTGCCTACGACCACTACTACACGGATCCCGCGGTCCGCCCGAACTCCTGTCTGGCGCCACTGTGGCTGGCCCCCTACTACGCCTTCAAGATCGTCCCCGGTGATCTGGGCACCAAGGGCGGTCTGCGTACGGACGCCCGCGCCCGGGTACTGCGGCCGGACGGCTCGGTGATCCCCGGGCTGTACGCGGCGGGCAACGCCAGCGCCGCGGTCATGGGCCACAGTTACGCGGGCGCCGGTTCGACCATCGGCCCCGCGATGACGTTCGGTTACATAGCGGCGCTGGACCTGGCGCAAACTCCCTGATAGAGCAGTAAAGGGCCCGGACTTTCACCAATCGCTCGCCCAAAAGGCCATGCGGAGGGATCCAGGGATAATTCTCCGGGCGCCCGTCCATGGAATATCGGCGCCCTTGATCCGATGTTCGACGGGCCGAACCATTCGGCCCGTCGAACGCAATTCTTTCGGCGGGTCGAACGCGTCTGTGAAAAGGGAACCGCCTATTGACTGGGGGGAATTGGGCCCACCACACTCGCGCTCTGCCGCTCCGATTTTGGCGCAAACGCGATGCACCGGAGGCGAGGTGTGACCACCTGCCGACGGCTGGTCGGCGTGCGCGTGAGTACGCCCCCTGGGACGGGGGGTACGCACGCGGAGCGGCCCGGACGAGTTCGACGCGACCGAGGAGAGCCGCACGTGCCCATTCGAGACAGCGCCCGAGACGGCGACAGACCCCCCACCCCGCTCGCACCGTCCCGCCGCGGCGTTCTGAGGGCCATGGTGGCCCTGCCGGCCTCGGCACTCGTCGTCGGGGAACTCCCGGGGCTGCTCGGCACCGCCGCGGCGGCCGCGCCGAGCGCGGGCAACGCCACCCGCTACACCATCGTGCCGTTCCTGAACAGCAACGACGGCACCGTGAACGTCTACCAGGCCGACGACGCCACCGACTTCCGGCTGCTCAAGGCGAGCGCCTACACCCCGCCGAGCAACCGGATCCGTGACGCGAGCATCTTCCGCCACACGGACGGCTATTACTACATCACGTACACCACGCATACCTGGCAGGACGTCAGCACGACCATCGGCTTCGCCCGCAGCTCCGACCGGGTCAACTGGACCTTCCTGTACGACTACACCGTCCCGATCGCCAACCTGTCACGTGCCTGGGCGCCGGAGTGGTTCGTCGACTCCGACGGCAGCGTGAACATCATCGTGTCGTGCTCGGTCACCAGCGACCAGTGGATCTTCACCCCGTATCTGCTGAAGGCGACCAACTCCTCGCTCACGGCCTGGACTTCACCGGTCGCCCTGTCCGGTATCGGCGCCAACCACATCGACACGTTCATCGTGAAGATCGGTTCCACCTACCACGCGTTCCCGAAGAACGAGACGACGAAGTACATCGAATACGCCACCGCGTCCAGCCTCACCGGCCCGTACACCATCAGCAGGACCGGCAACTGGGCGGGCTGGGGCGGCACCCGTGAGGGCCCTGCGCTGATCCAGCTCGACAACGGCGGCTGGCGCATCTTCTTCGACGGCTACGGGGACAGCAGTTACTACTACAGCGACAGCTACGACACCTTCGCCACCTGGACCGCTCCGAAGAAGCTTCCCGCCGTCTCCGGCACCGCGCGGCACTTCACGGTCATCAAGGAGACGGTGTCCGGTGGCCCGAGCATCACCAAGAACGTCACCCGCTCCTTCCGGTCGGTCAACTTCACCACCCGCTACTGGCAGGAGCAGTCGGCGCTGCTCAACCTCCCCGTGGTGAGCAGCTCCAGCACCACCGCGGAGAAGCAGGCGTCCACCTTCACCGTCGTGGCCGGTCTCGCCGACGGCAACGGCTACTCGTTCCGCAACGCGGCCGGCAACTACCTGCGGCACTACGACTTCCGGGCCCGCTTCGACGCCAACGACGGCTCGTCGACGTTCGCGAAGGACGCCACCTTCATCGCCCGCACGGGCACGGCCACCGGCTCGGTCCGCTTCGAGTCGTACAACTACCCCGGCTACTACCTGCGGCACTACAACTACCAGCTGCGGGTCGACCCGTCGGACGGCACCGATCTGTTCCGGCAGGACAGTTCGTTCGTGCCGGTCACCGCCTGGGCATGACCGGGCGGGCACCGCACCGGTGACGGCTGGGCCCGGCGAACGTTCGCTACGTGCGCCGGGCCGCGGCCAGGTTGAGGGCGAGCACCGCCGGGACCTCCTCCCGCGACCAGGTGCCGTCGTCGCCCGGCCTGTCCAGGAAGGCGCCCCTGCCGGTGTCAGGCGTCGTGGGCGAGGTCCGCCAGTGGTTTGCCGGAGAGGCGGAAGATGGTCAGCTCCTTGCCCTGCACCGAGGGGATCTCGGCGCCGAGCGACCGGTAGAAGGCGGCGGTCGGCTCATTGGTGACACGCCCCCACCACTGCATGTGGCGGTAGCCGCGCTCGGCGCACAGGCCGGCCAGCGTGCTCAGCAGGGCCGTGTCGACGCCGCGTCCGACCGCGTCCGGCCGGACGTAGATGTCGTCGATGTGGATGGCGGTACCGCGCCAGGTGCTGTAGACGAGGCACCACAAGGTGTAGCCGACGAGTTCGCCCGTCTCGTCGTCGACGGCGAAGTGGGCGAAGGCGACCGGGTGGGGACCGAACAGGGCCTGGCGCAGCTCGCTTTCGTCGGTGCTGATCTGCTCGGTCGCCTCCTCGTTCTCGGCCATCCCGCGCACCATCGCGTGAAGCTGCGTGACATCCTCGGCCGTGACTGGACGAATCATCTCTGCCATCCCCTGGTCCTGTCGGTATGACGCACGAACCCCGGACGGCGCCGCGGTGGTCCGGTGACCGCGACCGCTCGGCGGCGGGCGCCGGTTCGGGCGTCCCGGCGGTCGGCCGGGCGTTCGCGCTCAGGTTCGCATGCACGTGCGGGTGCCATCGGCCGGCCGGAGATGTACTGGTGGAATTCCCAGTCTTGCCGTGCCCGACTTTCCAGCGGGACGCCTCCGAAGGTAAATAGTTGGTCGTACCACATGGCCGTACGGGAAAAGAAGACCCCGGCGGACCCCGGCCGGCATTCTCGGAACTTCCATTGTTTTCCCCACCATCCGCCGGCCGACGTATCCGGTCGACGGATCCCATGTCCAGAATGCGTTGTCCGGAGGCGGCCTGCAGGTGAGATGAGAGAACCCGACGGTCGCGGTGGCCACAACCAACGATTCAACGCCCAGAGAGGCAGCCATGATAGAGCCGGTACGGTTCGAGCTCAGCGCCCGGGACATTCCCGAGACCTGGTACAACATCGCCGCCGACCTCGACTATGTGGCGCCGGTGTTGAGCCCGGCGACCGGTAAGCCGGTCACGCGTGACGAGATGGCCCGCACAATGCCGGAGGAACTGGTCGATCAGGAACTCAGCAGGGAAGCCGAGTTCGAGATCCCCGGAGAGGTACGGCAGTTCTACGCCCGTTGGCGGCCGGCGCCGCTGCTGCGCGCCCGCGGCCTGGAGCAGACCCTGGACACACCGGCGCGGATCTACTTCAAGTACGAGGGTGTGGCGCCGACCGGCAGCTTCAAACCGAACTCAGCGATCCCGCAGGCCTACTTCAACAAGAGGGCCGGCAAGAGCGGCCTGATCGCCGAGACCGGTGCGGGACAGTGGGGCAGCGCGGTCGCCTTCGCGGCGTCCCTGTTCCGGATGGACGCCAAGGTGTTCATGGTCAATGTGAGCTTCCAGCAGAAGCCGCACCGGCGTGCGCTGATGGAGACCTTCGGGGCGAGCTGCACACCGAGCCCCAGCATGGAGACCGAGGCCGGGCGGGCGGTTCTGAAGGAGCACCCGGATCACCCGGGGAGCCTGGGCATCGCCAAGTCCGAGGCGCTGCAGGTCGCCTTCTCCGACCCGCGCTGGGGCTACACCCGAGGCAGCGCCCTGAACCATGTGTGCGCGCACCAGACCGTGATCGGCCAGGAAGCGATCCTGCAGATGGAGATGGCCGGGGACTACCCGGACGTCGTGGTCGGCTGCGCCGGCGGCGGCAGCAACCTGGCCGGTCTGGCCTTCCCGTTCCTGCGCGCCCAGTTCCACGGCGGGCCGCGCGTCCGGGTGGTCGCCGCCGAGCCGGCCGCGTGCCCGACGCTCACCCGGGGCCGGATCGCCTACGACTACTCGGACACCGCCGGGCTCACCTCACTGACCCGCACCCACACGCTTGGCCACCAGTTCGTGCCGCCGTCCGTGCACGCCGGCGGTCTGCGGGCGCACAACATAGCCCCGCTGGTCAGCCGGGTCGTGGAGGAGGGACTGATGGAGGCGGTCGCGCTACGGCAGCGCGACTGCTTCGAGGCCGGTGTGCTGTTCGCCCGCAGCGAGGGCATCGTGCCCGCGCCCGAGTCGACCCACGCGATCCGCGGCGCGGTGGACGAGGCGATCCGGTGCCGTGAGGAGGGTGTGGGCAGGACCATCCTGTTCGGCCTGTCCGGTCACGGAAACTTCGACCTGAGCGCCTACGACCGTTATCTGGCCGGCACCCTCGCCGACGACAGCATCGACGCCGGCGCCCTCGAGCAGGGCCTGGACAGCATTCCCGAGACGGCGAACACGTGACGCAGCCCGGCTCGCCTTCGAACCGCGAGCACGAGGGAAGGGACGGGACCATCGCGTGAAACGTGTGAGCGCCCTGCAGTTCGTGGCCCTGGGAATCATCTGGGGCTCCAGTTACCCCCTGATCAAGGTGTCCGGCGAAGGGCTGAACCCGGGTCAGCTCGTGCTGGCCCGGCTGCTCCTCGGGGCGGTCGTGCTGATCGGCATCGGCGCGCTGACCGGGGCCAGGCTGCCCCGCTTCGGCTTCGTCTGGGTGCACATCACCGTCACGACCATCCTGGGCATGGTCGCCCCGTTCCTGCTGCTCGCCTGGGGCGAGCAGCACACCAGCGCCGCCATGGCCGGTGTCCTCACCGGAGCCACTCCGTTGCTGACGCTGGCGCTGGCCACCGTACAACTGCGCAGTGAACGGGCGACGGTGCGGCGCAGTGCCGGGCTGGCGCTCGGCTTCACCGGAATCATCGTGGTCATCGCGCCATGGAACGGGGCGACGGGCACCGTGGGCGGCCAACTGGCCTGTCTGGCGGTCGCCGGGATCTACGCCGGCCATGCGGTGTTCGTGCGCAAGTTCCTGTCCGACCGCGGTATCGCCCCGATGTCCTCGGCGAGTGCCCAGATCCTGGTCGCGCTGGTCATCCAGGCGGCGTTGCTGCCGTTCCTGGGCTGGCGCACCCCGTCGTTCACCTGGTCGGTCTCCCTCAGCATCGTGCTGCTGGGAGTGTTCGGCACCGGACTGGCCTATGTGCTCTACAACCGGCTCATCGCGGACATCGGCGCCACCGGCGCCTCCTCGGTCAACTACCTCGTTCCGTTCATCAGTCTGGTCATCAGCGCCGTCTTCCTCGGGGAGACGATCAGTTGGAACGTGCCCGTCGGCGGCGTGGTGATCGTGGCGAGCATCCTGGTCGGCGAGAACCAACTGCGGCTGCCGCGGCTCGGGCGCGGCCCGGTCGTCTCCGGGCCCGAGCCCCGGTTCGCGACGGTCGTGGAAGCCGTCGAGGCGGAACCCGCGGGCCGGGCCGGGCGCACTCCCTGACCGGCCGGGGCGGGCATCCGGGGCAGCGCCTTCACCAACCGCAACCGGGGCAGCCCGTTCACCAACCGCAACCGGGGCAGCCCGTTCACCAACCGCAATCCGGGCAGCGCCTTCACCAACCGGGGCACCCATCACCTCGGCTTCTTGTCCAGGATGTTTGGAGGTTGACGTCACAGATGCCCACCACCGATCCCGGCACCCGGCCGGTCCGGATCGCCGTCCTGGCCCGCCGACCGCTGCTCGTCACGGCACTGCGGGCCCTCATGGCCGGGGAACCGGAGCTGGAGGCGGTCGGGGAGGCCGCCTCCGGGCCGCAACTGCTGCACCTGCTGGACACCGAGGGGCCGCGGGTCGTGCTGATCGACGACTCCGATCCCGGCTGGGATACCGGCGACATACTGCGTGCGGTCATCCAGCAGACCTCCCGTGAGGTCGCGGCGGTCGTACTCATCGACCAGTGCGCCGACGACACCTTGCTGGAGTACCTGTGGGCCGGGGCGGACGGCTTCGTACAGAACGACGCGGCGCTGAGCGAGATCGCCACCACGATCCGTGCGGTCTCGGCCGGCCACGCGATGCTCCCGCCGCCGCTCACCAGGCGGCTCGTGGAACTTCTGGTGCGGCGCGTCCCGGTGCGGGCCGGGCCGCACCAGGTGCCGACGCTGACGTCACGGGAGCGGGAGATCTTCGATCTCATAGCGGCGGGCATGTCCAACGGCGAGGTCGCCCAGGCCCTGGTGCTGAGCGAGAAGACCGTCAAGTTCCACGTCTCCAACCTGCTGCGCAAGCTCGGCGTACGCAGCCGGGCGCAGGCCATCGTCCGCGCGTGGGACGGAGGCGTTCTCGCCGGCCGGCAGAGCGGGGACTTCTAGCGCTCCCATTCGGGGCGGCGGGCCTTTCGGTACTCGGGCGGATCTCGGCACTCGGGCGGATCTCGGTACTCGGGCGGCTAGCGAGAAACGTTCGTACAAAGCCTCGTCCGGGCGGCGTGGACCGGTTGAATTCCTCCCGGTCAACGCCGCTCCGACGGGGCTTCTTGCTTTTCCGAAAAAGGTCAGCAGTAATTCACCCGAAGCACCTGTCACGGATTTAGCGGGTCGCGAGTGGAGCTCCTCGAAAAGGAGTCTGAAATACAGGTCCAAGGGACTGGTTGAAAACCCCGCCTCTGGTCCGAAGAAAAGCGCAAGCCCGCGCTGTCACGATGTACCTGACGGTTTATCCGGTCGGTGGACACGAACCATGGGTCCTCCGGTTCTCGATCGATGGGGGGCCATGTCCAGATCGCTGGCAGAAGACGTCTTGGCGCGTGCAAAGCACAGCCCGGACGAACCGGCACTGCTGTTCGGCGGCGCCGGGGACCGGGTCGTCACCTACGCCGAACTCGTCGCGACGGCGAACCGGATCGGCGCGCAACTCGCCGACCGGTACCCCGACCTCCGCCGACCGCTCGCGCTCCAGTCGGCGAAGTCGCCGGCGGCGATCGCCACGGTGCTGGCCTGCATGCACGCCGGACGGCCACTGCTGCTCGCCTCCACGGAGATCGGCCGCGGACTCTTGGCCGATCTCGTGGAACGCAGCGGCTGTCAGGCGGTGCTGGGGATCGCCGACGAGGGTCTGACACACGGTCCGGGGGCCGCCGACCCGCACGCCGCCCCGGTGCTGCCGCCGGACACCAGCCTGCTGCTGACCACCTCCGGCTCCACCGGCACTCCCAAGCTCGTACCGCTGGGCGCGCACGGCATCGACGCCTTCGTCTCCTGGGCCGGCAGCGCCTTCGCACTGGGCACCGGAACACGGGTGCTCAACTTCGCCCCGCTCAACTTCGACCTCACGCTCCTGGACATCTGGGCGACGCTGCGGCACGGCGGTTGTGTCATACCGGTGGACCACGACCGGTACGTCGACCCGAGGCGCCTGCTCGGGCTGCTGGCGAGCACCCGGCCGCACGTCGTGCAGGCGGTGCCGATGTTCTTCCGCCTGCTGACCGAGGCGGGCGACGGATCCGCGTTCCCGGAGGTGCGCGAGCTGCTGCTGACGGGTGACCATGTGCCCCGGTCGGTGCGGGCCGGGCTGTCCCGGCTCTTCCCGGCGGCACGGATGCACAACGTGTACGGCTGCACCGAGACGAACGACAGCATGATCCACACCTTCGGCGCCGCGGAGGCCGCCGACCGGGACGTACTGCCCCTGGGCAGTCCCCTGCCGGGGGTACTGGCCGAGGTGCTCCTCGCCGACGGCGAGGTCCTGCGGGGTGCCGGCACCGGTGAACTGGTCGTCTCGACGCCGTTCCAGACCAGCGGATACCTCGGCGAGACCGGGGCGAAGGACAGGTTCACCGTCCGCGGGGGCCGCACCTGGTACCGCACCGGCGATGTCGTCACCCGCTCCGCTGTCGGTGAACTGGCCCTGGTGGGCCGCACCGACTCGCAGGTCAAGGTGCGCGGCGTACGCATCAACCTGGAGGAGATCGAACAGGTCCTCCAGGCCCACGAGGGCGTCACCGAGGCGGCCGTGGTGGCCGTGCCGCACCCCGTCTCGGGACGTGCACTGCACGCGTTCGTCAGACCGAGCGACGACGCGGTGACCGGACTGCGGCTGCGCAGCTACTGCGCCGCCAAGGTCAACCGGGCTGCCATTCCCGCCGCCTTCCACCTGATGACCGACCCGCTGCCGATCGGGCCCACCGGCAAGGTGAGCCGTCGACTCCTCCTGGAGAAGATCGAATGACCATCCAACGCGACATCACCGCGCACATCGTGGCGGAGTACCTGCCCGGCACCCCCGCCTCGGAGCTGGACCCGTCCTACGACCTGCTGGAGACCGGCGTGATCAGCAGCCTGGATCTCCTGCGGTTCATCGAATGGCTGGGCGACCGCTACGACATACCGTTCGCCGACCTGGAGATCTCCCCGGACGACTTCCGGTCCGTCGCCGCCATCGAGAAGGCCGTCCAGCGCTTCGCGGGCGTCACCGCCCCCGAGTAACCCCCCGCTCCTTCCGACATCCACACTCAGGAGAAAGACAGGGAAACATGTTCATTCGCGAGAAGGCGAAGGTCACCCCGGTCGAGTGGGGAAGCGGCCCGAGCCACCGCCTCCTGGTCGAGGCGGACAACATGGGCTTCGGCATCTGCCACACCGTCGTCCGCGCGGGCACCAAGTCCCGGCTGCAGTACCGGCGCCATCTGGAGGCGTGCTACTGCATCGCCGGCTCGGGCCGCGTGGAGGCCGCCGACGGCAGCGTCGCCCAGGACCTCACCCCCGGTGTGCTGTACGTCCTCGACGACCACGACGCCCACTTCCTGATCGCCGCTCCCGACCAGGACCTGGAACTGGTCAGCGTGTTCAACCCGCCGCTGAGGGGCGACGAGCGCCACACGCTCAGCGACGAAGCCTTCTCCGAGTACTGAGGAACGGACCCCCGTGATGATGCGCTGGAGCGAGGAACAGCAGGAACTGCGTGAGGCGATCGGCGCCGTCGCCGCGAAGCTCGGCGCCGACCACCTCGAACGGGACCGGACCGGCACCTTCGACCGGGACGGCTGGCAGCGGCTCAAGGACGTCGGCCTGTTCGGGCTGCCCTTCGACCCGCGCCACGGGGGCCTGGGCAAGGACCTGCTGACCACCGTCCACGTGCTGGAACAGCTCGGATACGGCTGCCAGGACTCCGGGTTGAACTTCTCGGTATCCACCCACATGGTGAGCACCGGCGTCCCGCTCCAGCGCTTCGGTTCCTCGGCGCTCAAGGCCCGCTACCTTCCGGAGATCTGTGCCGGCACGATGATCGGCGCGCACGCCATCACCGAACCCTCCGGCGGCTCGGACGTGATGGGGATGCACACCACCGCCGTCGTGGACGGCGACGACTTCGTCCTCAACGGCAGCAAGGCGTTCATCAGCAACGGTTCCATCGCCGACCTGATCGTCGTCTACGCCCGTACCGGCGCGCCAGGGGATCTCGCGGGGATCACCGCCTTCCTGGTGCGCCGGGAGTCGCCGGGCCTGTCGGTCGGCAGCCCCATATCGAAGATGGGACTGCGCAGTTCACCGCTGGCCGAGGTCTTCCTGGACGACGTCCGGGTGCCCCGGGACCATGTGGTCGGCAGCAAGGGCGCCGGTTTCCTGATCTTCGACCACGTCATGAAGTGGGAGATCCTGTGCGGCTTCGGGATCATCGTCGGGGAGATGCGCCGGCGGCTGGAGCGGTGCGTGGAGTACGCCCGGACCCGTACCCAGTTCGGCTCGGTCATCGGCGCGAACCAGTCGGTCGCCAACATGATCGTCGAGATGCGGATCGATCTGGAGACCTCACAGAAGTGGATCTACGACACCGCCGAGAAGCTGCAGTCCAAGGCCGACGTCGCCAGTGACATCGCCATGACCAAGCTGGTGGTGAGCGAAGCGAACGTGCGCTCCGCGCTGAACGCGATCCAGGTCTTCGGCGGTTACGGCTACGTCAGCGAGTACGGGGTCGAGAAGGACCTGCGGGACGCCGTCGGCGGGCGGATCTACTCCGGTACCTCGGAGATCCAGCGCCACCGTCTGGCCTCCCTCATGGGGCTGAACCGTCCGGTCAGGTCCGCGTAGGACCTGCGAGAGAACCGCGAGAGGACCTGGAAGGGGCCAGCGACAGAACCCACTAGAGGACCTGGACGGGGCCTGCGAGAGAACCCCCGCAAGGGACCGGCCGAAGGCCCCCTGCACAAGGACCTGGAAGGAATCCCGAGAACATGGCAGAGCACACCGGTGTCGCCGATCCCGCGGCCGGCACCGTCACCGACGCGGCCACGCTGGCCGCGACAGAGTTCCTGGACCACACCTCGCCGACCGTCCGCGCGTTCGTGGACAAGACCCTCGCCCGCGCGGCCGACACCGAAACCGACATCCAGAAGGCCATAGCCCTCTACTACGCAGTCCGGGACGGCATCACCTACGAGGTGTACGGCGCCGATCTGACCCGGCACGGCCTGAGCGCGACCGGTGTGCTGGAGAAGGGCTTCGGGTTCTGCGTGCACAAGTCCATCCTGTACGCGGCCGCACTGCGCGCCGTGGGCATCCCGAGCCGGGTCTACTACGGCGACGTGCGCAACCACCTCGCCTCCCCGCGCCTTCGCGAGCTGGTCGGCGGAGACGTCTTCCGCTTCCACAGCCTGACCGTCGCGCACCTCGACGGCACCTGGGTGAAGGCCACCCCCGTCTTCAACAAGCTCCTCTGCCGGCTCTACAAGATCAAACCGCTGGACTTCGACGGCCGGACCGACAGCCTTTACCACCCGTTCGACGACAGCGGCCGACGGCACATGGAGTTCCTGCGGGAACACGGCTCCTTCGACGACGTCCCCTACGACCTGGTGGTCGGCGGGATCCGGCAGGCGCACCCGCGACTGTTCGCCAGTGCCCACACCACCGTCGCCGGCTCACTGGCCGACGAGGCCGAAGCCGCGACGGCATGACAGGGCGTCCGGTGCGGCCCGCCCCGGTCCCCCCGCCGGGCCCGGCCGCACCGGACGGCCCGTCACCCGCCGGAACCCACCCGCAGAAACGGAGGTCACTGTGCCGACAGTGGCGGAGAACCTCGGCGACCTCACCGGCTACGCCGAGTACGACGACTGGGTGCACACCCTGCACCGCAGCCATCCCGGAGGGCATCTGGTCCTGCCGGGTGCCTGCCTGAAGTGGTACGACATCCGCGGTGCGGAGCAGGACGCCACACCCGCGGTGAGCGAGGAGGCGCGGGCCTTCCTGCGGGCCGAGGAGGCGGCCGGACGGCTGGCTTTCCGCAAGGAGCTCGGCTACGTGCTGCTGCACCGCTGCGGCGACAACTACTTCATGCAGGTCTGCGTGTGGCGCGACCGCAACGAGCTGGTCCAGGCGATCTACGCCCGGACCGGCGGCGGCTTCGTCCCGTACGAACAGGAGCCCGGTCTTCAGCTCGCCACGCAGGACGTCGTCGAACTGGACGTGACCGGACACGAGCGCCGCGCCTGGTCGGTCTATCTGCGGTCGGCGCGTGACACCGCCGCGAAGCGGGCCTACCTCGACGACTTCGACACCGAGCGGCCGGTCGGGTGACCGCCCGACGACGTGCGCGGTGCCGGCCCGGCCGCGGCACTTCGGCGGGGTCGGCCACAGCACTGGCTGCGGTCGGTCCCGTCCGGGACGACAGCGAAAGGCAGGAAGCACCGTGTCCGTTCCCCCGGTCGCCGACCAGGCGTTCCGCCCTCGCCTCATCGGCGAGATCCGCCACGACCGTGCCCTGATCGTCGCGGCCGTGGAGGAGGAGGCGGCACATCTGGACGGCCGGTTCCCCGTCCTCGTCACCGGGATGGGGAAGGTCAACGCGGCGGCGTCCCTCGCGCTCACGCTGTCCCGGGACGAGCGGCCCCGCGAAATCGTCAATCTGGGCACGGCGGGAGCGCTGAAGGAGGGTTTGCTGGGAGTCCACGAGGTCTCCCGGGTCGTCCAGCACGACCTCGACACGGCGCTGTTGCAGCAGATCGGCGGCCGTGTCTACGGCGCTCCGCTCGACCTGGCCCCTTCGCCGGGGCCGACCCTGGCGACCGGGGACACCTTCGTCACGGACTCCGCCGTCCGCGAACGGCTCTCCCGCGAGGCCGATCTCGTCGACATGGAGGGGTACGCCGTCGCGACCGTGGCCCAGCACCTCGCCATCCCCGTACGTCTCGTCAAGTTCGTGAGCGACCAGGCCGACGAGAGCGCTGGCACGACCTGGCCCGAGGCCGTGGACCACGCGGCCGGGGTCCTTGCCACCTGGGTGGAGGACCACGTCGCATCGCCGGGCGCACCCCGCTGGCTCCCCCTTCCCGCACCCACGTCCGCCACCTTCACCGTCCACCCGCTGTCCGCGCCCCGCGCCTCGTAGGGCCTCGTCGCCGACAGCCGCCGCACCCAAGGGAGCGTTGTGTCCCGTCGCCTGTTCACCTCGGAGTCCGTCACCGAGGGCCATCCCGACAAGATCGCCGACCAGATCAGCGACACCATCCTCGACGCGCTGCTGCGCGAGGACCCCACCTCGCGTGTGGCGGTGGAAACGCTGATCACCACGGGGCTGGTGCATGTGGCCGGTGAGGTCACGACCAAGGCCCACGCCCCGATCGCCCAGCTCGTCCGCGAGAAGCTCCTGCAGATCGGCTACGACTCCTCCGCGAAGGGCTTCGACGGCGCCTCGTGCGGGGTGTCCGTGTCGATCGGCACACAGTCCCCGGACATCGCGCAGGGTGTCGACTCGGCGTACGAGGCGCGGAGCGAGGGGGTCGCGGGCGGGGAGGTGGACGAGCTGGGCCGGCAGGGCGCGGGTGACCAGGGCCTGATGTTCGGTTACGCCACCGACGAGACGCCGTCCCTGATGCCCCTGCCCATCGAGCTCGCCCACCGGCTGTCCCGTCGGCTGACCGAGGTCCGCAAGTACGGCACCGTGCCCTATCTGCGTCCCGACGGCAAGACGCAGGTCACCGTCGAGTACCTGGGCAGCAAACCGGTCCGTCTGGACACCGTCGTCGTCTCCTCGCAGCACGCGAGCGACGTCGACCTCGCCGCGCTGCTCACCCCCGACATCCGCCGTCACGTGGTCGAACACGTCCTGAACGGCCTGGCCGACGACGGCATCAAGCTGGAGTGCGACGACTACCGTCTGCTGGTCAACCCCACCGGCCGGTTCGAGATCGGCGGTCCGATGGGTGACGCGGGTCTGACCGGCCGGAAGATCATCATCGACACCTACGGCGGCATGGCCCGCCACGGCGGTGGCGCGTTCTCCGGCAAGGACCCCTCCAAGGTGGACCGCTCGGCCGCCTACGCGATGCGCTGGGTCGCCAAGAACGTGGTCGCCGCGGGCCTGGCCGCCCGCTGCGAAGTGCAGGTGGCCTACGCGATCGGCAAGGCCGAGCCGGTCGGTCTATTCGTGGAGACCTTCGGCACGGCCCTCGTCCCGCAGGCCACGATCGAACGTGCCATCGGTGAGGTCTTCGACCTGCGCCCGGCCGCCATCATCCGCGACCTCGACCTGCTGCGGCCGATCTACGCGCAGACCGCGGCCTATGGCCACTTCGGCCGCGAACTGCCCGACTTCACCTGGGAGCGCACCGACCGCGTCGGCGAACTGCGCGCGGCCGCCGGTCTGTAGCGGCCGGCCTGTAGGGGCCTCGTCCCCTGAGGGGCCTCGTCCTCTGTAGGGGCCCTCGTCCTCTGTAGGGGCCCTCGTCCTCTGTAGTCGAACTCCCCTTGTCCCTTGTCCCTTGTTTCTTGTCCGCCCGCGGGGCGGGACCCACGGCGCCATGGGGCGCCCCCCTTCATGGGGGGCGCCCTCGTTCATGGGGGGGCGCCCTCGTTCATGGGGGGGCGCCCTCTGTTCGACAGCTCGCGGCCGAGTAAAGCCCGGAGGCGGTGCTCAGCCGCGGGGCGCGTATGCGTGCAGCCGCTCGGTCCACTCGGGTGAGACGAGCGCGTGCGCGGTCTCGCGCGGGACGCTGAAGTGCACATCGCGGCTGTCGTCGGCCACGGGCGTCGGAGTGACCAGGAGCGTCCACGGGATGGGACTCCCGGGAAACTGGAACCAGAACGGCCGTCCCGCGCCGAAGTCCATCTCGTAGACGGGCAGCCGGCCGACGTTGTTCAGTGCGACGGTCCCCTCGAAGGCGTCCAGGGCCATGCGGCTCAGCACCCGGTTCGTGCGGCGGGCACGGCGCTGGGCCTGCAGAAAGGCGACCTCGGCGCGCACACGCTCCTCGGTCACGCTGTTGACGGCCTCGCGCACGGCCACGACGGTGTCGCCGAGGGGCGCGCGGCGCAGTTCGGCGGCCGGCAGTGCCGGGGTGACGTTCGTGACGGCGTTGCCCCAGTATCCGTCGGGGAGGAACGCCCGCAGCGCGGAACGCAGACCGACGACGATACCGAGCCGCTCCACGCTGTCGCCGGGCCGTGCCCGCAGTTGGGCGAGCACCTTCCACAGATGGGCGCTCAGGGCGTCGCCGGCGGAGATCCTGAGGCCCGTGCCGGCGAGCCCGGCGCGGGCGTGTTCCTTCAGTGCCCGCACCTCGTCGGCGGCGAAGCGCAGGGTGACGGTACGCACGCGCCGGGCCCCTGCGTTGACGCGCCAGAGGAAACCGAACTTCTGCCGCCCGGGCACCAGGACGTACTGGGTACTGTGCCGCTCGGACCCTGGCGGGGCGCCGTCCGCCACGCCGTCGAGGAGCGTGCGCGCGTACGGTGCCGCAATGTGTGGCAGTCCGTGGTGGACACGGGACCAGTGCCGGAGGAAGTCGAGGTAACCCGAGCCGTCGACGATGCTGTGGTTGATGGCGACGCCGAGCACCGAACCGCCGCCGCGCATGTGGGTGACCTGCACGGTCAGCAGCGGGACGTCGTGTCCGACGACCCGGAGGGCGCCGGCCGGGTGGATGTAGGAGCGCAGGTCCGGCCTGGCCGACCGGTCGGATCCGTACTCGGGCATGGGCCGGTCCGAGTGGCTCTCGGTGAACGGGATTCCGGCGTCGTTGCAGACGACGCCGAGCCCGCCGTCGTCGCGGACCAGCCGTCCGGTAAGGAGCGGGTAGTGCGCCAGCGTCGCGGTCAGGGACGCCCGCAGCGCCGCAGTGTCGAGGGACTGGCGGTAATAGAAGGTGCGGGGGGTCGCGAACGTACCGGTCATGAGGTCGTAGACGCTCAGCCGCACACGCTCGCCGGTCGCCTCACCGGCCCGCACGGTCACGGTGTGCCGGTGCTTGGGGGACGAAGCTGATTTGAGGGTCATCGTGCCTCACTGAAGTCGGCCGACGTACGCGGCAGTTGACCGGACAGTCCAGCGTTCCTGATAGGGCGCGAGGAAATCCCTAGGGTGTGACCGTGGTCCGGTCCGGGCCCCGCGGGCCGGCGCGTTCTTGGTGGTTCCCTAGACCTGCCCGGCATCGCTGGGCACGCCGGTGTGCCGTGTGTTGCGCTGGGCATCCCGACCGACAGATCCCGGCCTGGGGACCCCGCTCGCACTTCCTGCCGCCGAGGTACGGCTTTCGTCCCCGCCGGCAGCCACAGGGAGGCCACCAGCCGATGGGCAACGACAAGACAGAGATCCTCGATCTGGTACGCGAATACCACCGCAACAACGCCGCGTCGGGGTTCGTCCCCGGGGTCACGCCCGTCATGGCCTCCGGTGCCGTCCTCGACGAGGAGGACCGCGTCGCGCTGGTCGAGGCGGCCCTGGACCTGCGGATCGCCGCCGGGCCGAGCTCGCGGAAACTCGAGCGCGCGTTGGCCAAGTACTTCGGGCTGCGCAAGGCGCATCTGACGAACTCGGGATCGTCCGCGAACCTGCTCGCGCTCAGCTCGCTCACCTCGCCGCTGCTGGAGGACAGCCGTCTGGTGCCCGGCGACGAGGTGGTCACCGTGGCCGCCGGCTTCCCGACGACGGTCAACCCGATCATCCAGAACGGTCTGGTGCCGGTCTTCACCGACATCGAGATCGGCACCTACAACCCGACGCCGGAACGGATCGAGCAGGCGATCGGCCCCCGCACGCGGGCGATCATGGTGGCTCACGCGCTCGGCAACCCGTTCGCCGTCGAGGAGATCGCGCAGCTCGCCGAGGACCGCGGCCTGTTCCTCATCGAGGACAACTGCGACGCGCTGGGCAGCACCTACAAGGGCCGCCTCACCGGGACGTTCGGCGATCTGGCGACCGAGAGCTTCTATCCTGCGCACCACATCACGATGGGCGAGGGCGGTGTGGTCCTGACGGACAATCTGGCGCTCGCCCGCATCGTGGAGTCCATGCGGGACTGGGGCCGTGACTGCTGGTGCGAACCCGGCGAGGACAACCGCTGCTTCAAACGGTTCGAGCAGCAGATGGGGACGCTGCCGGCCGGCTACGACCACAAGTACATCTTCTCCCACGTGGGCTACAACCTGAAGTCGACCGATGTGCAGGCGGCGCTCGGTCTGCAGCAGCTCTCCCGCATCGACGACTTCGGCAAGGCCAGGCGCCACAACTGGGCGCGGCTGCGGGAAGGTCTGGACGGTCTGCCGCATCTGATCCTGCCGGAGGCGACACCGGGCAGCGACCCGAGCTGGTTCGGCTTCGCCATCACCGTGGCCCCCGGCGCCCCGTTCCAGCCCGGCGCGCTCATCGACCACCTCGAGTACAGCAAGGTGGCCACGCGCCGCTTCTTCGCGGGCAACCTCACCCGCCACCCGGCTTACGCGGGCCGGGAGTTCAGGGTCAGTGGCCCGCTAACGAACAGCGACACCACCACCGAGCGCACGTTCTGGATCGGGGTCTTCCCCGGCCTGACGGACGAGATGATCGACCACAGCATCACGACGGTGAGCGAGTTCGTCACCCTGCCGCACTGAACCCGGCGGGCCGGCCCGTGTCTTGTCCGCGGTGCGCCGCCGCCCAGTCCTGAAGGACGTCGGCGGCGCGCCGCGCACCTCCGGCGTCCCGCACGGCGGCACGCATCCGCTCCAGACAGCCGGGGGTCCGTGGGTCGGCGAGCAATCCGGTCACGGTCCGCGCGAGGACACCGGCGTCGAGGTCCGCCCGGGACACCGCGCGGCCCACCCCGCACTCCTCCAACCGCCGCGCGCTGACGTCGAGTTCATGCGCCCGCGGGACCGCCACGACCGGCGTGGCGAAGTACAGGGCTTCCATGAGACTGCCCATGCCGGCATGGCAGACGAGGACGTCCGCGTGCGGCAGCACGGCCGGATGCGGCAGCCACTCGTGCACCTCGACGTGCGGGGGCAGCGGCTCGAGCTGTGCGCGGTCGGCGCCACGCCCGAGCGTCATCACCACCTGCCAGGCGTCCGGGTCGAACGCCTCGGCGCAGGTACGGAAGAAGTCGCGCCGGTCGCCGGACTCGGTACCGAGGGACACCAGCGCGGTACGGCGGCCGTCCGTAGGCGGCGACCACAGGCCGGGGCCGCACTCGGCGACCACGGGGCCCACGAACGCGAAACGGTCGTCGAAAGTGTCTCCCCCGATCTGGAAGGCCCGGGGCAGGAAGACGAGGTTGTGCTCGTCCCACTCGGTGCCGTAGCGGGCCATCTCCTCGATGCCGATGCCGTGTTCACCCATGAACTCGATGAGGACACCCGCGCCCTTTGCCATGACCGGGTCGTCCCGGTCCCACATCTGGGTGCGCAGGGAGAAGGCCTCGTTCGCCGCGTGGCTCGGGGAGATCTGGACCGGCAGCGCGTCGAGGACCCGGGCGGCCACCCGTCCGGCGGCCACGTTCTCGAAGTCGTACAGCACGATGTCCGGCGCGTCGTCGGTGAGGGCGGACAGGGCTGTGGGGAACACGGTGCGGATGGTGTCCACCAGCAACGCGTATCCCTCCTGCGCCAATTGGCCGGGAGTGGGGTCGGCGGCGCGGTAGAAGTCGCCGCGCGCGGAGGTGTAGGTGACGGCGCGGGCGCCCGCTTCCTCGGCCAGGGCGGCGAACCGCTCGTCCACGACGCAGGTCACGCGGTGGCCGCGCGCGATGAGTTCCCGGGCGAGGCCGAGGCTCGGAGCGATGTGCCCGAAGTCGGCGAAGGGTATGAGTGCGCAGTGGAGCGGACGCTGGTCGGTGCGGTACGGCATCGGCATTCCTTCGGTACGGCGGCGGCCCGGGCGGTGCGCCCGCGGCCGCGGGGTGGGTCGGGGCCGCCTGAGCGGGGCGGGGCCGCCTGGTGGGGTCGGGGACACGTGGGCGGTGTCGGGGCCGCCTGGACGGGGTCGGGTCGGGGCCCACTGCACGTGTCCGGCGTCAGCGCGTGCCGCGCAGCGTCGCGTAGTGGGCGAGGCAGTCCTCGTAGTGCGGCAACAGGCCCGCCTGGCGGGCGGCGGCGACGGACGCGGCGGTCGAGTCCTTGGCCGACATCAGCGGCGCCTGTGAGAGCTGCCACGGCAGGTCCAGCTCGGCGTCGAAGGGATTGATGTCGACCTGGGTGCCGGGGACGAACTCGGTGGAGCACAGGTAGGAGACGCAGGTGTCGTCGGTGAGGGCGAGGAAGCCGTGCACGAGCCCTTCGGCCACGAAGACGGTGTCGCCGGATTCCGCGCTCATCCAGTTCGCCTCATGGACGCCGAAGGTGGGCGAGCCGAGCCGCAGGTCCACGACGATGTCGAGGACGGCGCCCCGCACGACGCAGACGACTTTCGCCTGGCCCGGCGGCAGCAGGGTGCCGTGCAGTCCGCGCAGGGTGCCCTTGCGGGAGACCGAGTAGTTCACCTGCGCCACGGGCACCGGCCGGCCGATCTCCGCGGCCAGCCTGTCGTGGCGGAACGACTCGTAGAAGTTCCCGCGCGCATCGCCGATCTTGTGCGGTGTGATGTGGAAAGCGTCCGGCACGGCCGTTTCTCGAACCTTCATGGTGGCAGCACCTTAGGGCGCCCCGTTCGAGGACCGTTGAAGAGTCGCACGGGCCGCGGTCGAGTCGACTCGTCCTGGAGGGGTCCTCGATGCCGGGGTGTCACAGTGACCGCACGCAGCCACGAAGGGGGGAACGGCATGGCGGTGGTCGGTACGCGAGCGTCGGCCGTACGGCGGGACGGATCGTCCGGCCGGGTGGTCGTCCTCGGCGCGACCGGATTCGTCGGACGGCAGGCGGGCGCGGCCCTTCAGGCCGCCGGTCACGAGGTGCTGGCCGTCGCGCGGCAGGCCGCCCGGACGCCGGCCTCGTGGCGGTTCTGCCCGATGGACCTGCTCAAAGACGGGCCGGACACGCTGACGAAGCTGATCGACACGGAGCGGCCGGTGGCCGTCGTCAACGCGGCCGGCGTGGCCTGGTCGTCGTCGGCCGACGTGATGCGGCAGGGCAACCACCTGTTGGTGGACCGGCTGCTGGCGGCGCTCGACGCCGCTTCCTGGCGGCCGCGGCTGGTGCATCTGGGTTCGGTGCACGAGTACGCGCCGCAGCCCGCGGGAGTGTGCCTCGCCGAGGACTGGCCCACCCGTCCGACGACGGACTACGGGAAGTCGAAGCTTGCCGGCAGCCGTGCGGTGCTGCGCTCCGCCGCGCAGGGGCGGACGGACGCGGTGGTGCTGCGGCTGTCGAACGTGATCGGCGCGGGGGCCCCGCCCAGCAGCCTGCTGGGCCGTGTGGCCCGGCAGCTCTCCGCTGCGGCGGCCCCCGGCGAGCCCGTCACGGTGCAGCTCGCTCCCCTGCGCAGCAGCCGTGACTTCGTCGACGCCAAGGACGCCTCCGAGGCGATCGTGCTGGCGACGCGGACACCTGGGGTCAGGGGGCGGGTGCTGAACATCGGCAGCGGCACCTCGCAGCATGTGCGCACCATGGTCGACCTGCTGATCGCGGCGAGTGGCCGGACGGTGCGGCTGGTCGAGGACACGGGCGGAACCGTTCGCCCGACCGCCGACGCGGACTGGATGTGCGTGGACGTCACCGCCGGCCGCGAACTGCTCGGCTGGTCGCCCCGCAGCAGCCCCGAGGAGACCGTACGGGACCTGTGGAACGCGGCGCGGAACGGCGGCTGAGCCCGGGGCCGGGGGCAGCCCGGGCGTGCGGCTCGCGGCAGGTCTGTCCGCTGTCGCGGAAGGCCTGCCGGCCGGCGTGAACGGTGGCCGAGCCCGGCCCGCGGCACCGCCGCCTCCGGCGCGGACCTGACCCGGACCGCCCTGCCGGGCTCGGAGGCGGGGTGCGGGCACGGCGCTGAAGGCGGCTGAGCGGTGCGATGCGGGCGCGGCGCGGAGCGGCGGCCGAGCCCGGGGCCGGGGGCAGCGGGAGCCGCGCCGGGGCCGGCGCTGAACGGTGGCCGAGGTCGGCCCGCGGGCCGCCGGAGGCGACGGGCGGGCGCGGCGCTGAAGGCGCCGAGTCAGGGCCGTTGGAGGCGTGTGAGGCGGCCGAGTCAGGGCCGCGGGAGGCGTGCCAGGCGGCCGAGTCAGGGCCGCGGGAGGCGTGCGGGCGGCCGAGTCAGGGCCGCGGGAGGCGTGCGGGCCGGCGCTGAACCGTGGTCGAGTCCGGTCGGCCGTGCGGCGGACTGCGGGTCGGCTTCGGGGGATCCGGTTCAGCCCGGCAGCAGGCTGAGGTCGGCGACGGTGACGCGGTCGGTGAGCACGTGCTGGCGGATCCGCTGCAGCCCCGGGGAGGGGTCCAGGCCGAGTTCGTCCCGCAGTAGCCCGTGCAGCCGCTGGTAGACCTCGAGGGCCTCGCTGCGGCGGCCGCAGCGCTGCAGCGCGATGATGAGGCCGCCCTGGAACCACTCGTGCAGCGGATGGGTGCTCGCCAACTCCTTTAGCTCGGCAATGAGTTCGCGGTGCAGGCCGAGAGCGAGCCCCGCGGTGATGCGCAGCTCCAGGGCGTGCATGTGAAGCTCCTCCAGGCGCAGCGCGTACGCCTGGAGGTAGGGGCCCTGGGTGACGTCGGCGAACGGCTGCCCGGACCACCGGGCCAGGGCGGCGGTGATCCGTTCCGTGGCCGTGCGGGCGTCACCGGCCTCGAGCGCGGACCGCGCCCGGACCGCGAGCCGTTCGAACTCCTCGGCGTCGTAGTCCTCGGGCGCCACCCGCAGCATGTACCCGGTGGCCCGGGTGACGAGCGGCCCCGTCGCGGCGGCCGTCTCGCCCTCGCTCTGCAGGAGCTTGCGCAGCTGGTAGACATACGTCTGGACGGTGGCCGTGGCGCTGCGCGGGGGATGGTGGTCCCACAGTTCGGCGGCGATGACCGAGATCGGCACCAGGGTGTTGCGCCGGGCCAGCAGCAGGGCGAGCATCTGGCGAACCTTCGGAGCGGTCGGCGTCACCGGCCGCCCGTCCCGGGTCACGTCCAGCACTCCCAGGGTGCGGAAGGTCAGCATGCGGGGGCCCCGGTCGCGGCTTCGGCGGCCTCGGTCGTGGCGGCGGCGGTGATCGGGGTGGCGGCGGTGATCGGGGTGGCGGCGGTGATCGGGGTGGCGGCCGTCGGGTCCCACCAGTCGCGGTGGTCGCGGTACCAGGCGACGGTCTCCGCGAGCCCTTCGGTGAAGTCCTTCTGCGGTTTGTAGCCCAACTCGGTGTGGGCCTTCTCCCAGTCGACCGAGTAGCGGCGGTCGTGGCCCTTGCGATCGGTGACGTACTCGACCTGGTCCCAGGACGCACCGCACGCCTCGAGCAGCCGTGCGGTGAGCTGGCGGTTGTTGAGCTCGGTGCCGCCGCCGATGTTGTAGATCTCACCGGCCCGTCCCCGGGTGCGGACCAGTTCGATGCCGCGGACGTGGTCGTCGATGTGCAGCCAGTCGCGCACGTGCATCCCGTCGCCGTACAACGGGACCTTCCGCCCCTGCAGGAGGCGGGTGACGAAGAGGGGGATGATCTTCTCGGGGTACTGGCGGTACCCGTAGTTGTTGGAGCAGCGGGTCACCCGGACGTCCAGACCGTGGGAGCGGTGGTAGACCAGCGCGAGCAGGTCGCTGGCGGCCTTGGAGGCGGCGTAGGGCGAGTTGGGGTTCACGGCCTGCTCCTCGGAGGAGGAGCCGGCCGGGACGGAGCCGTAGACCTCGTCGGTGGAGACATGCACGAACGTCCGGATCCCGTGCTGCAGCGCGGCGTCCAGGAGCACCTGGGTGCCCATCACGTTGGTGCGGACGAACTCGGCGGAGCTGGTCAGGGACCGGTCGACGTGGGACTCGGCCGCGAAGTGGACGACCTCGTCGTGCTCGGCCATGAGCGGGCCGACGACCGCGGGGTCGCAGATGTCGCCGACGACGAGCCGGAAGCGGGGCGAGTTGCGGATCTCGTCGAGGCTGGCCGGGTTGGCCGCGTAGGTGAAGGCGTCCAGGACGGTCACCGTGACGTCGTCGGGGCCGAGGGGCCCGAGGAGGGTGCGGGCGTAGTGGGAACCGATGAAGCCGGCACCGCCGGTCACCAGGATGCGTGTCTGACTCATCGGGGTTGCGGCGCCCGAGCACCCGGGCGGGGTGACCGGGGCGCCGTCCTCCTTCCTCGTATGTCCTCGAATGTGCGGTGTGGTGCGTGGAATGCCGCCCGCGCGGCTGATGTGTGCGGGGCGGCGGTGTCAGCGGTCCGCGACCAGGCCCTCGAGCTGCGTCACCAGGGCGTGCGGGCTGGGCATGGCGGCCGATTCGTCCCGCAGCCGTCGCGCGGCGGCCGCGAACGCCGGTTCCTCGAGGAGTCTGCGGGTGTGGACGAGGACCTGGCCGGCGTCGACGTCACTGTGGTGGACGAAGAGCCCGGCGCCGGCCTGTGCGAGCGTGCGTCCGCGTGTTTCCTGGTCGGCGACGTTGGTCGACAGGGCGAGCTGGGGGACGCCGTTGACGAGAGCGGTGGAGAAGGAACCCCAGCCGCCGTGGTGCACGATCGCGTCGCAGCTCGGCAGCAGTGTGTTGAGCGCGATTCCGCTGACGGCACGCACGTTGGAGGGCAAGTCCCCCAGCTGTTCGGCCTGTTCGGGCATGAGAGCGGCGACGACATCGACGTCGAGTGCGCCGAGGGCCCGGAGGATGTCGTCCAAGGGCACGTAGTCGCCGCCGTACGCCTCGGTGTTGGTCCGGCCCAGAGTGACGCAGACACGGGGCGACTTGGGCTCCTCGCGCAGCCAGTCCCACTGCACGGCCGCGCCGTTGTAGGGGACGTACCGCATCGAGAGCTGGTGCAGTTCGCTCGGCAGGCGCAGGCTCGGGGGCAGGGTGTCGATCGTGAACTGCCCGTTCAGGAGTTCCTCGTCGCAGGACAGTCCGTAGGCGCGGGACCGTTCGTCGATCCACTCGGCGAGCGGGTCGACGCGTTCGGTCTCGGGCACGTCCCGGGCGAGTTCGACGAAGGTGCGTCTGGCCTGCCCGTACACGTCGGCGCACCACAGCAGGCGGGCGTGGGCCGCGCCGCAGGCGCGTGCGGCGACCGCGCCCGCGTAGGCGATGGGGTCGCGGATGACGAGGTCGGGCCGCCAGTCGCGGGCGAGGGCCACCATGTCGTCCAGGACGGGATCGTTGTAGCGGGCGAAGCCCCACGGCACGCTGATCTCGTAGCGTTCGCGCAGGGCGGCCCAGTCGACCTGGCCGCGGCCGAGGTGGCTCCAGTTGGCGACGTCGGCGTCCTGGGAGTCGCGGGCGCCCGCCATGTCCTGGTGCAGCGCGTGGTCGGTGCCCACGGGTGCGGCCACCAGACCGGCCCCGGTGACGACGGGGGTCAGCGACGGAGAGTTGGCCATCAGCACGTCATGCCCGGCCGTCACAAAGGCCCAGGCCAGCGGCACCATGGTGTACAGGTGCGACTTCTCCGACAGGCCGGCGAACAGAACGCGCATGGCATCCTCTCGTTCGTGGTGGGTCTGCGGCCGGGCGCGGGAGGCGGGAAGGGTCCGGCGGGAGGCGGGGTGGATGACTCCGCCCCGTGGGGAGGACGACTCCGCCCCCGCCGGCTGCCGGACCTTCTCAGCTCTCCCGGAGGGTGATGGCACCCAGCGGACAGGATTCGTGGGCTTCGCGGACCGCCTCGTGCTGCTCGGTTCCCGGCCGTTCGACCAGGAGCAGGGCACGGCCGTCGGCCTCGTCCTGGTCGAAGACCTCGGGCGCGATCAGCACGCACTGGCCCGCTCCCATGCACTTGTCCCGGTCGATCACGATGTCCATGCCGGCCTTCTGCGTCGTGGGCGGTACGGTGGCGCCCCGCTGCCGGGGCGTGCCCATCTTGGGCCAGGCACAGGCTGGTTGCGGCCGCTGACCGCAACGGTCTGGGGTTTCCTCCAGAAGTTGCCGCCCGCCGGTGTGCCGTCGCGCGGGCGAGCGGCCGGCGGAACTCGGTGAATCCCTAGACTGCGCCGCCGTTCCTGGGCCGCCGTGCATGTGCCGTGCTGGAGTGGCGTGGAAGCCGGGCCCGTCGGGGCGCCGGCCGTACACGGTCCGTCGCGGGCCGCGGTCGCGACCGGCCGCACGCATGAGGCACGGTCACGACCGGGCCGCACGAAAGGGGAATCAGTGGTGGCGCAGGAAGGCACCTCGGACGTTCCCGGCGGGTCGCGGGGGACGGCCGGTCCGTCGGTCCGCGTGGCGCCGGGCCCGGACATCGGCAAGGCCCCCACGGTGGAGCCGGACGGCGGGGCGACATTGCTCGCCTGGCTCGCGCGGATGCGCGACGAATGCCCGGTCTGGCGGGACGAGGCGGGCAACGCCCATCTCTTCCGGTACGAGGACGTCCAGCGCGTCCTCGCCGATCCGGCGACCTTCTCCTCCGACACCGTGGGCCGTCTGTCGGGCGGTGAACGGCAGGCTCCGCGCGGGACCCTGCTGCTGCTGGACCCGCCGCTGCACGGCAAGATGCGCCGCCTGGTCAGCCGTGCCTTCACACCGGGGCTGATCTCCGGTCTCGAACCGTGGATCACCGACCTGACCGGCGAACTGCTGGACGCGGCAGGCTCCGACCGCTTCGACGTGGTGGACACGCTCGCCAACCCGCTGCCGGTCACGGTCATCGCCCGGATGCTCGGGGTGCCGGAGGCCGACCGGGACCTGTTCCAGGGGTGGGCGGACCAGTTGCTGTCGACGGACCCGGAGGACCCGGAAAGCGTGCGCCGCATGGAGGCGACCGGTGTCACCATCTCGGCGTATCTGCAGGGTTTCATCGACGACCGGCGCAGACGGCCGCAGGACGACCTGCTGGGCACGCTGGTACGCGCGGAACTCGACGGTGAGCGCCTGGACGACGAGGACATCTCGAGTTTCGCCACCCTGCTGCTGCTCGCCGGGCACATCACGACCTCGGTGCTGCTGGGCAACACGCTGATGTGCCTGGACCAGGATCCGGGGCTGTTCGAGCGGGTCCGTGAGGACAGGTCGCTGGTGCCCGCGGTGATCGAGGAGACCCTGCGGCTGCGTCCGCCGTTCACCCGGATCGAGCGCGTCACCACGGCCGAGACAGAACTCGCCGGGGCCAGGCTCGCCCCTGACACCCTCGTGCACCTGTGGTTGCTGTCGGCCAATCTCGACGAGCGGTTCTTCGAGGACGCGACCGCCTTCCGCCCGGAGCGTTCCAACTCCCGTCAGGCGGCCTTCGGTCACGGCATCCACTACTGCATCGGGGCCCCGCTGGCGCGTCTGGAGGGGCGTGTAGCCCTCAACGCGCTCCTCGACCGGTTTCTGCGGATCGAGGTCGACCCCGATGTGCGGCTGACCTACCACGGCACGAACGTGTTCGGCGCGCGGCACCTGCCGCTGGTGGTCAAGCGCGCCTGATCACCCGAACCGCTCCCGCCCCACGACACCCACGGCGCAGCCGGCACACCAACGGAGTGACCATGAAGTCCAGGCCCGATGCACCCGTGATCCCGACGGACCGCGGCAAGTGCCCCTTCGACCCGCCCGCGGCGTACGCGCGGCTGCGCGAGGAGGAGCCGGTCAGCCCCATCACGTTCCAGGTGTTCCCGAAGGACCCGTCGGGCTGGCTGGTGACGCGGCACGACCTGGTGCGGCAGATCCTGGCCGACAACCGTTTCAGCCACCGCAACGAGCTGCTGGCCCATGTGGTCGCACCGCCGTTCCCGATGACCGAGTACGCCCCTCAGCCCTCCCCGCCCGGTTCGTTCGCGAAGACGGACGCGCCCGAGCACTCCAAGTACCGCCGTCTGCTGGCGGGGCACTTCACCGTGCGCAGGGTCCAGGGTTACGAGCCGGAGCTGGCCCGCATCGTCGACGAGGCCCTGGACGCGATGGCGGCGAAGGGTTCACCGGCCGACCTGTTGACGGACTTCGCCGAAGTAGTGAGCGTGCGGTCGGTGTGTTCCCTGATGGGTGTCTCCGCCGAGTTGATGGCGGACATCTGGGAGCACTTCACGGCGCTCATGACGCTGACGTACACGCTGGAAGAGTTCGTGCACCACATCGAGTCGATGGACGCGGCTCTGCGGCCGATGGTCCGGGAACGGATGGCACAGCAGGGCGACGACTTCTTCGGTCAGCTCGCGGCAACCGGGGAGCTGACCGAGGACGAGCTGGTCAACCTCGCGGTCCTCACCCTGGGCGGTTCCCTCGACACGACGCCCAACATGCTGGTCCTGAGCACGTTCGCGCTGCTGCAGCATCCGGAGCAGCTGGCTCTGCTGCAAAGCCGCCCGGAGCTGTACGAAGCCGGCGCCGTCGACGAGTTGATGCGGTATCTGACGATCTCTCAGCTCGGCTCCAGCCGGTGCGCGCTGGAGGACGTCGAGATCGGTGGTGTCACCGTCAAGGCCGGGCAGACAGTCGTGCTGTCGCTGCCCGCCGCCAACCGCGACCCCGCGGTCTTCGACGACCCCGACGCCCTCGACGTCACCCGCATACCGCGCAAGCACCTGGCGCTCGGCTTCGGGGCCCACCAGTGCCTGGGCCAGCATCTGGCCCGCGCCACGCTCAGGATCGGTCTGCGCACGCTGTTCGAGCGTTTCCCGGAGCTGCGGCTGGCGGTGCCCGCGGACGAGGTGCCCCTGCGCGACCGGGCGGTGCACTACGGAGTGGACCGTCTGCCGGTCGCCTGGGACTGACCGGCCGCGAGGAGGACGACCGTGACGAAGAGCCCGACGCCGTTCCGCCGGACCGTGGAGAGCCGGGAGGAGCAGTCCTTCGTGGTCCGCGCCGGCGCGGCCGACCACACGCGGGTCCGGCTCAGCGGCTACGACCTGCTGACCGGCCCCTGGTACACACCGCTGACCTTCTTCTACCGCGGGACGCTGGACGGCGCGGAGCTGCGGGCGTCCCTGGCGCGCACACTGCGCCGCTACCCGCCGCTGGCCGGCCGGCTCGTCCGGGACCGGGACGGCGGCCTGAGCGTGGTCTGCAACGACGCGGGGGTCCGCTTCACCGAGGCGGTGTCGGCGGAGCCCATGCGGGAGTACGGCCCCGCTCTGCGCACCGAGCCGGTGATCGGCAACCTGCTGCGGGAGGTCAGCGCCTTCCGCGTCGTCGACCGGGACACCCCGCTGCTGAAGATCCGGCTGACCCGGATGCGCGGCGGCGGCTCGATCCTCGGCGTGATGATCAACCACAGTCTCGCGGACGGCGGGAACACCCTCGCGTTCCTGGAGAGCTGGTCGCGCGAGCACCACGGGCTGCCCTCCCCCGCGCCGTCCCACGACCGCGGCGTCCTGGACGCGCTGGGCCGGGAGTCCACGGATCCCGCGGTGGTGGCCTCGCGCGCGTTCGTCGGTGTGTCCCGGCTGCGGCTGCTGACCACGAACATCAAGGTGGGCCTGCACAAGCTCGCGACCGTCGCCACCCGCTTCGAGGCCGCGGAACTCGCCGCGATGAAGAGGACCGCACAGACCCAGCTCGCCGGTGAGGGTTCCTGGGTGTCCACCAACGACGTTCTGACGGCGCACATCTGGCAGGTGCTCGGGGATCTGCGCGGCCGTCCCGACGACGCCGCCGAATGGCTCGGGATGATTGTCAGCGCGCAGTCGCGGCTCGGTGCCGCGCTGCCCGCCGGGTACTGGGGCAACTGCGTCAGCAACAGCTGGACCGGGACCTCGGCGGCGACGCTGCGCGCCCGTCCGCTCGGCCGCGTCGCCCAGGACGTCCGGGCCTGTCTCGACGCCAACACCGCGGACAAGCTGCGCGACGAGATCGCCTTCCTCAACTCCTACCGTGCCGCCGGCGTGTCACGGCACGTCATGTCGGTGCGGGCGCCGGACGTCATCGAGACGGCGCTGACCGTCAACAACTGGTCGCAGTTCCCGCTGTACCGAATCGACCTGGGTGCCGGAAAGCCGTTCTGGTACGAGTTCCCGGACCTGCCGGTGCCGACCGTGCACATCGCACCGACACCTGCCGAGGACGGCGGCCGCGACGTCTATCTGTGCCTGGCCGAGGAGCATGCGGCCACGGTGAGGAGCCCGTCCTGGCTGGAACGCCTGCACTGCTACGGACGTCGCTCGGAAAGCACTGTGCACGCTGGAGAGTGAGCCTTGCGGGGCTTGCCGGGGGTCCGCAGCCGGTCTGGAAGCGGGTCTCGATGCAGGTCTCGAAGCGGGTCTCGCAACAGTGAAGTGGGGCCGGGAACGGCGGTGACGCCGCTTTCCGGCCCCACTTCGATTCGGCACCGCTCCCGATCACGGGGAAGAGGCGGACTGTCGTCCGCGACACGAGTTGGCACTGGCAGAGGTCGTGCGCTCTCAGGACGAGGCAGGAGCGAGCCGCCTGCACGACGTGCTCTTCATGCAGCGCCCGCGCCATGAAGTCGAGGTACGCACGGCGCTGGGCAGGGTGGGGCGTCACTGCACAGTGAACCCGAGACGGCGGTGCGGCGTCACAGGAGGGCACGTCCTCCATCCCTCCTCTCCGCACCGCCTCATTCCTCGTCCACCCAGGGGGAACCATGCGCACAACCACACGTGCCGTCGATCTGCTCCTCGCACTCGCCCTGTTCACTGGGGCAGCCGGTGCCGTCACCGGCTGCGGCAGTGAACAGGCCGATGGCCCCGGCGCACAGCTCCGCGACTCCGGCTCGGCGGTGCGGTCCCAGGCCCGGGCCCGCCAGGTCGCGGGAGCCTGGGACGGCTCCGCCGCCGCCGAGGCGTGGCGCAAGGGCTACTACCCGATGGGGGAGGCGGTCCAGCTGCCGGACAACGCCTTCCGCACCGAAGCCGACAAGCGCGCCTACGCGACCCAGAACTTCGTCCTGCGCGGCGAACTTCCCGACACCCCGCAGAAGACCGGGCAGGTGGCATGGGAGAGCGGAGAATCGCTCACACTGCCGCTGATGGGGGCGCGGAAGGCGTACGAGAGCGTGGCCCGCGGCAGCAACGACGGACCGCACCTCACCGTGACCGAGGCGAAGCTGAGCGAGATGACCCTGGCCACAAATCGTGGCCCGGCGACCGTCCCGGCCTGGCTGTTCACCCTGGAGGGCTATGACACCCCACTCAGGCGGGTCGCCCTCAGCCCCTCGAAGCTCCCCCGGCCGCCGATCAGGCCGGCCGGACAGCTGCCCACCGACGAACTGTCCCCGCTCGAACGGCTCGTCGAGGTGGCCGGGGACGGACAGTCCGTCACCGTCATCGCCGGCCACGGAGCCTGCGACGACGGACCCGTCGTGGACGTGCTGGAGACGGCCGGCAGCGTGGTGCTGTCCGCATCCGTCGTAGGAAGCAAGGGCGGTCCCTGTGAAGGCGTGATGCTCCTCGAGAAGGTGACCGTGGAACTCAACCAGCCGATCGGCGACCGTATCCTCCTGGACGCCTTCACGGGCCGCCCGGTGCCGTACGGGGAGCGGCACGGCTCCTCGCCCAGCTGGAGCTGACGCGGCGGACCCGACGGAGCGTCGTGCAACAACCGTGGCCACGTCAACGGCTGGACCAGCCACGATCGTGTCTTCGGTATCTGTGTTGCATTCGACGGCGTTACCCGGCCAAGGGTCGCGGGCAATGCGCTCGCGGCCGACTCCAACGACTCCTCCTAAGGGGTCCTTGCACTATGCCCGCCCGGGTCGCGCGGCCTGGCACCGCTCCCCCAAGCTCTCGGCTGCGCTCGAGCAGGGGGCACCCCCATCGCCGCGTTGCCGAAAAGCCCAGGTAGCTCCTCCCCCAAGCTCTCGGCTCCGCTCGAGCAGGGGGCACCCCCATCCAGGGCTCTCCGGCGCCTTGCGATGCACGGCACCAGACCACGCGACCTCATCGGACGCTCATAGTGCGAGGACCCCTAAGCGCGACGCTCCAACGGCATCGGGCCGCCAGGCTCTGCGGGTGCCATGCAGGTGCAGGGGAATGTTCCGGTCCGGGTGGGGAACTCCCTCTTGGGCGGCGGGCGTTCACGACTGGTCGAGTTGTCGGGTGATGAAGTCGAACAGTTCCTCGTCGGTGGCGTCGTCGAGCTGGTCGGCCACGGACGCCACCGCCTCCGGGTCGTACGCGTCGGTCTCCGTGTCCTCGACCTGAGCGAGGAGCGTCCTGAGCCGCGCCTTCAGCAGGGTCCTGACGTCGTGCCCCGGCCCGGCCTTCATGATCTTCGCCACCGTGTTCTCGACCTCGGCCAGCAGCACCGTGGCGGACTCCTGCCCGTCTCCGAAGAGCTCATCGTCCAGGTAGCGGGCGAGGTCGGCCGGCGTGGGGTGGTCGAACACGAGAGTGATCGGCAGCCGCAGGCCGGTGTCGCTGTTCAACTGGTTCCGCAGCTCCGCCGCGCTCAGCGAGTCGATGCCCATCTTGCGGAAGGCGCCGGTGGGTTCGATGTCCGAGACCCCGGTGAATCCCAGGGCTGTGGCGGCGACGCGCAGAACGTGATCCTGCAGCATCTGGATCCGTGCCTCGGCGGGTGCCGCGGAGAGCTTCTCCAGCAGGGCCCGGGAGGCCTCCCGGGCCACCGTCCCCGACCCCTCCGAGACATCGGCCGCTTCGACCGTGCGCGCCTCCGGCAGAGCGGACAGCAGCGGGCTGGGACGGCTGCTGGTGAACACGGGAAGGAACCTCCGCCAGTCCACGTCGGCCACGACCACCGTGCTGTCGCCGAGTTCGAGGGCGCGTCCCAGCGCGGCCAGCGCACGGTCGGGGTCCATCACCCGCAGGCCCCGGCGGCCCAGTTCGACCGCGGCCTCCTCGGAGACCATGCCTCCGCCGTCCCAGGGGCCCCAGGCGACGGCGGTTCCGGCCAGGCCACGTGCCCGGCGGCGCTCGACGAGGGCGTCGAGGTGGGCGTTGGCCGCGGCATAGGCCGACTGGCCCCCGCTGCCCCACACACCGGCGATCGAGGAGAACACCACGAACGCCGACAGGTCCATGTCCCGGGTGAACGCGTCGAGATGGTCCGCGCCTAGGGCCTTTGCTCCCATGACCGAGGCGACACGCTCCGGAGTCATCCCCTCGATCACGTCGTCGTCGAGCACACCCGCCGCATGGAAGACCGCGTCGAC